>NZ_JAGQDH010000009.1 GCF_018069895.1 Roseovarius autotrophicus | reverse complement strand
GGATATAGGCGCCGACACGCGGGTGAACATCGACGGCGGCGATGGTCACGCCGCGCAGTCGGTTTTTGTGGTGGCCGCAAGCGATTTCAGCCATGTGGGCGTCGGTGCGGGCGGTGCCATCGGCGGGGCGGGGGGGGGGGGGGGCGGGGGGGGGGGGGGGGCGCCCCCCCCCCCCCCCCCCGCCGCACCACCCCCGCCCCCGCCGCCGGTCGAGCATGTCTGGCACATCGCCGAGAACGGACAGACCCACGGCCCCTATTCCAAGGCCGGTCTCGGGCGTATGGTGACAGAGGGCAAGCTCACCCGCGACAGCCATGTCTGGACCGCCGGTCAGGACGGCTGGAAGCGCGCCGAGGATGTGACGGAACTGGCACAGCTTTTCACCGTCCTGCCCCCGCCCCCTCCCCCCGCCGCCTGAGCGATCGTGCAAGACCTCATGAGCCTGACCACGGCCCCCGCCGAGCACCGCTTTCCCTGCGCAAGCTGCGGGGCGGATTACCGTTACGATCCGGGTAGCGGGCGGCTGGTCTGCGATCATTGCGGCGATGTGGCCGAGATCGGCAACGCTGGCCTCTGGCAGGGCGGCATCCGCGAGCTTGATTTTGCCGCCGCGCTGCGCGACCAGCTTCCCGCTCAGGAAATCGAGGAGACGCGGGTGGTGACCTGCACCAACTGCGGCGCGCAGGTCGAGCTTGGGTCCGACATCCATGCCACCGAATGCCCGTTCTGCGCCTCGCCGGTGATGACCGATACCGGGTTGCACCGGCATATCAAGCCGCGCGCGCTGCTGCCCTTTGCCCTTGACGAATTCGCCGCGCGTCGCGCGATGACCGACTGGCTGGGCCGGCTCTGGTTCGCGCCCTCGGGGTTGCAGGACTATGCCCGCAAGGGGCGCAGGATGCAGGGCATCTATGTGCCCTACTGGACGTTTGACGCGCAGACCGACAGCCAGTATCGCGGCGAGCGCGGCACGGTCCATTACCAGACGCAGACGGTGATCCAGAACGGCAAGCGCCGACAGGTGCAGGTGGCCAGGGTGCGCTGGCGCGCCGTCTCGGGGCGCGTGGCGCGGTTCTTCGACGATGTGCTGGTGCTGGCCTCGACCTCCTTGCCCAAACGCTTTACGGATGCGCTGGAGCCGTGGGATCTTTCGGCGCTGGAGCCGTATGCGCCCGAATATCTCGCAGGCTTTCGCGCCGAGGGCTACAATGTCGATCTCGAGACGGGCTTTGCCGAGGCACGCGCCCATATGGACGCGGTGATCGCGCGCGACGTGCGCTTTGACATCGGCGGCGACCGGCAACGCATTCATGCCATTGACACCGCCGTGCGCGCGGTCACATTCAAGCATGTGCTGCTGCCCGTCTGGCTTGCCGCCTACAGATACCGGGGCGAGACCTATCGTTTCGTGGTCAACGCGCGCACGGGCCGCGTGCAGGGCGAGCGTCCCTGGTCGGCGTGGAAGATCGCCTTTGTCGTGTTTATCGGCGCGATCGTGGCGGGGGCCATCGGTTATGTGGTGGCGATGGAGGGAGGCTTCTGATGACAAGCGAAATCGAAGGGTTGGAGCATCTTCTTTCCGCCCGCCATTCCTGCCGCGCCTTTCGCCCCGACCCGGTGCCCCAGGATACCATCGCGCGCATCGTCAGCGCGGCGGGGCGCGCACCCTCGTGGTGCAATGCGCAGCCCTGGAAGGTGGTGGTGACTCAGGGCACCGAGACGGCGCGCTTCCGCGAGGCGCTGCTCTCGGAGGTGGCTCATGGCACGCCCCGCCCCGATCTGCCCTGGCCCGAGGGCTATCCGGGCGCGCATGGCGCGCGGCGGCGTGAATGTGGTCTGCAACTCTACGAGGCAGTGGGCATCGCGCGCGAGGACCGCGCCGCCCGCGCCGAACAAAGCATGGAGAATTACCGCCTGTTCGGCGCGCCGCATGTGGCCCTTGTTCATGCCGAGGCCGCGCTTGGGCCTTACGGCGCGATGGATACGGGCGGCTTTGTCACCGCTTTCATGCTGGCGGCGGCCGCTTTGGGCGTGGGCAGCATCGCGCAAGCCTCGGTGGCGGCCTATGCGCCCATGATCCGGGCGCATTTCGGCCTGCCCGAGCGTCGGCTGATCCTTTGCGCCATCTCCTTTGGCTGGCCCGATCCGGCGCACCCCGTCAACGGCTTCCGCACCACGCGGGCGGCGCTTGCAGAGGTGCTCGACCTGCGCGGCTAGCGGTACACGTTGCGCCGCGCGGGGACACCCGCCCCCGCCGGGCTGGCCGCCGGTCCTACCCGCGCCGGATCTCGACCTTGCGTCCGCCCGCGACCTCGCCCTCGCGCTTGGGGATGGTGACAATCAGCACGCCATCCTTCAGATGCCCCTCGACCTTGTCGCCATCGGCATCGGCGGGCAGGCGGAAGGAGCGGCTGAAACTGCCATACTGGCGCTCGGAAAAGAACCAGGTCTCGCCCTTCTCTTCGCGGCTGGCGGATTTCTCGCCCTTGACCGTCACCACGCCATCATGAACGGACAGCTCAATATCCTTTTCCTCGACGCCTGGCAGCTCGATCGAGATGCGATAGGCGGACTCATTGCAAGAAGCGTCCGAAGCGGGCGCAAGCCAGTCGGCCACGCGCGCACCAAAATTGCGAAACGGTTCGGAAAGCTGCGGCCAGAAGCCCGCGACATGCGATTTTTCAACCATTGCGGCATCCTCCTTTACGTTGCTTGCGCAGTCACTCTATCGTCACCGGACGCGCGTCGCCTTGATGCGCATCAAGGATGGAGGGGACATGCGCGCGCTTTTGCAACGGGTAAGCGAGGCCGAGGTAACGGTTGACGGCGAGAGCATCGGGCGCTGTGGCGCGGGGCTCATGATCCTTGTCTGCGCCATGCAGGGCGATACCGAGGTTGCGGCAGAGCGGCTGGCGGGCAAGGTCGCGAGGCTGCGCATCTTCCGCGACGAGGAAGGACGGATGAACCGCTCGGTTCTCGATATCGGCGGGGGGGCGCTGGTGGTGAGCCAGTTCACGCTGGCCGCCGACACCTCGCGCGGCAATCGACCCGGCTTCTCGACCGCCGCCGCGCCAGAGGAGGGGCGCCGCCTTTACGAGCATTTTGCAGGCGCGCTCGCTGCGCTTGGCGTGCCGGTGGAGACGGGGCAATTTGCGGGCGACATGCGGGTGCGCCTTGTCAATGACGGCCCCGTCACGATCTGGATGGAAAGTTGAAGCCTCAGCCGAGCACGGCGAGCGCCGGGAAGGTCTCGAGCAGCCAGAAGGAGAAGGCCGAGAATCCGCCGGTCAGCATCAGAAGGCCGATGGTCCACAAAAGCAGCCCCATTACCCGCTCGATCCGTTCCATATGCCGCTTCATCCAGCCCATGAGACCGGTCAGACGCGGCAGGAAGGCCGCAACCAGCAGGAAGGGCACGCCGAGGCCAATGGCATAGACCGCCAGGAGCGTCGTGCCGCGCGCGATATTGGCCTCTGTCGCGGCAAGCGACAGGATCGCGCCAAGCTGCGGGCCGATGCAGGGCGTCCAGCCGAAGGCAAAGGCCAGCCCCAGCACATAGGCCCCGAGCGACGAACCGCCCCGATCACCTGCATCAAGCCGCGCCTCACGGTCGAGAAAGCCGATCCGGTAAACCCCGACGAAATGCGCGCCGAACGCCATAACCATGACGCCTGCAATGGTGTTGAACCAGTCCTGGTATTGCAGGAAGGCCCGCCCGAGCGCCGAGGCCGTAAAGCCAAGGAACAGAAACACCGTCGAAAGGCCAAGCACGAAGAAAAGCGCCGGGATGACGGCGCGGGCGCGCGCATGGCTGTTTTCGGACAGCTCATTGAGGCTGATCCCGCTTATATAGGCCAGATAGGGCGGCACGATGGGCAGCACACAGGGGCTGAGGAAGGAAATCACCCCCGCCAGAAGCGCCACGAACATAGCGGGCATAAGCGCCGCGTCGATGATCTCGATTCCGAACATGGGGCACACATAGCCGGTTGCGGGTGCAACGTCACGGGGCACGGTGTCACAACCCTGTGGACAGGCTGTAACAAGGCCGCTATCTCAGGGCGCATGACCCCGAAAGAGACCCTTGACGCGCGCGGGCTGTTGTGTCCGCTCCCTGTTCTGAAGCTGCGCAAGCGGCTGAAATCGCTTGGGTTAGGAGACGAGATCGCGATGCAGGCGGATGATCCGGCAGCGGTGATCGACGTGCCGCATTTCTGCGCCGAGAGCGGGCATGTGCTGGTATCCGCGGCAGAGGCGGACGGGGTCCAGACTTATGTGATCCGCAAAGGCGGCTGATACGAGGCGCCCCGGCCCGAAGGGGCCGGGGCGCTGTCGGATCAGCCTAAAGACCACCACCCGCGACGTTTGGGCTTGGAGTCATCATCTCCGGCCTGTCCTGCGGCGGTGGCAGGTGCGACAGGCACCTCTTCGGCCACCGGCTGCGGGGCGGGCTCTTCGGCCACAGCTTCGGGGGTGGGTTCGCTCAGCGCCACGACGGGCTCTTGCGTCACCGGTGCAGCGACAGGTTCCGGATCTGGCGCGGGTGCGGCCTCGACCGGTTGCGCCTCTTCCGTCTTCTTGCGGCGCGAGACTGTCCGGCGCTTGGGCTTCGTTTCCGTCCCGGCCACGGGATCCGCGTCCGTCACGGGCGTGCCCTCGGGCTGGGGTGCCGCCGCATCTTCGGTCGCCGTCACCGGCTTCTTGCGCGAGCGTGAGCGGGATTTGGGCTTGGCCGGCTCGGGCGCGGCCTGATTCTCTGCTTCCACAACCGCCTCTGCTTTCACAACGGCTGCGTCTGCCTCCACAACGGCTTCGCTCGCAGGCAAAGCCTCTGCCACGGGCGCCTCCTCGACCAGTGCCTCCTCGTCCTGCGCCTCGCCATTCGCGCGCGGCTTGCGCTTGCGGCTGCGCGAGCGGCGGCGCTTCTTCCTGGGCTTGTCCCCGTTTTCGCCGGTCTCGGGCGCGGCCTCTGCCACGTCCTCCTCGTCTTCCTCCTCGATTTCGCTGGCGCTGTCGATCTCGTCCATCAGCGCGACACCGCCCGAAACGAATTGCGTGACCGGTTCAGGCACGACGCGCGTTGCGGTCTTGAACTTTTCGAGCGTGAAATCGGGGCTGACCAGAGCCGGGTCACCCTCGATGCGCACCGACAGGCCATAGCGCATCTCGATCTGGGCGATATGCTCGCGCTTCTGGTTGATCAGGAAATTGGCAATGGAAACGGGCGCGCGCACCAGAACCTCGCGCGAGCGGCGGCGCGTGCCCTCTTCCTCGATCTGGCGCAGGATCGAGAGCGCCATGCTGTCATCGGAGCGGATGAGCCCGGTGCCGTGGCAATGCGGGCAGGGCTGTGTGCTGGCCTCCAGCATCCCCGGACGCAGACGCTGGCGGCTCATTTCCATGAGGCCGAAACCAGAGATGCGGCCCACCTGGATGCGCGCGCGGTCGGTCTTGAGCTTGTCCTTGAGGCGTTTTTCCACCGAGGCGTTGTTGCGCCGTTCGTCCATGTCGATGAAGTCGATCACGATGAGGCCCGCCAGATCGCGCAGGCGCAACTGACGCGCCACCTCTTCGGCGGCCTCAAGGTTGGTCTTGAGCGCGGTCTCCTCGATCGAGCCTTCCTTGGTGGCGCGGCCCGAGTTGACGTCGATGGCCACAAGCGCCTCGGTCACGCCGATCACGATATAGCCGCCCGAGGGCAGTTGCACCGTGGGGTTGAACATGCCGCTGAGATAGCTTTCGACCTGGTGGCGGGCAAAAAGCGGCATCGGGTCCACGTAATGTTTCACGTTCTTTGCGTGGGACGGCATGATCATCTTCATGAAGTCCTTGGCGATGCGATAGCCGCGCTCGCCCTCGACAAGAACCTCGTCGATATCGCGGTTGTAGAGGTCGCGGATCGAACGTTTGATGAGGTCGCCCTCTTCGTAGATCTTGGCCGGTGCGATGGATTTCAGCGTGAGTTCCCGGATCTGTTCCCAGAGCCGCTGGAGATACTCGTAATCGCGCTTGATCTCGGCCTTGGTGCGCTGCGCACCGGCGGTGCGCACGATGAGGCCCGCGCCGCGCGGCACGTCGATCTCGGCGGCGATTTCCTTGAGCTTCTTGCGGTCGGCGGCGTTGGTGATCTTGCGGGAAATGCCACCGCCACGCGCGGTATTGGGCATCAGTACGCAGTAACGGCCCGCAAGCGAGAGATAGGTGGTCAGCGCCGCGCCCTTGTTGCCACGTTCTTCCTTGACGACCTGCACCAGCATGATCTGGCGGACCTTGATGACCTCCTGGATCTTGTAGCGACGCGCGCGGGGCTTGCGGACGGGGCGGATATCGTCGCTGTCGTCCTCATCGGCGACAGATTCGATGCTGTCATCCTGGGCGGCGTGGTCGCGGGTATCCTCGTCGGCGGGGTCGGACTCGGCCGGGGCGTCCTCGTCCGCCTCGGGTGCGGCGGCCTCGGGTGCGGGGGTGTCGTCCACCGGCTCTTCCACCGGGGTCTCGACCACGCGTTCCATCGGCGACGTCGCCTCTGGGATCACATCCGTCGCCGGGTCGCCGGTCTCGCCATTATCGAGGTCGATGGTTTCCATCCCGGAGATTTCCGCGCTGGTCACCGCATCCTGCGTCTTGGTCTTTTCGGCGCTGGAACGCGAGCGCGAGCGCCCGCGCGTGACCGAACGCTTGCCCTTGGGCCGCTCGTCCTCTTCCTCCTGTGCGCGGGCAAGCGCCTCTTCCTCGGCCATCAGCGCCTCGCGGTCGGCCACGGGGATCTGATAGTAATCCGGGTGGATCTCCGAGAAGGCGAGAAAACCGTGGCGATTGCCGCCATATTCCACAAAGGCCGCCTGAAGCGACGGCTCGACGCGGGTAACCTTGGCAAGATAGATGTTGCCGGCTAGCTGGCGCTTGTTCTCCGATTCAAAGTCGAATTCCTCGACCTTGTTTCCATCCACCACCACGACGCGGGTTTCCTCCGCGTGGGTGGCATCAATAAGCATTTTCTTGGGCATGTGTTCCAATTGCACGGCGGCACATCCCTGCGCCCTGGGGGCGCGGAGCGGTGCGGCAAGTGTCTGTCAGGGGCGATGCTTGCGGCGCGCACGCAAGGGGCGCGTTGCGCCCCTGCTGTCACTCTCGATCCTGTCGCGCGCGTCATCGCGGTTCTACTACTCCGACCCCTTGGGGCCAATTCGGCACCCGGCGCGCGCAGTGGCGCGGAAACGGGCAAACGTGCGGTCCCCGTGACGGGGGCCAATCGGTCTGCTCAGTCCTGCGGATTGCCTTTGTCATGCAATCCCGCGGGGGCCTGAAACAGCGAATCTCTCGCGGCGGTTGCACGTTGTCACGCGCATCCCGCCGTTCTGTCACCCTAAAGCCTCGGACAGGCAAAACACAATGGAGAAATTTCGGCAGCCGTCAGCCAAGGTAGTCCGACCGCGTAAGCCCATATTTAGCCATCTTCTCGTTCAGCGTTCGGCGCGGCAGGCACAATTCGTCCATCACCGCTGCGATACTGCCCTTGTGGCGGCGCATGGTATTGTCGATCAGCATCCGCTCGAACGCCTCGACATATTCCTTGAGCGGCTTGCCCTCGGTGGTCATCACTGGCTGCATGTCGGCGTGATCAGACATCAGAAGCGAGGTGAGCGTGCCGGTTTCGCGTCGCGCCTGCAACACCGCGCGTTCGGCAATATTGAAAAGCTGGCGGACATTGCCGGGCCAGGGTGCCTGCAAAAGTTGCGTGGCCTCCTGTGCGCTGACCTGAGGCGCCTCACAGCCGTAATCCTCGGCGAACTGTTCGGTGAAGCGGGTGAAGAGCGTCAGGATATCCTCGCCGCGCGCGCGCAGGGGCGGCACGGTGATGCGCAGGCTGGCAAGGCGATAGAACAGGTCGGGTCGCAGCGCATCCTCGCAGGTATGGCCCTCGTCCTGCATGTTGGAAATGGCGACGATGCGGGTCTCGGGGGGCATTCCCTCCTCATCGACGAAGGTCAGGAGGCGGGCCTGCACGCCCTCGGAAAGCGACTCGATATCCTCAAGCACCAGCGTGCCGCCGCGCGCCTCCTCGACAGCGGGAAGGTGCGGGTCATCGGGCAGGACCGGGCCGAACAGGCGGCGGGTAAGCGCGCTTTCCTCGAGCGCGGCGCAGGAGATGGTGACAAACCGCTTGCCCGCGCGCGCGCCGACCGCGTGCAGCGCGTGCGCCACGAGGGTCTTGCCGGTGCCGGTCTCGCCTTCGATCAGCACATGGCCGTCCGCCTGTCCGAGATCGAGAATATCCTCGCGCAGCCTGTCCATAGCGGCACTTGTGCCAATGAGCTTTTTCATCAACGAGCCGCCATCCGAGAGGTCACGCCGCAGCGCACGCGCGTCAAGCACCATGCGGCGGCGCTGCGTGGCCTTCTTGGCCAGTTGCGTCATGCGGTCGGGGTTGAAGGGTTTCTCCAGGAAATCGAAGGCACCAAGGCGCATCGCCTCGACCGCCATGGGCACATCCCCGTGCCCGGTGATCATGATCACCGGCAGGGTTGAATCGCTGCCCATCAGCTTGCGCAGGAACTGCATCCCGTCCATGCCGGGCATCCGGATGTCGGTCACGACGATACCGGGGTAATCCGGGCCAAGGCGTTTGAGCGCCTCCTCGGCGCTGGCGAAGGTTTCGGTATCGTAGCCCGACAGCGCCAGCCACTGGCTGATCGACTGGCGCATGTCGCGCTCGTCATCGACGATGGCGATTTTCATGGCAGACGGCATGTCATGTCACTCCGCAGCTTTGGTTTCTTCGGGCAATATGGGAAGCTGGACCTCGAATACAGCCCCCCCGCCCTCGGCGTTGCGCGCCGTGAGGCGCCCGCCAAGGTCGTTGACGATCCCCGAGGAAATGGCAAGCCCCAGCCCGACCCCGTCGCCGGGCAGCTTGGTGGTGTAGAACGGCTCGAACAGCTTTTCCAGGTCGGTGATCCCGTGGCCGTTGTCACGCACCGTCAGAAGGGCCGTCTCGCCTGCCGCAAGCAAAAGCTCGATGGCGGCCTCGGGGGTCTGTTCGGTGGCGTCCATCGCGTTGCGCAGAAGGTTGACGATCACCTGTTCGATGCGCAGCCGATCGCCCATCACGATGACCGGTTCCGACGGCAGCGTGCGGGTGATCTGAACCTTTCGGTTGCGCAGTTGCGGCTCCATCAACGCCAGTGCCGACGACAGCGCATCGCCAAGATTTACAGGCGTAAAGCGCTCGCCGGACTGGCGGGCATAGGATTTCAGTTGCCGGGTGATCGCGCCCATCCGCTCGATCAGGTCGTCGATGCGCTGGAACGAGGTCAGCGCCTCGTCGGGGCGGTTGCGGTCGAGCAGCATTCGCGCCCCCGCGAGATAGGTTTTCATCGCCGCGAGCGGCTGGTTGAGCTCGTGGCTGACCGCGGCGGACATCTCTCCCAAAACCGCCAGCTTGGAACTTTGCTGAAGCGTCTGTTCGGCCTGCGCAAGGTTCTCCTGCACGCGCCTGCGCTCGGCGATTTCCCGCTGCAAACGCGCGTTCAATGCGCGAAGCTCCGCCGACTCGCGCTGAAACAGCACCATGCGCGAGGTCGCCCGCCGATTGAGGAAATAGAAGGCCAGCGCCATGAGAATCGCAAAGCCCATGATTTCGAGCGCGATATAGCCGTTCACCTTGTCGCGCACCGCGGCATAGGTGGTGAAACTGGCGATGCGCCAGCCGCGAAACGCCACCCGCCCCTCGACCCGCATCACCGCCTGGCCGCGCAGATAGGCGTCGGCGGGCAGCGCCGTCCAGTCCGACGTGGCGCGGATCGCGCGCTCTATCGCACTGCGGGCAGGCTCCCGGTGCAGCGCCTCGGCCTCGGTCAGCCCACGCCAGCGCGGCTCGGTCGAAAGAATGATCGTGCCCTCGCTGTCGGTGACCATGACGGCGTCGGAAATGCCCGACCAGGCGCGCTCGAACTTGCGCAGATCCACCTCGACCACGATCACGCCCAGCACGCCGGTCGGTGTCTCGATCCGGCGCGAATAGGTGAAGTGATACTGCCCCGCCTCCTGCCGCAACACCTTGAACACAGTATCGCGCGACCGGATCGCATCGACAAAATACGGGGCCTGCCGGTGGTTTTCGCCCAGCCGCGTGCGCTCGGTCACGGCCACGGCACGGCCGTTCTTGTCCAGCAGCGTCAGCGAGGCGGCACCGATCTCCTCGACAAAGGAAATCAGCCGCTGCGTGGACTGGGCGTAATCCTGCGTGTTGAGCGCGGAAATGAGCGCGGGATCGCGCGCCAGAAGCTGCGGCACGATGGCGTTCTGTCGCAGTTCCGACATCAGGTTGCCGCTGTAGAGCACAAGTCGAAGCTCGGCCCGGTTGCGGGTCGTTTCGGTAAAGCGTTCGGTCAGCAGCCGATGCGTCGCCACCACCACGATCACGGCGATGATGAAGAGCGCCGCCAGCACAAGCCGCGCACGCCAAGGGATCGTGCGCAGGCGCGAGGCCGGTTGGGAAAGCGTGGGCAGGCTCATCCCCTCAGTCTAGGCCGCGTGCGGCCCGCCCTCAAGCTCTCAGGCGTGCGCCAGCGCATCCACAAGCCCGGCGAACATGGCCGCCCCGTCGGTGCCGCCGTGTTCGGGCTCGGCCATACGCTCGGGATGGGGCATCATGCCCAGAACGCGGCGGTTTGCCGAAAGCACACCCGCGATGTCACGCGTCGAGCCGTTGGGGTTCTCGACATAGGTGAAGGCCACGCGATCCTCACCCTCGAGCCGGTCAAGCGTCGCGGCATCGGCAAAGTAATTGCCGTCATGATGCGCGATCGGCACGGTAATGGAACTGCCCGGCTTGTAGCCGCGGGTAAAGGCGCTGTCGGTCGTGCTCACGCGCAGATCGACCGGCTTGCACACATATTTCAGCCCTGCATTGCGCAACAGCGCCCCAGGCAGAAGCCCCGTCTCGGTCAGGATCTGGAACCCGTTGCAGACGCCCAGAACATACCCGCCCCGTTCGGCATGGCCCACCACGGCGCGACAGATCGGCGAATTGGCGGCAATGGCACCGCAGCGCAGGTAATCGCCATAGGAGAACCCCCCCGGCACGCCGACAAGATCCGTGCCATCGGGCAGCGCGGTGTCCTTGTGCCAGACCATGCTGACCTGCGCGCCGGCGCGCTCGAACGCCACCTTGAGGTCGCGGTCGCAATTGGAGCCGGGAAAGACGAGAACGGCGACTTTCATGGCAAGATTTCTCCCCTGATGCTGCCCGCGTGCTCTAGCGCGCCGCCGCCCGCTTGTCCATGGCGCGGCACACCCGAGGGCCACTGTGGTCAGGATCCTAGGTTCCGGCCAGCTCCGCCAGCAGCACCTTCTCGAGCTTGTCGCCGGGGTGGTTGGTCAGGTCCTTGCCGATCTCGGCCACGACGCGCTGTGCCACTTCCTTGTGCAGATGTTCGCGCAGCGCCCCGAGGGTGCGGGGCGGGGCCACCAGCACCAGCCTGTCAAACGCTCCGCGATGTGCCAACCGGTAGAGGATATCGGCCATTTCGGCAGCGAATCGTTCTTTTCCAAGCCGGTGCCAGTCGGCCTCTTCCATGCCCGATCGCTGCCCCGGTCCGACATCGGGCATGCGTCCGGGCCGGTCGCTTTGCTGATCGCGGTTTGCGGGGTTGTCCTGCTCCTCGACACGGCGCACCACCAGATTCGGCGCCTGCGCATCGGTGACATTTTCAAGAAACAGTGCCTTGTCCCCATCCGCCACCAGAACCCAGGTGCCATTCGAAAGTTTGCTCATCTGCGCATCTCCCTTCCTGTGCGGTCTTGCCCGCCCGTCACCATCGCGCATGTGCCGCCGCATGCGCGTTGATGCGGATCAAACATGGCAACGAAAACCCCCCGTGCCAAGGGCGCGGGGGGGGGCGAGGCCGTGCAGCTTGTGCCGGAAGGGATTACATCCGGCTGGCGACGTTTTCCCAGTTCACCAGGTTGTCGAGGAAGTTGGTGAGGTAGGCGGGACGCTTGTTGCGGAAGTCGATGTAGTAGGAATGTTCCCACACGTCGCACCCGAGCAAGGCGGTCTGGCCAAAGCAGAGCGGGTTGACGCCGTTCTCGGTCTTGGTGACCTTGAGGCTGCC
Source organism: Roseovarius autotrophicus (assembly GCF_018069895.1). GTDB lineage: Bacteria > Pseudomonadota > Alphaproteobacteria > Rhodobacterales > Rhodobacteraceae > Roseovarius > Roseovarius autotrophicus. The sequence continues at coordinate 126,341 of NZ_JAGQDH010000009.1, read as the reverse complement.
ATCGCTGTCCTTCACCAGCCAGGCCCAGCCAGAGCCGAACTGACCGGCCCCGGCGGCGGCGAAATCGTCCTTGAACTTGTCGAGCGTGCCAAAGCTCTCGGTGATGGCCTTTTCCAGCACGCCCGGCATTGCGGTGCCGCCCGGCGCCATCATTTCCCAGAACTGCGCGTGGTTCCAGTGCTGCGAGGCGTTGTTGAAAATACCCGACTGCGCCACCGCGCCCGCCTGATAGGTGCCGCGCACGATCTCTTCGAGCGGTTTGCCCTCCCATTCGGTCCCGGCAATCAGCTTGTTGCCATTGTCCACATAGGCCTTGTGGTGGATGTCGTGGTGATATTCGAGCGTCTCTTTCGACATGCCATGAGCAGCAAGCGCGTCATGGGCATAAGGAAGGTCGGGAAGTTCAAAGGACATGGGTTCCCCCTGTTCGTCTGCGTTGAAAGCTGTGCTCATACATGGAGCGGGGGGGCGCGGAACGTCAACCCTGCGGGGCAGAGTTTTTCTGTCGGGATTTCGTCAGCCGTAGACGCCCACCTCGCCCCCCGGCAACGCCGCGTCCTTGAGCGCACCGAAGGCATAATCGGCCACGGAGCGGAAGCAGATCAGGTAAAACACGCCGCTATCGTCAAGCCAGAACGCCGCAGGGATCTGCGCCATGCGCGTGCGGCGTACCATGCCGGGGGTGAAGGCCCCCGGCGAGAGGTCCACCGGGCAGAGCTTGGCCAGGGTTTCCCGCGCGCCCGTGCCCGAGATGCGCAGCACCGTGCGCGCATCCGATACGTTGACGGCCAGGAAATGCTGCCCTTCGAGCGCCTTTTCAAGCGCCGCAATCTTCTGCGCCACCTCGTCATAGGCGCACAACAACAAAAGCTCGTCCGGCGACATCCAGAGCACGGCAGTGCCCTGCCCGCTCAGCGCCTGACGCTGCAAGGGGATGCCAAGGCCCACGGCCTTTTTCACCGCCGCTTTCACCTCTTTCGACGCCAGATCGCCGCGCAGCGTGATCATGCCGGAAAGGCCCGCATCTTTAATCGTGGCGAGCCCTTCGAAGTCGGCCCCGTTCAGGGGGGTCACTGCCTCAGACATTCTGCTTCTCCCCGTCCTTGTCGTAGAAGATGGGATCGACGATCCTCGCCTTGAGGATTCCCCCGTCAAGCGTCGGAAACTCCAGCACCTCGCCCATCCGGTCCGGCCCGTGCCGCACCAGCCCCATGGCGATGCCCCGCCCGAGCGTGGGCGAATGGTAGCTCGAGGTCACGCGGCCTTGGGTGTTGCGCTGGCCATTGGCGTTGTGGCCCGGTGCCGTGGCATAGGCCCCATCGGGCAGCACCTCGCCGCCGAGCGTTTCCAGCCCCACCAGCTTCCAGCGGTTCGGATCGGCCATATGCGAGCGTTCTTGCGCGCGCTTGCCGATATAATCCTCTTTCTTCTTCGAGATTGCCCAGTCGAGCCCAAGATCCTGCGGGATCACCGTGCCGTCGGTCTCGTCCCCGATCATGATGAAACCCTTTTCGGCGCGCATCACATGCATCGCTTCGGTGCCATAGGGCATCACGCCGAATTCTTCCCCCGCCGCCATCAGCGCCTCCCAAAGCGCGCGGCCCCGGCTTGCCGGCACGGCCAACTCAAACGACAGCTCGCCGGTGAAGGAGATGCGATAGATCCGCGCCCGCACCCCCGCGACGACCACCTCTGTCCAGCCCATGAAGGGCAGCGCCTCGGCGCTCAGATCGTCATTGCTCAGCTTTTGCAAGAGCGCACGCGCCTTGGGACCGGCCACGGCGACCTGGGCATAGTGCTCGGTGACATTGGCGGTATAAACCTTCCAGTCCCACCATTCGCATTGCAGCCAGTCCTCCATCTGGCCATGGATCGCCTCGGCCCCGCCGGTCGTGGTGTGGCAAAGGAACGTCTCCTCGTCGAGGCGCACCACCACGCCGTCATCCATCAGGAACCCGTTCTCGTTGCACATGAGACCATAGCGGCATTTGCCCGGCTTCAGCGTGCTCATCATGCCCGTGTAGAGCATATCGAGGAAACGGCCCGCGTCGGGGCCCTTGACGATGATCTTGCCAAGGGTGGAGGCGTCGAGCAGGCCGACACTTTCGCGGGTCTGGCGGATCTCGCGGGTCACGGCCTCATGCCGCCCCTCCTCGCCGCGGGGAAAGCAATAGGGGCGACGCCATTGCCCCACAGGTTCGAAATCCGCGCCGTTGGCTTCGTGCCAGCCGTGCATGGGCGTCTTGCGCACTGGCTGAAAGATCGGGCCGCGCGCAGCACCTGCGATGGCCGAGAGGGAAATCGGCGTGTAGGGCGGGCGGAAAGTGGTGGTGCCGGTCTGCGGAATGGGCTGGCCGAGCGCGTCCGAGAGGATCGCCAAGCCGTTTATATTGCTGAGCTTTCCCTGATCGGTGGCCATGCCGAGTGTGGTGTAACGCTTGGCGTGTTCGACGGATTCATAGCCTTCGCGGGCGGCCAACTGAATATCGGAGACCTTCACATCGTTCTGGTAATCGAGCCAGGATTTCATCCGCAGCCCGTAACGCGCGCCCTGCGGCATGAGCCAGACCGGGGCGATCGGCGCCTCATCGTCGCCCGTCCCTTGCGGGGCGGCGCCGCTCGCGGGCGCATGGCCCGTGGCCCTGGCCGCCGCCTGTCCGGCGGCATGGGCATCCGCCAGCACATTCTTGAGGTTCGTCGCGCCATTGGCGCTGCCTGCGGCGATCACGAAGCCCTCGCCGTTTGCGCCACGCGGCGGGTTCGCCGGGTCGGGGCGGAAATGCGCAGCGCCCTCGTCCCAGATCAGCCTGCCGCCGCAATGGGACCACAGATGCACCACCGGCGACCAGCCACCCGACATGGCGACAGCGTCGCAGCTGATCTCTTCCAGCACCGCGCCCTCGCCCGCCTGCGCGCAGATGGCGACACCGCGGACACGCTTACCGCCCTTGACCGATGCGATGCCCTTGCCGGTCTCGACGCGGATGCCCAAGCCGCGCGCCTCATCGGCCAGGGCACCTCCGCCCGACTGGCGGGCGTCAAGAATGGCGGGGATTTCAAGCCCGAATTTCTTGAGCGTGATGGCGGTGCGGTAGGCGTCATCGTTGTTGGTGACAACCACGGTGCGGTCGCCGATGGAGACGCCGTAGTTGACCGCATAGTCGCGGATGGCAGAGGCCAGCATCACGCCGGGGATGTCATTGCCCGCGAAACTCAGCGGGCGTTCGATGGCCCCGGTCGCGGTGACGATCTGACCGGCGCGGATGCGCCAGAGGCGGTGGCGCGGGGCGTCGAAGCCGGGCGCGTGATCGCTCACGCGCTCATAGCCGAGCAGATAGCCGTGATCGTAGACCCCTGCGCCCATGCAACGGTTGCGCAGGGTGACATGGGGCATGTCTTGCAGTTTTGCAAGTGTAGCGCTGATCCAGTCGGCGACGGGCTGACCATCCACGTCGCCCCCATCCACCGGCGCGCGCCCGCCCCAATGGGCGGTCTGTTCCATCAGGAGCACCTTGGCACCCGCCTCTGCCGCCGCCAGCGCCGCCTGCAACCCGGCCACGCCGCCGCCGATCACCGCGACATCGCAGAAAAAATGGAAATGCTCGTATCGGTCCGGGTCGCCGGGGTTGGGCACCTTGCCCAGACCAGCCGACTGGCGGATGAACGGCTCATACACATGCTTCCAGAACGGGCGGGGATGCATGAACATCTTGTAGTAGAAACCCGCGGGCAGGAAGCGCGCGACCCAGCTGTTGAGCGCGCCGATATCGGCCTCGAGGCTCGGCCAGTGGTTCTGGCTGATCGCGTTCAGCCCGTCGAAAATCTCGGTCGTCGTGGCGCGCTGGTTGGGCTCGAAACGCGCGCCCTCGCCCAGACCGACAAGCGCGTTGGGCTCTTCGGCCCCGCTGGCCACGATGCCGCGCGGGCGGTGATACTTGAACGAGCGGCCCACCAGCATCTGGTCATTGGCCAGAAGCGCCGAGGCGAGCGTATCGCCGGGATGGCCGCGCATGCGCTTGCCGTTGAAGGTGAAATCCTGCGTGCGGCTGCGGTCGAGAAGGCGGCCGCCGGTGGCCAGTCTGGTGCTCATGTCTCAGCCCCTCTTGCCCGTGGCGGGCGTCGTCGATTGAGTATTTCTGGAACGGTGAAGGCTCATGCGAAATCGCGCCATGTCCAGCCGGGGCGTTTGGCGGTGATCGCGTCGCGGATATTTTTGGGCGGCTCATGGGTCTGGGCGGGATAGGTGCCGTAAACCTCGAGCGTCACGGTATCGCGGGCCATGATGAACCACTTGCCGCAGCCGTTGTTGTGCCGCCAGCGTTCAAAATGCGCGCCTTTGGGGTTTTCCTTGGCGAACATATAGGTGTGGAAATCATCGTCCGAGGAACCGGGGCCGAAACGCTTGAGATGCGCCTCGCCGCCCTGATGGAATTCGGTCTCTTCGCCTGTGACGCCGCAGCAGGGGCAGGTGAGGATCAGCATGGGTCAAGTCCTCCTTAGTGGGCGACGCCGGCGGCGACGGATTCGTCGATGAACCGGCCCTGATAGAAACGGTCGAGGCCAAATTCGTCGCAGAGCGGCGAGTGGCCCTTGGCCATGAGTTCGGCAAAGCCCCAGCCCGAGCCGGGGATGGCCTTGAACCCGCCCGTGCCCCAGCCGCAGTTGATGAAAATGCCATCGACGGGGGTTTTCGACAGGATCGGCGAGCGGTCGCCGGTGACATCCACGATGCCGCCCCATTGGCGCAGCATCTTGAGGCGGGCGACCATCGGGAAGGTCTCGATCAGGGCGCGCACGGTTTCCTCGATATGGTGGAACGAGCCGCGTTGCGTGTAGTTGTTGTAGCCGTCGGTGCCGCCGCCGATGACCATCTCGCCCTTGTCGGATTGCGACATGTAGCCGTGCACGGTGTTGGCCATGACGACGCAATCCATGCAGGGTTTGATCGGCTCGGACACCAGCGCCTGAAGCGCCACGCTCTCGATCGGCAGGCGGAAACCGGCCATGTCGGCCAGGTGGCCGGAGTGGCCCGCCACAACGATGCCGAGTTTGTCACAGCCGATGTCGCCGCGATTGGTGGTCACACCCGTCACGCGGCCCCCCTCGCGGGAGATGCCCGTGACCTCGCATTTCTGGAGGATGTGCATCCCCATGGCGGAACACGCCCGCGCATAGCCCCAGGCCACCGCATCGTGGCGCGCCGTGCCGCCGCGCGCCTGATAAAGGCCGCCCAGGACGGGATAGCGGGGGCCATCGAGATTGATGATCGGCACGATTTCCTTGACGCGGGCGGGCGAGATGAATTCGGTGGTCACGCCCTGGAGCGCATTCGCCTGCGCCGTGCGCTTGTAGCCGCGCACCTCGTGTTCGGTCTGCGCCAGCATGATGACGCCACGGGGGCTGAACATGATGTTGTAATTGAGGTCCTGGCTGAGCGTCTCATACAGGCTGCGCGATTTCTCATAGATCGCGGCGGAGGGGTCTTGCAGGTAGTTCGAGCGGATGATGGTGGTGTTGCGGCCCGTATTACCGCCCCCCAGCCAGCCCTTTTCCAGCACCGCGACATTGGTGATGCCGAAATTGCGCCCGAGGTAATAGGCGGTGGCGAGGCCATGACCGCCCGCGCCCACGATGATGACGTCGTATTTCTTCTTCGGCTCGGGCGAGGCCCAGGCGCGTTCCCATCCCATGTGGTCGCGCAGGGCCTCTCGGGCGACGGCAAAGACGGAATAGCGTTTCATGCGCAGGTCTTCCTCGTGGATTCGTGGGCCGGTATCGGTCGGGATCGTAATGCGACGGCAGCGCTTTGAACAGGTGACCGAGGGCGGCGCTTCGCCGGCAAATTGCGACATTGCGACATCGCGGCGCGGTGCCACGGTCGCTTGGCCCTTTTTTCCGCCGCCGCGCCCCTTTACATGGGGGGGCGAAAGGATGTGCTCATGACCTTCTGGATCATCGCGGGGGCGCTGGCCCTTGGTACGGGGATGCTGCTGGCGCTGGCGCTGTTGCGCGGGCAAAGCGGGGCCGAGCCGCCGGCCGCCTACGACCTGCGCGTCTATCGCGACCAGTTGGGCGAGATCGACCGCGACGCCAAGCGCGGGGTGATCGCCGCGGAAGAGGCCGAACGGCTGCGCACCGAGGTCTCGCGCCGGATTCTGGCGGCCGATGCGCAGTTGCGCGCGGGCGGCGAGACGGGCGGACAGCCGCGTGCCGCGGGCATCGCCGTGGCGGCGCTGAGTGTTGCCGTGCTCGCCGGGGGCGGCGTCTGGATCTATGGGCAGGTGGGGGCGCCGGGCTATCCCGATCTGCCGCTGGCACAGCGCATCGCCGCCTCCGAGGTCGCACGCGCCGAGCGGCTGCCGCAGGCGGCGGCCGAGGCGCGTTTCACCCCCGAATTCACCCCGCCCGAAGGGGTGGGAGAGGAGCACCTGGCACTGGTCGAGCGGTTGCGCGAGGTGGTGGCGGCGCGGCCCGAGGATGAGCAGGGTCTTCAGTTCCTTGTCCGCAGCGAAGCAGCCCTTGGCAACATGGTCGCCGCGCGCGCGGCGCAGCAACAGCTTGTGGCCCTGCGTGGCGAGAACGCCTCTGCCGCAGACCACGCCACGCTCGCGGAACTGATGATCGAGGCGGCGGGGGGCTATGTGTCACGCGATGCCGAGGCCGCGCTGCGCGCGACGCTCACGCGTGATCCGCGCGCGCCGACCGCACGTTTCTATCTCGGGCTCTACTTCCTTCAGGTGGACCGGCCCGACCGCGCCTTTAGCCTCTGGCGCGACCTGCTCGAGGACAGCACGGCAGACGCGCCCTGGGTGCCGTTGATCCGCGCCGATATCGAAGAGATCGCCATGCGCGCGGGGATGCGCTATGCGCTGCCCGCCTTGTCGGGTCCGGGCGCGGACGATATCGAGGCCGCCGCCGGCATGGATCCCGAAGCGCGGGCAGAGATGATCAGGGGCATGGTGGTGCGCCTCTCCGAGCGGCTGGCAACCGAGGGCGGACCGGCCGAGGACTGGGCGCGGTTGATCAACGCCTACGGCGTCCTGGGCGAGCGCGAAGCGGCACACCGCATCTGGACCGAGGCGCAAGGCGCGTTCGCGCAGGATGACGCGGCTCTCGCAACCCTGCGCGCCGCCGCCCGAAGCGCGGGCGTGGCCGAATGATCCATGACGACATAGCCGCCTTCGCCGCCGCGTTGCCGCACGGGCGCGGCGTGATGGGGCTTGACCTCGGGACCAAGACCATCGGCGTCGCGCTGTCTGATCGCCTTTTGTCCACGGCAAGCGCGGTCGAAACGGTGAAGCGGCAGAAATTCACCCTCGATGCCGCGCGCTTGCTGGAGATCGCCGCCGCGCGCGAGGCGGGCGGCATATTGCTCGGCCTGCCACGCAACATGGATGGCTCCGAGGGGCCGCGCGCGCAATCCACCCGCGCCTTCGCCCGCAATCTGGCCACGCTCACCGATCTTCCCATCGGCTTTTGGGACGAGCGGCTTTCGACCGTGGCCGCCGAACGCGCGCTGCTTGAGGCGGATACGTCACGGAAACGTCGCGCAGAGGTGATCGACGCGGTGGCCGCGGCCTATATCCTGCAAGGGGCGCTCGACCGGATGCGCCATATGAGGGCAGAACATGGCGGATGATGTCTGGCAACGCGACGAGGTCGAAAGCCCCTGCGTGCGTATCTGTGTTGTCCACCCCGAGGCGCGCATCTGCACCGGCTGCCTGCGCTCCATCGACGAGATTTCGCGCTGGTCGAAGATGAACAACGATGAGCGGCGCGCGGTGATGACCGCCCTGCCCGACCGCGCCGACCTCTTGAAAAAGCGCCGGGGCGGGCGCGCGGCGCGTCTCGCGCGGGGCTGACGCTCAGGGCAGATCAAGCCACAGGGCGCTGGCACCGTCGGGAAGTTCGGGCCGGAAATAGGCCACCATGCGCCCCTCGGGCGGGGCCGAGGCCCCGGCTTGCCACGGGGCCACCCCGTGCAAGCTCATGCGGTGGACAAGGTATCCCGCGCCGGGGCGCGCGTGGACGGCCACGCGCAGGCAGGTCTCGAACACCTCGCGTCGGGCGGCGTGATAGGTGTCGGTCAGGTCCACCTCGGCCCAGTCGCGCGGATGGCGCCCCGCCAGCGCCGCCGCAAAGGCGCGGCGCATGACGTGGTGACTGCCTTCCCAGACCACCAGCGGGCTTGCGCCCTCATCCGCCTCGCTGAGCGGCAGACCGAGGAGATAGGCGTGGCGCTCACGCAGCATCCGCCGCCGCCCCGACCCCACCGGCAAAAGCCCGTCCACATGCGCCGCGGCGCGCACGCGCCGGTAGCGGAACGCCGCTGCCCCCTCGCCCGCGCGCGGGCGCGGATAGCCCGGAAAGACCACCGAGACCTGGGCCCGATGCAGCGGCAGGCGCCCCCACAGCCCCTCGGCCACATCTCGCGCGTGGCAGGAAAGCGGCACGCCGCCCACCCCGCCCTCGGGATCGTTGGGCAGGACATCGACGCCCACCACCCATGTCCCCTCGCACTCGCGCGGGGCCTGAGAAATCACCGGCAAGGCCGCCGCCCGCGCCGCGCGCGCCCAGTCCCGCAGTCCCGGTTCGGGCGCGAAAAGCTGCCAACCCCTGGACAGAAGCGCCACTACCATCCAAGCGCCTTGCGCAGCATGTTGAGCACGACAATCGCCACGAAGATCGCGAACACGCGCCTCAGCGGTCCGGGGTTCATGGCATGGGCCAGCCGCACCCCCAGCGGTGCTGTGATCATGGTCATCGCCGACACAGTCGCAAAGGCCACCAGATTGACCGCGCCGATCGTCAGCGGCGGGCGGGTCTCGGGCGCGACCTCGACCATCAGGAAACCCAGCACCGAGGAGACCGCGATAGCCAGGCCAAAGCCCGCCGAAGTCGCCACCGCCCGGTGTATCGAGATGCCGTGCAACGTCATCAGCGCCACCCCGAAACTGCCGCCGCCGATCCCCACCAGCACCGACAGAAAGCCGATGGCCGGTGCCGTCAGCAGCCGCCAGATCCCGCTTGGCATCACGTCGCCCAGCCGCCACTGCGCGCGCCCGAATCCGAAATAGAGCGCGATCACAACGCCCAGCCCTCCGAAAATCGCCTGCAACGTGTCCGAGCGCAGTCCTGCCGCCACACCAACCCCCAAAAGCGCCCCGGCCGCGATCGCCGGTGTCCAGCCGCGCAGGATCGCCCAGTCAACCGCGCCCTTGCGGTGATGGCTCAGCATCGCACGCGCCGAACTCACGATAATCGTGGCCAGAGAGGTGGCAAGACAGATCTGCATGAGCTGCGGCCCGTCATAGCCGAGCGTCCGGAAGGCATAAAAGAACGCCGGCACGAGGATGAGACCGCCGCCGATACCGAGCAACCCGGCAAGAACGCCGGCAAGGGCGCCGATCGCAAGCAGCATCGCCAGCATCTGCGCCAGAAGGGTGATGTCGGGCAGGATCATGGGCAAGGGCGCGGCTCCGTCCGGGATGCCAGAGCCATACACCGCGCACAACACGGGGGAAAGGCGCGGATGGGGCTTGCCCCCGCAGGGCGATCCGCGCACAAGATCGGCCCCGAGAAAGGATGCCCGATGCCCCGCTATGCCCTGAAGGTCGAATATGACGGCACGCCCTTCGCGGGCTGGCAGCGGCAGGCCGAACAGCCCTCGGTGCAGGGCGCGATCGAGGCGGCGCTGGCGCGCCTTGAACCGGGGCCGCACACCATCGCCGCCGCCGGACGCACCGATGCGGGGGTGCATGCGCTTGGGCAGGTGGCGCATTGTGACCTCACCCGCGACTGGGATCCCTTCCGCCTCTCGGAGGCGCTCAATCACCACCTCAAGCCCCTGCCCGTCGCCATCGTCGCCTGCGCCCGCGTCGAGGACGACTGGCACGCGCGATTCTCTGCCACCGGGCGGCGCTATCTGTTCCGTATTCTCAGCCGCCGCGCGCCACCCGCGCTCGGGGCGGGGCGTGTCTGGCATCTGCGCCATGGGCTGGACATCGCGGCCATGCGCGCGGGCGCGGCACATCTTGTCGGGCATCACGATTTCACCACCTTCCGCTCGTCCATCTGTCAGGCGAAAAGCCCGATCAAAACCCTCGACGAGATCACCATCGACATGGTGGACACGCCGACCGGCCCCGAAATTCACCTGCGCTTTGCCGCACGTTCGTTCCTGCACAACCAGGTGCGCAGCCTTGTCGGCACGCTGGAACGCGTCGGCGCGGGCGCGTGGCGCCCGGGAGACCTGCGCCAGGCGCTCGAGGCGCGAGAACGCGCCGCCTGCGGCCCTGTCGCTCCACCCCACGGCCTATACCTGTCGGGTGTGCGCTACCCGGACGATCCGTTCGCCGATTAACCTTTGAAATCGACCCGTCCCCGCGCTAAGAGCCGCTCATGCGGTCCCGTAGCTCAACTGGATAGAGCAGCTGACTTCTAATCAGCAGGTTCGGGGTTCGAGTCCTCGCGGGATCGCCAGCTTGCCGCCTCGGCGCGGATGCAGTCGCTGGTCCGGCATGGCCCACCCCATCGCATTGCCCCCGCATTGCCGGGTTGCGGGTATGGACGGAATTGCCTAGATAGCGCCCAACGCTTGCGCAAGGATAGGCCCTTCCCCATGGAAAACGTCGTTCTGACCATTCACCTGCTTCTGGCGCTCGGCCTTATCGGCGTGGTGCTCATGCAACGCTCCGAGGGGGGCGGGCTTGGCATGGGCGGGGGTGGCGGCGCGATTACCGGACGTGCCGCGGCCACTGCGCTTGGCAAGGTGACCTGGATCCTTGCTGCGGCCTTCATCGTGACCTCTGTCACGCTTACGATCATCGCTGCCCAGAACGCCTCGGGGGTGTCGGTGCTTGACCGGCTGGGCGATACCAGCGTTCCGGCCCCGTCCGCGCCCGTTGCACCGGGCCTGCCGGATGTGGACTCGCTTCTGCCGCCGCCAGCGGGCGACACCGCCCCTATGGCGCCGCGCGCCGACTGAACACAACGATTTGCGGGCACCTTTCTGCCCGCACCACTATCTAGCGCCCGCCTTGCGCGGGCGTGCAGAATCCTTTATGGATCAAATCCCGTGATCGGGTGGCTTTTTCGGGGCCAGCCGGGGCTTTGACCAAGCGACAGAACCACAGCATCACGGGGGGCCAGCCGCATGGCGCGTTACATCTTCATCACCGGCGGCGTTGTGTCCTCGCTCGGCAAGGGGCTTGCGTCTGCCGCTCTGGGCGCATTGCTGCAGGCACGCGGATTTTCGGTGCGTCTGCGCAAGCTTGACCCCTATCTCAACGTCGATCCCGGCACCATGTCGCCCTTCGAGCATGGCGAGGTTTTCGTCACCGATGACGGGGCGGAAACCGATCTCGACCTTGGCCATTACGAACGCTTTACCGGCGTGCCCGCACGGATGACCGATTCCGTCTCGTCTGGGCGGATCTATTCCAATGTGCTGGAAAAGGAGCGGCGCGGCGACTATCTGGGCAAGACCATTCAGGTGATCCCGCATGTCACCAACGAGATCAAGGAGTTCCTCACCATCGGCGAGGATGAGGTCGATTTCATGCTGTGCGAGATCGGCGGCACGGTGGGCGATATCGAGGGGCTGCCCTTCTTCGAGGCGATCCGCCAGTTCAGCCATGACCGCCCGCGCGGGCAATGCCTGTTCATGCACCTCACCCTTCTGCCCTATCTGGCGGCAAGCGGAGAGTTGAAGACCAAGCCCACGCAGCACTCGGTCAAGGAACTGCAAAGCATCGGCATCGCGCCCGATATCCTTGTGTGCCGCTCCGAACAGCCGATCCCCGACAAGGAGCGCGAAAAGATCGCCCTGTTCTGCAACGTGCGCAAGGAGCACGTGGTCGCCGCCTATGACCTGAAATCCATCTACGAGGCGCCGCTGGCCTATCACCGCGAGGGGCTGGATCAGGCGGTGCTCGACGTGTTCCAGATCAGCCCCGCGCCGCGCCCCGATCTGAGCGTGTGGCAGGACGTGGTGGATCGCATCCACAGCACCGACGGCACGGTGAAAATCGCCATCGTCGGCAAGTATGTGCAGCTTGAGGACGCCTATAAATCCATCAAGGAGGCGCTCATTCATGGCGGCATGGCCAACCGAGTGAGCGTGCAGGTGGAATGGGTCGATGCCGAGATATTCGAGCGCGAAGACCCCGCCCCGCATCTTGATGCTTTCCACGCCATCCTCGTGCCCGGCGGCTTTGGAGAGCGCGGCACCGAGGGCAAGATCAAGGCCGCCGAGTTCGCCCGCACGCGGAAGATTCCGTATCTCGGAATCTGCCTTGGCATGCAGATGGCCGTGATCGAGGCCGCGCGCAACGTGGCCGGCCTCAAGGACGCGGGCTCGGAAGAATTCGACCACGAATCCGGCGCGCGCCGGTTCGAACCGGTGGTCTATCACCTCAAGGAATGGGTGCAGGGCAACCAGAAGGTGACGCGCAAGGTCAGCGACGACAAGGGCGGCACGATGCGCCTTGGTGCTTATGACGCGGTGCTCAAGGAAGGCAGCCGCGTGGCGCGGATCTATGGCACGACGGCCATCGACGAGCGCCACCGCCACCGCTACGAGGTCGATACGAAATACCGCGAGAAACTGGAGGCCTGCGGCCTGACATTCTCTGGCATGTCCCCCGATGGCCGCCTGCCCGAGATCGTGGAATGGTCCGATCACCCGTGGTTCATCGGTGTGCAGTATCACCCAGAGTTGAAATCCAAGCCCTTCGCGCCGCATCCTCTCTTTGCCGATTTCGTGCGCGCGGCGATCGAAACCTCACGGTTGGTTTGAGTCCCGGCCACGGTATTTCAGGATATCGCGATCAACCCCGAGACGGCGCAGGGGCGCAAGCAGCGCGCGCCATAATCCCGTGGCCGCCGGGCGGGGGCAGATGGTCTCAAGCGCAACGCACCGGGACGGATCGAGAATCGCCGCAAGCACGCGCTCGTCAAGAGTCCAGCGGCCCCGGCGCCCCTGGGCCGCGTCGGCGTGCTGGTTGTCCAGCCATGTCCCGAGGGTGGCGCGGCAGAACAGGGGGCGTTCGGGATGCGGCAGGTAAAACCCGCTGTTGACGCGCATGCAGATGTTGTCGAGCAGGCGCACGATCCCGTGGAACGCGGCGGGCACGTCCCGCTTGGGCAGGTAGTTGAACCGCTCCGGTTCGCCCTGAAAGAACACGCAGACGGCTGTGCTCAGGTCCGTTTCGCGGCGCGACATGACCCTGCCCAGACCATCAAGATCACCGTCTGACCACGCGCTCTCCGGCGGGCCGGCGGGCAGCCGGTCACCTCTGGTTTCGACTTGCGAGGCGGCACACGGGGTCTGGCGGTCATCGCGCATCTGGCTGGTTCCTCAACGGCTGGAACCATATCCATCGCTATTCATAACGCGCTTTCTGTGGAGCAATGATGGCGGCGTTGCGGCAAAGCCGCGCTCGCCTATCCGTGATGCGCAACGGCGAAAATCCGCTTGGGACAGGGCGCCCCACGCGCTAGGCTCGACCCATGTTGTCGCGCATCCTTCATGCCTTCTCGGCCCCCAAGCCCGCCCCCCTGCCAGAGCCTGATGAAAAGCTTGCGCTCGGGGCGCTGATGGTGCGCGTGGCGAAATCCGACCGCCATTACGACCTTGCCGAGATCAAGCGGATCGACCGTCTGCTGGCGCGGCTCTACGGGCTGAGGCCGATCGAGGCCGCGAAGATGCGCGCGCTGTGCGAACGGCTGGAACATGACGCCCCCAACACGGCGCGTTTCGGCCATCTGATCCGCGAAACGGTTCGGCTCGAGGCGCGTATCGCCGCGCTGGAGGCACTCTGGGAGGTGGTGCTGGCCGATGGCGAGAGCGCGCCCGAGGAACTCAGCGCGATCGATGCCGCGCGCGAGGCGATGGGGCTGAGCGCCGCCGACAGCGCCTCGGCGCGCGCGCTTGCCGAAGGCCAGGGCTAAGTCGCTTTCGGTCGCCGCCATGGGGGGCCGCCCTTCGGGTTCGAATCATCTGCCCTCCGGCACACAGAGACCCGGTTTCCGAAAGGGACAGGATGCGCCACGGTCCCGCAGATTGACCGCGTTTTGGAAACGGACACACTGAGGCTTTATTTTCGCCACATTCTGATGCGCGCGATGGCACCCAATACGCCTTTCTCGGAAACAATTTCCGACACAATCGGCACAGAAAACCTCACATTATCGCAATTTTCCCCTGAAATTCACAGGATGGCTGTGTGATCTTGCCGGATTATGGAAACAATTCGCCGGATACATCATGGCATAATCAGGGCAATAATGGCGAAAACAGCGCCTTTTCGGAAATATCGAGGCGAGAATATGGCACGATTCTTCTTGGGCGATGGCTGCGGGTTTATTAGAAACAGGATCAGCCCAACTGGGGGGTGACGTTCATAGGTCTCGGGGGCGACCGCATGTAGCCGACACACGCCATGACGCGTGGTCCGGGTGCGATCGCCAGGCTGCTGACCATCCGGTCTGCTGCACATGCGGCGGGGCTTTGACCCACGCTTATTCTGGTGTGACCCTCCCCGGTTTGCGGTTGCCGCGGTCGCCTCTGCACGAGCGTCTCACCTCGGGCAAGAAGGGTGCCATCAGGTGCGCGTGTCCACGCCACCTCGCAGGGGAAGAACGAGATGTCAGTGACCAGGGTCGAAGGTGACAACGGCGCCAATCTGATCGACGAGGATTCCCTCGACGATACCGAAGGTGACCGGATCGACACCTTCAATGCACCCGACGGCGCGAAGGATGATGTGGTCGAGGGCTTTGGCGGCAATGATTCTCTCGATGGCGGGCCAGGCAATGACAAGATCGAAGGCGGACCCGGCGATGACCTGATCTTCGCCGGGTCCGGCAATGACGTGATCTTCAGCGGTGCCGGCAATGACACCATCAATGTGGGCAGCGGCAACAATGTGGCCTTCGGCGGCGATGATCGCGACACGTTCACCGGCTTTGACCCGGATTTCAACAACGTGGCCTTCGGCGGTAATGGCGGCGACGATTTCGACACGCTCGATTTCGGGGATTCGGTCCCCACCGGCGGATCTTTCACCATACGGGAGATGCCGGTGCCGGGCGGCACCGGCACTAATGGCAAGGTCACCTTCTTCGACGACGATGGCAAGAAGACCGGGCAGATCGTCTTCAAGAACATCGAGAATGTCGTTCCCTGCTTCACCCCCGGCACGCTGATTGCAACGCCGCGCGGCGAGGTGCCGGTGGAACATCTGCGCGAGGGCGACAGGGTGATCACCCGCGACAACGGTATGCAGGAAATCCGCTGGATCGGGGCGCGCAGTCTTGACGCGGGCGATCTAATGGCAGCGCCCACGCTGCGGCCCGTGCTGATCCGCGCCGGCGCCCTAGGCAATGGTCTGCCCGAGCGCGACATGCTGGTCAGCCCGCAGCACCGCCTTTTGCTGACTTCCGAGCGCGCCGCGCTCTATTTCGGCGAGCGCGAGGTTCTGGCGGCGGCCCGGCACCTGACCGGCATGGCGGGCATCGACGAGGTGCAGGCCAGCGGCGTCACCTATGTCCACTTCCTGTGCGACCGGCACGAGGTAGTGCTGTCGGATGGCGCCTGGACCGAAAGCTTTCAGCCCGGCGAGCAGGTGATGGACGGCATGGGCGCGCCTGCGCGCGAGGAGATCTTTACCCTTTTCCCGGAGTTGCGCGACAAGGCGGGGATCGCGACCTACCGCGCCGCGCGACGCTCGCTCAAACGCCACGAGGCGCGCCTGCTGGTGGAATGACCGGATGCAGCTGACCGGCCTTGCCCAGCAAGACCGGTCGTGAAATCGGTCTTGGGGGCAAGCCCGGTTTCAACATGGAACAATCCCGGCCATAGTGCCGGGATTGTTTCCTTTCTGGCGCAAGGCAACCGTGTTGCCAGCATCGAGCTTCCCGAGGGCACAGGCTTGATCCGTCATGCCACCCGTGTCACAGTTTCGCCATGGCGCCTCCCTTACCTGACCAGGATGCGTGGGGATAGTTGATCCTGGACCCGGTTTCCGGGTCCGCGTCCGACACAAATTTCCGGGGGTCCGATGCGCGGCATCATCCTGCCTGTCTGCCTGATCCTCGGCGCCTGCGTGGCAGTCCCTCGCCCCGACGAGGCCCCAGCCTCGCGCGCCGCACTGCCCGGTCACGCCATCATGCCGCCGATGAAAGGCTTTTCCGACCCACGCCCGAGCCCACCGCAACGCTCCAACCAGGATATCCTGCGCGATTTCCTCGATCTGAGCTTTCAGATGGAATCGGGCCGGATCCTGCCGAGTTTCTCGCGCTTCGAGGGACCAATCACCGTGCGCGTGACCGGCACACCGCCGGCCACGCTCATGGCCGATCTCAACCGGTTGATCCACCGGCTGCGCAGCGAGGCGGGCATCGATATCCGCCGGGTCGGCGACGATTCGGCCAATATCGTCATCGAGGCCGTCAGCCGCGCCGAGATTCGTCGCGCCCTGCCCTCCGCCGCCTGTTTCGTGGTGCCCAATATCGAAAGCCTGTCGGAATATCGCGGCGCGCGCGGCGCGAGACGCACCGACTGGACCCAGATCACCCGACGCGAGAAGATCGCGATCTTCGTGCCCAACGACGCCAGCCCGCAAGAGACCCGTGATTGCCTGCATGAGGAACTGGCGCAGGCCATCGGGCCGCTCAACGACCTCTATCGTCTCAGCGACAGCGTATTCAACGACGACAACGTGCATGCGGTGCTGACCGGGTTCGACATGCTGATCCTGCGTGCCTATTACGCCCCCGGATTGCGCGCGGGCATGACGCGCCGCGAGGTCGAGGCGCGCCTTCCCGCGATCCTCAGCCGCCTCAATCCGGACGGAGATTCCATCGCGCCGCGCTTTGCCGGATCAACGCCGCGCGCCTGGATCGAGGCGATCCAGACCGCGCTTGGCCCCGGTGCCCGCGGCCCGGCCCGGCGGGCTGCGGCAGCCGACGCCGTGCGCATCGCTCAGGCCGCAGGATGGACCGACCACCGTCGCGCCTTCAGCCATTTCGCGCTTGGGCGTCTGACGCAGGCCGGTGATCCAGAATTCGCGCAGCACCAGTTCATGTTGGCCGACAGGTTCTACGAACAGACCCCCGGCACCGCCATTCACCGCGCCTTCATCGCCGCGCAACTGGCCGGCCATGCCCTTGCGCGTGGCCACAGCGCCGAGGCGCTGACGCTGATCGCACCCAACCTCGGTGTGGCCGAACGTCATGAGAACGCAGCCCTGCTGGCAACGCTCAAGATGCTTCAGTCCGAGGCATTGGCGCTTGAGGGGCGCAGCGCCGAGGCGCGGGCGGTAAGACTGGACAGTCTGGGCTGGGCGCGCTACGGCTATGGCGCGGACTGGGCGGTTCAAGCTCAGCTGCGCGAAGTCAGCGCGCTCAACCCGCTGACAAGATCGAACGGGGCAAGATGATCGTCATTCTAGGGGCAATCCTGGGGGCCGCGACGGGCGGCGTTCTGGCTTGGCGGCGCAAGGGCAAACCCGCCGATATCGCGCTTTATGTCTTTGTCTACATGCTGCTTTTCGCGCTTGGCGGGCTATTTCTCACGCTGATCCTGCACCGCGCCGCCTTGTGAGGCAGCCATGTTCCTGTCCTTCTTCGAGACGCTAAGGAAGACCGGCGTTCCGGTCTCTCTCCGCGAGTTCCTGACCTTTCTGGAGGCGATGCGCGCGGGGCTGGTGACCTATGACGTGGAGGGGTTCTATTACCTCGCCCGCGCCGCCATGGTGAAGGACGAACGCCATATCGACCGGTTCGACCGCGCCTTTGCCCAAAGCTTCGCGGGACTTGAAAGCATCAGCGCCGAACAGGTTCTCAACGCGCTCGACCTGCCCGCCGACTGGCTGGAAAAACAGGCCGAAAAACTCCTGACACCCGAGGAAATGGCCGAGATCGAGGCGCTTGGCGGGTTCGAGAAGTTGATGGAAACGCTGCGCGAGCGGCTGCGCGACCAGCAGGGCCGCCATCAGGGCGGCAACAAATGGATCGGCACCGCGGGCACCTCGCCCTTCGGGGCGCATGGCTACAACCCCGAAGGCGTGCGCATCGGGCAGGAGACAAGCCGCCACCGCCGCGCCGTCAAGGTCTGGGACAAGCGCGAGTTCCGCAATCTCGACGACAGCGTGGAGCTTGGCACGCGCAACATCAAGGTCGCGCTTAAGCGGCTGCGGCAATGGGCGCGCGACGGGGCGAATGAGGAGCTTGACCTCGACGGCACGATCCGCGCCACCGCCGAACATGGCTGGCTTGACGTGAAAACAAGGCCCGAGCGGCGCAACGCGGTCAAGGTGCTGCTGTTTCTCGACGTGGGCGGCTCGATGGATGATCATGTGAAAGTGGTGGAGGAGTTGTTCAGCGCCGCACGCACCGAGTTCAAGCACATGGAACATTTCTATTTCCACAACTGCCTATACGAGAGCGTGTGGCGCGACAACCGCCGCCGCTGGGATGCACAGACGCCCACATGGGAGGTGCTCAATACCTATGGGCCTGATTACAAATGCATCTTCGTGGGCGATGCCAGCATGTCACCCTATGAGATCGCCTATCCGGGGGGTGCCAATGAACATTGGAATGCCGAGGCGGGTCAGGTCTGGCTGGCGCGCGCGCGGGCGCAATGGCCCGCGCATCTGTGGATCAACCCGGTGCCGGAAAAATACTGGAGCCACACGCAATCCATCGGCATGATCCGCGAAATCTTCGAGGGGCGTATGGTGCCGATGACACTTGAGGGGATCGACCGGGGGATGCGCGCGCTGGTGCGGTGAGGGGCGGCGCGGAATGCGCGCGCGCCCACATCGCTCAGGCCCCGATCTTGCCCCCATCCTCGCGGGTGATCACGACAAGCGCCGAGCGTGGCACCGCGTCGCCACCATCGGGCCAATGCGAGACGGAACGCCCGCCCGCGTGGTCCTCGGGCGTGGTTGTGGCACCGGGATGCTGGATGCCCACGAACATCGTGCGCTGATCGGGCGTGGTGCAGACGCCGGTAATCTCCTGCCCCAACGGCCCGGTGAGAAAGCGCCTGATTTCCCCGGTGCGCGGATCGGCGGCAAGCATCTGGTTGTTGCCGAACTGTGCGAAATCGCCCGTGTTCTGCGCCGACTCTCCGATATCGGTCTGGATCCAGAGCCGCCCGTCAGGATCGAACCACAGCCCGTCCGGGCAGCAGAAGATATTGTCCTCATCGAGCGCCACGCCGTCGAAGGTGCGGCTGGTCGCAGGATCGCCCGCGATCACGAAGAGATCCCAGTCGAACGTGGTCGAGGCCGCATCGCCCCGCGCCTCGCGCCAGCGGATGATATGGCCGAACTGGTTCTTGCTGCGCGGGTTGGCGGGATCGACCTGCGCCTCGGTGCGGCGGGTGTTGTTGGTCAGCGTGAAATAGACCTCGCCCGTCGCGGGATCGACCGCGCCCCATTCGGGACGGTCCATCTTGGTCGCCCCTGCCACGTCCGCCGCCGCCCGCGTATTCACCAGAATATCGGCCAGATCGGCAAAGCCCGCATCGGGCGTCAGCCCGTTATGCCCCGGTGCCAGTGCCAGCCATTCGCCACGGCCATCGGGATCGAACCGCGCCGCGTAGAGCGTGCCGTGATCGAGGATGCTGCCATCGCTCTCTCCCGGTTGATAGACATCGCGAGACACGAACTTGTAGATATACTCAAACCGCGCATCGTCACCCGAATAGCAGACCACCGGCTTGCCCGGCTCTGCCTTCTGGAACACCACCCCCTCATGGGCGAAGCGGCCCAGATGGGTCCGCTTGACTGGGGGCTTGTCAGGATCGAACGGGTCGATCTCGACCATCCAGCCAAAGCAGTTGGGCTCGTTGCGGTAGTCTTGCGTGGCGTCGGCCCCCTTGGCGCGCGCATCAAAGCGGACAAATTCATCCGCGCCGCCCCGCGCCAGATGCCAGCCATAGCGCCCGCCCTCGGGCTTGCTGGACAGGCCGTAACGGGCGTGTTCGCGCGGCTGCGCATCGGGGTTCGAGAAATACCCGGCCCAGTTCTCCTCGGCGGCCAGATAGGTGTTCCACGGTGTCACCCCATGAGCGCAGTTGTTGAGCGTGCCGCGCGTGGCGGTGCCACGGGGGCTGTATTTCGTCACCACATGAGCGGTGCCGCGCACCGGCCCCGCAATCTCCATCGGCGTCAGCGCGGTGATCCGGCGGTTGCGCAGGTCGGACACGATGGCCCAGCCCTGCGCCTGCCTTTGCACCCGGAAGACCGAGACGCCATGGGCGTTCATTTCCTTGAGCACCTCGTCATCGTCGCGCGCGCCATCGTGCCAGAGCACATCGCGGCTCGACAGCGGCTTGCCCTTGTAGCCCTCGGCATGAAGGAAACGCGGCTCGATACATTCGTGGTTGAGCACGTAAAGCCCGTCCCCGGAGGAACCTTCGATGGCAAAGAAATGCTGTCCGTCATGGTTCTGGCCGATCTGATGGCCCTGCTCCGCGCCGGTATTGGCCCCGTGAAAGGCGGGCATATCGCCGCTGATCGCGTCCCCCCAGCGGGCGAAGACCTGCGCGTGATAGCCCTCGGGCACCACGACCGCATCCGCCTTGCTAACCGGCACCGGCGTGAAGCCAAGAAGCGGCGCACCCGTGCCCGCCAACGCGCCGCGCGAGGCAAGCCCCGCGCCAACCATGCCCGAGATAGCAGCGGCCAGCCCGCCCATGAGGAAGCCCCGTCGCGAGGCGCGCGCCTCGATCACGTCATAAAAGCTCGGGTTGCCCGAGGTGTTGGATGGACGCTCGTCGCCATGCTCCCAATCGGGGCTCTGGATCGGGGCGGGATAGTCGTTCTCATAGTCGCGCATGGTCGCTCTCCGGTCAGGTGGAATCACGGCTTGGCCGTGAACCATTTGGCTAGCAAGGCCACCTTACAAGACGGCAACAGAAATGTTGCGCCTGCGTGACGGCATAGCCCTTATTGCGCCGCGCGCGCGGCCCCACTATACGCGGCCCCATGCTGGACCAGACACCAAACCGCCCCGCCCTGCCGCCCGAAATCGCGCGGCGCCGCACCTTTGCGATCATCTCGCATCCGGATGCGGGCAAGACGACGCTGACAGAGAAATTCCTGCTCTATGGCGGCGCGATCCAGATGGCTGGTCAGGTCCGCGCCAAGGGCGAAGCGCGGCGCACGCGCAGCGATTTCATGCAGATGGAAAAGGACCGGGGGATTTCGGTCTCGGCCTCGGCCATGTCCTTCGACTACCGCGAGTATCGCTTCAACCTCGTGGACACGCCGGGTCACTCGGATTTTTCCGAGGATACCTATCGCACGCTCACGGCCGTCGATGCCGCCGTGATGGTGATCGACGGGGCGAAGGGGGTCGAGAGCCAGACGCAGAAGCTGTTCGAGGTCTGCCGGATGCGCGACCTGCCGATCCTGACCTTCTGCAACAAGATGGACCGAGAGGCGCGCGACACCTTCGAGATCATCGACGAAATTCAGGAAATGCTGGCGATCCATGTGACGCCCGCCAGCTGGCCCATCGGGATGGGGCGCGATTTCCTCGGCTGCTACGACATGATCCACGACCGGCTTGAACTGATGGACCGCGCCGACCGCAATCGCGTGGCCGAGTCCATCAGCATCGACGGGCTGGACGACCCGAAGATGGCCGAGCACGTTCCGCCCGACCTGCTCAACAAACTCCGCGATGAGGTGGGCATGGCACGCGAACTGCTGCCCGCCCTCGATATCGGGGCTGTGCGCGAGGGGCACATGACGCCGATCTGGTTCGGCTCGGCGATCAATTCCTTCGGCGTGCGCGAGTTGATGGAAGGCATCGGCGCCTATGGCCCCGAACCGCAACCGCAACGCGCCGAACCGCGCCAGATACTGCCGGAGGAAGACAAGGTTGCGGGCTTTGTCTTCAAGGTGCAGGCCAACATGGACCCCAAGCATCGCGACCGGGTGGCCTTTGTGCGCCTAGCCTCGGGGCATTTCCGGCGCGGCATGAAGCTGACCCATGTGCGGGCGAAAAAACCGATCACCGTTTCAGCCCCGGTGCTGTTTCTGGCCGCCGACCGGGAACTGGCGGAAGAGGCCTGGGCCGGCGACATCATCGGCATCCCCAACCACGGACAGTTGCGCATCGGCGACACCTTGACCGAGGGCGAGACCTTGCGCGTCACCGGCATCCCGTCATTCGCGCCGGAACTGTTGCAGAGCTGCCGCGCGGGCGACCCGATGAAGGCCAAGCATCTGGAAAAGGCGCTGATGCAATTTGCCGAAGAAGGGGCGGCCAAGGTGTTCAAGCCCGCATTCGGCTCGGGCTTTATCGTAGGCGTGGTGGGGCAGTTGCAATTCGAGGTGCTGGGCAGCCGGATCGAACTGGAATACGGGCTGCCGGTGCGGTTCGAGCCGTCGCAATTCACCTCCGCCCGCTGGGTCAGCGGGCCGAAGGATAAGGTGGACGCCTTCATCGCCGCCAACAAGGCGCATATCGCCCACGACAATGACGGCGACGTGGTCTATCTCACGCGGCTGCAATGGGATATCGACCGCGTGACGCGCGATTACCCCGATGTGACGCTGACCGCGACCAAGGAAATGATGGTCTGAGGGCCGGATCCGGTCTGTAGTTGACTTGGGCTTTTCACCCGCGCGGCGTGAAGGTGCGGTTGCACGCCACCGCGCGGGCCCCGAGTCCCCTCACCCCATGAGATCGGGCAGGATTGTCACGATATCCGGGAAGAACCACAGGATCGCCAGTCCCAAAACCTGGATCAGTACGAAGGGCAGCACGCCCTTGTAGATATGTCCGGTCGTCACCCCCCTCGGCGCCACCCCGCGCAGGTAGAACAGCGCAAAGCCGAAAGGCGGTGTCAGGAACGAGGTTTGCAGGTTCACCGCGATCATGATGGTGACCCATTTCGGATCAAAGCTGCCGCCATAGATCACCGGGCCGACGATCGGGATCACGATATAGATGATCTCGAGGAAATCCAGCACGAAGCCGAGGATGAAGAGCACCAGCATCACGATCAGGAAGACTTTGAACTCGTTGTCGAATGACTGGAGGAAATCCTGAATGTAGTGCTCGCCCCCGAAAGAGATCACCACGAGATTGAGAAGCTGCGACCCGATGAGGATGGTGAAGACCATGCTCGTGACCTTGGCCGTCTCGCGCACCACCGGCGACAGCACGCCGCCCGCATAAAGCACCCAGCAGGCAAAGAGCAGCCCGAAAAGCGCGTAAAGATAGGCGGCATAGGCGAACAGGAACGCCACCCAAGATTCGACGCTTACCTTGGGCTGGTTGATTCTGAGATCGAAGTTGATACCGATGAGGATGGCAAGGATGATGGCCAGGGTTGAAAACAGGATAATCTTGGGCGAGCGGTCCTGATCGCGCAACTTGCGATAGGCGGCAAGCATGATCGCACCGCCCGCGCCAAGCGCCGCGGCCGGCGTCGGGTTGGTGATCCCGCCAAGGATCGAGCCGAGCACCGCCACGATGAGCACGAGCGGCGGAAAGACCACGCGGATAAGCTCGTTCTTTGCCATGCGCAACGCGCCATGGGCCGCCCCGTAAAAGGCCAGCCCCATGGGAATGGCAAGGATCAGCCATGTCACGCCAGAGGAGGTCGAGGCCCGGATGAAAACGATATCCGCCAGCAGCCCCAGCACGATCCCCAGAGCGCCGATCAGCAGCGGACGCGGACTGGCGGACGGAGCAACGCCGCGCGCCACCGCAAGGATCAGGCCGACCATGACCATCAGAGTCGCGACGCCCGTGCCGATGGGGGCGGCATTGGCCTCCTTCTCGACGCGAAGCTGCGCGATTTCCTCGGGGCTGAGACGCACGCTTGCGGTCACGCCACCGGACTCGTCGATGGCCGCTTGCTGCACCACCGCCGCATCCCAGGCCTCCTGCCCGTGCAGTTCGATCATGGATGCCTTGCATTGCGGGCTGACATTGGTGCGCAGCGAGGCCGCCTGCCCCTGATCGGTAAAGCTGCTTATGGTCAGGTCCTGCGAGCCGACGAAGTTGACCTGCCCCAGAAGCATCGTGCCCGCAATCAGCGCCACCGGCACGCCAAGGAACCAGGTAAAGCTGTCGCGCCGGGTGATGACCTCACCACCCGCGACGCTGGCAAGCTGCACCGCCGGGGCCTTGGACGGATTGAAGAGCGCATAACCGAACGCATAGAGCGCATAAAGCAGCGCCAGCAGGATACCGGGCAGAAGGGCCGCCTGAAACAGCGTGCCCACCGACACGACCGCCGGTGTTCCCAGATAGGTCAGCGCATCGGTGCAGCCCGCCGCGATCGCGCGATTCTCCTGCGCAACCGAATAGAGATCCCCCGCCAGTGTACCCAGAAGCACGATCACGATGGAGGGCGGAATGATCTGCCCCAGCGTGCCAGAAGCGGCGATCACACCGGTGGCCAGTTGCGGCGAATAGCCGTTGCGCAGCATTGTGGGCAGGCTCAGCAGGCCCATGGTCACGACCGTCGCGCCGACAATGCCGGTGGAGGCGGCAAGAAACGTCCCCACCACCACGACCGACACGGCAAGCCCGCCCGGCAGCGGGCCAAAGACCCGCGCCATGGTCGTCAGCAGGTCGTTGGCGATCTTCGATCGCTCCAGCGTGATGCCCATCATCACGAACATCAGAACGGCCAGCAGCGTCTCGATGGCCGCCCCCGCCAGCACGCGCTCGTTGATGCGGTTGACGATGAAACTCACATTGCGGTCAAGCGCCGTCTCCCAGCCCTGAGGAAACACCGAAACACCGGTGCGCGGAAGGTCAGGATATCGGAAGATGGTGACGGAATCCGCCCTGACCCCGGTCGCCAGAACCGCGTTATAGGCCTCGGTGGAGCGGTCGATGGCCTGATGAATCAGAAGCCCCGCGCTATCGAGTCCGGCAATGATCCCGAAAGAGACCACCCCCGCCCCGCCAATGGCAAAAGCCACCGGAAAGCCAGAGAGAATGCCCCCGAAAAGGCACAGAAAGACGATGATCAGGCCGATCTCGACCCCGTCAAGTCCGAACAGCATGGAAACCCGCCCCCTTAATGCGTGCCTTCATAGGCTTCTTCGCCCTCGCCCAGCGTGTCGCGGTCGAGGTATTTGTTGGCACTTTCCGGCCCTTCCTTCCATTCCAGCCAGGAGCGCCAGAAAAACGCCATCGCATGCAGAAAGATCATCCCAGCAAAGAGCACCAGCAGGATCTTGAACAGGAAATAGGCGTTGAACCCGTTCGGACTGAAGCCGATGGTCTCGACATTCCAGCGCAGCGCCCGCGACTTCGTCAGAAGCTGGTCAAGCCGGTCCGAGGCCGAGGGTTTCGGCACGATGAGATGCCGCCACAGGAAATACCAGCCATACATCCAGGTGATGACCGCCATGGGCATCATGAACACGATGCTGCCGAACATGTCGATCATGCGTTTGGCGCGATGGCTGACCTGCGCATAAACGAGGTCCACGCGCACATGACCGCCCTGAACGAAGGTGTAGGTGCAGCACAGGGCCACGACCATGGCGTTGTAGAGCTTCAGCTCCTCCGCCCACCAACTGATGTCGAATTGCAGCGGAATGCCGAACCCGAAGACGATGTCGGGCCGGGCAAAGATGCGCTGGATAAAGACGATGACGATCTGTTGCAGCACCATGAGCAGCCCCGCCCAGGCGGCGAAGCGACCGACCGTGTTGGCGAACCCTTCCAGCACCCGCACGCAGCCCCACAGGAACGCGTTGCGCCACATGCCCACGGCGGTGAGCACCAGAAATGTCGTGAACACCACGAAGAAGAATTCGACCGACCCGCCGTAATAGACGACCCGCATGATCGCTTCCTTGTCCGACCAGTCGAGCCAGAGCGCGGGATTGGTGATCGCATAGGCGAGGTTGTAGAACGCCATTCCGATATTCTGGAACAGCCACAGGATGGCGTCGAGCATGGTTTCCCCTCACATGGCTGACAGGATCAGACCAAATCGCCAGGCCCCGGCAAGCGGGGCCTGGACAGAAGTTGCGCGACCGGGCGCGCTTAGCCCAGAACGCGGTCGCGCTGCGCGGTATAGGCGCCGTCGGACAGGGCAATCCAGGCCGAGGATGACTTCATGGAGGCCATGAAGCTGTCATAGACGCGCTTGTAGATGTCGTCGCTCATGTTCTCCTGATGCACCTCGTCAGAGGCACGGCCAAAGGCATCCCAGACGCTATCGGGGAATTCCAGCGTCTTGACGCCCGCCGACCGCAGACGCGACAGCGCTGCCGAGTTGTTGGCGAGGAACTGTGCAAGGTTCCACTGATGGGCCTCGGCACAGGCGATCTCGACCATCTTCTGCTGCTGCGGGGTGAGGCTGTCGAATACGTCGCGGTTCATGCCGACGGCCAGCGCCGCACCCGGCTCGTGGAAACCGGCGGTGTAGTAGATCTTGGTGATCTCCTGGAAACCGGCCTTTTCATCGGCCCAGGGGCCGATCCACTCGGTGCCATCGATAGCACCGGAGGCAAGCGCCTGATACACTTCCGAACCGGGCAGGTTCTGCACCGACGCGCCCAGCTTGCCGAGCGCGAGGCCCCCAAGACCGGGCATGCGGAACTTGAGACCGTTGAAATCCTCGGGCCCGTTGATCTCGCGGTTGAACCAGCCGCCCGCCTGCGCGCCGGTATTGCCCGCAAGGAAGGACTTGAGGCCGAAAATCTGGCCAAGCTCGTCGTGGAACGCGGCACCGCCGTCGTGATAATACCAGTTGACGATTTCCTGCGCGGTCATGCCGAAGGGCACCGAGGTGAAAAAGCCATAGGCCGGGTGCTGGCCGACGAAATAGTAATCGGCACCGTGATAGAGGTCGGCCTGACCGGCGGTCACGGCGTCGAACACCTCGAACGCGCCGACAAGTTCGCCCGCGCCCTTGACCTCGATCGTCAGACTGCCATCGCTCATGCCGTTGATGCTGTCGGCCACGCGCTGCGCGGCGTCGAACACACCGGCAAGGCCACGGCCCCATGTGGTGACCATGGTCAACGTGCGGTTGCCCTGGGCGTAGAGCGGCGCGGCCAGCGTGCTCGCGGCGGCGGCCCCGCCACCCAGCGCGGATTTCTTTAGAAACGAACGGCGATCCATTAAGGTTCCTCCCCATTTGTGCGGATGCGCCTCTCCCGGGCGGTCCGCGGATCGTTGAAGTGCGCAGACCTTAGCCCGCGATTCGAAAGCTGAGAATACCGATAACTGCGTAGTCAGGTAATTTTGTTGTGCAGTCGATGCGCCAGCCGTCCCCTCCCCCATAATGCCGCGGCAGAACCCTCTTGCATGTGACGCGGCGCGGGTGTTCAACGCGGCCATGAAGCCGAAGATACTCACCACCCTGCCCGGCTACTCTGCCGCGCTGTTTCGTGCCGACCTCATGGCCGGGATCACCGTCGCCATGGTGGCATTGCCGCTCAGCATCGCCATCGCCATCGCCTCGGGGGCGGACCCGGCCACCGGGCTGATCACCGCGATCGTTGGCGGCTTTCTGATCTCGGCGCTTGGCGGTAGCCGGGTGCAGATCGGCGGCCCGACCGGGGCCTTCATCGTCGTGGTCTATGGCGTCATCGCCGAACACGGCTATGACGGGCTTGTTATCGCCACGCTGATGTCCGGGGTGATCCTTGTGATCGCGGGGTATTTCAAGGCCGGAAGCCTTGTGAAGCACATCCCGGAAGCGGTGATCAACGGCTTTACCATCGGCATCGCCATCATCATCGCCACCAGCCAGTTGCGCGATCTTTTCGGGCTCGGCATCAGCGACCTGCCCGCCGATTTCCTGCCCAAGATCGCCGCCCTCTGGGAGGCGCGCGATACCCTCAACCCCCGCGCCATTGCCATCGGGGCGGGAACGCTCGTCATCATCGTGGTGCTGCGTCGTCTCGCGCCGCGTTTTCCGGGACTCATCGTGGCGATGGCGCTCTGTTCGGCCTCGGTGGCGATTCTGAACCTGCCGGTGGAGACACTGCAATCGCGCTTTGGTGCGTTGCCCAATACGCTGCCCATGCCGCAGCTTCCGACGCTCAGCTTTGCGCGTATGATCGATCTGCTGCCTTCCGCGCTCGTCATCGCCTTTCTCGCCGGGGTGGAGGCATTGCTCTCGGCCAAGGTGGCCGACCGGATGATCGGCGGCAACACCCGCCCCAATGCAGAGGTGATCGCCAATGGCGCGGCCAATATCGGCTCGGCGCTCTTTGGCGGACTGCCCGCGACCGGGGCCATCGCGCGCACCGCCACCAATGTTCACGCAGGCGGGCGCACGCCTGTGGCGGGGGTGGTTCATGCCTTGGTCATTCTCGTCGTGATGCTGCTTGCCGCCCCGCTCGCGGGTTATCTCGCCATGCCCGCACTTGCCGGGCTGCTGCTGATCACCGCCTGGAACATGTCCGAACCGCAACACTGGAAACGGCATCTGGCGGCACGTCGCTCGGATCGGGTGCTGCTTCTGATCACGCTGGTGCTGACGGTACTGACCGATCTGACGCTGGCCATCGGCGTAGGCGTGGCGCTTGGCCTTGCCATGCGGCTGCGGCGGCGCAAGGTGCCCGAGGCCGAATGGCACGATCCTGACCGCTGAGCCGCGCGAAACGCTGGATTTCGAGCGCGCGCCGGCGTATCCCGATGGCCATGTTCGCGCGTCTGAGGCTCAATTACGGCCAGAAGCTGTTTCTGGTGGCGACGCTGCCGCTGATCCTGACGGCGGCGGCCGTGTCGGTCGTCGTGACGCTGCAATCGCGGCACCTGGCCGAGCGCGAGATAGAGACGCTCGAGGCGCAGTTGATCGCCGCCAAGCGCGAGGAGTTGAAGAATTACCTCTCTCTCGCGCGCACGGCCTTCATCAACATCTATGGCCGCGCCGCCCCCGACGACCACCGGGCGATGGAGCAGGTAAGCCAGATCCTTGCCGCGATGCTCTATGGTCAGGATGGCTATTTCTTTGTCTTCGACTATGACGGGACCAATCTTGTCAGCCCGCGCCGCACCGAACTTATCGGGCGCAACTGGACCGGGATGGAGGATCCGTCAGGCGTGCCTGTCACCGACGAGTTGATCCGGCTGGCGCGGTTCGGCGGCGGCTATCACAGCTTTGTCTGGCCGCGGCCCTCGACCGGAGAGCGGACGCAGATGGTGGCCTATGTGATCGGGCTTCAGGACTGGAGATGGGCCATCGGCACAGGTGTCTTCATCGACGATGTGATCGCCGCCGTCACCGCCTCGCGCCAGCAGGTCGAGACGCGGGTGCAGCGCACATTCCTCCTGATCGGGGCGGCGATGCTGGCGGCGCTGCTTCTGGTCTTTGTGACCGGGCTTTTCATCACGATCCGCGAGCGGCGGCTGGCGGATGCCAAGCTCAAGCGGCTCACGCAGCGCGTGTTCGACGCGCAGGAAGAGGAGCGCGGGCGCGTGGCGCGCGAGTTGCATGACGGGATAAGCCAGATTCTCGTCGGCGTGCGCTATGCGCTCGACACGGCGCGGCGGCGGCTGGCGTCGGGCGACGCGCGCGCGCCCGAGATGCTGGAACGCGGCACGGCGCATCTGGCCACCGCCATCCAGGAGGTGCGCCGCATCAGCCGCGACCTGCGCCCCGGCGCGCTCGACGATCTGGGGCTTGGCCCCGCGCTCAAGGCGCTGGCGGAGGATTTCGGCAAGCGCACCGGAATCGAGACTACCTTTGCCACCGTGGTGTTCCGCAACCGGCTCGATGACGAGGCCAAGATCGCGCTCTACCGGTTGGCACAGGAGGCCCTCACCAATATCGAGCGCCATTCAGGCGCGACCCGTGTCGAGATAGACCTGCGCGGCCACGCGCATGGCGGCACGCTGCGCATCACCGACAATGGCTGCGGCATCGACGCCGCGCGCACCGGCACGGGTGGCGGGCTGGGCCTGCGCAACATGCAGGAGCGCATCGACCAGATCGACGGGCAGCTTGTCATCCGGTCGTCCGCCAGCGGCACCGAGATCGAGGCCAACGTACCGCTCACCCATCTCCTCAAACCTCAGGGCCAGTCCGAGACGGTGCCAGAAAGAAGAAGGGCACGCTCATGATTCCCATTCGCATCGTCATCGTCGATGATCACCCGATGGTGGTCGAAGGCATCCAGTCCATCCTCGAAAGCTATGACGATGTCGAGGTGATCGCCGCTTTCTGCAACGGTCAGGACGTGATCGACCGGGTCGCGGACCTTGCCCCCGATGTGATCCTGCTTGATCTGAACATGCCGGGTCTGGGCGGGCTTTCGACCACCGAAATCCTGCTCGAACGCCGCCCCGGCACGCGCATCCTGATCCTGTCGATGCATGACAGCCCCGAATACATATCGTCGGCGCTCAGCCACGGCGCCTCGGGCTATGTGCTCAAGGACGTGCCCACCGAAGAGATCAAGCACGCCATCGACGCGGTCATGCGCGGACAGCGGTATCTGTGCACCGGCGCGCAGGGCTCGCTTGCGCCCTTCACCCCGCCCGAGCGCGAGCAACTCACCAACCGCGAACAGACGATCCTTCTGCAACTGGCGCAGGGCAAATCCAACAAGGAAGTGGCGCTGGTACTCGATATTTCGGTCCGCACGGTCGAAACCCACCGCAAGAACATCAAGCGCAAACTCGGGATTTCCTCGACCGCGGGCCTTACCCGCTATGCGCTCGAACACGGCGTGTTGCAGGGCACGGGCGTGCGGCTTTGACACGATCACCGAAACCCGTTGACACAAAACGGGAACATGTATAGAACGATTCGGAACATGACGAGGGTGTGACCATGCTCACAAAAAAGCAGCTCGATCTTCTGGCGTTCATTCACAAGCGCGTGCAGCGCGACGGCGTGCCGCCCAGCTTCGACGAGATGCGCGAGGCGCTTGATCTGCGGTCGAAATCGGGAATTCACCGTCTCATAACCGCGCTGGAAGAGCGTGGATTCATCCGCCGTCTTGCGCATCGCGCGCGGGCGCTGGAAATCGTCAAGCTGCCAGAGGCGCTCGGCGGGGCGGCGACGGGCTTTACCCCGCGCGTCATCGAAGGTGACCGCCCCACGGCACAGCAACCCGCCAATGCGCAACCCGTCGAGACGGCGCAGGCCGTGGCGCTGCCGGTCATGGGCCGGATCGCTGCCGGTGTGCCGATCGAGGCGATCTCGCATGCCAGCCACTCGGTCGCCGTGCCCGGCACCATGCTGTCTGGGCGCGGCACCCATTACGCGCTTGAGGTGAAGGGCGATTCGATGATCGAAGCCGGGATCAACGATGGCGATGTGGTCATCATCCGTGAAACCTCGGCAGCCGATAACGGCGATATCGTCGTGGCGCTGATCGAGGAGCAGGAGGCGACGCTCAAACGCTTCTTCCGGCGCGGCAACGCGATCGCGCTCGAAGCCGCGAACCCGGCCTATGAAACCCGCATCCTGCCCGAGGATATGGTGCGCGTGCAGGGCCGCCTCGTGGGTCTCATCCGCAGCTATTGAGGCGACCAGAGGCGGCGGCCGGTCGCCTCCGCCGCACCTTTCAGATGCAGCACGCCCGCATTTTCCACCAGCGCAAGCGCGCCTGACTGTCGCAGGCTTGCCGGCGTGATCACCTCGCAAGGGCCGGTCGGCGGCATGTCGGGGTCTGCGGTAAAGATCACGATCCTGGCCCCCTCACAGCCGCGTGGCACGCGCGCCGCCTTGCCCGCGACCAGCAGCACCCCCAGAGGCGCCAGCAGATCGTCGCGCCAGCGGGCATGGGCCTCTGACTGGCCCGCCGCGTCACCATCGTTCTCAAGCCAGTTCCCGGCGACGAACCCACCCCCGCGCGCCTTGTTCAGGGCGCGGCCCTCGCTGGTCATGACCCCCACCAGCGCGCCCGTTTCCGAGACAAGGACCGGCGGACGCTCCACCCCGGACCAGAGCCAGAGCGCCACCATGACCGGGCCCAGGCCCGCAAACCGCGCCCGCCCCTGCCACAACACGACCACCAGCCCACCAATCGCCATCAGCGGCAGGACCCACCCCCCCGGTGCCACCACCGCGATGCGCGCGCCTTCCAGCCCCGCGACCCAAACGGACACGCCGAGAATCCAGAGAAGTCCCTGCCCCATGATCCAAAGCGGCAGCCAGTCGAGGCCCAATGGCATAAGCAGCGCTGCGACAACGGCGGCGGGCATGACCACAACCCCCATGAGCGGCACGCTCAGGAGATTCGCCAACAACCCGTATTGCGCCATCTGGTTGAAATGCGCCGCCGCCACCGGCGCTGTCGCCGCCCCCGCCACCGCCGAGGAGACCACCACCGTCAGCGCGGGCCGCAGCCAGCGCGGCCCAAGCGGCACCCGTGCATCCCTGAACCATCCGAACACCGCGACCAGGGCCACGGTGGCGGCAAAGGACATCTGAAAACCGGGACCCAGAAGCGCCTCTGGCCGCAGGCAGAGCACGATCACGGCGGCCACCGCAACCGCCCGCAGGCTGAGCGCGCGCCGGTCGAGCATTACCGCCACCAGCATGACCGAGACCATGACAAAGGCACGCTCGGTCGCGACATTGCCCCCCGAAAGCGCCAGATAGCCCGCACCTGCAAGGATTGCCACGGCAGCCGCGATCTTCTTGACCGGCCAGCGCAGCGCCACGCGCGGAATCGCCGCAAGCGCAAGGCGCGTGGCGGCAAAGACAAACCCCGCCAGAAGGCCCATATGCAGCCCCGAAATCGCCAGAAGATGCGCGAGGTTCGAAATGCGCATCGCCTCCAGCGTGTCTTGCGACAGGGCCGAACGGTCGCCCGTCATGATCGCGGCGGCAAAGGCCCCCTCCTGCCCCGCCAGACGCGCGCGAACATGATCGGCGAGCGCCATGCGCGCCGCGAACAGGCGCTGTCCGCCTTCCGGCCCCGTCACCGCCAGCATCGGCACGCGGGCATAGCCGACCGCGCCGACCCCCTGAAACCACGCATGGCGTCGGAAATCGAACCCGCCCGGCTCGACCGGGCCACCGGGAGGCGCAAGATGCGCCGTGGTCATCACCCGCAGGCCCGGCGCGGGCACGACCCCAGCCCCATCATGGAGCGACACACGCACGCGGCGCGGCACGCGGTCCGGGTCCACCCGCGCCAGCACCACCCGATCGAGCGTGAGCCGCAGCGCGTCCGAGGCCGAGCGGTCGATCCCGACGATGCGCCCCTCCACCGGCCCGTAGTAACGCCAGCCCAGCACCGGCCCCGCCACCTGATGTGCGCGCGCCCCGGCGATGGCAAAGCCGAGGAGCACGACCGCCATCGCCACGCCCAGAGGCCCCGACCATTCCCGCCCGCGCCAGAGCGCCAGGACCAGAACCACCACGCCAAGACCGCCGGAGACCACCAGAGCCGCGCCCGGCGGCTCGGCCGGCAGGGCGAAATAGCCTCCGATCCCACAGGCAAAGAGCACCGGCACCCACGGAAACAGCGCCCCCCGCTGCACGAGCCAGACCGCCACAATCCCCTCTGCGGTGCGCCGCACTTGTCACCCTCCCGGCAGACCGATAGACAGGCGCCAATCTCAACCGATGATCCTTACCAAAAGGTTAAAGCCCGCCCATGTCGCAACAGGTCGTGACCCGCTTTGCCCCCTCACCCACCGGATTTCTGCATATCGGCGGCGCGCGCACGGCGCTTTTCAACTGGCTCTATGCGCGCGGGCGAGGCGGGAAGTTCCTGCTCAGGATCGAGGACACCGACCGCGCCCGCTCTACGCCTGCGGCGACGCAGGCAATCCTCGACGGGCTCGCCTGGCTTGGGCTTGACCATGACGGCGAGGCGGTCAGCCAGTTCGCCCGCGCGCCGCGTCACGCCGAGGTGGCACATGCGCTTCTGGACGCAGGCAAGGCCTACAAGTGCTTTGCCACGCAAGACGAGATCGAGACCTTCCGCGAGGCGGCCCGCGCCGAGGGCCGCTCGACCCTCTACCGCAGCCCCTGGCGTGACGCCGACCCCGCCACCCATCCCGACGCGCCTTTCGTCATCCGCATCAAGGCCCCGCGCGAGGGCGCGACGGTGATCCGCGACGTGGTGCAGGGCGATGTCACCATCCGCAACGACCAGCTTGACGACATGGTGCTTTTGCGCAGCGACGGCACGCCGGTCTACATGCTCGCCGTGGCGGTGGACGATCATGACATGGGTGTGACCCATGTGATCCGCGGCGACGACCACCTCAACAATGCCGCGCGCCAGATGATGATCTACGAGGCCATGGGCTGGCCGTTGCCTGTTTACGCGCATATCCCGCTCATCCACGGGCCGGATGGCAAGAAACTGTCCAAGCGACACGGCGCGCTCGGCGTCGAGGAATACCAGAAGATGGGCTATCCGGCGGCCGCGATGCGCAATTATCTTGCGCGGCTTGGCTGGAGCCATGGCGATGACGAATTCTTCAGCGACATGCAAGCGCGGGAGTGGTTCGACATCACCGGAATCGGCAAATCGCCCGCGCGACTCGATTTCAAGAAGCTCGAGAATCTCTGCGGACGCCATATCGCCGCGATGGATGATGCTGCGCTGCTGCATGAATTGAAGGGATTCCTCGCCGCCACCGGCCAGCCGCCGCTGTCTGACGAAAAATTGCAGTTGCTTGAACAGGCAATGTATTGCCTTAAGGACCGTGCCCGGACATTCCCGGAACTGATTGAAAAAGCGACATTTATCCTTGCCGATCGCCCCATCATGGCCGACGCGGGCGCGGCGGCGCATCTCGATGATGTATCCCGTGGTATACTGAAAGAATTGACGCCGCATCTGCAAAATGCTACGTGGTCGCGCAATTCTGTTGAGGAATTGGTAACCCAATTCGCCGAAGACCATGGAATGAAGTTCGGCAAGCTGGCCGGCCCTTTGCGGGCCGCTCTCGCGGGCCGGACCGCGACACCAAGCGTGTTCGACATGATGCTGGTCCTTGGGCGGGACGAAACCACCGCCCGGCTGACCGATGTGGCCGGTCTGGGGGGATGATCCTCGGCCAAGGCTTACGTTTACCTAGTCCGGGACGTGCTGCGTCGCCGGGCGCTGCAAGGGAGGAGCCCTGATGTCTGACGAGAAACGAGTGGCCAAGCTGGAAATCGACGGCAAGAGCTACGATCTGCCGATCTTCTCGCCGACCGCAGGGCCGGACGTGATCGACATTCGCAAGCTGTATGGCACCGCCGGCGTGTTCACCTACGATCCGGGCTTCACCTCGACGGCAAGCTGCGACAGCACCATCACCTTCATCGACGGCGACAAGGGCGAGCTTCAGCATCGCGGCTATCCGATCGACCAACTGGCCGAGAAATCGCATTTCCTCGAGGTGTGCTTTCTGCTTCTTTACGGCGAGTTGCCCTCGCCCGCGCAGCTTGAGGATTTCGAGAGCCGGGTGACCAACCACACCATGCTCCATGAGCAGATGCAGTATTTCTTCCGCGGCTTCCGGCGTGACGCGCATCCCATGGCGATCATGGTGGGCGTGGTGGGCGCGATGTCCGCCTTCTATCATGACAGCACCGACGTGCGCGATGAATGGCAGCGCGAGGTGGCCTCGATCCGCATGATCGCCAAGATGCCGACGATCGCGGCCTGGGCCTTCAAGTATTCCATCGGCCAACCCTTCGTCTATCCGCGTAACGACATTGATTACGCCTCGAACTTCCTGCGCATGTGCTTTGGCGTTCCGACCGAGGATTATCAGGTCAACCCGATCCTGAGCCGCGCCATGGACCGCATCTTTACCCTTCACGCTGATCACGAACAGAACGCCTCAACCTCGACGGTGCGGCTTGCATCGTCATCGGGCGCGAACCCTTTTGCCTGCATCGCGGCGGGCATCGCCTGTCTCTGGGGGCCGGCCCATGGCGGCGCCAACCAGGCCTGCCTGGAGATGCTACGCGAGATCGGCACGCCCGACCGCATCCCCGAATTCATCGCCCGCGCCAAGGACAAGGACGATCCGTTCCGCCTGATGGGCTTTGGCCACCGCGTCTACAAGAACTTCGATCCGCGCGCGAAGGTGATGAAGCAATCCGCCGACGAGGTGCTCGAACTTCTCGGCGTGGAGAACAACCCGACGCTTCAGGTCGCCAAAGAGCTCGAGGCCCAGGCCTTGGCCGATCCCTATTTCTCCGAGAAGAAGCTGTTCCCGAACGTCGATTTCTATTCCGGCATCATCCTCGAGGCCATGGGTTTTCCCACCTCGATGTTCACGCCGATCTTTGCGGTCAGCCGCACGGTCGGGTGGATCTCTCAGTGGAAAGAGATGATCGCCGATCCGCAGATGAAGATCGGCCGCCCGCGCCAGCTTTATCAGGGCGCGACGCTGCGCGACTATGTGGATATCGAGAAGCGCTGACCCCCGAGACAATCGGGACAGAAGACAGGGACCCGGCTTCGCGCCGGGTCCTTCTTCTGAGAGAGGTCGGGACGGGTATTTCCTGTTCAATGCAGGACGCCCCGAAAACAGCCGCCCAGCACCCCATCTGCCTGAATTCAGGCAGCGTGCCCGGCATGGCAGCATCGGCGAAACCAGTCATGCGCACAAAGCATAGCGGCC
Source organism: Roseovarius autotrophicus (assembly GCF_018069895.1). Taxonomy (GTDB): domain Bacteria; phylum Pseudomonadota; class Alphaproteobacteria; order Rhodobacterales; family Rhodobacteraceae; genus Roseovarius; species Roseovarius autotrophicus. Next base: position 89,780 of record NZ_JAGQDH010000009.1, on the reverse strand, counting down.
ATGCTGCATCTGCGGCATAATTATCCTTGATCGCCAGACGTGCCGGAATTATTTGCAGTTCATGACAGTGATGGCGCAAGCGCGGTCACTATCATACCTCCCTGTTGGACTTCGGCCGAGCTTAGTGCTCGGCCTTTTTTTGGTCTGCCGTGATTTCAGGCAGGCGGCCTACGCCCTGTCTCAATCCCACCAGGGACCATGGTGCAGACCGTCCTGCCCCAGCCTTTCGAACCCGTGGTGCCCAAAGCGGTCGCGTTGCGCCTGAATGAGCGCCGCCGTGCCGCGGCCGCGCCGCATCGTGTCATACCAGGCCAGCGCACCCGACAGAACAGGCACTGCGTGGCCCGCGTGAACCGCCTCGGCGACCACCTGCCGCAGCGCCGGCACGGTCTGCGCCAGACGTTGCGCGATGGCGGGCGCAAGGATCATCTCGCCTCGCGGCGCGCCACCGGCAAAGGCCGCGGCAATATCGTCGAGCAGGTCCGCACGGATGATGCAACCCGCGCGCCAGATGCGCGCAATCTGCGCGGGATCGAGCGCCCAGCCATATTCCTCCGAGGCCGCCGCCATGACCCGGAAGCCCTGCGCATAGGCGAGTATCCGCGCCGCGAGAAACGCCTCCGAGAGCGCCTCGGCGCTGGCCGTGATCGCCCCGACAGCCCCGCCCAGAACCCTCTCTGCCTCCTGCCGGGTGTCTTTCTCCGCCGACCATCCGCGCGCGCCCACAGCCGCTTCGATGGCGCTCGCCGATTGCCCCAGCCGCAGCGCCTCGATCACCGTCCAGCGCCCGGTGCCCTTCTGGCCGGCGGCGTCCTTGATGACATCGACCATCGGGTGCCCGGTCTCGGGGTCGGTCGCCGCGAGCACCTCGGCCGTGATCTCGACGAGATACGAGCGCAGCGGCCCCGCATTCCAGCCCGTGAAAATCGCCGCGATTTCGGGGGGCGAGAGCGCGGCGCCATCGTGCAACAGGCCATGGATTTCGGCGATGATCTGCATGTCGGCATATTCGATCCCGTTATGCACGGTCTTGACGAAATGCCCCGCCCCGTCCGGGCCAAGATGCGCGACACAGGGCGCACCCTCATGCGTCGCGGCGATGGCGGTCAGAATGGGGCGCACCTGCTGCCAGCTATGATCGCTGCCGCCCATCATCATCGAGGGGCCATGCCGCGCACCTTCTTCCCCCCCCGAAACGCCGAGGCCCACGAAATGCAGATCGTGCGCGGCAAGGGCGGCGGCGCGGCGGCGGGTATCGTGGAAATCGGCATTGCCACCGTCGATCACCATATCGCCGGGCGACAGCAGCGGCGTCACCACCCCGAGCATCGCATCCATCGGCGCGTCCGAGGGAATCATGAACAGGATCACGCGCGGGGTTTGCAGCCCGGCCACGAATGCCTCAAGCCTATCGTGTGGGTGAAGCCTCGCGGCCAGCGGCCCGGCCTCGGCGATGAAGGGCGCTATCCAGTCGGTTTCGCGGTTGGTGACCGCGACCTCCACGCCCTGTTCCGCCATGTTCAGCGCCAGCGCGCTGCCCATGGTGCCCAGCCCGTAGACGCCGATCCGTGCCTTTCCCATGCGCCCTCCGTGACCGCTAACGGAATGGGGTCACGCTAGGCGGCAGGGGCAGGAATTGCAAGCGGCCCGCCTCACACCCCAAGGCAGTGGCGCAGGATCGCCTTTTGCGCGTGCAACCGGTTCTCCGCCTCGTCGAAGATCACCGAATTCGGCCCGTCCATCACATCGGACGTCACCTCCTCGCCGCGATGCGCGGGCAGGCAGTGCATGAAGAGCGCATCGGGCTTCGCCGCCGCCATCAGGCGTGCATCCACCTGATAGGGGCGCAGCATGTTGTGGCGGCGCTCCTTGGTGGACTGGCTGTCATGCATCGACACCCAGGTATCGGTTACGACCAGATCGGCCCCCTCCACCGCCTTGATCGGGTCGCGCTCGATGGTGATGGTGCGGCCCGCCTTGCGCGCAAGGCCAATGAACTCGGCCTCGGGGTCAAGCTGCATCGGGCCGGTGAAGGTCAGGTCAAAGCCGAACTGCGCGGCGGCGTGCAGGAACGAGGCGCAGACATTGTTGCCATCGCCCGCCCAGACCACCTTCTTGTTCGCAATCGGGCCGCGATGCTCCTCATAGGTCATCACATCGGCCATGATCTGACAGGGGTGAGTGCGGTCGGTCAGCCCGTTGATCACCGGCACATCGGCGTGCTCGGCCATTTCCAGTAGCACGGATTCGTCAAAAGTGCGGATCATGATCAGATCGACATAGCGCGACAGCACCCGCGCCGTGTCGGCAATCGTCTCGCCATGACCAAGCTGCATGTCGGTCCCCGAAAGAACCATCGTCTGCCCGCCCATCTGCCGCACGCCCACGTCGAAGGAGACGCGCGTGCGCGTCGAGGGTTTCTCGAAGATGAGCGCCACCATGCGCCCGGCAAGCGGCTGTTCGTCATCGGGCGCGCCGCGCGGGTGGCCCTGACGTGCATCCTTCATGGCGCGGGCAGAGTCGATGATCGTGCGCAGATCGGCGGCGGAGGTTTTGTGGATGTCGAGGAAATGGGTCATGATATGGTTCGCTTGTGTCTTGGGGCGGAGGTGGGGGCCAGCCCCCACACCCCCGGGATATTTAAGGCCAGAAGAAACTCAGGCCGTTTCCAATGCGGTGGCGGCGGCGTCAAGGCGGGTAAGCGCCTCGGCAACCTCTTCGTCGGTGATGGTGAGCGAAGGCAGAAGGCGCAGCACGTTATCGGCGGCGGGCACCGTGGCGATAAGCGAGTCATAGCCCGCCTGCACCACGTCCGTGTTGGGCACGCGGCATTTGAGGCCGAGCATCAGCCCCGTGCCGCGGACCTCCTCGAAGATCGCGGGATGCGCCGCCACCAGCCCTTCGAGCCGCTGCCGCAGGAGCGCCGCCTTGCGGTTCACCTCCGCCAGAAAGGCCGGATCGGCCACATGGTCCATCACCGCGCAACCCACGGCACAGGCCAGCGGGTTGCCGCCATAGGTCGAGCCATGCGTGCCCGCGCCCATGGCGGCGGCGGCGCGTTCGGTGGCCAGCACCGCGCCCAGGGGAAAGCCGCCGCCGATGCCCTTGGCCACCATCATGATGTCAGGCGTGACGCCCGCCCATTCATGGGCAAAGAGCCGCCCCGTGCGCCCCATCCCGCATTGCACCTCGTCCAGGATCAAAAGCAGGCCGTTTTCGTCGCAAAGCGCGCGCAGCCCCTTCAGGCACTGGTCGGGCAGCGCGCGAATGCCCCCCTCGCCCTGCACCGGCTCGATCAGGATCGCGCCCACACTCTCGTCAATCGCAGCGTGGAGCGCGTCGTGATCGCCCCAGGGCAGATGGCGGAAGCCAGGCAGCAACGGCCCGAACCCCTTGGTCATCTTTTCCGACCCGGCGGCGGCGATGGCCGCCGAGGAGCGGCCGTGGAACGCGCCCTCGAAGGTGAGGATGGTGGTGCGCTCCGGCTGGCCCGCATCATGAAAATACTTGCGCGCCATCTTGATCGCCAACTCACAGGCCTCGGTGCCGGAATTGGTGAAGAACACCGTATCGGCGAAGGTTGCCGCGACCAGCCGGTCCGCGAGTTCCTGCTGCTTGGGGATGTGATAGAGGTTCGAGGTATGCCACAGCGCGCCCGCCTGCTCGGTCAGCGCTGCCACCAGATCGGGATGGGCGTGGCCGAGCGCATTGACCGCGATGCCCGCGCCCAGATCAAGAAAGCGTCGCCCGTCCGCCTCGATGAGCCAGCTTCCCTCGCCCTTGACGAAACTCAGCGGCGCGCGGTTGTAGGTCGGCAGGATCGACGGGATCATGGCATGGTCCTTTGCACAATTGGCCCCTTGAGTGCCGCATGGGCGGGGGCAAGTCAACGATCTGGGCTGGGGGGGGTGCGGGGTGCACCGGGATCACGGAGGAAACGTCAGGCGCGGATGCGTCGGCGTCGGGTTCCGGCATATGTGCGCAGCGTGATCATGGCGGCGCTTTAGCCGGTTTCCCGGCCCTGGGGAAGCGGAATTTCGCGGGCCCGCACGGTGCCGAGGCGCGGATGCAGCCGCCCGGCCAGATGCGCGCAGCCCAATAGCCCCGCACCGGCCACCGCGAACACCCCCGAGAGCGGCGCGGCGAGCAGCACGAGCCACGCCACCCCCGGTGTCACGATACCAGAGACATCGCGGAAACTGGCATAGATCGCCGACATCTCGGTGCGCTCCGAGGGCTTGACCGCCAGCAGAAAGGGCAGCCCCGCCGAGATGTCGAGCAGTACCAGAAAGACCGACGCGAGCGCCAGCGCCGCCACCGCCGCCCATGGCCAGCCCCCCGCAAGGGCCGCGACAAGGAAAAGCGCGCCCGCCACCGTGAACCCGGTGCGCACCGCCTGCCGGATCGAGCGGCGCTGCATCCAGGCCAGCATCAGCGGCGTGGCGAAGAGCATCCCGTTCGAGGCCGACAGCAGCATCCCGCCAAGCGATTCGCCCAAGCCCCGCTCGACCGCGAAAATGGGCAGATAGACCACATAGACCCACCACCCGCAGGAGCGGATCACGGCAAAGATCCAGCCCGCCACAAGGCGCGGTTGCGCCACAAAGCGCGGCAACCAGGCGAGCGGGTTGGGCGCGGGCCCGCGCGCACGGGTGATGAGCCGCCCGTTGCCCAGCCGCTGCCACGCGAACACGCCCATCATGGTGAGCGCGGCCAGCGCCGCGATGGCAAAGGGAAGGGGCCGCCACAGATCAAGCAGCACCACGCCAAGCCAAGGCCCCACCGTCCAGCCGAAGGCACCGAAGAACATGCGCGAGGTCTCGCAGCGCCCCAGATCCGCCTTGGCAATATGATCGAGCACATAGGCGTTGAAACACACGAAGATCGTCACCGTCGCCGCCGTCACCAGCGCCAGCGCCGCCACCATCGCCAGAGGCCCGCCTATCGCGCCAAGGCCCGCGCCGGCGGCGAACATCACGCAACCGCCTGCATAGACCCGGCGGCGTGGCACGAAGCGGGTGACATAGGGCACCATCAGCCCGGTCGCGAGCGACAAGAGGCCCACGAGGAAATATACCTCTGACACCCGCGCGGCCGCCCCGAGCGCACGGTAGATCTCGAGCGGCATGACCGAGATGAGGATGCCCCGCGCCATCGCCTCGAACCCCGCCAGAAGGCCGAAGCCGCGCACCGAAGGGGCGGGCGGATGACGCAGCCAGTCGGGTACGGAACGTGGATACATGGGGCCTCCCTGCCCCGGTTTGCCACGGGCTGCGCCCCCCGGCTTGGCAGGGCACGACGCCACATGATGTCGTTTTCAGGGCATGGCGCGGGGATAGGCCATGGTCACGCCGCGCGCGCACGCGCCCGCGCAACAAGTGGCGCACGTGGTCTGTCACGAATGAGTGGGGATTTGCCGCAACGCGTCACAATAGGGGATCACCTAGTGCGATCGGCTGGATTATTGCCTGAAACCACCGGGACAGCGCCATGACGGCAGCCGCCGCACCCCGGACCGGATCAAGGCCGCGCATTTGGCGGCCGATACCGACCTGACACAGCGGTAATTCGCCAATCACGCGCCGCGCACGGTGTTGTCATTTGACTGATCGGCCCATTTGTCGCCAACTTGTGTCGTATGTCACCAGTCACGACATCTGACGAAACTTGTCCCACCTCGTCAGCAAGATCGCAGCGTGCAAGCTGCCGCACACGTTCCACCGCCCTGCGCAAGGCCCGTTATTCAGACCTTGTGCAGGGTGCCGGACTTCTACCAGCGCCCCGATATCGCCCGAAAGACAAGCATCACCCCGCTGCGCGCGGGCGCAGGATCGAGTTGCCCTTCAGCCACCGCTTCGGGCGCGCGCAAGGCGCGGCTGAGCACCGCCCCCGTCTCCCAGAGCGGCAGGAGCGCCGGGCGCGCGGCGCGCGCCACCTCCGCCCGCCGTGCCCGTGCCGCACGCAAATGCTCCAGCCCCTCCTCCGCCAGCCGCCGCACCGCCTGCGCGCGCCCATCGGGCAAGGGCGCGCGCCCTGCCGCCTCAAGCGCGGGAATCGCCCGCAGCCAGTTCGCCAACCCCAGGGCCAGCCCCGCAGGCCCCAGCGCCCCCTCGCCCGCCTGCCCCAGTGCCCGCGCCGCCACCCGCATCAGGTTGCCCGACGTGGCATCGAGATAGGCCCAGAGCGCCGCCTCATCGGCAAAAGGCGCGCGCAGGATATCCGCGCGCCGCGCCTCGATCAGCGCATCGAGCAGGCGCGCGCCCTCTGCATCCACGACCGCCGAGAGCGGCGTCGCCACCTCGTGACGACGCACCGCACCGCCGCCTGCGATCTCGGCCAGCACATCGCGCCACCATTGCAGGCGCATCTCGGCGATCATCGGCTCTTGCGTGACCCAGGGCGCGCGCGCCACCTCGACATTGAAGGCATAAATCGGGAAAAGCCGCACCCGCGCCGCCACCGGCCCCGCCATGGTGGCGCGGAACCGTGCCGGATCGGCACGGCGCACCAGATCGGCACAGGCGCGCATCTCGGCGTCAAGCATGCAGCAACTTCCAGTTGATCGCATCGAGCAGCGCCTCGAAACTGGCATCGACGATATTGGGGCTGACCCCCACCGTGGACCAGCGCCGCCCCTGCCCGTCCTCGCTGTCGATGATCACCCGTGTCGCGGCCTCGGTGCCGCCTTGGGTGATGCGCACCTTGAAATCGACCAGCCGCATGTCGGCGATCTGATCCTGATAGCGGCCCAGATCCTTGGCCAGTGCCTTGGCCAGCGCGTTGACCGGCCCCCGGTCGCAGCCCTCGGCATCCATCGACTCGGAAACCGAAAGTTTCTTCTCGCCATCGACCTTGACCACGACCACCGCCTCCGACAGGCTCACCATGCGGTCATACTTGTTCTTGCGCCGCTCCACCGTGACCTTGTAGCGCTTGACCTCGAAAAAGCTGGGCATCTGCCCCAGTTCCTTGCGCGCGAGGATCTCGAAACTCGCCTGCGCGCTGTCATAGGTATAACCCTGATCCTCGCGCGCCTTGATCACCTCCAAGAGCCGCGCAAGCGCCGGATCACCGGGGTCCACCACGATCCCCGCCTCGCTCAGCCGCTGGCGCAGGTTCGACTGCCCGGCCTGATTGGACATCGGGATGATGCGCGCATTGCCGACCAATTCGGGGTCGATATGCTCATAGGTGCTCGGGTCCTTGAGGATCGCGCTGGCATGAAGCCCCGCCTTGTGGGCGAATGCCGAGGCCCCCACATAGGCCGCCTGCCGCAACGGCACGCGGTTGAGTATCTCGTCCAACTGTCGGCTGATGGCGGTCAGGCCGCGCAATCCCTCGAGCGTCACCCCGGTCTCATAACGGCTGGCATACGGCTCCTTGAGCAGAAGCGTCGGGATGAGCGTGGTCAGGTTGGCATTGCCGCAGCGCTCGCCCAGACCGTTGAGCGTGCCCTGCACCTGCCGCGCCCCCGCGTCCACCGCCGCCAGACTGCCCGCCACCGCCATGCCCATATCGTCATGGCAATGAATGCCCAGACGGTCGCCGGGGATACCCGCAGCGATCACCTCGGCCACGATCCGCCCGATCGCGGCAGGTGCGGTGCCGCCATTGGTGTCGCACAGCACGATCCAACGTGCGCCTGCGTCCAGCGCCGCGCGCAGACACGCCATCGCATAGCCGGGATTGGCCAGGTATCCGTCAAAGAAATGCTCGGCATCAAACAGCGCCTCGCGCCCCTGCCCCACCACATGGGCAATGGACCGGGCAATATTGTCGGTGTTTTCCTCAAGGCTGATTCCAAGGGCGGCGGTGACGTGGAAATCATGGGTCTTGCCCACCAGACAAACCGCTTTCGTACCGGCATTCAGAACCGCCGCCAGCACCTCGTCATTCTCCGCCGACCGGCCCGCGCGCTTGGTCATGCCAAAGGCGGTCATGGTCGCGCGCGTTGCGGGCGCGGTCTCGAAAAACGCGCTGTCGGTGGGGTTCGCACCGGGCCAGCCACCCTCGATGTAATCCACCCCCAACCGGTCCAGCGCCGCCGCGATCTGCGCCTTCTCGGCGGTCGAGAAACTGACGCCCTGGGTCTGCTGCCCGTCGCGCAGGGTGGTGTCATAAAGCCAGAGCCTGTCCTTGACCATAGCCGCGCCTCATCCTTCTTCTGGCTCAAATATCCCGGGGAGTGCGAGGGGCCGGTCCCTCACTCCGCGCCCTTCGGCCCGCGCTCCTGTCCTACATGCGAAACCCGGTGGAAAAAAGCCCCGCCGGATCACGGCCCGCGCCGAGGCCCCTTGACGCGCACGCACAGCCTTCCCACTCTGCCCCGGTTGCCAATGACCCGAGGAACCATGCACACGCATCTTGCCGATACCGTCTCTCTCCTGCGCGATCTCATCGCCTTTCCGACCATCTCGGAGGTTAGCAATCTCGACATGATCGCCTATCTCGCGCACCGGCTCGAAAGCCATGGCGCGCGGGTCGAGATCCTTCACGACGAGATCGGCCACAAGGCCAATCTCTTCGCCACGATCGGCCCCGAGGTGGATGGCGGCATCGTGCTCTCGGGCCATTCCGACGTGGTGCCCGTGGCCGAGCAGGATTGGGCCACCAACCCGTTTGAGTTGGCCGAAACCGACGGGCGGCTCTACGGGCGCGGCACCTGCGACATGAAGGGCTTCATCGCCGCCGCCGTCGCCATGGCCCCCCTGTTCGCCGAGAAGGTGCGCGCGCGCCCCATCCACTTCGCCTTTACCTATGACGAGGAAGTGGGCTGTTTGGGCGCTCAGGCCCTGGTCGAGAGCCTGCGCGCGCGCGGCATCCGCCCCGGCGTCGCCATCATCGGAGAGCCAACGATGATGCGCGTGATCGAGGGGCACAAGGGCTGTTACGAATACACCACCCGGTTTCACGGCGAGGCCGGGCATGGCTCTGCGCCCGACCGGGGCGTGAATGCGGTCGAATATGCCGTGCGCTATGTCAACCGCCTGCTCGAACTGGCCGAGGCGCTGCGCGCACGCGCGCCCGAAGGCAGCCGCTTCGATCCGCCCTGGACCACGATCAACACCGGCTCGCTCAAGGGCGGTGTCGCCCATAATGTCATCGCGTCGAACGCCACCATCGAATGGGAAATGCGCCCTGTGCAAGGCGCCGATGCCGCGTTCGTCAAGGATGACCTGCGCCGCTATTGTGAGGAAATGCTGCTGCCGCGGATGCGCGCCGTCTGCCCCGAGGCCAGCATCATCACAGAGGTGATCGGCGAGGTGGACGGGTTGGAGCCGACGACGCTTAACGAGGCCCGCGATATCTTGCTGGAACTCACCGGCGCGAACGGGGCCGATCTCGTCCCCTTCGGCACCGAGGCGGGGCTGTTCCAGAGCTACGGCATGTCGGCGGTCGTCTGCGGTCCCGGCTCCATCGAGCAGGCCCACAAGCCCGACGAATACGTAGCGCTCGATCAGTTGCAGCATTGCCTCGACATGCTGGGGCGTCTCGGTGAGCGGATTGCAGGCTGAGGCGCGGCTTTTGGCCTGGAGCGGACATCTGAAGCTTGCCACCAATGCGCGGAATAAAGGCGCGGCGGCTTCCAACATCCGCTCCAAGCCAAAATTACCCGCCCCATTCCGCCGAAACCCACCGGTCGGTCACACGCGCCGAAAGGTCAGGTAATGCGGCACGCGGCCTTCGCGCAGCGCCTTCTGCTCGTATCGTGTCGGGATCCAGTCCCCCCAAGGCTCGCGCCAGTCGGACGGCCCCGCGGCCAGCCACTCGAACCCGTGGCGCGGCACCTCTTCAAGACTTTGGCGCACATAATCGGGAATATCCGTTGCGATCCTGAAAATACCACCTTTTTTCATGGACTTGGCAAGCGGAGTTAAATGACCCTCGGTGACAAAGCGCCGCTTGTGATGGCGCCTTTTCGGCCAGGGATCGGGGTAGAGCAGAAACGCGCGCGAGATCGACCCATCAGGCAACACATCGAACATGTTGCGGACATCGCCGGGATAAACCGCAATATTCTGTGCACCTGAGGCCCGGATCTTGCCCAAAAGCATCGCGACACCGTTGATGTAAGGCTCACAGCCGATGATCCCAATCTCCGGGTTCGTCACCGCCTGATGCACCATATGCTCGCCACCGCCAAAACCGATCTCCAACCAGATTTCCCGATCTCCGAAATACTCTTTCAGATCAATTGGATTGCGGGCTGGATTCACGTCCCAGTCAACCGCTCCGGGCGAGAGCGGGCCAAGGTCCTCGTCCAGCCACGCCTCCTGGCTCGGCTTGAGGGTTTTCCCCTTGAACCGTCCGTGAAAATTGCGCCATGGCGCGCCAGTCGGGTGTTTCCGAGCACTCATATCAGGTTGATTGACGCACGAAGATCGCGCGCCATTCCTTTGATCAAACGGCTTTTTTCAAAGCATCAACAAGGTCTGTCCGTTCCCAGGAGAACCCGCCATCGGCCTCCGGTGCGCGCCCGAAATGGCCATAGGCCGCCGTGCGCGCATAGATCGGCTTGTTGAGGTCCAGATGCTCGCGGATGCCACGCGGCGTCAGGTCCATGCATTCGGCCACCGCTTTTTCGATAGCGGCTTCATCCACCTGCCCGGTGCCGTGGGTATCGACATAGATCGAAAGCGGCTTGGCCACGCCGATCGCATAGCTCACCTGCAAGGTGCACCGCTTTGCCAGCCCCGCCGCCACCACGTTCTTGGCAAGGTAGCGCGCCGCATAAGCCGCTGATCTGTCTACCTTCGTCGGGTCTTTTCCCGAGAATGCCCCGCCACCATGCGGGGCCGCGCCGCCATAGGTATCGACGATGATCTTGCGCCCCGTCAGCCCCGCATCGCCATCCGGCCCGCCGATCACGAAGGTGCCCGTGGGATTCACATGCCATTCAGTATGCTCTGTAAGCCACTCTTTCGGAAGAACTTCCCGAATATACGGCTCGACGATTGCACGGATATCGTCACTGGTCTGCGCCTCGTCGGTATGCTGCGTCGAAAGCACGATTTGCGTCGCCTCGACCGGCTTGCCGCCCTCGTAGCGCAGCGTCAGCTGCGATTTGGCATCGGGGCCCAAGGTCTTTTCCGTACCTGATTTTCTTGCCTCTGCCAGCCGCTTCAGGATGGCGTGCGCATAGAGGATCGGCGCGGGCATAAGCTCGGGCGTCTCATCGACCGCATAACCGAACATGATCCCCTGATCGCCCGCCCCGTCACGATCCACCCCTTGCGCGATATGCGCCGACTGTGGATGAAGCATGTTATGTAACTGCAAGGTATTCCAGTGAAATTTCTCTTGCTCATAACCGATATCGCGCACACAGTCGCGCACGATCCCGTCGATCCGGCCCATGAATTCCGACAGGCGCGACTCGTCTGATAGACCCACCTCTCCGCCCACCACAACACAATTGGTGGTCGCAAACGTCTCGCACGCTACACGCGCATGGGCCTCTTCCCGCAGGAACGCGTCGAGGATGGAATCCGAAATCCGGTCGCACACCTTGTCCGGATGCCCCTCCGATACGGATTCAGAGGTGAAGAGGTAGTTCTGTCGTGCCATGAAAATGCTCCATTGGATACATCCGCCACGCCAGGAAGCCGTTGTGACGGGATTCCAGACCGTTACGCCCGCCAACGGCCGACGTCAATCGCTATCTGTGGCCGCGCGCGCTGTTGCGCCAAAGCGACAAGGCCAGCAGCAGCGCGTAAAGCGCCAGCATCGGCGCGTCCCCGAAACGGGCATAAACCGTCTCCGGCAAGGCCCGCGGAAGAACCGCATCGCGCCAGCCCGCGTCGCCCAAAGGGATGGCCTCGGTTATGCGGCCGGTCGCGTCAATCATCGCCGAAACGCCGGTATTGGCCACCCGGATCATCGGCAGGCCCATCTCTGCGCTACGCAAACTGGCTTGTGCAAGGTGTTGATACGGACCGGAAATCTGGCCAAACCAGGCATCGTTGGTGATGAGCAGGATCATGTCCGCCCGCCCCGGCGCCGCCCGCAGATCGCGCGCAAAAACGCTTTCGTAACAGATCAGCGGCAGCGCCCGGCCAAGCGGCCCGAGGTCGATCAACTGCGCCCCGCTCCCGGCGGAATAACCCTGCCCCTCGTTCGAGGCGAGGCCGTAAATGCCTATTTTAGCGAGAAAATCCCCAAAAGGCATGAATTCACCAAAAGGCACCAGGTGGTGCTTGTCATAGACTTCGTTCACCACCCCCCCCCGCTCTACGACCGCAAGCGAGTTGTAGATTCGCCGCCCCTCGAACCTTTGGATGCCCAGCACAACCGGCGCGCCGCGCGCCGAAGCCGCCACAGCCTCGAGCGTTTCGCCCGCATGGTTAAGCCAGACAGGCACTGCGGTCTCCGGCCACACCACCAGATCGGGCACCTCATCCGCGGCCGTAAAGGCGCGCTGCCGATCAAGGAAGGCCCGGGCCCGCTCCGGCTTCCATTTCTCGTGCTGCGGCGCATTCGGCTGGACAAGGCGGATAACCGGGGCGCCTGCCTCCGGCCCCGCCTCGGGGGTCAGCGCCACGCCAAGCGGCCAGAGCGCGGCCATTCCGGCAAGCGCCAGCGCACCGCGCCCCTGCGCCCCCGCCACCATATGCCACAGCGCCACCGCCGCCGCGAGAATGAGCGTGAGCAGACCCGGCGCGCCAAGATAGGACGCCCAGTGCAGAAGCGGCGTGTCGATCAGCGCATGGCCCGCCTGTGCCCAGGGAAACCCGGTAAAGAGCCAGCCACGCGCAATCTCGGCCAGTCCCAGCCACGCCACGAACGCCATCGCGCCGCCGCCCATGACCCGCGCCAGCGCCAGCCCCGCCCCCCAGTAAAGCGCCATGCCCGCCGCCAGCCCCAGAAGCGCGAACGGCGCCATCCAGCCGTGACGCGCGGCATCGACCATGAACGGCTCGGTGATCCAGTGAAAGGCCAGCAGAAAGTGCCCAGTCCCCACCAACCAGCCAACGAACGCCGCCGCACGCCAACCCGTTACTTGAAGATAAAGCCCGTAAAACAGGGCCAGTCCGAGGATCGTGAGCGGCCACAGCCCCCAGGGCGCCTGCCCGAGCGCAGCCACGGCCCCGATCCCCAGAAGCATCACGGCCCGCCAGCCCCACCACAGATCCGCCAGCCGCGTCAGCGCCACCTCAGCCATTCTCAGGCGTCCTGAGCCGCACCCGCACCCGTTTGATGCGTCGGGGATCGGCCTCCAGAACCTCGATAACCGGCCCGGCAGGATGCTCGATCACCTCGCCGCGCACCGGCACCCGACCCAAAAGCATGAATACCAGCCCCCCAAGCGTGTCGATCTCTTCCTCGTCCACCTCTTCGGCCTCGGTCAGCGACAGGCCGATCTCGGCCTCGAACATGTCGAGCGGGGTCTTGGCGAGCGCGACATAGCAGCCCGGTGCCTCTTCGGTCCAGAGCGCGTCATCCTCGGTATCGTGCTCGTCCTCGATCTGGCCCACCACCTGTTCGATGAGATCCTCAATGGTCACAAGCCCGTCCACCCCGCCATATTCGTCGATGACAAGCGCCATATGCCGCCGCTCGGCCTGCATCTTCTGCAACAGCACGCCGATGGGCATCGATGGCGGCACATAAAGCACCTGGCGCAGCATCCGCCGAAGCGCGAACGGCGTGCCCTTGCCATTGAACCCGTGCCTGAGCGCGAAATCCTTGAGATGGACCATGCCAAGCGGCGTGTCGAGCGTGCCCTCATAGACCGGCAGGCGCGTCATGCCACTCTCGCGGAACACCTGCACCAGGTCGTCGATCCCTATATCGACCGGCACGGCGACGATCTCGGCCTTGGGAATCGCCACATCCTCGACCGCCATGTTGTGCAGGTTGCCCATGCCCGGCACGGCTCCCCCTGCCAGTGAAGCCGCGGCGACGGTTTCCTCGGTTTCGTCCTGCGGGTTGAATATGCCCAGAACACGGCGGAAAAACCCGCCTGTCTCCTCGCTTTCGGCCATCTCGTCAGGCTGCGCGCGACGCGCTGCGCTAGGAGATCCGTCTATACTTTCGCCCATCCGTCTCTTCTCTGGTGGCGGGGTCCTGCCCCATCCCGTCTAATATGGGTCAGGAACCCCCAGTTTGCCAAGTATCGCTACCTCGGTCGCCTCCATCAGCGTGGCATCCGGGTCACGGATGTGATCATAGCCCAGAAGATGCAACACCGCATGAACGGTCAGATGCGTGACATGATCGGCCAGCGGACGGCCCGCCTCCGCCGCCTCGCGGGCGCAGATGTCGTAAGCTATGGCAATGTCGCCCAGAAAGCCGTCCTCGTCCGGTTCCGGCGGCAGGGGCATATCGCCCGGCATATCGGGAGAGAGATCCTCGGCGGGCCAGCTGAGAACATTGGTCGGCGTGGGCTTGCCTCGGAAATCGGCGTTCAAGGTGGCGATGCGGGCGTCGTCGCAGGCCAGAAGGCTGATTTCCCACGCCGCTGACGCCAGCCCCAGATGCGCAAGCGTCACATCAGCCGCGCGGTCCGCCAGCGCCGCGATCCCCACTACCCCCCAGCGGTCGTCCTCGATCATCACCTCGACGGGCATGGCCTAGCCGTCCGCCTCGTAGGCCTCGATGATCGCTGCCACAAGCGGGTGGCGCACCACGTCCTTCGCCGTGAAATAGTTGAAGCTGATTTGCGGTATCGCGGTCAAAAGCCGCTCGGCATCCGCCAGCCCCGAGGGCACGCCGCGTGGCAGGTCGATCTGGGTGCGGTCGCCGGTGATGACCATGCGCGAGCCCTCGCCGAGACGGGTGAGGAACATCTTCATCTGCATCGAAGTCGCGTTCTGCGCCTCGTCAAGCACGACAAAGGCATTCGACAGCGTGCGCCCGCGCATGAAGGCCAAGGGTGCGATCTCGATGCGCTTTTCCTCGATGAGCTTCTGCACCTGCTTGCCGGGCAGGAAATCGCCAAGCGCGTCATAAAGCGGCTGCATGTAAGGATCGACCTTCTCCTTCATGTCGCCGGGCAGGTAGCCCAGCTTCTCACCCGCCTCCACGGCGGGGCGCGACAGGATGATCCGGTCCACATGGCCCTCGACGAACATGTTCACGCCGACCGCCACGGCAAGATAGGTCTTGCCGGTGCCCGCAGGCCCGATGCCAAAGGCAAGCTCATGCGCGAAGAGCGATTTGACATAGGATTTCTGCGCGTCGGTTCGCGGCTCTACCAGTTTCTTGCGGGTGCGGATTTCGACGGCGCCGCCCTTGAACATCTCGAGTTGATCGCCGTCGAGGCCGCCCGCGTCATCGTCGGACCCCATGCGCAATTCGCGGTCCACATCGGCAAATTCCACCGCCTTGCCTGATTCAAGCCGCGCATAGAGCGCGTGCAGAACCGCCGCTGCAGCCTGCACCGCATCTTCCTCGCCAAGAACGGCCAGTTGATTGCCCCGCCGCACGATCTGCACGGCGAGAACCCGCTCGATCTCGGCAAGGTGGCGGTCATACTCGCCGCAGAGGTCTATCAAAAGCTTGTTATCGGGGAATTCAACCGCGGCCTGATGCATCGCGGTCCTGTCGGGGGCGGGGGGCGGTGCGCTGGTTCCCAAACAAGTCTCCCAGTTTCAAAGGTCCGAGTCCACAGTGCCAAGATGCGCCGCCCCGTGCAAGTGCGGGAGGGGAAAAAGAAACGGGGCGCGCCTGCGCCCCGGTCCTGCATCCTGCCTTGTGCCGCAATCAGAGCAAATCGGGAATGCGGCTGCCCTTCTTGAACGGTCCGGTAGCCACGGTGGGCGGCGCGATCCCGGAGCAGACCGGCTTGCCATAGCGGTCAAGACGCGGCGAAAGATACCCTTCCAGACCATCGTCGATGATCCAGTGGTCACATCCATTGGGATCGACCCAGATTCCGGCCTGCAACTGGCTGAGATGCTTGGCGTCGGTTCCCCGGTCACGGGTCTTGTCGGGACCGACGCTGCCATGCCCACCTGTGCAGGCCGCAAGCAGCCCGACAACGGGAAGGGCGAGAACGATTTTGACAATGCTCATGACAAAGACCCTCAGCGCCAGCACATGATTTCGACACGGCGGTTCTGAGCCATGCCGTCTGCGGTGGCGTTCGATGCCTTGGGCATCCGCTCGCCATAGCCGCGCACGTCCGAGATGCGTGCGCCCGCGTTTCGCGCGACCTTGGCCACGGCATTCGCGCGACGCAACGAGAGGCGCATGTTGTATTCATCCGAGGCGCGGCTGTCCGTATGGCCGACGATGGTATAGGACACCGCGTTGGCATTCTGGAAGAATTCGCGCAGGCGCTGTTGTGCGGCGGGGCTGATACGGGCGCTGTCAGTGGCAAACAGCTGATCGGTCTGGACTGTGCCGCACAGGTTCAGGTCGCGGCAGACCGGACGGCCGTCCCTTGTCAGGTGAGGACTCATGTAACCCTCGGCACCGTCATCCATCACCCAATGCTCGCAGCCGTCCGGATCGATCCAGATCGTGGGAATGTAACGCTCTCCGACCACCGTGCGCTGTCCCGCTTGCGCCTTGGCCGCACCCGCCGCGACCGAAAGCGCAAGTGCCCCGATCACCGCTGCACCGGCGACCCTGTTCAGAATGTCCGACCTGATCGCAACCACTTCCCTCGTCCCCCACATCTGGCCGGTTTACCGGCGCCAGTATTGCGTTGTTCAGAATGTGGCGAAAGTCTAGCAGACTTGTGGTCCATGTTAAGCAAATTCTACCAGATATTGTGGCCCTGCCGGAAACAATCCCAACGGCGCCGCAATATCGCCCCTGTTTCGCCAGAGTTTCCGCAGTCAGGAAGCCAGAACGCGCCCGGCGAGCGAGTTCGGCCCGCTATCGACAATCTCAACCCTTGCGAGATCGCCCACGTTCAGGCCGCTGCCGGCCACATGAACCGCGTGCAGGTGGTCGGATTTGCCCACCATCTGCCCCGGCAGGCGGCCCGGTTTTTCGAACAGCACCCCGACGGTGCGCCCGACCATGGCATCCTGCACCGCCCGCTGCTGGCGGGTGATGAGGTCTTGCAGCCGCTGGAGCCGCTCGGATTTCACCGCGTCATCGACCTGCGGGCGTTCCGCCGCCGGGGTTCCTGGGCGGGTGGAATACTTGAAGGAAAACGCCTGCCCATAGCCAACCGCCTCGATGAGATCGAGCGTAGCCTGAAAATCGGCCTCGGTCTCTTCGGGAAAGCCCACGATGAAATCCCCCGAGATCAGGATATCGGGCCGCGCCGCGCGGATGCGCTCGATCAGCCGCAGATAGCCCTCGGCGGTGTGCTTGCGGTTCATCCGCTTGAGGATGCGATCGGAACCGGACTGCACCGGCAGGTGCAGATAGGGCATGAGCCTGGCACACTCGCCATGCGCCGCGATCAGATCATCGCTCATGTCGTTTGGATGCGAGGTCGTGAACCGGATACGCTCCAGCCCGTCGATGTCATTCAAGGCCCAGATGAGCCGCGCCAATGACCAATCGCCCCCCTCTCCGGTCCCGTGATAGGCGTTGACGTTCTGCCCCAGAAGCGTGATCTCGCGCACGCCGCGTTCCACCAGATCGCGCGCCTCCTCCAGCACCCGCGCCGCCGGACGGCTCACCTCGGCCCCGCGCGTATAGGGCACCACGCAGAAGGCGCAGAACTTGTCACACCCCTCCTGCACGGTCAGAAACGCGGTCGGCCCGCGCCGCGCCTTGGGGCGGTGGCGCAGCGTGTCGAACTTGTCCTCCAGCGGAAAATCGGTGTCGAGCGCCCTTCCGCCCTCGCGCACCCGCGCCTCCATCTGCGGCAGGCGGTGATAGCTCTGCGGGCCCACCACCAGATCGACAAGAGGCTGGCGACGCATGATCTCCTCGCCCTCGGCCTGCGCCACGCAACCCGCCACCCCGATCTTGAGGTCGGGCTTTGCCTCCTTCAGCCCACGAAACCGGCCCAGTTCGGAATAGACCTTTTCGGCGGCCTTCTCGCGGATATGGCAGGTGTTGAGCAGGATCATGTCAGCGTCCTCGGGCCGGTCAGTCTCGACATAGCCCGCGCCGCCCATGGCCTCGGCCATGCGCTCGCTGTCATAGACGTTCATCTGACAGCCATAGGTCTTGATAAAGAGCTTTTTCGGAGCGACCATGCACCCGCCTCCTGCCTGAGGATTCAAGCCGCGTTCCTACATCAGGGCCGCCCCCTCTTGCAATGCCCGGCGGTTTTGCCGATTCTGCGGAAAATCGGGCAGGACAGAAAAATGACGGCATCGACACTCAAGGCGTTTCTCGCACAACCGGGCAAGGCGCTGGCCAGCGGGCCGGTGGCGTTGATCTTTGCCGAGGACGAGACGGAACTCGACTCGACCCTGCGCCATCATCTCGACCTTGGGTTCAAGGCGGTCCTGTTTTTCGCGCCCGACACCTTTGGCGTGGCCGATGATGTAGCCGCCGACCCGCGTCTCGTTCGCATCCGCCACGATCTTGCCGCCAGCGACGATCTGACCGACGCTGTCAACGCGGTGATCGAGAAAGCGCCCGGTCTCTGGCTGTATTACTGCTACAACGCCGAATACCTGTTCTACCCGTTCTGCGAAACGCGCACCGTAGGCGAGTTGCTGGCCTTTCACACCGAAGAACGCCGCAACGCGATGCTCAGCTATGTGATCGACCTCTACGCACCCGATCTCGACCGCCACCGCGATGCGGTCTGTCTGGAAGAGGCGCATCTGGACCGTTCCGGCTATTACGCGCTTGGCCGCCCCGATCCCGACAACCCAAACCGCCCCAAGGAGCGGCAGCTAGACTTCTACGGCGGGCTGCGCTGGCGCTATGAGGAACATATCCCCGCGACCCGGCGCAAAATCGACCGCATCGCGCTCTTCCGCGCCAGATCGGGGTTACGCCTGCGCGAGGATCACACATTCTCGGACGAGGAATACAACACCTATGCCTGTCCCTGGCACAACAACCTGACGGCGGCGCTGGTCTCGTTCCGCACGGCCAAGGCGCTCAAGCGCAACCCAGGCTCGACCTTCGACATCCGCAGCTTCAAATGGCACAACTCCGTGCCGTTCGAATGGCACTCACGACAATTGCTGGATCTGGGGCTGATCGAACCCGGCCAGTGGTTCTGAGCGGCACGGCTCAGCGCGCGAGGACATCGGACAGCTTTTCGGCCAACCCGACCTTGCTGTCGGGGGTGCGCCCTCCGGTCAGCGTGGTAAAAAAGCCGCGCACCCGGTCATTGCCCTCGGTCATCCGGACAAGAACAACCGAGGCATCCTGCATCATCTCGTGCCCCTTGGGCCAAAGGCGCGGCTCCTGCCAGATCGCCGCGCCGATGCTGCCCACAAGCAGGATCCCCACCGGCCAGGCGCGGGCACGCGCCTTGCGCGCCCGTGCGGCATAGAGTTCCTCTCGCGGCGTCTTTGGGGCATGGACCATGGACATGGCTGCACGCTAACGCCCGCCCATGGCGGAAATGCGGCGCACTGAGGGCCTCTGCGCGGCGTCAGAGATTCTCGGCCTGTGGCATCCCCAGAACGTGGTAGCCCCCATCGACATGGATCACCTCACCGCTGGTGCAGGCGCCCGCGTCAGAGGCGAGCCACACGGCGGTGCCACCAATGGCCTCGAGCGTCGCATTTGCGCGCAACGGTGCGTTCAACTCGGTATGGCGGAACGTTTTGCGCGCCCCGCCGATGGCCGCGCCCGCCAATGTCTTCATCGGGCCGGGGCTGATCGCGTTGACGCGGATCCCGTCGGGGCCAAGGTCATTGGCCAGATAGCGCGTCACCGATTCAAGCGCGGCCTTGGCCACGCCCATCACGTTGTAATTCGGCACGACCTTGTTCGAGCCCTGATAGGTCAGCGTCAGAAGTGTGCCGCCCTGCGCCTTCATCATCGGATAGGCGCGGCGCGCCACCTCGATGAAGGAATAGGCCGAGATATCGAGCGAATGCTTGAAATTCGCACGCGACGTGTTGAGAAACCGGCCCGTCAGTTCGGACTTGTCCGAATAGGCGATGGCATGGACCACGAAATCAATCGCGGGCCAGCGTTCCGCCAGCGCGTCAAACGCCGCATCGAGCGAGGCATCATCGGTCACATCCGCGTCGATCAGGATATCCGAGCCAAGGCTTTCGGCCAGCGGGGCCACACGCTTGCCAAATGCCTCGCCCTGATAGGTGAATGCCAGATCGGCCCCCGCTTCGCGCATCGCCTTGGCGATCCCCCATGCGATCGAGCGGTCGTTCGCGACCCCCATGATCAGCCCGCGCTTGCCCTGCATCGAAATGGTCATGTGACTCTTATCCCTGATATTTGCCGAGCAGCATCGAACCGTTCGTGCCGCCAAAGCCGAAGCTGTTGGTCATTACCGTATCAAGTCCGGCATTGTCCACGCGCGCGGTGGCGATCTCGGCGGGGTCAAGCGCAGGGTCGAGCGTCTCGACATTGATCGAAGGCGCGATGAAATCGTCCTGAAGCATCAGGAGACAATAGATCGCCTCCTGCGCGCCGGTCGCGCCCTGGCTGTGGCCCGCCATCGACTTGGTGGAACTGATCGGCGGAGTGGCGCCGCGCCCGAAGATGCGCCTCACCGCCTCGACCTCGCCCACATCACCTACTGGCGTCGAGGTGCCGTGCGCGTTGATATAGCTGACCTTGCGCCCCTCTGGCAGGGTCGAGAGCGCCAGCCGCATCGCCCGCTCGCCGCCCTCGCCCGAGGGCGCGACCATGTCCGCCCCGTCCGACGTGGCGCCGTAGCCCGTCACCTCGGCATAGATCTTCGCGCCCCGCGCCTTCGCGCGCTCCAGCTCCTCCAGCACGACGATCCCGCCGCCCGCCGAGATCACGAACCCGTCGCGCCCCGCGTCAAAGGCGCGGCTCGCGGTCTCGGGGGTGTCATTGTATTTCGACGACATAGCACCCATGGCGTCAAACAGGCACGACAGCGACCAGTCCAGTTCCTCACCGCCGCCCGCGAACATCACGTCCTGCTTGCCGAACATGATCTGTTCGGTGGCGTGGCCGATGCAATGCAGCGAGGTGGTGCAGGCCGAGGTGATCGAATAATTGAGGCCCTTGATCTTGTAGGACGTGGCCAGATTGGCCGAGATCGTGGAACACATCGTCTTGGGCACCGCAAAAGGCCCGATCCGCTTGGTCGATCCGGTCTTGAGCGCGACCTGATGCGCCGCGAGCATCGCGCTTGTCGAGGGCCCGCCCGATCCGGCCACCACGCCCGTGCGCGGATTGACCACATCGCTTTCCTCAAGCCCCGCATCGGCGATGGCCTGGCCCATGGCGATATGGGCATAGGCCGCCCCGCCGCCCATGAAACGCAGCGCGCGCTTGTCCACATGCTCGGCAATATCAAGGTCGATCATCCCCGACACACGGCTGCGAAAGCCATGCTCGGCCATCTCCTCGTTGAACCGGATCCCCGAACGCCCCGCCTTGAGCGAGGCCAGAACCTCGGCGGCATTATTGCCGATGCTGGACACGATCCCCAGCCCGGTCACCACGACTCGACGCATCGCCGCCTCCTTTGCTCACTTCGTGGCTCAGCTTTCGCTCAGCGCCACCTTCATGTCCCTGACCTGATAGATGATTTCGCCATCGGCCTCCACGCGGCCATCGGCCACGCCCATGGTCAGGCGTCTTGTCTGCACCGCCTTTGTGAAATCCACGTGATAGGTCAGCATCGTGCGATCCGGCCGCACCATGCCGGTCAGCTTGACCTCACCCACGCCCAGCGCATAGCCCCGTCCCTGCCAGCCGCGCCAGCCAAGGTTGAAGCCGGTCAACTGCCACAGCCCGTCAAGACCCAGGCAGCCCGGCATGATCGGATTGCCCGGGAAATGGCACTGAAAGAACCACAGGTCGGGGCGGATGTCGAATTCCGCCACCACATGCCCCTTGCCATGCGCGCCGCCATCGCCCGAGATTTCGGTGATACGGTCCATCATCAGCATGGGCGGTTCGGGCAGTTGCGCGTTGCCCGGTCCGAAAAGCTCTCCGCGCGCGCATTTCAGCAGATCGTCTCGGTCGAAACTGCTCGGATAATCGGCCATTCGGGCGACCCTTTCTTGGTCAAGGTCAGAGGGCGAATATTTCAGTCCCTGTAACACCGGGGAAATCCCCGTTGCAAGCCTGCGCCGCATCTGCGTCCATCTTTCGCGGCCGAGGATTTTGTTTGAAATCCGGCGCCCTCACGCCTTAGTATGCACGGATGGATACGGGAAGGACCTGTGATGAACGTGCAGAGCGCTTCGCACCCCACCGAAATCGCCTCGGACTGGCTCGGCTCGGTCGGGCTGCGCCCGACCCGTCAGCGCGTGGCGCTTGCGCGGCTTCTGGTGGGAGACGGACAACACCGGCATGTGACCGCCGAGAGCCTTTTCGCCCGCGCCCGCAAGCAGGGCGAAAGCGTCTCGCTCGCCACGGTCTACAACACGCTGCGCGCCTTCTGTGAGGCGGGTCTGTTGCAGGAGATCACCGTTGACGGCTCCAAGAGCCATTTCGACACCAACACCCATGACCACCCACATTTCTACTGGGAAGACGAGAATCGCCTGACCGACGCCCCCGCCGAGGATCTCGAAATCGCCCGCCTGCCCCGCGCCCCCAAAGGCGCCGAGATCGCCAGCGTCGATGTGGTGATCCGCCTGCGCCGCAAGCGCTAACCCCTCTCGGTCCGCGTCTCTCACGCCCGCGTCTCTCAGTCCGGCAAGGTGTCGCAATCGCGTGAGTTGATCCCAGACAAACCGGGCCGCGTGATCCGGCGGCGCGCGGTGGCAAGACCTTCGGCAAACCCTTCGGCATCGCCGTAATCCACGAATTGCGCGTAATAGGCATGGTGTGCCCCGATCCGCGCGGCATGCTTGACCGGGCACCAGAATGCCTCGGTCCGGCCGGCGATTTCCTGCACATAGCCGATCAGGCCGTTGCAATAACCGCAATAGACGCAGTTCAGCTTTTGCAGCGCATTGAGATAGGCAAGATGGTGACGGTCCACGCGAATGAAATCAGCGCGCCGGACCTTGTCGATGCCGTAGACCGGAAAGCAGACAGCCTGATAGACCGTCACGAACAGATCAACCAGAACGAAGGGCACGATCAGGCTGTAAACCAGCGGTGCGGTCAGCACCGTCATAGGGCGCGTCCGGCGCAGGAAGGTCACAAGGCGCACGCGCATTTCTCGGTGGCGGCGGCGCACCTCGGCCTCGAACACCACGCGCCCGTTCTCGACCCCATAGTGGAACGCGTCGCGGCGGCGGGCGAATTCCTCTTCCAGTTCGTCCTGCAGATCACGGATACGGGCGAGCAGCTTCTCGGTCGCAGACATTCTCTTTCTCCGTCGGGCTCGGCATCGTGCCAGCCTATCGCACCCGATCCGAAATGCAATGCGCCGGACCACAACAGCCCGGCGCGCGCAGCGGCTCAAGCGCCATCGTTCAAGCGATCTCGACCAGTTCGATCGCAAAGGTCAGGTCGTGCCCCGCCAGCGGGTGATTGGCGTCAAGCACCACCTGATCTTCGGTCACCTCGACCACAGTCACCGGCATGACCTGCCCCTGCGGCGTCTGCACCTGCAACTGCGTGCCCAGATCGAGCGGAATTTCCGCCGGGATATCGACGCGCGGCACCGTCTGGCGCGCGGCAGGATCAGGCTGGCCATAGGCGTCGTCGGCGACGACCGCGACGGTCTTCTTTTCGCCCACGCTCATGCCGGGAATGGCGGCATCGAGGCCGGGAATGATCTGGCCTGATCCCACGGTGAATTCGAGCGGATCACGCCCTTCGGAGGAATCGAATGTCTGCCCGTCAGACAGCGTGCCGGTATAGTGAATACGGACGGTATCGCCCGGTTTGACCTGCGTCATGTGATGTCCAGTGCTTTGGGGGGGGTGGGTTTGCAAGGCCGCGCGTCGCTGCACGGGTGCTTGTGCGATACACACAGCTTAATCGAGCTGTGACGGATTCGCAAACACCTCCCCGCGGGCCGCTCGACCATCGCTTCGCGCGCCGATCCCAGCGGCACCACAATCGCCA
This sequence comes from Roseovarius autotrophicus, assembly GCF_018069895.1. GTDB lineage: Bacteria > Pseudomonadota > Alphaproteobacteria > Rhodobacterales > Rhodobacteraceae > Roseovarius > Roseovarius autotrophicus. The sequence continues at coordinate 65,756 of NZ_JAGQDH010000009.1, read as the reverse complement.
GAATCCCATCGTTGCACCAGTCTGCAACGTCTGAAGCGCCCGCCGGGGGACAGGCGGGCGCTGACCGGTGTCGCCGGTCGGGACATAACGGTCAAGGACCGCGCCCCCACATTGCCCAGCCCCCTTCCCCCTCCCCCCCATCCGTGCCAGTCTCCGCGCGAAACGCGAGAGGGGAAACGCCATGCCGATCACCACCTGCATTTTCGACGCCTACGGCACGCTTTTCGACGTGTCCGCCGCCGCGCGCGCGGCCAGCACCGAACCGGGGCGCGAAACCTTCGCCCGCCACTGGCCGGCCATCGCCGAGAAATGGCGGCTGAAACAGCTTCAATACACCTGGCTGCGCGCGGTGATGGGGGCGCATATCGGTTTCTGGCAGGTGACGCAGGACGGGCTCGACTGGGCGCTCGAATCCGAAGGGCTTCAGGACGATACCGAGTTGCGCGCGCGCCTCTTGCAACTCTACTGGGAACTCGCCGCCTTCCCCGAGGTGCCCGCCATGCTGGCGGCACTCAAAAAGGCCGGCAAACAGACCGCGATCCTCTCGAACGGCGCGCCCGACATGCTTGACGGCGCGGTGCGCTCGGCGGGCATCGGCGATCTGCTCGACGATGTGCTCTCGGTCGAAAGCGTCGGCATCTACAAGCCCGCCCGCGTGGTCTATGACCTTGTCGGCCAGCGCTTCGGCTGCGCCCCCGAGGAGGTGCTCTTCGTGTCGTCAAACGGCTGGGACGCCTGCGCCGCCGCCGGTTACGGCTTTCAGACGGCTTGGGTCAACCGTGCGGCCGACCCGGTGGATCGCCTGCCCGCCACCCCCGACAGGCAACTCTCGGACCTGACCGGCATCCCGGCACTGGCAGGCGCGTGATGGCGCATTTTACCACCTCCGATGGCCTTTCGCTGCATTACGAGGACAAGGGCACAGGCGCGCCCGTCCTCTGCCTTGCGGGCCTCACCCGCAACAGCGCGGATTTCCAGTTCCTGCTGCCGCATCTGCCCGGTCATCGCGTGATCCGGCTCGATTATCGCGGGCGCGGGCAATCGGACCATGCCCCCGATTTCATGTCCTACAACATCCTGCGCGAAGCGCAGGACGCCGTAGAGCTGCTTGACCATCTCGGGCTTGACCGCGTGGCCCTCATCGGCACCTCGCGCGGCGGTCTGGTGGCGATGGCCATGGCGCACACCCATCCCGGCCGTCTCTCGGGCGTGGTGCTGAACGATATCGGCCCCGAGGTCGCCACCGAGGGGCTGGAGCGGATCATGGATTACGTGGGCCGCGAACCCGGCCTGCCCGATCTCGACACCGCCGCAAGCGCCCTCAAACATATCCACGAGACCGGCTTCCCCGGCATGCCCCTCTCCCGCTGGCGCGCGCAGGCCGAGGCGATGTTTGCCGAAAAACCCGACGGCGGGCTGGCGCTGCGCTATGACGCGCGGCTGCGGGATGCGCTGATCGGTCAGGCGGGCACCGGAGACGTGCCCGACCTGTGGCTGATGTTCGACGCGCTGCGCGATCTGCCGCTCGCCGCGATCCGGGGCGCGAACTCTGACCTCTTGAACACGGCCACCCTCACCGCCATGAAGGCCCGCCACCCCGACCTCATCGCCGCAACCGTGCCCGACAGGGGCCACGTCCCCTTCCTCGACGAACCGCAGGCCCTCGCCGCAATCCACACCCTTCTTGAACGGACAACATGACCGACATCACGATGATCCGCGCCGCGCAGGCCCGTCTTGACGGCCACGCGCGGCGCACGCCGCTCCTGTCCTCCCCTTTCCTCGACGAAATCGCCGGGCGGCACGTCTACGTCAAACCCGAATGCCTGCAACATACCGGCAGCTTCAAGTATCGCGGCGGCCGCTCTGCCGTCTCCGCGCTCGACCCCGAGACGCGCGCGCGCGGCGTCATCGCCTTCTCAAGCGGCAACCACGCGCAGGGCGTAGCGCTGGCCGCGCAGCAATTCGGCGTGCCTTGCGTCATCATCATGCCCGCCGACGCGCCCCGCCTCAAGATCGACAACACCCGCGCCCTCGGCGCCGAGGTGGCGCTCTACGACCGCGCGCATGAGGACCGCGACGCGCTCGGCGCGGCGCTGTCCGCCGCGCGCGGCCTCACCCTCATCAAGCCCTTCGACGAGCCGCAGGTCATCGCAGGCCAAGGCACCGTCGGGCTGGAGATCGCCGAGGACGCACGCGCGCTCGGGCTGGAGACCGCCGATGTGCTGGTCTGCTGCGGCGGCGGCGGGCTCACTTCGGGCATCGCGCTGGCGCTGGAGGCCGAGGCCAAGGGGCTGCGCGCGCGGCCCGTGGAACCCGAAGATTTCGACGATACCGCCCGCTCGCTCGCCTCCGGTGAAATCCAACGCAATACCCGGCTTTCCGGCAGCCTCTGCGACGCGATCATAACGCCGCAACCGGGCGACCTCACTTTTCCGATCATGTCCCGCCTCTGCGGCCCCGGCATCACCGTGAGCGAGGACGAGGCGCTACGCGCCATGGCCCACGCCTTCCAGCGGCTCAAACTCGTGGCAGAGCCGGGTGGTGCGGTGGCACTGGCCGCCGCCCTCTTCCACGGCGACGAGATCGAGGGCGACGCGGTCATCGTCACCATCTCTGGCGGCAACGTGGACGCGGCCACCTTCCGCACCGCCCTCGGCCTTCTGGAGTGAGCCATGCCCCATCTCGCGCTTGACGATGTGACACTGCATTACCTTGACGACGGCGACCCGGAAGGCGCGCCCCTCGTGCTCGCCCATGCGCTCGGCACCGGGACGCATCTCTGGGACAATATCCTGCCGCTCCTGCCCGCGGGGCTGCGCATCATCCGTTACGACGCGCGCGGGCACGGGGCCTCTTCCACCCCGCCTGCCCCCTACACGATGGGCGCGCTCATCCGCGACGCCGAACGGCTGATGGATCACCTCAAGGTCCGCGACGCCATGTTCGTGGGCCTCTCCATCGGGGGCATGGTGGCGCAGGGGCTGGCGGTGAAACGCCCCGATCTCATCCGCGCACTGGTGCTGTCGAACACCGGGGCCAAGATCGCCACCCCCGAAATCTGGGCCGACCGCATCGCCACCGCGCGCGCCCCCGGCGGCATGGAAACGCTCGCCCGCGCCTCCTGCACCCGCTGGTTCCCGCGCGCCTATGTGGCCGCAGGCCATCACCGGCCCTGGCTCGACCACCTGACCGGCCACTCCCCCGAAGGCTATGCCGGCTGCGCCGCCGCCATCGCAGGCACCGATTTCTACACCACCACCGCCAGCCTGCGCCTCTCCACCCTCGGCATCGCAGGCTCCGAAGACGGCTCTACCCCGCCCGATCTGGTGCGCGAAACGGTAGACCTCATCCCCGGCTCGCAGTTCCGCCTGCTGCGCGGCACCGGCCATGTGCCTCCGGTAGACGCGCCCGAAGCCTATGCCGACTGCCTATCGGAATTTATCTCCGCCACTGGCCATATTCGTCGGCGGTGACGCAAACGGACTTGCGGGCGGCGGCGAATCCCTCTCTCCTGTGAAAAAATGAGGGGAAAATTCATGCGAACCATCAAGGCCGCCGTCTGCCACGAATTCGGCGCTCCGCTCTCCATCGAAGACGTGTCCTTGCGCGCACCCGGGCCAGACGAAGTCGAAATCACGCTCGACGCGGTGGCGATCTGCCATTCGGACATCACCTATGCCGAGGGTGGATGGGGCGGCTCGCTCCCGGCGCTCTATGGCCACGAGGCCGCAGGCCGCGTGCGCGGCCTTGGCCCCGGCGTCACCGGTCTGGCCGTGGGCGATCCGGTCGTGGTCACGCTCATCCGCGCCTGCGGGCAATGCGCGCCCTGCGCGGGCGGGCGGCCCACGGGCTGCGAGACGCCCTATGACGGCGATCACGGGCCGCTCTCCATGCCGGATGGCGGCAAGCTGCATCAGGCCATGGCCTGCGGGGCCTTCGCCGAGGCCGTCACCGTGCATCACAGCCAGGTGGTGAAGATCCCCGAAGGCATCGACATGGCCGCCGCCTCATTGCTGGCCTGCGGGGTGATCACCGGCGTGGGTGCCGTGGTCAACGCGGCAGGGCTGCGCGCGGGACAGGACGTGGTGGTGATCGGCGCGGGCGGCGTCGGCCTCAACGCCATCCAGGGCGCGCGCATCGCCGGCGCGCGCCGCATCGTGGCGGTGGACATGAGCGAGGAAAAACTCGCCGTGGCACGCGAGTTCGGCGCAACCGACGGCGTGCTCGCCACCCAAGAGATGCCCTGGCGCGCGGCCAAGGCGGCAATGGGGCGCGGGGCCGATGCGGTCTTCGTCACCGTGGGTGCCGCGCGCGCCTATGACGAGGCGCCGCGCTACCTTGCGGGTGGCGGCAAGATGATCATGGTCGGAATGCCCCATTCGGGGGCCGAAAGCCGCTATGAGGCTGGCAATTTCGCCGCCGCCGGTCAGGCGATGATCGGCTCCAAGATGGGTGAGACGGTGATCCGCCGCGACATCCCGTGGATGATCGATCTCTATGGACAGGGGCGGCTCAAGCTTGACGAACTGATCTCGGGCCGCTGGTCGCTCGATCAGATCAACGAGGCCATCGCCGACACGAAATCCGGCGCCGCGCGGCGCAACGTGATCGTGTTCGGCTGAGGGGGCTTCTTCTGGCCCCAAATATCCCGGGGGTCCGGGGGCAGAGCCCCCGTCCCTCCTCGTCACAGGCGCAACGCGCGAAGGGGAGAGCCATGAAACTGACCGATCTCGACATCATCGTGACCGCCCCGCCCGCGCCGGGATGGGGCGGGCGCTACTGGATTCTGGTCAAGCTCACCACCGATGACGGGATCACCGGCTGGGGCGAATGCTATGCCTCCTCGGTCGGGCCAAAGGCGATGCGGGCCGTGATCGAGGATGTATTTTCGCGCCATATGGCGGGTGAAAACCCCGAGAATATCGAACTGATGTTCCGCCGCGCCTATTCCGCGGGCTTCACCGGACGACCGGACCTGACGGTCATGGGAGCCTTCTCCGGGCTGGAAATCGCCTGTTGGGACATCCTGGGCAAGGCGCGCGGGCGGCCGGTCTGGGCGCTGCTCGGGGGCCGGATGAACGACCGCATCCGCGCCTATACCTATCTCTACCCCCTGCCGCACCATGATCTGACCACTTTCTGGACCTCCCCCGAGATGGCCGCCGAAAGCGCGCTGGATTGCGTAAATCGCGGATACACCGCAATAAAATTCGATCCCGCCGGCCCCTACACGATCCGCGGCGGGCACATGCCGGCCATGGCCGATATCTCGGTCTCGGTCGCCTTCTGCCACGCCATCCAAGAGGTGGTGGGCGACCGTGCCGACCTTCTGTTCGGCACCCACGGGCAGTTCACCGCCGCCGGTGCCATCCGCCTTGGGCAGGCGTTGGAACCCTTCTCGCCGCTCTGGTATGAAGAGCCAATACCCCCTGATAACATTGAAGAAATGTCCCGCGTGGCGCGTGCTGTGCGTATCCCCGTGGCCACCGGAGAACGGCTCACCACCAAGGCCGAGTTTGCCGCCGTGCTGCGCGCGGGGGCCGCCGAAATCCTGCAACCGGCGCTTGGCCGGTCGGGTGGCATCTGGGAAGCCAAGAAAATCGCCGCCATCGCCGAAGCCCATGGCGCGCAACTCGCCCCCCACCTCTATGCCGGTCCTGTCGAATGGGCAGCGAATGTGCATCTGGCGGCCTCGATCCCCAATATCCTGATGACCGAGACCATCGAGACCCCCTTCCACGACGCGCTCATCCGGGGCGGTATCCGGGTCGAGGACGGCTTCATTACCCCGCCGGATGCCCCCGGCCTGGGCATCGAGGTGGACGAGACCCTGGCCCGCGCGCATCCCTATACCGGCGACGGCCTGCACCTTCAGATGCAGGAGGCGCCTTGCGATTACGTCAACGGCAACAGCTTCGCCGGGGGCGCGCCGGTGCGTGAACGTTAAAGGCGGCGGGGTTGCCCCCGCCGCCAGCCCTCAGCCCCGCGCCGCCCGGATCAGCGCAAGGATATCGCGCGCCGCCTCGGGGATGTTGGTGCCGGGGCCGAAGATCGCCTTCACCCCCGCCTTTTTCAGGAAATCGTAATCCTGCTGCGGGATCACCCCGCCGCAGATCACAAGGATATCGCCCGCGTCCCGCTCGGCCAGCGCGGCGATGAGCTTGGGCGCCAGCGTCTTGTGCCCCGCCGCCTGGGATGAGATGCCCACCACATGCACATCATTGTCGATGGCATCCTGCGCCGCCTCCTCGGGCGTCTGGAAGAGCGGCCCCACATCCACGTCAAAGCCGATATCGGCAAAGGCCGTGGCGATCACCTTGGCGCCCCGGTCGTGCCCGTCCTGCCCCATCTTGACGACGAGCATACGGGGGCGGCGGCCTTCTTCCTCGGCAAAGGCCTCCACATCCTTCTGGATCGCAGCAAACTCCGCGTCGCCCTCATAGGCCGCACCATAGACGCCCGCGAGGGTTTTCACCTCGGCCCGGTGCCGCCCAAACTCCTTTTCCAGTGCCATGCTGATTTCCCCTACCGTGGCGCGGGCGCGCGCGGCATCAACGGCCGCCTCCAGAAGATTGCCACCCTCGCGCGCGCGGCGTGTCAACTCGTCCAGCGCCGCCGCGCAGGCCGCCGCGTCGCGCGTGGCGCGGATGCGTTCCAGCCGGGCGATCTGCGCCTCGCGCACCTTGACGTTATCGACATCGAGAATGTCGATCGGGTCTTCCTTGTCCTTGCGATACTTGTTGACGCCCACGATCACTTCCTCGCCCCGGTCGATCAACGCCTGCCGCGTCGCCGCCGTCTCCTCGATCCGGAGCTTGGGCATCCCGCTCTCGACGGCCTTGGTCATGCCGCCCATTTCCTCGACCTCCTCGATGAGCGCCCAGGCCTTCTCGGCCAACTCATGGGTCAGGCTTTCGACGTAATAGGAGCCCGCCAAGGGATCGACCACGCGGGTCACGCCGGTTTCCTCCTGCAGGATCAACTGCGTGTTGCGCGCGATCCGGGCCGAGAAATCCGTGGGCAGCGCGATCGCCTCGTCGAGCGCGTTGGTATGGAGCGACTGCGTGCCCCCCAGAACCGCGCTCATCGCCTCATAGGCGGTTCGGATCACGTTGTTATAGGGATCCTGCTCCTGCAAACTCACGCCGCTGGTCTGGCAATGGGTGCGCAACATCTTGGATTTCTCGTCCTTCGCACCGAATTCTGTCATGATCCGGTGCCACAGCAGACGTGCGGCACGCAACTTGGCGGCCTCCATGAAGAAATTCATGCCGATGGCGAAGAAGAACGACAGGCGCGGCGCGAAACTGTCCACATCCATCCCCGCCGCGATGGCCGCGCGCACATATTCGCGCCCGTCGGCCAGCGTATAGGCCAGTTCCTGCACAAGGTTCGCGCCCGCCTCCTGCATGTGATAGCCCGAAATCGAGATCGAGTTGAATTTCGGCATGTGCTGGGCTGTGTAGGCGATAATGTCCGACACGATCCGCATCGAAGGCTTGGGCGGATAGATATAGGTGTTGCGGACCATGAACTCCTTGAGAATGTCGTTCTGGATGGTGCCCGACAGCAGCGCCTTGTCATGCCCCTGCTCCTCGCCCGCGACGATGAAGGAGGCCAGCACCGGGATCACCGCGCCGTTCATGGTCATGCTGACCGAAACCTTGTCGAGCGGAATGCCGTCAAAGAGGATTTTCATATCCTCGACGCTGTCAATCGCCACGCCCGCCTTGCCCACGTCCCCCTCGACGCGGGGATGATCGCTGTCGTAACCGCGATGCGTGGCAAGATCGAAGGCCACGGACACGCCCTGTTGCCCGGCGGCAAGGTTGCGGCGGTAAAAGGCGTTCGATTCCTCCGCCGTCGAGAACCCGGCATATTGCCGGATGGTCCACGGGCGGCCCGCATACATCGTGGCCTTGACGCCACGTGTAAAGGGCGCGGTACCCGGCAGCGTGCCCATATGCGGCAGGTCCGCCACGTCCTCTTCGGTATAGAGCGGGCGCACCGGAATGCCCTCGAGCGTGTGCCAGGTGAGATCGTCGGGCGAACGGCCCTTCATCTCCTTTGCGGCCAGCTCACGCCAGATGTCGTGTTTCGATGTCATGGTCTTGTCCTCTTGTCGTCTGGGCGGTCGGCGGATGTCTCCCCGCCTGATCCGGCCCGGTTTCCTCGGCCAGTCGCGCCAATCCGTCGGCCCCGGCGGCAAGCCAGAACAGATCATCGGCGTAGGATTCCCGGAGTGCCGCGCGCTGCGCGGCATCGAAGGGCTGCCAGCGCCCCTCGCCCGGCAGGTGGCTTGCTTCGCCGCCACGCTGCGCGACGGCGTGGCGCAGCGACGCCAGATCAGGCGCGCGGCCCAACCAGACCCGCGCCGCGCGGCGTGGCACATCAATTCCGGTCATTGCGGCCAGGCGCGTCTCGGGGCGGCTGGCATAATGTTCATGCGGCAGGATCACCAGATCGACGTCCGGCAGCGCACAGGCGACATCCGAGATCACCTCGCGCCAGCGCCGCCCGCCCGTCACGAGCCGGTCGAGATCGCCCGCTCCCGGCAAACGATGGCCCCGCGCGACCGCATAGGCCAGAACCGATTCCCACCACGCGTCCAACTCCCGGATGGAGAGCACCGCGCATGTGATCCGTCCGTCGAAGGCATGGAAAATACGCGCCAGACGCTCGCCGACACCGGGATAAAGCCGCGCCGCGCGCAGGCACCGTCGCGGCGCACCGATCATGTTCTCGTCACTGACGACAAGCCGCGTAAGACCCGCCACGCGCGCCCCCTCAAGGCGCAGGGCAAGGCGCCCGCGCGCGCGCGCCATCTGCGCAGAGGGGCCTTGCGCGCCCTTCACCGGGATCACCCCAGAGAGCACCCCGTCGCGCGTGACCTCGGGCCCCCAGACGCCAACGCCCTGTGACGCAAGCGCCGCCGCGTTCGCACGCGCGTAATGCTGAAAACTCGTGGTCGCGGTCCTGTGCGCCCCCAGATGCAGGATGATCTCCATGGCCTCACGTGCCCCTTGCCCAGCCGCGCCCCGATGGCGCATGGCCTCACGGCTCAGCCTGCCAGACAGGTCTGAGCGCGGGATTAACCGCAAGGAATTTTCACGCGTGCCCCATTCAGGCTTCGCAATTGCGCCAGACCCGCCTATATCTGTGCCAGCAGGAGAGCCCATGAAACACGTCTTTACCCTTGTTTTGCTTGCCTTTACCGCCTCTGCCATATCGGCGGGGGAGGATTCCGAAAAAATCGCCAAGCCGATTATTTTCCCGGCGGATGATATCAATTTGAGCGATTTTCTCTGGCTCAAGCGCCCGCTGGTCGTGTTTGCCGACACGCCAGCCGACCCGCGATTCATCGAGCAGATGGGGTATTTGACGGAGCGTTTCACCGTGCTTGACGAACGTGACGTGGTGGTGATCACCGACACCGATCCCGGCGCACGCTCCGATATCCGCCAGAGACTGCGCCCGCGCGGCTTCGGCCTTGTGCTCATCGGCAAGGACGGGGTGATCCATCTGCGCAAGCCCACGCCATGGCAGGTGCGCGAGATCACCCGCACCATCGACAAGCTGCCGGTGCGCCAGCAGGAATTGCGCGAGGGGCGACCGGGGCGCAGCTGATCCAGCATCGCTCAGCCCTCTCCCTGAACCAGCATGAGCCAGCCCTCGTCGGGCCGCATCAGCATGAGCGACCGCGTGCCCGCATCCCAGCCCACGATCGTGCCGGGGGTGTCGAGCGCGCCGCGAAACCGCCCCTCGGCCGCCTGGTCCATGCAGGCGCGCGCCTCAAGCGCGGCGCGCCGCATCGCCATGCCGGTGGCGCGGTCGTGATTGGTGATCGCCAGAAGCGCGGCATCGCCCCCCTGCCCCGCCAACGCCAGCGCCGCCACCCCCCGCGCCTCAAGCGCGCGGCGCATCGCGGGCGCGCTGTCGGTGAGCGGCAGCGCCGCCTTCACGGCCCCCGTCACCACGGCATAGACCCCCACGGCACAATCCCGCCGCGCCGAGAACGACAGGGTCTGTCCCAGCGACACCCAGGTCGCCAGCCGGCCGCGCTGCGCCGCCTCGCTGTCACGCGCACAGGCCGCAAGCGCCGCCAGACACAGCACCGCGCCAAGGGGGCGGATATGGCGCTGCAGGGCGGTCATCCCCTCACTCGAACTCCATGATCACATCGTCCACGGCAAGGCTGTCGCCCGGACCCGCGTTGATCCTGGCCACCACGCCCTTGCGCTCGGCGCGCAGGATGTTTTCCATCTTCATCGCCTCCACGGTGCAGAGCGCCTGCCCCTCCTGAACCTCCTGCCCCTCCTCGACATTGATCTTCACGATCAACCCCGGCATCGGGCAGAGCAGCAGTTTCGATGTATCAGCGGCAAGTTTCTCGGGCATTAACGCCGCCAGTTCCGCCTGACGCGGTGTGCGCACATGCACCTTGAGATCGGCCCCGCGCGCGCGGATGCGGAACCCGCCCGGGATCTTGCCGACCTTGAGAACAAGCGGCGTGCCGTCAACGTCAAGCCGCGCCAGTTGATCCCCCGGCGTCCAGTCACTCGTCACCCGCATCCCGGTCCCGTCCGCGAACCGGATGGTCGAGCCGTCGCGGTCGGCGGCGATGGTCACCGGATAGCTCTCGCCCTGAAGGGTCACCACCCAGTCCTCGCCGACGTGGCGTTCGTGGTTGTCCATCCGCCCCGAAACCCGCGTGCGTCGGATTTCCGCCACCCGGTGCATCGCGGCCGAGGCGGCAGCGATGCGGCGCAGCATGTCCTCGGGCAGGGTCACGCCCTCGAACCCTTCGGGATATTCTTCCGCGATGAAGGCCGTGGTCATGTCGCCCGCGACGAATTTGGGATGGTCCATCACCGCGCTCAGGAACGGCAGGTTATGGCCGATCCCCTCCACCTCGAAAGCGTCGAGCGCCACGCGCATCCCCTCGATGGCCGCCGCGCGATCCTGCCCCCAGGTGCAGAGCTTGGCAATCATCGGATCGTAATACATCGAGATTTCGCCGCCCTCGTAAACACCGGTATCGTTGCGCACGGCCCCGTCCCCGGCGGGTGCATCGCCCTGCCATTTGCCGGTATCCAGCAACGGCCCGGCGGCCACTTCGGCAGGCGGGCGATAACGGGTAAGCCGCCCGATCGAGGGCAGGAAGCCGCGATAGGGATCTTCGGCATAAAGGCGGCTTTCCATCGCCCAGCCGGTCAGTGTCACGTCGTCCTGGGCAAAGGACAGCTTCTCGCCCGCCGCCACGCGGATCATCTGTTCCACAAGGTCCACCCCGGTGATGAGTTCGGTCACCGGATGCTCCACCTGAAGGCGTGTGTTCATCTCGAGAAAGTAGAAATTCCGCGCGCCATCGACGATGAATTCCACCGTGCCCGCGCTCGCATAGCCGACCGCATGGGCCAATGCCACGGCCTGCTCGCCCATGGCGCGGCGGGTGGCCTCATCCAGAAACGGGCTCGGCGCCTCTTCGATCACCTTCTGGTTGCGACGCTGGATCGAGCATTCGCGCTCGCCCAGATAGACGCCGTTGCCATGGGTATCGCACAGCACCTGAATCTCGATATGACGGGGTTGCGTCACGAATTTCTCGATGAAGATGCGGTCATCGCCGAAACTGCTGGCCGCCTCGTTCTTTGACGACTGGAACCCCTCGCGCGCCTCCTCGTCGTTCCAGGCGATGCGCATCCCCTTGCCGCCGCCGCCGGCGCTGGCCTTGATCATCACCGGATAGCCGATCTCTCCCGATATTTTCACCGCCTCATCGGCATCGGCGATCAGGCCCATATAGCCCGGCACAGTGCTGACCCCGGCCTCCTGTGCGATCTTCTTCGAGGTGATCTTGTCGCCCATGGCTTCGATCGCCCCCACCGGCGGGCCGACGAACGCCACGCCTTCGGCCTCCAGCGCCTTGGCAAAGCGCGGGTTCTCCGAAAGAAAACCATAGCCCGGATGCACCGCCTCGGCGCCGGTCTCGCGGATTGCGGCCATCACCTTGTCGATCACGATATAGCTCTCGGACGCAGGCGACGGACCGATATGCACCGCCTCGTCGGCCATCTGCACATGCAGCGCATGACGGTCGGCATCCGAATGAATCGCCACCGTGGCGATGCCCATCTTGCGGGCGGTCTTGATAACGCGGCAGGCGATCTCGCCCCGGTTGGCGATCAGGATCTTCTTGAACATCAGACAGGTTTCCTTTCCTGGGCACCGTGCCCCCGGACCACCGGGTCCGGGATCACAGGATTGAGAGTTTTTGTGACGAATGTGTGAAAACACTTTTTAATCAAGCGCTTACAAATATTCGTGCAGCACGGCCTCGTGATGCCCGCGTGATCGAAAGCCCTGCCAGTCTGCGCATGGGCACATGCGGAGGCCACTCTCCGGAACCGATGCCCGTCAACAGCAGCACTATCGTGAGGAGAGACCCAATGAAACGAGGAATACCGGCCCTGCTCGGGGCCGCGGCAGTGATCGGCCTTGGCCATGCCAGTCCGGCGCTCGCACAAAGTGAATCGGACCTGCGCGACCAGGTGCGCGAATTGACCGATCGTCTGGAAAAGCTGGAAGGTCGCGGTCATGTCAACGTCGCCCCCGGCACGACACTGACCTTCGGCGGCTATACCAAGCTCGACCTGATCTTCGACGTCGACCAGGGTATGGGCGATACCACCAACGTTCTGGGCCTCAATCCCGACGCAAGGGACGATGGCGGGTTCCGGGCACATGCGCGGCAAACGCGGTTCAACTTCAAGTCCGAAACCCAGACGGAACGCGGCCCGCTGATCACGTTCTTCGAGATCGACTTTTTCGGCACCGCCAACAATCAGGTGTTGTCCAACTCGAACGAGCCGCGCCTGCGCCATGCCTATGGGCAGTGGAACGGATGGACGGCGGGCCAGACATGGTCCACCTTCATGCCGATCGAGGTTTATCCCAACACGGTCGATTTCCAGGGTCCGACCGGCCTGCCCTTCATCCGGCAGGCACAGTTGCGCTACACGTTCAACGCGACCCCGAACCTCAAGATCGACCTCGCGCTCGAAAACTCCGAATTCTCGGGCCGCGGGATGGTGTCGGACGGGATGGGCTTCAACGTCCAGAATATCGGGCAAAGCATTCCGGGCACCTTCTCGGGCTTCAACTCGGATTTCGACAGCGCGCCCGATCTCGTGGCGGCCGCCACCTACAAATTCGGCGAAACCATCCTGAAGGGTGCAGCCGTGCTGCGCTTTCTCGATGCGCCCTCGGGTCTGGGCGGTGACGACGAGATCGGCTGGGGCATCAACCTTGCGGCGGGCACGCCGCTCTGGGAGGGCGGGCGCCTTGTCGGCTCGTTCACCTATGGCGACGGGGTGGGCCGCTACATCATCGACGGGCCGGGGCAGGACGGGTTCATCGACCAGAATGGCAACCTCGACACGATCGAGGCGTTTGGCTTCGGCGGGCAGATCACCCATCAGCTCACCGAAAAGGTCAACCTCGGCCTGGCCTATGGCTACTACAAGGTCGATGACACCTTCTTTGCCACCGATACCGAAGAGCTTCAGACCGTGCATGCCACGCTGTTCTGGAAACCGGCCAAACGCGTGACGGTCGGCGCCGAAGTCAGCTGGGTCGAGCGCGAGCTTGCGAATGGCCGCAGTGCCGACGCGACCCGGCTCCAGGGTTCTGTCCAGTTCAGCTTCTGACACCCTGCCGGGGCGCGCCTGCAAGGTGCGCCCCGCACACTCCGGCCGCCAAGCCGACACATCCCTCAGCGGAAAAAACCGGGCGGCCGGTGTCCGGTAACCGAACCGCCCGAGAGGGGAAGGGTAACGGGACAGACCTCTGGGGGAAGGGCCGCCGCTCCACGCCTCAGGGTTGCATGCGCGATACCCCCTGCCAAGCCATGGCACCCGCGCGGTCACGCCTCGGCAAGGTCCCGCGCATCGGGCAGCGCCTTGCGCGGAAACGCGCCGACGAAAGGCGACCGGATTGCTCACCGGGGGGCCTCGTCGCCAAAGATCTCGGGAAAGGAAGCGCGCGCAGACTCGACATCGAGCACCAGCAGCGCCTCATAGCTTTCAGGGTCGAACGGCTCTTGCGCGGGCTTCACCTCGCGCCCGAACAACCAGCTCAGCCGTCCGGCATCGAGGTTGCCGCGCTCAAAGGGCTGATCTCCGAAACACTCCCAGATCGCGCGAAGGAATTCCTTGTCGGCGCGTCGGTCGATGGGCTTTCGATCGCGATACCTCTCTCGCGCGACGAGAGGCGTGACCCCCTTGGGGTTGGCCCTGCGAATCGTGAACTGAAAGTCAGTCCCCGGCAGACGACCGGGAAAACCGCGATGCTTCAGCATGCTGCACCTCCCGGATGACAGAGGCGCGGCGCTGTATCGAGCAGCGAGGCGGGCGCTAGCACCCGCCTCGCGCCAAGCCCAAAGGGCTTACTTGTACTTTCCGGTCTGGACCGGTTCGGTCGTGACCGGCTCGACCACGACGAATTCTTCTTCTGCCGGCTGCGCACAAGCGGCGACGACGGCGATAAAGCCCAGGGCGAGAATGCTCTTGAGGGTCTTGGACATGTAGATCTCCTGTCTCTCGTATCTTCGATAAGCGGCGCGCGCAGGCACAATGCCTTGGCCCGCCAGGTTGGCGAGGTAAAGGTCGCTTTGGTGCGACCTTGATCAACGCTAGCGGAAATCGAGCGATTTGAACATATTGAATGCATGATCGCGCGGAAATGTGTCCGCAAAGCCGCACCCACCCCCGGCTCGGGCCCGCCCGCGACAAAACCCTGTGCGCCCATCTCAGAACATCTCCTGCATACAGGCCCCGCCCTTTGGGCGATAGGCCTCGAAAACCTGTGTCACATCAGGATCATAGACCCCGAAATCCGCCTCGCGATCCGCCAGCGAGATTACCACCAGCCCCGGCTGCGGCCCGATATTCGAGATCCGCGGCAGCACATGGTTCTCGCAAAGCCAGCTCAGGTCCGCGTCGAGCCACTCAAGCTGCTCGGGTCCCGCATCAAACCCCGCGGCCACATAGCGGAACCGGTAGATCAGACCGCCCCCCTCGGGCCGGTCGGTCAGCACCTCGAAAAGCCGCGCGGCAAGCCCCGAGGGCAGCCGCAGCGCCTCCTCCTGCGCTGCGGCTGCAAGGCCAAGCACAAGAGCGGGCACGAGCGCGGCCCCCCTCATCGCGCCTGCCCCATCCAGCGTGCCCGAAGACCGGGATCGGCCAGCATGTCGGCGATCCGCGTCGCGGCCAAGGGCGGCACGCGCCCCGGAACGGCCCCGCCCGCCACAACATGCACCCCGTGCCCGACGCGCCGCACACGCACTGCGGGCGCAAAGCCTCGGAGATGCCTCAGCATGCGCCACAGGTCCTGCCGAACCAGATGCGCCAGCCTGCGCCGCCCGACCGCCCCGGCAAGCACCGTCTCGGCGGCCAGATCGAACCGCACGGGCAGCCGTCGCGCCAGCGTCAGCGCCCCATCCTCCTCGATCACATGCCATCGGTCGCGACCCATCCTCGTGCAGCCTCCGGTTTCATCTTGCCCGAAATACTCCGGGGGTCGCCAGTGCCGCGCCATCGGAGACAGCGACAAAGGCGACGGGCTGTTCCCCGATCCGCCCTGACCGCTCAGAGCGGAATGTTGTCGTGCTTCTTCCAGGGGTTGGTCAACTTCTTGTTGCGCAAGGAGGCAAAAGCCCGGCTTACCCGCAACCGGGTCGAGCGCGGCTGGATCACCTCGTCGATAAAGCCCCGCTCGGCGGCAACGAAGGGATTGGCAAAGCGGCCCTCGTAGCTCTTCGTGTGCGCCGCGATCTTGTCTGCATCGCCCAGATCGGCGCGATAGATGATCTCGGTCGCGCCCTTCGCGCCCATCACCGCGATTTCCGCCGTAGGCCAGGCATAGTTGAAATCGCCGCGCAGATGCTTGGAGGCCATGACGTCATAGGCGCCGCCATAGGCCTTGCGGGTGATCACCGTGACCTTCGGCACCGTCGCCTCGCCATAGGCAAAGAGCAGCTTTGCGCCATGCTTGATCACGCCGCCATATTCCTGGCCCGTTCCGGGCAGGAAGCCTGGCACATCGACGAAAGTCAGGATCGGAATCTCGAACGCATCGCAGAACCGCACGAAGCGCGCGGCCTTTCGGCTCGAGTCGATATCCAGACAGCCCGCCAGCACCATCGGCTGATTGGCCACGACCCCTACGGTCTGACCCTCAAGCCGGATAAAGCCGGTGATGATATTCTTGGCAAAATCCTCCTGGATCTCGAAGAAATCCCCCTCGTCCGCGACCTTGAGGATCAGTTCCTTCATGTCATAGGGCGTGTTGGGATTGTCGGGGATAAGGGTATCAAGGCTCGGCTCGACGCGCCCGGGCTGGTCGAAGAAAGGGCGCACGGGCGGCTTCTCGCGGTTGCTCAGCGGCAGGAAGTCCACCAGCCGACGCACCTCGGCCAGCGCCTCTACATCGTTTTCAAATGCGCCATCGGCCACGCTTGATTTCTTCGTATGTGTCGAGGCCCCGCCCAACTCCTCGGCCGTGACAACCTCGTTGGTGACGGTCTTGACCACATCTGGGCCGGTCACGAACATGTAGGAACTGTCGCGCACCATGAAGATGAAATCGGTCATCGCGGGCGAATAGACTGCGCCGCCCGCGCAGGGCCCCATAATCAGCGAGATTTGCGGCACGACACCAGAGGCCATGATATTGCGCTGAAAAACCTCGGCATAGCCTGCCAGGCTCGCCACGCCCTCCTGGATGCGCGCGCCTCCCGAATCGTTGATGCCGATCACCGGCGCGCCGTTCTGCACCGCCATATCCATGATCTTGCAGATCTTCTCGGCATGGGTTTCCGACAGAGAGCCGCCGAACACGGTGAAATCCTGCGAAAAGACATAGACCATGCGGCCGTTGATGGTGCCCCACCCGGTCACCACCCCGTCACCATAGGGGCGGCTCTGCTCCATGCCGAAATCGGTGCAGCGATGCGCCTTGAACATGTCGAACTCTTCAAAACTGCCCTCGTCGAGCAAAAGCTCGATGCGCTCGCGCGCGGTCAGCTTGCCGCGCTTGTGCTGCGCCTCGATGCGCGCGGCGCCCCCGCCAAGCCGCGCGTCGGCACGGCGGTTCTCGAGTTCCTGAAGGATGTCTTTCATGGCGCTCCCCTAGCATCTGTGGCGCGCACCATAGGGCGGCGAAGGCAAGTAACCAAACAGATTTCCGCAAATTTGCAAAAAATTGGAAACTATATTTTGAAAATTTGTAAACCCGCAAACACATCGACGGAACAACCCGCTCTTGTGCCCGCACGTCTGGACATTGCACCGCACCGCGCCTAGCCATGATCCATGACACCCGAAGGCCCGGTCCGTTTTTTCGACCGCACCACCCCGCCACATATTGCAACGCTGATCCTCATGGCAGGGCTTTCGGCGCTCGCAATGAACATATTCCTGCCCTCGCTGCCGGGGATGGTGGCGCATTTCGACACCGAGTATCGCCTGATCCAGCTTTCGGTGGCACTCTATCTGGCGGTCAATGCCGGGCTGCAACTGCTGATGGGGCCACTCTCGGACCGCTGGGGGCGTCGCCCGGTGGTGCTCTGGGGGGTGGGGCTGTTTCTTGTGGCTACGTTGGGCTGTCTTTTCGCCCCCGATGTGACCACTTTCCTCGTCTTCCGAATGTTGCAGGCGAGCATCGTGGTAGCGATGGTGCTTTCCCGCGCCATCGTGCGCGACATGGTTCCGCAGGACCGCGCCGCCTCGATGATCGGCTATGTGACCATGGGCATGGCGGTGGTGCCGATGATCGGCCCGGCCTTTGGCGGGATTCTTGACGAGATCTTCGGTTGGCAGGCGAATTTCTGGGCGCTTTTCGTGCTGGGCGCGGGGCTTTTCTGGCTATGCTGGCGCGATCTGGGAGAAACCGCGCCGCTTTCGGGGCGCACGCTGATACAGCAATTCCGCGATTACCCGGCGCTGCTGACCTCCTACCGCTTCTGGGGCTATGCGCTGGCGGCGGGTCTGTCGTCAGGCTCGTTCTTCGCCTATCTTGGCGGCGCGCCCTTCGTGGGTGATCAGGTCTTCGGGATGACGCCTGCGGCGCTCGGTCTCTATTTTGGCGCGCCCGCCATCGGCTATTTTCTCGGCAATTTCGCTTCGGGGCGGTTTTCCACACGCATCGGCGTCAACCGGATGGTGCTCTGGGGGGCGCTCTTCAACGCGGGCGGCATCGGCCTGAACCTCTCGGTCTTTCATCTCGGCCTCGGCACACCGCTCAGCTTTTTTGGTCTGATGGCGCTCATGGGGCTTGGCAACGGCATGGTCATTCCCAACGCGACCGCCGGCGCGCTCTCGATCCGGCCAGACCTCGCGGGCACGGCAAGCGGCCTTTCGGGCGCGCTCATGATCGGGCTTGGCGCGGCGCTCTCGGCACTCGCGGGGCTGCTGCTCACGCCGGGCAGCGGCGCCTTCCCGCTTTTGTGGCTGATGTTTCTCACCGGGGTGGCCGGGGTGGTGACGATCCTGCTGGTGATCCACCGCGAACGGCGACTGCGCATGGAGTGACGGAAATCTCACGCTCTCTCACATAAGCTGCAGCTCCTCTGGCCCTTCCCGCAGCAAGCCCCCACCTCGGGAGAACAGCCACAGAAAGGAGCCACACCATGTCCCGCCGCAAGACCGACCCGCGCTTTCCCCGCCCCCCCTGGCATCGCCGACCACTGCCCTTCCGCTTTACCGACTGGGCCGCAATCTGAGCGAAAAGGCCACACTTGCGGATTTTCACCGTGCTCTCACCGCGTTTTGATTTTCGCACCCGACCATCGGCATCTTTAATCGAGACCAAGGACTTTCGGAGGCCAACACAATGATTCATCGTCGTTCCTTTGTCATCACCGGCGTCGCCGCGCTGGCCGCACCGTCGCTGACCCCAACCCGCGCCCGTGCCTTTGCCCTCGACCCCAAATTCTTACCGCAGGACGTGCGCTTTGCCGGGGCCTACGGGCCCGGCCACCTCGTCGTCGTGCCGCGCGCGCATTTCCTCTACTTCGTCACCGCCCCCGGCGAAGCCCGCCGCTATGGCGTGGGCGTGGGGCGCGCGGGGCTGGAATTCACCGGCACCGCCACCATCGACGTCAAGAAGAAATGGCCCACATGGCGGCCCACCAACGAGATGATCGCCCGCGACCCCCGCGCCTATGCCAGGTTCATCGACAATGATTATGTGCAGCCCGGCGGACGCGACAATCCGCTCGGTTCGCGCGCGCTTTACCTGTTCCAGAACGGACGCGACACCTATTACCGCATCCACGGCACGACCGAGCCGCAATCCATCGGGCGCTCGGTTTCCAACGGCTGCATCCGCATGATCAACGAGCATGTGCAGGACCTCTACGAGCGCGTTCCGATCGGCACCGTCGTCACCGTTCTTTGAAATCAACATGCCCGCGCACGATCTGCCCTTGTGTTTGGCGCGCGCAGGCTCCATATTGTTTTCGCTAACGTTAAAGCTATCGACTCTCTGTCCTCCTACGGCTCAGTCACTCGATCTAACTTGACGGGCCGGGCTGCCGCACTTCCGCGGGCAGCATATCTAGAGGAGTTCAGAGCTATGGCATCTGGCACCGTAAAATGGTTCAACACCACCAAAGGCTTCGGCTTTATCGCGCCTGATGGCGGCGGCAAGGACGTTTTCGTTCACATCTCGGCAGTCGAGCGCGCCGGCCTCACCGGCCTCGCTGATAACCAGAAGGTGAATTTCGACATCGAGGCAGGCCGTGATGGCCGCCAGTCGGCAAGCAATCTTTCGCTCGCCTGATCATCGATCCGATATGCCGGAACCGGGCCCCTTTCGGGGCCCGTTTTCATTGGGCCCCCTCGATGAGTTCCACAACATGCGGCCCCAGACTCTCGACAATCCGCGCCACGCCTTCGGCATTGGGATGGATGCGGTCGGGTTGAAAATACGGCTGAAGCACCGCCGGATCGCCCTCTCCCAACCCCTCGAAGAAGTCCGGCGCATAAAGCGCGCCATGCGCCGTGGCAAGCTCGGGGAAGATCGCGTCGAACGCCGTCTTGTACTCTGCCCCGTAATTGCCCGGCGCGCGCAGCCCCACGAGCAGAACCCGCACCTCTCGTGCTGCCGCTTCCTCCAGAATGGTCGCGATATTGCGGCGGCTTTCCGCCGGGTCGATCCCTCGCAAGAGATCATTGCCGCCAAGCGCCACGATCATCGCGTCCACCTCGGGGGTCAGGCTCCAGGCCACCCGCGCCGCACCGCCCGCCGTGGTATCGCCCGAGACGCCGCCATTGATCACATCCGCCGCGATGCCCCGCGCCGCCAGCCAGCCGCGCAGCTGCGGCACGAATCCCGCCTCCTTCGGCAGCCCGTAACCCTGTGTCAGGCTGTCCCCGAGCGCCAGCACCGTAACCTTCTCCCCTGCCATCGCAGGGCTGACAAGCCACAGAAAACATGCCACCACCTTGCCCAGCCAGCGGGCGGCCCCATATGTCCGAAAACCGATGCAAAACAGGCGCAAATCCATGAGCTCTCCCCTTTTGTCCCTCAATGATGCGCGTCTTGCGCTTGAGGGCAATGCCGGTCTCATCGAGATACTTCACGGGATCACGCTCGATGTCCACAGCGGCGAGACGGTCGGGCTTGTCGGCCCCTCGGGTTCCGGCAAATCCTCGCTCTTGATGCTCATGGGCGGGCTGGAGCGCGCGACGGGCGGCACGGTGCGCGCCATGGGCCAGGATCTCGGCGCGATGAACGAGGATGCGCTCGCGCGGCTCAGGCGTGCGCATGTCGGCGTGGTGTTCCAGTCCTTCCACCTCATCCCGACCATGACCGCGCTTGAAAACGTCGCAACCCCGCTTGAGCTTGCCGGTCGCCCCGATGCCCGCACCCGCGCGCTGGAGGAACTGGAGGCTGTGGGGCTGGCCACCCGCGCGAACCATTACCCTTCGCAGCTTTCGGGTGGCGAACAGCAGCGCGTGGCGCTCGCCCGCGCCGCCGCCCCGCGCCCCGCGCTCATCCTCGCCGACGAGCCCACGGGCAATCTCGACAGCGCCACCGGCGCAGCCATCGTCGATCTGCTCTTCGGACTGCGCGACCGGCACGGCGCGACACTGGTGCTTGTCACCCACGATCCCGTGCTTGCGGCGCGCTGCGACCGGGTGATCGCGTTGCGCGACGGGCGGATCGAAACGGCGGCGGCGGCATGAGCCTGAGGATCGCGGCACGGCTTGCACGGCGCGAATTGCGCGGGGGGCTGAGGGGTTTTCGCATCTTTCTGGGCTGCGTGATCCTTGGCGTCGCCGCCATCGCCGCCGTCGGCACCCTGCGAGAAAGCGTGCGCGCGGGGCTGGCCACCCAGGGGGCCGAGCTTCTGGGCGGCGATGCCGAGATTGAATTCACCTACCGTTTCGCCACCGAAACCGAACGTGACTGGATGGAGGCGCATGCCACCCGCGTCTCGGAGATCGCCGATTTCCGCTCCATGGCCGTATCCGGAGACGGGCGGCGCGAACTCACACAGGTCAAGGCGGTGGATGCGTCCTATCCCCTTGTCGGCGCCGTCGGACTCACGCCTGACATGCCGCTGGCCACGGCGCTGGCCGGGGCGGACGGCCTTCCCGGCGCGGTGATCGAGCCGGTGCTCGCCAACCGCCTCGGCATCGCGCCGGGAGAGACGTTCCGCCTCGGCGAGCAAGGCTTTCGCCTGATGGCGCTGATAACCCGCGAGCCGGACCCCTCGCGCGCGGGCTTCGGCCTCGGGCCGCGCTCGATCGTGGCACGCACGGCGCTTGACGGGTCGGGCCTGCTCGCCCCCGGCTCGCTTTTCACCTCGCGCTACCGTCTGACCCTGCCGCAAGCCAGCGATCTCGACGCGCTCGCCGCCCGTGCCGAGGCCGCGCTTGACGGCACCGGCGCGCGCTGGAACGACGCCCGCAACGCCAGCCCGCGCGTCGCCGAATTCGTCACCCGGCTGGGGGCCTTCCTCGTACTCGTGGGCCTCTCGGGCCTCGCTGTCGGCGGGGTCGGCATCTCGGCGGCGCTGCGCGCCTATCTCGCCACCAAGGTGCAGGTCATCGCCACGCTGCGCACGCTCGGCGCCGATCAGCGCACGATCTTCCTGACCTATTTCCTTCAGGTGGGTCTGCTTGCGCTCCTCGGTATCCTCGGCGGGCTGCTCCTCGGCGTGGGCCTGCCGGTGGCGCTCGGGCCGCTCATCTCGGCCCGCCTGCCCGTTCCGGCGGTCTTCGCCCCTTACCCCGCGCCGATGATCGAGGCTACGCTCTACTCGGTTCTGAGCGTGCTCATCTTCACTCTCTGGCCGCTCGCCCGCGCCCGCGAGGTCCGTGCCGCCGCGCTTTACCGCGAGGCGGCAGGCGCGCGCCACGGCTGGCCGGGCTGGCCCTGGGTCGTCCTCACGCTTGCGCTGCTCGCGCTGCTTATCGGCGCGGCGGCAGTCTTTTCCGGCAATCTCAGGCTCACGCTCTGGACGGCGGCCGGCATCCTCGGGGCGCTCGCGTTCCTCACCCTCGCCGCGCTCGGCATCACCCGCGCCGCCCGTGCGCTCCGCCCTCGCCTCAGGGGGCAGCCCGCGCTGGGCTGGGCACTCGGCGCCATCGGCGGCCCCGGCAGCACGGCAGGCCCGGTCATGCTCTCGCTCGGCCTCGGCCTCTCGGTGCTTGCCGCCGTGGGACAGATCGACGGCAACCTGCGCCGCGCCATCGCGGGCGACCTGCCCGAACGCGCGCCCTCCTTCTTCTTCGTCGATCTGCAAAAAGAACAGATTCCATGGTTTCTCGACCGCCTCGCCACCGACCCGGAGGTAAGCCGCGTCGATCATGCACCGATGCTGCGCGGCTTCATCACCCGCATCAATGACCGCCCCGCGCGCGAGGTCGCCCCCGGTCATTGGGTGGTCGAGGGCGACCGCGCCGTGAGCTACGCAGGCGCGCTCCCCGCCCGCACCGAGATCACCGAGGGCACATGGTGGGGCGAGGGCTATGACGGCCCGCCCCAGATCAGCTTTTCCGCCGAAGAGGCGGCAGAAATCGGGCTCTCTCTTGGCGACGCAATCACCGTCAACATCCTCGGGCGCGATCTCACCGCGCCGATCACCTCGCTGCGCGAGGTGGATTTCTCCAGCGTCGGCATGGGCTTCGTCATGTTGATGAACCCCTCGGCGCTGGCAGGCGCGCCGCATACCTTCATCGCCACCGTCTATGCCGACAGCCCCGGGGCCGAAGAGGCGATCCTGCGCGATGTCACCGACCGCCACGCCAATATCACCGCCATCAGTGTGCGCGACGCGCTTCTGCGCGTGAGCGACCTTCTCGCCAGCCTCGCCTCGGCCACCTCCTGGGGGGCCTCGGTCACGCTTCTGACCGGGTTCCTGGTGCTGATCGGGGCCGCAGCCGCCGACCAACGCGCCCGCAGCTACGAGGCCGCGATCCTCAAGGTTCTGGGCGCCACGCGCGCCCGCATCCTCTGGGGGCTTGCGCTGCGCGCCCTCCTCCTCGGGGCCGTGGCCGGGCTGGTCGCACTCGGCGCAGGGATTGCCGGGGGCTGGGCGGTCAGCCATTTCGTGATGGACACGCCCTTTGTGGTGATCTGGCCCTCCGCGCTCGCCATCGTTGCGGGCGGCATAGCCGTCACGCTTCTCGCCGGACTCGCCTATGCCATCGCGCCACTCGCAACCCGCCCCGCCCGCGTGCTGCGGGGCCGCGAATAGCCGGTTCACTGTTCGTCAAATACTCCGGGGGTCCGGGGGGAACCCCCGGCCTCGGGTCTGGCGACCCGCGTTGAAATCGTCACGTCGCGGTGGCACTTACCCCTCGACACCGAATGGAGAGGCCATGACCGATTCGCTGCCCATCCCGCTCTCGCCGCCGCTCAGCCCCGCGCAACAGGTTGCTCTTGTCAATCTCGTGCGCCGCGCCGCGCGAGCCGAGATCCTGCCGCGCTTTCGCACCATCAGCCGCGCCGAGGCCGACACCAAATCCGGGCCGCATGATCTTGTGACCGAGGCCGACCATGCCGCCGAGGCAATGATCGCACGGGGGCTGCAACGGCTTTTCCCCCATGCCCTCATCATCGGCGAAGAGGCGGTGGCTGCAAAGCCGGAGTTGCGCGACAAGGTCTCCGATGCAGAGCTTGCCATCATCATCGACCCGGTGGACGGGACATGGAATTTCGTCCATGGCCTGCCGCTCTTCGGCGTCATCATCGCGGTCACGCGCTTTGGCCGCCCGGTTCTTGGCCTGCTCTATGACCCCATCGCCGACGACTGGATCCTCGCGGACGAAACCGCACGGGCCCGCCTCGCCCCCGCCCTCGGGGCCGAGCGCCCCATCTTCACCGCCGCCACAAAGGCGTTGGCCGAGATGCAGGGCTATGCCCATGTCTCGCTCATGCCCAAGGCGCAGCAGGAACGTCTGGCCCCCCTCGCCCCGGCGCTCGCGCGGCTCACCGCACTGCGCTGCTCGTGTCACGAATACCGGCTTCTGGCGCAGGGGGCAGTGGATTTCGTCCTGTCGGGCCAGCTCAACCCGTGGGACCATGCGGCGGGGGTGCTGATCTGCCGTCAGGCGGGGGGCGTCGCGCGGATGCTCGACGGGCGCGAGTATGACACGAGCGTGACCGAAGGCATCCTGCTTGCAGCGGCCAACGACACCGCCTGGCAACGCCTTGCCGAGCATTTCGCGCCGATCACCGAAGCTCAACCCACCCGATAGGGCAACACCCCGCGCTCGTCCGGCGTCACCTGAAGGCGACGTTCCAGCGGAGGGACCGAGCGTTGGTGGCACTCGGTGCGTTCGCAGATGCGGCACGAAATCCCGATCGGCTCGAACGCGCGGGCATTGCTCACGTCGAGATCGTCGGCATAGACCAGATCGCCCGCATGGCGCACCTCGCAACCAAGCGCTATGGCGAAGCGCCGCACCGGTGCGCCGAAACTGCCGCCCGGTTTCGAGACATCGCGCGCAAGGCTGATATAGCGCACCCCGTCCGGCGTCTCGGCCAGTTGGCGCAGGAAGCGCCCCGGCGTCTCGAACGCGCGATGCACGTTCCAGAGCGGACAAGCGCCGCCGAAGCGCGCAAATTGCAGCCGCGTGGCGGAATGGCGCTTGGTGATCGTGCCCGCCTGATCGACCCGCACGAAAAAGAACGGAATGCCCTTGGCGCCCGGTCGTTGCAGCGTCGAAAGCCGGTGACAGACCTGCTCGATCGAGGCCCCAAAGCGCAGCGCCAGCACTTCCAGATCGTGCCGCACCTCCTGAGCCGTGGCCAGAAACGCGCCATAAGGCATGAGAGCCGCCCCGGCAAAGTAATTGGCCAGCCCCATCTTGGCGATGGCGCGCGCCGCCTCGGACTGGAACCGCGCGAAATCAAGCGTTGCCTCCAGTAACTGATCCTGCATCAAGAGCGCCAGTTGCAGCAGCAGTTGAAAGCGCCGCGTCTCTGGGGCCGCTCGCGCCGAGAGGGTGAGCGTGCCCCTGGCGCGGTCAAACTGACGCAAAACGGCCGTGTCGGCCTCGGTCACGCTGATCCCCATCTCCGAGAGACGCTGCCGCGCAAGCCCCTCCACCCCGCCGCGCGCCGCCCCTTCGGCAAAACGTTCCGCAGCGCGATCGACCGCGTCGATATAGTTGTCGCAGTAATGGAAGAAGTCGCGCACCTCGTCCCATGGGCTCGACTGGCTGCGCGCATCCTCGCGCCCCAGGGCCTCGTCAAGGCTCGCCAGCCGCTCGTGGGTCTGGCGATAGGCACGGTGCAGTTCCAGAAAGGCCCGCGCCAGCGCCGGCGCGTTCGACGCCGCCAGCCGCAGATCGGCCAGCGGCGGCGGATCGTCGCCAAAGACCGGATCGGCCAGCGCCTCGCGCATGTCCGAGACCAGCCGCTCGGCATCGCCGGTGGAAAGCTCGGTCACGTCAAAACCGAATTCCTGCGCCAGAGCCAGCACCACCGTCGTCGAAACCGGGCGGTTGTTGTTCTCCATCTGGTTGAGATAGGGCAGCGACACGCCCAGCTTGGCCGCGAAATCCTTTTGCGTCAGCCCCAGCCGCTGCCGCGTCTCGCGCAGCTTGGCCCCGGCATAAAGTTTGCGCGTGGCCATGGCGGCGGCCTCCTGTTTGCAGATTAGCTTTTCCCGATCCTATGTTTGCAAAACATGTGAGGCAAGAGGGTTGCCTCTCGAAAGCTGGCGTATGTCGCAGCTGTTCAGAGTCACGATCGGGACGGGAAATTCCAGGTCAACGCAGCACGCTAGTGTTCGCCCCCTGACGCAATATACCCGGTGCAAAGCGGCTGCAAAGTGTCCGTTGATGACCCGCATGGACATTCCCAATTGAGGGATGAGCCGCGCGAGCGCCCGCACGGGGGGCAGGAGGCCAGCGTCAGCGCAAGGCCATTCAACGCCCCTGGCATTCTAGATTCCGCCAACATGGCGCGCCTGCTCAATACCAGGTAACTTATGTCAGGTGGCGAACACTAGACCCCGATTTCCGGCCCCTGACACCAAAGCGGCTCGCGCGAGCGGCGCAGTTCGTAAAGGTCGGTGAGGGTGGTCTCTGCGTCAAACCGCGCCACGAGCCGCCCGTCCAGCCGCTCGAATATCCAGCACTGCGGCTCGGGTCGGTTTTCATAGACAAAACAGATGCGTCCCGCCTCCTCATACCAGGATCCGTCGATGCATTCCCCATCGAGAAAGGACCATCGCACGCGGCGGTTGTCGAGATACTCCTCCGCGCCGTAGGGCGCAGCCCCGTCAGCCCCATAATAGAAGGTCTGCCCGCGTGTGAGCGCATCGAATTCCGCAGCGCCCATCTGGCCAAGGGCCGGCGCGGCAAGACCACACGTGGCCATAAGGACAAGGGAAATCCGGCGCATGCCCTACCCTGCCAGATCGCGTGCCCCCCCGCCAGAGGATTCGCGCCAGCGCGCCGCGCGCCCGTCCATCACCCGCCGCCAGACAGGCGGCACCAGCGCCAGCACCGCCATCACCGGCAGCGAATGGGGCAGCACCGGCATCGCCGCCGGGACAAGTTGCAGCGCCGGATATGGGCGGCGGGGCGTCACATGATGATCCGAATGGCGCGGCGCGTTGAGCGTCATCGCCGAGGAATACCAATGCGGCGCATTCCACGAATGAGCCGGCCCCACCGGCACGAATCGCCCGTCGGCGCGCCGTGCGCGATGCAACCCGTAATGTTGCACATAATCCGCCAGCAGGATCTGGATCTGCGCATGGCCGGCAATCAATCCAAGCGCGCCGATACCGCGCCAGTCCCAAAGCACCGCCACACCCGCCACCATCGCCGCTGCTCCACCCATGTAGAGCGCGTAAGGATGCCGCCAGAACGCGCGCCCGTGCCGCCTTGTCTCGGCCCGCAACCCGGCAAGATACGCCCCCGGCCAGGCCCGCAGCATGTAGCGGTAAAACCCCTCGCCGGGGTGCGCGCTGCTTGGATCGGCGGGCGTCGCGACAAGGGCGTGATGGACATGCAGGTGCGCGCTCGCGTGATGGCCAAAAAGAAGCGACGTATAGATCAGCCGCCCCAGCCACCGCTTGCCCCGCGCACCGCAATGAATGAGTTCATGCGCCACCGGATGCGCGATCTGCCCCGCCACCAGCCCCACCGCAATCGCAAGCATCACCCGCTCGCCCCCCGCAAGGCCACCCGCGCCCGACACGCCCCGCAGCGCCAGCGCCAGCACGACGAAATACCCCAGCCCCAGTGCCACCAGAAGCGTATCGGCGGCGGGAAACTCCGTCTCGGGGTCGGGGTTCGCGACTGCCCGCGCGATCAACCGGTCCAGACAAAACACCAGCGCCGTCGCATACCCGACCGCCAACCACCCCCAGACACCGCCGAACAGCGCGGCAAGCGCGGTCAGCGCCAGCGGCGGGATCGTGGCGAAAGCAAACAGGTGCATACTCTTGGCTCACTTGTCAGGGCGTTCCCATCCGTTATGGTATACCAGAAACCATGGCAGTCCCAAGGCGTAACCGGACAGGATTTGCGACATCGCTTGCGGCGCAACGCATCCAGCGCAGCAAATGTCGCTTTTGATCCGCCCAACCCGCGCAAGGCGCTCTATGGCTTGAGACAACAAAGGCGGGGGGCAACACATGGCACTCGACGAACGCAAGGGCGTGTGGAAATCGGGCAAGGGCAAGGGGCGGCGCACGCCGAAGGGGCGGCAGCTTGACGATACGGCCTGGGACGAGGTGCGCGCGCTTCTGGGTGACGGGCCCCGGCGGC
Source organism: Roseovarius autotrophicus (assembly GCF_018069895.1). Taxonomy (GTDB): domain Bacteria; phylum Pseudomonadota; class Alphaproteobacteria; order Rhodobacterales; family Rhodobacteraceae; genus Roseovarius; species Roseovarius autotrophicus. The sequence continues at coordinate 37,449 of NZ_JAGQDH010000009.1, read as the reverse complement.
GCGATCTGCTGATCGAATATCTCCACCTCGTCCAGGACCGATTTGGCCATCTCTCCGCCGCCCATCTGCGCGCGCTGGCCGAAGAGATGCGCCTCTCGCAGGCTGAAGTCTACGAGGTCGCCACGTTCTATGCCCATTTCGACGTGGTGAAGGAAGGCGAGCGGCCGCCACCCGCACTGACCATCCGTGTCTGCGACTCGCTCTCCTGCGAACTCGCCGGTGCGCAGGCGCTCAAGGCGGCACTGGAGGACGGGTTCGACCCGTCAGAGGTGCGCGTGCTGCGCGCGCCCTGCATGGGCCGCTGCGATACCGCGCCGGTGCTGGAACTGGGCCACAACCATATCGACCACGCCACCCCGGACAAGGTGCGGGCCGCAATCTTGGCGGGCGACACTCACGCACATATACCGCAATATCAAAAGCTTGCGGACTATCGTTCAAGTGGCGGCTACGACACGCTGCGCACCCTGCGCGCGGGCGGCGATTTCGAGACGGTGCAGCAGACCCTGCTCGATGCCGGGCTACGGGGCCTGGGCGGGGCAGGTTTCCCCTCGGGGCGCAAATGGGGCTTCGTGCGCGCCGAACCCGGCCCGCGCTACCTTGCCGTCAATGGCGACGAGGGCGAGCCGGGAACCTTCAAGGATCGCTTTTATCTAGAACGCTACCCCCATGTTTTCCTTGAAGGAATGCTGATCGCGGCCTGGGCGGTAGAGGCCGAACGCTGCTTTATCTACATGCGCGACGAATACCCAGCCGTGATCGAGATATTACGGCGTGAAATCAAGAATCTGGAAGGCGAAGATGTGATTTCGCCCGGCTTTGTCGAGCTGCGCCGCGGCGCGGGCGCCTATATCTGCGGCGAGGAATCGGCGATGATCGAATCGATCGAGGGCAAGCGCGGCTTGCCACGCCACCGCCCGCCTTTCGTCGCGCAGGTGGGCATCTTCAACCGGCCCACGCTCGTCAACAATGTCGAAACGCTCTACTGGGTCACGCGCGTCCTGCGCGATGGCCCCGAGATCCTGAACGCGGTCGAGAAGAACGGGCGTAAAGGGCTGCGCTCCTATTCCGTCTCGGGTCGGGTCAAGAACCCCGGCGTGCACCTGCTGCCCGCAGGCTCCACCATCCTTGACGTGATCGACGCAGCCGGCGGGATGCTCGACGGCCACAGCTTCAAGGCCTATCAACCGGGCGGCCCCTCCTCGGGCATTCTGCCCGCATCGATGGACGATATCCCGCTCGATTTCGACACGCTGCAACCGCATGGCAGCTTCATCGGCTCGGCCGCCGTGGTCGTGCTCTCGGATCACGACAGCGCCCGCGACGCCGCGCTTAACATGCTGCGGTTCTTCGAGGATGAAAGCTGCGGGCAATGCACGCCCTGCCGGGTGGGGTGCGAAAAGGCGGTGAAACTCATGCAGGCCGAGCATTGGGATCAGCCGCTTCTGGAGGAGCTGTGTCAGGCGATGGCCGACGCCTCGATCTGTGGTCTCGGACAGGCGGCACCCAACCCGATCCGCCTGACAATGCGCCATTTCGCAGGGGAAATCTGAGCCGCCCGAGGCTTCCATCTGCCGCCGATCCGCAGTAGGGGTCGGGAAACCGGCATGGAGGACACATGGCGTTTTTCTCGAAACTCAAGGAACGGCTGTTCAAATCCGCGTCGAAACTCGACGAGGGGCTGGAGGCGATCGTCGAGGACGCGGTGGAAACCGCCCCCGCGCCAGCGCCCGCCCCCGAACGCCCCGGCATTCTGGGACGCCTTGTCGGGCGCGATCCCGCCGAGGCCCCGCGCCGGGTGCTCGACGACGCCATGCTGGAAAGCCTCGAAGACCTGCTCATCAGCACAGACATGGGCGTGAAAACCGCGCAGCGCGTTATTGCCAACCTCGCTGAAGGACGCATGGGCAAGCGCCTTTCCTCTCGCGAGATCAAGGCGTTGCTCGCGCATGAGATCGCCCGCATCATGGCCCCTGTGGCGCGCCCGATGCCACTCTACCCCTCGCGCCCACAGGTGGTGCTGGTGGTGGGCGTGAACGGCTCGGGCAAGACCACCACCATCGGCAAGCTCGCCAGTCAGTTCAAGGCCGCCGGAAAATCGGTGGTGATCGCCGCCGGAGACACCTTCCGCGCCGCTGCCGTCGAACAATTGCAGGTCTGGGGCGACCGGGCGGGCGTGCCGGTGCTGACCGCGCCCGAGGGCTCGGACCCTGCAAGCCTCGCGTTCGATGCCATGACGAAGGCCGAGGCCGAGGGCGCGGATCTCCTGATGATCGACACTGCCGGGCGGCTCCAGAATCGCGCCGACCTGATGGAGGAACTGGCCAAGATTGTCCGCGTCATCCGCAAGAAGGATGCGCAAGCGCCGCACAACACCCTTCTGGTGCTCGACGCCACCACCGGGCAGAACGCGCTGTCCCAGGTCGAGATTTTCCAGAAGCTCGCCGATGTCACCGGGCTTGTCATGACCAAGTTCGACGGCACCGCGCGCGGCGGCGTACTCGTGGCGCTGGCCGATCGGTTCGGCCTGCCCATCCATGCCATCGGCGTGGGCGAGCAGATAGACGATCTGGCCCCGTTTGATCCCGAGGAATTCGCCGCCGCCCTCACCGGCCTTGACAGCGAATGACCCCGGCCCCCGTTTCTTCTGGCCTGAAATATCCCGGGGGGTTTGGGGGGCTGGCCCCCCAATTCTACATGCGGTTTGGGGGGCTGGCCCCCCAATGAGCGCCTGGCTCATCTCGCTCGAAGGCACCGAGGCCGGGCGCACGCTCGCCACGGGTCTTGCGCTTCTCGCCGCAATCCTGCACGCGGTCTTTGGCGCGCTGCAGAAGGGGCGGCACGATCCCTGGCTCAGCCGGGGCGCCATCGACGCCAGCTACTGCCTCATGGCCGCGCCCTTCGCCCTTTTCGTGGTGCCCTGGCCAGAGCCGCATATGTGGCCCATCTTCGCGGGCGCGGTGGTGATCCATGTGGGCTACAAGGTGCTACAGGCCATGGCCTATTCGCGCGGGGCCTATACAGTGGTCTATCCGGTCGTGCGCGGCACCGGGCCGCTTTTCACCGTGATCGGGGCATGGCTCATCTTCGGCGAGCGGTTCACGCCCGTGCAATGGGGCGGCGTCGCGGTGTTGCTGACCGGCATCTACGGCCTCGCCCTCTACAATCTGCGCCATTACGTGCTGCAACGCGAGACCATGCCGCTTGCCCTTGGCCTTGCCGTGGCCACCGGGGTCTTTGTCGCGCTCTATACCACCTATGACGCCTATGGCATCCGCGCCGCCGCCGATCCCTTCACCTTCCTTGCGTGGTTTTTCATGTTCGACGGGCTGTCGATCCTGCCCATTGCCTATGCCCGCTGGCGCGCCATGGCGGTGCGCCCCGCACTTGGGCCGCTGATGGCGCGGGGCGTGACGGGCGGCGTGGTGGCGTTCTTCTCCTTTGGCGCGATCATGCTGGCCACCCGGCTCGACAAGGTGGGTCAGGCCGCCGTCCTGCGAGAGACCTCGACCGTCTTTGCCGCGCTGATCGGCTGGCTGGTGCTCAAGGAGACGGTCGGGCCACGCCGCATCGCCCTCATGGGGTTGATCGCAGCGGGCGCGGTGATAGTTGAGTTCGGTGGCTGAGAAAGGACATCGCATGACCGAGACCCCTGCCCCGAAATGGGCAAAACCGGCGCTGGAATTCGGACCCATCCTCGCCTTCTTCGCGGCCTATCTCTGGCTCAAGGACCACACGTTCGAAATCGGCGGCACCGAATACGCGGGCTTCATCGTCGTCACCGCAGGCTTCATCCCCGTGTTTCTTCTGGCCATGGCTGCGCTCTGGCGGCTGACCGGCCATCTGAGCCGGATGCAGGTGGCGACAGCGGTGCTGATCGTGCTGTTTGGCGGGCTTTCGGTCTGGTTCAACGATCCGCGCTTCTTCAAGATGAAGCCCACGCTCATCTACCTGTTGTTTGGCGGGCTGCTGGGGATCGGTCTCCTGCGCGGGCAATCCTGGTTGCAGGTGGTGATGGACGGCGTAATGCCGCTCACCGACAAGGGCTGGACGATCCTGACACAGCGCCTGACGGTGTTCTTCCTCGGGCTGGCCGTTCTCAACGAGGCGATCTGGCGCACACAGTCCGAGGAAATCTGGGTCTATTTCAAGACCTTCGGCCTGACGGCGGCGATCTTCGTGTTCTTCATGACCCAAGGCAGCCTTTTCCGCGATCATGCGCTGGCCGAGGAAGAGACCGGGGACGACAAGGACGACAAGGAGGGCGAGACATGAGCATTTTCGACGAGGATCTGTTTCTCAAGGGGCTCGCAGAGCGCAAGGCCACGCTCGGCGCCGAGTATGTAGAGCAAAGCCTCTCTGCCGCCGACGATTTCACCCGCCCCTTTCAGGAGGCGATGACCGCCTGGTGCTGGGGGTTCGGCTGGGGAGATGACGCCATCGACGCAAAGACCCGCTCGATGATGAACCTCGCCATGATTGGCGCGCTCGGCAAGATGCACGAATGGGAGTTGCACTGCCGGGGCGCGCTCAACAACGGCGTCACCCCAGAGGAGATCCGCGCAATCATCCACGCAGTCGGGATCTATTGCGGCGTGCCGCAGGCGCTGGAATGTTTCCGCGCGGCGCGCAAGGTGCTGACAGAGGCCGGTCGGCTGTAGCCGCCCGGTCCCGCCGCCCGCGACGCTTAAGCGTGTTTCATCTGCCGCGCGGGCAGGCTAAACACGGGCCATATCAAGGCCGGAGAACCCATGTCCAAACCCGTTGTCCTGTGCATTCTCGATGGCTGGGGCCTGAGCGACAGCCCCGAGGCCAACGCGCCCCACCTCGCGCGCACCCCCACCATGGACCGGCTGATGGCCAACTGCCCCCATGCGACGCTGATCACCCACGGGCCGGATGTGGGCCTGCCCACCGGGCAGATGGGCAATTCCGAGGTGGGCCACACGAATATCGGCGCGGGGCGCGTGGTGGCGATGGATCTGGGCCAGATCGACCTTGCGATCGAGGATGGCAGCTTTGCCGACATGGCGGCGCTGCAAGCCTTCATCGCGCGGCTGAAGGAAACGGGGGGGCGGGCGCATCTGCTGGGCCTCGTCTCGGATGGCGGCGTTCACGGCCATATCACCCATATCGCCGCCGCCGCGCGGACCATTGCCGAAGCAGACGTGCCGGTGGTGCTGCACGCGATCACCGACGGGCGCGACGTGGCCCCGAAATCGGCGCGCGCCCATCTCGACCGGCTAGGCGAGATACTGCCCGAAAGCACCACCATCGCCACGGTCACGGGGCGTTATTTTGCCATGGACCGCGACAACCGCTGGGAGCGGGTCGATGAGGCGTATCAGGCGATTGTCTCCGCGCGCGGACAGCACGCGCGCGACGCGCGTATGGCCGTCACCAACGCCTATGCGCGCGGCGAGACCGACGAATTCATAACCGCCACGGTGATCGGCGATTATGCGGGCGTGGCGCCGGGCGACGGCCTTTTCTGCCTCAATTTCCGCGCCGACCGCGCGCGCGAGATCCTGAGCGCGCTCGCCGATCCCGCCTTCACCGGATTCGCGCGCGAGGCCATGGCCGACTGGTCCGCGCGCCTTGGCATGGTGGAATATTCCGAGGCGCATAACGCGCTTTTCGAGACCGTCTTTCCGCCTCGCGTCATCGTCAACACGCTCGCGGAATGGGTGAGCCGCGCGGGGCTGCGCCAGTTCCACCTCGCCGAGACCGAAAAATATCCCCATGTCACCTTTTTCCTCAACGGCGGGCGCGAAGAACCCGAACGTGGCGAGGATCGCTACATGGCCCCCTCGCCCAAGGTCGCGACCTATGACCTGCAACCCGAGATGTCGGCCGCCGAGGTCACCGATCAGCTTTGCGGCGCGATTGCCGAGGGTTATGACCTGATCGTGGTCAACTATGCCAATCCTGACATGGTCGGCCATACCGGCGATCTGAAGGCTGCCATAGCCGCATGCGAGGCGGTGGATGCGGGCCTTGGCCGCGCGGTGGCGGCGCTGGAAAAAGCGGGCGGCGCAATGATCGTGACGGCGGATCACGGCAATTGCGAGGTGATGGTCGATCCCGAGACCGGCGGGCCGCATACCGCGCATACCACCAACCCGGTGCCGGTGATCCTTGTCGGCGGACCTGCGGGTGCGCGGCTGCGCGCGGGCGGGCGGCTCGCGGATCTGGCCCCAACGGTGCTTGCGCTCATGGGACTGGCGCAACCACAGGAAATGACCGGGCGGAGCCTTCTGGCATGAGGCTTGCCGCCGCCTGCCTCGCCCTTGCCCTCGCGCTTCCGGGCATGGCCCCGGCGCAGAGCGGCGACCCCGCCACCAATGCGCGCGCCGCTGCCGAGACGCTCGGGCTCGCCGCCGAGGCGCTCGACCGGGCCGAGGGCGCGCGCAATCGCGTCAAGGCGCTGACCGAGGTGATCCGTGCCTATGAAAGCGGGCTCGAAGCGATGCGCGAGGGGCTGCGCCGCGCCGCGCTTCGCGAGGAGGTTCTGCAAGCCGAATTGCGCGCCCGCGAGACCGAGACCGCGCAGCTTCTGGGCGTGTTGCAGACCATGAGCCGCGCGCCCGTGCCGATCCTGATGCTGCACCCGTCCGGCCCGGTGGGCACCGCACGGGCGGGGATGATCCTGTCGGAGGTGGCCCCCGCGCTCGACGCGCGCGCGCTCTCGTTGCGCGAAAAGGTGCAGGATCTTGCCGTCTTGCGCGCGCTTCAACAAAGCGCCGCCGAGACGCTGTCCGAGGGGCTCGAGGGCGTGCAGGACGCACGAACCCGGCTCAGTCAGGCCATTGCCGAGCGCAGCGACCTGCCCCGCCGCTTTACCGAAGACCCGGTGCGCACCGCGCTGCTGATCGCCTCGACCGAGACGCTGGAGGGCTTTGCCTCGGGCCTGAGCGAAATCGCAATGGACGAGGCCCCCGGCAGCCTGCCGGGCATCGAGGCGCGCAAAGGCAGCCTGCCCTTGCCGGTCGAAGGGCTGATCCTGCGCCGCGCCGGCGAGGCGGACGCAGCGGGCGTCACCCGCCCCGGCATCGTCGTGGCCACGCGCCCCCGCGCCCTCGTCACCACGCCGGTGCCCGCGACCGTGCGCTATCGCGGCCCCTTGCTCGACTACGGAAATGTGATCATTCTGGAACCGCAGAGCGGGATTCTTCTGGTATTCGCCGGGCTAGACATTGTCTATGGTCGCATGGGCGAGGTGCTTCCCGGCGGAAGCCCCGTAGGCCTTATGGGTGGTCCCGGCGATGGCAGCGACCTGCTTGCCGCAAGCGCCGCGCGCGATCAGGGGGGTGCCATGCGCAGCCAGACGCTCTATATCGAATTGCGTCAAGACAATGAACCGGTGGACCCGCTTGCGTGGTTCAAACCCGACAAGGAAGGTTGAGAGATGAAGAAGATCCTGATGGCCACAGCCGCCGGCATCCTGACCGGGGCGGTCGTGACAACGCAGGTGGCCGCACCGCTTCTGGCACAGGAGGGGCGGTCAAGTTCTGTCTATGAGCAGCTTGACCTATTCGGAGACATCTTCGAGCGGGTGCGCGCGCAATATGTCGAAGAGGTCGATACCCGCAAGCTGATCGAAGCGGCGATCAACGGGATGCTCACCTCGCTCGACCCGCATTCCAGCTACCTTTCTCCCGACGATGCCGAGAACATGCAGGTACAGACGCGCGGTGAGTTCGGCGGGCTTGGCATCGAGGTCACGCAGGAGGACGGCTTCGTCAGGGTAGTCTCGCCCATGGACGGCACACCCGCCGATCTCGCGGGAATCGAGGCGGGCGATTTCATCACCCATGTGGACGGAGAGAGCGTTCTTGGCCTCACCCTCAACGAGGCGGTAGAGCTGATGCGCGGCCCGGTGGGCAGCGAAATCGTCATCACCGTGGTGCGCGAGGGCACGGCGGAACCCTTCGACGTGTCGATCATCCGCGACACGATCAAGCTCACGGCGGTGCGCGCCCGAACCGAGCGTGACGCGGTGGTGCTGCGGCTCACCACCTTCAACGACCAGACCTATCCGAATCTCGAATCGAACCTGAAGGAAAAGATCGAGGAACTCGGCGGCATGGACAAGGTCAGCGGTATCATTCTCGACCTGCGCAACAATCCCGGCGGTCTGCTCACACAGGCGATCAAGGTCTCCGACGCCTTTCTCGACAAGGGCGAGATCGTGAGCACGCGCGGGCGCAACGTGCAGGATGGCGAGCGGTTCAACGCCACGCCAGGCGATCTGGCACAGGGTAAGCCCATCGTCGTGCTGATCAACGGTGGCTCTGCCTCGGCCTCGGAAATCGTGGCGGGCGCGCTTCAGGATCATAACCGGGCGATCGTCGTGGGCACCAAGAGCTTTGGCAAAGGCTCGGTGCAGACGGTCATGCCGCTGCGGGGCAATGGCGCGATGCGGCTGACGACCTCGCGCTATTACACGCCCTCGGGCCGGTCGATCCAGGCGCTCGGGGTCAGCCCCGATATCGTCGTCGAACAGCCCCGCCGCAGCGCCCAGACCGAGGAGACGGAAGAGACGACACCCCGCCGCCCCGGCCGCTCCGAGGCGGATCTGCGCGGACGGCTCAGCAATGACAGCCTGAGCGAGGACGAGATCAAGCAGATCGAGGAAGAGCGCAAACGCGCCGAAGAGGTGGCCCGCCTGCGCGAGGAAGACTATCAGCTTGCCTATGCGGTCGATATCCTGCGCGGCCTTGCCGTGATGGGCAACGGCAACAAAGAGTGAGCCGAGGCTGACTTTCCGGAAAACCCCGCCATCGCGCGGGGTTTTTCATTGGGCCCGCCGGGCAACGCCTGCCTGGGCGGGCGCTCTCGCGCAACGTCGCCACACGCACGGAGAGCACATAAACCCCACCGGACCAAAAAGCGCCACCGCTTGAAAAACACCCGCAAGGCCGCGCGCCTCTCAGCCGGTCTCGATGACAAAGGCGCAAGCCGACGCGCCCCGCGCACAACAGCTCACCTCGCGCACGGTGCTGCGCGCGCTCACCAGCCGCCGGAATAGCGCCTCGAACACCGCGCAATGCCACGCGCAGCCCGGCACGGCCAGCGGGTTGGCCCGGATCGTCAGGCGTGCGGGTGCGATGCTCACCTCCCCCGACCCGGCGAAGGTCCAGGCATGGGTGGCCATGGCGCGCAACAAAAGTGGCGCGGCAAGGCGCGCGGGCAGCGCCCGCAGCACCAGTTGCGCAGGCACAGGGATTCGGTGACGCATGATATAGTCGCCCGTGCGTGCCCCCGCATCGCGCGCAACCGCGCGCGCCTCGGCCTGCGCAGCGGCCAGATCGGCCTTCTTCGCCTTGATCTGTTCGCGCACGCTTGCCTTGCGCTCCTGCGCGCGGCGCTTGCGGTCCGCCATCGCGTCCCAATCGGCCATTTGCGCATCGGCGATGCCGCGCGTCTCGTCAAAGTGGTAATGCAACAGCGCCTTGTTCATGTAGAAGCGCCGGTAATTGTGCATCATCCGGTCCAGAAGCGTCGCGCGGTCCATTGCCGCGGGCTTCATGATCGGGGTGACGAAATTGTATTTCTCAAAGTCGAACACCTCGACCTTGTCGCGCAATTCCTGAAAGAGCGGCGTGAACGGCCAGGGCGTATACATCGTCCAGTTGGCAAGATCCGGGTTCCCGTCGCGGGCGAAACGATAGGTCTCCTCCAGCGTCTCCTCGGTCTCGTTATCAAGACCCACGATGAATTGCGCCTCGGTGAAAATATCCGCCTCGCGCAGCAGGCGGATGACCTCCTTGTTCTCCTCGACGCGTGTTTCCTTCTTGAAAAGGTCAAGTTTCATCTGCGCCGCCGCCTCTGTGCCAAGACTGACATGCACCAGCCCCGCCTCGCGCGCGATCTCCAGCACCCGCTCGGCGCGATAGATCGCGGGCGTGATCGCGGTGCAACCAACGATATCGGGTTGCAGCGCGGTGATCCGCGCGCGCAATTCCTCCTCGTTGATATGGTGGGTCATCGCGTCGATGAAATGGATGTCGGTGTAACCGGCGGCCTTGAGCGGCCCGGCCAGATAGGCCACCCAGGCGGGCGGCCAGTTGCCGGCAATCTCCGCCCCGCCGGAATGATAGTTCGGATGAATGAGAACCAGTCGCCTGAGCGCCCCTGCTGTCAACTAAGATTGACAGACGGAGAGATTCAATAAATTGACATTGATCAATCAGGCGCGGATTTCAACCTTGTTTCAAGCCTCGGCAAAGATCTGCGCGGCGTGACGCTCAAGGTAGATGCGCAGCCAGGGCGTATAGGCACCGGGGCTGTTGGCGATCCGCACCGTCAGCGCCGCACGGCTCACCCAATCCACGGCCATCACCTCCTCGGGGTTGGGGCAGGTGGCAATGCGGCGGGCGACATGGGCGACAAAGACCTCCACCACTTCATGCTCGATCAGACCGCCGCCCACATCGGCGCGATACTCCACTTCGCCACGAGGGTGCATGTCCAGCCCGGTGATGCCCAACTCCTCGTCAAGCCTGCGGCGCGCGCACGCCTCCCCCGCCTCGCCCCAGCGGGGATGGGTGCAGCAGGTATTCGCCCAAAGGCCCGGCGTGTGATATTTCCCGAGCGCCCGGCGCTGGATCAGCACCTCGTCGCCATGCAGCACGAAGACCGACACCGCCTTGTGCCGCAGCCCGCGCCGATGCGCCTCGAGCTTTTCCACGGCCACCAGATCACCGCCAAGCCAGGTGGGGATCATCTCGCTCATGTATAGCCTGCCGGCACCAGCCGCGTCAGATGCGCAAGGTTCTTCAGGCCGATCTTGACATGCGCCATGGGCCGCGCGCGCACCAGTTTCTTGTTCATATACGCCTCGCAAGTCAGTCACTGCACGTCGATGTCATGGCAAAGCGAGACAAAGCGCTCGCGCCGCTCGTCGGATCTGTAATATGCATTCTGCATCGAGGCCAGCACCCGGAACACGGTCTTGTGCTCGCGCATGAAGAGGCTCCGCGCCAGCCGCAGGTCGCGCGCGCGGCCAGAGGCAAGGCAGGCGCTTGCCGCCGTCGCCCCCGACGGCCCGCCGCCTATGATCACCACATCGAACATCGTCATTCCCCCGGCACAAGCGCCGCGCCTCGCGCGCGGCCATGGTCGATCACCCGCAGCGCCAGCAGCGCCGCAAGCACGAATAATCCCGCCTCGGCATAGAACACCGCGCCAAAACCCGCCGCGTCATTGCCAAGCACCGCGCGCAGCACATCCGCCGCCGCCGCGCCCACCAGCCCGCCGAAACCCGCCGCAATTGCCTGCGCCGCGCCCCAAAGGCCCATCCGCGTGCCTTCGCGCGCCGCGCGCCCCTGGCCCGCCAGCGCCATCATCGCGCCGATGGCCGCGACCGCGAACATGCCGTTGAAAACGCCAAGCGCCACCACCGCAGGCACCAGCGCCGCCGCCACCCCCGCCGCGCCGAGAAAAGCAATGACCGACAGCGCTGCGGCCGAGCCAAGACACCCCGCCACCACCCAATGCCGCAGCGAGCCAAGCCGCAGCCCGGTGGCGGCAATGCCCACGATCAGCATTCCAAGGAACACCCCCCCGTTCTGCGCGCCCGAAAGCTGTGTCGATTGTCCCGGCGTCATGCCGAAGACAAGGCCCGCGTAAGGCTCGAGGATCAGTTCCTGCATGAAATAAGCGGTCATCGACAGAAACACGAAGATGGTGAAATTGCGCGCCGCAGGCTCTGCCCAGATCTCGGCCAGCCCCTCGCGAAAACGCATCGGCGTTGATTCGGGCACGGGTGCTGCCCCCGCGCGCCGCTCGATCCCGGCAATGGCAAGCGACGTGACCAAGACCGCGCCGACGCCTACGATCCCTACGATTTCCAACAGGCGCGCGGGCGTGTAGGGGTCAAGGAAATGCCCCACCATCGTCGCCGTCACCGCGATCCCCGCGATCATCATCAGCCAGGTGATCGTCGCTGCCGCCGCCCGGCGGCGCGGTGCGCAAGCGCTTGCCAGAAGCGCCAGAAGCGAGGTGCCCGAGGCCCCCGCCCCCAAGCCAATCAGCGCATAGGCCAGCACCGACAGTGCAAGGCCCGCGGCAAACTGCGTCGCCATCAGCACCACGCCCAAGGCCGCAAGCCACGCACCACCCCCCAGCACCGCCATGCCGCCGATGATCCAGCGGGTGCGATGCCCGGACGTGTCCGACAGAAAGCCCCAGTTTGGCCGCGTGATCTGAATCCCGTAATGCAGCCCCACCAGCAGCCCCGGCAACACGGCAGGCAGCGCCAGTTCCACCACCATCAGCCGGTTGAGCGTCGAGGTCGTGAGCACCACCACCGCGCCAAGGCACATCTGCACCAGCCCCATCCGCACGATCTGCGCCCAACTCAGATTCATCCCATCCCTCCAAGCCCGCGCAGGGCGAAGGCGGCCACCATCATGCCGCTCACATAGGCCATCACGCCCGTGCTGTTATACCACGGCGCACGGCGCTTGGGATCGGATAGAAGGACGCGCATCGCAAAACCCTGCGCGATGACCAGCACCGCAATCGCCCCCGCGTGCCAGACCTGCCCAAACGCGAGCAAAAGCGCGATCACGGCAAGCTGCGGCATGACCATGACGACACAGGCCACCCGCGCCGCCCTCTCGGGGCCAAGCGTTACCGGCAGAGAGTTGACGCCGGTGATCCGGTCGCCCTCCAGTGCCTTGAAATCGTTGAGCGTCATGATGCCATGCGCGCCAATGGCATAGAGGGCTGCCACCGCCACCACCTCGGGTGCGGGCGCACCCGCCGCCAGAACCGCCGCGCCGGTGAACCACGGCCCGAGCGCAAGCCCCATTACCAGCGCCAGCGCGCTCATCACCAGCGCCACCCACAGCCCCCAGCGCCCCGGCACCCGGCCAGAGGGGATCGGGCGGTCCGGTTCGTTGATCGCATCCACATGCCGGTCACACCAGTCATTCACCGCCTGGCTCATCCCGCAGACCACGGGCCCCGCCAGCACGATGCCCAGCAGCACCAGCCACGGGGCAGAACCAATCAGAACACCGGACGAAACCACGTCGCAGAGATAGGCCCAGATCGGGGTAAACCACGTCACCGGCTTGAGCAGCGTCAGCAGCGCGCGCGGCTCGGGATAGCGGCGGAGGAAATGTAAAGTCGAAGAGACGCTTATGGTGTTAATTAAACTATACATTACGAGTCGCAGAAAGGGTTTTCTCGGGGTCTCGCGCCGCCGCTCATTCGGAACTTTTGAGCAGCCCGTATTTGCGCAGCTTCACATAAAGGCTCTGCCGCGACAGGCCCAGCATCTCGGCGGCGGCAACCCGGTTATTGCCCGTCAGGCGCACGGCAGTCTCGATGCACATCTTCTCGACCACGTCCGAGGTGGCCGAGACCAGTTCCTTGAGCGAGGCGGTGCCGACAAGATCCATCACGCTCCGCATCGCCTCGTCGCTCACGCCGACCGCATCGACCGTCACCTCGGCCGTATCGCGCGCCGCGCTCTCGCGGATGATGAAGCCAAAGCCCAGATCCCCCCCCGCTGCCGCAGTCGCGTCACCGAAATCTCGACCGGGGCGCGCGTGCCCACCACACTTTGCAGCTGCGCGGCATAGCGGCGCATCCGGCCGCGTTTCGTCGCGCCCTCTATCAGCAGCTTGAGATCGACCGAGCCGCGCACGAGAAAATCCGCCAGCGATTCTCCCTTGAGATCGCGCAGTTGCGCCGCGTCGGCCAGCACCAGAAACGCCTCGTTCGCCTCGCGGATCATGCCCTTGCCATCAGTCAGCACGATCGCATCCCCCGCGTCGGCATAGAGCGTGGCCAGCGCGCCCGCGAATTCCGGCCCGCCACCGTCGCTGTCATCCATCGGCGCAATACGGCACAGCATGTAAAGCGTCCCGGCAGCCCGGAAATATTCCGGCAGCACCTTGAGCACGCGCCCGTTACGCCGCGACACCGTGTCGATGCCGCGCATCTCGTCAGCCACGGCTGCCGCCTGAAGCGCGTCGGCAAGTTCGGCCCGCCTGCGCCCCTCGAAGACCTGCGCAAAGGACGTGCCGCGCAGCCTATCGACCTTGCTGCCCAGAAGCTGCGCCGCGGCGGAATTGATGTCGCGAATGCGCCCCGGCTCCGGCTCGATCAGCACAAGCGGGGTTTCGGATGCCTCCAGCACCACGCGATAGAACGTCTCGGTGCCGCGCAATAGCTGCCCGTCGCGCTCGCGCGCGGTCTGTTCGGCGACAAGCCGTTTCTGCACCTCGGCATAAGGCTGCATGTCCCGTCCGAGCAGCAAGAGCGCGCCGCTCTCGCCCACGCGATGCAACGTATAGCGCACCGACGCTTCCCAGTTGGCGTTGTCCACATGGTTGATTTCAAGCGGTCGCGGCTCGTACTGCGGCTCGCTGCGCACGAGCGCCGTGCGCTCGGCGAACGTCTCCCGGCTCTCTGCCGCAAGAAAATCCAGAAAGCTGCGCCCGACCCAATGATCGAGGCACCCCAGCGAGGGACTCTCGGGATTGGTGGAGATACCGTCGACAATGCCGTCGGGATTGAGAAGCACGGCCATGTCCGCCGCCTGTTCGACCAGCCCCGGAATATCCATCACGTCGAGCAAATGCCCGGCCCGCAGCCTCTGGGATGTCTGCTCTATCTTGCTCACCGTCTCAACCCATCCCCAGCCCTGCCGTCGCGGGATTATGCACGGTGTCCTGCCTCAATTGATGTCTTGTGACATCAAAGGCTCCGATACCGCAGCCAATCCGCATCGCTCTACCGCTTCGCGAACCGATTTAACGGCGAAATCCGCGCCCGTGATCCTTTCCACCGGCGCTCGTTCCGACACGATCCTGCCTCCTGCGACGACCGGGGGCAAGTTGTCCACATGCGTTCGCAACGAATGTGTCCAAATGTCCAGCATTTTCAACCGTTTTCCACGCCGCCAGCGACAGCGCCACCATGGAAAAGCGGTTCGCCCGCAAGACTTCCGCCAGCTCACGATCATCAAGCCCGATGCAAAGCCGCACCCAGACCCCGTTGCGCCGAAAGTTGTCGGCAGCCACGAAGGCCCCGAGCGAATGCTCTCAAAGGCCGGAATAACCAGAAGCACCGATTGGCCAAGCGGGATGCTGCGATCAAGCCTGTTGCCCTCCCGCTTTTCGCCGCCTGACCGAAACAATGCCTGAAGCCGCGAGGCGGCAAGTGTCACTTCGATGAAACTCGCTCGGTCCGCAATCCACATCTCGCCCAACCGATGCGCGGCGGCGGGCACATAATCCTGATAGAACCTCTGGGACGAGACGCCGCCCGCCATCAGCGCGGAAATCACCGAATGGTGACTTGTCTCTGCCTCCGACATCAACGCCTCGCAGAACCGGTCGACCCATTCGTCGCGGTTGCGCGGGCGGTTGTCGATATAATTCGAAGCCACCTTGCGGAATGGCCGATTCCACGAAATAGCGGATCGCCTGGCCTTGCGGGTCACATCATCAATGCCCATGTCTGGCGGCCCTTCGCGCCCACCTCTGAAATCGAGGTGGATCTGGAGGCGCATGGCTGGCAATGGCGCGGGCATGGCTATTTCGACGCCAATTTCGGCACCCGCGCGCTTGAGGCCGATTTCAGCCGCTGGACCTGGGGCCACTTTCCGCGCGCGGGCGGAAGCACCTGTTTCTACGATGCGACAAGGCGCGACGGCAGCACGCTGGCACTTTGCCGGATCCTCGGGATAGGGTCGGTCACGGAAGTGCGGACGCGAGACGCGGCACCGACCAGCCCCAAAAGCGCACCAGCATGAACGTGCCCGCCAGCGCCAGCCCCGCCGCCAGCCCCAGCCAGATGCCGGGGCCGCCGAAACCCAGGACAAAGCCCAGCAGATAACTCACCGGCACGCCGACGGCCCAGTAACTCAACGCGGCGATCACCATGGGCACGCGCGTGTCCTGCACCCCGCGCAACAGGCCAAGCGCCATGACCTGCGCTGCGTCCACCACCTGAAACAGCGCCGCCGCCGCCAGAAGCGTCACACCGATGGCGATGACTGCCGCGCGATCCGGTTCATCGGGCGAAAGAAAAAGGCCGATCAACACCTCGGGCAAGGTCAGGAACATGACGACGGTCAGAAGCGCCACCGTGCCAGAGACCGCCAGCACCACCCTGGCCCCGTCGCGCAAGCCCTCGACATCGCCGCGCCCCTGCGCCTGCCCCGCGCGCACCGTGGCCACGTTCGACAGGCCCACATGGACCATGAACATCACCGACGTGACCTGAAGCCCGATGCCATGCGCGGCCAGCGGCAGCGTACCGAGCCAGCCCATCATCACAGAGGAGGCCGCGAACAGGCCGACCTCGGCGAGGTTGGTCAACCCGATGGGCCAGCCAAGGCGAAAGACCCGCGCGAGCGCCTCCCAGTCGGGCCGCCAGAGCCGCTGAAAGATCGCGTGTTCGGGCGTGGCGCGCCCAACATAGACCACCAGCGCCACCATCGAGGCGAGGTTGACCATCAGCGAGGCCACCGCCGCGCCGCGAACGCCCATCTCGGGCAGGCCGAAATTGCCGAAGATGAGCGCATAGTTGATGACGATATTCAGCGCCACCGCCGCCAGCGTCACCCAGAGCACCACGGCCGTGCGCTCTAGCGCGGCAAGGTAGGATTTGAGCACCATCACCATGAGCGCGGGCAAGATGCCCCAGCCCGCGATGCCCAGGTAATCGGCGGCCAGCACCGAGGTGGCACGTTCCTGCCCAAGCCAGCCGAACACCGCCTGCGCACCCAGCATCGCAGGCAGCGTGAGCAGGCCGAACAGGGCCGAGGCCCAGAGCCCCATCCGCGTCACCCGCCGGACCTGCGCGCCTTCGCCCGACGCCGCGGCAGAGGCCACCAGGGGCATCACCGCCCAGGCAAAGCCCGACCCCATGATGAAAAGCACGAAGAACAGCGTGCCGCCCAGAACCTCTGCCGCCAGCGCCTCGACCGAATACCAGCCCAGCATCACCGCATCGCTGAGGGTGATGGCGAACTGCGCCACATGGCTGCCAATCAGCGGCAGACCGAGGCCAAGGATGGCGCGCAGATGCTGGCGATATGTGAGGCGGACAGACATGGAAACCGCCTATGCCGGGGCCGCGGCGGGCGCAAGGGGGCCGGTTGCACCCCTCTCAGAGTGTGGCGCGCATCAACTGAATCGCCAGTGCCGCGATCACCAGACCCGCACCGATTTCCAGAGCGGTAAGCGCGCGCACGACCCCTCTGCCCTCGGTGGTTGCCAGCCGTGCAAGCGCCCCCTCGCGCAGCGTGACCGAGGCCAGCGCCACAACAAGCGTCACGCTCGCCGTGCCCATCCCCATGGCGAAGGTGCCAAGGATACCCGCCATCTCGATCCCCATGCGCCATGTCAGGATCAGCAGGAACAGCGCGCCGGTGCAGGGCCGGATCGCCACCGCGCCGATCAGCATCGCCGCATCGCGCCAGCCGCGCACGCGCGCGGCCTCCTGCGGGCTGGGGCCGTGGCTGTGACCGCAACCGGCGCAGGTGCGATCCCCGCGCGGGGCACGCCACCAGCGCCGAAACCCGCGCAGCGCCAGCCAAAGCCCCACCAGCGCCACCGCGCCATAGCTGACCGGGGCCAGCAGATCTTCGGCTAGGCCGGTCATCTGCTGGCGGGTGAGATCGAAAAGGAAAACACCCGCATAGACCAGCGCCACAGCACTTGCCGCCTGCGCAAGGCTCGACCCGAGCGCCAGCGCAGAGAGGCGCAGCGCCCCCACCCGCGCCGCCATGCCATAGCCGCCGATCAGAATCTTGCCATGCCCCGGCCCCGCCGCGTGAAAGAACCCGTAGGCGAAACACAGACCGAGCAGCCCCACCATCGCCCCCGGCTCGCCCGCGCGAAGGCTGCGCAACAGCCGCGCCATGGCCTGTTGGGTTTCGGCCTGCCCTGCGCGCGCCCAGGCGCCAAGGCCCGCCGCCCCGCCAAATCCCCAGAGCCAGAGCGCCAGCGCCAGAACCGCCAGCGCCCCGAGGCTCAGGACCGCGCGCGGCACGAAATCACCATGGTCTCGGAAAACAGATTGCCCACCTCGACGCCGGTAAACTGCTCTTCGGCCGTCATCTGCGCCAGCATGTCGCGAAACGCGCGCTGGCTTTCGTCAAGGTCCGGCTCCTGGATCGTGTAGGCGCAGCCCGACGGCAGCGTGACCGGCCCGGCAAGCGTGTAGGCGACGTAATAGGTCGGATCATACGGATCGACCCGCAGCCCCTCGGCCAGCACGGGACCAAAGCTGCGGGTATGGGTAGCGACAATCCGGCCCTCCTCCAGGCGCACATCGGTCGGCACCGGGTGGTCCAGCGCGATCTTCTCCTCGCCCGCATGGATGTATAAATCGCCCTCGAACCCCTCTGGCCATTCCGCAAGGTCGAACCCCTTGAGCCGCACCAGTTCCTCCTCGGTCAGCACCCCGTCGCCATCGGGATCAAGCCCCATATCGGTCAGGATCAGCAGCGAGAAGAAATCGTCATAGGTCCACGTCACCTCGACGCCGGTCAGGTTGCCCGCGCCGTCATCCGCAAACCCGAGCGCCACATCGACGAACACATGCGGATGCGCCCCGGCCTGGGACACGGGCAGCGCGGCGATGAGGGCGGCAAGGGCGAGGCGTTTCATGAGCCCACAGATAGGCCACCGCGCATCGCCCCGCAAGCGCGCGGACGGCCTTCGGCAAGGATCGGCGCAGATCAGAGCGCGAGATCGTCGCGGTGGATGAGCGGGCCACGCGGCGGATAGCCGAGCGCGGCCTCTATCTGGTCCGAACGCAGCTTTGCAATCCGCGCCGCATCGCCCGCATCATAGCGCGTGAGGCCCTGCCCCAGCACGCGACCCCGGTCATCGACCACCTCTACCGGATCGCCGCGCCCGAAAGCCCCCGACACCGCGCTCACCCCCGCCGACAGCAGGCTGCTGCCAGAGGCAAGCGCCCGCGCCGCACCCGCGTCGATGGTCACGCGGCCGCGCGGCTTCATCGCCGCGATCCACGCCTTGCGCTTTTGCTGCGGGTCGCCCTGCGCCGCGAACCACGTGGCGCGCGCGCCCTCGCTCAAGGCCCGCACCGGGTGCATCCGGTCGCCGCGCGTGATCGCCATGGCACAGCCGCCTGTGGTGGCGGTGCGCGCGGCCATCACCTTGGTTTTCATACCGCCCTTGGACAGGCCAGAGCCCGCATCGCCCGCCATCGCCTCGATTTCTGGCGTGATCTCAGCCACTTCAGCAAGGTGGCGCGCACCCGGATCGGTCTGCGGGTTGGCGGTGTAAAGCCCGTCCACATCCGATAGCAGAATGAGCAGATCCGCCCCCGCCGTCACCGCCACCTGTGCGGCCAGCCGGTCATTGTCGCCATAGCGGATTTCGTCGGTGGCCACGGTGTCGTTCTCGTTGACGATCGGCACCACGCCGAGGCGCAGAAGCTGCTCCATCGTGGCGCGGGAATTGAGATAGCGGCGGCGGTCCTCACTGTCCTCAAGTGTCACCAGCACCTGCGCCGCCTGAAGCCCGTGGCGCGCCAGCGCCACCTCATAGGCCCCCGCAAGCTTGATCTGTCCGACCGCCGCTGCGGCCTGACTTTGCTCCAGCGAGAGCGCGGCAGCGGGCAGGCCAAGCACCCCGCGGCCAAGCGCGATCGAGCCGGACGACACAAGGATCACATCCGCCCCGCGCGCGCGCAGCCCTGCCACATCCTCGGCCAATGAGGCAAGCCAGTCGGCGCGCAAGGCCCCTGTGGCGCGGTCCACCAGCAGGGCCGAGCCGATCTTGACCACCACCCGGCGCGCGTCGCTCAGGGTTGCCACGGGGCCTCCTCCTCGGCCGTCCTTTCGCGCAACCGGTTCGCGTCGATGCGCCCGCGCAGGGCGCGCAGCACCTCGGTCACGCCCTCACCGGAAACCGCCGACATGAGCATCACCGGCCCGCCACTTGCCGCCTGCAATTCGTCGCGCAGAAAGGCGCGTTCCTCATCGTCGAGCGTGTCGATCTTGCTCAGAACGGTGAGGCGCGGCTTGTCGGCCAGCCCCGCGCCATAGGCGCCGATTTCCTCGATGATCGTTTGATAATCCGCCACCGGATCGCCCGACGATCCGTCCACGAGATGCAGAAGCACCGCGCATCGCTCCACATGGCCAAGAAACAGATCGCCCAGGCCGCGCCCCTCGGACGCGCCCTCGATCAGCCCCGGAATATCGGCCACGACGAATTCCACATTGTCCACGCCCACCACACCAAGATTGGGATGCAGCGTGGTAAAGGGATAATCGGCGATCTTGGGCCGCGCGTTCGACGTGGCGGCAAGAAACGTGGATTTCCCGGCATTGGGCAGACCCAGAAGGCCCACATCGGCAATCAGCTTCAGCCGCAGCCAGATCGTGCGCTCCACGCCCTCCTGCCCCGGATTGGCCCGACGCGGCGCCTGGTTGGTCGAGGTCTTGAAGCGCAGGTTGCCCCAGCCGCCATTGCCGCCGCGCGCCAGCTCGACGCGCTGACCCACCTCTGTCATGTCGGCGATCACCGTCTCCTCATCCTCGTCAAGGATCTCGGTGCCGACGGGCACACGCAGCACGATGTCGCCCCCGTTTGCCCCGGTCTTCTGCCGCCCCATGCCGGGGCGCCCATTGTCGGCAAAGAAATGCTGCTGATAGCGAAAGTCGATCAGCGTATTGAGTCCGTCCACCGCCTCGGCCCAGACCGAGCCGCCATGCCCGCCATCGCCGCCGTCTGGGCCGCCGAACTCGATATATTTCTCGCGGCGAAAGCTCACACAGCCCGCGCCGCCCGCACCCGAGCGGACATAAACCTTTGCGAGGTCGAGAAATTTCATCTGTTGTTCCTCTGGCACAAGGCCCCGCGCGCGGGGCCTCAGCGCATCTTGCGGCTATAGGTCCAGGTGGGCACGTTCGCGCCGCGCGCCACCGAATGGGTCTCGGCATCTCCAAGATACTGAAAGCCGCAATTCGTCAAGACCCGGGCCGAGGCCGGGTTGTCCTGAAACACGCTGGCAAAGATGGTGCGCGCGTCATGCGGGTTGGCCGCGATCAGTGCCTCCACCGCCGCCGAGGCCACGCCCGTGTTCCAGAAGGCCGGGGCCACCCAATAGGCAATCTCGGACTGGTCACGATCGACGCGGGCAAGGCTTACGAGGCCCATCACCTCGGCTCCGCCGACCCTGGACGCATCGATTGCCCAGACGTCCTCGGATCGGTTCTCGGCCTGTGCACGCGCAATGAGCGCCTCGGCGGCGCCGGGCGGATAGGGATGCGGGATCGTCGCGGTGGCGCGCGCCACACGCTCGTCGCCCGCATTGAGCGCGATAAGCCCCGCATCCGACACCCGAAGCGGGCGCAGGTCGAAGCGGTCTGTCTCGATCACCGGTTGGGTGACGATGGTCTCGTATTTCATGCGCTCCTCCTTCGCATGATGGCGGTCCTTCCCACATGGGGGCTTGCACCGATGTCGCAAGCGCGCAAACCCTGCCTTACACCGCAAAGTGACGCGGATTTGACAGATGGACGGCACAAAATAACAAGGGGACCGGCCCGCGCCGATCCCCTCTTGTTCGAAACCTTCGAGGTCGGCTTACTCAGCGGCCTCCGCCACTGGCAGAACCGAAATGAAGGTGCGGCCCTTGAGACCCTTGTGAAAGGTCACGGCCCCCTCGGTCACGGCGAAGATGGTGTGATCCTTGCCCTGCCCCACGCCATTGCCCGGCCAGAACTTGTTGCCGCGCTGGCGCACGATGATGTTGCCGGGAATCACGGCCTCGCCGCCAAATTTCTTTACGCCAAGGCGACGGCCCGCAGAGTCGCGACCGTTGCGGGACGAACCGCCTGCTTTTTTGTGTGCCATTTCGTCTCTCCTTAGCCCTTGGCCAGTTCCTTGGCCTGTTCGATCCAGCCCTCACGCTCGATCCGACCCTTGAAATTCAGCTTCTCGTCGAAGGCCGCCACGTCCTCGGGCGTCCAGGCGGCGATCTGCGCAAAGCTGGTGACGCCCGAGGCGAGCAGCTTCTTCTCGAGCGCCGGGCCAACGCCCGACAGCCGCTTGAGATCGTCGCCACCGGCCGGCTCGGCACTGATCGCGGTGGCGCCGCTCACGGAGCCGGCACCGATCGCGGCCTTCACGCCCGTCGCCTCTGCGCCGCTGGCGAGAATATCAGTGACCCGCACCAGCGTCAGTTTCTGGCGATGGCCACGGGTGCGCTGCGAACCGTGCTTGCGCCGGCGCTTGACAAAGCTGATGACCTTGTCACCCTTGACCTGGTCGACAACCTCGGCCTGGACCGCAGCCCCTGCAACCAGAGGCGCGCCGATGACAAGGCTTTCGCCGCCCAGCATCAGAACCTCGTTGAACTGTACTTTCTCACCGGCATCCGCCGCAAGCTTTTCCACCCGGAGCACATCGCCCGCATGGACCTTGTATTGCTTGCCGCCGGTCTTGAGGACCGCAAACATGGGCATTTCCTTTCGCTTCCGCGTCCTGTGGTCCCCGCGACTGCGGGCGTTTCGGCCTTCGGGCCACCTCGAACAGCGCACCCGTTCCGGGTGTCATTCAAAGACAAAACCGGCGAGCCACCCCGCCGGTCCGTGGGCATATGCTCCAGACGCGGCCCCGAGTCAAGCCATTCCCGCCAGGTTGCGTCGTCACGCACTCACAGATCCTGCGCCGGCGGCACCTCGGCAAGCCGCAGCGCCAGCGCCTCGAACCGGTCGGCCATGATCTCGTACTGCACGGCATTCATCAATTCGTAGACGCGCGCCATGACCGGATGCGCCAGTGCCTCGGCATAGGCGCGCAGATCCCCGGTCGGGATATCCTGATAGGTCTGCGCCGCGTTGGCCAGCGCCGAAGCGCGCATCGGCGCGCGCATCTCCTCGGCCCCTTGCGCCAGCATCAGGCGCAGCAACTCGGCATCGAGCGCCCCCTCGGTCAGCCCTGCCGCAGACGCCGCCATCAGAAAGCGAAACTGGATCGCCTGAACCGCCAGAAGCGCCTGCCCGGAGGCGTCGACCGCGTCGGTCATCCGTTCCAGCACGGCCCGCCGCCCGGCCTCCATCGTCGCCAGCAGCGCCTCTCCCTCGGCACGCCTGGCCTCGTCGTCGCTTCGCATATGCGCGGCGTTCTCGACCTCGACCAGCCGCTGCCCGAGATCGGAGGCATAAAAGGCGGCGGCATGGCCCAGCATCGCGTCATCCATCGTCTCCGCAAGGATATCGAGCGCGCTCCGGCGCATCGCGGCGGTGTCGAAAACCTCGGCGGTGATGCGTGGCCAGGCCAAACCGAAATCCTCGGGGGCAAGATCGATCATGGCCGGAGCGTCCGCCGCGCTCAGCGCGATACTGTCCAGCGCCACGTCAAAGCCTGTCACCGCCAGAAACGCCTCCAGCCGGTCGCGATCGGCCGCAAGCGCCGCTCCGTGCCACAGGGACAGCGCCGCCACAAGCCAGAGCACGGGCAGTCTCGGGACGGTCGGCAGAACGGACATGGCGCACCTCGTCATCGGGTTTTCCCCAACCTAGGCAATTTCCCGGCACAAACAATCCATAACCCCCTTGCCCCGCCCGCCAAAGCCAAGTAAACGCGCTCACCAGACCCCCGCGGAGAGGTGCCGGAGTGGTCGAACGGGGCGGTCTCGAAAACCGTTGTGGGCGCAAGTCCACCCAGGGTTCGAATCCCTGTCTCTCCGCCATTTTTCCCACTCTTAAATTCCCCGTAATAGATTGAAAATGAAGGGTTTATGTCGCTTTCGACAGCCCTTCGCCAGATCATTCCGCTTGTTTTGCTGCACATATTGCTACACAATCCGCTGCACACGGCCATGGCGGGAGTCAGTCCATCAGCATCGTTCGGCGCGGTTCTACCTTGCATCTGCGCAAGCGGGTGCCCTTGCGGTATCGACGGGTTGAGCCCCGCGAAACGGTCTGGATCAGCCTGCACACGGATTCGGAGTCCGTGGCCAAGAGCAAGGCCCCGGTGGCGTGGGAACATCTGGTCGAGGGCTGGGAAGCCCGGCTGGCGGGCGACACGGGCGACGCCGAAAGACGGTTCGAGGCTGCGCGCGAACTGGCGGCGGCACGGGGCTTTCGCTACCTGCCAGCCGCGCAGGTTGCCAGCCTGCCCCGCGAAGACCTTCTGGAACGCATAGAGGCCGTGCCCCTGCGCAATGGTCAGCCTGACCGGAAAGAGGCCGCAGCACTTCTGGGCGGCGCGCAGGAACCGAAGATCACGGTCAGCCGGGCGCTGGAACTCTACTGGACCCTTGCCGCAGATCGCACCATCGGCAAGAGCGAAGACCAGATGCGCCGCTGGAAGAATCCGCGCATCAAGGCCGTGAACAACTTCCTTGCCGTGGTTGGCGACAAGGCACTGGCCGACATATCGGGCTATGACATGCTGGATTTCCGCAACTGGTGGATCGAACGCATGGCCTCCGAAGACCTGACTCCGAACAGTGCGAACAAAGACCTGATTCACCTTGGCGACGTGTTGAAGACCGTCAACAAGATGAAGCGGCTGGGGCTGGTGCTGCCCTTGTCTGATCTGTCGTTCAAGGAAGGCGAGAAACGGTCCCGCCCGCCGTTCAGCGTGGCATGGATCAGGGACAAGCTGTTGGCACCGGGGGCGCTGGACGGCCTGAACCTTGAAGCCCGCTGCATCCTTCTGGGCATGGTGAATACCGGCTACAGGCCCAGCGAAGGGGCGTGCCTGACGGCGGCCCAGATCAGGCTTGACCACAAGGTGCCGCATATCTCGATTGAACCCGTAGGGCGGCAGTTGAAGTCGGCCTATGCGCGGCGGATCATCCCGCTTGCCGGGGTCAGCCTTGAAGCCTTCCGGCAATGCCCTGACGGCTTCCCGCGCTACGCCGACAACCCGGCCTTGTCGGCCACGGTCAACAAGTATCTGCGCGAAAACGGGTTGATGGAGTCGCCGGGGCATAGCCTCTATTCCTTGCGCCATTCCTTCGAAGACCGGATGCAGGCAGCGGGCATTGATGATCGGATCAGGCGCGACCTGTTCGGCCATCGCCTGACGCGGGAACGCTATGGAAAGGGGGCCGATCTGGACCACCTGTTGAGGATGATTCAGGCGGTTGCCATCTGACGGGCCACGGCACGGGCGCGGGCAATCACGTCGCCCGACAGCATCGCTTCCATATCGGCGATCTCGGCTTCAAGCCGGGTGAAGATCGGCGCATAGACAGGATCGGCCACCACCAGCGCAGCCACCTTCACCTGCGCGCGGCGCAGGCGGTCAAGCTGGGCTTTGATGGTGGCCGGGCTCATGGTCAACCCTTGAGGCGCACGTTGACGCTGGCCGACGGGTTCGGGGCGGCGGTGACGGCATGGCCAAGGAAGGGATTGGCCCCGGAGTCGTCATCGGTCGTCACCACCCCCCGGCCAGATAGACCGACGCCCCGATGGTGATTGCGGCGGTCGAAACCTTCGGCAGAACACCATGACCGACAAGGCCGATATTCCCACGCTGAAGGCCGCGATCCTAAAACGCAAGCGCGAGGTCTACGAACCCGTCGTGCCCGAGATGCAGATGGGTTTCATCCACAACAACGTCGATTGCATCGGCTGCCGCGCCTGTGAAATCGCCTGCAAGGACAAGAACGGCCTGCCCGAAGGCCCGGGCGCGCACCTCGGACCTCCTGCAGTTTCTCTCGGCCTTCATTGTCGAAATCCCACCCCTGCGCGACCGGCGGGCCGATATTGCCCTGCTCGCACAGCGTTTTCTGGAGAGCCGCAATTTTCAGCGCGGCATCGCAAAGGAATTCACCCCGGCAGCCTTGCGGGCGATGGAAAGCTACAGCTGGCCCGGCAATGTGCGGGAACTCGGCAACGTGGTCGAGCGCGCAATCATCATGTCGCATGGCGCGCGCCGGATCGAACCGGACCACCTTAACCTGCCGCCGGGTGATGACAACGCCCGGCGCAATGCAGGGGTCACCCTGCGGTTTGACAACCTTCCCACGGTGGATGAACTGCGCGAAAAATACCTTGCCGAACTGACCCGACGGTTCAACGGCAACCGCCGCCTGATTGCCGATGCCGCCGGGGTTTCGGAACGCAATCTCTATCGCATGCTGGGCAAACGGGATGACGGCCCGCAATAGCCGTGCGAACCGAAACTCTCTGCATGCCATGGCGGCACGCGACCTGTCCGCCGCATCGCCCTGCCCCCGATGCCCTGAGGCGCAGGCGCAGGTTCAAGGGCGGTAGGCGTCTGGCGGTTCGCTTCAGGCCGCCCCTGCCCGGTCCAGTTCCTCGAAAAGCCGCGCCACCGCCTCGGCGCCCGGATCGTTGTGCCCGGCCAGGCTCTCTGCGGCAAGATAGCTTGCGCGCCCGGCACGCGCGCGGGTGATCGCGGCCGTGGCATCCGCCCCCTGCCGTGCCGCGCCTGCCGCCGCCGCCAGACCATCGCCCAGAGCGTCAAGCGCGGGGGCGAGCGCGTCGATCATGGTGCGATCGCCCGGCCGCGCGCCTCCCACCTGCATGATCCGGTCCAGACCCGCCCTCAGCGCCCCGATCATGTCTTGCCCGCTGGCCGAGGCATCGCCCGCCGCGGCAAAGAAGATCGCCAGAAGCACCCCCGACGATCCGCCCATGGTCTGGCTCAGTTCCAGCCCGATGGCGCGGTAAAGCTGCGTCTGATCCGCAAGCGGCAGCCGGTCGAGCGCTCCGATCAGCGCCCGCGCGGCCGTGGCGAGCGTGCTGCCGGTGTCGCCGTCGCCCGATTTGGCGTCGAGCGCATTGAGCGGCCCCTCCGCCTCGATGAGAATCGTGCAGCACCGTTCGATGAGCGCGCGCATCTCGTCATCGGGCGACGGAATCGGCCTGATCGGCGCCAGCCCGTCGGGCAGCGCCACCACCTCCACGCCCCCCACGGGCAGACAGCCGGGCCAGGCCCAGGGCGCCACCGGCGCGGCCATCGCCGCTTCCTCCGCCCGCCCCGCAGGCAGGAGAGAGACGGAAAACCCCTGCATGTCGAGCGAGGTCATCATCGGCGCCGGCCCCACCAGCCAGCGGACCTGCCCGCCGATCCGCGACGTGAGCAACTCCTCTGCCAACACGCCCATTTCCAGCGGCGTCGCCCCGCCCAGATTGTTCAACAGGGCTACATGCGGCCCCGGCCCCATGCGCGGGGCAAGTCGGTCCACCACCATTTCCATCGCCGCGCGCGCGGTCGAGAAATCGACCTGCTCGATCCCTGCCTCGCCATGGATGCCAAGGCCAAGCTCTGCCTTGCCGGGCTTGATCCGGGCCTCCTTGGGGTTGCCGGGAATGGTGCAGGTATCAAGCGACATGCCGATGGACACCACGCCCCTGATCACCCGTTCCGCCGCTTGCGTCACCGCATCGAGATCGGCCCCCTGTTCGGCCAGCGCGCCCGCGATCTTGTGCACGAAAAGCGTGCCCGCCACGCCGCGCGGCTGCGGCAGGTCCGGAAGTGCTATGTCGTCATCGACGATCACCATGCTGACCCGCAGCCCCTGCGCGCGCGCGCGTTCCGCCGCCAGCCCGAAATTGAGCCGGTCGCCGGTATAGTTCTTGACGATAAGAAGGCACCCCGCCTTGCCGGTCACGGCAAGAATCGCCGCCAGCACCGCATCGACCGAAGGCGAGGCAAAGACCTCG
This sequence comes from Roseovarius autotrophicus, assembly GCF_018069895.1. Taxonomy (GTDB): domain Bacteria; phylum Pseudomonadota; class Alphaproteobacteria; order Rhodobacterales; family Rhodobacteraceae; genus Roseovarius; species Roseovarius autotrophicus. Next base: position 9,785 of record NZ_JAGQDH010000009.1, on the reverse strand, counting down.
CCACAGACCGCCGCCGTCAGCATCCCCTGGCCCACAAAACCCGCATGGCTCGGCTCGTGCCCCGAGCCGCCCCCCGAAATAAGCGCCACGCGCGAGCGATCCCAGTCGGTGCGCATCACCACCTTGATATGCGGATAGCCGTCCAGCCGCGCCAGCCGCCCACCTGCGGTGCGCAACATCGCGTCGATCGCCTCGGTGACGAGGGTTTCCTTCGTGTTGATGAATTGCGGCATGGGGATCTCCTCAGGACAAACGGTTGCCGGACGCGTCGAAATAGAGCGCATCGCGCGGGGTGATGGCGAGGCTGTCGCCGGTTTCAAGATCGGAGTGTGGGTCGGTCAGGGTCACGATGTCATGCCCGTCAAGCCGCAGGTGCAGCCGGGTCTGATCGCCCAGCCGCTCCACGCGCACCACCTCCGCGTCGCGCCCCTCGCCCAGCCGGATATGTTCGGGGCGCAGGCCGATGGTCTTTGCGCCTCTGGGCGCGCCGCCGAAAAGACCGGCGGGCAGGGCGTTGATGCGCGGCTGCCCAAGCCGCGCGGCGACATAGAGGCTCACCGGGCTCTCGTAAATCTCGCGCGGGGTGCCGAACTGCACAAGGCGGCCCTGATCGAGCACACCCACCTCGGTCGCCATGGTCATCGCCTCGATCTGATCATGGGTGACGTAAAGCAGCGTGCGCCCAAGGCTTGCATGGATGCGCTTCAACTCCACCCGCAGATCGGCGCGCAGCTTGGCATCGAGCGAACTCAGCGGCTCGTCCATCAGGAAAAGCTGCGGCGCACGCACCAGCGCGCGGCCGATCGAGACGCGCTGCATCTCGCCGCCCGAGAGCGCGGTCGCCTTGTTGTCAAGCTTGTGGGAGATGTGCAGCACCTCGGCCACCTCGGCCACCTTGCGCGTGATCTCGGCTTCGGGCGTGCGCAGCGCCGGAGAGCGCAGCGGAAAGGCGAGATTGTCGCGCACGCTCAGATGCGGGTAGAGCGAATATTGCTGGAACACCATCGCCACGTCGCGCTCGGCCGGCGTGTCACGCAGCACCGACCGGCCCCCGATGAGGATGTCGCCCCCGTCCGGTGCCTCCAGCCCTGCGATGAGGCGCAGCGTGGTGGTCTTGCCCGCCCCGGTCGGCCCCAGCAGCACCACGAACGCCCCGTCCGCCACCGTCATCGACATATCGTCAAGCGCCGCCGTCTCGCCATAGTGTTTCGACACGCCACGCAGCACCACCTCAGCCATGCGACAGCACTCCCTCGTTCAGGTCCGAGCGCAGCGCGCGCCCGCTCTGCCGGTCAAACAGCGTCACCGTCGCGCCGTTGAAGGTAAGGCCCACGGTCTCGCCCATGCGGGCGGGCTGGTCCGAGGGGATGCGCGCCTTGATCTCGCCATTGGGCGTGGCCAGCGTCACGATCTGCGTGGTGCCGAGGTATTCGGAGGCCAGCACCTCGGCGCGGTATCCGGCCCCGTCCGAGATGTGGACATGTTCCGGGCGCACCCCGTACACCATGTCCCCATCGAACGGCTCGCACAGGGCGGGCACGGGCAGCGCCTGATGGTGCAGACTGACGTCGGTCGCGCCCGCCTCGACCGCACCATGAAAGCGCAGGAAATTCATCGGCGGCGCGCCGATGAAATCGGCGACGAACATGGTGGCAGGCTTGTCATAGATGTCCTGCGGCGTGCCGAACTGTTCCACAACCCCATGATTCATCACAACAATCTTGTCGCCCATCTGCATCGCCTCAAGCTGGTCATGGGTGACATAGACCGTGGTCGCGCCCATCCGGTCATGCAGCGCGCGCAACTCCTCGGCCATATGCTCGCGAAACTCGGCATCGAGCGCACCAAGCGGCTCATCCATAAGAAAACACTTGGGATTTCTGACAATCGCCCGCCCCAGAGCCACCCTTTGCCGATCCCCACCCGACAATCCGCCCACCGGCCGCTCAAGCATGTCCTCGATCCCCAGGATACGCGCAACCTCGGTCACGCGGCGGCTGACTTCCGCACGCGGCAGGCCCTCGCTCACCAGCGGATAGGCGATATTGCGGCGCACGTTCATATGCGGGTAAAGCGCGAACATCTGGAAAACAAAGGCAATATCGCGCTGGCTTGCCGGTTTGCGGCCCACCTCCTCGCCGTCGATCCAGACCTCGCCAGAGGTCGGGATCTCCAGCCCCGCGATCATCCTGAGCGTCGTCGTCTTGCCGCAGCCCGAAGGCCCCAGCAACATGAAGAACTCACCATCCTCGATCCTGAAGGACGAGGATTGCACAGCGGTGAAACTGCCATATTCCTTGCGCAGATTGCGGATGACGATCTCGGCCATGCCTACTCCGGGAAATGGCTGGTGATGAGAAACATCACCGTGCCGGTTAACGTGACAAGGAAGGACCACGAATAGGCCCAGAGCGCGAAAGGCTGCATCAGCATGACCACGCCAACCGCGATGAGGATCGAGGCGACCATCTCCCACGGGCCTCGGCGCAGGCGGATCAAGCCATTGATAAACCGCTTCATTTCCGCACCGCCCCAAAGGTTATCCCGCGCAGAAGATGCTTGCGCAGCAGGATCGTGAACACCATCACCGGCATCAGGAAGATCGTCGCCCCCGCCGCCACGGCGGGCCAGTCGCGCCCGCCCACGCCGATGATCGTGGGGATGAACGGGGGCGCTGTCTGCGCCGTTCCACTGGTCAGAAGCACCGCGAAGGCATATTCGTTCCAGGCGAAGATCAGGCAGAAGATCGCGGTCGAGGCGATGCCCGTGGCCGCCTGCGGCAGCACCACCTTGCGAAACGCCTGAAACCGCGTGTAGCCGTCGATAAGGGCCGCCTCCTCATATTCGCGCGGGATCTCGTCGATGAACCCCTTGAGCAGCCAGACCGCCAGCGACAGGTTCACCGCCGTATAGAGCAGGATCATGCCCGCATGGGTGTCCGACAGGCCAAGTGACCGAAACATAAGGAAAATCGGGATCGCCACGGCAATGGGCGGCATCATCCGCGTGCTGAGGATGAAAAACATCAGATCATCCTTGAGCGGCACCCGGTAGCGCGAAAAGGCATAGGCCGCGAGCGTGCCCAGAAACACCGACAGGAAGGTGGAGCCGAACCCGATGATCACCGAATTCATGAACCGTTCGCCATAGCGCGACGGGCCGGTGATCACCATGCCCTTGTCATGCACGATCCGCTCATACCATGTCTCGGGCGTGCTCACCTGCCCCGCCACCTGCCGCGTCTGCGTGGTGAAAAGGTTGACATAGCCCTCCAGCGACGGCTCGAACAGAACCTTGGGTGGATAGGCGATGGCATCCGACGAGGTCTTGAACCCCGTCGCCATGATCCACAGAAGCGGCATCAGCGTGATCAGCGCATAGACCACCACCAGCACGCCGGCGATCCATTTGAGGCGGGCGGACGGCCCGGTGACAGAGGCGGTGCTCATCGTTCCTTCACCTTGTTGAGGGCCTTCACGTAAATCGAGGCGAGACCAAACACCGTGACGAACAGGATCACCGCATAGGCCGAGGCATAGCCCGTGCGCCATTTCTCGAACGCCTCGCGCTTGAGGTTGATCGAGGTGAGTTCGGTGGTCGATCCCGGCCCGCCACCCGTAAGCTGCACCACCAGATCGAACATCTTGAAATTTTCGATGCCCCGGAACAGCACCGCCAGCATCAGGAACGGCAGCACCATCGGCACCGTGATGGTCCAGAACTGCCGCCATTTCGAGGCACGGTCACATTCGGCGGCCTCGTAGATCGATTCGGGGATCGACCGCAGCCCGGCAAGGCAGATGAGCATGACAAAGGGTGTCCACATCCAGGTATCCACGATCACGATGGCCCAGGGCGCAAGCGGCACATCCCCGATCATGGAAAAGCTGGTGGGATCGGCCCCCGAGACGAAGGCCACCACATAATTGAACAGGCCGATCTGCGGCTGGTAAAGGAAGGTCCAGAAATTGCCGACCACGGCAGGCGAGAGCATCATCGGCAGCACGATCACCGTGGTCCAGAAATTCGAACTGCGGAACTTGGCGTTGATGAGCCACGCGAGCGCAAAGCCGATCAGCACCTGAAAGAACAGCGTCCAGAACAGGAAATGTGCCGTCGCCTGCATGGTCTGCCAGATTTCCGGGTCGCTCAGGATGCGCTGATAATTGCGAAGCCCCACCCATTCGACATCAGCATTGGGCCGGTTGGCACGAAAATTCGTGAAACTTAGCCGAATCGTCCAGATCAGCGGAAATATGTTGATGGCCAGAAGCAGAAAGATCGTCGGCGCCACGAAAAGCCACGCAATGGCGCGATCCGAGAGGCCGCGCACCCTGCGCGCGATCCCCGGCGGCGTGGCGCTCGCGGCTCGATCCATCGCTGTCTCCGGCATGAGACCTCGTCCTTCTGGTTGAATGGGAAAAGGGGCCGCCGACAGATCCGGCGGCCCGGGGGCGGCTCAGAGTTTGCCGTCGTCCTCGAACACCTCGGTCCAGTCACGCACCAGCGCATCCAGCGCCTCCTGCGCCGTGCCCTCACCCGCGATCACATAGCGGTGGACGCGGTTCTGCATCGCCAGCAACAACTCGGCATAGGTGGGTTCGGCCCAGAAATCCTTGACGATGGCCATGGAGTCGAGGAAGGCCTGCGCATAGGGCTGACTCTCGGCGAAGCCGGGTGCATCAACCACCGCTTGCAAGGCGGGCGCGCCGCCCATGTCCCACCAGCGCTGTTGCACCTCGGGCTGCGCAAACCACTTGATATACTCAAGCGCCGCGTCCTGATTGTCGGAATAGGAGACCACCGAAATCCCCTGCCCGCCCAGTTGCGCGAACTGCCCGGCAGGCCCGGCGGGATTGGGGAAATAGCCCGAACGATCCCCGCCCACATTGGGATCGGCATTCACCCCCGGCCAGATGAAGGCGAAATTCATCTGAAGCGCGGCCTGCCCGGATTTGAACGCGTCGATCGTCTCGGACATATACCAGTCCGACGAGCCCGGCGGCGTGCAGCAATCGTAAAGCGCCTTGTAGAATTCCAGCCCCTCGACCGCGCCGGGCGAATTGACGAAACCCTCCATGTCATAGGGTTTTTCAGGGTTCTCATAGAGAAAGCCGTAATTGTAGAGCGCGTTGGTCACGCCCATGGTGATCCCTTCCGAGCCGCGCTCGGTATAGATCGCCGCGCCATAGACCGTGGTGCCGTCGATCTCTCGGCCCTGGAAAAACTCGGCGATGTCCTTCAACTCGGCCTGCGTCTCGGGAACGCGCAGATCGCGCCCGTATTTCTCCTTGTATTCGGCCTGCAATTCGGGCCGCTCGAACCAGTCGCGGCGATAGGTCCAGCCTACCACGTCGGCATAGGCGGGCAGCGCCCAGTAATTCGGCGTGCCCTTGGGCCATTCGGCATAGCCGGCCACGGTAGCGGGAATGAAATCGCCCATGTCGATGCCGTTTGCATCGAAAAAGTCGTTCATCTTGACGTAATGGCCCGCCTCCGCGCCAAGCCCGATCCACTGGCTGTCACCGATCATCAGATCGCACAGCTTGCCGCGCGAATTGAGTTCGTTGAGCATCCGGTCGGCGAAATTGGGCCAGGGCACGAACTCGAAACTCATCGAGTGGCCGGATTGCGCCTCGAAATCCTTGCTGAGTTCGACCAGCGCGTTGGCCGGGTCCCAGGCGGCCCAGCACAGTGTGAGATTGGCCGCGCGCGCCTCGCCGCCCGCGAACGCGGTCGCGGCGGCAAGTGCTGTGCCAGCCAGAAGAGCGTTTTTCTTCATGGGGTTCCTCCTCCCGTATCGGAAATGCGCCCTGTCACCGGCGCAGCACACCGCCGGATGAGTCTCGGGGTGTCGCAAGATTGGTATATGAGGAACGTGCCTCAAATCAAGAAAATAATCCACGCAGATCGTCCGCCCCGTGCGCCACGGTGCCTTAGCCGATGTTTTCCCGCAGAATTATCTCGATGCGCACACGCTCCTGCGCCTCGTAGATCGACAGCCCGTCGCACAGAGCGCGCAGCACCCTGAGCGCGCTACGCGCCAGATGGCCCACGTTCTGCGCGATCACCGCCGCCAGCGCCCCCTCGCGCAGCGCCGCCTCGGTGGTGGGGGTCAGTTCATGCGCGATGCTGACCAGATCGCCGATGCGCCCGCTCTCGCGCAGCGCGTCCAGGAGTGCGGTATTGCCAGAACCCATCGAATAGACGCCCACCACGTCACGCCGCCGCGCCAGCACCTCGCCCACCACCGCGCGCATCCGGGCCGGATCATCGAAGGATTCCACCGATGGCAGCACCTTTAGCCCCGAAAACTCGCCCGCGATCACCGCATCAAACCCAAGTCGCCGCTCGAGGCTGTCGCGCGCACGCATGGAGTTGGAGACGACGAGCACCTCGCCCGACCGTCCTGCGAAGCGTCCCATCAGAAGGCCCGCCGTGCGCCCCGCCGCCACGCTGTTGGTCCCGATGAAATGGTCACGCCGCGAGTTCGGCAGATCCGAGACCAGCGCCACCACCGCCACCCCCGCCGCCTTGAGCCGGGCAACCGCGTCGCGCACCTGCGGCGTTTCCGGCACCATCAGCGCCACGCCATCGAGTGTTGTCACGTCAAGCTGCTGCAATCGGCGCACGATGGCGTGCGGATCGAGAAACGGCACGCGGAGAATTTCCAGGACGGTCCGATCGGCGATCTGGGCCGAATAGGCCTCGTCTATGGCCGCCTTAAGGGTTTCGGCAAACTGATTGGGGCCTTCTGGAAGGATGAAAACAAAGCGGAACAGCCGTTTGCGCGCGAGATTAGCGGCGTAGGTGTCGCGCACATATCCCAACCGGCTGACCGCGTCCTGAACCTTGGCGATGGTTTTTGCGCGCACACCCGGACGCGCGTTCAAAACCCGGTCAACGGTGGCAAGGCTGACGCCGGCCTCTTTCGCGATATCGTGGACGGTGGGCCTGTTCACGCCTTGCTCCTTCTGGGCAAGGATAGGGTGTCCAGGCGACATACGTCAACGTAGCCGCGCGCCCGAACCGGGGCTGCACAATGGGCGCCCCGGTCCGGGGACAACGGGTTTCAGCCGTTCCAGGGCCGGTCGCCATCAGCATCCTTGACGCGCGTCGGCAGGCCGGTCCGGTCCAGCACCTCAAAGAAGGGCGTGGGGTCAAGTTCCTCGACATTGACCATGCGGCCGGTATCCCACACGCCCTGCGCGATCAGGATCGCGGCGGCCACGGGCGGCACGCCGGCGGTATAGCTGATCCCCTGGCTGCCCACCTCCAGATAGGCCTCCTTGTGGTCGGCGACGTTGTAGACAAAGGCCTCGGCCGGCTGGCCACCACGGGTGCCCCGGACCAGCGTGCCGATGCAGGTCTTGCCGGTGTAGTCGGGCGCAAGGCTTGCCGGATCGGGCAGCACGGCCTTGACCACCTTGAGCGGCACAACCTCCAGTCCCTCGGCTGTCGTGACCGGCTTTTCCGACAGCAACCCGAGATTCCTGAGCACCGTGAAGACGGTGATGTAATGATCCGAGAATCCCATCCAGAAGCGCACATCGGCCTGCGGATAGTTGGTGGCAAGGCTGTGCACCTCGTCATGGCCGGTCATATAGGCCTTTTGCTTGCCCACGACCGGCAGATCCCATTCCTTGCCCACCTCGAACATCCGGTTTTCCTGCCACGCGCCGTTCTGCCAGCTGTAAACCGTTCCGGTAAACTCCCGAAAGTTGATCTCGGGATCGAAATTGGTGCTGAACCAACGACCATGGCTGCCGGCGTTGATGTCCACGATGTCGATGGATGTCACCTCGTCCAGGAAGGTGTCGATCCCGTATCGCGCATAGGCGTTGACCACGCCCGGATCGAAACCGACGCCCAGGATCGCGGTCACGCCCTTTTGGGCGCAACGCTCCCTGCGCTTCCATTCGTAGTTCGCATACCAGGGCGGCGCCTCGCAGATCTTCTCGGGCTCTTCATGGATAGCCGTGTCCATATAGGCCACGCCGGTCTCGATGCAGGCATCGAGGACGGGCATGTTGACAAAGGCCTGAGCCACGTTGATCACGATCTGCGCTCCGGTCCGGCGGATCAGATCGGCCACCTCGGACGTGTCGCGAGCGTTGACCTGATGTGCCTCGATCCGGCCGTCGATCTTCATGGCCCCCTTGTCGCGCACGCTTGCGATGATGGCCTCACATTTCGCAAGCGTCCGGCTGGCGATATGGATATCGCCCAGAATATCGTTGTTCTGGGCGCATTTATGCGCTGTGACCTGTGCGACGCCCCCGGCGCCGATGATGAGCACGTTCTTCTTCATGTGGTCCCTCCAAGTTCGGGGTAATCCGTTCAGGACAGCGCTGCGGCAAAATCCTCGTAGTCGAAGTCGCGCACAAGGCGCACGGTTCCATCGAGGTCGCGCACCGCGATGGCGGGCATCTTCACGCCGTTAAACCAGTTCTTCTTGACCATTGTGTAACCGGCCGCATCCTGGATCGACAGGCGGTCCCCGGCCTTGAGCGGCTCGGGGAAACGGAACTCTCCGAAGATATCCCCGGCAAGACAGGACTTGCCGCAGATCATCCATTCATGCGGGCCGCTGTCGGGCAGCATCTTTGCGCGGGTGCGATAGATCAGCAGATCAAGCATATGCGCCTCGATCGAGGAATCGACAATCGCCAGATGCTTGCCGTTGAACAGTGTGTCCAGAACCGTCACCTCGAGCGTTGCCGCGTTGGTGATCGCGGCCTCGCCGGGTTCAAGGTAGACCTGCACCTCGTTTTCGCCGGCAAACCGCTTGAGCCGCTCGGCGAAACGATCCAGCGGATAGTCGGGACCGGTGAAATGGATGCCGCCGCCAAGCGATATCCAGCCCATTTGACGGATCAGAAAGCCGAAACGTTGCTCGATATGACCAAGCATCCGGTTGAAACGGTCGAAATCGGCATTCTCGCAATTGTTGTGAAACATGAAGCCGGAAACGCGCTCCGCGACCGTCGCGATACGCGCGGGGTCGTGCTCTCCCAGCCGCGAAAACGGGCGCGCGGGATCGGCCAGATCGAAATCCGAGGTCGATACCCCCGGATTCACCCGCAGGCCGCGCACATGTCCGGCGCTTTGCTCCTCGAATCGTTCGAACTGGCCGATGGTATTGAAAATGATCTTGTCGGCATGCCCAAGCACCTCGTCGATCTCGTAATCGGCATAGGCCACCGAATAGGCATGGGTTTCCTTGCCGAATTTCTCGGCCCCAAGCCGCACCTCGAAAAGCGAGGACGAGGTCGTGCCGTCCATGTAGGGTGCCATGAAATCGAACACCGACCAGGTTGCGAAACATTTCAGCGCCAAGAGCGATTTCGCGCCGGAGACCTCGCGCAGCCAGGCGATCTTTTCCATGTTCGGCAGAAGCCGAGCCTTGTCGATAAGGTAATAGGGGGTCTTCGGCATCTCGGGCCCTCCGGCATCCAGGGTCGCAAGGCGCGTTTCATGCGCGCGCGCTTGATATCGCCTGGCCTCCTGCTGAACAACCGTTTTCTCGCGGATTTGTCAGACAGTGCGCGACGTTGCACCGGCCGTGCCCTGAGCGCGCGCCCGGCGCCGGATCGCTTGCACACCCAGCAGATGCCGACGCGCCAGCCAGATCACGACCGGCGGGATCACGATCCACTGCGAAAGCGGGCTCAACCCCGTTCCGAACGGTGGCACCAGCGGCATCGCCTCTGCATAACTCCAGCGCAGGCTGACAGTGGTGTGGTAATATTCCAGCCCCACCGTCAGGATCACGCCCACGGCCA
>NZ_JAGQDH010000083.1 GCF_018069895.1 Roseovarius autotrophicus | reverse complement strand
TCACGCTCGCATTGGCCTGCGTCTCGTGCTTGGCCTCATGCACCGAGTTGAACACCGGCAGGTCGAGATGCGTGGTGCCGCCCTTGCCGGGGGTGACGCCGCCGACCATTTTCGTGCCATAGGCGATGGCCTGTTCAGAGTGGAACGTGCCCTGAGAGCCGGTGAGGCCCTGACAGATGACACGGGTGTTTTCGTCTACGAGGACTGCCATCCTGGCGTTCTCCTGTATTGAATTCGCGGGGAAGGTGGGTTGGCACCCACCCTACGGGATCAACCTTTGACCGCCTTGACGATCTTCTGCGCGCCGTCCTTGAGGTCATCGGCGGCGATGACGTCGAGGCCGGAGGTGTTGATGATCTCCTTGCCCTTCTCGACATTGGTCCCTTCGAGCCGGACCACGAGCGGGACTTTCAGCCCGACCTCCTTGACCGCCGCCACCACGCCCTCGGCGATCACATCACAGCGCATGATGCCGCCGAAGATGTTGACAAGGATGCCTTTCACCTGCG
>NZ_JAGQDH010000082.1 GCF_018069895.1 Roseovarius autotrophicus | reverse complement strand
GCAACCACAGGGGCAGAGCGTGCTGGCAGGCTCGATCACCCGCTCGACCCGGGGCAGATGGGAGGGCAGATGCCCGCAGTTGCGCCTGGGCTTGCGGGGCGTTTCCCCGCGCGCCCTTTGCATCGCCTCGGCTTTCTCCTGCGCGGCCTCGAGCACGCCTTGGGCAAATTCCGCATCCTCCAGAGGCAGGTTGAACTGGTCGGGTGACAGCTTCTCGGAGCTTTTGCCAAACTTCTCGCGTTGCGCCACGCGCAGGATGTCCTGTAGCCGCCGGTTGGCTTCTTGCGTCTCAGCCAGCGTCGCCTCGACCTCGGCGAGGCGTGCTTTCAGCAGGGCATTTTCGCGTGCAAGATCAGTGGCATCCATGGCGGGAAGTGAATCACAGGATACCGCGTCAGGCCAGTAAAAACAGGCCTTTCAGCGCAGTTTTCCAATTAACCAGCCACCAGCGGGCGCCGCGCCCGCTCGGGCCGCACAAGTCGCCAATCCACGCCTTCAAAAAGGGCTGCGAACTGCGCGCTGGACATGCGCATGACGCCGTCGCGCACCTGTGGCCA
>NZ_JAGQDH010000008.1 GCF_018069895.1 Roseovarius autotrophicus | reverse complement strand
CATAGGCCCGGAACTCGCCGAAATACTTCGTGATCGCCGCCGTCAGCGTCGTCTTGCCGTGGTCAACGTGACCAATCGTGCCGATGTTCACATGCGGTTTCGAACGGTCAAACTTTTCCTTTGCCATCTCTCAGGGCACCTTGTCAGTTGGGGGGCCGCCGGGCCCGGTTCTTGCTCCGCGCGCCGTTTAGTGCCTTATCCGGGGAAAATCAAGCGCGTCTTGGCGCGCCTGCCTACTCGGCGGGGACCAGAGCGGGCGCGGCCTCGGGGGGCTCCGGCCTGGTCTCGGGGCGCCCGGAAATCAGCCCGATCTTCTCGTTGGCAGGACGCCCGTCATCCTCGAACCAGCCAAATTCGTCATTCTGACGATTGAGCCAGTTCTCGATCAGCCTCGCGGCATTGCGGCTGAGGTTCGCCATCTGCACCTCCTTGCTCTGGGTCAGCCCCGAGCCAAGGATCGTGTTGCCGGAAATCGACTCCATCACCGTGATCATATGCGGCTTGTCATTCAGTTTCCTGCCCGCCGCATCGTCCCAAGCCGTGACATTGAGAATGAGCGCCGATTTGGGCGAGATCAACAATGGCACGCCGGGAATGGCCAGCACATAGCCCTCCACGCTCACCCCCAGATGGTAAAGCCTGGTGCCTTCGTGCCGCCCCAGCCGATCGGAGATGGCCTGCGTCATCGCCTCGACCCATTCTTCCTTCGTGGCCTCGCGCGAGGCGGGACCCTTGGTCAGGTTGGGCGCGACCACCACATTGTGACCAAGATGGAAATTGCCCAGGTAGGGCACGTCCCTGTTGAGGTCATTCGCCCCGGCGCAGGCGGCCAGAACGAAAATTCCCAGAAGGGCAAAGAGGCGGATCATGCGGCGCGTCCCATCACAAACTCGGGCCGCCTTAGCCCAGCCACTCCGCAAGCGCAATGATTTGCCCCCTGCCCCCGCCGGACCTATATTCCGGTCATCCACAGGGAACGCCATGACCGCGACAGAGACAGCCCCGACACCCGTGCGTGTGCCGCTCGTGACCGAACCCCTCGGCATCCTCGGCTCATTGCGCGCGGCGCGCGAGAACGTGCTCTCGATCATCCCCGAGATCGCCACGCGGCAACCCATGGTCTCTGGCCGGACGGGCAAGCGCTGGCATATGGTGATGGACCCCGGCGCGATCCGGCGGATGCTTCTGGAAGAGCTGGACAATTACCCGAAATCGCTGGTGACCAAGAACCTTTTACGCCCCGCTATCGGCGAATCGCTCTTTATCGCCGAGGGCGCGCATTGGCGCTGGCAGCGGCGCGCGGCCGCGCCCGTCTTCTCGCATCGCAACGTGATGAACCTCGCCCCGGTGATGACGGCGGCGGCCGAACGCAGCGCGGAGCGCATAGCTTCTGCGGGGCCGCGCGCCGTCGATATGGCCGCAGAGATGGTGCGCACCACCTTCGACGTCATCGCCGATGTGACATTCTCGGGCGACGGCACCTTTGACGCCGAGGGCGTGCATCGCGGCATCGACGCCTATATCGCCGAGGCGGGTCGCATATCCCTTTTCGACATTCTGGGCCTACCCGACTGGGTGCCGCGTCCGGGGCGGATCATGTCGGGCGGCGCGGTCGCCGGGATGAAGCGTGTGGCCGATGAGGCGGTCGAGGCGCGCCGCGCGCGCGGCGCCGAGGGCGTGCCCGACCTGCTCGATCTGCTGCTTGACGGCGAGGACCCCGAGACCAAACGCCGGATGAGCACGCCCGAATTGCGCGACAACCTGCTGACCTTCATCGTCGCGGGGCATGAGACCACCGCGCTTGCGCTTGGCTGGTCGCTCTACCTTTGCGCCTATGACCAAAGCGTGCAGGACCGCGCCCGCGCCGAGGCCGTGGCCGTGTTGCAGGGCCGTGCCGCCACCGGCGCGGATGTGGCCCGCTTGCCCTATATCCGCCAGATCATCGACGAGGCGCTGCGACTCTACCCGCCTGCGGGGATCGTCTCGCGCACGGCGCTCAGGCCCGATACGCTTTGCGGCCGAGAGATCCGGCCCGGCGATACCGTGATCATCCCGATCTACGCGCTGCACCGCCACCACATGCTCTGGCCAGAACCCGACCGCTTCGACCCCGACCGCTTTGCCGACCGCAAGGCAATCGAGCGTTACGCCTACCTGCCCTTTGGTGACGGGCCGCGCATCTGCATCGGGGCAAGCTTTGCACTTCAGGAGGCGGTGATCATCCTCGCCACGCTTCTGTCACGCTTCCGCTTCACCCCCGTTCCGGGCCGCGATCCCGACCCGGTGATGATCCTCACGCTGCGTCCCAATGGCGGCGTGTGGTTGATGGCCGAGCCGGTCACCCAAAGGCAGGAGATCTCCGAATGACCCCGCACCTCTCGCGCCGCGCCTTCCTTGCCGCGAGCGCTGCCACCGCCCTGCCCCTGCCTGCGCTGGCGCTCTCCGGTCACCGCCTGCGCGCCGCCCCTGCCCGCGTGCGGCTCGTGCCAGAGCCCTGGGGCGAGACCGATGTCTGGTCCTATGGTGGCACCGTTCCCGGCCCGGTCCTGCGCGCGCGGCAGGGCGAACGGCTCAGCGTGACGGTCGAGAACGCGCTTTCGGCCCCCACCACCGTGCACTGGCACGGGCTACGCCTGCCCAATGCCATGGACGGCGTTCCGCACCTGACCCAGGCCCCGATCGCCCCCGGCGCCTCCTTCACCTACGCCTTTGATCTGCCCGACGCCGGCACCTTCTGGTATCATCCGCATATGCAGAGCGCCGAACAGGTGGGACGCGGTCTCTATGGCGCGCTCATCGTCGAGGAAGACACCGCTCCGCGCGTGGATCACGACACCATCTGGGTGCTCGACGATTGGCGGCTGACACCCGAAGCGGCGATTTCCGATGATTTCGGTCAGCGCCATGACCAGAGCCATGCCGGACGGCTCGGCAATACCGTGACGATCAACGGCACCGTGCCCGAGGGTGTGGCCCTCCGCCCCGGCGCACGCATCCGCCTGCGGCTGGTGAACGCCGCCAATGCGCGGATTTTCGGCCTCGATTTCGGGCCGCTCATCCCCCGGATCATCGCGCTTGATGGCCAACCGGTGACGCCCCACGCGCCCGAAGGCGGCATGGTCACGCTCGCGCCCGCACAGCGCGCCGACCTGATCCTCGACATGCCCGCAACCTCCGGCGCGCGGGTAAGCATCACCGACCGGTTCTATCCGCAGGCCGCCTATGCGCTTGTCGATCTTGTCGCGGAAGGTGCCCCCCTGCGCGACAGCCCCCCGAACTGGCCCGTCGCACTTGCCCCAAACCCTCTGCCCGAGCCGGACCTGTCAGGCGCGATCCGCCACGAGGTCACCTTCACCGGAGGGGCCATGGGCGGCATGGTCACGCGGGACATGGGCATAAAGACCGCCCATCACGGCAACGGTTTCTGGTTCCTCAACGGACAGGCTGGCGAAGGCCACGACCACCCGCCGCTCCTTCTGCTGGAGGAGGGCCGCAGCCATGTCATCTCCATGACCAACGCCACCGCCTTTCCCCACCCCATCCACCTTCACGGCCATTCCTTCCGTGTCCTCGGCCGCAATGGCCGGCCAACACAGCACCTCGAATGGCGCGACACGGTGCTGATGGCCCCTCGGGAACGGGTCGAGATCTGCTTTGTCGCCGACAATCCCGGCGACTGGATGTTTCATTGCCACATCCTCGAACACCAGGCGGCCGGGATGATGGCGGTGCTGCGGGTAGGCTGACCGCCTCAGCGCGTCGGCACCGGCTCCTCGCCGCGATAATCGTAGAATCCCCGCCCGGTCTTGCGCCCGAGCCAGCCCGCCTCGACATATTTCGTCAGCAGCGGACAGGGCCGGTATTTGGTATCCGCCAGCCCGTCATGCAGCACGTTCATGATCGCAAGGCAGGTATCCAGCCCGATGAAATCCGCCAGTTCCAACGGGCCCATCGGGTGATTGGCCCCCAGCTTCAAAGACTGGTCGATAGAGCGCACATTCCCTACCCCCTCATAAAGCGTATAGACCGCCTCATTGATCATCGGCATGAGGATGCGATTGACGATGAAGGCGGGAAAATCCTCGGCGCTCGCCGCCGTCTTGCCAAGGCGCTCCACCACGCCGAGGCAGGTATCGAAGGTCGGCTTGTCGGTGGCGATGCCCCGGATCAGTTCGACAAGCTGCATCACCGGCACCGGGTTCATGAAGTGAAACCCCATGAATTTCTCGGGCCGGTCGGTGCGGCTGGCAAGACGGGTGATCGAAATGGACGAGGTGTTCGAGGTCAGGATCGTGTGCGGCCCCAGATGCGGCAAAAGCACATCAAATATCTTCTGCTTGATATCCTCACGCTCGGTGGCCGATTCAATGATCAGATCGGCCTTGCCGAGCGAGGGCAGATCGTCGGTGGTCGTGATCCGCGCCAGCGCCGCCTCCATCTCGTCGGCGGTGATCTTCTGGCGGCCCACCTGCCGGTCAAGGTTCTTGCGGATCGTGGCCATGGCCTTTTCCAGCGCCGGGGCGCTGAGGTCGTTGAGCAGCACGTCATAGCCCGCCAGCGCCATCACATGGGCGATGCCATTGCCCATCTGCCCCGCGCCGACAACCCCGACCTTCCGGATTTCCATGGCCTGCCCTTTCGTCGTGTTTCTCCCGCAGCATAGGCCCCGGCGGGGGCGGGCCGCAAGGGCCGGGTTTCGCGAAAATACATCTCAAATGCGCACTTTAGCGGTTTGGCAAGGCGAATCGCTCAGGCTCTCTTCCGGGTGACTGAAAAAGGGTGGGAACCATGGCATTTGAACGCTTGGGGCGGTGGCCCCTCGACTATCGGCCTGTGCGCTATCCGGGTGTGCGGCTCTCGTTTCGCGGCCCGGCGCTCGATCTGAAACGGGGTTATGTGGCCTGCATGGGAGGGACCGAGACCTATGGCATTTTCGTCGAACGGCCCTGGCCTGCGCTCATTGATGCGGGGGACGGGCTTGCCTGCCTCAATCTCGGCGTGCCCAATGCCGGACCGGATCTCTGGCTTGCTCCCGGCGGGCCGCTGCCACTTGCGCAGAATGCCCGCGCCGTCGTGCTGCAAATCCCCTGCGGGATGAACCTGACCAATCCTTTCTACGCGGTGCATCCGCGCCGTAATGACCGCTTCCTGCGCGCTGCCCCGCCGCTCGCGCGCCTCTACCCCGAGGTGGATTTCACCGAATTCCACTTCACCCGCCACATGATGCATCATCTTCTCGCGCTCTCGCCCGAGCGGTTCGCACACATGCGCGCGGCGGTTCAGAAGGCTTGGATTGCCCGCATGGCGCAGCTTCTGAACCAGATCAAACCGCCGGTCATCCTCCTGTGGCTATCGAACCGCACTCCGGGGGCGGGCACGCAGGGCGGCGGCATAGACACCGACCCGGCCTTTGTCAGCCGCGCCATGCTCCACGCCATCGCGCCGCTGGCACAGGCCACGGTGATCGCAGTCATCTCTGACACCGCCCGCGCGCAGGGAACCTGCGGGATGCGCTTTGATCTGACGGAGAAAGAGGTGGCTGCTGCCCTGCCGGGCCCGCTTGCCCATCGGGAGGTGGCCGAGGCAGTTCGCCCGGCGCTTGTCACGCTCATCAAGCAAAAAGGGCCCGCGCCGCGCGCAGGCCCACCCGATAATCCCTGAGAAATCAGAGTTTTTCGACCAGTTCCGGAACGGCGGTGAACAGGTCCGCCACCAGACCGTAATCGGCCACCTGAAAGATGGGGGCCTCCTCGTCCTTGTTGATCGCGACGATGACCTTGGAATCCTTCATCCCCGCAAGGTGCTGGATCGCGCCCGAGATGCCCACGGCGACATAAAGGGCGGGCGCCACCACCTTTCCGGTCTGCCCCACCTGCCAGTCATTCGGCGCATAGCCCGAATCGACCGCCGCGCGCGAGGCGCCGACCGCCGCGCCCAATTTGTCGGCCAGCTTCTCGATCAGCGCGAAATCGTCTTTGGACCCCACGCCGCGCCCACCCGAGACGACCACGCCCGCCGAGGTCAGCTCTGGTCGGTCCGACGCCGCCACCTTGTCCTCGATCCATTCCGAGAGGCCCGGATTTGCCACTGCCCCGATAGTCTCGATGGGCGCCGCCGCCTGCTCGCCCGCCGCGTCAAAGGTCGATGTGCGGAAGCTGACAACCTTTTTGACGTCACGCGATTTCACCGTCTGAATGGCGTTGCCGGCATAGATCGGGCGCTCGAACGTGTCGGCATCAACCACGCCAGAGACATCCGAAATCACCATCGCATCAAGCAGCGCCGCCACCCGCGGCAGCACGTTCTTGGCATCGGTCGTGGCCGGGGCGACGATGTGGCTGAAATCGCCCGCAAGGCTCACGATCAGTGCCGCCGTGGGTTCCGCCAGACGGTGCCCGAGCGAGACATCCTCGGCCACCAGAACCTTGCTCACCCCGGCGATCTTCGCCGCCGCTTCAGCCGCCGCAGAAGCCGAAGCTCCGGCACAAAGCGCCGTCACATCGCCCAGTTTCGCCGCCGCCGTCACCGCCTTGGCGGTTGCGTCCACGTTCAGTTGACCATCGGTCACTTCGGCCAGAAGAAGAACCGCCATCACACCACCCCCGCTTCCTTGAGTTTCGCCACCAGCTCATCAACCGAACCGACGATCACACCCGCCTTGCGCGCCTCAGGCTCTGAGGTTTGCACGATCTCCAGCCTGGGGCTTACATCGACGCCATAATCCTGGGCCGTCTTTTCATCGAGCGGCTTCTTCTTGGCCTTCATGATATTGGGCAGGCTCGCATAGCGCGGCTCGTTCAATCGCAGATCGACCGTCACGATGGCGGGCATCGCCACCTTGATGGTCTGAAGGCCACCATCGACCTCGCGCGTCACCAGCGCGCTCTCGCCCTCGACATCGAGCTTGGAGGCGAATGTCGCCTGCGACCAGCCCAGAAGCGCCGACAGCATCTGCCCCGTCGCGTTCATGTCGTTGTCGATCGCCTGCTTGCCGCAGAGCACGAGGCCGGGGGCCTCCTCCTCGACGATCTTCGCAAGGATCTTGGCCACGGCCAGCGGCTCGATATCCTGATGCACGTCATCCGCCGCGATCACCAGAATCGCCCGATCCGCCCCCATCGCCAGCGCCGTGCGCAGCGTCTCCTGCGCCTGTTTCACGCCAATCGACACGGCGATGATCTCATCGGCCTTGCCCGCCTCTTTCAGGCGAATCGCCTCTTCAACGGCAATCTCGTCAAAGGGGTTCATCGACATCTTCACATTCGCCAGATCGACCCCGCTGCCGTCCGCCTTCACACGGACTTTCACGTTGTAGTCGATCACGCGCTTGACAGGCACGAGCACCTTCATCGGCACGGTCTCCCTTACAGTGATGAGGGGCAGAAACACCCCCCGGCTTGGCTCTCCCGCGCGTTGATAGCGGCTCGGGCGCGGGGAAAACAGGGCAAAATCGTCACGTCATGATCGGGGGACGCCACGTTTTCGCGTTTTCTGCCCCCGCATCGTTACAAGAATGTGTCAGCGATTGGCACCGGGGATCCAGAGCACATCCGCCTTGCCGTCGTCATTGGCCATGCGCGCGGCCACGAACATCCAGTCGCTCAGCCGGTTCAGATAGCGGATCGCCGCCTCGTTGACCTGCTCCTGCGCCGCAAGCTCCACCACCAGCCGTTCGGCGCGCCGCGCCACGGTGCGGCAAAGATGCAGATGCGCCGCAAGCGGGCTGCCGCCCGGCAGGACAAAGCTGCGCAACGGCTCGAGATGCGCGTTCATCGCGTCGATCTCGGCCTCAAGCCGCTCGACCTGCGCCGCCACCATGCGCAGCGGCGTATAGCCCGCCTCGGTGTCCTTCTCCATATCCGGGCGGCACAGATCCGCCCCCAGATCGAAAAGGTCGTTCTGAATCCGCGCCAGTGCCGCGTCGGTCTCGCCCTCGGCATGAAGCCGCGCCAGCCCCAGCGTCGCGTTCACCTCGTCCACCGTGCCATAGGCGGTGACGCGCGCGGAATGTTTCGCCACCCGCGCGCCATTGCCAAGCGCGGTCTCGCCCGCGTCGCCTGTGCGCGTGTAAATCTTGTTGAGCACCACCATGGCCTCAGCCTCCCTGCCTGCGGACAAATACGAACATCAGGATCAACAGCACCGCCACGAACTGCGCGGCGATCCGCCACCACATCAATCTGTTGGCGCGTTTGGCATTCTCGACCCCCTCCTTGCCAAAGGTCGAGATGCCCCGGATCAGGATGAGCGCGGTGACAATGCACCCCGCCGCCACAAGAAGAAACAATGGATCACTGAGCATGTGGCCTCCTGGTCATCTTCGCGCCCGGACGCCACATCTAGGCCAGTGCGCGGCAAAAGCGAAATGGAAAATCCGCAACCGGCGCGCAGGAACCGGGCGAGGATCACCCCTTGGAAATCACCCAGTCCAGCGCCCGCGTGGGCAAAACCCGCCGCAGCGCGCCCATGAGATATGTGGGCGTCGTGACATAATAGCGCGCCTTGGGGTGCTGCGCCTCAAGCGCGTGGATCAGCCTTGCCGTCACCGCCGCGGGCGGCAATTCGAACCGGTCCTGGCTGTAGTCGCCATAAAGCCGGGGCCGCAGTTTCGTGCGATACTCCTCGGACCGCGCCGCCCGCTCCCAGTCGATCCACCGCTCGAAGGGCGCGCGCGCGTTCTCGCGGATCTTCGTCGTGACCGGTCCCGGCTCGATCAGGCTGACCGAAATGCCGGTGCCGCGCATCTCGATCCGCAGCGCGTCCGAGAGCCCCTCAAGCGCGAATTTCGTGCTCACATAGGCCCCGCGCCAGCCGATCGCCACCAGCCCCAGAACCGAGGAGCACTGCACGATCCTTCCCTGCCCCCGCGCGCGCATCAGCGGGATCACCTGCCGCGTCAGGTCATGCCAGCCAAACACATTGGCCTCGAAGATCTCGCGCAGCGCGCCGCGCGGCAAGTCCTCGACCAGCCCCGGACAGGCAAAGGCCCCGTTGTTGAACAGCGCGTCGATGCGCCCGCCCGTGGCCTCGGCCACCTCTGCCACCGCCTGCGCGATGCTTGCCTCGTCAGCGTAATCGAGACGCGGCGCCTCGAACCCCTCGGCGCGCAGCCGATCACAATCCTCCTCCTTGCGGCAGGTGGCAAAGATCCGCCATCCACGGTCGCGCAAGGTTCGCGCCGCATCATGCCCGATACCCGACGAGCAGCCGGTGATGAGAAGAACCCGTTTGTCCATGCCCACCTTCTGACCCGCCGCGCGGCGCGATGCAAGCGCGCCCGGCTCTCTCGGCGCTTTACGCCCGCTCGCCGCGCCGCTATCACAACATCCATGAGTGATTTGCTGGACGACCCCAACATGCGGCCCGAGGCGCTGGCCGAACCGCTTCGCCGCGCCATCGGCGAGCGTTACCTCACCTATGCGCTTTCGACGATCATGCACCGCGCCCTGCCCGATGCGCGCGACGGGCTCAAGCCCGTGCATCGGCGTATCCTTTACGCCATGCGCGAACTGCGCCTGACCAGCACCGGGGGTTTCCGCAAATCGGCCAAGATCTCGGGCGATGTGATGGGCAACTATCATCCCCATGGCGATGCCGCGATCTATGACGCCATGGCGCGCCTCGCGCAGGATTTCGCGGTGCGCTATCCGCTCGTGGACGGTCAGGGCAATTTCGGCAATATCGACGGCGACAACCCCGCCGCCGCACGCTATACCGAGGCCCGCCTGACCGCCTTTGCCGAGGCGCTGCTTGACGGGCTGGCCGAGGATGCCGTCGATTACCGCGACAATTACGACGGCACGCTGCGCGAACCCGTGGTGCTTCCCGCCGCCTTTCCCAATCTGCTCGCCAATGGCTCTTCGGGGATCGCCGTCGGCATGGCCACCAATATCCCGCCGCACAATATCGCCGAGCTGGTGGATGCCTGCCTGCATCTCATCAAATCCCCAGACGCCCGCGACGAGACCCTGCTCACCCACATCCCCGGCCCCGATTTCCCCACCGGCGGCGTCATCGTCGAGCCGCGCGAGAGCATCAATGAGGCGTATCGCACCGGGCGCGGCAGCTTCCGGCTGCGCGCGCGCTGGCAGGTCGAGGATCTGGGGCGCGGCAGCTGGCAGATCGTGATCACGGAAATCCCATATCAGGTCCAGAAATCACGCCTGATCGAGCGCATCGCCGAACTGATCCAGACCCGCAAGGTGCCGATCCTCGCCGATGTGCGCGACGAAAGCGCCGAGGATATCCGCCTCATCCTCGAACCGCGCACCCGCAATGTCGATCCCGAGATGCTCATGGGGATGATGTTCCGCAATTCCGATCTGGAGGTGCGGTTCTCGCTCAACATGAACGTGCTGATCGACGGGGTGACGCCGCGGGTCTGCTCGCTCAAGGAGGTGCTGCGCGCCTTCCTCGACTTCCGGCAGGAGGTGCTTTTGCGCCGCTCAAGGCACCGGATGGAAAAGATCGACCACCGGCTTGAGGTGCTCGAGGGGCTGATCGTGGCCTTCCTCAATCTCGACCGCGTGATCGACATCATCCGCTACGATGACGAACCCAAGGCCGCGCTCATGCGCGAGGATTGGGGGCGCACCATCGCGCGCGCCACCTCCGAGGCCGATTACGTCTCGCCTCCACCGGGCGAGGCGGGGCTTTCGGAGGTGCAGGCCGAGGCCATCCTCAACATGCGCCTGCGCAGCCTTCGCCGCCTTGAGGAGATGGAGTTGCGCGCCGAGCGTGATGCGCTGATGGCAGAGCGCGCGGGGCTTGAGGATTTGCTCGACGATGCCGCCCTGCAATGGGCCGCCATTGCCGATCAGTTGCGCGAGGTGAAAAAGACCTTCGGCAAGAGCCACCCAATCGGCACTCGCCGCACCACTTTCGCCGAGGCGGGCAGTGTCGAGGAGGTGCCGATCGAGGCGATGATCGAGCGCGAACCGATCACCGTCGTGTGCTCGCGCATGGGTTGGGTCCGCGCCATGACCGGCCATATCGACCTTACCCGCGAGCTGAAATTCAAGGATGGCGACGGGCCGCGCTTCCTTTTCCACGCCGAGACCACGGACCGACTGCTGATCTTCGGCACGAACGGACGGTTCTACACGCTGTCGGCGGCCAACCTGCCCGGCGGGCGCGGCATGGGCGAACCCTTGCGCCTGATGGTCGATCTGCCCAACGAGGCCGAGATCGTGACGCTGTTCATCCACCGTCCGGGCGGCAAGCTTCTGGTGGCCTCCTCCGCCGGCGACGGGTTTGTCGTCCCCGAGGAAGAGGTGCTGGCCCAGACCCGCGCGGGCAAGCAGGTGCTCAACCTGCGCGCCCCTGCCCGCGCACAGGTCTGCTGCGCGGTTACCGGCGATCACGTCGCCTGCGTGGGTGAAAACCGCAAGGTTCTGGTCTTTGCCCTCGACGAATTGCCCGAGCTTGGCCGAGGCAAGGGCGTGCGGCTCCAGAAATTCAAGGATGGGGGCCTGTCGGACGCCACCACCTTCACCCTGGCCCAAGGGCTGAGCTGGCGCGACCCGGCCGGCCGCACCCGCACCGAGACCGACCTCACCGAATGGCTGGCCAAACGCGCGAGCGCGGGCCGCATGGCCCCGCGCGGCTTTCCCCGCGACAACCGGTTTACCTGAGAGCCTGTCACATTGAACCGGACATACCCGTCCCGCGCTTACCCCGGGCGCTTTGCGCGCAATGGACAGGACACAATCTGGCGGGGCATGTCGGCGCCGGGCGTTGACCCACCGCCCCGAGCGCCATCTTCGCGACAGCAGCGACCGCTCAAAGTCCGAGTTTCGCCATCACGATATCGTTGACCGCCTTGGGATTGGCCTTGCCGCCCGTGGCCTTCATCACCTGGCCAACAAACCAGCCTGCCAGCTTGGGATTGGCTTGCGCCTTTTCCACCTGTGCGGGGTTCGCGGCGATGATCCCGTCTACCGCCGCTTCGATCGCGCCGGTATCCGTGACCTGTTTCATGCCGCGCTCTTCGACGATCTTCTCGGGGTCGCCGCCTTCGCTATAGACGATCTCGAACAGGTCCTTG
The DNA here is from genome assembly GCF_018069895.1 of Roseovarius autotrophicus. Taxonomy (GTDB): domain Bacteria; phylum Pseudomonadota; class Alphaproteobacteria; order Rhodobacterales; family Rhodobacteraceae; genus Roseovarius; species Roseovarius autotrophicus. Next base: position 135,547 of record NZ_JAGQDH010000008.1, on the reverse strand, counting down.
GCGATCTTGCCGGAAATGGCATCGGATTTGATCAGCCGCACGATCGCCCCCAGCTGCGCGGGGCTGACCGGGCTTTCCTCGATGCCGTGATCCTCTTTCTTGAGGCGTCCGAACAACTCGTTGATGACCCAGTTCGCGGCCAGCTTGCCGTCGCCCGCCTCCGCCGCCACGGCCTCGAAATAATCGGCGCTCACCACCTCGGCGGTCAGCACCGAGGCGTCATATTCCGACAGGCCGAATTCCAGCACAAACCGCGCCTTCTTCGCGTCGGGCAGTTCGGGCAAGCTCGCCTTGATGCTGTCCACCCACGCCTGCTCGATCTCCAGCGGCAGAAGGTCGGGATCGGGGAAATAGCGGTAATCATGCGCTTCTTCCTTGGAGCGCATGGAGCGCGTCTCGCCCTTGTCCGGATCATAGAGGCGGGTTTCCTGCACCACCGCGCCGCCCGCCTCGACAATGGCGATCTGTCGGCGGGCCTCGTACTCGATGGCCTGCTGGATAAAGCGCATGGAGTTCATGTTCTTGATCTCGCAGCGCGTGCCGAGATGGGCGAAATCCTGGGTTTCCTGATAGCGCTCATAGGCGCCCGGCAGGCAGATCGAGACGTTCACGTCGGCGCGCAGGTTGCCGTTCTGCATGTTGCCGTCGCAGGTGCCAAGATAGCGCAGGATCTGGCGCAGCTTGGCGATATAGGCGGCGGCCTCTTCGGGGCCGCGAATGTCGGGGCGGCTGACGATCTCCATCAGGCAGACGCCCGTGCGGTTGAGATCGACAAAGGAGAGGGCCGGATCCATGTCGTGAATGGATTTGCCCGCGTCCTGCTCCATGTGGATACGCTCGACACGCACGCGCCGCGCCACGCCCGGCCCCATATCCACAAGGATTTCGCCCTCGCCCACCAGCGGATGATAAAGCTGGCTGATCTGATAGCCTTGCGGCAGGTCGGGGTAGAAATAGTTCTTGCGGTCGAAGGCCGACCAGAGGTTGATCTGTGCGTTCAGACCCAGCCCGGTGCGCACCGCCTGTTCCACGCAGAATTCGTTGATGACCGGCAACATTCCCGGCATCGCCGCATCGACGAAGGCGACGTTGGAATTGGGTTCCGCGCCGAACTCGGTAGAGGCCCCGGAAAAGAGCTTGGCTTTCGAGGCCACCTGCGCGTGCACCTCCATTCCGATCACCAACTCCCAATCATGCCTGGCCCCGGCGATCACCTTGGGTTTGGGGGCTTGATAGGTGAGATCCAGCATGGTGCGGCTCCATTGATTGGCTTGGGGCGCGTTCTACGCGGCAGGCCCTGCGGGGGCAAGAGGGCGCACGCCCAGCCCCATGTCCCAGAACCCCACCTCAAGCCGCGTCGCGGTGGTGAAGCGGTGGACAAGGCGCGCCCATCCGGGGGTGGATTGCGGATCGGGGCCAAGGCGGCGGGTCATGGCCGCGTCGAGAAGCGCGCCCGCCTCCCGGCAAACACCTTGATAATCGGCCCCGCCATAGGTGGCGATCCAGTCGGCATAGGGATGATCCGGGGTCACATCGGGCAAAAGCCGTGCGCCGATCTCGCCATAGCCCATGACGCAGGGGGCAAGTGCTGCGAGCAGGTCAAGGAAATCGCCCGAATGCCCCGCATCCATCACATAGCGCGTATAGGCCAGATTGGCCGGGTGCTCCTCGGCGGCAAAAAGGGCCGCCTCCGACAGCCCCGCCTCGGCGCAGATGCGCACATGCAGCGCGATCTCGCCATTGACCAGCGCATTCACCGTGGCGGCGCAGGCGCGCATCTCCTCGACCGTTTCGGCCTTGGTCACGGCAAGCGCCCAAGCCCGCGAGAAATGGATCAGAAAGATGTAATCCTGCACAAGGTAGCCAAGGAAGGCCGCGCGCGGCAGGGTGCCCGTTCGCAGCCCCTCGACAAAGGCATGGCGGGTATAGTCCCGCCAGACCGCCCCTGCCGCATCGCGCAGGGCGGAAAAGGTCACACCGTAATCGCCGCTCATTGTGCGTTCACATCGAGCGCAAGGCCCGCGACGGGGGTTTCGATCTCGATCAGGCCGGTATCGAGGAGGAACCGCTCGAACCGGGCATAGCGCCCGTGATCGAGCGCGGCAGGCCGCGTGGCAAAGCGGGGATAGGTGTCGGCCCAGGCCATCTCGTTCAGCTGGTCCTGCAATTCGGTCGAGGTGGCGGAGAAAATCTCCCATGATGTCCGGGGATGGTTCATGATGTATTGCGTCGCCCGCTCGGTGGCGTGCAGGAAACGGCGAATCATGTCCATGTCCATCCGCTCGGGATTGGCCACATAGATCAGCTCGTCATAGGCCGGGATGCCTTCATCCTCGACAAAAAAACAGCGCCCCGGCACGCCCTCGATTTCCATCTGGTTCAGTTCGAAATTGCGATAGGCCCCGATCACCGCATCCACCTGCCGCGACATGAGCGCGGGCGAGAGCGACCAGTTGACATTGACCAGCTCCACCTCGGAAAGCGCGATGCCGTGCCGCCCGAGAATCGTGGTCAACAGCGCCTCCTCGACACCCGCCACGGAGAACCCGATCTTGCGCCCACGCAGATCGGCGGTGGATTTGATCGGCCCGTCCTCAAGCACAAGCAGGCAGTTGAGCGGCGTGGCGATGAGCGTTCCGACGCGGACAAGCGGCAGGCCCCCCTCAACCTGAAGGTGCAACTGGGGCTGATAGGACACCGCCAGATCGGCGCGCCCGGCGGCGGCCATCTTGGGCGGATCCGAGGGATCGGCAGGGGCAATCACCTCGACCTGAAGCCCGGCCTCCTTGAAATAACCCAACTCCTCGGCAAGGATGATCGGCCCGTGATCGGGGTTCACGAACCAGTCGAGCATCACTGTCATCTTGTCCTGCGCAAGGGCGGGGCTGGCCATTAGGGCAAGGATAAAGGCGAGATATTTCATTGTGGTGTCTCCTGTTGGTCGTCGCCAAGGGCGATGAGGGCAATCTCTCCGTGCCAGTGCGCGACTAGCCGGGTCGCGGCTTGCCACGACCGCAGGCCCGAACGGCAGGCAAGCACAGCGCGCCGCGCCTCGGGGCACAGCGTGTCGAACTCCGGCACGGCATGGCGGGTGGCGCGCGGCAGGGCGGGGCCGGACTCGCCCGCCGCGCGCAGATCGGCAAGCCAGTCGCCGGGTGCGATCTGCTCGGGTGCGATAAAGCGAAAACCGCCTGCGGGTTCGGGCGCGGTGTCAAAGCGAAAGCCGCCGAACCGGTGCCCCTCGGCGTCGAAACTGACAAGCTGCCCAAGCGGCGAGGGGTCCAGTCCCGCAACCACAGCCATCGCCATTTGCGCCTGAAGCGCGCCGAGGATGCCCACCGACGGCCCCAGAACGCCATCGGCCTCGCAACTGCCCAGCCGGTCGGGCAGGTCCGGGAAGACCGCGCGCAAGGACGGCGCCCCGCCGCAGAACCCGCCGCAATATCCCGAAAGCCCCACGACAGAGGCGCTGATGAGCGGCGTGTTCGCCGCAAGGCAGGTGTCCGACAGCACATAGCTTGCCGCGAAACTGTCGGCGCAGTCGAGCACCAGATCGGCGGTGGTGACCTGTGCCGGGGCATTGAGCGGCGAGAGTGGCGCGCTCACAGGCGCGATGCGGCAGTCGGGGTTGAGCGCGGCCATATGCGCGGCGGCCGCTTCGGCCTTGGGGCGGCCCAGATCGTCCATGCGAAACAGCGTTTGCCGGTGCAGGTTGCTGAGCGACACCCGGTCGCCATCCATCAGCGTGATCCGCCCCACGCCCGCACCGACAAGGTATTGCAGCACAGGTGCTGCCAGCCCGCCCGCACCGACGACCAGCACATGCGCCTGCCCAAGCCGCACCTGCCCTTGCGCACCAAGGAGCGCGGCCTGACGGGCGTAGCGGGTCATCCCGTCACCTCCAGCCAGCGCCGCACCCGTGCCTCGGGGTCGGGGTTGAGGGTGATGTCGGTGACGGCAGAGACCACATCGGCCCCGGCCTCAAACGCGCCGCCCGCCCGCTCGACTGTCATGCCGCCGATGGCGACAAGCGGCGTGTCGCCGATGAGCCGCTTCCATTCGCCAAGCCGCTCCAGCCCCTGTTCATGCCATTTCATCTTCTTGAGAATGGTCGGATAAATCGGCCCGAGCGCCACATAATCCGGGTCGAGTTCCTGCGCGCGGTCAAGTTCCGCGTGATCGTGGGTGCTGAGGCCCAGCTTGATGCCGGCGCGGCGGATCGCGGGGATATCGGCGCTTTCCAGATCCTCTTGCCCCAGATGCACCCAGTCGCAGCCCAGATCCACCGCCAGCCGCCAGTGGTCGTTGACCACCAGCGCCGCACCATGCGCGCGGCAGAGCCCTTGCGCCGCCGCGATCTCGGCGCGCAGGGCGTCGCCTTCCAGATCCTTGATGCGCATTTGCACCAGCCGCACGCCCAGAGGCAGCATCCGGCGCAGCCAGTCCGCGCGCTCGAAAATCGGGTAGAAGCGTGGCAGGCTCACAGCTTCGCCCTTCCGAACACGGGCGTGGAGGGCGCGGCCATGTCGCGCGGCTCCATCGGGTCAGCCTCGAACGCCAGCCGTCCGGCTTCCAGCGCGCGCGCGAACCCCTCGGCCATCGCCGCCGGATCGCCCGCACGCGCCACCGCCGTGTTCAAGAGCACCGCGTCATAGCCAAGCTCCATCGCGTGCGCCGCCTGCGATGGCAGGCCAAGGCCGGCGTCGATCACCAGCGGCAGATCGGGGAAATGCGCGCGCAAAGACCGCAGCCCATAGATGTTGTTGAGCCCCAGCCCGGTGCCGATCGGCGCGCCCCAGGGCATCAGCACGCGACAGCCCGCCGCGACCAGCCGCTCGCAGAGCACCAGATCCTCGGTGCAATAGGGGAACACCTCGAAGCCCTCGTCGGTCAGGATGCGCGCGGCCTCGACCAGCCCGAAGGGATCGGGTTGCAGCGTGTCGGCATGGCCGATCACCTCCAGCTTGATCCAGTTCGTCTCGAACAACTCGCGCGCCATCTGCGCCGTGGTCACCGCCTCGCGCACCGAATGGCACCCGGCGGTGTTGGGCAGGACATGGACGCCAAGCGCGCGGATCATCTCCCAGAACGCCTGCCCCGCGCGCTCTCCCCCCGCCTCGCGGCGCACGGATACCGTGGCGATGCCTGCGCCGGAGCGGCGGAAGGCATCCGCGAGGATCGCGGGCGAGGGGTATTGCGCGGTGCCCAGCATCAGGCGCGATGTCACCTCGGTCTCGTAGAAAACCGGCATCTCAGCCTCCTTGCCGTGGCGCGACGATCTCGACCCGGTCGCCATCGGCAAGCGGGGTTGCGGCGCGTTGCGGGGCGGGCACAAAACCCTCGTTCAGCGCGGTGGCGACCTTGGCCATGCCGAGATCCATCTCGATGAGCAGCGCGGCGAGGGTCGGGGCCGCAGTCTCCCGCGCAGTGCCGTTAACCGTGATCTTCATGCCAGAACTCCGGGGTTTCGTTGCGGCCCGTCACCACATCGGCGGCCATCCCCGCCAGCACGGGCGAAAGCAGAAAGCCATGGCGGAAAAGGCCGTTGACGTAGAGCGCATCGCCCTTGCGGATGACGCGCGGCAGGTTATCGGGAAAGGCGGGGCGGGCATCAACACCGATCTCCATCAGTTCCGCCTCGGCAAAGGCCGGGTGGAGCGCATAGGCCGCCGACAGAAGCTCCATTACCGAGCGCGCGGTGGCGCGGTGGCGCTCGGCGCTCTCGATCTGCGTGGCACCCAGCATGAAAATGCCATCGCCGCGCGGCACGATATAGAGCGGAAAGCGCGGGTGCAGCAGGCGGACGGGGCGGCGGAGCGTCACGTCGCGGGTATGGAGCACCACCATCTCGCCCTTGACGCCGCGCAGATCGGGCAGGCTGTCCTGCGCGGCAAGGCCGCGACAGTCGATGACGGGGCCATCGGGGGCGTCTGAGCCCTCGACAAAGCGCGCGCCGCCCTCACGCAAGCGGCGGTGCAGATGGGCAAGCGCCGCACGCGGGTCGATATGCGCCTCAGCGTCGAAGAAAAGCGCGCGATCGTGGCGTTCGGCAAGGTCCGGCTCCAGCGCCGCGAGCTCCGCTCCGCTCACCATCCGGTGCCCTTTGGTGCGGCGGGCAAAGACATCGAGTTCGCGCCGGTCGCGGTCGAGCGTGACCACGAGCGAGCCGCGCCGCTGCACCGCCACCCCCTGCGCCGCCCACCAGTCGGCGGCCTCCTGCCCGAGGCGGACCACCGGTTCCTCGGCGGTGAACCCTTCGCAGAATGGCGCGAGCATCCCGCCCGCCCACCACGAACAGGCCCCCTCGCCCGGTTCCGGCCACGGGTCGATCAGCGTGACGGCCACGCCGCGTGCCATCAACTCGGAGGCTACGCAAAGCCCGACGACGCCCGCGCCCCGGATGGTGACGGCACGGGTCATGTCCAGACCTCGTGGAAATGATGCACCGGCCCGTGCCCGTGGCCAATGCCAAGACCATCGGCGGCGCGGATCGCCTTGTGGAGCCAGCCATGGGCGCGGGTGACGGCCTCGGTCAGGGTCATCCCCTGCGCCAGCCCCGCCGCAATGGCCGAGGAATAGCTGCACCCGGTGCCATGGGTGTTGCGCGTGGCGATGCGGGGGGCGTCAAGGCGCCGCGCCGCCGCGCTCAGGAGCCAATCGGTGCAGGTCTCGCCCGCACCATGCCCGCCCTTCATCAGCACCGCGCGCGCGCCCATGTCGCGCAGCCGTGCGCCGTGGTCCTGCATGTCGGCATCGCTCACGGCCTCGGGCAGGCCAAGCAGCGCCGCCGCCTCGGGCAGGTTGGGCGTCAGCAGGTCGGCACGCGGCAGCAGATGCGCGACAAGCGCCGCGCGCGCCGCTTCGGGTAGAAGCCGCGCGCCGGATTTGGCGACCATGACAGGATCGAGCACGACCGAGCCTTGATACCCTTTCAGCGCCTCCGCCACCGTCTCGATAACCCGCGCATCGCCCAGCATCCCGATCTTGACGGCATCTACGCGGATATCGTCCAGAACGGCGGCGATCTGTGCCGCCACCACCTCGGGGGGGATCGCGTGCACCGCCGCCACCGCGACGGTGTTCTGCGCCGTTACGGCGGTGATCACACTCGCGCCGTAGACGCCAAGCGCCGAGAAGGTCTTGAGATCGGCCTGAATACCCGCGCCGCCGCCGCTGTCGGAGCCCGCGATCGTCAATGCACACGCCACCATGCCAGCCTCCTCTCTTTCGGGAAAACGGATGCACGGCACCAACTTGGGCTGAGATCCGTTCCCTACGCCGGCATCACCCGGATCAGGTTCGATGGGTTGGCGCATGGCCTCTCAGCCCCCGGACGGGGCACCCCAACGGAACGCACAAAAACCTAGCATCGGGGGCGGGCAGCTGCAAGGGGGGTCAGCCGCGCAGGCGCAGGCCCTCGGGATCAAACGGCGGACGCTCAAGCACCCGCGCATCATGGGGACGACCCAGAAGCGAGACGTGAAGCGCGGTGCCGGGGGCGGCGTGCTCGACCTTGAGATAGGCCAGCGCGAGGGATTTGCCGACAAAGTGGCCATAGCCGCCCGAACTCACCTGACCAGCGGCTGTGCCATCGGGCAGAAAGATCGGCTCTCCGCCAGAGGCGTCGGCCTCGGTCGCGGCGATCTCGAGCAGGACCATGCGGTCACGCGCGGGGCGCTCTGCGATGGCGCGCCAGCCCTCTTTGTTGAGGAAGGATTTGTCGGCCCGGATCAGGTTTGCGAACCCGCATTCCTGCGGCCAGTATTCCGGCGAATAGTCGCGCCCCCAACTGCCATAGCCCTTTTCGAGACGCAGCGACATGAGCGCGCGGCTGCCCACGGGGCCTGCACCGATGGGTTTGCCCGCTTCGATCAGGGCAGAATAAAGCCGCGTCTGATCGGCCTCGGCGATGTGCAATTCCCAGCCCAGATCGCCGGTGAAGCTGACGCGCAGCGCCACCGCCTCGACCCCCGCCACCGTCATGCGTTGCGAGCGGAAGAAGGGGAAGGCGGCGTTGGACAGGTCTGCCCCGGTCAGCCCTTGCAGCAGCGCGCGCGCCTGTGGCCCAGCGACGTTGACCCCGCAGACAGCCCCGGTCAGGCTCTCGAATTGCGTGCCCTCGGGCAGCGGCACCTGCGCGAAGAAGCGTCGGTGATAGCGTTCCGCCGCGCCGCCGCCGAAGATCCAGAATTCCTGCTCGCCCAGCCGCGTGACGGTGAAATCCCCCGCGATTCCGCCGCGCTTGCCGATCAGCGGGGTCAGGCAGGCGCGCCCCGTCTCGCGTGGCATCCGGTTGGCGAAAAGCGCGTTGAGCCAATCCTCGGCCCCCGGCCCGGTGACGCGGTATTTGGCGAAGTTGGAGATGTCGATGATCCCGGCACAATCCCGCAGCATCCGCGCCTCGCGGCCCACGGCATCCCACCACGGTTGACGGATGAAGCCCGCGCTGTCGGGGATGTCGGCGTCGAAATAGAGCGGATGCTCCCACCCGAAGTTGAGGCCGAAGCGCGCGCCCATCTCGGCCTGCATGGCATGGGCGGGGCGGGTGCGCACGGGGCGGCCGGCCTCGCGTTCCTCGCCGGGGAAATGGATCTTGAAGCGGTGCGCATACTGGTCGGCCACGCGCGCGCGGGTGAAATCGCGCCCGGCCCAGTCACCGAAACGTGCCAGATCCCATCCGAACATGTCGAGCGACGGCTCTCCCTCGACCATCCATTCAGCGGCGAGCTTGCCCAGACCGCCCGATTGCGAAAACCCCGGAATGACGCCGCAGCAGCAGAAATAGCCCCGCAGTTCCGGCACCGGGCCAAACAGCGCCGCCGCGTCGGGCGACCAGATCATCGGCCCGTTGATCACCCGCTTGATACCCGCGCGCCCCACCGCCGGGACACGGTCGATGGCGCGCAGCATGTTCTCCTCGATCCGCTCCAGATCGTCGGGGAAAAGTTCGTGGCCAAAGCCCTGCGGCGTGCCGTCCTCGGCCCAGAAGCGCATGTCGCGCTCATAGGCCCCGACAAGCAGGCCCTTGCCCTCCTGCCGCAGGTAATATTCGCCGTCGCGGTCGGCGACCGAGGGCAGGCGGCGGTCAAGCGCGGCAATCTCGGGGATGGTTTCGGTCACGAAATACTGGTGCTCGGTCGGCATGAGCGGCAGCGTGACCCCCGCCATCGCCGCCACCTCGCGCGCCCAGAGACCGGCGGCGTTGACCACCCAATGTGTACGTATCTCGGCGGATTCGGTACGCACGATCCAGCTTCCGTCGGGCTGCGGCTCGGTGGCGATCACCGGCGTGTGGCGGTGGATCTCGGCCCCGCCCGCGCGCGCGCCTGCGGCATAGGCCATGGTCACGCCCGAGGGATCGACATTGCCGCCGTCCGGCTCGAACATGATGCAGCTTATGCCGGTGAAATCGACCAGCGGATGCAGCCGCTCGGCCTCGTCGCGGCTCACCTCGTGGAAATCCATGCCGTAGCGGCGCGCCTTGGCCTCTTGCAGGCGCAGTTGCTGCACCCGCTCCCCGGTCTGCGCGAGATACAGCGAACCGGGCTGAAAGATCCCGCAGCCCTGACCGGTCTCGGCCTCGAGCTGGCGGTAGAGCTGCATCGTGTAATGCTGCATCCGGCTGATATTGGTGCTGTCATGCAGCCCGTGGATATTGGCCGCGGCGTGCCAGGTCGAGCCGGAGGTCAGCTCGGAGCGCTCCAGGAGCACCACATCCGACCAGCCGGCGCGCGCGAGATGGTAGAGGATCGAACAGCCGACAAGGCCGCCACCGATCACAACCGCCTGGGCATGGGTGCGCATGGGAATACCTTTCGCAAGGGGACGCGTGTCACGCGATCCCCATGATGCTAGGGCCGCCCATGCCTACCTTCGCGTATGTTCGCGACAGCCGATAGCCAGGATGCGGCGCGGGCCATGGGGCTATGTTGTCGCGGCAAAAAGCCAGGGCCCGCCGCGATCAACGCGGCGGGCCCTATGCTCTGTGAGCAGACCGTGGGGCCTTAACCGATCACGGCGGCCTTCACGTCTTCGTCGATGAAATCGACATACTGCGCGAAATTCTCGGCAAACATCTGCACCAGTTTCGCCGCCTGCCGGTCATAGGCGTCGGGATCCGACCAGGTGCGACGCGGATCGAGCAGCACCTCGGCCACGCCGGGAACCGACACCGGCACCTCGAAGCCGAAATTCGGATCCTTGCGGAACTTCACCGCGCCCAGAGAGCCGTCAAGCGCGGCGGTCAGCAGCGCGCGAGTGGCCTTGATCGGCATCCGCGCGCCTGTGCCATAGGCCCCGCCCGTCCAGCCGGTATTCACCAACCAGCAGGATGCGCCGTGCCTGGCGATCTTTTCCTTGAGCAGATTGCCATAGACCTCGGGGCGGCGTGGCATGAAGGGGGAGCCAAAGCAGGTCGAAAATACCGGCTGCGGCTCGGTCACGCCACGCTCGGTGCCCGCCATCTTGGCGGTGAAACCCGACAGGAAGTGATACATCGCCTGCGCAGGCGTCAGCCGCGAGATCGGCGGCAGCACGCCAAAGGCATCGCAGGTCAGCATGATGACATTCTTGGGATGCCCGCCAATGGCGGTTTCAGAGGCGTTCGGGATGTAATGCAGCGGGTAGGCGCAGCGCATGTTGGGCGTCAGGCTGTCATCCTCGAAATCAAGCTCCAGTGTTTCGGGGTCGAACACCATGTTCTCGATCACCGTGCCGAACATCGAACAGGTGGCATAGATTTCCGGCTCTGCCTCGGCGCTGAGGTTCACGGTCTTGGCATAGCAGCCGCCCTCGAAATTGAACGTGCCCTTGTCGGACCAGCCATGCTCGTCATCGCCCAGAAGCGTGCGCGCGGGATCGGCCGAAAGCGTGGTCTTGCCGGTGCCCGAGAGGCCAAAGAAGATGGCGGCATCGACCGGATTGCCCGTCGCATGGTTGGCCGAGCAATGCATCGGCATCACGCCCTTTTCCGGCAGCAGGTAGTTGAGCAGGGTGAAGATGGATTTCTTGTTCTCGCCGGCATATTCCGTGTTGCCCACGAGGATCAGCTTGCGGTCGAAATTCATCGCGATCACCGTCTCGGAGCGGCAATCGTGTTTCTCGGGGTCAGCCTTGAAGCCGGGGCAGTTGATCACGGTGAAATCGGCAACAAAGCTGTCGAGCGTGTCACGCTCGGGGCGGCGCAGCATGGTCCGGTTGAACAGGCTGTGCCAGGCCAGTTCCGAAACCATGCGCACATTGATCGACAGCGCAGGATCGGCCCCGCCGACAAGATCCTGCACGAAGACCTCGCCATCCTTCATGTAGGCCAGCATGTCGTCATAGAGCGCGTCGAACCCCTGCGCCGACATGGCGGCATTGTTTTCCCACCAGATCGTATCCTCGACCGAGGGCGTGCGCACGATGTGCTTGTCCTTGGGCGAGCGCCCCGTGAACTTGCCGGTCGACACCAGAAGCGCGCCGCCTCGGCCCAGAGTGCCCTCGCCGCGCTTGAGCGCGGCCTCGACGAGCGCCGGCTCGAGCAGGTTGTAATGCACCTTGCCCAGACCGGTGATGCCCTGATCCTCCAGCCGGAAATCCGGATTGACCCGTCCGATTGTCATCCTGTCATGCTCCTTGCGATCACACCGCGACACGGCGCGGTTGTAAAAGAGGGTGCCACCACGGGCACCGGTCGGGCACTCTGTCCCGGCTGCCGCGGTCTTAACATGATGGTTTCATGAAATAACAGAGCGGCGACACACAGTTAGCGCAACCAGCCTGAACGTTAGCGCAACCACCCCGTGCCGGGCTTTGAGCGGACGGGCCCGAAAGCGGAAAACTGAGTCAATTTAGTCATCAGCAAGAAATTTCTGCCTTACTGGAGGCGGATCACCCCGGCTGATTCGCAGAATTGGATTGCTAAAAGAGACTGAAACTGAGCATAATGATGGCAAAAAACGGATAACACGAGCAGCATAAGGATCACCAAATGTCCAAAATCGCCCTGGTGGACGATGACAGGAATATTCTGACATCTGTCTCGATGACGCTCGAGGCTGAAGGCTTCGAGGTTGAAACCTATAACGATGGCCAGCAGGCGTTTGACGCCTTTTCCAAGAACTTGCCGGACATGGCGGTGCTTGACATCAAGATGCCGCGCATGGACGGGATGGACCTGTTGCAGCGCCTGCGGCAGAAATCGCAGATCCCGGTGATTTTCCTGACCTCGAAGGATGATGAGATCGACGAGGTTCTCGGCCTGCGCATGGGTGCCGATGACTATGTGAAAAAGCCGTTTTCCCAACGGCTTCTGGTCGAGCGCATCCGCGCTCTTCTGCGTCGGCAGGAGGCCGTGGCTGGTAGCATCGTGGCCGAGACCGAAGATCAGAAGGTGATCGAGCGGGGCGAGTTGCGGATGGATCCGCTGCGCCATTCCGTGACATGGAAAGGGCAGGACGTATCCCTGACGGTGACCGAATTCCTTCTGCTTCAGGCCCTCGCGCAGCGGCCCGGCTTCGTCAAGAGCCGCGATCAGCTGATGGATGTGGCCTATGACGATCAGGTCTATGTGGACGATCGCACCATCGACAGCCACATCAAGCGACTGCGCAAGAAACTGCGGATGGTCGATCCCGAATTCTCGGCCATCGAGACGCTTTACGGGATCGGGTATCGTTACAACGAGGAATAATGGCCCTTGCCGAGGGGATGAAGGTGCGCGACATGCCACCGCGAAATGAAGGCGATCTGGTCCTTGGCGACGATTTCGTCGCGCCTGATCGCGTGGAGGACAGCGAAATCACCGCGCGGCGGGCGCGGCGTGGCTGGCTGTCGCTGCGCGGCTCGCCGCTGACGCGCAAGATCGTCACCTTCAACCTGATCGCGCTCAACATTCTCGTGATCGGCATCCTCCATCTCAACGGCACCCAGAGCTCGCTGGTCGATCAGACGATCGACGGGCTGCGTGAACGCGCCTCTCTTACCGCCGATGTGGTGGCCGCGCGCCTGCCGCAGAGCGCGCCGGTCAACCTTGTCACCGGCGACGGGATCGACGTATCGGATACGCTTGAGCGGCTGTCTGTACGCGCGGGGACGGAACTTTTTCTTTTCGATGCCGAGGGCAACCTGGTGGGACGGAAGTCAGGCAACCTGCCGCGCCCCCGCCATGTTGAATCGCTGCCGGACACGCCGCTGACGGACCTGATATCGCGTATCTGGGCGGTGATTTCGCGGCCCTTCGCGACCGAAGCAGCCAAGTCGCCGGAACAGGCCATGACCGACCGCCTGCGCGACATGGCGGCGACGGCGCTCGACGGGGGGGCACAGGCCCGCATCGAGCGGGGCACGTCCGAGGTGATCGTTGCGGCAAGCGCCCCGGTCATGCGGGCAGGCACCCCGGTCGGCGTGATCGCGCTGGCCGATACCTCGGGCGAGATCGCGCGGCTGTCCGCCGTCGAGCGAGAGCGCGTCCTGGAGATGTTCCTCATCGCCACGCTGATATCGGTGGGGCTGAGCCTTGTTCTGGCCTCCACCATCTCGAACCCGCTGGCCGACCTGGCGGCGGCGGCCGAAATCGGGCGCGATCGCAACCGCGCCAAGGGGGCAGGCGGGCGCATCCGCATTCCCGACCTTACCGCGCGCCCCGACGAGATCGGTCGGCTTTCGGCCGCCCTGCGCGGCATGGTGGGCGCGCTTTACAGCCGGATCGAAAGCAACGAGCAGTTCGCCGCCGACGTGGCGCACGAGATCAAGAACCCGCTCGCGAGCCTGCGCTCGGCCGTCGGCACGATGCGCATTGCCAAGCGCGAGGACCAGCGCGAGCGCCTGCTTGAGGTGATCGAGCACGACGTGCGCCGTCTCGACCGGCTGGTCAGTGACATTTCCAACGCCTCGCGGCTTGACAGCGAACTTGTGCGGGAAACCCAGGAGGTTTTCGATCTCGTCACGCTCTTGCGCAATCTCGGCTCGTATCTGGGCGAGGAGGCCGCGAAGAAGGGCATCGAATTCATCACCGATTTCCCCAAGGAGCCGGTCCTTATCACCGGGCTGGAGGCGCGGCTGGCACAGGTCTTTGTCAACCTGATCACCAATGCGATCAGCTTTTGCGACGAGGGCGATGCCATCCGGATCTGGGCGCGCCACCGCGCCAATCGTGTGCTGGTGGTGGTCGAGGATACCGGGCCGGGCATCCCGCCCGAGGCGCTGGAGAAGATATTCCTGCGCTTTTACTCGGAACGGCCAGAGGGTGATTTCGGAAACAATTCCGGTCTGGGCCTGGCGATATCCAAACAGATCGTCGAGGCGCATGAGGGCGTGATCTGGGCAGAGAACATCCGCCCGACCCATGCCGATGCCACATCCGAACCGCTTGGAGCACGGTTTGTCGTGGGCCTGCCGGTCTGATCACGATGAGGGGCACCGATACTGTCGGGTCCGGTGTCGTGCTTCACGCAAGCTGCGTCGCCATCGACGGGCGCGCGGTGCTGATAAGGGGTGCGTCGGGGCGGGGAAAGTCGGGCCTCGCACTGCAACTTCTGGCCCTTGGCGCAGACTTGGTGGCCGATGACCGGACCCGACTCTGGCGAGAGGGAGCACGCGTGATGGCGCAGGCACCCGAAACGATCCATGGCAAGATCGAGGCGCGCGGCATGGGCATTCTGCAGATGCCCGCCACCGGGCCAGTGCAGGTCGCGCTTGTGGTCGATCTCGACACCGAGGCCACAACGCGGCTGCCACCGCCTGAGACCGCGGAACTGGTCGGGATTCGGCTGCCCCTGATCAAAAACGCGCCATTTCCTTATTTTCCGGCCGCGATCCTGCTCTATCTGAGACATGATGGCTATCTGTCGGAAGAAATGTGACCACCAAGATGACCCCTGCCCCGCCCCCCAAGCCCCCCTGCCCGCTGGTTCTGGTCACCGGCCCATCGGGCGCAGGACGCAGCACGGCGATCAACGTGCTTGAGGATCTGGGCTTCGAGGCGATCGACAACCTGCCGATGTCGTTCCTGCCGCGTCTGCTTGACGGGCATGGAGCGGAACGGCCGCTGGCGCTTGGCATCGACGTGCGCAACCGCGATTTCTCGACCCGGGCGCTGATCGAGGTGATCGACAGCGGTGCCTTCGCTCCACCCGGCGTGATGCAGGTTCTTTACCTTGATTGCCAGCCCGAGATCCTGCTTCGCCGCTTCTCCGAGACCCGCAGGCGCCATCCGCTGTCCCCGGCCGACAGCCCCGAAGTCGGCATTGCGCAGGAGATGGACCTGCTCGGCCCGATCCGGGCCCGCTCGGATATCATGGTGGACACCTCGACCATGTCCCCCAACGACCTGCGTGCGGAACTCGCGCGCTGGTTTGCGCCCGAGGGCGCAGGGCGGCTCGCGATCTCTGTGCAGTCGTTTTCATACAAGCGCGGCCTGCCACGCGGCATGGACATGGTGTTCGACTGCCGCTTTCTGAGCAACCCCCACTGGATCGACGCGCTGCGCGGGCTGGACGGGCGCGCACCCGAAGTGCGCGCGCATGTCGAGGCCGATCCGCGCCTTGCCGCGTTCCTTGGGCGGCTTGGCGCGCTGCTCGATCTGGTGCTGCCCGCGCATGAGACCGAGGGCAAGGCCTATCTCGCGATCGGTCTGGGCTGCACCGGCGGGCAACACCGAAGTGTCGCGGTTGCGGAAATGCTGACGGCAAGGCTTGCAGAACAGGGCTGGCCGGTGTCAATAAGGCATCGGGAAATCGAGCGGCGCGAGCCGGGGAGTGACCGGTCATGATCGGCATCGTGATCGTGGCGCATGGCGGGCTGGCCCGCGAGTATCTGAGAGCGGTCGAGCATGTGGTCGGCGCGCAGGGTGGAATCGTGGCCGTAACCGTGGAGGGCGACCACGACCGCGCCGACAAGCAGGCCGAAATCTGCGCCGCCGCCGATGCCGTTGACACGGGCGACGGGGTGGTGGTGGTGACCGATATCTTCGGCGGCTCGCCATCGAACCTGTCGCTGCGCGCCTGCCAACCTGACAACCGGCGAATCCTTTATGGGGCCAACCTGCCGATGCTGATCAAGCTGGCCAAAAGCCGCCACCGCCCGGTGCCCGACGCGGTTAGGGCTGCGCTCGAGGCGGGGCGCAAGTATATCGACAGTCACAATGTGTCAGCGCAGTAAGGGATCGCACCATGACGGAAACGACGCGGCGGCAGCTCGAAATCGTCAACGAAAAAGGGCTGCATGCCCGCGCTGCGGCCAAGTTCGTCGAGGTGGTCGAGGGCTTTGACGCCCAGGCAGAGGTGCTTCACGGCGGACAATCGGCCTCGGGTGACAGCATCATGGGGCTTTTGATGTTGGCAGCGGCGCGGGGAAGCACTATTGACGTCGAGATTACTGGGGCCGATGCCGAACCGCTTGCCGACGCTCTGGCCGCGCTTGTCGCCGACCGGTTTGGCGAGGAGATGTAGGCCGCACGCCCCTGACAGAACGAAACGGAACGGACCGAGTGAGCACCAAGGCGCAGCCACAAACCGGCGACGAGGGGGGGGATGAGGTTCTCTTCACCAAGTATGACCGCCGCAGCCTGACCTATGCCAACAGTTTCGACGATCCGTCGACCGCCAGAATCATCCGCACGATGGAGTGGATGACGGGCAAGCTGACGATCCTGCGCATGATCCGCGCCTTCGAGAAGAGCGGTGCGCCGACGGGACAGGCGTTTTGGCGCGCGGCGCTCGATACGATGGGCATTCCGTTGCTGACGCCTGACGACGAGGTGGCGAACATTCCGCCGGAGGGGCCGGTGGTGGTGGTGGCGAACCATCCCCATGGCCTTGTGGACGGGATGATCCTGGCCGATCTGATCGGAAAGCGGCGCACGGATTACAAGATCCTGACGCGCGCGCTTCTGACTGGCATCGACGAGGTGGCGGCCTCCTACATGATCCCGGTGCCCTTTCCGCATGACCCCGAGGCGCAGCGCAAATCGGTGGAAATGCGGGCCAAGGCGATGGCGCATTTGCGCGACGGCGGCGTGATCAGCGTCTTTCCCTCTGGGGTGGTGGCGTCATCCGATACGCTGTTCGGACCGGTGATCGAGCGCGAATGGGCCGTGTTCACGGCGCAGATGATCCGCCGGTCGGGCGCGCAGGTGGTGCCGATCTACTTTCCCGGTGCGAATTCGCGCTGGTATCAGATGGCCAACCGGATCTCGGCGACGATGCGGCAGGGCCTCCTGCTGCACGAGGTGGTGCGCAGTTGCAAGCGCCCGCAAAAGCCGGTGGTGGGCGCCCCTATTCCCGCCGAACGCATGACGATGCTCGAAAGCGATCCGCGCGGCTTCATGCAGTGGCTGCGCGCGCATACGCTGTCGCTTGGCGAGCGTCAGGCAGCGTCTTAACCGGGCAGCGAGCCCGCCAGCACATAGCGCAGGATCGCCACCACCTGCGCGGGCTCTCGCGCCACGGCGAGGGCGGCGGCATCGACCTCCTTGAGCGCATGGTCGTGCTCGGGCTGTTGCAGGATGATCAACGATTTGCCGAGTGCGGCGGCGTAACCGGCATCAAAGGCCGCGTTCCACTGCTTGTATTTCTCGCCAAAGCGCACCACCACCACATCGGCCTCGGTGATCCCCTTGCGGGTGCGGATCGCGTTGACCATCGCGCCCTTGTGGTCGTGCCAATACTTGTCCGCCTCCGCGCCGAGGATCGCCACCCCGCAATCGTCGCTTGCGGCATGATCGGTGACGGGGCTTGCAAACATCACGTCGAGCCCCTCGGCCCCGGCGATGATCTGCTCGCGCCAATCGGTATGGATTTCGCCCGAGAGATAGACCTTGAGCATCATTGTCTCCTTTCGTCAGCTGCGCAGCGTGCCACCGGTGGCACGGGTCACCTTGTCGATGATCCTGGCAGACACCGCCTCGATATCGGCCTCCTTGAGCGTCGTCTCGCGCGGTTGCAGGCGCACGGTGATGGCCAGAGATTTCTTGCCCTCGCCAAGGTTGCCGCCGATAAACTCGTCAAAGACGCGCACCTCCTCGATGAGGGTCTTGTCGGCCCCGGCGGCGGCGTTGACGAGGCTGAGCGCCTCGACACCCGCATCGACGACAAAAGCGAAATCGCGCTCCACCGCTTGCAGGTCGCTGATGTCAAGTGCGCCGCGCGATGCGCCGGCCTTGCGCGGCAGCGGGATCTCGGCCGGATAGAGCGTGAAGGCCACGGCGGGCCCCTTCACGTCAAGCGCCCGCAGGATGCGCGGGTGCACCTCGCCAAAGACGCCAAGCACCTTTTTCGGACCCAGACAGATGCGCCCGTGCCGCCCCGGATGAAACCATGTCGGCCCGTCGCGCAGGATCTGCACCTTGGTGGGGGCACCGATGGCGGCCAGCACCGCCTCGGCATCGGCCTTGGCGTCAAAGAGATCCACCGCGCGGGTGCCGCCATGCAGGTCGCGCGGCCCGTTGCGCCCGATGAGCACGCCCGCCACCTGCATATGCTGCTCTTCCGGCTCGCCGCCATGAAAGGCGTGCCCCACCTCGAAAAGCGCCAGATCCATGATGCCGCGCGCCTGATTGCGCGCCGCCGCGCGCAAGAGGCCCGGAAGCAGGTCGGGGCGCATGTGGCTCAGGTCGCTGCTGATCGGGTTGGCGAGCATGGTGGCGTCATCGCCGCCGCCAAAAAGCGTAGCGGCTTCGTGGTCGATGAAGCTGTAGGTGACGCATTCGTTATAGCCAAGGCTCGCCATGGTGCGGCGCGCGATCTGCTCGCGCTTCTGCGCGGGGCTGAGGATCGGCTTGGGCACGCCCGGCAGGGAACGCGCCATCGGGCGGCCCATGAGCTTGGTGAGTGACGCAATGCGCGCCACCTCCTCGACAAGATCGGCCTCACCCAGAATGTCGGGTCGCCAGCTTGGCACATGGGCCATGTTGCCCTCAAGCCGGAAGCCGAGCGCCGTCAACGTCTGGCGCTGCTCGCTTTCGGGGATGTCCATGCCGACGAGCGACTGCACCCGCGCCGGATCGAGCCGGTAGGCACGGGTCACATCCGGCACCTTGCCCGCGATGACGCGATTGGACGGCTCGCCGCCGCAGAGATCGAGGATCATCTGCGTGGCCAGATCGAGCGCCTCCATATTGAAGGCCGGGTCGATCCCGCGCTCGTTGCGATAGCGCGCGTCCGAGTTGATCCTGAGTGCGCGCCCCGTTGTCGCGATCTGCACCCGGTCCCACACGGCGGCCTCAAGAAAGACGTTGACCGTCTCTGACGTGCAGCCGGTGGCCAGCCCGCCCATGATGCCGCCGATGCTCTCGATTCCCGCCTCGTCCGAGATCACCACCTGACCGGGGCCAAAGGTGTATTCCTTCTCGTCAAGGCCAAGGAGGGTTTCGCCGCCCGCCGTGCGATGCACCCGCAGATTGCCCGTCACCTTGTCGGCGTCGAAGACATGCAGCGGGCGGTTGCGGTCATAGGTAAAGAAATTGGTGATATCGACCAGCGCCGAGATGGGCCGCAGCCCGATGGCGCGCAGGCGGTCCTGAAGCCAGTCGGGCGAGGGGCCGTTCTGCACCCCGGAAATGAGCCGCCCGGCAAAGACCTCACAACCCTCGGTCGCCGCGTCCTCATCGATGGTCACGGTGATGGGACAGGGAAATTGCCCCTCGATATGGGCCGGGCTATCGGGGCGCAGCGTGCCGAGGCCGCGCGCCGCCAGGTCGCGCGCGATGCCGCGCACGCCAAGCGCATCGGGCCGGTTCGGCGTGATCGCGATCTCGATCACCGGATCGACCTTGGCCGGATGATGGACCGCCAGCCAGTCGGTAAAGCGTTCGCCAACCTCACCCGAGGGCAACTCGATGATACCATCATGCGCGTCGCCAAGCTCCATCTCGCGTTCCGAGCACATCATGCCCGCGCTCTCGATACCCCGGATCTTGCCCACGCCGATGGTCGTGTCGATCCCCGGCACATAGGTGCCGGGTTGCGCGATCACCACGGTGATGCCCGCACGGGCATTGGGCGCGCCACAGACGATCTGCACCTCGCCCGCATCCGTCGCCACCCGGCAGACGCGCAACCGGTCGGCATCGGGATGCTGTTCGGCGCTCAGCACCTTGCCGATGGTAAAGGCCGAGAGCCGCGCCGCCGGGTTGGTGACGCCTTCGACCTCAAGGCCCAGATCGGTCAGCGCCTCGGCGATTTCATCGACCGAGGCCGTGGTGTCGAGATGCTCTTTCAGCCAGGAGAGGGTGAATTTCATGGGTCGTTTCCGCCTGCAATGCCGGGTATCTCCGCGCTTTAGCGGATATGCGCGCAAGGGAAAACCCCGCTTTGCGGCGGGGCTTTCCGGATCAGGGCTGTCGCGGCCGTCTCAGCCCGTCCAGCGGCCCGAGAAATCGAACGCACTGTCATACCCGAACAGGGCGACCGCGCCGCCGGTATGGAGAAACACCACCCGCTCGCCCTTCCGGAAATGGCCCTTGCGGATGAGATCGATGAAGCCTGCCGCGCCCTTGGCCGAATAGACCGGGTCGAGCAGGATCGCCTCAAGCTCGGCGAACATGCGGATCGCTTCCAGCCCGGCTTCGGTAGGGATGCCGTAACCTTCGCCGACGTAATCGGTATTGGCGACCACATCCTCGCGCGCGACCACGCCCGCGCAGCCCAGTTTTTCGGCGGTGGCACACGCGAGGTTGTAGACGTTCTCTTCCTGCTTGGCCTTGGGCGCGCGCACGCCGATGCCCAGAAGCGGGATCTGCGCGTTCATCGCCTTCAGCCCCGTGATGAGACCCGCCTGCGTGCCCGCGCTGCCGGTGGCGTGGACGATATGATCCACTTTCAGCCCCCGGTCGTTGAACTGCCCGAGCATCTCGAAGGCGCAATTGACATAGCCAAGCGCGCCGGTGGGATTCGAGCCGCCGCCGGGAATGGTATAGACGCGGCGGCCCTCTGCGCGCAGACGGTCCGCCACCTTCTCCATCTCGGCGTTCATGTCACCGCCGCCCGGGCGCTTTTCGGTGGTGGCGCCGTGCAGGTGATCCAGCAGCACGTTGCCGTTGTTGTTGTAATTCGCGTTGTTCGAGCCGGTCCGGTCCTCGAGCAGGATGTGGCAATCCATCCCAATCTTGGCGGCGAAGGCGGCGGTCTGGCGCGCGTGGTTCGATTGCGTGGCGCCTTGCGTCATTACCATATCGGCGCCCTGCGCCTCGGCCTCGGCCATCAGGAACTCAAGCTTGCGGGTCTTGTTGCCCCCGGTCGAGAGCCCGGTGCAATCGTCGCGCTTGATCCAGATTTCCGGGCCACCCAACTCGGCGCTGAGCCGGTCGAGACGTTCCAGCGGGGTCGGCAGATGGGCAAGAAAATGGCGGGGAAAGCGGGCGAGATGCATGGGGATCACTCCATCAATATGCGATTTCCGCACGTTAAGGCGCGACAAACACCCTGTCTAATACTAATATCGTTGAAAATCATGCACGGATTGCAAGATGCGACTCGAATGGCTTGACGATATCCTGGCCGTGGCCGATGCCGGATCGCTGGCGCGCGCCGCCGCCTTGCGCCATGTCAGCCAGTCGGCCTTTACCCGGCGGCTGCGGGCGATCGAGGCGGCGCTTGGCGTGGCCCTGTTCGAGAGGCGGCGAAAGCCGCTGACACTTCTGCCCGAACTGGCGCAGCATCTGCCCGCCATGCGCAGCCTTGCCGCGCAACTGCGCCAATTGCGCGAAGGGCTTGCACAGGGCGGCGGGCTGCGCGGCCTCACGCTTGCCTGTCAGCACGCCATCACCACCACCCATTCTCCGGCCATCGTCGCAGCCCTGACCGAAGGCCAGAGCCGCCCGGTGCGCGTGCGCTCGGAGAACCGCGAGGAATGTCTGTTGCGGCTGCTGGCGGGCGAGGCCGATCTGGCGGTGGTCTATGACGTGCCCGGCATCGCACCGCTCTCTATCAGCGGCGCGTTCGAGCGCGTGCCGCTTGGCCCCGAACGCCTCTTGCCGGTGGCCGCGCCGACGCTGGCGGGGCTTCCGGACGAGCTGCCCTATGTTGGCTATCCCGGCGACGTGTTTCTGGGGCAGGTGATGGATCGCGCCCTCCTGCCGCGCATCGCCCCCGGCCTGCGGTTGCGCCGCTGCGCCGAAACGGCGCTGACGCTTGCCGCACATGAATACGCACGCCGTGGTATCGGCGTGGCCTGGCTGCCTCAGGCGATGGCGCGCGCCGATCTGGACGCAGGCCGTCTGGTAAGCCTCGCCCCACGCCTTCCCGCGCTCGACATGGAATTGTGGATGCTGCGCCTCGCAGGCCCCGGCGCGGGCTGGGAGGAGGATTGGCGGCGTCTTGCGGACATGCCCGGCCTTGCGCAGGGCACGGGGCTTTGATTTAACCGCCGCATTGCCCTGCCCGGAGGCCGTGCCATGGTCGATATCGCCACCCGCGTCTACAATCACCGCTGGAAGATGGACCCGATCGTGCGGTCGCTGATCGACACGGATTTCTACAAGTTGCTGATGTGCCAGTCGGTGCTGCGCAACAAGCCAGACACGCAGGTGAGATTCTCGCTGATCAACCGGACCTCGGCGGTGAGGCTTGCCGATCTGGTGGACGAGGGCGAGTTGCGCGAGCAGCTTGACCATATCCGCAAGCTGTCGCTGTCGCGGGGGGAAAGCACCTGGATGCGCGGCAACACGTTTTACGGCAAGCGGCAGATGTTCACGCCCGAATTCATGGACTGGTTCGAGGCGTTGCGCCTGCCGCCTTATCACCTGGAGCGGCGCGACGGGCAATACGAGCTGACCTTCGAGGGCTCATGGCCCGAGGTGATGCTGTGGGAAATCCCCGCGCTTGCCGTGTTGATGGAATTGCGTGCGCGCGCGGTTCTGGGGAGGATGAAGAAATTCGAGCTTCAGGTGCTTTACGCCCGCGCAATGACCAAGCTTTGGGAAAAGGTCGAGCGTCTTCGCCCCTTGCAGGGCCTGCGCATCGCAGATTTCGGCACAAGGCGGCGGCACTCGTTTCTCTGGCAGGACTGGTGTGTGCAGGCCATGCACGAGGGGCTGGGCGACCGGTTCGTCGGCACGTCGAACTGCCTGATCGCCAAGAACCGTGATCTCGAGGCGATCGGCACCAATGCCCATGAACTGCCCATGGTCTATGCCGCCCTCGCCGACAGCGACGAGGATCTGGCCCGCGCGCCCTACAAGGTGCTGGCCGACTGGCACGAAGAACATGACGGCAACCTGCGCATCATCCTGCCCGATACATTCGGCACCAGCGGATTTCTTGAACGGGCACCCGACTGGCTTGCCGGCTGGACTGGGATCCGGATCGATTCCGGCAAGCCCGAGGATGGCGCCGAGACGGCGATCCGCTGGTGGCAATCGCGCGGCGAGGATCCGCGCACCAAGATGGTGATCTTTTCCGACGGGCTGGACGTGGACCGCATCATCGATCTGCATGCCCGCTTTTCCGGGCGGGTGCGCACATCCTTCGGCTGGGGCACCTTGCTGACGAACGATTTTCGCGGCCTCACCCCCGAGGACGCGCTCGCCCCGTTCTCGCTGGTCTGCAAGGCCGTCGCGGCCAACGGGCGCCCCACCGTCAAGCTTTCGGACAACCCGCGCAAGGCGATGGGTCCGGCCGGGGAAATCGCACGCTATCGCCGTGTCTTTGGCGTCGGGGAACAGGCCGAGATCGACGTGCTGGTCTGACGCGCTCATCGCACCACGAATTCGGCATGAAGCGCACCTGCCGCCTTGATGCTCTTGAGAATGTCGATCATGTCGCGCGGGGCCACGCCAAGCGCATTGAGCCCCGCGATCACCTCTGCAAGCGAGGTGCCGTCCGGCACTTCGGCAAGGCCGATCCCTGGCTCCTGATCGAGTTCGGCCCGGGTGCGGGGCACCACCACCGTCTCGCCGCGGGCAAACGGGTTGGGCTGCACCACCAGCGGCGCCTCTTGTATCCGCAGGGTCAGGTTGCCCTGTGACACCGCCACCCGCGAGATTCGCACATCCTGCCCCATCACGATGGTGCCCGATCTCTGATCAACCACGACGCGCGCCTTGCGCTGCGGCTCGACCAGCAGGTTCTCCACCCGGCCAAGCGCATGGGCGGAAGAGCGCGCGCGCATCCCCGCAACGTCGAGCCGCACCGTGCCGGCATCAAGCATGAGCGCCACCGACTGCCCGACCGCCCCGTTGATCGCCTGTTCGATCCGGGCTGCGGTGGTGAAATCGGGCTCGCGCAGCGCCAGGCGGACGACATCGAGCCCGGCGAAGTCGAAATCCACCTCGCGCTCGATCCGCGCGCCCGAAGGAATCGTGCCAGAGGTCGGCACCCCCTGGATGACGCCCCCGGCCTCGCCCTGGGCCGCAGCCCCGCCGGCGATGATCATACCCTGCGCCACCGCGTAGATCTGCCCGTCGGCGGCATTGAGCGGCGTCATGATCAGCGTGCCGCCCAGAAGGCTCTTGGCGTCGCCGATGGCCGAAATGGTCACGTCGATCTGGCTGCCGACGCGCGCGAAGGCCGGCAATTCCGCCGTCACCATCACGGCGGCAACGTTGCGGGGGCGAAACTGCTCTCCGGTGACATTGATCCCGAGCCGTTCCAGAATGTTCGACATAAGCTCTTCGGTGAAGGGGGAATTGCGCAGCCCGTCACCGGTACCGTTCAGGCCGACGACAAGGCCATATCCGAGAAGATCGTTTCCGCGCACCCCGTCAAATTCGACAAGATCCTTGATTCGGATCGGACTTGCCATCGGGGGCGAACCCGTCGCGAATGTGACAGCCCCGAGCGCCAGGATACCGAAGAGAATCCGGACCACCCTGCTCATGACAGGAACGCCGCAAGGTTCAGCCGAGAGGCCCTTACAGTCAGCGTATAGAGTGCCTCGAGCTGGAACTGCACCCCTTCCAGTGCCGTTGCCGAGGCGAAAATGTCCACGGATACAAGGTCGTTACGGGCGATGGAGAGGCTCGTCCGCTCTGCCGCGATGCGGCTTTCAGCCTGGGCGATGCGGGCTTCGGCATCGCCCAGGCGCGCGCGCAGGCCCACCATCCTGCCCTGCCCGGAAAGCAGCCGGCCGCCAAGATCCCGCCCGAGCGCCAGCCGCTCGCCCATGTCGAGCGCGAGAACCCCGTCGTCAAGCAGGGCGACCATGGCCGCATTCCTGATCTGCCCGCGCAGCGCGTCGTCTTCGGCGCGGATGTCGAGCGTGACCGTTTCACCCGCGCCGAGAGCCACGCCCGAGGCCGCATCCGCACCGCCCCTGTAGATGATCGTCTCGAACGGGCCGCCCGGCACGTCGAAAAACGCATCGAGGGCGGCCTCTATCCCGGCGCGGTCGCCCTGCCCGGAAAGCACCAGACGCAACTCCGACAGAAGCGTCCCGGCCGAGGCCAGCGGCACGCTGTCCGAGCGGTCCCCGGCAAACAGGGCCCGCCCGGCGGATGAGACGTTGAGGGCGCCGATCATCGCCTCCAGCGCCATGCGCGCCTCGGCGGCCAGCGGCGCCAGACCGGATGCCCCCGCGACGGTGCTGACTGTCAACGCGGCCTCGGCCAGACCCTGCGCCTCGGACTGGACCCGTTCAAGCGCCGCCTGCATGAGCCCGCCATCCACCGCCGCAAGCCGGGCGGCATCGCCCTGGGCGGTGGCCAGCACCAGCGCGCGCTCGATATCCGCCAGCGGCTGAAGATGCCCCGAGAGGTGCCGTGCCGTGTCGGCGGCCTGCCCGGTTGACACTTCCTGGGTGAGGCGGTTCATCTCGCGCGTCAGCGAGACCACCTGGCGGCGCAGCGCGAATTCCTGCGCCAGATCGCCTATGGATTGTATGGCCATGGTCAGATCCTCAATAGGGTTTGCATCATGTCGTCGATGGTCTGGATCATCCGGGCATTGGCCGCGAATGCCTGTTCGACCAGCAAAAGCCGTTGCAGTTCCGCGTCACTGTCGACGCCGCCCTGCATCTCGAGGGCGCGCAACTCGTTGACCTGGCCGGCGGCGAAACCCACCGCGCGCTCGGCGGCCAGCCGGGTCTGCGCCACCCGACTTTCGAGATCGGCGAGCCCCCCCGCCAACGAGCGGGCCGGAGCAGAGGCATCAAGGGCGCGCGGCGCATTCAGGGCCTCGGCAAGGGCGGCAAGATAGGGAGCATGGGCGGGGGCCGATGGTGTGGCGGCATCCGGCCCGGTCCGAAACCGAAAGAATGCGCCGCCGCGCCCGGGGTCCACGACCGGGTTGAGCGTCACGCGCCCGGCAAGGCCCGTTCCGGACAGCGGATCGAGGCGCGCGCCGGCATCGGTGAACAGCGCGGGCACGGGCGGCGGAGTCAACGTCTCGACCCGCTCGATCAAATCTCGCGCCAGCGCATCCAGCGCCCTTTGTGCCTCTGGCCCGAGCCGGTCGCGGTTGTCGAAGAGCGCCCCCAGCCGCCCGCCGCCGAGAGGCCCCCCACCGGAGACCGGTATCGCGTGACCGTCGATGCTAAGGCCCGAGAGTTGCCCGCCCTCAAGGCTCATGTCGGCAGTCACCAGCCGGGTTGCGTCGAAGGCGACCGTTACCGCGCGGCCGTCAAGCAACAGCGCCCCGCCCGTGGTCACGAGCGCCACGCTCCCGTTCGCGCGCTCGAGCTGGCGCAGTGGCACGAGCGCGGCCAGCGCATCGACCTCCTGCTGGCGCAGATCCTCGAGCGTCGCGGTCTCCTGGCCCGTGCTGCGCGCGGCAATGATCCGCGCGTTGATCTGCCCGACCCGCTCGAGCCCGGAATTGAGGTCGGCCACCGCCCGAGCGATCCCGGCATCCGCCTGCTGGCGCAGGGTATCGATCCGGGCCGAGGCTGTGTTGAGCGCGGAGGCTAGACCGCGCGCCTCGGTCAGCACTGCGGCAAGACGCAGTTCGTCCTCGGGGCGCGCGGAGGCGGCGACAAGCGTCGCCTCGAAACTGCTCAGCCGGTCCGAGAGACTGCCCGGCATGGTCGCGCCCGGAATGATACGCTCCAGCGCGGCGGCAAAGGCCGCGCTTGCATCGGCGCCGGCCATCGCGCCGTCCGCAAGACGCCGGTCCGCCAGCAGCACCGGATCGAGGTTGCGCGTGATCCCGATCACGCGAACACCGGAATCGAGCCGCGCCTGAAGCACGACCTCGCGCGGGGCATAGCCATGCGTCAGCATGTTGGCGAGGTTGCCCGCGATCACATCGGTCATGCGCGCATTGGCCACAAGCCCGGTCAGCGCGTTGCCAAGGGCGGCGGTAAGTGTCATGGCACGCCTCCTTCAAGCTGGTTCGGCCCGCGATCAACGGACCATATTGGTGGTTTCCTGAAGCATTTCATTAACGGTCTGGATCACCCGCGCATTCGAGGAGTAGGCGCGCTGTGTCTGGATCATGTCGGTCAACTCGCGCGCCACGTCGGTCGCCGATTCCTGTAGTGCAAAGGAAATCACGTCGCCGGTCGGCCCGTCGCCCGCATCCCAGAGAAAGAAGGTGCCGCTGTCGATCGAGGGCCGGAAGGTCTGGCTGTCGAGCGAGATCATGCCGTTGGGATTCGGCAGATCCACCAGCGGCACCTGGAAGATGATCCGTGTCACACCGGTGTCGAAGGTCGCGTGGACAAAGCCGTTCGCGTCCACATTGACCGTGGTCATGTTGCCCACGGGCGAGCCGTCCTTCGAGACCGAGAGCGGCGCGAAACTGTTGGACAGCTGGGTCAGCCCCTCGGATGTGTTGGGACGCCCGATGGTGATCTCCATCGGGCCGCCGCCGACCTGCACGATGAGGCGTCCGGTGGCCGGATCGTAGGGCCCGCCGCTAAGCGTGTTCACGTTCAGCAGCGTGCCGCCGGTGCCACGCGCATCGTCGAATGTCAGATCGTATTCACCAATGACGGCACCGCCAAGCGCCGAGTCGGTCACCGTCATCGTCCACTGGTTCGAGGAACCGGAGGCCGGAATCAGCGGGCTGAAGATCACGCCAATCGTTTCGGATCGCCCGAGATTGTCGAAATATTCCACCGAGAGCTGTTGCGGGACGCCCGAAGCGGTCGATTCGGTATCGGTCGCGGGCAGGTTTATCCCGAAATTGACCGAGGTCGTCGGTTCTCCGATCAGGCGGTTGACGTTGAGGCGGACTGGCTCCAGCCCGTCACTGGTGTCGCGCGGAAAAGGCGGGATCGTACCGTCCGGATTGGCCGGCCAGCCCATGAGCACAAGACCGGAGGTCGTCACCAGCCTGCCGTCTGAATCGGTTCGGAAGGAGCCCGTTGAGGTGAGCAGCATCTGCGGCGAACCATTGCCACCATCAACCTCGCTGGCCAGTGCCACCGGGATGAACCCGCGTCCGCGCACCGCGAGGTCGGTCGGGTTCGACGTGGGCGAGAGCGAGCCGCCCTGATCGACCAGACGCTCGGAATCGGCTCGCACGCCACCCGCAACATACTTGCCGCCATTGCCCGATATCACGAGCGATTCGAAGCTGGTTTCGACCCGGCGATAGCCAAAGGTCGAGGAGTTCGCGACATTGTCGGAAATCGCGGCCAGCCGCGAGGCGTTGGCATTGAGCCCCGCGACACTTGCGTTCAGGGAAGAAGAGATCGTCATGGACACGCCTTTCAACTGGTTCGAACATCGTCGACTCTCAGTCATAAGCGCGTTGGCTTAACAGGCCGCTAATGTCTAAACTTGCGCCGATCTGTCGTCTCAGCCCGACCGCAGCAGGATCACCCCGACCCGATTGTTGCGTGCATCCATTGGGTTGGGCACGCTTGGGTTGCGGTCCGCATGGCCCGTCACCCGGCGCATCCGCGCAGGCCGCAGACCCGCCTCTTCCAGAAGGGCGCGCATCCGGTTGGCGCGCGCGGCGGACAGGTCCCAGACCGGATTTCTGGCGAGAACCACCGGACGCGCGTGGGTATGCGCGGCAATCGCCAGCTCATTGCGCGCAAGTTCCACCACCGAGGCGACGAGGGTCACGATTTCGTGCAAGAGGCGTGTCGGCTCGGCCCCCTCGGCCTGAAAGAGCGGCGCGCCGTCGAGGTCTGAAATCTCGATGATCAGCCCCTCGTCGGTCACGCGCGTCACGATATGGCGCAGGATGTCCTCCGAGGCGAGGCTCTCGCCGCTGCGCGCGCGCAGCGCCTCCGAGACCTCGGCGAAGGTTGCCTCGTCTTCTTCGGCCCCCGGATTCGCCACGCCGAGATCACCCCGCGCCTGCCTGCTCTCGGTGCCTTGGAGGCCTGAGGCGCCGGTGCCGCTTTGCGCAAGAGCCTGTTCGGAAAACACCGAATCCCCGCCAAAGGCACCGCTGCCGCCGCCCGACACACGGTTTACCGGCACGGTCGGGTTGAAGTAATCGGCAATGCCCTTGCGTTGTTTCTCGGTCGTCGCGCCCAGAAGCCACATCAGCAGGAAAAACGCCATCATCGCGGTGACAAAATCGGCATAGGCGACCTTCCACGCCCCGCCGTGATGCCCGCCGCCAGCGACGATCTTCTTCCGTTTGATGATGACCGGCGCGGCATTGCTGCGCGCATCCATTCTCACCACCTCTCTCGCCCGGAGAGAGGCTTAGCACGCAGGCCATTAAGGGGGCGTTAACACCTCAAGTTTTCACGATCTCACGCCAGCCCCGGCAACCAGAGCACGATCATCGGAAAGGCCACCAGAAGCGCGATGGTCACCGCATCGGCGACGAAGAAGGGCATCACGCCACGGAACACGTCCTGAACGCTGATATCGGGGCGCACGCCTGCCACCACGAAACAGTTGAGACCGATGGGCGGGGTTATCAGGCAGAACTCGGCCATCTTGACCACCAGGATTCCGAACCAGATCGCGCACATCGGGCCGGACATGCCGAAAGTGCTGTCCGCCGCGCTGACATAGACCCCGCCATTAAGCGCCATCACCGCCGGATAGACCACCGGAAGCGTCAGAAGCAGCATCCCGATCGCGTCCATGAACATCCCCAGAACCGCATAGGCCAGCAGGATGCAGACGAGAATCAGCATGGGCGAGAGCGTGAGCGAGGTGATCCAGTCGGAAAACGCGCTTGGCAGGTCCGCGAAGCCCAGGAAGCGCACATAGACCAGCACCCCCCAAATGATGGTGAAGATCATCACCGAGAGCTTGGCCGTCTCCAGCAGCGCGTCCTTGAGTTCCGGCCAGCGCATCCCCCGGTAGAGCGCCATGAGAAACACGACGAAGGCGCCGATCGCGCCGCCCTCGGTGGGCGTGCCCCAGGCATCGCCGCCAAACGGGTTGTAGACGAAGAAGATGATCGTCACGACGACGAACACGATGGGCAGGGCGGGCGGCAGCGACACGAACCGCTCGCGCCAGGTGAACCCGCCCACCGGCGGGCCGAAGCCCTTGATCGTGAGCGCCATCCCGATGATGAGAAATGCATAGATGAAGGCCGAAAAGACGCCGGGGATGAAGCCCGCGAGCAGGAGTTTCCCCACGTCCTGCTCGACGATGATCGCGTAGATCACCAGAAGTGCCGAGGGTGGAATGAGGCTTGCCAATGTGCCGCCTGCCGCGACCACGCCCGCCGCGAACCGCTTGTCATAGCCGATCTTAAGCATCTCGGGGATGGCGATGCGGGCAAACACCGCCGCCGTCGCCACGCTTGCCCCCGACACCGCCGCAAAGCCCGCCGTGGCGAAGATCGTCGAGACCGCAAGCCCCCCCGGCACCCAGGCGATCCAGCGTTTCGCCGCCTCGAAGAGCGCGCGCGTGAGCCCCGCGTAATAGGCGAGATAGCCGATCAGAATGAAGGTGGGAATGAGGCTGAGCGCCTGAGAGCTTACCTTGGAATGGGGCACCTGCCCGGCCGTCTTGACCGCGACGGTGAGCGCCCAGAGGAACTGATCGCCCGCATAGCCCTTGCGCGCCCAGAATATCCAGATGAGGCCGATCATGCCCGCCAGCGCCGCCGCATAGGCCACGCGCATTCCCAGCACCACCACGACCAGCATGAGGCCGGTTACGACCAGCCCGATTTCAATCGGATCCATGCATCCGCCCCCTCATTCTTCGCGCCCGCTGACATGCGCGGCCTCGCGCGCCGCCTGGGTCGCAACGTCCTCGATCAGCGGCACAGCCACGGGCCGCTCTGCCCCGGTGACAAAGGCGCGCCCGAACCCCCAGGCCTGCAACGCGAGCCGCAGAGACAGGACGGCAAAGGCCACCGGGGCCAGCAGTTTCGCAGGCCAGATCGGCAGGCCGATATCAATGCTGCTGTCACGGCTCCAGAGTGGCGCGTTCCAGTCGAAACTCCGGTCGAAATGCGCCCAACTTCCCCAGACCATCAGCACCATCAGAACCAGCACCGCCAAGGTCGTGATCAGTTCCACAAGCCACAGCACCCGCCCGCGCAACATGCCCACGACGATATCCATGCGGATATGCCCGCCGTCACGCTGCGCATAAGCCACGCCCATGAAGGCGATGAGCGGCATGATCTGCTCGATCCAGTCCACATAACCGCGCAGCGGCTGGCCGAAGAAATTGCGCCCGCCGACAGAGACCACGGCCAGCACCATGAGTGAGAACACCGCAATACCGCTCAGAAGCGCAAGAAACCGTTCAGCACGGTAAAGCGCGCGATCGGCGCGGCTGAGCAGGCTGTTATCGGCAAAGACAGTCGCGGCACCGGCCATGCGCTGCCTCCTTCATATCCGGGGAACGGGAAAGGCCCGCCGCGTCGTGACGGCGGGCCGGGACGGTCTCAGGAGCCTGCCTTGAGATCCGCAAGCGTCGTGGTCACGAAATCATAGATATCCTGCGACGGCAGGCCGCGCGCGGCATTGTCCTTGATCCAGGCCTCGGCCGCAGGTCCGGCCACCGTGCCGGAAAAGCTGTCGAGCGTCGCCTGATCATAGGCGATCACCTCGATCCCCCGCTCCGAGAGCGCCGGGCCCCAGGCCGCCATGGTCTGGTTCTGATAGTAGTCGATATAGTGATCGAGCGCCTCGCCGACCGAGCCAAGCAGCGCCTCGCGATGCGCGTCCGAGAGCGCGTCAAGTGCGTCGGTATTGACCACCACCGGGCAGTTCACCGTGCCGGGGTTGAGGTTCGAGGTCCACCATTTCGCGGTTTCGATGGTGGCAAAGGACATGTGCGCGTGGGGTGCGAAACTGACCGCCTTGACCACGCCGCTATCCATCGCCTGGCGCACCTCGGTCGCCGACATCGAGGTGGGCACAGCGCCCACGGCCTCCATCGCCTTGCCGATGCCGCCAAGCGCGCGCACGGTCAGGCCCTTGTAATCGTCGAGCGTGCGCGGCGCGTCGCCGGTGCCGACAAAATTGTATTGCGGCATGGGCGAGGGCATGATCGCCAGCGCGTTCCAGCGCCCGAGATCGGCCTTGACCGCCGGATGCGCATAGAGCGCCTCGGAAAGCGCGCGCTCCTGCTCCAGCGTCTCGACCCCGAGGAAGGGCAGTTCCAGCACGGTCAGCGAGGGGTTCTTGTCGGGGTGATAGCCCGCGCAGAATTGCGCCATCTCGAAAGCGCCGATGGAAATGCCGTCAAGGTTCTCGCGCTCGTTCGAGAGGCCCCCGTAGCTCAGGTTGAGGGTGAACTCGCCATTCGTCTTTTCGCTCACCAACTCGGCCAGCTTTTCCACATGTTCGGTAAAGGCCCGCCGCTTGCCCCAGACCGAGACATTCCATTCGGTGGCCATCGCTTCGCCGGCAAAGGCCAGACTGATCGCCGCGACGGCGGTATAGCCGAGATATTTCTTCATGGTGTATCCTCCCAGATGTCATCCATTCTTGTGGGCGCTATCTTGGGGCATGTCGGCCATCCTGACTAGGAAGAAAACCGCACGCCCCCCCGGCAGCCGCCCTGCGGATATCCGCAAGGTGACTACAGCAGAGCCTCCTTGTCCAGCCCCAGCTTGACGATCTTCTCGTTGAGCGTGCGGCGCCCTATGCCCAGCGCCTCGGCCACCGCCTCCATCCGGCCCTCATGCGCGGTGATTGCCTTGGCGATCAGCTCGCGCTCGAAGGTCGCCACGGCGGCGCGCAGCGTGTCGGGCACGTCATCGGCCAGCGCGTCGCGGCGCAGCGCCTGCACCATCGAGCCGCCCCCGCGCCGCGCCATGAGCACCCGACGTTCGCAGACGCTGCGCAATTCGCGCACATTGCCGGGCCAGTCATGCGCCAGAAGCGCGGCGCTGTCCTCGGGCATGAGATCCGGCGCGCGGGTCTCGTAGACGCGGGCGAACTCATCCAGAAACCGCGCCGCCAGAAGCATCACGTCATCGCGTCGCTGCCGCAGCGTGGGCAGCGCGATCACCGTGGTATTGAGCCGGTAGAGCAGATCAGCGCGCAGCCGCCCCTCGCGCACCGCCTGCGCGGGGTCTTCGTTGGTGGCGGATATTACCCGAAAGCGCAGCGGCACCGGCGCCTCGGCGCCGAGTGGCAGCACCTGCTTGTCCTCGATCACCCGCAACAGCTTGGCCTGCACCGGGATCGGGCAGGAACAGAATTCATCAAGAAAGAGCGTGCCGCCATCCGCGCCCTGCAACCGTCCCCTGGCCCCGCCCGCCATGCCGAACATCCCGGCCTCGAAACCCTCGACCGCGAGCACGGCGCAATTGAGCGCGAGAAACGGCCCCTCGGGCTGAGCCCCCAGATCGTGCAGGGCGCGCGCCACCAGTTCCTTGCCAGTGCCGGTTTCGCCCTGCAACATCACCGCCGCGCCGCTTTGCGCCAGGTTCAGCACCTCCTCGCGCAGGGCGGCTGACTCGAGCGTCCGCCCAGCGAGCACCCGATCCAGCCCCGAAAGCTGCAACAGCCGCGATTTCAGCCGCTCGGTCGTGCGCCGCATCGCGTGCTGATCGGCGGCATGGCGCAGGATGTTGAGCAGGCGGCGCGGCTCGTAGGGCTTCTCGACGAAACTGTAGGCGCCGCGCTGCATCGCATCCACCGCCATGGCGATATCACCATGCGCCGAAATCAGCACCAGCGGCGGCGACAGATCCCGGTCGAGACTGTCGAGCAGGTCCAGCCCCGACATGCCCGGCATCCGTACATCCGAAAGGATCACATCGGGCTGAAACTCTGCCAGCCGCCCGGCCAGCCGCTCGGCGCGCGGCAGCGCCTCGACCTGCCATCCCGATACCTCCAGCAGGTCGATCAGCGACAGGCGCATGGCCTTGTCATCCTCGACGATCAGGATACGGGGGGTCGTGGGCGGTGTCATGCGGCGCTCAGATCATCTTCCATGTCTTCTTGCGGGATCTCGATCCGAAACAGCGCGCCGCCCCTGGCGGTATTGCGGGCGCTCAACCGACCCTGATGCGCCTTGACGATATTGGCCGAGATCGCAAGGCCCAGCCCCATGCCGCGCCCACTCTCTCGGGTGGTCACGAACGGCTCCTGCAACTCGTCAAGGCTCGCCTGTCCCAGCCCGTGCCCGGTATCGCGCACCTCGATCCAGCCCGCGCCAGCCCCCAGCCCGAGGCGTAGGTCGATCCGCCGCTCGGCGCACTCCTCCACCGCGTCCACGGCGTTGCGCAGCACATTGGTCAGCACCTGTTCAAGCCGCAACTGATTGCCGCGCACGAGCACCGGACGATCCGGCGCATCGAGCGATATCTCGGCCCCGACACGCGCGATATTCGGCTCCACCAGGGCCAGCGCCGCCTGCACCGCCGCGCGCAGATCGACCGGGCCGAACTCCTCGCGGGTGTCGCGGGCAAAGAACTTGAGCTGCCGCGTGATCGCCTCCATCCGGTCAACGATGCCGGTGATCTTCGGCATGATCCGCTCTGGCGGCTGGCCACCGATCTCGGCCGCCGCCAGATGATTGCGCATGGCCGCGATCGGCTGGCCCAATTCATGCGTGACCGAGGCCGCCAGTTGGCCAAGCGCCGCCAGGCGGCTTGCGCGTTCCAGTTCGTCCTGCGTGCGCTCAAGCCGGCGCTCTGCCGCGCGGCGCTCTTCGATTTCGACTGCCAGCCGCTCGTTGGCTTCGCGCAACTGCGCCTCTTCCGCCTCAGACCGGCGCAGCGCCGCCCCGATCCGCCGCGTCCGGCGCACCTGCGCCACAAGGAACCCGGCCCCGGTGAGGATCATGACGAGCCCGGTCGAAAGCAGGCTCCGGGTCACCGCCGCGCTGTCATCGGCGAAATAGTGCAGCACCCAGTCATGCGGCGCGACAAGGGCCGAGAGATGAATGCGCTCGGCCCCGTCGACCACGGCGCGCGCGCCTGCCTTGGGTCGCCAGTCAAGCGGGGTGAGATCCTGCCCCGGAAACTGCCGGTCCTGCGCGATCCGGGCGCGCTGTTCCGGGAGCAGGGCGCGCAAGCTGCGATAGCGCCAGTCCGGGTCCGAGGACAGCATCACCACCCCGTCGCGATTGGCCAGAAACACCTGTTCCCCCGCCCTGCGCCAGGTCTCTTCCAGCCCAGTGAGATCGAGCTTGATGGCGATCACCCCCAACAAGCCGCCATCGTTCGCACGCACCGGATCGGCGATGAAATAACCAGGCAGGCCGGTTGTCGCCCCGATGCCGTAGAACCGCCCCTGTGCACCCGCGAGCGCCGTCTGAAAATAGGGACGAAAGCCGTAATCATGACCGACAAAGCTCTCGGGCGTGCCGGCGTTGGAGGCGGAAATGGTTACGCCGTCGGGCCGCATGAGATAGATCGCGTCAAGCCCGGCGCGCGCGGCAAAGGTGGCAAGCCGGGCATCAAGCACCGAGACCGCCCCGCCCGCCGCCGTTTCGATCACCCGGCTGTCACGGGCCAGAACATAGGTAAGATGCGAGAACCGCTCGACCTCGGAAATCACCGTGCTGCGGTAAAGCGAGAGCCGACCCGCCGCCTTGGCCTCTTCCTCCGAGCGGAAAAAGCCGAGTGAGACGAGAAAAACGGCCAAGGCGACGCCAAGCGCCGCCATCAGCGCCAGAGACCGAAGCGTCAGGCCCATCCCGCCCGGATCATCCGATCACGCCCGGTCACGGGCGCGGCGCGTCTTCGGCGCGTGCCGGCGGGGCGTCGTCGCCGGTTGCGGGCCCGTCCTCGATCACCTCGGCGTCAGGGATTTCCCTGTCTTCCTCGTCTTCCCCGGTCTCCTGCTCCTCCACCGGCCCGATCAGGAGCGGCAGCATCTCGAGCCCCGTCGACGTGCTGAGCACGCCGTCGGCGGGGGCGCGCCAGCTTAGCGTATCAAAGGAATGGCAGCTTTCGCAGACAGGCCGCCATTCGGCATGGACATGCTGGCAATTGTCGCAGCACCATTGCGGGCCGCGCGGCGCGCCGAGCGCGCGCGCCAGCCACCCCCTGACCACCGCATCGGACGATCCCTCTCCGCGCTCGACGGCCGCCATGATCGCCAGCGCGCGCGCATCCGGCGCCACCTCGGCCAGATCGCCGAGCGCGCGCCGCGCCGCCGGGAAATCCTCGGCCGCAAGGTTCAACTCGGCCTCCAGCAGACGCGTTTCGCGGTTGTCAGGATGCACCTTCAGAAGCTTGGAGAACCGCTTGAGCCGCGCCTGCGGTGTCTCGTCAGGCTCGATGGCGGCAAAGGCCGCGGCCAGATCGGGATGGGGGCGCATCAGCCACGCCTTGTTGATCACCCGGACCGCCTTGGCCGGTTTGCCCGCCTCGACATAGCCGCGCGCCGCCAGCACCGCCGCCGGGATCAGATCGGGCGAGAGCCGGTTGGCCTCGATCGCCGCCTCGCGCGCCTCGATGCTCTTGCCCTCGTCGAGCACGTCGCGCGCCTCCGAGAGCGCCAGCACCGCGTCACGCCGCTTGTGCACGTCGCGCGGCAGCGCGCCGTATTTGAGCTTGGCCCCAAGCGTGGCGCGCGCGCCCTTCCAGTCGCCCTTGTCGGCCTGTAGCTGCAACAGTGTGTCTTGCACCTCGGCATGGCGGGGCTTCAGCGTGAAGGCGGTCTTGGCCAGCTTGAGCGCGGTGTCGATATCGCCGGCCTCAAGCTTTTGCCGCAACAGGCCGCGCACGCCGACAAAACGGGTTTTCTCATTGGTAAGCAGACGCTTGAACGCGGCTTCGGCCTCGGCCTTGTCGCCCGCAAGCTCTGCCGCCTGCGCCCTGATGAGATCGGTAAGCGCGGGCTTGCGCAGGTATTTCTCGGCCTTGGCCGCCTGCGCCATCGCCTTGTCGCCCTCACCCGCAGCCAGCGCCAGAACCCCCTCGCCCAGCGCGCGATAGCCCTTTTCCTGACGGTTACGGTCGAAATAGCGCGAAAGCGCGGTTTCGTCACCGTTGATAAAGCGCAGCACCGCGACCAGCATGCCCGCCAGCCTCATCAGCAGCCAGATCACGAGAACAAGGACCGCGAGCGCCAGCACCGCCTTGATCGGGGTGAGGTTGATCTCCACCCCCGCCATGACGATGCGCACCCCGCCATCCAGTTCCAGCAGGTAGGCGGCGCCAAAACTCGCAGCCCCGACGAGGGTGATGAAAACAGCTACCTTAATAATCAACCAAAGCATGGCAAATGCCCTTTCAAGCTCAATTCATCGCCGCCGAAAGCGCCTCGGCCGCGGCCAGGGCATCGCGCCGCATGCTTGCCTGCGCGCCCCAGTCATCCAGCGCGGCGCGTGCACCCTCGGGCAAGGTCTCGATCTCGGCGAGCGCATCGCCAAGCCGCCCTTGCGCCAGCGCCGCCTCGGCGCGCGACAGGATCGCGTCAGGATCGTTGCCCTCGCGTGGGCTGAGCGAACGCACGCCAAGCTGCGCGCGCAGAAAGCCGGTCATCGAAGCGCCCTCGCCCGCCTCGCGGCGGGCGGTGGCCAGTGCCGCGCGGGCCGCCTCGGGGAAACTGTCAACGAGGTCGGCACGGGTCGGCACGCCTGCACCGGCTGCCGCCGTCAGCGCCTCGGGCACCTCGGTGCCGGTGGCGCGCAGATCGGCCAGCGCGGGCGCAAAACCCTCTCCGGTGTCAAGCGCGGTCCGCACCCGCACCAGCGCCGCGCGCCGCAGGGTCGCGCGGGCGCTCTCGCGCGCGGCGGCCTCCTGCGCCTCGGCCTCGGCGGTCAGCGCATCGATGCGGACACGCAGCGCGTCAATCTGATCCGCGCCCTCGGCAAGCTGTGCCTCGAGCTGTGCGCGCAGGGCCGCAACCGCTTCGTCGGGCGACCCGCCCGATTGTGCCTGCGGCACGGGCCGGGCCGCCAGTTCGCTTACGCGCGCCTCCAGATCGGCGACCTGCCCGGTGAGATCGGTGATCGCCAGGCTCAGCCCGTCGATCTCGCCGCCCTGGTCGGCGGGGCCCTCCAGCTTTGCCAGGTCGCCTTCCAGCTTCGCGATGCGCTCGATCAGGTGCGCCTCGTCGGCCCCCTGCGGCCTGAAC
This sequence comes from Roseovarius autotrophicus, assembly GCF_018069895.1. GTDB lineage: Bacteria > Pseudomonadota > Alphaproteobacteria > Rhodobacterales > Rhodobacteraceae > Roseovarius > Roseovarius autotrophicus. Next base: position 97,255 of record NZ_JAGQDH010000008.1, on the reverse strand, counting down.
CAGTCGGGCGGCAGGACATAGGGCGCGGCAAGAAGGCCGATCCCGGCGGCGGCGATCCCGCCGAAAAGCATCGACCAGAACCCGCCCTGGCGCACCGTCACCTGTTCGGTGCGCATAACGGGGGCGGGCACGGTATCGGCCGTCTCGGCTGGCTGAGCGTCATCCGTCCCTTCCGGCGCAGTCCCGTCCGGCGCGGCACCCGGCCCTGTCCCTGTCGTATCGCTTGTGGATGGCGCGCCGTCGTCCTGCGTTCCGGCGTCATTGCCGGCAAGGTCTTCTTGCGGGGCCGGAGGGCTGTCCTCGTGCGTCTCTTTCGCGATGGTCTCGAGGCGGCTGTCCTGCGGTGCATCGTTCGCTGACGGCTCTGTCAGGCGCGCATCCTCGGCGTCGGAGTCGTCGGTCTTTTTCGTCCGGGTCGTCTTTTCTCGTGCCACGGCGCGCCAGCCTTTCGAATCTTGTCACTCCAACCTGTTAGGCAGACCTTACTGCGGGCCTTCCCGCCCCTCAACCCGCTTGGCATGGCTCACCAGATCGTGCAGTCCCGCACAAAGCGACGCCATATCAGGGGTTTTTGCCACGATAAGTCGGGTTGCGGCCCCCGGCAGCACGGTTTCGGCCACATTGCGGCTCATTGCCGCGATGAAGAGTGGCGCGCGGATATCACCCGCTTCGGCGAAGAACAGCCGCCCGCTGCGGGGCGACATCAGTGGCAGGATCACGGGATCATCCCCGTCAAGCGCGGCGCGCGCCGCCTCGGAGAGGGGCACCGCCTCCTGCGCATAGACCACCACATCGACCGCCTCAAAGCCGCGTGCGCGCAGTGCCCCGGCGATATCGGCGGCGACATGCGCACCGCGCGGATGCAGGAACGGGCCTTGCACACCGTCACGCGCGATCAGCGCCAGAAGCGAGGCCGCATCGCCGCCTGCCGGACGCGCGTCGATGCCATGTGCGCGCGCCGCCTTTGCCGTGGCCGCCCCCACGGCAATCGCGCGCAGGTCGCGACGGGGGGACAGGCGGCAGAAGCCCTCGACCCCGTGGCGCGAGCTGAAGATCAGCACTTCCTTGCCGGCAAGGGCAGGCAAAGCTCCGCAATACCCGATGCGCATCAGCGGCGCGACGATCACGCTCACACCCGGCCACGCGGCGCGCATGGCGCGCGCCATGCGGCTGGCCTCGGGTTCGGGCCGGGTGATGAGAAGCGTGGGCATCGGCGCTCGGCGGTTGTTGGGCGGCTCACAAGGTGTTACCTGCCTTGCACCGTTCAGGCAATGCCGGGCCATGATGCACCAGACGCTGACCATCCTTGGGATCGAGAGCAGTTGCGACGACACCGCCGCGGCGGTGCTGCGCATCGGGGTGAACGGCCCGGAGATCCTGTCCTCGGTGGTGATGGGGCAGAGCGCGCTTCATGCGGCCTTTGGCGGGGTCGTGCCCGAGATCGCGGCGCGCGCCCATGCGGAAAAGATCGACTTGGCCGTGCGCGCAGCGCTGAAGCAGGCCGACACCCCCCTTGCGCAGGTGGATGCGGTGGCGGTGACAGCGGGGCCGGGCCTCATCGGCGGCGTGCTGGCGGGTGTCATGTGCGCCAAGGGCATTGCGGCGGGCGCGGGGCTGCCGCTGATCGGGGTCAACCACCTTGCGGGGCACGCGCTGACGCCGCGCCTGACCGATGGCGTGGCTTATCCCTATCTGATGCTTCTGGTTTCGGGCGGGCATTGCCAGTTCCTGACCGTCGCGGGACCGCAGACATTCACCCGCCTTGGCGGCACCATCGACGACGCGCCGGGCGAGGCGTTCGACAAGGTGGCGCGGCTTTTGGGCCTGCCGCAGCCCGGCGGGCCGGAGGTGGAGCGCGCGGCCAGCACGGGTGACGCGGACCGCTTTCGCCTGCCACGCCCGCTGTTGGACCGGCCCGGTTGCGATCTGTCCTTCTCGGGGCTGAAAACGGCAGTGCTGCGGGCGCGCGATGCGCTGGTGACGGAAAAGGGCGGGATCACCCGGCAGGACCGGGCCGACCTTTGCGCGGGATTTCAGGCGGCGGTCTGCGAGGTGCTGGCGGAAAAGACCCGCCGCGCGCTGGCCGCGACCGGCGCGCCGGTGCTTGCCGTGGCCGGGGGCGTGGCGGCCAACGGGGCAATCCGCGCGGCGCTGATGGCGGTGGCCGAGGCGCAGGGCGCGCGCCTTGTCGCGCCGCCTCTGGCGCTCTGCACCGATAACGCCGCGATGATCGCCTATGCGGGGGCGGAGCTTTACCTGTCGGGCCACCGCGATGACATGGGCCTTGCCGCGCGCCCGCGCTGGCCGCTCGATGCGGCAAGCCCGGCGATGCTGGGCCACGGCAAGCGGGGGGCCAAGGCATGACACTGATTTGCGGTGCGGGGGCGTTCGGCACGGCGCTGGCGGTGACGCTGGCACAAAACGGGCCGGTGACGCTCTGGGCGCGGGACGCGGGCCACGCCGCCGCGATGAGGGCGGCGCGCGAGAATGCACGGCGCCTGCCCGGCATCGCCCTGCCCGATGGCGTGACGATCATTTCGGGCGCCCTGCCCGAGGGGGATGGCCCCTGTCTGCTTGCCATGCCGATGCAGACCTTGAACGGGTTTCTGGAGGCACATCGCGCCGCCCTTGCCCGCCCGCTTGTCGCCTGTTGCAAGGGGATGGACCTGACCACGGGGCTTGGCCCCACCGCGCTCATCGCGCGCGCCGTTGCCGAGGCCGTGCCCGCCATTCTCACCGGCCCTAGCTTTGCCGCCGACATCGCGCGCGGCCTGCCGACGGCGCTGACGCTCGCGTGCGCCGACGCGCAGACGGGCCGCGCGCTGCAAGCTGCGCTGACCACGCCCACGCTGAGGCTCTATCGCAGCACCGACACCATCGGCGCGGAACTGGGTGGCGCGCTCAAGAACGTCATCGCCATCGCCTGTGGCGCGGTAATGGGCGCGGGGCTGGGAGAAAGCGCGCGCGCGGCGCTGATGACGCGCGGCTTTGCCGAGATGAACCGGCTGGCGCACGCGCTTGGCGCGCAGCCCGAAACGCTGGCGGGGCTGTCGGGGCTGGGCGATCTGGCGCTGACCTGCACCTCGGCTCTCTCGCGCAACTACCGCTATGGCGAAAGCCTCGGACGCGGCGCGGCCTTCGATCCCGCGATCACCGTCGAAGGTGCTGCCACCGCGCGCGCCGCCCTCGCCCGCGCCTGCGCACTTGACCTCGATCTGCCGGTGACGGCGGCGGTGGCGGCGCTGGTGGCGGGTGAATTGCGCGTGGCGGAGGCGATGGATATGCTGCTTTCAAGACCACTCAAGGAGGAATGATGCTGATTGCCCTTATCGCCCGCGACAAGCCCGGCGCGCTGCAAACCCGTCTCGACAACCGCGAGGCGCATCTGGCCTATCTCAAAGAGACCGGCGTCGTCTCTCAGGCTGGCCCCCTGCTGGACGAGGAAGGCGGCATGACCGGCTCGCTCATCGTGCTCGACGTGGCCGACATGGCCGCCGCGCGCGACTGGGCGGCCAATGACCCCTATGCGAAGGCGGGACTCTTCGCCTCGGTCGATCTCATCGCGTGGAAAAAGGTCATCTGATGCGCTACTGGCTGTTCAAGTCCGAACCCTCCACATGGTCCTGGGCCGATCAGGTGGCAAAGGGGGCGGCGGGCGAGGAATGGGACGGCGTGCGCAATTATCAGGCGCGCAACTTCATGCGCGAGATGGCGGTGGGGGATCGCGGGTTCTTCTACCATTCCCAAAGCGAAAAGGCCGTGGTTGGCACGGTCGAAGTGATCGCCCCGGCCCACCCCGACAGCAAGGCGGATGACCCGCGTTGGGAATGCGTGGATATCAAGGCACTGGAGGCGACGCAACGCCCGGTGACGCTGGAGGAGATCAAGGCCGATCCGCGTCTGGCCGAGATGGTGCTGGTGCGCAGTTCGCGCCTGTCGGTGCAGCCGGTGACGCCCGAGGAGTGGCGAATTGTCTGCGATCTGGCGGGGCTGAGACCGTAACGGAAACGGGGGGCATCCGCGCCATCGCCGACACCCCCCGCCACCCCACGTGCTCCCTACGCACCACACGTGTTCTCTCTGGAAGGCCCCGGCCATACTGACCCGAACACATCATGCATAGCTGAAACCGCGGCCATGGCCAACTCTGCAATGCCTTGAATTCAGTTCAAGGTTTACCGATCCGCGCTCAGGTCTGGAGGAACGATACGTCGTCGGGACGCACGATCGCGGCGGTGAGGCGCGCGGTGGCATAGGCCCCGGTGTCGATGGCAATGCGCCCGCCCGCGACATGCGGTGCCTCGACGATGGTGTGGCCGTGGATCACCCATTGCCCATCCGCGCGTGGCCTTTTGCGAAATCCGGGGTGACCCCAGAGAAGCGTGTCCTCGGCTTGCGCCGCCATCGGCTGCGCGGGATCAGCCCCGGCATGGATTGCCCAGACATTGCCGCTCTGCCAGATCAGCGGGCGCGCACGCAGCCAGCCGATCATCGCCGCGCCCATGGCTTCGGCCAGAGCGTCGCGCATGTCAAGGAGCGCATCAACCTCGTTCTGCCCACCCTGCGGCAGCCTGACGCCAAAGCTGGCAAGCGTCTGCAAACCGCCATTGCGCAGCCAGCGGGCGGTGTATTTCCCCGGCTCGTCCAGAACATCGAGCATCATCCGCTCGTGATTTCCCATGAGGCAGGTCACGCGCCCCGGCCCGCTTTCGGCGGCCTCCATGAGCATCTGAATCACCTCGCGGCTCTGTTCGCCGCGGTCCACATAATCGCCCAGGAACACCACCGGATATCCGCTGGCCTGCGCCTGGATCAAGGAATCGAGTGTCTGGAGAAGGTCGGCACGCCCGTGCACATCGCCAATCGCGACAAAGGGCTGATCGGGGCGGATCGGTATATTGGCCCGGCGGGTGCCAGACAGCCGTCGGCGGGCCAGGAGACTGGACAGGAGCTGTTTCATCGACTCACATGTTACATTGCCGCGCGCGGATATGACATGACTGCATTCAGACAGCGCCACTGGCCGGGTTTGTCAAGCCATGGGCCACGGACCACGCCCGCTCAGCGGCGCGCCTCCCAGGACAGCGAGGCACGGCGCCGGGTGTAGAACTCTCCGATCAGCCCGAGCATGATCAGGGCAATTCCGACATAAACCGGATACATGAGCGAGGTCTTGTGCGGGAAATAGTTTATGAAAACAAAGCCACGCGCCTGGTCGATATTGTGAAATAGCGGGTTCCAGGAAAACAGGTTGTACATGAACGGTGGCAGCACGTTGACCACGAACATCTTGCCCGAAGCGATCATGTTGGCGCGCTGATAGATCGTCGTGAACAACTTGACGAAGGTGGGAAACCACGGGCGGATCGCCAGAAGCACAAGCCCCACACCGCAACCCGTGAACCAGGCCAACAGCACCATGCCGAAGGCGTAGATGGGCTGGTAGATCGAGATCGGCACGAAGATCACATGATAGACGAAGAGCACGATCAGGAGTGACAGCACCTGGATGTAGAGCGCCCCGAGCGCGGCCGAGGCAATCGAGATCGCCGTGTTCATCGGCGCGTGCTGCATCATCGGCGAGGCCGGGCCCTCGGCACCCGCAACCGCGCCCACGGCCTTGATATGGGTGATGTAGAGGAAGATCCCCGACATCATGAACAGCAGGAAATCGCCGCGCAGCTTGGCCGCCTTGAGGCCGAGAACGGTGAACAGCAGGTAGAACGCCAGGACCATGATCACCACAGTAAGAATGTTCATGCCGAGCGCGACAAAGGCGTTGCCATGGCCCTGGCGGATGCTGCGCACGGTCGCGTGATAGATGAGTTCGAGGATGGAGATCGCGGATTGGAGCGAAGATCTGGGACGAGCGGTCTTGAACATGGTCTGGCGCCTCACGCCTCCGGGCTGCGTCCAATGGTTTCTTGCCGTCGCGCCGCTGTCGTATCATAAGGGCGCCCGGATGAGTCATGCAATAGCGCCGCAAGATGGCGGCAAACGGGCGAAGGAGCGGCGATTTGGAGTATCAACGGCTTTCACAGGTGATGCGGCAACTGGCGCTTGAGGCGGGCGAGCGCATCATGGAAATCTATGACGCAAACGATTTCGACGTTAAGGTGAAATCCGACGCAAGCCCCGTGACCGAGGCCGACGAGGCCGCCGACGCCCTGATTTCCGCCGGTCTGCGCGCGGCCTTTCCCGATCTGGCGCTGGTGACCGAGGAACAGGCCGCCTCTCATGGGCAGAGCGTGCGCACCTTCCTGATCGTCGATCCGCTGGACGGAACCAAGGAATTCATCAACCGGCGCGGTGATTTCACCGTCAATATCGCCCTGGTCGAGGATGGACAGCCCACCCGTGGCATCGTCTATGCCCCCGCCAAGGGGCGGATGTTCTACACGCTGCCCGATGGTGGCGCGGTCGAGGAAACTGGCCCGTTCGACGCCGGGACGCCGGGCGCAACCCGCCCGATCCGGGTGGCCGAGCCGGACAATGCCGCGCTTATGGTGGTGGCCTCGAAATCACACCGCGATCAGGCGACAGACGACTATATCGGTAAATACGCCGTCAAGGACATGACGAGCGCGGGATCTTCGCTCAAGTTCTGCCTCGTGGCGACCGGCGAGGCCGATCTCTATCCGCGCCTTGGCCGGACGATGGAATGGGACACCGCCGCGGGCCATGCGGTCCTGCTGGGGGCCGGCGGACGTGTTCTGCGCTTTGATGACCTGACACCGCTTGGCTATGGCAAGCCAGGGTTCGAGAATCCGTTCTTCATCGCCTGCGCGCCGGGTGTCGATCTCAAGGAAGGCTGAGTTCCATGTCCGTCCTCATCGCCATCCCCGCGCGCTATGCCTCGACCCGCTATCCGGGCAAGCCGCTGGTGCCGCTCACCGGCGCGAGCGGGCAGGCGCGCTCACTTGTGGAACGGTCCTGGCGCGCGGCGATGGCGGTGAAAGGCGTGGATCGCGTGGTGATTGCGACCGATGACGCGCGCATCCGCGACGCGGCCGAGGCATTCGGCGCCGAGGTGGTGATGACCTCCGAGACCTGTGCCAACGGCACCGAACGCTGCGCCGAGGCCCATGCCGCGTTTGGCGCTGGCCATGAGATCGTGGTCAACCTTCAGGGCGACGCGCCGCTGACCCCGCCCTGGTTCATCGAGGATCTCATCGCCGGGCTTCGCGCCGATCCCGCCGCCGAGGTGGCCACACCCGTGCTGCGCTGCGAGGGGCGCGCGCTCAATGGCTTTCTTCAGGACCGCACCGAGGGGCGCGTCGGCGGCACCACCGCCGTGTTTGATCGGCGCGGTCACGCGCTCTATTTCTCCAAGGAAGTGATCCCCTATACCGGGCGGCGTTACGATGACGACGCGCCCACGCCGGTTTTTCATCATGTCGGAGTCTATGCCTATCGCCCCGACGCGCTGGCCGCCTATCCGACCTGGACGCCGGGGCCGCTCGAAGGGCTCGAGGGGCTGGAGCAGTTGCGGTTTCTGGAAAACGGGCGCTCGGTTCTCTGCGTCGAGGTCGAGGCACGCGGGCGGCAATTCTGGGAGTTGAACAACCCCGAGGACGTGCCCCGCATCGAGTCGATGATGCGCGAGATGGGACTGGACTGAAAAGCCCGGACAGGAACGGGGCGCGCCTTGCGACCTCTAGCCGCTAGCCGCGTGCCGGGCCTTGATTGAACATAAAGATTACAAGATTTCCCCTTATACGGGTGCAAAGCTTGGCGATGTTGTATATCGTGCGAGCAAACTGATGCGGTCGGAGGCAAAGTATGCGTAAACGAGTGACCAAGGCGATTTTTCCTGTGGCGGGTCTGGGAACACGCTTCTTGCCGGCAACCAAGTCGGTTCCAAAAGAGATCATGACGCTCGTGGACCGGCCCCTGGTGCAATACGCCATCGACGAGGCGCGCGCGGCGGGCATCAAGGAATTCATCTTCATCACCTCGCGCGGCAAAAGCGCGCTTGAGGATTATTTCGACAACGCGCCGCAGCTTGAGGCAGAATTGCGCCGCAAGGGCAAGGATGACCTGCTCGACATCCTCAGGACCACCAACATGGACTCTGGCGAAATCGCCTATATGCGCCAGCACAAGCCGCTCGGCCTTGGGCATGCGGTCTGGTGCGCGCGACGCTTCATCGCCAATGAACCCTTCGCCGTGATCCTGCCCGATGACGTGATCGCCGCCGAAAAACCCTGCCTGCAACAGATGGTCGAGGCGTTCGAGGAAACCGGCGGCAACATGGTTGCGGCGATGGAAGTGCCTGACGCGATGACCAAATCCTACGGCATTCTCGACGTCAAGGACGATATGGGCAGTCTCGTCTCGACCAAGGGGATGGTGGAAAAGCCCGAACCGGGCACGGCGCCGTCGAACCTTGCGGTGATCGGGCGCTACATCCTGACGCCCACGGTGTTGCAGAAACTGAACCGGAAACAGACCGGCGCGGGCGGTGAGATCCAGTTGACCGACGCCATCGACGCGGCGCGCGAGGATGGCGAGGAGGTCTATGGCTACCGCTTTCAGGGCCAGCGTTTCGACTGCGGCTCCAAGGCGGGCTTTCTTCAGGCGACGGTGGCCTTTGCGCTGGCGCGCGACGACCTGCGTGACGACCTGTGGAACTACATCACCGACATGGTGCATGCGGACAAGGCCGCGCAATAAGGCGCGGCACGGGGGCGGGTGTGGGCAATATTCTGGTCACTGGCGGGGCAGGCTATATCGGCAGCCACGCCTGCAAGGCCTTGGCGCGCGCGGGCCATACACCTGTCAGCTATGACAATCTCTGCACCGGTTGGCGCGACGCGGTGAAATTCGGCCCCTTCGAGGAGGGCTGTCTGACCGACCGTGCGCGGCTCGATCAGGTCTTTGCCGCCTACCAGCCACAGGCGGTCATGCATTTCGCCGCGCTGAGCCAGGTGGGCGAGAGCATGAGCGCGCCGGGGCTTTACTGGCATAACAACGTGGCGGGATCGCTGAACCTGATCGAGGCGGCGGTGGCGGCGGGGTGCCTTGATTTCGTGTTCTCATCGACCTGTGCCACCTATGGCGATCAGGACAACGTGCTTCTTGATGAGGGCTGCGCGCAGAACCCGATCAACGCCTATGGCAAGTCGAAACGCGCGATCGAGGACATGCTGCGCGATTTCGGGGCCGCGCACGGGCTGCGCCATGTGATCTTTCGCTATTTCAACGTGGCGGGCGCGGACCCCGAGGCCGAGGTGGGCGAGTTTCACCAACCCGAGACGCATCTCATTCCGCTGGTGCTTGACGCCATCGCCGGGCGGCGCGACGCGGTCACGATCTTCGGCACCGATTACGACACCCCTGACGGCACCTGCATCCGCGACTATGTGCATGTGATGGATCTGGTGGAGGCGCATATCCTTGGCCTGCGCTGGCTGGAAGACGGGCACGGCGTCCGCGTGTTCAACCTCGGCACCGGGCACGGATTCTCCGTGCGCAAGGTGATCGAGACGGCCGAGACGGTGACCGGCACGCCCGTGCCGGTGATCGAGGGGATGCGCCGTCCGGGCGACTGCGCCCGCCTTGTTTCCGGCTCGACGCGAGCGCGGGCAGAGCTTGGCTGGGTGCCCGTGCGCTCGACGCTTCAGGCAATGATCGAGGATGCATGGCGCTGGCACGAGGCTGGACATTACGAAAAATAGCCCCGACGCTGCACCCTGGGGTATGGAGACCGGCAGGGGCGGTATGGAGCGGCTGAACGATCTGGCCATGGCCTATCGTCTTCGCCTGCGGCGACGGCGACTGCTGGCGCGCGCGGTGGCGATGCGGCGGCAGTTGACGGCTGTCAACAACCGCACCGGGCAGATCGCATGCGGCGACATCCTATGTTTCGCCACGATGCGCAACGAGGCGCATCGCCTGCCGCATTTCCTCGAGCATCACCGCCGTCTTGGCGTGGCGCAGTTCCTGATCGTGGAGAATGACAGCAGCGATGGCACGCGCGACTACCTTGCCGCGCAAGGCGATGTGTCGCTCTGGACCACGGCGCACAGTTATAAACGCGCACGCTTCGGCATGGACTGGCTCACCTGGCTGATGATGCGGCACGGGCACGGCCATTGGTGCCTGACGCTCGACGCCGATGAATGCCTGATCTACCCCTATCACGCCACCCGCCCGCTGCCCGCGCTCTGCGGCTGGCTCGAGGCGCAGGGGCGGGCCTCCATGGGGGCGCTGATGCTTGACATGTATCCGCGCGGCCCGCTCTCGACCCATCCCTACCGGGCCGGGGATAACCCGTTCGAGACGCTGTGCTGGTTCGATGCCGGGAATTATTCGATGCGCCCCAAGCCGGACTTGCAGACGCTCTGGATTCAGGGCGGCCCGCGCGCGCGCATGTTCTTTGCCGCCGATCCCCGCCGCGCCCCCACGATGGGCAAGGTGCCGCTGGTCAAATGGCACTGGCGCTATGCCTATGTCAGTTCCACCCATTCGGTCCTGCCGCGACGGCTCAACCATGTCCATGACCGCGACGGGGGGGAGCTTACCTCAGGCGTGCTGTTGCACTCCAAGTTTCTCAATACGGTGGTGGACCGCTCGACCGAGGAGAAACGCCGGCAGGAGCATTTCGCCAACAGCGCGCTTTACGAGGGCTATTACGACGCGCTCGCCGCCGACCCGGACCTGTGGTGCGACCGCTCCACGAGGCTCCGGGGCTGGCGGCAACTGGAGGCTCGGGGGCTGATGTCGCGGGGGGGATGGGTCTGAGTCCCGCGCCAACAAGCCCGAAGGCGGTGCCAAGCGACAAGGCAGGTGCCATGGTGCGGCCTCGGACCTCATGGAGTGGATGAGGCCCCGCGACCTGGACCATCAGGCCGGGCCTTTCGCAAGAGATAGATGTCCATGATCCAGCCATGGCGCGCACGCAGACTTGCGCGTTCAGAGATGATCTGCGCTCCGACACGGGCCAGCGGCCCGGCGATCAGGTGTTCCTGCGGCATGCCCAGATAGGCCCCCCACCAGATTTGCACACCCTCGGGGTCGATCGCCTGAAAGGCGCCACCTGCATCCAGCATCACCGCCACGCTGTCCGCCCCCTCGGGCCAGCCGCCATCACGCAGCCGCCGCCCCGTGGTAATGACAACCGGCGCGCCCGGCGTGTTCAGCGGGATCGCATGGGCGGCGGTCAGCGCCGACAGGCTGGTGATGCCGGGCACGACGCGGACCCTCAGCACCATGCCGCCCGCCCGCACCCGCTCCGCGATGCGCAGGGTGCTGTCGTAAAGCGACGGATCACCCCACACCAGCAGCACCGCCTTGCCGCCCTTCGGAAAATGGCCGGCGAGGGTCTCGGCCCAGATCCGCGCGATGGCGTCGTGCCAGTCGGCGACCGCGGGCAGATAATCGCCATCGGCGGCACGGCGCGGCAGATCGAAGGTGGCGACGGGCGTATCCGGCGCAAGGGACGCGCATAGCTGAAGGCGCAGATCCGCCAGATCGGCCTTGTCTGCGCCTTTCAGCGGCACCATCACCAGATCCGCGGCGCGCATTTCCGCGATGGCCTGCCCGGTCAGATGGTCGGGATTGCCGGTGCCGATCCCGACAAGTGACAGCTGGATCATGCGCCATCCCCCTCGGCCAGCGGACCATAGAGCACCACCGCCGGGTTTGCCCCCGCCGCCAGCGCGCGCGCCAGCGCCCCCAAGGTGCTGCGGCTGAGGCTTTGATCGGGGTGACTGACATTCTCGGCCAGCAATGCGGGGGTGTCCGGCGACAATCCGGCGGCGATAAGCCGGGCGGCAAGCGCGGCAAAGGTGCGGCGCGGCATGAACACCACCGTCGTCGCGCCCGGATCGGCAAGCGCGGCCATATCCAACCCCTCGGGCAGCGCCCCGGTCTGGTCGTGGCCGGTGACGAACTGCACCCGCCGGGCGCTGACGCGGCGCGTGAGCGGGATGCCCGCCGCCGCCGCCGCCGCGCTGGCGACGGTGATGCCAGGCACGATCTCGTAGCCGATGCCGGCGGCGGCAAGGGCGGTGATTTCCTCTTCCAAACGCCCGAAAATCCCCGGATCGCCCGATTTCAGTCGCACCACCCGCGCGCCGGTCGCGGCGTGATCAACCAGCAGGCGGCTGACATGGTCCTGTCTGGGCGAGGCGCGGCCCGCGCGCTTGCCGACCGCCACCATCTCGGCCCCGGACCGGACGCGGGCAAGGACCGGACCGGCGGACAGATCATCGAACAGCACGACATCGGCCGTCTGCAACCGGTCGAGCGCGCGCAGCGTCAGCAGATCGACGGCGCCGGGACCAGAGCCCACAAAGGAGACAAAACCACTCATGTGTCCTCGCTTATCAGATGAAAGAACGTGCCGGTGACAAGACCCCGGCGTGATCCGGTCTCGGGCACGTTCGCGCCCTCGGCATCGGTGACGCGGGCCAGCGGAGGGTCGGGTTGGTCCAGAATGGTGGAATAATGAAACTCGTGCCCGCGCAGCGCAGCGCCCGGACCATGCCCCGGCATCGGCGCCAGAAGATGCGCCCGGCGGTAACCCAGATGCAGCTTGCGGGCGGAAAAGCTGGTCACAAGCCCCAGAAGCCCGGCCATGGGATGGCGCAGCCCGGCCTTGTCGATCAACGCCGCGCCAAGGGCCATGTAGCCGCCGCATTCGCCATGCACGGGCCGGGTTTCGGCATGGCGGCGCAGACCCGCATGAAACCGCCCCGCCCCCGCCAGCGTGGCGGCATGCAACTCGGGATAGCCGCCGGGCAGCCAGACCAGATCGGCGGCCGGGTCAGGGGCCTCATCGGCCAGCGGCGAGAAAGGCAGGATCTGCGCACCCGCCTTACGCCAGCCTTGCAGAAGATGCGGATAGGAAAAGGAAAACGCCGCATCCTGCGCCAGCGCGATGCGTTGCGCGGGCGGGCGCGGCAAGGCGGCGGGCGGCACATCAAAGGGGGTGGCGCGGGCGGCGGCGCGGATCGCCGACAGATCGACATGATCGCGCAGAAAGGCCGCGTAACCGGCTATCGCGCACGCCAGATCGGGGTGTTCGCTGGCCTGCACCAGCCCGAGATGGCGCTCTGGCAGGGCCAGGTCGCCGCGACGGGGCAGCGCACCGAGAACGGGAATCCCGGCTTCTGCCATGCCCAGCCGGACAAGCCGCTCGTGCCGGGGGCTGGCCACGCGGTTCAGGATCACGCCGGCAAAGGGCAGCCCGGCGCGCAAACGGGCAAATCCGAGCGCCGTGGCCGCCGCCGATTGCGCCTGCCCGGACACATCCAGAACCAGCACCACGGGCCAGCCAGTGAGCATCGCCAGCGATGAACTGGCGCCGTTACCGCTCGCACCGTTCCGCGCCACGCCGTCGAAAAGCCCCATCGAGCCTTCGGCCAGCGCCAGGTCCGCGCCCGCCGCCTGCCCGAGGATCGCAGCCAGCATCCCCGGCCCCATCGCCCAACTGTCAAGGTTGACCGACTCCCGTCCGCTGGCGGCGCGGTGAAAGGCGGGGTCGATATAATCCGGGCCGCTCTTGAACGGCTGCACGGCCAGCCCGTCCTCGGACAGGGCGCGCAACAGGCCCAGCATCACGGTTGTCTTGCCGCAGCCCGAGGCCGGGGCAGAGATCAGCAGACCGGGTGTCATGCGTCGCCATCCGCGCGGGCGGGACGAAAGCGGCGGTCGTAATCCGGGGCGTAAAGGCAGCTTTCGGCAAAGCCTTCGGCAGCGAGGGCACGACCCACCAGGATCAGCGCCGTGCGCTCCATGCTCTCGGCCACCTCGGATTCGATCGTGGCAAGCGTGGCGCGCAGGATGCGCTGGTCGGGCCAGCTTGCGCGCCAGACAACCGCGACGGGGCAATCAGGGCCATAGGCCGGGGTCAGGTCCGCCACCACGCGCGGAAGGTTATGGATCGACAGGTGAATCGCCAGCGTCGCACCCGTGGCCCCGAAAGCCGTCAGCGTCTCGCCCGCTGGCATGGCGCTGGCGCGACCCGGTGTGCGCGTCAGCACCACCGATTGCGCCAGCCCCGGCAAGGTCAGTTCCGCGCCCAAGGCGGCGGCGGCGGCGGCAAAGGCGGGCACCCCCGGCGTGACGCTACAGGGAATGTCCAGCGCGCGCAGGCGGCGCAACTGCTCGCCCATGGCCGACCACACCGAAACATCGCCCGAATGCAGCCGTGCGACATCCTGGCCGGCGGCGTGGGCATCAGCGATTTCCGCGATGATCCGATCCAGCGACAAAGGCGCGGTGTTCACGATCCGCGCACCCGGCGGGCAATGGGCCAGCACCGCCTCGGGCACCAGCGACCCGGCAAAAAGACAGACGGGACAGGCCGCGATCAGGTCGCGCCCGCGCAAGGTAAGCAGGTCGGGCGCGCCGGGGCCTGCGCCTATGAAATGAACGGTCATGGGCGGATCCTTTCGGCAATGGCGCAGGTGGCCAGACGGTCAGTGGACAGAACGCGCGTCGCCATCAACCGCGCCGGAGGCCCAAGAGCGGCAAGGGCGCTGGCCTCTGCCACGCTGCCGGTGCCTCGCGTGGCAAGACTGCGGGGCGATCGGGAGGCAGTATCCTGCGAGGTCAGGGCGGCGGCGGAAACAGCGATCAGCGGCAACGCACGGGCCTCGGCCAGAAGGGCCAGCTGCGCGACCTTGTCATCCGGACCGGCCAGGGCGTCCACCGGGCCGGTCAGTGCCTCGGCCCGCGCGAGGGCGTCCTGCAACGAGCGGATCGTCGCGCGGCTGGCATATCCGAACCCCGCAATCTTCATATCTCCACCGACCATTGCATGACCGGCCAGGCCGCGCGCCAGCCCATATGGCGGCCAATCGGGGCGGCGTGAGATATCTCGGCCCGCATCAGCGTACCGCCCCGTCGCGCCTGCGCGTCGCCCAGCAGCGCCTCGGATCCGAGCGTGACCGCATTGGCCACAACCCGCGTGCCGGGGCACAGCACCGACCAGAGATGATCGAGCAGCGCCGCCGACAGCCCGCCGCCGATGAACACCACATCGGGCAGAGGGTGGCCCGCCAGAGCCTCGGGCACGCGGCCAAGGGCAATCTGCAAGCGATCCACACCGAGCGCCAGCGCATTGTCGCGGGCGCGGGCGGCGCGGGTCGGGTCGGCCTCGAACCCGATGGCGCGGTTTGCCGGATGCGCCAGCAGCCATTCGATCCCGATCGAACCCGCCCCGGCGCCAATATCCCACAGCAACTCGCCCGCGCGCGGTGCCAGCGCCGACATCGTCAGCGCCCGGATCGGACGTTTGGTGATCTGCCCGTCATGCGCGAACAGGTCATCGGGCAGACCAGCGGCACAGGGCAGCACAGGCCCAGGGCCCGCGACCTCCAGCCCGACGGCGACGGGATGGGCCACATCGGACAGGCCAAAGCCCTGCGCAGTGGTGCTGCGGTGGCGCTCGTTCGGACCGCCGAGGCGTTCCAGCACATGCAGCACGGTGTTGCCAAAGCCCAGCCCCTCCAGCCAGCCCGCCAGCGCCGCCAGCGCCGCGCCGTCGCGCAGCAGCACCAGCGCACGTGCGCGCGGCGCCAGATGCGGGCGCAACCGTTCAAGGGGCGCCGCGTGCAGGCCAAGGCAAGCGACCGCCTCCAGCGCCCAGCCAAGCCGGGATGCCGCTAACGAGAATGTGCCCGCCACCGGCAGCGCCACCCATTCGCCCCGCTCAAGATGCCGAACCACGGTGCTGCCCGCGCCAAACCAGAACGGATCACCAGAGGCCAGCATCACCACCCGCCGCCCCCGATACGCCAGAAGCTGCGCGATGCCATCGGCGAAGGGCACCGGCCAGACCAGCCGTTCCGCCCCGACATCGGGCAAAAGCGCAAGATGCCGTGGTGCCCCGGCGATGATCTCTGCCCGATCCAGCGCGGCGCGGCTTGCGGATGGCAGGCCATCCGGGCCATCCTCGCCCAGTCCCACGATGGTCAACCAAGGAGTGTCAGCCATGCCGCATATCCTTGTCCTTGGCGGCACGACCGAGGCCAGCCTTCTTGCGCAGCGGTTGGCCGAGGCGCGCCTTCCCGCGACGCTCAGCTATGCGGGCCGGGTGGCACGCCTCCGGTCGCAGCCGGTGCCGGTGCGGGTGGGCGGCTTTGGCGGGGTCGCGGGGCTGACCGATCATCTGCGGCGCGAAAGGGTCACGCATCTGGTCGATGCCACCCATCCCTTTGCCGCGACCATGAGCGGCAATGCCATCGCCGCCTGTGCCGCGACCGGCGTGCCGCTTCTGGCACTGACCCGACCGGCATGGCAACCGGAACAGGGCGACGACTGGCGGCACATGCCGGATATCCCTGCCGCCGTCGCCGCGCTGGCGGGACCGCCGCGCCGGGTGATGCTGGCGATTGGCCGGATGCATCTCGATGCTTTCGCCGCGCAGCCACAGCACAGCTATCTGCTGCGCCTTGTCGATCCGCCCGAAGTGGCGCCGCCCCTGCCCGACTGCCACGTGATCGTGGATCGCGGGCCGTTCACGGTGGCGGGCGATACGGCGCTGATGCGCGCCCACGGGATCGACCTGATCGTGTCGAAGAACGCCGGCGGCAGCGGCGCCGAGGCCAAACTTGCAGCCGCCCGCGCCCTTGGCCTGCCGGTCATGATGATCGGCCGCCCGCCCCTGCCCGACCGGGCCGAGGTGCACAGCGTGGACGAGGTGTTGCGATGGCTTCATGGGGCCGACCTCGGTGTATAGACCCATGGGCCGCGCCCTCGCCCCCGCGCCAGCACCCGCGTCTGGCTGGAACCGACGATGACCATGGTGCGCATGTCGGCCATCTCGGGGCGCGCCTCGGGCAGGGGGACAACGCGCAGCGTCTCGTCGGGGGTAGAGACAGCGCGCGCAAAGATCACCGGGCGGGTATCGGCGCAGACCGCGCGCAACACGTCAAGCGCGCGGGCAAAGCCCTCGGGGCGTGCACGAGAGCGCGGGTTGTAGAACGCCATGGCGAAATCGGCCTGCACCGCGAGCCGCAGCCGGGTTTCGATCAGCGCCCAGGGCTTGAGATTGTCGCTGAGATTGATCGCACAGAAATCATGCCCCAGCGGCGCGCCCGCCCGCGCCGCTGCGGCCAGCATGGCGGTGATGCCGGGCAGCACGCGAATATCAAGATTGCGCCAGCCGCGCGGGCCGGTCTCGACCGCCTCGAACACCGCCGCAGCCATGGCAAAAACGCCGGGATCGCCCGACGAGACAACCACCACCCGCCGCCCCGCCTGCGCGAGGCCGAGCGCATGGGCCGCGCGCTCACGCTCTACCCGGTTGTCGGAGGCGTGCAGATGCAGCCCCTCGCGCGGGGCGATGCGGGCGACATAGGGGATATAGCCCACGACATCCGTCGCATCAGCCAGCGCCAACGAAACTTCGGGCGTCACCAGCGCATCCGCCCCCGGCCCCAGCCCGGCAATGATCAGCCAGCCGCCGCTCATGGCCGTCGCCCCTGACCGTGGATCAGCAGGATCGAGAAATAGGGCGTCACGCTATCCGCCTCGGCCAGTGGTGTCAGGCGTTGTCCCGGCATCTGCGCATGTTCTACCAGCCAGGCCTGATCGTCGCGTCCGGCAGCGTGAACCGCGCGGCGCAGTTTGGGCAGGTTGCGCCCGATCTTCATCACCACCAGCGCATCGGTATCGCGGATACGGCGGGTCAGTTCCTCTTCGGGCAGCGTGGCCATTGCCACCGTCAGCACGTCATCGCCCCAGGTGATCGGCTGGCCCGTCGCCGTCCAGGCCCCCGACATGCCGGTGATGCCCGGCACCACCTCGACCGGCACCTGACCGCAGAGCCGCGCGTGCAGATGCATGAACGAGCCATAGAAGAACGGATCGCCCTCGCAGAGCACCACCACATCGCGCCCCAGCCCGACCAGCGCGGCCAGACGCCCGGTCCAGTCGGCATAGAACCCCGACAAGAGTGCATTGTAGCGTGGGTTCGCAACGGAAATTTCTGTAGTGACCGGATATTCCATCGGGTATTCCACCGCCTGCGGGTGCAGCATTCCCTCAACGATGCGACGTGCCTGGCCGGGCTTGCCAGCCTTGCGGAAATAGGCGACGTGGCGCGCCGCCCGGATCAGCCGGTCGGCGCGCACGCTCATCAGATCCTGCGCCCCGGGGCCAAGCCCGACGCCGATTATACGCCCCACGGTCATTCCTTTCGGCTGGCAAGCGCATTGAGCGCGGCAACGGTGATGGCGCTGCCCCCCAACCGCCCCTCGACGATGCAGCAGGGCGCAGGCGTGGCCTGCCAGAGCGCGGCCTTGGATTCCACCGCGCCGACAAAACCGACGGGACAGCCAATGATTGCCGCCGGGCGCGGGCAATCGGGTGCCTCCATCATGTCGAGCAGATGAAAAAGTGCGGTCGGCGCATTGCCGATGGCAACCACCGCACCCCTCAGATGCGGGCGCCACAATTCCAGCGCGGCGGCCGAGCGGGTATTGCCCATGGCGCGCGCCAGATCGGGCACGGCCGGGTCGTGAAGGGTGCAGATCACCGGATTGTCGGCAGGCAGGCGCGCGCGGGTGATCCCTTCGGACACCATGCGCGCATCGCACAGGATCGGCGCGCCACCCTCCAGCGCCGCGCGGGCGATGGTGGCGAAACCGGGCGAAAAGCGGATATGGCGAGCAAGATCGACCATCCCGGCGGCATGGATCATGCGCACGGCGACGGGTTCCTCCTCGGGGGCGAAACGCCCGAGCGCGGCCTCGGCGCGGATCGTGGCAAAGGACTGGCGATAGATCGCCGCGCCGTCGGTTTCGTAGACATGAGGCATCAGGATGCTCCGAAATGCGCAAGCAGTTGCGCCGGGCTTTGCGCCGGCAGATCAGGGGGCGCACCGGCGCGCGCCCTGCGCGCCAGGTCAAAGCGGTGCGGCGCCGTGGCGGTCAGGGTGACATCGGCGGGGCCGGCACGGGCGCAGCCCTTGGCGCAGCCCGACACATGCAGCCGCCCCGGCACATGGCCCGCAAGACGCAGCGCCAGCGCACGCGTCTCGGCCTGGGCCTGCGGGCAGTAGGGTGCGCCCGCACAGGCATCGACACGCAGGGCCGGGGCCTCTGGGTCGGCCAGAACGCCCGCGGGCAAGGCGGCGGGCAGCCAACGCACCCCTTCCAGAACCGCAATCCGCCACGGAGTGATCCGCACGCCCTGCGCGCCGCTGCGCGCGACCAGGGTGGCCAGCGCAGGCGCTGCGATCTGGCCAAAGGCAAAGCCGACGGCAAGACCTGCGGAGCACGGCCCCGGTTCCAGCGCCGGACGCGGCGGCGCGGGGGCGTCTGGTTCCGGCAAGGGCGCCGCGTGGCGCGCCATGCGCCCCGCCTGCGCGCCGCCCGTGGCCACGAACCAATGCGCAAGTGCTATCAGCGCGTCGATCTCGCCACCCGGCGGCAGCGCCCTGCCCCACGCACGGCCCTCGGCACGCAGGATCAGCCCGCCAGCAGCGCCGCGCTCGATGCGGAAATCGGCCGGGGTGTCGCGCAGAACCGGCGCGGCGCCCGCGTCGATGGCAAAGCCCACCTTTGCAGGCAGGGGCGGCAGGTCTGCCAGCCGCGCCGTCAGTGCAAGAGCAAGCCGGTGCGTATCGTCCCCCGCGCGCCAGTCGGGTGCGACAAGGACGTTGCGGCGCGCCTCGGTGCTCTCGTCGCGATCGAGCAGCCCCAGACCGGCCAGCGCCGTCTGAAGCGCGGGCAACGATGCCTCGGCCACACCGCGCAGTTGCAGGTTGGCGCGGCTGGTCAGGTCGATCAGCCCGGCCCCGTAACGCGTGGCGGCCTGGCACAGGCCCAGCATCTGCGCGCGCGTGAGCCGCGCCAGCATCGGGCGCACCCTCACCACCAGCCCGTCCCCCGACATCATCGGGCGCAACGCACCGGGGCACCAGCCCTTGACCTCGGGCGCGCTCATTTCGTCGCCTCATCGGCCAGGATCGAGTTGCGCCGCGTTATCCAGAGCCCCGCCGCGCGCAGCGCCGAAAAACGCGCGCGCAGCGCCTCGAACGCCTGGGGATTGTGCTCGGCCATGAAGGCGCGCAGATCGTCGCGCCCCAGCGTGGCATCGTAGTAAAGATCGAACAGATGCGACGGCACCGCATCGGCCAGATGCGCGAACCCCGCCAGATGATCGAGCGTCGCCGCGATCTCGGCCGCACCGCGAAAGCCGTGGCGCATCATGCCGCTGGCCCAGTCGGGATTTGCCGCACGGGCGCGGATAACGCGGGCAATTTCCTCGGTCAGGGCGCGGGCACGGGGGGCTTCGGGGCGGGTGCTGTCCAGATGATAGAGCGCGGCCTTGCCCCCTGTCAGCGCCTGAGCAGCGGCAAAGCCTGCCTCATGCGTGGCGTGATCGGCGGCCAGCAGCAGATCGGTTTCGGGCAGATCCTGCGTCTGGACGAATCCTTCGGCCTCAACCAGCCGCGCGCGCAGGCCATCGGGGTCGGCGCGGTGCAGATCCAGCGCGTGATCCGAGGCCGCGAGCCAGGCCGCGCCCGCAGCCGCACGGGCCGCGTGGGAAAAATCGGTTTCGGTCAGCGTGATCCCGGCCCCGTAGCGCCCCGGTGCCGGGCCATAGACCCGCGCGCCGGGATCGCGGCCTGCGAACGGGTTGAAATCCGGGGCCTCGTCGCGCGCCGCCAGCGCCTGCACGGCCTGCGCAAATAACTGCGGCAGGGTCGCGAAGGCATCGCGGAACAGGCCCGAGACGCGCAGCGTCACGTCGATGCGGGGGCGGTCGAGTTCCGCCAGCGGCAGGATCTCGACCCCCGAGACACGCGCCGACCCGTCATCCCACAGGGGTCGTGCGCCGATCAGGTGCAACGCCATGGCAAACTCCTCGCCCGCCGTGCGCATGGTCGCGCTGGCCCAGAGGTTCACCACCAGCGCGCGCGGCCAGTCGCCATGATCCTGCAAATGGCGGCGCAGCACTTCGTCTGCCAGCCGCACGCCCTGCGCGTACGCCACGCGCGAGGGCACGGCGCGCGGGTCGGTGGCAAAGAGGTTCCGCCCCGTCGGCAGCACATCGCCGCGCCCCCGCCAGGGCGAACCGGCAGGCCCCGGCGGCACGAATCCACCCGACAGCGCCTGCAACAACCCCTGCCGTTCGGCCGCGCCATGATCGCCCCGGCCAAAGACATGCAGCCCGTCGCTGAAGCGGCTTTCCTTGACGTCACAGACGAAACGGTCGATGCGGGTGATCGCCTCGGTCGCGCAGGTGGTGACGTCAAGGCCCAGTTCCGCGCCAAGACCAAGCGCACCCGCCTCGTCGCGGATATCGGCCGAAAGACGGTCGCGACGCGCCGGGTCCAGCCCGTCAGCGTTGGAGAACTCGTCCAGCAGCGCCTCGAGCCGGTCGAGACCCGCGCCTGTGCGTGTCTGCACCAGCGGCGGCGGCACATGGCCGAGCGTGATCGCCGACAGCCGCCGCTTGGCCTGTGCCGCCTCGCCCGGATCGTTGACGATGAAGGGATAGATCACCGGCAGATCACCCAGAAGCGCCTCGGGCCAGCAGTCATCCGAAAGCGCCACCGCCTTGCCCGGCAGCCATTCCAGCGTGCCATGCGCGCCGACATGGATCAGAGCATCGGTGCCCCGCGCCCGCAACCAGAGGTAAAAGGCCACATAGGCATGGCGCGGACACAGGGTGATGTCGTGATAGGCGTCCTTGCGCCGATCCGGGTGGCCGCGTTCTGGTTGCAGCGCCAGAAGCGCCTGCCCTGCCTCAAACGCAGCAAAGACAAAGGCGCCGTCCCGCACCGCCGGATCATCCTCGGGCGCGCCCCAGCTTGCCGCGAGATCGTCGCGCAGCGCCTGCGGCAGACGCGCGAACGCCGTGCGATACGCCGCCAACGGCCAGCGCAACCGCGCGCGCCCAAGGCGCCCCGCCAGATCGTCAACCGGCGTCACCCCATAGCCCGCCTGCCCCAGATCGTGCAGCATCGCTTCGGTCGAGGCGGGCGCATCGAGACCAACCGCGTGGGCCATGTTCCACGGCTTGCCCGGATAGGTCGAGAGCACAATCGCCAGCCGCCGGTCGCGGACGGGCCGGCGGCAAAGCCCGACATGGGCGGAAATACGATCAGCGATGGCGGCGATGCGGTCAGGGTCGGCGCGATGTTCGGCGCGCGAGAATTGCAGGTCAGGATCGGGCGGGGCGGTTTCCTTGAAACTCGCCACGCCCAGAAAGACGCGACCATCGACCTCGGGCAGCACGACATGCATCGCCAGATCGGCGGGCGACAGGCCACGCGCAGCCCCCTGCCAGCGGGCGCGGTCATTGGTGGCCAGCGCGATCTGGAACACGGGCACGCCCGCGATATCGAGCACCGCGCAGCCCTGATCGTCACGCGCCGAAAAGGCGGTGGCGTTGACCACCGCCTGCGGTGCCAGCGCGACGATCCAGCGACGGGTCCAGGCGCGCGCCTGCGGCTCTTTCAGCGAGGGCACGGCAAGGCCCAGAACATCGAAGCCCAGGGCGTCAAGCCGTGTCGCCAGCGCCTCGATCGGGTGCAGGTCGGCGGCGGCGAGCCAGCTTCGGTAGAACGCCAGCAGCACGCGCGGGCGGGTGGCGGCAAGGTGCCAGGCGGCGGGGCAGCACAGCCCCGCGCCGACAGTCCAGCCATTGACTGCGGACAGCGCGCGCACCCCGCGAACCGGTGACGCATACAGCCCCGAGGCCAGCGCCAGTTGCTGCAACGCCGCCTGGGCCGCCACCACCCCGCCCTGCGCGCACAGATGTGCCAGTTGGCGCAGGGTGCTGCGCGGCAGCGTCGATATCTCGTCAAGCTGGGGATCGGGGCGGCCATCGCCGGGCAGAACCGCCAGTGCGATGCCGCGTTCCTGCGCCAGGGCCGCGACCGCCTGCAACCCGTACGGCCAGTAAGCCCGCCCCCCGATCAACCGGATCAGGATGCCCTTCGCTCCCGAAAGGGTGGTATCGACATAGGTATCCACCGACAGCGGATGCCGCAGCGCCGCCAGGTTGAGCAGCCGCAGCGACGGCAAGGCCCCGCCCGCCCGATGCCAGCCAGCCGCGAAAGCGCCAAGATCGCTGTCAGAAAAGGACAGCACCACCAGATCGGCGGGGCCTTGTCCCGGATCGATGGGCGTGGCCGTTTCCTCCAGCCCGTGACTTTCGCGAAAGACGACATGCATGGGTAGTCAGCCTTCCAGTGCCGCCCGGATCGTCGCCGGATCGAGCCGCCCATGCTCGGCGATGATCACCAGCCGGGTCAGCCGCGTCTCGCCCGCCTGCCAGGGCCGGTCGAACTGATGGCGCACCCGCGCGCCGACCGCCTGCACCAGCGCGCGCAAGGGCTTGCCCGCCACCGCGACATGGCCCTTGACGCGCAGGATGTCCTCTGTTTGCGCCAGCGCCTCGATCCGCCCGGCCAGTGCAGGCAGGTCCGCCACTTCGCCCAGATCCAGAACGAGCGTTTCGAAATCGTCGTGCTCATGGTCATCGGCGCCATCGTGATGCGAGGGGCGGGCGGCCAGATCGCTCTCGGCCGCCGCGTTCAAACCCAGCAGCAGCGCCGGATCCACCCGGCCTTCGATGGCCTCGATCACCGGTAGTCTGCGCGGCGCTTCAGCGGCGATCACGGCGCGGGCCTTCGCGACACCGCCCGCGCCGGCCAGATCGGGCTTGGTCAGCACCACCAGATCGGCGCAGGCGATCTGATCCTCGAACACCTCGGCCAGCGGCGTGTCGTGGTCAAGACTGTCATCAGCGGCGCGCTGCGCCTCGATCGCCGCCGGATCAGCGGCAAACCGGCCCGCCGCCACCGCTTCGGCATCGGCGAGGGCAATCACCCCATCCACCGTCACGCGCGACCGGATTTCGGGCCAGTCGAAGGCGCGCAGCAGCGGCTTGGGCAGCGCAAGGCCAGATGTCTCGATCAGGATATGGTCGGGGCGCGGCTCGAGCGCCAGCAACCCCGAGATCGTCGGAATGAAATCATCAGCCACGGTGCAGCAGATGCAGCCGTTCGCCAGTTCAACGACATTCTCCGCCGGGCAATCGGGAATGGCGCAGGATTTCAGGATTTCGCCATCCACCCCCAGCGTGCCGAATTCATTGACCACGACCGCCAGCCGCCGACCGGTGCCGGCACGGATCAGATGGGAGATCAGCGTCGTCTTGCCCGCCCCCAGAAAGCCGGTGACGACGGTGACGGGAACCTTGGACAGATCAGTCATGCGGGGCCTCCTGCGGGGGAATGCGGGCAATGCAGTTCTTGCGGAAATGTTCAGGCCGCTCGCGCCAGGGCACCAGCCCGTCAAGGGTGTCGCGATAGCGCGCGACCCCCTTGAGCAGTGCGGACAGATCGGTGCTGTCGGGGGCGATATTGCCATAAACATAGGTCCATCGCCCCGGTCCGCGCAGCGCGATCGTGCAACCGCGCGAACAGTTCGAAAGACACTCCACCCCGCGCAGGCGCACACCATCGGGCATGTCCCGCGCTAACTGGTCCAGCAGCGTGGCGCCCGCGCGCGGGGCGTCATCGGTCGCAGGCACATTGCCCGCCCTGCACGTCGTGCAGACGAGAAGGTCAACGATTGTCATGGGTTTCTCCGGTTAAAAGCGCAGCCCGGCCACTCAGGCCATGATCATCGCCTCAAGCGTTTCCAGCGCGAAGGCGATACCGATCCCACAGCACAGCGCCGCCGCGATCCGCGTCTGCCCCTGCCCACGTTCGGTCGCCAGTGCGCGCGCGGCCAGATGCGCCACGCCCGAGGCAATGGCGAACTGCACCGCCGCGAAACCCGCCAGATAGGCTAGCACCGGCATCGGTTCGGATCCGATTACCGCCTCGCCATAGGCCCAGCCGTGGAACAGGCCGATCGCCGCGAACCCGACAAGCGCCGCTGTCCCGTCCAGCTTGCGCCCCGCGAGAAGAAGCGCGCCGAGGGCGACAACCGATCCCGCGATCACCGGTTCTGCCAGCGGCAGGACGACCCCGCCCAGTTGCAGCAGCGTCCCCGCTACCGTCGCCACGATGAAAGCTGTCGGCGCCGCCAGCATCCGCCCCGACAGGGCCGCCGCCAGACCGACAAGAATGACGAAGGCAAAATGGTCAATGCCGATCACCGGATGCGCCAGCCCGCTCAGCAGACCATGCATCAGCGTCTGTGGTGCCGCGCCCCCCATCGGGTGATGCGCCAGCGCCGGTGTCGCGCCCAGCAGCGCCAGCAAAAGAATGGTTTTCTTCATGTGTCCCTCAATCATTAGGGGACAAGGGTTTGATGGCGGGAAGGCGCAAACGCATCGACCCGTCACCGGAACACCCCGTCCGGTTCACGTCGTTCGCGCTGGCAGGTCTCCCGGCTTGCGGATTTTCGGGGCTGAAGGGCCCCGAGTGCTCACCCTGCCTTCCCGGTGCGGATACACCAGTGGCCTTGGGTGACCTCTCCGGTCACGGTCGCGGGGGCGGCTGTGCTTGGGGGCGCGATGGCCCTTGTCACATTCCCTTTTCACCTGTCATGGACAGGCACCAGCCCTTACTGGATGAATGCTGCCGACGGCCAAGTCAAGCGTGGAGTGCGGCGTATGAAAAACCTTGCTTGCCGCCACGCGACAGCGGAACGGATCAAGCGGGCGGCCATACCAATGACGGCTGCGGATCGTGAAGCAGACCCCAGAGAAGCGCGCCTGCCTTTTGGCGGGGCGCGGCCCCTCGGCCTTCTCGATCCTGGAATGGCGGTGGTCGGCACATTGCGGCCAGAGGACATGCCGCTCATGGTGATCGTGGACATCCCCGGCAATCCGATCCACAAATCCGGTCCGGTAGCCTGGCGCAGCACATGACACAAGAGAGGCACAGCAGATGAGCACACCCGCACTTTTCACCCCCACCCGAATCGGCCCACTTGAGTTGGAGAACCGCATCGTCATCGCGCCCATGTGCCAGTATTCCGCGCAAGACGGCTGCATGACCGACTGGCACCTGATGCATTACGGCCAACTGGCGATGTCGGGGGCGGGGCTCCTGATCTTCGAAGCCTCCGCCGTCGCCCCCGAGGGGCGGATCTCATGGGCCGATGCAGGGCTTTACGATGACGCGACCGAGGCGGCGATGGCCCGCGTCATGCAGGGGGTGCGGCAATGGTCCGCCATGCCGCTGGGGCTGCAACTTGCCCATGCGGGACGCAAGGGCAGTTGCGCGCAGCCCTGGAAGGGCGGCCAGCAACTGCCTTCGGACGATGACCGCAGCTGGCAGACCGTCGCACCCTCGGCGTTGCCCTTCGCCGAAACCGACCGGCCGCCGCTGGCGCTGGATGCGGCGGGCTTGCAAGCCGTGGTTGCCGCATTCGCCGAAGCGGCCCGGCGCGCCGCCCGTCTGGGTTTTGACGCGGTCGAGTTGCACGGCGCGCATGGCTATCTGATGCATCAGTTCCTGTCGCCCCTCTCGAACACCCGCACCGATGGCTATGGCGGTAGCCTTGACAACCGTATGCGCCTGCCGCTCGAGGTGTTTGAGGCGGTGCGTGCCGCGTTTCCGGCCGACCGGCCGGTCACGATGCGGGTTTCCGCGACGGATTGGGTCGAGGGGGGCTGGGATGTCGAACAGACAGCCATACTGGCGCGGGAACTCGCGCGTCTGGGCTGCGCCGCGCTCCATGTCTCGAGTGGCGGGCTGGACCCGAGACAGGCGATTCCCGTCGGTCCGAACTATCAGGTCCCGCTCGCGCGTGCGCTGCGCGCGGCGGTGTCGATGCCCGTCATCGCCGTGGGGCTGATCACCGAGCCGCAGCAGGCCGAGGCGATCATCGGCACAGGCGATGCCGACATGATCGCCCTGGCCCGCGGGATACTCTACAATCCGCGCTGGCCCTGGCACGCCGCCGCGGAACTCGGGGCCGAGATCACCGCGCCGCCGCAATACTGGCGCAGCCAGCCCCATACCCTGAAATCGCTGTTCAGAACCTGAGGGCAGCCATCCGGCGCCGTGTCACGGCAGGGGGCATGTGGTTTGGCAAGATCGCGTCCTGGCGAGGCATATGGCGCGAACACGCGCGCATCAGGCAGCAGCATGGCCCCCCATGCCGGAGCGGGACCCGGGCGCCGCAGCTTGCTGGCAGCGCCGTGGCTGCGACGATATCTTGCCTTGTGTTTGGGGCAGGTTTGCGCGATCATATTCCATAATACGAATATGGAGATGCCATCATGATCCTCACCCGGCGCAGATTGCTTGAACTTGCCGCGGCCACACCTCTTGCCCTTGCCGCGGCACGCGGTCATGCCGGGGCGCTTGACCTCGGTTCGGGGCGCCTTGACACGCTCAGTGACGGGCACCTGCTTTTGCCGCGCGACTTTGTTCTCGGGTCGCTGTCCGAGGCCGAGGCGGGGCCGGTCCTTGCCGCCCACGGGGTGACGGGAGACACGGTGGCGCCGCCCTGCAACCTGACGCTCTGGCAGGACGGGCCGCGCAAGGTGCTGTTCGATGCCGGCTCGGGTGCCGGGTTCATGCCCAGTGCGGGCAAGCTGGCCGAGTCGCTCGACGAGATCGGGGTTGGCGCGGACGAGATCACCCATGTGATCTTTACCCACGCCCATCCCGATCACCTCTGGGGGGTTCTGGACGAGTTCGACGATCCGGTTTTTGTCAATGCCAGCTACATGATCGGGCAGGCAGAGTGGGATTACTGGACCGATCCCGACACCGTCGAGAGCATCGGCGCGGCGCGCGCGGCCTTTGCCGTGGGGGCAGCGCGCAGGCTCTCGGAGATCGAGGACCGAATCGAGTTCATTCGCGGCGGGCAAGAGGTTCTGCCCGGGATCCTCGCCCACGACACGCCCGGCCACACGCCAGGCCACATCGCCTTCGAGATCCGGCAGGGATCAGAGGCGGTGCTGGTGGTGGGCGACGCCATCGGCAACGGCCATCTGGCGCTGGTGCGTCCCGACTGGCCTGCGGGTGCGGATCACGATGCCGACACCGGCATCGCCACGCGCACGCGCCTGCTGGACATGCTGGCGACGGATCGTATGGCGATGGTGGGCTTTCACCTGCCCGAGGGCGGGCTGGGCCGGGTGGAGCGTCATGACGGCGCCTATCGCTTCGTGGCAGAGGTCTGAACCATGCGCGCGCTTCTCACGATCCTCTTTCTCGCCTCCCCTGCCCTTGCCAGTGAGGGGATCGCCGACAAATATCCCGGCTCACCCCTCTACAACAAGCCGGTCGAGGTCATTCCGAACGTCTGGTCCGCCATCGGCGCGACTGCCCCGCCAACCTACGAGAATGCGGGCCATAACAACAACCTGAGCTTCATCGTCACCGGCGAGGGGATCGTGGTGGTTAATTCCGGAGCCTCTTACGCCCTGGCCGAGGCGCTGCACGCGGAGATCCGCGAGGTGACCGATGAGCCGGTGAGGATGGTCCTTGCCGAGAACGGGCAAGGACACGCCATGCTGGGCAATGCCTACTGGGTGGATCAGGGCGTGCCGGTCATCGCGCATGTGGACGCGGCGGCGGAGTTCGCCCATGATGGCGGAAGTTCTCTTGCAACCGCACAACGGATCACCGGCGAGAAGGCCGAGGGCACGCGGGTGGTGCCGCCCACCGAGACCTTCGAGGACGAATATATCGTGGAGCTGGGCGATTTCCGTATCGAGGCGCGCCATCTCGGGCCCGCGCACAGCCCCGGCGATATCGTCGTCTGGCTACCCCGGCAAAGCCTTGTCATCTCGGGCGACATGGCCTTTCACGAGCGCATGTTGCCGATCTTCGAGAACACGATCACCGCCGACTGGCTGGAAACCTGGGACAATGAGTTCGAGCCGCTGAATGCCACCTATGTGATCCCCGGCCACGGCCACCCAACAAACATGGATCAGGTGCGGCGGTATACAAAGGGCTATCTGGAATATCTGCGTGCGCGCATCGCCGAACATATCGATGCGGGCGGCGATCTGGCCGGGGCCTATTACGTCGATCAGTCGCCCTTTGTGCGGCTCGACACGTTCGAGGAACTGGCGACCAAGAACGCGGGCCGCGTCTTCGAGCAGATGGAGTGGGAATAGCCGGGCGCCAGTTCCCCGAACATTTCCCGCCGGAAGACACCGACGGCGGTTCTTCAGCCGAGAGCGGCGTGAGGGCTGCGCGCGGAAAGCGCCAGATGGGTCGCCATCGCGCCCAGCCACATCGCGCCGACCGCAATCCAGGCGGTAAGCGCGAAGATCGCGCCGCCCGACATGCCCGCGCCGACCGCGCAGCCACCCGCGAGCATCGAGCCGAAGCCCATGAGGGCCGCGCCGATCAGATAGCGCTCCATCGGCGTGCCGGAGCCAAAACGCTCGATCTTCCAGTCCCCCGTGACCAGCGCCATGCCGCCCGCCCCCACAAACACCCCCGGCACCAGCCCGACGCCGAAACCGAGCGGCAGCGCGGTTTCGTTGACAAGCCCCATGAGCGTGTCCGTGGACGGGCCGGTGAAAGTGACCGAAGAGATCGGCACAACCTCGAACGAGCTTTGCGCGATGGCATAGGTCGCAAGCCAGCCCAGCCCAACGGCCAGTCCCACCAGCGCGGCGGCAAGCGCATGGGTGGGGCGCACCTTTCGGACATGAGCGAGAGCAAAGGAGCCGAGCAGGATCAGCACGGCGATACCTGCTGCCGCCTCTGACGAGAGGCTGACCGTGTTGAGCAGGTTGCGCGCCGCCCCGCCCGGCACCGTCCAGAGCGTCGCCAGCCCCTCGCGCGCGGGCGAGAGGAACCCGCGCAACGATGCCTGCGCCACCAGCGTCAACACCAGTCCCGCCACCAGCGCGCGCAGGTTGCCCGAGGCCGAAAGCACCAGAAGGCGGCTTGCGCAACCACGCGCGAGGATCATGCCCGCGCCGAACATCAGTCCACCGATGATCGCGCCCGACAGGCTGCCCGTGGCGGCCAGCGGACGGGCGGCACTCACGTCGAGCCAGCCAAGCGCGATGGCGCCCTGCACCGAGAGCACACCGGCAGAAAACGCGATGAGCCAGACGGCAACGCGCGCACCGATCCGGCGTTCGGCCAGCTCCACCGTCGCCGCGCGCAGGCAGAAGCGCGAATGCTGCGCCGCCGCGCCGAAAAGCAGGCCAACAAGCGCGCCCGCCATGGCCAGAACGGCGCCATCGCCATAGGTGTCGAGGAGGATTTCCAGCATTGCGGGTGTCCATCGTGAAGATATGCGGCGAGCATACACATTCACCCACACGAATGTCTTGACCTGTGTCAATCGGGCCGCAGGATCTGCGGCCCGGTCGAGGGCGTTACTTCAGCGCCTCTTGCACGATCTCGTCGAGGAAAGCCTGCACCTTCTGCATCTCGCCCTCGGGCATGTTGCGATAACCGACCATTACCCCGCCCTCGCGCTCGGCCACGAATATGCCGTAGGGGCAATGGGCGATGTTCATGGGATCGGCCTCCATCACCTCTCGCGAGAGGGTGGCGGAACAGAACAGGAAGATGTCTGCCGCCTCGAAGATCTTCACATCGCTGCCCACGTCGGCGCCGGTGCGGTTGAGCATCTCGCCCACATGGCTGCGCAGATCAATGACAAGGCCGCGCCCGACGATGGCGCTTTCGACCGCAAAGGTGGCATCGTCGAACGTGCCCTCGAAGGGATAGGTGGTGGCCTCGCCCGCCAGCGCGGGAAGGGCCACAAGGCCGAACAGCCCTGCCAGAATAGTCTTTCTCATGGGTATTTCTCCTTTGTCTAAATTGCGGGCATCTTCAACTGAACATGTCCGCGGTGATCCCGGCATACCAGCCGACCGATTCCTCATAGGTCGCCCGCCGCGTTACCGCATCCTCGCCGGTGTCGGAGATGAAGCCATCTACCTTGGCGATCCGGTCTTCGGTGGCCTCGTAGGTCGCACCGACCTTGACCCCATCCTCGGGCGCGATCAGCGACCAGCAGGTGTTGGTGAATTTTGCGGGAAAGACCTTGGAACCGGTGAGCGCGCCGCGCACCGCCATGGCGCAGACCTTGGCCTGGGAATTGGCGGCAAAGCCGGATTTGGGCATGTCGCCCTGCGCCGCCGCATCGCCCAGAACATGCACATCCGGGTCCGCCTTGGATGACATGTCAGCGGCGTTGACGGGCGCCCAACGGCCATCGGTCACGCCGGCCAGATGGGCGATGCGGCCCGCCTGCTGCGCCGGAATGACGTTGCAGACATCGACCTTTTCAACCGTGCCGTCGATATCGACGGTCATCGCCGCAGGATCCACGCTGACGGTTTCGCCGCCGAAATCGGGACCGAGTCGCTCGATCATGCCGGGATAGTGGCGGTCCCAGCCTTCCTCGAACAGCGCCTGCTTGGAATATTTCTCTTTGGGGTCGATGAGCAGGATCTTGGCGGTAGGGTTGATCTGTTTCAGCACATGCGCGACCATCGAGATCCGCTCATATGGCCCAGGCGGGCAGCGGAACGGGTTGGGCGGCGCCACCATGGCAAAGCGCCCGCCCTGCGGCATCGCCATGATCTGCGCCTTGAGAAGTTCGCTTTGCGAGCCGGCCTTGTAAGCGTGGGGCATGGCGTTCTGCGCCGCGAGCGACCAACCGGGCACGGCGTCTTCGACGAAATCGATTCCGGGGCTGAGGATCAGTTTGTCATAGGGCAGCACCGCGCCGCCTGCGAGGCTGACGGTCCGGGCCGACCGGTCCACATCGACAGCCCAGTCATGCACGACGTTGATTGCGTATTTCGCGGCCAGTGTGCCGTAGGTATGGCCGATATCGTCAAGCTCGGTAAAACCGCCGATATAGAGATTGGAGAAGAAGCAGGTGAAATAGCTGCGCGTGGGTTCGACCAGCGTGACGT
The DNA here is from genome assembly GCF_018069895.1 of Roseovarius autotrophicus. Lineage (GTDB taxonomy): Bacteria > Pseudomonadota > Alphaproteobacteria > Rhodobacterales > Rhodobacteraceae > Roseovarius > Roseovarius autotrophicus. The sequence goes on along the minus strand of NZ_JAGQDH010000008.1, from coordinate 65,458 downwards.
CGATCGCGCCCTTGCTGTCGCGGGCGATATAGCGCGCCGCCGTCGCGCCCCCTGCCCCGCCGCCGATCACGACGACGCGCGGCTTGCCATGGCCATCGGCCAGCACGGCCGGGGCTGACAGGCTCGCCGCCGTTGCGACCGTTGCGGCGAGAAATCCGCGTCTGTCCAATGTCATTGTCTTCTCCTCCCTCGCTTGGCCACGGATCATTCCAGGGCCTTGAAATAAGCGGCCAGGGCTGCAATCTCCTCGTCCGCGAGGCGCCCGGCCATCATCTGCATCACCGGATGCGGGCGCAGCCTGTTCTTGTAGGCGTGCATGGCCACGACGAAATCCTCTTCGGGCCATTGCGTGATCGAGGGGATGCCGTTGGCGCTGCCATCGACCTGATGGCAACTGACGCATTCGCTGCTGAGATATTCGCCATAGTCCGGGTCGCCCTGAATGGCCAGGATCTCGGGCGCGACCGCATGATCGGTGCCGCGCGCCGTAGGCGCGGCCTCGGGTATGTTGGAGGGGTTGTCGGAGAAGCGGCGCAGAAAGGCAATGAGGTCGGCGCGCGCCTGCGCGTCCTTCATGCCGCGATAACTCATACGGGTTTTCGACACGAGCGCGCGGGGATTCTCGATATAGGCATCGAGCGTCCGGAAATCCCAGGTCAGCCCGTCCACGCCCGCACGCGTCATCGACGCGGAATAGGGAAAGCCCTCATGCGCGCCCGCTCGCCGCCCGAAAATGCCGTTAAGATGGGGGCCGATGCCGTCGGCGGCACCGCTCCCGATCTGGTGACAGCCGGAGCAGTCCCGGAAGGCGGTATCGCCGCGCGCGGCGTCGCCGACAGGCTCGGCTTGGGCAAGCCCCGCCGCGAGGATCGCGGCAAGGCCAAGGGTCAATGGCGACCGGCGCGCCATCCGCTACTCGCTGAAACTGGCGAGATAGGCGGCGATCGCCGCGCGTTCGTCGGCGGATTTGAGACCTGCAAAGCCCATCTTCGTGCCCTTCATAAAGCCTTTTGGGCTTTCCAGGAAAGCCGAGAGCGTCTCTTCGGTCCAGACCAGCCCACCCTCGGCCATGGCCTGAAGCGCGCCGGAATACTTGAATCCATCGACGCTGCCCGCCGGATGCCACATGATGCCGTTGAGCGCGGGGCCGGCGCGATTGCTGGCACCCTCGCCCACCTGGTGGCACGCGCTGCATTTCCTGAATGCCTTTTCACCCGCCTCGATCAGCGCCGGATCGACGGCGGCGACGGCGACGGGGGCGGGTTCTGCCGACGCTTCGGCCTTCTGTTCGGGCTCGGCCGCCGGCTCCGGTGTGGCCGTGGAATCTGCATCGTCGGGGGTCACATCGAGCACGCGGGCGCGCATGGTGATCTCGACCGTATCCTTGCAATTCTCCATGCAGGGCTCGCCGTGCCAGATCGCGTATTCGGTCTCGGCCCGGTCATCGACGATGAAGCCACCCGCATTGGGCAGTTCAACATCCATAAAGTTCTCGTGGCTCAGTTCGAAATCATCCTCTACCAGGTTGTTGGAATAGAGGATGTAAGCGACGATGGCATAGACCTCGTCCGGGCTCAGGGTCTGGGCATTGCCGAAGGGCATGGAGCGGTTGACGTAATCCCAAAGCGTCGAAAGATAGGGCCAATAGGAGCCGACGGTCTTGAGCGGGTCGTCATGGTCAAGCGTGCCCCAGCCGCCGGCCAGCTTGGGCCAGTTCCCGACACCTTCGGCGAAATCGCCGTGGCAGACGGCGCACTGGTCGCCAAACACCTCGTCGCCGGTTTCCACGTCGCCGCGCCCCTCGGGCAGGCCGCGCCCGTCGGGCATGACCTTGACATCCCAGGCGGCGATTTCCTCGAGCAGGGCCGGGCGACCGAGGCCAAAGGGAGCAGCCCAGACAGCTGTGGCCGTGGCGCTGATTGCCAGCCCCGTCACAAGGGTGAATTTAAGAAATTTCGACATTCTCGGCCTCCCCGTTCGGACGAACCCACCAGGTCTGGATGCAGTTGTTGTGATAGATCGAGTTCTCGCCCCGCACCTCGCGCAGCTGTGCCTTGGTCGGCTGGATATAGCCGGTCTCGTCCATGGCGCGGCTTTGCAGCAGCATCTCCTCACCGTCCCAGGTGGTATCGAGATAGAACCGCGTCAGCGCCTTGGCCTCGCCCGGTTTGGCCAGACGGGCGGTTTCCCATGTCTTGCCACCGTCCTTGGACACATCCACGCGCGTAATTGCGCCATGGCCGGACCAGGCGAGACCCGTGATCACAAGCGGCCCCGTTCCGTGAGTGATGGGCGCTTGCGGACTGGGCGAGGTGATGATCGATTTGGCATCCATCACCCAGGTCCATTTACGGCTGGTGCCATCGGCCAGCGTATCGGTGTATTTGCTGGTTTCTTCACGGCTTTCGACGGCGGCATCGGTCACTTCGATGCGGCGTAGCCACTTGACCCACATGTTACCTTCCCAGCCCGGCACGACGAGGCGCACGGGATAGCCGTGCTCCTTGCGCAGCGCCTCGCCATTGGCCTTGAACGCGACAAGGCAATCGCCAAGCGCCTTGGCCATCGGGATCGAGCGGCCATTGGACGAGGCGTCAGCCCCCTCGACATAGACCCACTTGTCCTTGAGATCGCCCGCCACGTCCAGCCCGGCCTCTTCCAGCAGGGTGCGCAGCGGCACGCCGGTATATTCCATGTTGTGAATCATGCCATGGGTGAACTGTGCGCCATTGAGTTGCGCGCCAGCCCATTCCATGCCGGTATTGGCGGCACATTCGCAGAAATAAACGTGGTTCTCGCGTGGGAAGCGTTCGAGATCGGCATAGGTAAAGACCAGCGGCGTATCGACAAGGCCGTTGATCATCAGGCGGTAATCTTCCTTGCGCAGGTCGATCGCGCCGGAATGGTGACGTTCAAAGGCGCAACCCTGCGGCGTGATCGTGCCGTCGAGCGCATGAATCGGGGTAAAGTTGATCGAAGATGTCGTGTCGGCGGTCAGCCATTCCACATTGCGGCGGATCACGTCGGATTCATACTGAATCGGCAGGCCGTAGGGGGTGGCATCGACGCCATCGCCAAAACCATTTGCCCAGGGCTGCACCTCTGTGATCAGTGGATCGGGCGTGCCCGCCTGCGCCGTGCCTGCGGCCACGGCGCCCGCTGCCGCTGCCACGCTGCCGCGCAGGAAGGCGCGGCGCGAGGTGGGTTTACCCTTGATGAGTTCAGACATCTCGAATGCCTCCTTTCAACATGCTCTTACGCGCCGATGACCTTGACGCTGTCATTGGGGGCAAGGCGGATGGTGCCCTGCTTGCGGATGTGGTTTTCCACCACGTCCCAGATCTGCGGGCCCTCGGTGCCCTCGTTGACGCTGGCCCAGCCGGCGACGACGTAATTTTTTGACGGAACAATCGCCTCGCCAGTCCGGAGCAGGGTCATCTCGCTGATCCGGCTGCCCTGCGGCTGGTTGATGTCGATCCGGTAGCCAAGCCCGCCGGTGCGCACCATGTCGCCGCCCTGCTGGTAATAGGGGTCGGGGTTGAAGATGTTGTCGGCCACGTCCTCGAGGATCACCTTGATGAACTCGCCGGTCATCTCGGAGCGATAGGCCTGACCATAGGTCATCGAGGTGACGTTGAAGATGTCTTCGCGGGTGATGTCCTGACCGGGGATCAGCGACGGCCCCCAGCGGACGCCGGGCGACATGGCGATGTCAGCATCGCGCTCGGCGATCAGCGCGTCACAGATCAGATCGTCCCAGGTTCCGTTGAAATTGCCGCGCCGGTAAAGCAGGCTGTCGGTTTGGCCGATCACCTCGGTCAACTGGTCGAGATAGGGCGCGCGCTGCTCGTCGATGAGCGCGGCAACCGCCTTGTCCGGCTCGATCACATCCGAGAAGATCGGGATGAGCTTGTGGCGGAAACCCATCATGCGACCGTCGCGCACATCGAGATCGACGCGGCTGACGAATTTGCCGTTGGAGCCGGAGGCGATGATGAGTGTCTCGCCGACAAGCACCGGCTCGGGCAGGGCATCATGGGTGTGCCCCGACAGGAGCACGTCGATGCCCTTGACGCGGCTTGCCATCTTCTTGTCCACGTCAAAGCCGTTGTGGCTGAGGCAGACAACCAGTTCGGCCCCCTGCGCGCGCACCTCGTCCACCATGGCCTGCATGTTCTCGTCCCGGATACCGAACGAGTATTCGGGGAACATCCAGCCGGGGTTGGCGATCGGCATGTAGGGGAAGGCCTGACCGATGACCGCGATCTTGACGCCGCCGCGCTCGAAGAAGGTGTAGGGGGGGAAAACATCGGTCGGCTCGTTCCACTCGGCGTCAAAGATGTTCTGTCCCAGAGCGGCGAAGGGCAGCCCCTCAACAATCTCATGCACGCGGTCAGAACCGAGGGTGAATTCCCAGTGAAAGGTCATCGCGTCGGGCTTGAGCGCGTTCATCACGTTGACCATGTCCTGCCCTGCCGTGTGATAGCAGGTATAGGAGCCGTGCCAGGTGTCGCCGCCATCGAGCAGGATCGCGTCAGGGCGATCGGCGCGGATGGCGTTGATCACGGTGGCCACACGATCAAGCCCGCCGACCCGGCCATAGGCCTGCGCCAGCGCACTGAAATCGCCCGAGGACAGCGCGTAATGCGACGGGCTGCCATCATCAATGCCATAAAGGCGGCGGAAATCGGCGCCGGTGACATGAGGGACTGCGCCCCGGTTGCCGCCCACGCCGAGGTTGATCGACGGTTCACGGAAATAGATCGGCTTGAGCTGCCCGTGAATATCGGTGATGTGAATCAGGCTCACATTGCCGAACGTGTCAAATTGCAGAAGCTGATCCTGCGTCAGCGCCTGCTGTGCTGCAAGTCGCGCCCAGTTGCCAAAGGAGGACGCCCCAAGAATGGCCGAGGCGGCCATGCTCGTCTGAAGAAAATCACGCCGCGAGATCATGTCGGACCCTTCCATGCCCCGCATGGAACCCATGCGGTTTTTTGAATATTTAAGATTGAGGAAAACCCCGCACGGGCGCTGCCCGGCGGGGTAATCCGATCAGTTGCGGACGGACGGCCCCTCGACCGACAGACCATTGCCACGGCTGGCCACATAAAGCTCGAGTGCGATGAACTCGGGGCTTCCGACGGCGAAGGTCTCGGCACGGGTGTCACGGATGCAGCCGCGGAAACGGTGCTGCGCTGCCACCAGCTTGGCGTCCTTGAGACGGTAGGTCGGGAAGCCGTTGATCTGGCCCTGGCTCAGGTGGTCGGCCCGGATCATCCGCCCGTAATTGTCCTCGTGACAATTGGCGCAGCTCAGCTCTAGCTGGCCGAAACGGGTGTAATAGATATCCTTGCCCTTTTCCCAGGTCTCGCGGGCGGGACCGTCAATCGCCACGTTCATCGGCATACCGCGCGAGACCGCGGAAATCAGCGCCGTCATGTTGATCATGTCTTCGCCGGTGTATTTCCAGGGCTCGGCCTGCATCTGCTCGGTGCGGCAGGCGTTGACCTGCATTTCGAGCGTGCGCACCTCGCCCGCCGTCTCGTTCCACTTCGGGTAGACGGCGCGGACGCCCTTCATCGACTCGTCCACGTCGCCGTGACAGCTTGCGCAGGACTTGCCCGCCGCGCCGTCGACCATGTCCCAGGTCTCTCGCGCCTGATCGGCGAACATCATGCCCGGATTGTCGAAATCGTCGGCCTGCATGGCGCGCGTCTCGTCGCCGCGGAAATGCCAGCCCGAAATCACCTCGGTCAGCGCCCCGTCAAGCGCCTCGGAAGGTTCGGTCCATGTGACAAGTTCAATCTCGTCGTTGAGGTTGAGCGTGTCCTCGGCAGGCTCCGCGAGGGCGGGGCCTGTCATCATCGCCGTGGCGCCGAAAAGCGCGGCAAGCATCTTGGTTCGTGTCATTCTCGTCCCTCCCTCGACGATTCCGGCTCAGGCGAGCGCGATCGACTTCACATCCTCGTAGATCGAGCCATCGTCGTCATACCAGGTGAACTTGAACTCCCCCGCCTCGGGCACGATCGCCTCGAATTCGAAATAGGGGTTGGTCGAGATCGCCGGTTCCATCGTCACGTCCACGACCGTCTGGCCGTTGAATTCGGCGGTGAAGCGGTTGATGATCGAGCGGGGGATGGTATTGCCGTCGGCATCCTTGCGCTGGCCGGATTCCATCGTGTGGTTCACGAGGGTCTTGATCGAGATTGTTTCGCCCGCCGCTGCCGATTTCGGAAGCTTGATGCGTGGTTTGACATCTTGTGCCATGGGTGTATCTCCTTGAATTTCCTCAGCCGCCGCAGCCGCCGATGGTGACCTTGACGTTGCGCGAGGCACGCGCGAACGTTCCGTCCTTCATCTTCGCGACCGCGACCACGTCCTGCGTGCCGGCAAGGCGGATCCGGGTCGAAGCGAATTGCGACCCGGCCAGCGGACCGAAGTTGAACTGGGCCACGCCCGGCGTCGGGTTACCCATGGCAAGCACGAGGATCGCCTCGGCCCCGGGCGCAGAGACCTCGATCGGCACGGTGTTGCCGTTCTCGGCGATCTCGGGCGCAGTCAGGGTGATCCCGGTATCGGCCATCGCGGCCCCGCCGGTGAATTCCGCGATCTTATCCTCGGCGGCAGCGCTGGCACGCATCGGCAGACCGAAGGCCACAAAGGCCCCCGCGCCCATGATCATCACGTTGCGTCGTGAAAGTTGCATTTGTCTTTTCTCCTGTATCTTTGGCCCGCCTGCGCGGGACAGGGTCAGTCCTTGAGGGTCACCAGATAGGCGACCACATCTTCGATTTGCTGCGCGGTCAGAAGCGGGCCGAAGGTTTCGTCCGCCGCCTTGCCGGTAAAGGCGTTGCCGGGCCGGGTGTAGCCATCCACACGGTAGAAGCTGGGCATCATCGAGCCGGGGAACATTTCCTTGGCATTGGCGACGATGCCGCGCAGTTCGGCCTCGGTCCAGCGGTCGCCGGTCCCGTCCAGCATCGGGCCAATCTCGCCATGGAATGGGATGTCGGCCATTTCGGAATTGGCGTGGCAGGCCACGCAGTTGCCGAGCGACCGGCTGCCCAGAACCTCGCGGCCGCGCGCCGGATCACCGGGTTGGCCAGTGAGCGAAACCGTGATGGCCCCATCCTCGAACGCGACATCGCCAGGGGCGATCTCAGCCGCCGTGACGCTTGTCGCCATTCCCGCAAGCGACAGGGCAATAATCGTGCGTTTCATGCGTCCTCCCTAACACATTCAGAATTCAGTATATCATAGGACACAATCGCGGGATCACACAACATTAAATTCTTATTCTTGAATTTAATGTATTCGGCGCCTCACCAATGCTGTGGTCAATCGGACTTGCGCGTGGCGCGTTCGGCGATCATGCGCGCATGGTAGCGCTGAAAATCTTCATCCCCGTCAAGCGCATACCGCTTTTCCCGCACCCAGGTCAGCAGGTCCAGCGTGGTGCCCGCCTCGAACGCGCCGGGCATCATCGCAACCGCCGCCTGCGCCGCTGTCTGCCCCTCGTCCACCTCCTCGGGCAGGAACAGAATGGACGGGGTGAACAGCAAGCCCCATTTCCGTGCCGCCTGTTTCTCGGTCAGCGATTCGCCGTCGAAATCGGTCACCTCGGTATCGCCGTGCAGGTTGATCCGCACCACGAAATAGTTGTCCCGGATGTAGTCGGCGATCTCGGGGCGGGGGAATACCTTCTCATGCATCCGCGTGCAGTAGATGCAGCCGCGCTGCTCGACAATCAGCATCAGGCGCTTGCCCTCGGCATTGGCATCGTCCAGATCCTCGCGCAGATCCTTGAACGTGTCGCGGATCCAGTCGACCTTGTGCAGCCCGTCATCGCCAAGCTCCGCCGCGGCGACCGGCAGGGCCAGAACCAGCGCGGCCAGAAGGCGCAGGACCAGCAATCTCAGGAATCGTGTCATGGCATGTCCTCCCTAAATGTTCTGGAATACCGGAAAGGTCTCCAGCATCCATTGTGCGATGTAGTTGACGCTGTCGGTCGCGATGAGCGCAGCAAAGACGATCAGCAGGACACCCATCGCCTTTTCAACTTTGGGCAGATGCCGCCGGAACCGCGCGACAAAGCGCAGGAACGGCCCGATGAAGAGCGCGGCCACCATGAAGGGAATGGTCATGGCAAGGCCAAAGACCAGCATCAGGCCAAGCCCGCGCATCGCCGTCGCCTCGGTGCTGGCGGTAAAGACCACCGCCGTGAGCACACCGCCGACACAAGGCGTCCACCCGGCGGCAAAGGCAAAGCCCACCACATAGGCACCGAGAACCGACATGCCCCTGGTCTCGCCCGCCTCGATCTGGAACACGCGGTTGAGAAAGCCGATGCGCAGAACGCCAAGGAAATGCAGGCCCAGAACCAGCACGATCAGCGCTGCGACAAGACGAAATTCGGTCTGATATGCGCGGAATGCCTGACTAAGGCCAAAGGCCGCCGCGCCAAGAAGCACAAAGACGGTGATGATCCCTGCCGAGAACATGACCGAGGCGGCAAAGGCGCGCGCGCGCACTCCCGGCGCAAGCTGACCCCCTGCCCCCACCGCCGAGACCGAGGCCCCGGCCATGTAGCTGAGGTAGAAGGGCACGATCGGAAGAACACAGGGCGAGAAGAATACGATCAGCCCCCCCAGAAAGGCGCTTAACAGCGAGACATCGAACATGGGCGCCCTCGGGGTTGATTCATTCAAACATTCAAACTATCATATGTTTTTGCACCTCCGTCAATCGGAGCGCCCGATGCGCTTTCTTGCCCTTCTCTGCCTTCTGGTCCTTCCGGTCCCGTTGCACGCGGCCGAACTCCTGATGGTCGAGCGGCATGGCTGCGCCTGGTGTGACCGCTGGAACGCCGAGATCGCCCCGATCTATCCCAAGACCGAGCAAGGCGCGCGCGCGCCGCTGCGCCGCGCACAGATCAACGCCCTGCCCGATGATGTGATCCTTGGCTCGCGGCCGATCTTCACACCCACCTTCATCCTGATCGACAACGGCCGCGAACTGGGCCGGATCGAGGGGTATGGGGGGGATGAATTCTTCTGGTTTCTGCTGACAAATCTGCTTGACGCGCACCCAGACGCGACGGCATTGCCCTGACAATCCGCCAAGGAGCGTGGTCCAAGCCCATGGAAGTTACCCAACAGAGCCTCAACGCCATGCACAGCCACGCCTGTGACGCGGCGGAGTTCCTCAAGGCGATCAGCCACGAGGGTCGGCTCATGATCCTGTGCCACCTCACGACCGGCGAGAAATCGGTGTCGGAACTGGAGGAATTGCTCTCGGCCCGGCAAGCGGCGGTCTCGCAACAGCTCTCGCGGCTGCGGCTGGAGGGGCTTGTATCGCCAAGACGGGAAGGCAAGGCCATCTATTACAGTTTGACAGACGAGCGCGCGATGCGGATCCTGACCGTGGTCTACGACATGTTCTGCCGCAAAGCCTGAGAGGGCGCGTCAAGCACGTAGACCAGGGGAGGACGGCCTATGATATCGGAGATTCCCGAACCGCTTCTGATCACGCTCGCAGCCTTTGGCGGCGGGGTTCTTCTGGGGCTGGCCGCGCGCGTAGGGAGGTTCTGCACCCTGGGCGCGATCGAGGACGTGCTTTATCAGGGCAGCGACACGCGATTGCGCATGTGGGGGCTGGCCATCGGCTTTGCCGGGGTAGCGGGATTCGGCATGGCCGCGCTCGGCTTCTTCGAGATCGCAGAGAATGTCTATTGGCTCACGCCATGGTCGCCGCTGGCCAGCGTTCTGGGCGGTCTGCTCTTTGGATATGGCATGTCGATTGCCGGGAATTGCGGACATGGCGCACTGGCGCGGTTCGGCGGCGGCGACCTGCGCGCCTTCGTCATCGTGCTGGTGATGGGAATTTCGGCCTATGTGATGATGTCAGGGCCGCTGGCCGCCCTGCGCGTCACCGTGACCGATGCGACAAGCCTGAACTGGCAGACCCGCAGCTATGCCGAGGTGCTGGCCAGGCTGACCGGCCTGCCGATAATCGGGGCCGGGCTTGCCCTCTCGCTTGCGATCCTGGGGCTGGCACTCGGCTCGCGCCGCTTTCTGGCGGATCGGCGGGCGGTGTTCTGGGGCTGTGCCGTGGGGCTGGCCATCGCCTCGGGCTGGGCTGCCACGTCCTATGTGGCAACCCACGGCTTCATGGCGCAGCCGGTGATCTCGCACACTTTCTCGGCGCCCCTGGGCGATACGATCCTGTACCTGATGACCGCCAGCGGCGGCACCGCCTTCAGCTTTGGCGTGGCCTCGGTTCTTGGCGTTCTGGCCGGGGCCTTTGCGGGCAGCCTCTGGAAGCAGCATTTTCGCTGGGAAGCCTGCGAGGATCCACGCGAATTGCGCCGCCAGATCCTCGGCGGCATCTGCATGGGCTTTGGCGGGGTAATCGCCGTCGGCTGTTCGGTCGGTCAGGGCATGTCGGCCTTTTCGGTGCTGGCGCTGAGCGCGCCGGTCACCTTCGCCGCCATCTTTGCCGGGGCGGCGCTCGGGTTGCGTCAATTGATCACCGGATTTGCCTGAGACAGCCGGGGGCGCTCATTTTTCGGGGATCAGCCCGCGCGGGCTGAAGCGCAGCACCACAAGCAACAGCACCCCCATGGTCAGAAGCCGCATATGCGCGGCCGAATCCAGCAGATGCGCCTTCAGCCAGTGGCCATCCGCCATGCCGGCAGTCACCGCCTGCATCACCGCCAGCCCGAGTGGTTCGACCATCACCCAGAGCCACCAGATCAGCAGCCCGCCCAGAACCGAGCCCCAATTGTTCCCGGATCCGCCCACGACGACCATCACCCAGACCAGAAAGGTAAAGCGAAGCGGTTGATAGCTGCCCGGCGTCAACTGTCCGTCCAGCGTCGTCATCATCGCGCCCGCCACGCCCACGATGGCCGATCCCAGCACAAAGACCTGCAAATGCCGCGCCGTCACATCCTTGCCCATGGCTGCGGCGGCGACCTCGTTGTCGCGGATCGCGCGCATCATCCGCCCCCAGGGCGATTTCAGCGCCAGTTCCAACGCCACCACGATGACCAGGATCACCACCAGGAACAGCCCGGCATAGCCCAGCTTGACAATGATCGATGAGGCCGTTGCCGGATCGAACCCAAGGCCGCTCGCCCAGTCGCCAAAGCCCGGACGCTGCTGCAAGGCGACCTCGTAGGGCACGGGCCAGGGGCGCGGGATGCCGGTCACGTTTTTCACCCCGCGCGCCAGCCAGTCCTCGTTCTTGAGAACCGCGATGACGATCTCGGAAATCCCAAGTGTGGCGATCGCCAGATAATCCGATCGCAACCCGAGCGCCGTCTTGCCGATCAGCCAGGCGGCCCCGGCGGCCAGAACACCCCCGGCCGGCCAGGCCAGCAGCACCGGCAGCCCCATCCCGCCCAGATAGCCGGTTCCGGCCGGGTTCACCGCCTCGACCGCCGCCGTCGCCGGATCAAAGACGGCGCGAAACAGGAAGAACCCCGCCAGCAGCACCCCGGCGACCAAAACCCCGCGCGCGCGCCCTTTCGGCATCCTTGCCCAGATCATCATGGCCGCGATCACCGTCGCCGCCCCTATCAGCAGGCCAAGGATCACCCCCATACCGCCCGCCGCCCATGCCTCGGGCACCGGCGGCATCGAGACCACCACCGCCGCCAGCCCGCCAAGCGCCACAAAGCCCATCACCCCGATGTTGAACAGGCCGGCATAGCCCCATTGCATGTTGACCCCAAGCGCCATGATCGCGCCGATCAGGGCCATGTTCACAATGGCCAGCGTCAGGTTCCAGCCATAGATCATCGCCGTCGCGGCATAGAGAACCGCCACCCCGGCGAACAGCATCAGATTGCGATACGGAATGCTCACAGCGATTTTCCCCTGAAGATGCCGGTTGGCCGGAACAGAAGCACGATCACCAGAATGGCGAAACTGACAGCGAACTTGTAATCCGTCCCCAGAAGCTGCACGAGGCTGTCGGGCGCCCACCTCTCGGGTAGCCACCAGGTCAGCACTCGCTTCCAGGCATAGGTCACGGTTACCTCGGAAAAGGCGATGACAAAGCCACCCGCGATCGCGCCCAACGGATTGCCCAGCCCCCCTACCACCGCGCTGGCAAAGATCGGCAGCAAAAGCTGAAAATAGGTGAAGGCCTTGAAGCTCTTGTCCAGCCCGTAAAGCACCCCTGCCGTGGTCGCCAGCGCGGCGACGAGGATCCAGGTCACGGCCACGACGCGCTCGGGGTTGATGCCGGACAGAAGCGCCAGATCCTCGTTGTCGGAAAAGGCCCGCATGCTCTTGCCGGTCCGCGTGCGGTTGAGAAACCAGAACAGCAGCGCCACCGCTACCGCGGCCACCACCAGCGTGATCGCCTGTGTGGTGCGGATTGCCAGCCCCTCTTGCAGGCCGGTCATCTCGCGGAACTCGCGCACTCCGATGATGAACCGCCCGCCATCGGCGAAATTGATGTCATTGACCCCGATGCCCGGAAAAAACCGTGTCAGCGCGTTCATCACGAACATCACCCCCATCGAGACCATGACCAGCACCACCGGCGCCGCCTTTACCCTGCGATAGAAGCGATAGACCATCCGGTCCGTCGCCAGCACCAGCGCCGCCGTAATCGCGATTCCGGCCGGCAACGCGAGAAGCGCGGTCGGCAAGGAGCCAAAGCTGACCCCGAGGCCGGTCAGCCCCCAGGTCACCAGGATCGTTGCCGCCGTGCCGAAGGCCATGGTGTCGCCATGAGCGAAATTTGAGAACCGCAGGATCCCGTAAACCAGCGTCACCCCCAGGGCACCAAGCGCCAACTGCGCGCCATAAGCAGCGCCGGGGATGAAGACAAAGTTGAGAAAGGTCACCAGACCGTTGAGAAAATCCACCCCTCACCCCCCCAGAAAGCTGCGCCGGACCTCGGGATCCGCCAGCAGCGCCGCCCCGGTATCGGTAAAACGGTTGGCGCCCTGCACCAGCACATAGCCCTTGTCGGCGATCTCCAGCGCCTGGCGCGCGTTCTGTTCGACCATGAGGATGGAAATTCCGCTCCGGGCCACCTCGATGATCCGATCGAAAAGCTCGTCCATCACGATGGGCGAGACACCCGCCGTCGGCTCGTCCAGCATCAGCACCTTCGGTTGCGTCATCAACGCACGCCCCACCGCAACCTGCTGACGCTGCCCGCCCGACAGTTCCCCGGCGGGCTGGCTGCGCTTGTCCTTCAGGATCGGGAACAGCTCATAGACCTGCGCCATGGTGTCCTGGAAATCGTCACGCCGGATGAAGGCGCCCATCTCGAGATTCTCCTCGACCGTCATCGAGGTGAAGATGTTGGAGGTCTGCGGCACGAACCCCATACCCCTGAGCACCCGCGCCTGCGGCGTCAGCCCGGTGATGTCCTCGCCCGCCAGCCGCACCCGCCCCTTGCGCAACCGCAGCATCCCGAAGATGGCCTTCATGGCGGTGGACTTGCCAGCCCCGTTCGGCCCGACGATCACGGCAATCTCGCCCGGTTCGACGGCGATGGTGCAGCCATGCAGGATGTCCGCCCCGCCATAGCCCCCCGTCATCGCCTCGCCGATCAGGAATGGCTCAGCCATGGGTGGCCTCCTTCCTGATCCTGTTCTTCAATCCGGTGCCGAGATAAGCCTCGATCACGCGCTCGTCATTCCGGATCTCGTCCACCGTGCCCTGTGCCAGAACCTTGCCCTCGGCCATGCAGATCACCGGATCGCAAAGCCGGGCGATGAAATCCATGTCATGTTCGATCACGCAGAACGTATAGCCGCGCTCGCGGTTGAGCCGGATGATCGCATCCCCGATCGTATTGAGCAGCGTGCGGTTCACCCCCGCCCCCACCTCGTCGAGAAACACGATCCTGGCATCGACCATCATGGTGCGCCCCAGTTCCACCAGCTTCTTCTGCCCGCCGGAAATCTGGCCAGCCTTCTCATCGGCAATGTGGTTGATGGTGAGAAACTCCAGCACCTCGTCGGCCCGGTCACGCAAGGCCCGTTCCTCCTCGGCGATGCGACCGCGCCCGAACCAGGTGTTCCAGAGCCGCTCTCCGGACTGGCCTGAGGGCACCATCATCAGGTTCTCGCGCACCGTCATCGAGGGAAATTCGTGCGCGATCTGGAAGGTCCGCAGCAGCCCCTTGTGGAACAGCGCGTGCGGTGGCAACCCGGTGATGTCCTCGCCCGCCATCATCACCTTGCCGCTCGTTGGCGGCAAACGCCCCGCGATCACGTTGAACAGCGTGGTCTTTCCGGCGCCATTGGGCCCGATCAACCCGGTGATCGATCCGGCCGCAATCTCCAGCGATGCGCCATCCACAGCGTGAAACCCGCCAAAATGCTTGTGCAGGTCCTGCACAGATATCATCTCACTCTCCCTGTCGGGCCATCCGATCATCGCGACGAGGCCACGGCCGGTTGCTCCTGTCCTTTCAGCACGATGCGGCCCGGGACACACCCCGGGCCGCATCCTCAGCCTGCCGCTGCGGCAGGCAATCAGCGAAACCCGACCGTCTCGAAACTGCCGTTACGGATTTCATACTGGCGATAGCTGCCGGCGGATTCGCCCGGCCCGATCAGTTCCACCGCCGAGGCGCCGACATAGTCGATGTCCACCCCTTGCGCGATCAGTTCGAGCGCCTTGCCCAGCTCTCCGGGCAGAATCAGTTCGCCGGGAGCATTGGCAACCTCCATGACCTTGCCGGCCCAGTCGGTCGCCTTGCTTGTCCCCGCCGACGCCATTGCCAGCAGGATCAGCGCCGCCGCGTCATAGCTTTCGGGCGCAAAGGCCGAGGTGCCGTCAAAACCGGCTGCCGAGGCCAGTTCCTGGAACCGCGTCGCCCCGTCGGAATCCGTGCCCGGCACCGCCCCGAACGATCCGTCCAGTTCCGCGCCGATCGACTGGATCAGGCTGTCGCCATACATCCCGTCCACAAGATAGAAGGTCTCGAAGGCACCGCTGTCGATCGAGGCCTGGATGACCCCCTTGCCGCCCTGATCGACATAACCCGCGACCACCAGCATCTCGCCACCGGCCGAGGCGAGCGCGCCCACCTCCGCCGAATAGTCGGCCTTGCCGTCCTCGTGCGGGGCGTTGATCGTCACCTTGCCGCCCCTGGCCGCAAAGGCCGCCGCAAAACTGTCGGACAGTCCCTTGCCATAGTCGTTGTTGGTATAGGTCACGGCGACCGACCCGATGCCCTTTTCCGCCAGGATATCGGCCATCACCTCGCCCTGGCGCGCATCCGAGGGCGCGGTGCGGAAGAACAGCCCGTCATCCTCGGCGGTTGACAGCGCCGGCGAAGTGGCCGAGGGCGAGATCATCACGATCCCGTTCGGACGCGCCACGTTCTGAAGGATCGCCCCGGTCACGCCAGAGCAGTCGGCGCCCATGATCGCGTCCACCTTCTCGGAGGTGACGAGCCGTTCTGCCGCTGCCACGGCCGCCGCCGCATCGACGCAGGTCGAATCGCCCCGCACGGCCGTGACCGCCCCCAGGGCGAAGTTGCCCGAGGCGTTCACCTCGGCGATCGCCAGTTCCGCACCCGCCCCCATCGCGGGCGTGATTGATTCCAGCGGGCCGGTAAAGCCCAGGATGATTCCGATCTTGACATCCTGTGCCAAAGCCCCGCCTGCCAGAGCGAAAGTGGCAGTCGAGGCGAGCAAGAACTTCTTCATGTTTGTTTCCCCTGTTGAGGACCTGCCGTCATTGGAACCGCCAGGTCCGGTTTTGTTACCGATCAGGTCAGCCTGTCCTGATGGCACAGAATTGACAATCCTCGGGCGTCGCGCAAGATCAACTGGCACCCCGCGAGAAAACTCTCGACATCTTGAGGACGCCGCCACCGGACAAACCGGCACCCGGATCAGACCAGCCCCCTCGATCTCGTGCAAGATCGGGCAGTCAATATCAGACCCATGAGCGGGACCGAAACAACTTTACCCGGCGGACAATAACCGAAATAAAATAAATCGCCGCAAAAACGTAAATCATTCTTGTGCCAGCGCGCAGATTATACTGGAGCAAAATAAGAAGGGGAAAAACAAAGAAGCAGAAGCAGACAATTCGATCAATTAAATCATCCTTTGCCTTTAGATACGATCTTATCAACAGGAATACACTCGAAGTTATGAACACGATCAGAAGATAAATCGGCAGCCCAAGAGATAAAACCGCATAACCGAATCCCGGGTAGGGTATATTCTTTCTAAAGCGCATGAATGCATCATATTCAAATGTGCGATCATACAAGAAAGATGGCACCGGAACAACAGAGTAAAAGAACCAATCGCCTCCTGCCTCTACAGTGGAAAACATCTCTCCGATAAGAATAAAGGAAAGATTAAGAATGTAATTTAAACCCAGAATCAAGTTTTGCAATACATCGAAAAAATGCGTGTTGATATATGCGTCAAAAACGGAAACAAGCCCACCTTGATCGTTCACCCGTAAAATCATTGTGATCGCCAAAGAGTAAAGAGAGAAAATAATAATGAGCATGAACTTGAATGATCCAATTCTGCGCAGAAGAAAAAACCTTGCACTCGCGTAGATAACAAGAAGGATGACTGCTGACCTGCTGCCAAGTGCGGCAAAGGCGATAAATAGTGAAATCAATACGAGGCGCCTGAGTGTTGTCACCTTTATGAACGGCAGCAAAGCCGCAGACAAAAAGAACGAAAGTTCTTCAAATCGCATCCAACCGTGCTCTGCCGATTCCAAAATGAAGCCATCTCTGGACACAAGATCTGAAACATTGCCTGACAGAATGATGAAAAAAACGGGAAGCATGCAGAACATGACTCCAGGCAAACCAAGGGAAAAATTCATTGGCCTCCACCCACTCTCCTCCTCGAGTCGCACAGCTGCGTTGCTCAACGACTGCCTTGGCCTGTAGAAAACCATGAAGGCCAATCCGACGGCGATAAAATGTGCGCTGAAAGCTCCCATGGCATATGCGTAACTAGCGTGGTCGGATACGCGATAGTAAGTAAACGGAACAAATGATCCAAATGAAAAAATAAATACTGAAATTATGAAATACCCGCCAAACACTACCGGAACGAAAGTAATCGCCGCAGGTAAAAAATACCTCTTTACATAAAACCCCGCAAACAGGGCGACCACCAACAGGTAGAACAGAATCCCGAACGCCATTATCTGCCCCACCTTTGGGAGTGTCCCTGAATGCTCATTTGTGGCCGCCCTTTCCGCCCTGTCGATGGCACCGCGTCTGTTGTCCGGGATTCGCACCGCTCGGGGTTACGCCGTCCCTTCTGTCACGAGGCGCGATGTCGAGGCACGGGAATGACGCGGAATCTTTCCAGACAGCCGTATCCGCCCCTCTCTACCACAAAGCCGACGCATGCGAAAAGGGTTGAATCCACTCGGGGCACCACACGTCCTGCGGTCATCACCGGCGATGTTCGGCACCGTTAACCCCGCCGAAACGCAAGGCGCATCTGCTTTTCCGTTTCAATGAGGGCAAAGAACACGATACCCACGCCGATGATCAGCGCCCCATCGAACAACGCGACGTTCCGGGTGCCGAAGATGATCTGAAGCGGCGGGAGATAGGTGATCGCGACCTGCGCCACGACCACGACACAGATGCAGGCCCAGACCACCGGCGTGCCCCGCACCCCGACCCATGTCAGCGAGGTGCCGTGGATGTTGCGGATGAAGAAGAGATAGAAGATCTGCAGCACAACCAGCGTATTCATCGAGATGGTCTGGGCCAGCGAGACCGGATAGCCCTTGTCGATCGCGTAGAAATACATCCCGAAAACCGCCATCAGGATCAGCCCGGAGACGAGCGCGATCTGCCAGACCAGCGTGCCCGACAGCAGCGGCTCTCCGCGGGGGCGTGGGGGGCGGCGCATGGTGCCCGGCTCTGACGGCTCGAAGGCCAGCGCAAGGCCAAGCGTGATCGCGGTGATCAGGTTCACCCACAGGATCTGCACCGCCGTGATCGGCAGCGCCATGCCGGCGAAAAGTGCCACGATGATGGTCATTGCCTCACCGGCATTGGTGGGCAGGGTCCAGCTGATCACCTTCTTGATATTGTCGTAGACGGTGCGCCCCTCGCGCACCGCCGCCGCGATCGAGGCGAAATTGTCGTCGGCCAGCACCAGTTCGGCCGCCTCTTTCGCGGCTTCGCTGCCCTTGAGGCCCATCGCGATTCCGGCATCGGCGCGCTTGAGAGCCGGGGCATCGTTCACCCCGTCGCCGGTCATGGCCACGGTCAGTCCACGCGCCTGAAGCGCCGTGACCAGCCGCAGCTTGTCTGCGGGCGAGGTGCGGGCAAAGATGTCGGTTTCCACGGCCGCCTGGGTCAGGGCGGCATCGTCCATCGCCTCCAGATCGGCCCCGGTCAGCACCCGGTCACTGTTTTTCAGCCCGATCTTCCGGGCGATGGCACGCGCAGTGGCGGCGTGATCGCCGGTGATCATCTTCACGCGGATACCGGCAGCATGGCACTCGGCCACGGCGTCGATGGCTTCGTCGCGGGGCGGGTCGATCAGGCCGATCAGGCCGATCAGCGTAAGTGTTCCCTCAAGATCGCCGGGATCAAGGCTGCCTGCCGCCCCATCCATGTCCCTGACCGCGACCGCGATGACCCGTTGCCCTTCGGCGGCGAGCGTCTCGACCTGCGCATGCCAGTCCGCCGGTTCGAGCGGCCGGGTGCCGCCGTCCCGCGCGCGCTGGTCGCGGCAAAGCGCCAGAATGGCCTCGGGAGCGCCCTTGACATGGGCGATTGCAGCGCCGCCGGGATCGCGGTCGAGCGTTGCCATATACCTGTGCGCGGCGTCAAAGGGGATCGCGTCGATGCGTTGCCAGCCCTCGAACGGGATGTGGCCATTACCGGTGATCTTGCCGGCCAGCGCCTTCAGCGCGCCCTCCATCGGGTCGCCCTCTGCCTGCCAGACATCGTCACGGTCATGCAACACCGCATCGTTGCACAGGCCCGCCACGCGGGCGATCTCGGTCAGCACGGGGTGGTCGTCTGGTTCGCACGCGCTGTCGCTGTTGCACAGGCGCAGCGTCCCATGCGGGGCATAGCCTGAACCGCCTACGCCAAAGCTGTCTCCTGCCACCACCAGCGCGGCCGCCATCATCTCGTTGCGCGTCAGCGTGCCGGTCTTGTCCGAACAGATGACCGAGACAGAGCCGAGCGTTTCTATGGCAGGCAGGCGCCGGATGATCGCGTTGCGCCGCGCCATCGCCGTTACCCCGACGGCAAGGGTGATCGTCAGCACCGCAGGCAGGCCCTCGGGGATCGCCGCGACGGACAGCCCGACAACCGCCATGAACAGATCAGCGAAGGGCATGTGCCCGACAAAATGTCCGTAGGTCAGCACAAGGGCGGCCACGATGAGGATGAAAACGGTCAGCCAGCGCGCGAACCGGTCCATCTGCGCGACAAGCGGCGTCGTCAGTTGTTCGATCCCGCCCAGCATGGTGCTGATCCGCCCGATCTGCGTATCCGCGCCGGTGGTGGTGATCACGCCACGGCCCGTCCCGGTTGCGACCAGCGTGCCGGAAAACAGCATCGACCCCTGATCGCCAAGGCTTGCCTCTGTCGAGACCGGCGCGGTGTCCTTGTCAACGGGCACCGATTCGCCGGTCAGGATCGCCTCTTCAGCCTTGAGACCGCGCGCCTCGATCAGCCGCAGATCGGCAGGCACGCGGTCGCCCGCCTCGACCAGCACGATATCGCCCGGAACCAGATCGGCGGCGTCCAGACTGCGCCGCCGCCCGTCGCGCAACACGGCGACATGCAGCGCCAACATCCCGCGAAGCGCCGCCATCGCCTGTTCGGCCCGCCCTTCCTGCACAAAGCCGATGATGGCGTTGACAAGGACCACCGCAAGGATCACCCCGCTATCCGTCCAGTGGCCAAGGACTGCCGTGACCGCCGCCGCGCCAAGCAGAACGTAGATGAGAATGTTGTGAAAATGTCCGAGGAACCGCAGCACCGGATTGCGCGTCGGCGGCTCTGGCAGGCGATTGGGGCCATGTCTGGCCAGCCGCTGCGCCGCCTCGTCGGAGCTTAGCCCCGCTGCGGTCGCGCCCAGTTCCCGAAGAACGAGCTCGGTGGTCTTGTCATGCATGATCACGCTGGGGTTCCGTCTGACTGTACCCGACCATAGATAACAGTTTCAGGCGGGGATTTGATCCAAATCAGGGGCCGGACGCCGGAAAAAGGCGAGAGTGTCAGGCATATGCAGGCCGACACCCGCGCCGATCCGCCGCCCCCGCGCCTTGCGCAGCTCCGGTTGCACGTCAGCCCTGCCGGAAACCGGAACCGCTCAGGCCCATCACGCTTATCGCCCGAGACAAAGGGAGCCCGTCGCCCCATGACCCGCAAGACCCGCTCGAAAACGCAAGGCCCGCCCGCCCTGCCTGCGGTGGTGCCGCCGGTGCGCCCCCCTGCCCCGACAAAACCCACGGACGCGCCGAGATGCCATCCCCACGCGACCCTCGACCGCAGCGCGATGGCAAGCCTGGCGCGGTTGACCGCCGGCATTTCCCCTCATGCGATGTTGGAGGCATGGAGCGACTGGGCGCTGCATCTGGCGCGCGCGCCGGGGCGGCAGTTGGAATTGATCGAACGGGCACAGGTCAATGGCACGAAGCTGGCGCAATACACGATGGCGCGGCTGGCCGGGTTAGCTGCGGACAAGCCTTTTCGCCCCGGCCCCTACGACACACGCTGGTCGCACGAAGGCTGGGAAAAGGCGCCCTTCGCGCTCTGGCAGCAGGGTTTTCTGGCCACGCAGGACTGGTGGGTGACCGCGACCTCGGAACTGCGCGGGTTGCGCCGACAGAACGCCCAGCGCACCGGCTTCGTGATGCGGCAGCTTCTCGATACGGTGTCGCCTGCGAACTTCCCCGTGTGCAACCCGGAGATCATTGAAAAGACGCGCGCGACCCACGGCCGCAATCTGATCGAAGGGGCCGCGCATTATGCCGATGACGCCCGCCATGTTCTCGCGCAGGAGCACCGGCCCGTGCCCGAGTCCTTCGCGCTTGGCAAGGTGCTGGCCTGCACGCCCGGAACGGTGATCTATCGAAACGAACTCATGGAGTTGATCCAGTATGCCCCCACCACCCCAAAGGTAAAGGCCGAGCCGGTGCTGATCGTCCCGGCCTGGATCATGAAATACTATATCCTTGATCTCTCGCCCGAGAATTCCTTTATCCGCTGGCTGGTCGGTCAGGGCTATACGGTATTCTGCATCTCGTGGCGCAATCCGGGGGCCGAGCACGCGGGGCTGTCGCTCGAGGATTATCGCACCAAAGGCATCATGCAGGCGCTGGAGGTGATCAATACCGTGGTGCCGGGGCAACGGGTCCATGCCAACGGCTATTGCCTCGGCGGCACGCTTCTGGCGATAGCGACGGCGGCGATGGCGCGCGACGGCGATGCGCGGCTGGCCTCGGTCACGCTGATGGCGGCCCAGGTGGATTTCGCCGAGGCGGGGGAACTGCTGCTTTTCCTCGACGAAAGCCAGGTCGCCTTTCTGGAGGATCTGATGTGGTCGCAGGGCTATCTCGACCGCCCACAGATGTCGGGTGCCTTCGCGGCGATCCGGTCCGAGGATCTGATCTGGTCACGCGCGGTGCGCCGTTATTTCCTGGGAGAGCCGGACCTGCCCACCGATATCTCGGTCTGGGTCAACGACACGACCCGGATGCCCGCCCGGATGCATTCCGAATATCTGCGCGGCATCTTTCTGGAGAACCGCATCTCGGCGGGAAGGTTCGCCGTCGAGGGGAGGGTGATCGCGCTCAAGGATATAGACGGACCGATCTTCGTGGTGGGCACCGAAGCCGATCACATCGCGCCGTGGCGCTCGGTCTACAAGACCGCGCTTTTCACCGATTGCGACATGCATTTCCTGCTGACGAAAGGCGGACATAACGGCGGCATCCTGACGGAACCCGGGCACAAGGGGCGCCACTACCGCATCGGTCATCGCCCGAGCGGGGCGCATTACCGCGACCCCGATACATGGCTTGCCGCGCACGAGCCGCGTCAAGGCTCCTGGTGGCCGGAATGGGCCCGCTGGCTCGGTCGCCACAGCGGCGGGCCGGTGCCCGCGCGCGCGCCCGGAAACCATCCGTCATTTCCCGCCCTCGACGATGCGCCGGGGCGCTATATCCACCAGATGTGATGATGGGTGGCCGCTCCGGCACGCCCCGGATACGACCGGTGCCGGATGGACCGAAACGTTGCCGCAGGGTTGCAACACTCCGTGCGCGCAATCCAGGGATGCCGGATTCGTGGAGCCCTGTTGCCTGTGGTCGTGATCTCGAAGCGGCGACATCAAGAGCGAAACCATGTCGTGTGCCGCCCCTTATCCAGCCCATAAAGCTTGGGGGAACTCGGCCTGAGGACGCGGGCCGATCCCCGCAGATTGTCCTTTTTCTTGCCACAATCATCGGGATAAAATAAACAAGGTTTAAATAAAAACGAGACGGTCGAAGCGACCGCTCACGAGGCAAGTTGATCAGGTAAAAATGAGCAGTTACTACGTTCGAACAGATAGCAGCACGGCCAACAACCCGGCGATCAACCTCACCGGGGAACCATCTTTCGAGATCACGTTCGTTGCCGAAACTCAATCCGGCGATCAGGGTGATCTTTGGCTTGGCGGCGCGCCCGACCCGAATACGCAGGTCGCGATCAATGGCCAGACATACAGCTTCACGGTAAACTGGTCTGCGACCCTGCCTACGAATAACAGCAAAGGCGCCAATCAGGTTCCAGCCCAGTTCCGGGGCGAGGATGTCATGCGCATTACCGTGCACGATTACCCCGCTCCCGGCGAAACCACCTCTCTTGTCTTCATGCCCTTTCAACAGGCATCCGCGGCAGACATGGACAGTTTCAGCCTCGGGCGGATCGACGTTGAGAATCTGAACACGGCCCCCGATCCCGTGCCGGTCTGCTATGTGGACGGCACCCGACTTGAAACCGTCAACGGCCCTGTGGCCGTCGAGAACCTTCGGGTCGGAGACCTGTTGATGACCAGGGACGATGGTCCTCAGCCAATCCGGTGGATCGGGTGGACGCGTCACACCTGGCCTGGAACTGCGGAAAAACTGCGCCCGGTGCGTATCCCGGCCCGATCGCTTGACGGGACTCTGCCGCATCGCGACCTGATGGTTTCGCCTCAGCACCGCATGTTGCTTTGCCGCCAAAGCTTTGCGTTCGTGAATGACATCGAAGAATACTTCGCCCCCGCACTCAGCCTTGAGGGCTATTGTGGCATCGGTCGGGACACCTCGTGCCAAACGGTCAGATACTATCATGTGCTCATGGCACGCCATTCCATCCTGACGGCCGAAGGCGTCCAATCCGAGAGTTTCTTTCCCGGCCCAATGGCCATCCGCAACCTGAGTCTGGGACACCGTTTTCAGATAATGGCCTTGTTTCCGGAACTGGCTGCGGACCCGATCAACGGATATGGTCCGCTTTGTCGGCCAACCCTGACCAAACGGCAGGCCATCGAAAGGCTCTGCGCGAACACGGATATGACGGGCCATGTGGCTCTCAGGGTACCGCAAGCGGCAAGGCCCATGCTGATTGCCAACGCGAACTGACCCGCGCAACCTTGCCCCGGCTTGAAAGACTTTGGAGCGACCGGAACCCAAAAGCCTTTCAAGATCAGGACGTGTTGCGTTCAATCGGTCTCACATCCTGCGGCCTTGAAGAGATTGCGGCACTCTTTCTCGGTGAGGATATCGCAGACATGACCGGCACCGCACCAGAGGTCATTCCATGTCCGCGCAGCCGCGCGCCGGATAAGCGACTTGTGCCTTGCGAAGGCCATCTCGATTGATGTGTGGATGGTCCCTGCTCCGGCCGGCGTCGCGATGACGATCTCCATCACTGTTGATCCGGATCAAAGATAGATTAATCAAAGAGGAACATTATGGCTCGTGTTCGCGACGAACGGTTCACGGATCCCGTACAAGGAGGGTAAGAACAATGAACAAGTATCTTTTACCAGGAGCATCCGTGCTCTTTCTTGGTGGGTTTCTAATCAGTTGGGTCACGCATGGCACGGGCGTTGTAGTCAACGATCCAGAGCGCAACATCAGCATTCCCGAGACATTGACCGTGCCCTTGCAGGTGCAGGCCGCTTACAACAACGACACGATGTTCTTTCGGTATCGCTGGCCTTCGGACAGGGCCGGCATCTTTCATGATGTTCTGGTCTATCAGGACGGTGAATGGAAGCGCCGCGGCAACGCCGTGCCGGGTTCGAACCCCGACGGTCTGCATGAAGATCGTGTAGCGATGATGCTCGATGACGGGTCGGTGCCGGAATTCGGTCGCTACGGCGGCTATATCACGGTCGGCGCCGGTCTGGAGGGGCTGACCAATGAGGCCCCGGAGGAAGTCACCAAATACCTGCCCGCAACGCGCAACAGGCTGGGCGCATGGGACGATGTTGCGCCCGAGGATGTGCAGGCACGGTTGCGTGCGGCAGGGTATTTCCTCGATCTGTGGCACTGGCGCGGCGGGCGGTCGAATCCGCTAGGCTATTCCGATGACCAGAACGTCGGCATCGAGCGCGCCGGCGACGGCGGACGCTCCAGCTATGGAACCAACTGGAACAAGGACCTGTCGCAACCCAACGTGATGTTCAATCCCGAAGTGGTAGGCTTTGCCGCGCTGCGCTGGGATGACATCATGGCCGGAAATGTCACGCAGGATCAGGTCTATGCGCTGACCCCTGACGTCACGGTTCCGTTCGACCCCGATCATGCCTGGCAGAATGGCGATGTCATTCCGCGCCGGACCCTGCGCCAACCCGAGGGTTCGCGCGCTGACATTTCCGCGCCCGGAAAGGGGCGCTGGGCCGATGGCTACTGGGACGTGACCCTGGCGCGCGCGCTCGACACCGGGGCACCGGAGGATGACAAGATCCTGCGCGATCTGGGCATGTACGACGTGGGGTTTGCGATCCACCGCGATGCGACCGGCGGACGCTGGCACTATGTCTCGCTGCCGCAGAGCCTGGGTTTGGGCCGTGACGCCGACATCACAGCCGAACGCTTTACCGGCAACCGGCCGCAATGGGGGAATAACTGGAGCGAAGTCACGTTGTTCTACCCTGGGCAGGTCACATGGCCCTTGCTGAACTCCAAGGCCCACGCAGGCGCGGAAGGTATCGCCGAGGGGGTGCCCGTTCGCTACCGCCACAGCCCGGAACAGTTGACCAATTATGGCATCGAGATCGAATTCAATGATGAGATCCGGCGTCAATGGCTGCTGACGCTTCTGGCCGGTGTTGTCTTCATCGCAGGGTTCGGTGTCGCGCTGAACCGCTCTGCCACTTCAAACAAAGGAGCCTGAAAATGGCCGCCTATCACGTTGTTCTCGTTCACTTTCCCATCGCGTTGTGGCTGTCGTCGGCACTGTTGATCTTTCTGCGGGTCGTCAATGACGGTCCGTTGGGTCGCGGCGCGGATCGCGCCTTGCCGTTGTTTCTGTTACTTGGTGTTCTGTTCGGTATTATCGCTTATGTGGTCGGGCTGCTGGTCTGGGACTGGGAGGCGCTGTCCTCAAGCCCCATGGGACGCAACCACATGCTGACGGCAACATGGTCGCTGGCCTACTTTGCCCTGCTGGCGATCACCCGCCAGGTGCAGGGTGAAGCACTTTGGCACGGCACAACGCGTTTCGTGATGCTCATCCTGTCTGGCATCGGCGTCATACTCGTGGGTATCACGGGCACCCTCGGCGGGCACCTGGTCGGTATCTACACCGACGTCGGAAATGTGCTGCGCATGCTCGGGTGGGAAATCTATTCCACCTATTATGTTCCCAATCTCACCGTCGCCTTGCTGATCGTCCTGGCGGTTGTCATGGCAGGGCTTGGCCTGATGGCGGGACGCAAGCAATCGGCTTGATCCGGGCAACGGGGCCGCTTTGGAAGGTGGCCCCGTTATCATGACAAGGCTGAAGGCAATCTGGCACGGAAATCAGTTTGCCTTCAGTCCAGGCGCAAGCGGCCGCTGACCGCCGCGCTGGCAAAGTTCGACGCCTCTCTGTAAGGCGCTGATTTCGGCCGAACAGGCGCATATCATACGCGCCGTCAGCACTCGCCGATCCGATGTCCTGATCGGACGGGGTTTGGTCGAACAGCTCTGGCAGCATGGGCGCGTCACCGATGTTGCTGCTGGTGACCTCGACCGCGCGGACCTCCAATGTTTTCCCGTCGATACCAATGTGTATCTCGCGCCAAATGCGCTGCTACGAACCGCCATGTTTGCGGGCGTGCCCGGTCCTCCCTCGATTTGTGTGGCGATTTTGAAGTTGGTTAAAGATCGTTCAGAACACGAGAATAAGCGCCAAACCCGCTGGCAAGGCAGGCACTCGCAAGGCTTCGAGCAGAGGCTGGCGCGCGGCGCCGATCACCGCGAAGCTGATCAGCCACAAGCCCAGCGCAATCTGGGCCATGGTCATCAATGCCGCGATCGGATCTCCCGCCAGGTTCAGGATCTCGGGATTGGCCACAAAGCCCAGCGGGATGACGAACAGCCCAACCCCGAGGCGCATCGCATTGCCCGCAACCGGCAACCATGGCGTCTTCGCAATGGCCGCCGCAATGAATACGTTGCCGCAAACCGGCGGGGTAATCGTGCAAAGCAGGGCATACCAGAACACGAACAGATGCGCTTGCAGGTCAGGCAAACCCATTCCCATAAGCGCTGGCGCGGCGACGGCAGCGCAGATCACATAGGCCGCCGTCGTGGGCAGTTCCATGCCAAGCACAAGTGCGGCCAGGGCTGTCAGAAGCAAGGCAATCCACAACCGCCCGTCCGAGGCCGAGAGGATCAGCGAAGTCAGCTTGATCCCGAGCCCGGTCATGTTGAACACCCCCACGACGATCCCCGCACAAACGATGACCGCCGCGATGATCGCAACCTGTTGCGCCGCCGTGACCACTGCAAGCAATGTGCGACGATACCACCCCCGCAACGACAGTGACCCATTCGCCTCGAAGATCAGGGTGATCCAGGTCACGATGGTGGCAAACACCGCCGCATAGGCAAGGGTGTAGCTGGTGAACACAAGTGTCCCGACCAGGATCGAGAAGGGCAGCAGGAAGAACGGCATGGACCGTGCGACAACCGCCCAACCGGGCAGCGCATCCCTTGGCAAGGCGGTCAGATTGGTGCGCAGCGCATAGACATGGACGCCGAACCACGCCGCCATGAAGAACAGGATCGCGGGCAAGAGGGCTGCGACCATGATCTCGGTGTAGGGGACGCGCACCAGTTCTGCCATCACGAAGATGCCTGCCCCCATCACGGGCGGCAGGATTTGTCCTCCGGTCGAGGCCACGGCCTCGGTCGCGGCGGCCAGTTGCGGCGGATAGCCAAGGCGTTTCATGGTCGGGATTGTGATCATTCCGGTCGACGCCGTATTGGCCGCCGCCACACCGGAAATCGAGCCATAGAAGGCCGATGACAGGATCGCCACCTTGGCCGCCCCCGCGCGGGCGCGGCCCGCAATCTGGGTGGCGAAGGCCATGAACCCCGTTCCCGCCTGTCCCGCCGAAATGAACCCGCCCAAAATCACGAACATGGCGATGGTATCGACCGAAGTTCCGGTCAGCGTGCCCCATAGCCCGCCCTCGGTTATGGTGAGCGTGCCGAGCAAGTAGTCCGCCGGCATACCCGCATGGCCGAACTTTCCGGGAATAAATGCGCCGAAAAACGCATAGGCCAGCACGATTGACGCCACAGCGGGCAAAACGATCTTGATTGCCCGACGCG
This sequence comes from Roseovarius autotrophicus, assembly GCF_018069895.1. Taxonomy (GTDB): domain Bacteria; phylum Pseudomonadota; class Alphaproteobacteria; order Rhodobacterales; family Rhodobacteraceae; genus Roseovarius; species Roseovarius autotrophicus. The sequence goes on along the minus strand of NZ_JAGQDH010000008.1, from coordinate 37,640 downwards.
CCATTTCCAGAACCACCACAATCAGCGCGCTAGCCAGGACGATCTGGACCGGGCCACTGAGCGCCCCATATTGCTGAACAAGATCGCGCCGGTTGAGCATGATCAGGGCGCTGACCGTCAAGCCGACAGCAAGGAACGCCCAGCCCGACCAGTATGCGGCCCGCCCCTGCTGCGCTGCCGCGCCCAGAACGAATATCCAGGGCAATGCCAAGGCGAGATGTGCCGGCCGGGTGATCAGGTTTGGAATAAGTCCGGCAAAGGCGTTCCACATGTGAAACCCGACCAACAACACCGCCAACCCGATCGCAATGACACCGAAACGGTGGCCCTCCATCTCGACCGTTAGCCAAGTATCAAAAAACGACGGACGCTTCATCGAGTCTCCGATGTCGGGTATCGAGGCGGAAGCGACACAGCTCGACCTCGCGCATGCGCATTACAGGGAAAGGGCGCGCGCTGACGTCGTTTGGCGCGCGCCCGGATCGTGCATGTCACTCTGCTACAGCCATGGAGTACAGGCTCAGGGCATTTCCACGCCATGTTGGGCGTAAAACGCCACAATGCCTTCGTGCAGAGGTGCGCCCAGTTGCGGCACCAGATCGGGTGTTACGCCCGCCCACCATGGGTTCGTGTCAGCCATGTCCGCGCGCTGCGTCCAGAAGGCTGATACAATGCTCAGCGCAGTGTCATCGTCCATATTGGTTGCATAGGCTCCGACGGGGACAGCCATGGTCGCGATTTCATCGTCCACCCCCGCATAGGTATTGGCTGCAACAGTCACCGCGCCAGCCCCGGGGTTGGCCGCTATGATCGCCGCTCGCTCGTCTTCGGTGAAGGACAGGATACGCACGGGGAGCGTGGCGGCCAGTTCCTGCACCTGCGGCGTCGGATGAGCCGAACAGGTCGCGTAGCCGTCAACCTGGTTGTTGCGCAAGGCCGCGGGTGCGCCTGACAGTTCCATTTCGGGTGCAGTCACGCTGTCAGCAATGCCCAGCGTCTCGAAGATCGAGGCCACCTGGCGTTGACAAAACGTTCCCGTGCCGCCCGAGATAAAGCTGCGTCCGGACAGATCAGCGACGCTGTGAATATCGCTGTCACCGCGGACCACCAGATGAATGGTGATGAAAGGCATCGGGAAAAGCGTACGAATACTATCGAAATTCCCCTGCTCGAACGGGGCTTTCCCAGCTTGTGCATCGGCAATCAGGTTCGGAGGTGTGGTGAACAGAAACGCGCCAGGCCGCCGACCTGCTTCGGCGACGTTCTGGACAGAACCCTGGCTTTCCTCGACAGTTGGCTGGATTGCGCCATCGGATTGCGCGCTGAGCATTTCACCCAGTTGCACCATCATGACGTAATAAGAGCTGGTCGAAGAGGCTGATTTCAGCGTCACGCGTGTTTCAGCGCCTGCCACAGACGCCAGCGTCAGGCTCAGGCCCATTGTGGCCGCCGTCATATACATCGACTTCGCAAATCTTGTATTGATCACTTCGGTCTCCCCCCTTTGTCTTTTATGGTGCAAACGCTTCAATCAGAAGCGCAGAAGAACAGCTTGACCTGCATTTGACAAGTCCAGCCAATGCGCTTGCGTGCATTGTGGACGGCCCGGCTTCCAAGTTGGCCGCGCTACTGCCTGCATAATTGAGGATCCGCGCTGGTTTCGTGCTCTGGTATGATCAAGCGCGAAGGACTCGGGCACGGGCCGGTGCTCCTGCGCAAGAACATGGCAGGCAGTCGTGGCATCCCTCCGGGGCAGTTGGAGCGGTGTGACGGCGGGACGGTTGGCGCGTGGATTGTCGGGGCATGCGGCGGTCGCCTAGGCTGGTTTGAGGGGGGCGAAATCCGCTGGCGTGATCGTCTCGCGTTCCAGCAAAAGCCGCGCCCCGGATTCGAGATCATCGTGGTTGTCGCGCAAAAGGCCCACCGCCCGGTCATAGGCCGCGCCAATCAGATCACGCACCGCCAGATCGACCTCGCGCGCGGTGGCCTCGGAATGGTCGCGCGGCGAGAAACTGACCTTGTCCTCGCCCAGAAAGCCGCCGCGATCCTGTTCCAGCACCGCTTGCCCCAGCGTCTTGTGCATCCCGAAGCGGGTGACGATCTGGCGCGCGATATCGGTGGCGCGCACCAGATCATCCGCCGCGCCGGTGGACCATTCGTCAAAGCGGATCTCTTCCGCCGCGCGCCCCGCCAGAAGCATCACCATTCGGTTCTCAAGCTCTGACCGGGTGATCAGGAACCGGTCCTCGGTCGGGCGGGTCAGCGTATATCCCAAGGCCCCGATGGTGCGCGGGATGATCGACACCTTGTGCACCGGATCGGCCCCCGGCAGGCGCGCGGCGGCGAGCGCATGGCCCATCTCGTGCCAGGCCACGGTTTCGCGTTCATGCGCGTTGAGCAGATGCCCCTTGCGCTCCATCCCTGCCACGACGCGTTCCAGCGCCGAGGTAATATCCTCCATCGCCACCCGTTCGGCCCCGCGCCTTGTGGCGTGGATCGCGGCCTCGTTCACCAGATTGGCCAGTTCCGCCCCGGTGAACCCCGGCGTGAGACCGGCCGCGGCATCAATATCCAGGCTTGGGTCAACCTCAACCTTGCGCAGATGCACGCGCAGGATCGCGGCCCGCCCGGTCTTGTCGGGACGGTCCACCACCACCTGCCGGTCAAACCGCCCCGCCCGCATCAGGGCCGGGTCCAGAATCTCGGGCCGGTTGGTCGCGGCCAGAAGCACGACCCGCTCGCGCGGATCGAACCCGTCGAGTTCCGCCAGAAGCTGGTTGAGCGTCTGTTCCTTTTCGTCATGCCCGCCGCCAAAGCCGCCAATGCTGCGGCGGCGGCCCAGCGCGTCCAGCTCGTCGATGAAAATGATGCAGGGCGCGGCCTTGCGCGCCTGATCGAACAGATCGCGCACCCGCGCCGCGCCCACGCCCACGAACATCTCGACAAACTCGCTGCCCGAAATGGAAAAGAACGGCACACCGGCCTCGCCCGCGATGGCGCGGGCAAACAATGTCTTGCCGGTGCCGGGCGGGCCGGTCAGCAGGATGCCCTTGGGGATGCGCGCGCCAAGACGGCCATATTTTTCAGGCTCCTTCAGGAAATCGACGATTTCCTTGAGTTCCGCCTTGGCCTCGTCCACGCCCGCCACATCGTCGAAGGTGACGCCTGTGTTGCGCTCGACATAGACCTTGGCACGAGATTTGCCGACATTCATCATGCCGCCCATGCCCTGTTTCTCGATCATCCCGCGCAACAGAAAACTCCAGAGCGCAAAGATCAGCAGGATCGGCACGACCCACGACAAGATCGTATTGAGAAATGTATTCTGCACCGTGCCGTCAAATTCCGCGCCCGATTGCTCCAGCCGTTCGGTCAGGTCCGGGGGCACGATGTTGGTGACAAAATGGGTGTTGCCGTCAATCGCGTCGCGATAGCGCCCCTCGACCTGCTCGGCGCGCACGGTGACCGAAGCGATGCGATTCGACTCGAGATATTCCAGAAAGGTGCTGTAGGGGATGCGTTCGGTGACCGAGGCTTGCGACACCCACGATTGCACCATCAACAACACCATGAAGGCGGCGGCGAAATACCAGAAGTGGATCTGCTGCTTCTTGTCCACGATGTCTCCATCCAATCTTTGCGTGTTCCGCGGCAGGGACTGAACAGCCTGCTTGGGCGACGTTATGACACCGGCGACCGCGATTTGCGCCTTGGCGGCGCTGGCCACTTGCGATCTTGCTCAATTCTGCCGCGCGGCCCCTGATTTCAATCGTGCTCTCCCCCTTTTTAACGGGGTGCGTGCGTAGAACTTACGCGACCATTCTCGGTTTCATGGCGGGGGTGACGCCGCCGATACCCATGTTGGGGCGGTCGTTGTTGTAAGTCCAGCGCCATTGCGTGGCTGGGTCCTGAGTCTTCTCGATACCCTCAGATCACATTCGGTGGCCGCAGCGTAAGGCAACCGATCCGGGGGAACGATTGTGACGATGGCGGCACAGCCAGCGCATCGGGTTTGTCGCGCTCCAGCCGCTTTCGGAGGTTGATCCGCAAGTTCGGCTTCAGCGCGCAACGCCTCCGAAAGAACAGCGGAGGCACCATGGCGCAGGATCGAAGCACTCCTCGACCGCTTTGCCCCGCAGGAATGCGCAAACTATCTTGTCAACGCAGGATACGCTTCAATCTGATCTCATCATGCTCTAGTGACGGCGTTTTGATAACAGGCATGTGCGATGGTCGCGTCAGCGTCCTTTCCAGACCGGATCACGCTTTTCAGCGAAGGCGCGCGCGCCCTCAAGCAGGTCTTCGCTGGAATACAGCCTGTCCACGGTCTCGAACTGGCGCTTGGTGATGCGGTTCAGCGCATCCTGAAAGCGCATGTCCTCGGCCTCGCGCACCACCTCCTTGATCGCGGCATGGACAAGCGGCGGGCCGCTGGCCAGAAGGCGCGCCAGATCCCAGGTTCTGGGCAGCAGGTCCTCTGATGTGGTCACTTCCTTCAACAGGCCCCATTGCAGCGCCTCGGCGGTATCGAACCAGCGCCCGGTCAACAGCAGGTCCATTGCCACATGATAGGGAATGCGCTTTGGCAGCTTCAGGGTAGCGGCATCGGCCACCGTGCCGGAACGGATTTCCGGCAGCGCAAAACTGGCATTGTCCGAGGCAAGGATCAGATCGCAGCTCAGCGCCAGTTCCAGCCCGCCGCCACAGCAGATGCCGTTGACAGCCGCAATAACGGGTTTGTTCAGATGCGGCAGTTCCTGCAGCCCGCCAAAACCACCAACCCCGTAATCGCCGTCAACGGCGTCGCCTTCGGCCGCAGCCTTCAGGTCCCAGCCAGGGCAGAAGAACTTTCCCCCCTCAGCGCGCAGGATCGCCACACGCAGGCTGTCGTCATCGCGGAAATCGCGGAAGACATCGCCCATGATCCGGCTGGTGGCCAGATCGATGGCATTGGCCTTTGGCCGGTCTAGCGTGACTTCCAGAATGGCACCCTCGGCCCGCGTCCGCACCGGCCCGTCGCTGCGCATTTGCATCATGTGTTTTCCCTCCAAATCACCGCATCCACGGCAATGGCGCCGCTGTCCCGCACCATCAGCGGGTTGATCTCTATCTCTTCCAGCCGCGAATCAGCCTCCAGCAGGGCCTGCAAGGCCAGTGCCACGGCCACGACAGCCGCGGTGTCGGCCCGCCTGCGCCCGCGGTAGCCGTCCAGCAGTGGCCACAACCGCAAGCCGCGCAGCGCCTGCGTGACATCCGCTGCCGTCACCGGCAAGACCAGTGTTGCCGTATCACCAAGCAACTCTGCCGCTACGCCACCGAAGCCCAGTATAAGCGTGGCACCATAGATCGGGTCGCGCCGCGCGCCGATCAGCATTTCGCTCAAGGCGTCGGTCACCATCTCCTCGGCCAGATAGCCGGTCGCACCTCGCATCCCGGCCTGCCCGTCGAGCGAGGACAGGTTCAGACGCACCGCCCCAGCCTCGGTCTTGTGAGCAAAGCCCAGCCCCTTCAGCGCCAGGGGGGGCGTCAGCCCTGCAGCATGTGCGCGCAATTCGGCCAAACTGTCAGCGCGCACCCCGCGGGGCACAGCGACGCCTGCCTCGGCCAGCATGGCCTTGGCAACCGCCTCGTCCAGCAGCGACAACCGGCCATGGCGCGTAACGGGTGCCCAGTTTTTCCAGCCCTCGCGCCGGGGCGGAAGCTGCGCCGCCCGGATCGCGGCCAACGCGGTCTCCACCCCCATAAGGGGCGCAATCCCCTGATCCATCAGAGTGATCGCGCGGCCCTCGTCAAAATTCTCGGGCAGCGAGGCGACGGGAAAAGCGGGCTTGCCCGTGGCCTGCGCGGCAGTGGCGATGGCCTGCAGCGCAGGCTCGAAGCTTGACGGGTCACAACGGTCCGGGCGCGGCGGGTCGATCAGAAAGATGCCGGCATCATGGTCGGCCAGCATGGTGGTAAAGACCTCTGCCATGCGCGGCCCGTCACCCCAGATGAAGGTGTGATAATCCAGCGGGTTCGAGATGGTGACCAGCGGGCCCAAGCTGGCCGCAAGCTGCACACGGCGTGGCTCGGAAAGGGGCGGAAACTGCAGCCCTGCCGCATCCCCCAGATCCGCCACAAGCCCGGCCTCGCCGCCCGAGCAGGACAGTGAACACAGCCGCCGGCCCAGCCCCTGCCCGTGAAGATGCAGGATCTTCAGCGTCTCGATCAGCTCGGCGGGCGTGCTCACCTCGGCTACACCGATCCGGTGCAAAAAGGCCGAGGAGGTAACCGCCGGCCCGGTCATGGCGGCAGTGTGCGAGGCGGCAGCCGTGCGCGCTGCTTCGGTCTTGCCGGACTTGATCGCCACGATGCCTTTGCCGGCCGCCTGCGCCGCCTGCGCGACGGCAGCAAAGGCCGCAGCATTGCCCAAACCCTCCAGATAAAGGCCCAGAGCGGTCACGCGCTCATCCGCCAGTACCGCTCCGGCCAGTTCCGCCAGGCCGATCTGCGCGGCATTGCCCAGACAGGCGACATAGGCGATCGGCAGGCCGCGCGCCTGCATGGTCAGGTTGATCGCGATGTTCGAGGACTGGCTGATCAGCGCCACCCCGTGCGTGACGCGCCGTCCGCCGTGCTGATCCGGCCAGAGCAGCGCCCCGTCCAGGTAGTTGATCAGACCATAGCAGTTCGGCCCCAGCAAAGGCATGGCCCCGGCCGCACTCAGGAGTCGGTCCTGAAGATGCCCCTCCCCCGCCTCGCGCCAGCCTGAGGCAAAACACACCGCGCCACCCGCGCCCATCTCGGCAAGCTGCGTGACAATCTCCAGCGTTGCATGGCGATTGACACCGATGAAGGTTGCGTCCGGTGCACCGGGCAGGTCGGCAAGGCTGCGATGGCAGGGAACGCCGGCAATCTGGCGCCGCACCGGGTGAACAGGCCAGACTGGCCCATCGAACCCCATGCTTCGCGATTGCGCGACGACATTCTCGGCCCAGCCAGAACCAAGAACAGCGATGCTGCGCGGACGAAGAAGGCGGGACAGATCGTTCATTCGCCGCCCCGTCGGGCAAAGAAGGGGGGCGTTGCCCCCCTCTGCTTCGCATTCACCCCCCAGGATACTTGAGGACAGAAAATGGGAACACCCGATTCCGGAAGGAACCGGGTGCCATTTCCTGCCACGGTCATCGGCGTCCCCGCCTGTACCGTGAGTTCAGAGTGACAAGACAGGGTTGAGAGTCCGTTAACGTGCCGCATTTTCTGTCCTCAAGTATCCTGGGGGGCTCCAGCGGGGCAGACGCCCCCCTGTCGCCTTCTTTTCAGCCTCCAAGCGGTCTCAGCAATTCACGACTGATGATGTGGCGCTGAATCTCGCTGGTGCCTTCCCATATCCTTTCCAGCCGCGCATCGCGCCAGATCCGTTCAAGTGGCAGTTCTTCCATCAGTCCCATACCGCCGTGGATCTGGATCGCTTCATCCGCTACCATGGCGAGAACCTCGCTGGCCTTTAGTTTGGCCATCGCCATGTCGGCATCCGTCACACTGCCCTGATCGACTTTCCAGCCCGCTTCCCATGTCAGCAACTCTGCGGCTTTCAGTTCCAGCGCCATATCGGCCAACTTGAAACTGACGCCCTGGAACTTGCCGATCTGCTGGCCGAACTGTCGGCGGTCGACCGCATGGCCAAGGGCGAGACGCAGCGCCCGGTTTGCACGGCCCAGGCAGGTCGCGGCCACCTGCAGCCGGGTGGCACCCAGCCATTTATTGGCCACGTCGAAGCCCTTGTGAAGCTCGCCAAGAATGTTCTCCACCGGCACGCGGCAGTCGTCGAATTCAAGGATCGCGTTGGTATAGCCACGATGGCTGACGTTGCGATAGCCCTCTCTGACGCTAAAGCCTTTCGTGCCCTTGTCGACAAAGAAGGCGGTGATCCGTTTCTTTGGTCCGCGCGGCGTGTCCTCGGTGCCGGTGGCCATGAAGGCGATGGTGAAGCCCGCGATATCGGCGTGGCTGATGAAATGCTTGGTACCGTTCAGCACCCAGTCACTACCGTCCGGGCGGGCGGTTGCCTGCATCCCGCGCAAGTCCGATCCGGCGCCGGGTTCGGTCATGGCAAGGCAGTCCCAGGTCTCGCCACGTATGCAGGGGTAGAGGTATTTCTCGCGCTGCGACGCGGTGCCGGCCAGCAGGATGTTCGAGGGCCGCGCCACGCAAGTCCAGTGCAGCGCATAGTTCGCACGCCCCAGCTCGCGCTCATAGAGCAGCCAACTCAGCGTATCGAGGCCCGCGCCGCCGACATCCTCGGGCATGTTCGCGGCGTAGAGCCCGGCCTTGATCGCCTTGGCCTGGACCTCGCGGATGATCTCCATTGGCAGGTGGCCGGTTCGTTCGACCAATGCTTCATGCGGGTAGAGTTCTGCTTCAACGAAGGCGCGCGTGGTATCAGAAATCATGCGCTGTTCGTCGGTGAGGGCAAAATGCATCAGTTTTTCCTTTGTCCGACATGGCGGCCTGCCTGGGCCGGGCGCGGCAGCGCGGCATGGGCATCGCGGATCGGCAGCAGCCGGTCCAGCACCGCAGGCGCGGCCGGGCAGGTCTGGCCCGCTGTCATGTCCACATGCAGCAGCATCTGTTCGACCATGGCGACGGGCGTATCCTGGCGCGCGATGGTGATGACGATATGCATGTGTTTTTCATCTGCGCCCAACACCTGCACCGTCCCGGTCAGGTGATCGCCAAGCTTTGCTGCGCCCAGATGCGTGATATGGCTTTCGGCGGTGTAATAGCTGTGCCCGCCGGCGACATAGTCCATATCGGCCCCGATGAGCCGCAGCAGCGCGTCCGAGGTTTCGGACGCCGCGAACAGATAGCGGCTTTCGGTCATGTGCCCATTGTGATCGATCCACCCCGGCAGGACCTGCATCTGCGTCAGCACCAATGGCGCCGCGGCGTCGGGTATCAGGGCGGGGGCGGGAATCGCGGTTCTGCGTCTCGCGTCATGGTCGCGCAAGACCTTTCCGGCGCCCCAATCACGATCTTTCAGGACGCGCAGGAAGCCGATCAAGTTGCCGTCGCGAATGCGTTCCAGATCGGCTATCGTGTGATGGCCCGATTGCACGTCGGACTGACTTGCGATCAGATCGACCAGTTCGTCGTTGAATTCGGGCACATCCATCAGTTTCGTCCAGGGCGAGGTCAGGCAGGGGCCGAACTGGGCCATGAAGTGCTTCATCCCCGCCTCGCCTCCGGCGATGCGGTAGGTTTCGAACAGGCCCATCTGCGCCCAGCGCAGGCCAAAGCCCATTCGGATCGCCTCGTCGATTTCGCCGGTCGTGGCGATGCCGTCTCTGACCAGCCACAGCGCCTCTCGCCAGACGGCTTCCAGGAACCGGTCGGCGATATGCGCATCAATCTCGCGGCGCAGATGCAGCGGGAACATGCCCAGGTCGCGCAGCAGGTTCTTGACACGCGTGATCAGCGCCTTGTCATGGGTCGGGCCGGGCACGATTTCGACCAGTGGCAGCAGGTAGACCGGGTTGAACGGATGCGCGACGAAGATCGCCGATGGGTGGCGCGCGCCCTTCTGCAGTTCGGAAGGCTTGAAGCCCGATGTGGACGAGCCCAGCGGCACATCCGGGGTCGCGCGCTGGATCTCGGCATAGACACGGTGTTTCATTTCCAGCCGTTCGGGCACGGATTCCTGGATGTAATCGGCCCCCGTGACCGCCTCGGCCAATGTGTCGGCGAAGCGCAGCCGCCCCTCGGTCGGCATGGGCAGGTCGGACAGCGCGGGCAGGCTGGCGCGGGCGTTCTGCAGGATCGCGTCCAGCTTGCGCGGGGCCTCCGGGTCAGGATCGAATACCGCGACATCCCAGCCGTTGAGCAGGAACCGCGCCGCCCAGCCGCCCCCGATGACACCGCCGCCGATGATGGCCGCCTTCATAGCGGTGCCCTTTTCTCCAGTTTCAGCCGCTCGCGCAATGCGTCCGGGCCGATCACCCGCGCGCCCATCGCCTCGACGATGGTTACCGCGCGCTCGACCAGTTGCGCGTTGGTAGCCAGAACGCCCTTTTCAAGATACAGGTTGTCCTCCAGCCCCACGCGCACATTGCCGCCGGCCAGAACCGAGGCCGCGACATAGGGCATCTCGTTGCGCCCCAGCGCAAAGGCCGACCAGTGCCAGCCCGCCGGCACGTTGTTGACCATCGCCATGAAGGTATTCAGGTCATCCGGCGCGCCCCAGGGCACCCCCATGCACAGTTGCACCAGCACCGGGTCGGCGATGATCCCTTCGGCCACCAGTTGTTTCGCGAACCACAGATGCCCGGTATCAAAGGCTTCGATCTCGATGCGCGTGCCGCTTGCCGCCATCCGCTGCGCCATATCGCGCAGCATGCCCGGCGTATTGACCATGATATAATCAGCCTCGGCAAAGTTCATCGTGCCGCAATCGAGGGTGCACAGCTCTGGCCGACAGTCTACCACATGTTGCACGCGCTCGGCGGCACCGATCATGTCTGTGCCGGCAATCGGGGGCAGCGGACTGTCGGTGCCGCCCAGCGTCAGATCGCCGCCCATGCCTGCGGTCAGGTTCAGCACCACATCGACCTCGGCATCGCGGATGCGCTCTGTCACCTCGCGGTAAAGCGCGGGGTCGCGCGCCGGCGCCCCGGTTTCGGGGTCGCGCACATGGCAATGCACCACCGCCGCGCCCGCCTTTGCCGCGTCGATGGCCGAGGCGGCAATCTGCTCCGGCGAGCGCGGCACATGGGGCGATTTGTGCTGCGTACCGCCCGAACCGGTCACGGCACAGGTGATGAACACCTCGCGGTTCATGCTCAATGGCATCCTTTTCTCCCCTCTTTCAGGCGATCGGTCGATTCCTGACCGCCGTTTGGTCTCGTGGCGCTGGCCTATACGGGCCGGTTGCACTGTTTACTGCACAGGGGGCAGCGTCACTTCAATCAGACGCGGCCCCGACCCGGTGATCTGCAGGGCCTGCGGGGTCACCCGTTCAAAAGGCAGGTCGCAGGCGCTGGCAAGATCAGCGAAATCGGGAGGGCGCGGCGTGCAGCCCAGCACCTGCGCGCCTGCCGAACGCATCGCCGTGGCGATCTCGCCAAAGCCCGCATTGTTGAACACGATGAAGGTGATATCCAGCCCTTCCTCGGCGGCGGTCAGCAACTCTCCGGGCGAGAACATCAGCCCGCCATCACCGATCAGGCACAGGATGCGCGCTTCGGGCGCCGCCAGTGCTGCCCCCACGGCGGCGCCGGGTGCATAGCCCAGCGCGCCGTATCCGGTGGCGGCGTTGAACCAGCCGCCGGGGCGGTCGTGATCGTAGAACAGGTTGCCGGCATAGATGACCTGCGTGGAATCGCCCACCATGATGGCGCCGGGACAGCCTTCGCGCAGCCGCTCCAGCAGGACAACTTCAGCTTCATACCCAGCGGGTAGTGCGGCCCTTGCCGCGTCGCGCGTATGCGCGGCGCGGGCGGGGCCATCCGCTGCGGGCATGGCACGAGTCAGCCGGGGCAGGATGGTTGCGACATCAGCCTGCACTGTCAGCGCGGCGGGGTGCCGGGCCAGTTGGTCGGGGTCTATATCGACGCGGATCATGCCGTCGGTCGCGGGAAACTTGCCATCCTCGACCATATCGCAGTCGGTGCGGCCCAGTTCCGAGCCCAGCACCAGCAACCGGTCGGCGTTGCGGATCAGATCCCGCACCGCGCCGAGGCTGGGCGAGGCCGGCACGCCAAGCGGGTGTCCGTGCATCAGGCCGCGTGCATTTGTGGTCAGGATGACCGGCGCGCCCAGCCGCTCGGCCAATGCCTTCAGCGCGCTGCCCGCACCGCGACACCCGCCACCGGCAAGGATGACGGGTGTCTGTGCCTGTGCCAGCAGGCGGTTGGCCTGAGTCAGGTCTGGCGACGGGGCGGTGGCGGCGACGAAGGGCGCGAGCTGACCGGGCAACGGGGCCGCCATCAGATCAAGCGGGATCTGCAGATGCACCGGCCCCGGGCGCCCCGTGGTCAGCGCCTGTGCGATCTGCGCCAGCGTGGCAGGCAGGTCTTCGGCCTGGTCCAGGTGGAAAGAGGGGCACAGCTTGGCGACCAGCGCCTGCTGATCGGGGAGTTCGTGCAAATGCCCGCACCCCTTGCCCAGCGCATCGCGCTGGTTGACGCCCGAGATGACCAGCATAGGCACGGAATCGGCGCGCGCCTGTGCCATCGGCGTCAGGATGTTGGTCAGCCCCGGTCCGGTGATCACCAGTGCCACGCCAAAACGGCCAGAAGCGCGCGCATAGCCATCGGCCATGAAGCCTGCGCCGGCTTCGTGGCGCGGGGTGACATGGCGAATCCCGGCACCGGGCAGCGCGCGATACAGCTCGATCGTGTGCACGCCGGGGATGCCGAAGATCACCTCGGTTCCCATCAATGTCAGCCAGTCCACCAGACCCTGCGCAACCGTGCTCATGGCCGGCATCCTTCGGCAAAGCGGGCGAGGCGGGCGCAGGCCTCGCGGGTTGTGTCATCGCTGGCGGTCAGCGCCAACCGCAACCATCCTTCCAGCGCCGTGCCGAAGGACGCGCCGGGCATGACCGCGACCCCGGTGGCGTGCAGGAGGTCCAGTGCAAAAGCCTGCGAATCGCGGCTCAGCGCGCGAATGTTGACAAGTGCGAACATCCCCGCTTGAGGCCGGTGCACACGCAGCCCTGCCACGCCGTCCAGCGCCTCGTGAACAATGCGCGCGCGCCGCGCCATACGAGCGGCCATGGCCTGCGCAGACGTGGGCGGGCTGGCCAGTGCTTCGGCCATCATGTCGGCAATGAAGGGCTGCGAGCCGAACAGCATGGTCTCGGACAGGGGCAAGGAGCGCGCGCAGAACTCGGCCGATCCGCACAGCCAGCCCGCGCGGAAGCCCGTGGCCGCATGTGATTTCGAGATCGAGGAGGCGACGACCACCCGCGCCTCGTGCGCCGGGTCGGCCAGCGCCGAGGTGAAAACCGCGCCATCATGGGTCAGGTTGCCATAGACCTCGTCCGAGATCACCCACAGGTCATGCCTGGCGGCAGTGGCGAGCAGGGCATCCAGATCTGCCAGGCTCAGGATCGCGCCGGTGGGGTTGTGCGGAGTGTTGAGCAGGATTGCGCGCGTGGCAGGCGTGATCCGCGCCGCGACATCAACCGCCTGCAGGCGAAATCCGTGTTCGGGACGCAGCGCCACCGGCACCGGCCGCGCACCGGCAGCGCGGATCAGCCCCTCGTAGGTTGCATACATCGGATCGCCAAGGATCACCTCGCAACCTGGGTCGCACAGCGCCATCAACGCCACATAAAGTGCCGTCTGTGTTCCCGGCAGACACAGGAACCGGTCGGCGCCGATCTGGCGCCCGGTTGCTTCGGAATAGCGCGCGCTCAGCGCCGCCAGGGCCTCCGGCTCGCCACGCCCGTTGGAATAGCCGGTCCGCCCCGCCTGCATCGCGCTGGTAGCAGCCCGGATCAGATGGTCAGGGGTGGCGGTGTCAGGCTCGCCGATAGTCAGGTCGATGACCGGCTGCCCGGCCCGCTTGCGCGCTGTCGCCGCCACAAAGAGCGTCCATTTATCCGACCCCAGACCGGCCAGACGCTCGGTGACTTCCGCATAGCGCATCGCTTACTCTTTCAGTTCAAGGCCAAGGAGGGATTCAAAGGCGTCGATCGCAATCGCGCGGGCTTCTTCCGGTGGCAACTGTTCCGGCAGGGCCGAGGCTTCCAGCCATAGCCCGTCCAGCAAAGCATTACCGGCAATCGCCAGCCGCCGGGTGGTGGCCGGATCGGCTGGCCTGCCGGTGGTTTGCAAGGCATCGGCGATCAGCGCCTCCAGCTGGTCGCGAAAGGCACGATAGGTGCGCTCATGCACCTCGCGCATCGCCGGGTCGCGGGCAACCAGCTGCATCGATGCTGCCCATAGTGCCATGGCGCGCGGATCAACCACCGGGGGCGAAACCGCATTGGCCACGAAGCCCTCGAGCCGCGCCCGCGGATCGGCCGGAAGCGCACCCAGAGACGCCGCGCTCGCCTCGGTCAGGCCGGTCATCAGATGGTCATGAGCGGCGGCTATCAGATCTTCCTTGGTGGCGAAATAATGCCGGATCAGCCCCTGCGTGACACCAGCACGCAGCGCGATGGCGCGCACGGTGGCAGCCTGCGGCCCCCCCTCGGCGATGCAGGCCAGCGCCGCCTCGATCAGCGCCGCGCGCCGTGTCTCTTCGCCCTTGCGGCGGAAGGGACGCCGGGCGTTCATCACGCGCACGCCGCGCGCAGCAGGGGGCGGGTAAGGCAGGTCGGCCCACCTTCGCAGGCGATGCACAGCGCGTCGCCTTCAAAGACCTGCACCCGGCATCCGGCCTTTTCGAGTGCGGCGCGCGTTTGGGGAAAGCCGTCGATCATCACAACATCAAAGGGCTTCAGCATCAGCACATTCAGGCTCAGGCCCTGTGAGGCATGAAACTCTGCCTCTGGCGCGTGAATCAGCGTCCAGCCTGCATCGCGCAGATCCTGCCACAGGGCAAAGGGCATCAGCGGCGCATGGATCAGCGCCGCGTTCGGCGCGACGGGTGAGACCAGAGACATCAGGTGCAGGCAGGCTTCAGGCCCGCTCCACCAGGGCAGGTCATAGGCGCGCACCGTGATGCCATGCGGGCGCAGGATGTCGTCCAGCGCCGCAATTCCGGCCTGATTTGTGCGTGCGCCGCGCCCGACGGCCAGCGTCTGCGGGTCGATCCAGAAAGCGTCTCCCGCCTCGGCGCGCGCATCGCCGGTCAACCGTCCGATCACCGGCACGCCTAGGCGCTGGTAGGTAGTCTCGTGCAGCGTGGGTTCGGCTCGGCGCAGCGATTTTCCCATGTTCAGGATCACGGCGCCGGCGTGGGTTACAAAAGACGGGTCCTGCACGAAGACGGCGTCGGACAAGCTGTCATCGGCGCTGTCCAGCCAGATCACCTCGCAGCCCGAGGCCGCAACGATATCGGCCAGCGCCGCGTGCTGCGCCTGCGCGCGCGCCGGGTCGAAGCCCGGACCGTAATGCCATTGCGCGGGGTCGGCCGCAGCCATTGCCGGGCCGGGTGCCCGCATGATCACGCGTGCAAGCGGGTGCGCCCGGTCCTCGCTGCCGAATGCCGCTGTCTTGCGCATGGGTTCCTGGCTCATGGGTTTTCCGATTGCCGAAATTATACACTTGCATAATTACGCGGGCTGGGGCCTAATGCAATAGCAATTCGACAGGGCGGCACGGTCAGCCGCCCTTGCCGTGGCCCGCACGGGCCTCACCATGCCGGGCGCATCTGACCCGGCGTGACGCAGACAAGAAGCGCGCCACAAAAGGGCGTGCGACAACAGAGGAGAGACCCATGAACAGAATTGTTTCTCTGGCAGGTGCCGCGGCGCTTGCGGCGATGGCCACCACCGCCATGGCCGATCAGGTACGCATCGGCATCGCGGCCGAGCCCTATCCGCCCTTCGCCTCGCCCGATGCGGCCGGCAACTGGGCCGGCTGGGAGATCGAGATCATCGACGCGATCTGCACGGCCGCCGAGCTTGACTGCGTGCTGACCCCCACGGCCTGGGACGGGATCATCCCGGCGCTGCTGTCGGGGCGGATTGATGCGATCATGGCGTCCATGTCGATTACCGAAGAGCGGATGCAGACGATCGACTTCACCAACCCTTATTACCAGACCCCGGCGGTGATTGTCGGTGGTCAGGGTGTTGATGTCGAACCGACGCCAGAGGGGCTGGCCGGGCTGGCGCTGGGCGTGCAGGTGGCGACCACGCACCAGGCCTATGCGCAGGCATATTTCGAGGGCGCGACCGAACTGCGGCTGTACCAGACCCAGGACGAGGCCAACCAGGACCTCGCCGCCGGGCGCATCGACGCAATGCAGGCCGACAGCGTGGCAATGGATGCCTTCCTGGCGTCCGATCTCGGCAACTGCTGCACCCTGCTGGGGTCGGTCGCAATGGACGAGAGCATCCTGGGCCGCGGCGTCGGTGCCGGGGTCCGGCCGGGAGAGGATGCGCTGCGCGAATCGCTCAACGCCGGTATCGCCACCATCATCGCCGATGGCACACATGCCGAGATCACCGCGCGCTACTTCGACTCGCCCATCTACACCTACAACCAGTAAGCCGCGCCGCGCGTGCTGGACTGGCTTTACACGCTCGTACCGGGGCTTGAAACCACGGCGGGGCTTCTGTCCCTCCACCCGCCGGGTTGGGGGGGCAACCTGTTGCGGGGTGCCTTGGCATCGCTGCAAATCGCGGCGGGGGCCTTCGGCATGGGGCTGGTGCTTGGCACCTTCGGCGCGCTGGGCAAGCTAAACGGCGGGCCGGTCACGCGCGATCTGTTGTCGGTCTACACGACCGTTGTGCGCGCGGTGCCGGAACTGATCCTGATCCTGATCATCTATTACGCGGGCACCGACCTGCTGAACCAGGCACTGCGCGCGATGGGGCAGCGCCCGGTCGAGGTTTCCGGCGTGGCGGCGGGCATCTTCGTGCTGGGCACCGTGCAGGGCGCCTATGCGACCGAGGTGCTGCGCGGTGCCATCCAGGCCGTGGACAAGGGCCAGATCGAAGCGGGGCGCGCCTATGGCATGGGACCGATCACGCTGTTTCGCCGTGTCACGTTCCCTTCCATGCTGCCACTGGCGTTGCCGGGGCTGTCCAACCTGTGGCTGATCGCCACCAAGGACACCGCACTGCTGGCCATTGTCGGATTTTCCGAACTGACGCTGGAAACAAGACAGGCGGCGGGATCGACACGGGCCTTCTTTACCTTCTTTCTGGCGGCTGGGGCGATCTACCTGACGATGACACTGGTTTCGGGCCGGGTGTTCGGCTGGATCGAGGCGCGCTACCGCCGGGGCGAGGCCGGGCCGACACGAGGGCACCCGTGAGCGCCCCGACAAATATTCCGCCCAATGCACCGGTGCCCGCCGCCCTTCCCGGCAACGCGTTGCGCAGCCTCTGGCGCGAGGTGATGCAGCCGCACCGTCTGGTGCTGATCGCGCTGGCACTGGGGATCGCGGTTTATGCCGGGATGACGATGCGCTGGCACTGGATCCCACGCTATGCCGATCTGGCGCTACAGGGGTTCTGGCGCACGCTGTGGTTGCTGGCGCTTTCCTGCCTGCTGGGCTTCATGCTGGCGGTGCCGCTGGGGCTGGCGCAGGCGGCGGGGCCGCGTTTTCTGGCGGCGCCGGCGCGTGCGTTCTGCACGGTCATCCGCGGCACACCGCTGCTGCTGCAGCTTTGGCTGATTTATTTCGGACTCGGCTCGCTGTTCCCGCAGTTCCCCTGGATACGCGAATCCGAGCTTTGGCCCTATCTACGGCAGGCATGGCCCTATGCGTTGCTGGCGCTCACACTCAGCTATGCGGGATACGAGGGCGAGGTGATGCGCGGCGCGTTCCGCTCGGTCCCGCATGGACAACTGGAGGCTGGGCGCGCCTTCGGTCTGTCACGCTTCGCCATCCTGCGCCGTATCTGGCTGCCGCAGGCCCTGCAACGCGCCCTGCCCACGCTTGGCGGCGAGACGGTTCTGCAGATGAAGGCGACGCCGCTGGTGGCTACGATCACGGTCATCGACATCTATGCCGTGGCCAGCCGGGTGCGGCAGGACACCTTCATCATCTACGAACCGCTGCTGATGCTGGCCGTGGTCTATCTGATGATCGCCGGGCTGATAACGCTGGTCTTTCGCCTGCTGGAACGGCGGTATACCCGTGGCATGACCGCATGACGCGGCGTGCTGTCCACCGTATGGGGGGGCGTCCGTACAGCCGCTTGCACGATCCATTTCGATGAGCTCTCGCAGGTTTTCGATACCGAACGGAGTGAATGCGATAACGCTTTCGTCGCCGGGGCCGTAGACCCAGATCACACCATCTTCGGTTTCCATATCAATGGCGAGATCGAAGAGAGGTGGCTCGGTTTATCTGAACAGGTTCTGGGCGTTTTGTAAGTGGTTTTCCATCCGCGAGATCCTCGGCTGCGAGCACAGCGCCGCCCCGGTCTCGGGATCACGGTCGAGGGCGAGCTTGAACGCCGGGTCATCGCGCAGATCTCCCGCATCGTTGCCATCCTCATACCCCGCGGCAATCATCATGATCCGGAACCGGATGATATCTTCCAGGCTGTGCCGCACCTTGACCGGGTCACGCGGATCGGTGAGGCACGAGGCCAACAGACCCGCCAGATCGGCCCGCCGTTCAACTTCCCGCAAGAGCGTCAGACCGGCATCGGAACTCATCTCAGCCCCGTCGAAATTGAGAAGGATGGGTTTGCCGTTCAAGAGTGACAAAGCGGGTGCGGCGGAGGTAGACTGCATCATGGTGAGGGGGCCTGCCTTGGAAACTGGATTTTCTGGCTTCAACAACCAAAAAATACAAAATTTCAAAAGCTTACGCCACTATCACCGCACCCGCATGAATAATCCGGGTTAAGATGCAAGTTCAGAAGCGCGCGCTGCCAGCTCACCCCCGCCGCGCCTCGATCGCATCCCAGATCAGCCCTGCGCCATTGGTGCCGTCAAAGCGTTCCAGTTCCTGAAGCCCCGTGGGCGAGGTCACGTTGATCTCGGTCAGATAATCGCCGATCACGTCGATACCCACGAAAACCTGTCCCTTCTCCCGCAAAAGCGGCCCGATCCGCGCGCAGATCTCGCGGTCGCGCTCGGTCAGGCCCACCTTCTCGGGCCGCCCGCCCACATGCATGTTCGAGCGCGTCTCGCCCTGCGCGGGCACCCGGTTGATCGCGCCGATTGGCCCGCCGTCCACCAATATCACCCGCTTGTCGCCCAGGGCCACGTCGGGCAGGTATTTCTGAACGATGAGCGGCTCGCGCGAGAAACCCGTGAACAGTTCATGCAGGCTGGCAAGATTTCGGTCGCTCTCGGGCAGATGAAACACCCCTGCCCCGCCATTGCCGTAAAGCGGCTTGAGAATCACGTCGCCATGGCGCGCGCGAAACGCCCGGATCGTGCCCAGATCGCGTGCGATCGTGGTGGGGGGCGTCAGATCGGGAAAGTTCAGGATCAGCAGCTTCTCGGGGAAATTCCGCACCCAGAACGGATCATTGACCACAAGCGTTCCGGGGCTCAACCGCTCGAGGAGATGCGTCGTGGTGATGTAATGCATATCGAAAGGTGGATCCTGCCGGAGCCAGACGACATCGAAATCCGCCAGATCGACTGTCCGGTTTTCGCCCAGCCGGTAGTGATCCCCCGCCACGCGCTGCACTTCGAGCGGCCAGCCCCGCGCGGTGATCCGCCCCTCTTCATAGGCCAGCGCATCAGGCGTGTAGTAATAGAGCTCATGGCCCCGTTCCTGCGCCTCGATCATCAGGCGGAAAGTGCTGTCGGCAGTGATGTCGATCGGCCCGATCGGGTCCATCTGAAAGGCGATTTTCATGTGCGGCCTCATGTGTCACATCGCCCCTTTCATGGGCCATGGCGCGCGCGCGCGCAATTCAGAAAAGCCCGAACGCCGCCTCGAGGATGTCCACGGCCCCGATAGCATCGACCGTCGCCACATCGAATCGCACCGGCGCAAGCTGCCCCTCGGGCGTCAGCCCGACATATTCCGAGGCCGCATGATAGATCCGCTGCAACTGCCCCTGACGCAGGCGCTGAAGCGCCAGATCATGGGTTGCCGCGCGCTTCACCTCGCAAAACACGTAGGTGTCGGGTGCGCGCAAGACGAGGTCGATCTCGCCGCTGATCCCGCGCCAGCGCCGTGCCAGGACCGTTACGCCGCGCCCCTCATAAAGCTGCGCGACCATATCTTCGGCGGCCTGTCCACTGAGAAAGGCCCGCCGCCCGCGGTCACTCCGCCAGCGTGGCACCCGATCGGGTGTGATCGCGCTCGGAGGCGGCGCGCCGAAATCAAACACTAGCTGCCGCATCTCGCACCTTTCCCTCATCCGTTCCGGGCCGCAAGCTGCAAGGCCCGCTGATAGACCTGACGCCGTGGCAACCCCAGGGCCGCCGCCACCTGATCCGCCGCATCACGCACACTTGCGCCCTTCAATGCCTCATCCAGAGTCCGGTCTATATCATCTTCTTTAATATCCGGTGAATCCCCGCGCCCGATCACGACAACAATTTCCCCTTTCAGCGCCTCTCCGGCGCAGCTTTCTGCGAGGTTTTCCAGCGTATCGCGGCGGGTTTCCTCGAATTTCTTGGTGATTTCCCGGCAGAGCGCTGCCGGTCTCTCGCCGCCCAGCACCTCTGCCGCATCTGCCAGCATCGCCGAAACGCGCTTGGGCGATTCGTAGAACACCAGCGTTGCGGGCACCGCGCCAAGTTCCTTCAAAACCGTCTTGCGCCGTGCCGAGGTGCTCGGCAGGAAGCCCGCGAACAGGAACCTGTCGGTAGGCAGGCCCGACAGGGTAAGCGCCGCGATCACGGCCGAGGGTCCCGGCGCCGAAATCAGCCGATATCCCTCCGCCACCGCCGCGCGGCCAAGATCGAAGCCCGGATCGGCCACCATCGGGGTGCCCGCCTCGGAGGCGTAGAGCACCGATCTGCCCTCGGCCAGAGCCGCCAGAATGCGCGGGCGCATCCTGGCCCCGTTGTGATCATGATAGGCCCAGAGTGGCCGCTCGCCCAGCGCCACGCCATGGATTTCCATCAACCGCCGCAGGCTGCGCGTATCTTCGGCCACCAGCACATCCGCCGCCGCAAGAAGATCGAGCGCCCGCAACGTGATGTCGCGCGCGGCCCCGATCGGCGTCGCGATCAGGTAAAGCCCGGCGGCCAGTTTCTGCGGATCGGAATTCATCGCTGGACCCTTTCCAGATGACGGCTATGATCACGCGGGCGTATAACCCGAAGCCGCGTGCCCATGACAGGGAGTAAGCCATGTTTGCCGTTCCGACCGCCCTCCGCAAGCCCTTAGCCCGCCTCGCTGCGCTTGCGGGGCTGGTCGGGCTGGCCGCCTGCCAGCCGGTGCCGCAGGCCACGCCGGGCGCGGCCACGGTGTCGCGCGGCGCGGTACCGGTGGCGCTTCTGGTGCCGCATGGCACGGCGAACGCGCAGGAAGCGCAACTGGCCCGCGACCTCGAGAACGCCGCGCGGCTTGCTGTCTCGGACCTTGTCGGTGTCACGATCGATCTGCGCGTCTACGGCACCGCCGGCCAGCCCGCGCAGGCCCGGCAGGCGGCACTCAATGCCGTTGCCGACGGGGCGCAGATCATCATCGGTCCCCTGCATGCCGAATCGGCCAATGCCGTCGCCGTCGCCGTGGCGCCGCGCAACATCAACGTGCTCGCCTTCTCCAACAACTCGACCATCGCCGGCGGTAATCTCTTCATTCTCGGGCAGACCTTCCGCAACACCGCCGACCGGCTGGCCGGTTTTGCCGCAAGCCAGGGCAAGTCGCGCATGATGGCGGTCTATTCCGAGAATCTCGCCGGGCGGCTCGGGCTCGAGGCGATCACCGGTGCCGTTCAGGCGCAGGGCGGAACGCTTGCCGGCAGCGTCGGCTATGAGTTCTCGCAGGACGGTGTGGTGAACGCGGTCCCGCTGATCCGCCAGACCGCCGAGACCAACGCCGCCGACGCACTGTTCCTGACCGCCAACACCGCCGGCGCGCTGCCGCTGTTCTCGCAGATGCTTCCCGAGGCCGGGCTTGGCCCCGACCGTGTGCAGTATATCGGCCTTGCCCGCTGGGATACGCCGCCGCAGACGCTCGACCTGCCCGGCGTTCAGGGCAGCTGGTTTGCCCTGCCCGATCCCGCCCGTTCGGCCCGCTTCACCGAGCGATTCAGGGCCGCCAACGGCAATGCGCCACACCCGATCGCGGGGCTGGCCTATGACGGCATCGCCGCAGTCGGGGCGCTTGCCAAGGCCGGGCGAGGGCTGGCGCGTGGCGATCTCACGCAATCGGCTGGGTTTCAGGGGGTGACCGGCGTGTTCCGTCTCAATCCCGACGGCACCAACGAGCGCGGTCTTGCCGTCGCCACCATTACCGACAAGCGGGTGCAGATCCTGTCACCGGCACCGCAAGGCTTTGGCGGTGCCGGGTTCTGAGGCCTGCGGGGGCCTGATGCCCCTGCCCCAGCCGCCCGCGCCGCCCGCCGACCTGATCCTTGCACCCGACGATATCTTCGCGGCGGGCAAGGTGGCGATGGCGCTTGACGAAGCCGCAACCGGGGCCGCCGATCCCGCCGCGCTGCGCCGTGCTGCCGTCGCGATCCTCGGAGCAGAGATCGCGCACGGCCGCACGGCCATCGCCGGGGCCTTTGCCGGACGGCCCTTCGACGCGCGCCCCGCCACCCGCGCCTGGTGCTGGCTCACGGATTGCGTGGTGCTGGCAACGCTCGATCTGGCCACGCGCCATATGCACCCGCTCGCCACCCCCACCGAGGCCGAGCGCATCGCCGTCTGCGCCGTCGGCGGCTACGGGCGCGGCGAGATGGCGCCGTTTTCCGATGTCGATCTGCTGTTTCTCACGCCCTACAAGATCACCCCCTGGGCTGAGAGCGTGATCGAATCGATGCTCTACATCCTGTGGGACCTGCGCCTGAAGGTTGGCCATGCAAGCCGCACCATCCGCGATTGCCTGCGTCTGGGGGCCGAGGATTTCACCATCCGCACCGCCCTTCTGGAACATCGCTATCTTGGCGGTGACGCGGCCCTTGCGCAGCGCCTCGACACGCAGTTGCGCGAGAAACTCTTTACCGGCACGGAACGCGAGTTCACCGAGGCGAAACTGGCCGAGCGCGACGCCCGCCACGAGAAACAGGGCGAGCGATACATGGTCGAGCCCAATGTCAAGGAGGGCAAGGGCGGATTGCGCGACCTGCAATCGCTGTTCTGGATCGCCAAGTATGTGCACCATGTGCGCGATGTGGGCGATCTGGTGGCACTTGGCACCTTCACACAGGAGGAATTCGGCACATTCCAGCGCGCCGAGAGCTTTCTCTGGGCCGTGCGGAGCCATCTGCACCTCATCGCCGGACGCGCCAATGATCAACTCACCTTCGACGTTCAGGTGCAGGTGGCCGAACGGATGGGCTATGCGGATCGCGGCGGGCGGCGGGGCGTGGAAATCTTCATGCAGGATTACTTTCGCCACGCCACTGCCGTGGGGGATCTGACACGCATCTTCCTGACCAAACTGGAGGCGGCACAGCACAAGGCCGAGCCGCTGCTGCAACGTCTGCTCAAGCGGCGCAAGCGGCTGCGCGCGGGCTATGTCGAGATCACCGGGCGGCTGGCCATCGCCGATGAAGCCGCCTTTTTGGCCGACCCGTTCAACCTCTTGCGGCTTTTCGAGGAGGCATTGCGCACCGGGCTTCTGATCCATCCCGATGCGATGCTCATGGTCACCAACAACCTGTCGCTCATCGACGAGGGATTCCGCAACGACCTGGCAGCGCAGAAGCTTTTTCTCGGCCTGCTGCTGAAACACGGCAACCCCGAACGCGCGCTGCGGCGCATGAACGAACTTGGCGTTCTTTCGGCCTTTCTGCCGGAATTCGAACCGATCCGCGCGATGATGCAATTCAACATGTATCACCATTACACGGTGGACGAACACATCATCCAATGTATCTCGCACCTCGCGCAGATCGAGCGGCGCGAGTTGATCGAGGAATTGCCGGTCTCGTCCTCGATCCTCAAGGAAGGGGTGAACCGCCGCGTGCTCTATGTGGCGCTGCTCCTGCACGACATCGGCAAGGGCCGGCCCGAGGATCATTCGATCCTGGGCGCGCAGATCGCGCGCAAGGTGGCGCCCCGGCTGGGCCTGCCGAAACGCGAGGCCGAGACGGTGGAATGGCTGGTGCGCAACCACCTGCTGATGTCCGACACGGCACAGAAACGCGACATCGCCGATCCGCGCACGGTGCGCGATTTCGCCAAGGCAGTGCAGACGCGCGAGCGGCTTGACCTGCTCCTGCTGCTCACGGTCTGCGACATTCGCGGCGTCGGCCCTGGCACATGGAACAACTGGAAAGCGTCGCTGTTCCGTGCGCTCTATCGCCAGACCCGGCGCGCGATGGAGGGCGGGCTTGAGGCGCTCAACCGCGAACAGCGCGGGGTGGATGCCAAGCGTGCCCTGCGCGAGGCCCTGCCCGATTGGGACGCGAAAGACCTCAAGCACGAGACCTCGCGTCACTATCCGCCCTATTGGCAGGGGCTGCATGTCACCGCCCATGTGATCTTTGCCCGGCTCTTGCGCGATCTAAAGGATGACGAAATCGCCATCGACCTCGCCATCGACACCGACCGTGACGCCACTCGCGCCTGTTTCGCGCTCGCGGATCATCCGGGGATCTTCTCGCGCCTGGCGGGCGCGCTGGCGCTGGCGGGAGCGAACGTGGTCGATGCGCGCACCTATACCTCCAAGGACGGGTTCGCTACCGCCGTGTTCTGGATTCAGGATGATGACGGCAGCCCGTTCGAGGAAAGCCGCCTGCCGCGCCTGCGCCAGACCATCGCGCGCACCCTCAAGGGCGAAATCCTCCCACGCGAGGCGATCAAGTCGCGCGACAAGCTCAAAAAGCGCGAACGCGCCTTTCGCGTGCCCACGCATATCACCTTCGACAATGACGGCTCCGAAATCTACACCATCATCGAGGTTGACACCCGCGACCGCCCCGGCCTGCTTTACGATCTCACCCGCACGCTCGCGGCCAACAACGTCTATATCGCCTCGGCGGTGATCGCGACATTCGGCGAACAGGTGGTCGATACCTTCTACGTCAAGGACATGTTCGGCCTGAAGTTCCACTCTGAAAGCAAACGCGCCACGCTCGAGAAGAAACTCCGTACCGCCATCTCCGAGGGCGTCGAGCGCGCGACGGCGTGAGGGACAGCAGGACCGCGCGCGGCAGGAAACCTCCCCGCGACCTTGCCACAAACCGCCCCTTTTCTCGCGGGCGGCATAAGTTATATAGAGGGGCCGAGAGACACCGCATTTTCCCAAACCCGGATCCGCCCGCCCGCCATGCCACAGACCCCGCGCCCCACCATGACCGGACCGGAGAACGGCGACGACGAGACCTCGATCGCGCTCAAGACGCGGGCGAGAACGCAACGCCCGCCATTCTACAAGGTGCTTTTGCTCAACGACGATTACACGCCGATGGAATTCGTGGTGGCGGTGCTTGAGCGGTTTTTCGGCATGTCGCATGCGCAGGCGTTCGAGATCATGCTGACCGTCCACAAGAAGGGCGTGGCCGTGGTCGGCGTGTTCAGCCACGAGGTCGCCGAGACCAAGGTCGGGCAGGTGATGGATTTCGCCCGGCGTCATCAGCACCCGCTGCAATGCACGATGGAAAAGGAATAGCGTGGGCCTTGCCGACCGCCTGACGCTCGCGCTCGACAGCGGGCATGTGGTGTTGCCCGAAACCGGGCGCATCGCCGTGTTCGCGCCGCGTGCGGGCGTGGATCTCTCGGCGTTGCCGCGCGCCGGCGTGCAGGTGATCACCGGCTTTGCCCCGGACTTTCGGCATTTCTCTGCAGAGGGGTATGATTGCGCCATTGCCCCCTCGGGCCGCTATGCTGCGGCCCTTGTCTGCCTGCCGCGCGCCAAGGCGCTGGCCCATGCGCTCATTGCACAGGCGGCGGGTGTCAGCGACGGGCCGGTCATCGTGGACGGGGACAAGACCGACGGTATCGAATCGGTGCTGCGCGCACTCCGGGCGCGGGCGGAAACCGGGCTGCCGCTGTCCAAGGCCCATGGCAAGATCTGCACCTTCGGGCCGGGGGCGGACCTGAGCGACTGGCAAAGCCCCGGCCCGAGAGAGATCGAGGGCGGCTTTGTCACCGCGCCGGGGGTGTTTTCCGCCGACGGGATCGACCCCGGCTCGCGCCTGCTCGGTGACACGCTGCCTGCAAGCCTTGGCGCGCATGTGATCGACCTCGGCGGCGGCTGGGGCTATCTTTCGGCCCGCGCGCTGGAACGCGACAGCATCACCCGGCTCGATCTGGTCGAGGCCGATCACGCGGCGCTTGACTGTGCGCGCCGCAACCTGCCCGATCCGCGCGCCCATCTGCACTGGGCCGACGCGACCGGCTGGCGGCCGGAGACGCGCGCCGACAGCGTGATCATGAACCCGCCCTTCCATACCGGGCGCACCGCCGATACCGACCTTGGCCGCGCCTTCATCGCCGCTGCCGCCGACATGCTCAAACCCGCAGGCGCGCTCTGGCTGGTGTCCAACCGGCACCTGCCCTACGAGTCCACGCTCGCAGAGCGGTTCAAGCGCGTGACCGAGGCGGCGGGCGATGTGCGCTTCAAGATCCTCCATGCCAGCCATCCCTCTCGCCAGCGGCCCTGAATTGGCCTAGATTGGGCGACGGATCAGCCAGAAAGGCCCCTTTCCATGTCCTTTTCCATCGCGGGCAAGACCGCCATCGTCACCGGCGGCGCCAACGGGATCGGCCTCGCCATCGGGCGGCATTTCGCCGACAAGGGCGCGAACGTGATGTTCGCCGACAAGGATGAAAAGCGCCTCAAGGACGAACTCGGCAAGCTCGCCAAGAGCGACAATATCCGCTATTTCTCGGGTGACATGCGACAGAAGCTGGCGCAGGCTAATCTGCTTTCGGCCACGCTCGACGCCTTCGATCAGGTGGATATCCTGATCAATGCCTGCCGTCAGGTCGTGCCCTCTGACCCGCTCAACCCCGACGATGACGGGGTCGAGATGCTGTTGCAGCAGAATCTTCTGACCGCGCTGCGCATGAGCCAGCTTGTCGCGCGGCGGATGATCAAGCAATCCGAAGGCAATGGCGAGGCGTCGGCAGGCACGATCGTCAACCTCTCGTCCATTGCCGCGCGCCGCACACATCCCGACCTTCTGGCCTATTCCATCTCCTCCGCCGCGCTCGATCAGATGACGCGAAGCCTTGCCGTGGCGCTTGCCCCGCACCGGATCCGCGTCAATGCGGTGGCCTTCGGCTCGGTGATGAGCGCCTCGCTCAAGGACACGCTGCGCGAACACAGCGACTACCGCGAAGATATCGAGTGCCACACGCCGCTGGGGCGGATCGCCTCGGCCACCGAACTCGCCGAGGCGGTGCAATATCTCGCCTGCGACGGCTCGGCCTTCATGACCGGGCAGATCATGACCATGGATGGCGGGCGCACGCTGCTCGACCCCTGTGCCGCCCCCGCCCATTGAAGGATTGCCCATGTCCGAGGATTTCACCGCCCGCAAGACCCGCGCGAGCACCTGGTTCCGCAGCCTGCGCGACGAGATCGTCGCCGCCTTCGAGGCGCTGGAGCAAAGCCACACCACCGGCCCCTTCGCGGACGAGCCCCCCGGTCGCTTCGAGGTAAGCGAGACCGCCCGCACCAGCGAGGACGGCTCGGATGCCGGCGGTGGCCTCATGAGCGTGATGCGCGGGGGGCGCGTCTTCGAGAAGGTGGGCGTCAACGTCTCCGAGGTCTATGGCCAACTGGGCGAAGCGGCACAGCGCGCGATGGCCGCGCGCGGCGTGCCCGGCATGGCGGACGACCCGCGTTTCTGGGCCTCTGGCATCAGCCTTGTGGCGCATATGCAGAATCCGCATTGCCCCGCGGTGCACATGAATACACGGATGTTCTGGACCCCGCATGCCTGGTGGTTCGGCGGCGGCTCGGACCTCAACCCGTGTATCGAATACGCCGAGGACACGGCCCATTTCCACGCGACGCAAAAGGCCCATCTCGACCCGCACGGTGCCGATCTCTATCCGCGTCTCAAGGACTGGGCGGACGAATATTTCTACATCCCCCATCGCGGGCGCGCGCGCGGAGTCGGCGGCATCTTCATGGACGATCGCAATACCGGTGACTGGGGGGCGGATTTCGCGCTGACGCAGGATATCGGCCGCGCCTTCCTCCCGGCCTTCGTGCCGCTTGTCGAAAAGCGACGTGAACAGCCCTTCACCGTGGCCGACAAGGACAGGCAGCTTGTCCATCGCGGACTTTATGCCGAATACAACCTCGTTTATGACCGCGGCACCAAGTTCGGGCTTGCCACCGGCCATGACGCCAATGCCGTGCTGATGAGCCTGCCACCCTTGGCGAAATGGGTCTGAGCGCGGAACGCCCGTTTTCCCGAAGGTAACAGGCGCGGAACCGTCACTGCGATGCAGCATCGCCCGCGCGATATTGTCCCATATACCGCCGAAACCGCGCCAAATCCGCCTCATTTTCCAGAAAAGCCCCGGAGGTGCTTGAATTGCGCCGCCTTCCGGGTCTAAGCCGCGCGCAAACGGCGCAAGGCTCCTTGCGCCGCTGTATCCAGAGACGACGAAGGTTATCATGCAATCCCCCAATCTCGCCCCCGTCCCCGAACTCTATGTCTCCTACGAAAGCGCGCAAAAGCTCAAGGTCGAGGCCGGAAATCTCATAAGTTGGGATCTCACCCCGCGCCAGATCTGTGATCTGGAACTCTTGATGAACGGCGGCTTCAACCCGCTCAAGGGGTTTCTGAGCGAGGCCGATTACGACAGCGTGGTTGAAAACATGCGCCTTGCCGACGGCACGCTCTGGCCGATGCCGATCACCCTCGATGTAAGCGAGAAATTCGCCGAAGGCATCGAAATCGGGCAGGACATCGCGCTGCGCGATCAGGAGGGCGTGATCCTTGCCACAATGACCGTCACCGACCGCTGGACGCCCAACAAGGCGCGCGAGGCGGCGCATGTGTTCGGCGCCGATGACAGCGCGCATCCGGCGGTGAATTACCTGCACAACACGGCAGGCAAGGTCTATCTTGGCGGCCCCGTCACCGGCATTCAGCAGCCGGTGCATTACGATTTCCGCGGTCGCCGCGACACGCCGAACGAATTGCGCGCGCTTTTCCGCAAGCTGGGCTGGCGCCGCGTCGTGGCCTTTCAGACCCGCAACCCGCTGCACCGCGCGCATCAGGAACTGACCTTCCGCGCCGCGCGCGAGGCGCAGGCCAACCTGCTCATCCATCCCGTCGTGGGCATGACCAAGCCGGGCGATGTCGATCACTTCACCCGCGTGCGCTGCTATGAGGCGGTGCTGGACAAATATCCTGGTGCCACCACCACGATGAGCCTGCTCAATCTGGCGATGCGTATGGCCGGCCCGCGCGAGGCGGTGTGGCACGGCCTCATCCGCAAGAACCACGGCTGCACCCATTTCATCGTCGGGCGCGATCACGCTGGCCCCGGCAAGAATTCCGCCGGTCAGGATTTTTACGGCCCCTACGAGGCGCAGGAACTGTTCAAGCAGTATCAAGACGAGATCGGGCTTGAGATGGTCGATTTCAAGCACATGGTCTATGTGCAGGAAAAGGCACAGTATTACCCGATTTCCGAGGTGCCAGAAGGTGCGACCGTGCTGGATATTTCCGGCACCGAACTGCGCCGCCGTCTAGCCGAGGGGCTGGAAATCCCCGAATGGTTCTCCTTCCCCGAAGTGGTGGCGGAGCTGCGCCGCACCCGCCCGCCGCGCTCGCAGCAGGGCTTTACCGTGTTCTTCACCGGCTTTTCCGGCTCGGGCAAATCCACCATCGCCAATGCGCTCATGGTCAAGCTGATGGAGATGGGCGGACGCCCGGTGACGCTTCTGGATGGCGATATCGTGCGCAAGAACCTCAGCTCGGAGCTTGGTTTTTCCAAGGAGCACCGTGATCTCAACATCCGCCGCATCGGCTATGTGGCCAGTGAAATCACCAAGAATGGCGGCATCGCCATTTGCGCGCCGATCGCGCCCTATGCCACCACCCGCCGCGCGGTGCGCGAGGATGTCGAGCAATACGGCGCCTTCGTCGAGGTCCATGTCGCCACCTCCATCGAGGAATGCGAACGCCGCGACCGCAAGGGACTTTACAAGCTGGCGCGTGAGGGAAAGATCAAGGAATTCACCGGAATTTCAGACCCCTACGACGTGCCGGAAAACCCTGAACTGAGCGTCGAGACAGAGAACGTCGATGTCGACAACTGCGCGCATCAGGTAATCCTCAAGCTTGAACAGATGGGCCTTATCGCGGGCTGATCCCCGCACGGCAGGCCGCAAGGTCTGACACACCTCATCGGGTCGCCCCTATCGGGGCGGCCCTTTTTCATGGCCACGGCCATCGACAGGCATGGCCCCACCGCGTAGGCTGCTACGGCAACGACCCGGAGCGCCCATGTCCGCCATGTTCGAGGAACTCGACTATCAGCCCACCGAGATCGGTGCGATTTCCCTGCGCCGCCGCCGCGATCTTCGGCTCGGGCAGGACGTTCTGGAAATCAAGCTGGGCGAGGAATTCCTGATGACCAGCGCCTTCACCGCCTCCGAGGTGGCGCTGGCGCGGCTCGGGGTGGCGGCCTGCGGCGGCGATGCGCTCGATGTGGTCGTGGGCGGGCTTGGGCTTGGCTATACGGCGCAGGCGGTGCTGGCGTCGGACCGGGTGCGGCGTCTCGATGTGGTGGAATATCTGAAACCGGTGATCGAATGGCATGAAAACGGGCTGTTGCCGCTTGGGCCGGTGCTGACGGGCGATCCGCGCTGCCGCCTGATCCGGGGTGATTTCTTTGCCCTCACCGCCTCGCCCGAGGGCTATGACCCCACCACGCCGCACCGCCGGTATGACGCGATCCTTGTCGATATCGACCATTCCCCCGAGGCGCTTCTGGATGCGCGCAGCACGTCTTTCTATCACCCCGAGGGGCTGCGCGGGGTGCGCCGCCACCTCAAGCCGGGCGGGATTTTCGGCCTCTGGTCGAACGAGCCGCCAGATGCGGAGTTTACCGCACGCCTTGCCGGGGTCTTTGCCGAAGCCTGGGCCGAAACAGTGGTATTCGACAACCCATTGCAGGGCAAACCCTTTACCCAGGCGGTCTATCTCGCCCGTGTCTGACAGGCTTGTGACATGACATTTCAGGCGTGCCAGTTAGCGTGGGCATGTCGTTGCCCGAGGTTGCCATGCGCCTGTTTCTTCTGCTGCTTGCCGTTCTCCTGCCCTCGCAGACCCTCGCCACCGGCCCCGATCCCGCGCCGTGCCGCGATGCCGTGCCCTGCCCGCTCGGAGAGCGCGCCTATCACGTAAGGGAGCCGGATGATTGGGACGGGGTGACGCCGCTGCCAGTGCTGCTGCATTTCCACGGCTGGATGCGTCAGGGTCCACTGATCGTCAATCACGGCCGCATCTCGGGTGCGACGCGGCGGCGCGGCGTGCTGCTGCTCGCACCCAACGGCGCGGGCAAGACCTGGGATTTCTGGACGCGCCGAACCGATGACGTGGATTTCGCCGCCGCCGTGATCGAGGACGCAGCCAAACGCTATCCCATCGACCGCAACCGCGTCTTTGTTTCCGGCTATTCCTACGGCGCGGCCATGGCCTGGCGCTATGCCTGCGAAAACGGCAATGGCGTGGCGGCGGTTCTGGCGGTCTCTGGCACGCTCGATCAGGATGAGGACTGCGCAGAGGCCCCGGCCGAATTTCGCCATGTCCACGGCACGCGCGACACGGTGCTGCGCTTTCCCTTCGGCCCGGAGGGAGAGACCACCTGGCCGGTCAAACTCTGGCGCGACCGGATGGGCTGTGACGGGCCGGGGCAGGAGGCGGAGGACTGGTCGATCACCGAGCACGACACCTTCGCGCGCACGACTTGGGAGTGCGCCAGGGGACGGGTGCTGCTCGATGTCCATGCGCGGGGCCATTTCATCCCGCGCGGCTGGATTGCGCGGCAACTGGATGAACTGCTTGACCTGCCGCCGTCCTATCCCTGAGTGGCCCTGCCCGAGAGACTGCGACTATACGCGCGTGCCGTGCCGCGTTAAGCCATCGCCATGCGCCTCTTTCTCCTGACCGCCCTCACCATGATCGCCTTTGCCGCCAATTCGGTGCTGAACCGGATGGCGCTCGCGGGCGGCAGCATCGACGCGACGAGTTTCGGCACGATCCGGCTGATCGCCGGGGCGGCGATGCTGGCGGCGCTCTGCATCGGCCTGCGGGGCGGGGTGCGGCTTGGCGGGCCGGGGCGGGTCGCGGGCGTGGCGGCGCTTTTGCTTTATATCTACGGGTTTTCCGGGGCCTATACCGTGCTCGATGCGGGCCTCGGCGCGCTTATCCTGTTCGGCGTGGTGCAGATCACCATGTTCGCGGGAAGCCTGATCGCGCGCGAGACCGTGCCGCTGCGCCGTGCGCTCGGGGCGGCGCTGGCGTTTTCCGGGCTTGTCTGGCTGCTCTGGCCCGGCGCGGGGCCGCAGGTCAGCGTGCTGCACGGGCTGATGATGGCGGCGGCGGGCTTGGGCTGGGGCATCTATTCGCTTGCGGGTCGCAAAAGCACCGACGCGCTGCAAGGGACAGCCGCGAATTTCCTTATTGCCGCGCCCCTGGGCCTTGTGCTTGGCCTCCTGATCCCGGCCTCCGGCGGTGTGCGTCTTGGCGCGGAGGGGATCGCGCTGGCGGTGCTGTCGGGGGCGGTCACCTCGGGCCTTGGCTATGCGTTGTGGTATCGGGTCTTGCCGGGACTGCCCGGCTCGGTCGCGGCGGTGGCGCAACTCACCGTGCCGGTGATCGCCATGGCAGGCGGCGTGCTCTTTCTGGACGAGACGCTTGGCCTGCCGCTCATGATCGCGGGCGTCGTGGTTCTGGGTGGCGTCGCGCTCTCGGTGGTTCCGCTCAGGGGCCGACGATAGGCTCCAGCGGGTCGTAACCCATGCCGCGCCGGAACGCGACCGCGCCAAGGCTTGCAGGCTTCACGCGCAAGCCGTCAAGCTCTGCCTCGCTCACCCAGCGGCGGCGCGTCACCACGCCTTCGGGATCGCGCCAGCCCTCCGACAGCGCCCCCTCGACCAGACGGCAGCGAAAGAACACCTCCACCTGATGAAACCCGCCGCCGGGCGCGTGAAACTCGTTCACCAGACAGGGCGGGCCGACCCGGATACGCAGTCCGGTCTCCTCATGCACCTCGCGGATGAGATTCTCGGGCAAGGAGGCGTGGGCCACCACCCCGCCCCCCGGCGCGCACCAGAGCGTGCTTGCGGCATCGGCATAGGCGTTGACCAGCAAGAGCCGCCCGCCCTCGACGATCACCGCGCGCACGGCCAGACGGGGCGACACGGCCTCAGCTGCCCGAAGAGATGACGCGGTTGACATGGCCCATCTTGCGCCCCGGCTTGACCTCTGCCTTGCCATAGAGATGCAGCGCGGCGCGCGGATCGCGCATGAGGTCCGGCAGACGGTCCATATCCGCGCCGATCAGGTTCTCCATCACCACATCGGCGTGCCGCGCACCATCGCCCAAGGGCCAGCCCACCACCGCGCGGATATGCTGCTCGAACTGGTCGATGGCACAGCCCGCCTGCGTCCAGTGGCCGGAATTGTGCACGCGCGGCGCGATCTCGTTGACGACAAGGCCCTTGGGCGTGACGAACAACTCCACCCCCATCACGCCCACATAATCAAGCGCGTTGAGGATCTTCCCCGCCAGCAACACCGCATCGGCGCGCTGCATCGCCGAGAGCCGCGCGGGCACGGTGGTGGTGCGCAGGATACCGCCCTCATGCACGTTCTCGCCCGGATCGAAACACGCCACCTCGCCCGAAAGGCCGCGCGCGGCGATGACCGAGACCTCGTGGGAAAATTCCACGAACCCCTCGTAGATCGCCGATTGTCCGTTCATGGCAGCAAGCGCCGCCTCGGCCTCGCCGGGCGCATTGATCCGCGCCTGTCCCTTGCCGTCATAGCCGAAACGGCGGGTCTTGAGGATGCCGGGCGCGCCGATTCCGGCCAACGCCTCGGCCAGGTCCTGTGCATCGTCAACAGCCGCAAAAGGCGCGGTGGCAAGGCCGATATCCGACAGGAACGCCTTTTCCACCAACCGGTCCTGACTGGCCTTGAGCGCACGGCGGTTCGGGCGCACGGGGCGCTGCGCCTCAAGCAGGTCAAGCGCGCTTGTGGGGATGTTCTCGAACTCGTAGGTGATCACATCGACGCTTTCGGCAAAGCGCGCGAGCGCGGCTTCGTCGTCATACCCGGCCTTGACATGGCAGTTGCTTACATGGCTCGCGGGGCAATCGCCGGCAGGCTCGAAGACGCAGGACTTGAAGCCAAGGCGCGCGGCCGCGACCGAGAGCATCCGGCCAAGCTGACCGCCGCCGAGAATGCCGATGGTGGCACCGGGGGCCAGCGGCTCAGTCATCCTGCGGCTCCTCGGGGATCGAGGCCGATAGCGCAGCGCGCCAGTCATCAAGCCGCTGCGCGAGACCCGCGTCGCCATTGGCGAGGATCGCCGCTGCCATCAACCCCGCATTGGCCGCGCCCGCAGCCCCGATCGCCATGGTGGCCACCGGAAAGCCGCGCGGCATCTGCACGATGGAATAGAGGCTGTCCACGCCCGACAGCGCGCGCGTCTGCACCGGCACGCCAATCACCGGGACGCGCGTCTTGGACGCCATCATGCCCGGCAGATGCGCAGCCCCTCCCGCCCCCGCGATGATCACCTGCAAGCCGCGTGCAACCGCCGTCCTGCCATAATCCCAGAGCCGGTCCGGCGTGCGATGCGCCGAGACGATCCGCGTCTCATAAGCCACGCCCAATTCATCCAGAACCGCTGCGGCCTCACGCATGGTCGGCCAGTCGGACTGGCTACCCATGATGATGCCCACTTTCACGCCCGTCATGCCGCGCCCCTCTCTTTGGAGCGCGCACTATAGCCATCAAGCCGGGTTACGCAATGATGTCCGGATAGAGCCGGTCTTCGATCCGGGCGATGGTGTCGCGCAGCCAGAGCTTCTTTTTCTTGAGCCGTTGCAGGGTCAGTTGGTCGGCGGTGCCGCGATCCTGCAACGCGCGGATCGCCTCGTCGAGATCGCGATGCTCGCGGCGAAACTCTTCCAGTTCCACGCGCAGCACCTCTTCGGTCTTCATGGACAGATCGCCAAAGGCATTCATGGTCAGCGATTCCCCTGAAAAGACTGTGAGCACAGAGAATACCGGATTTGCCGGTCTTGGCAAAGCACTTGCACGGAATGGGGACGCGCCCCATATTCGTGCGGTGGGGCCGCCTTGCAAGGGGTCCACACCAAGGACGGTCGCTTACGCTCAAGGACGTGTCATGACAAAGCTTACTCTGGGGTCGCATCCCTATCTGTTGGGCTTCGAGCAACTTGAACGCATGCTCGAGCGCAGCGCCAAATCCGGTAACGAGGGCTATCCGCCCTTCAACATCGAGCAGACCTCGCCGAATTCGTACCGCATCACGCTGGCGGTGGCGGGCTTTGCCGAGGACGACCTCGCGATCACGGTCGAGGACCGGCAACTGGTCATTCGCGGACGTCAGTCCGAGAACGACGAGGCGCGCGTGTTCCTCCATCGCGGGATCGCGGCACGACAGTTCCAGCGATCCTTCGTTCTGGCCGATGGTGTCGAGGTGGGCGAGGCGGTGATGGAGAACGGCCTGCTGCATGTCGATCTGCGGCGGATCGAGCCGGAGCCGGTGGTGCAACGGATCAGGATCAACAAGGGGTAAGCGATCATGGATGTGAAATACGATTTTGGAACGCAGAACGGGCGGCCCATCGTCTATGTGCGCCCGGTGAAGGTTGACGACCTGCCCGAGGAGGTGCGCGCGCAGCTTGAGGGTGTGCAGACGCTCTATGCGGTGCATTCCAACGAGGGTGAGCGGCTTGCGCTGGTGCGCGACCGCAAGCTTGCGTTCTTTCTCGCGCGGCAAAACGACATGGAGCCGGTCACGGTTCACTGACCGGCCCCCCCCCCTGCCCGCGTCAAATCAGCGCGAAGATACGCGCAGGCCCGCCGGTGCCGCCGCGATGCTTGGGCGCGCCGATGACGATGGTGGCCCCGCTCGCGGGCACCTTGTCGAGATTGGCGAGGTTCTCGATCCCGAAGCGCCCGGTGGGCAGCCAGGCGTAATGGGTGGCGAAATCAGGCGATATCCCGTGATCGAGCGACAGCGTATCACTGGCGATGGACCGCGCGCCGGTCTCTTCGATCAGCATCTGCGCAGCCTCGATATGAAAGCCCGGATAATGCTGTTTCTCGCCGTCGAAGCCACGGAACGCATCGCTGCCCACCTTATCCCCCCAGCCGGAATAAAGCGCGACGCAGGCCCCGTCCGGGATCGGGCCATGCTGCGCGATCCAGGCGCGCAGGTCGTCGGGCGTCACCTGCGTATCGGCATCGCCAGCCGCGCGCGCGGCGATATCGACCACGCAGAGCGGCGCCACCAGATCGCCCACGGGGATCTCATCGACCGAGGTGCCATCGGCCGAGAAATGCAACGGCGCGTCGATATGGGTGCCGGTATGCTCGTTCACCGTCAGCGTCATCAGGTTGAAGCTGTGTTCGGCAAAGTTGAAATTCTGCTCCACCGAAATGCCGGGTGCGCCGAAATAGGTCGGAAACTCGGCGTCATAGGTGTGGGTCAGATCCGCCACCGCGCCATGGCCCCGGGCCAGCGCGGCGGGTGCGCCAAGAGGGGCAAGCGCCGTGGCCGCCCCCACCGAGGCGGCAGCGGTGAAAAAGCCGCGCCGCGACAGCATCCGGTCCTTGACCGCCTTGATGATACAGACATCACACATGGGCTCTCCTTTCGGGTTTCGAGGGTCATCGGGAGAGCCTAGCATGATTCTGCGCTTTGCAAGGATTCGCCGTCACAAGGGAGAGCCCCATGGTCGCCCTCATACGCCTGCTGATCTTCGGGCTGATCGCGCTCACGGCGCTGTATCTGGGCCTGTTGTGGTATTTCCGGGCGCGGCGGCGCGAGACGATGGCGCGGGACTGGGAAGAGGCCGGTCGCCCCGGCGACCGCGCCGCCTATATCGCCGAGGGGATGGCGCAATACGAACGATCCTTGCGGCGCAGGCTTTTGTGGCTGGTCTATATCGTGCCGGTGACGGCGATCGGGTTGCTCATCTGGCTGACGAATTTCAACTGAGGAGGTCCCGGGAATGATCTATGTGAAATGGGGGGTGCGGATCGTCTTCTGGACGGTAGTGGTGGCCTTTCTGCATTACACCCTGCCGCAGCACGATATCGTGCGTATCACCGACACCTATGAAAAGCGCGTCAATCCGGGCGAAAACGCGCTGTTCTGGTCGAACGCCAGTACCGGCGAGAATGTCGCAGCCACCGAGCGCGACGTGTTCTTCATCCAGACCTTCCGCGCCAACGGTCGGCCGATGGTCTATCGCAACGAGGATACCGGTTGGGGCTGGCCGCCCTATTTCAAGTTCAACACCTCGAATTTGCAGGCCCGCGCCTCGGACTTCACATCGCGGCGCACCGACGAGACCGCGCAATGGGTGGCGGTGCGCCATTACGGTTGGCGCAACGAGTTCCTGTCGATCTATCCCAATGCGGTCGGGCTGCGCGAGGTCGCGGGGCCGGATGTACGGATCATCCCGTGGTTCAATATCGTGGTGCTGGTGGCGCTGGCCGCAGTTTACTGGGCGATCCGGGTGCGGTGGATCAGGTTCTGGGCCAGGCGGCGTGCGCCCGAGGGTGGTGAATGGAGCGAAGGCCGGAGCTGAGCGGCGACCGGCGGCAGAGGTGGGGGTTTCACCCCATAGGCGCTAACTTAAGCCCTGAGCCATTTGCGGTATTCTCTGTCTGGTTGGTTGACTGAGGCGATATGCGACGGATTGGAGACCTGTCCTGCAGACATGCATTTTGAGCGGACCGATGATCG
>NZ_JAGQDH010000081.1 GCF_018069895.1 Roseovarius autotrophicus | reverse complement strand
GCGTGACCAGCACCCGGAACTGGGCCGGGATCACGTCCAGCCGCTCGGATACATCCTCGCCGATCTTTGCCATCTCACCGCAACC
Source organism: Roseovarius autotrophicus (assembly GCF_018069895.1). GTDB lineage: Bacteria > Pseudomonadota > Alphaproteobacteria > Rhodobacterales > Rhodobacteraceae > Roseovarius > Roseovarius autotrophicus. The sequence continues at coordinate 559 of NZ_JAGQDH010000081.1, read as the reverse complement.
ACAGGGGCAGAGCGTGCTGGCAGGCTCGATCACCCGCTCGACCCGGGGCAGATGGGAGGGCAGATGCCCGCAGTTGCGCCTGGGCTTGCGGGGCGTTTCCCCGCGCGCCCTTTGCATCGCCGCCTCGGCTTTCTCCTGCGCGGCCTCGAGCACGCCTTGGGCAAATTCCGCATCCTCCAGAGGCAGGTTGAACTGGTCGGGTGACAGCTTCTCGGAGCTTTTGCCAAACTTCTCGCGTTGCGCCGCGCGCAGGATGTCCTGTAGCCGCCGGTTGGCTTCTTGCGTCTCAGCCAGCGTCGCCTCGACCTCGGCGAGGCGAGCTTTCAGCAGGGCATTTTCGCGTGCAAGATCAGTGGCATCCATGGCGGGAAGTGAATCACAGGATACCGCGTCAGGCCAGTAAAAACAGGCCTTTCAGCGCAGTTTTCCAATTAGTTCATCCTGAACAACGGCCTCAGGTGGCGATTTGCAGTGCTTGAGGGCTGCCAGCACCCCGCGTGAACCCTCGGAGCAGTGCGATCCGCCAGATGAACTGGCGCAAAAAGACCCTCAGATGGCG
>NZ_JAGQDH010000080.1 GCF_018069895.1 Roseovarius autotrophicus | reverse complement strand
CCGTGCCACCGCGTGCGATGATGGCGCCGTGGCAGCGGCGGGTGTCGTAGGCGCCATCTGCGGTCACGGTGCCGATGTCTTCGTCCTGGGGGACCTGGTCGAGCAGGTCCAGCAGGACGGGGCTGTCGCCTTCCCGGCTGGGGTGAACTCGACCGCGCGGATGTCGGATGTGGCGGTGTCCATGGCCAGATGGACCTTGCGCCATTGGCGAAGAAGATGACAGACCGCTGACCTGCAACATATATACTGCGATCAGCCTCAAGACCTCGCATCTCACGAACGGGTTCGCCAACCTTCGCACCATCGACGAAGCGCTCACGGTTCAGGGCGATCTGTTCGGGTTCTGACAAGAAAGCCGCCCCATGCGGGGCGGCTTCAGTTCACGCGCTCAGGCGTAACCGAATACAAATAATCGAAGGCGGGATCATCGACCACGATGAATCTGATCGAAAAGTCAGGGCGACGTTGTCCCGCTCCGTCATGTAGCGCCACACTTGATGCCAGAGCACGCGCGCGGGCAGCGTTTGTCGAAACGCCATTCCGTGTTCGGCAACGCCTATCGGGGACGGGTGCTCGCAGCGCGCGCAAGCGGCTTCCAGCTTTGCCGCCGCTTCATGCACGCTGCGCGGTACATAGTTCATCCTGAACAGCTCTCATCCTTCTGATTTCGCTTTATAAAGTAGCGTTTTTCTTTGGTTTTGAATGCAGCATTTGGTATAATTGCAGCCAGAACCCTGCAATTTCGAGATGCGATATGAAGCC
>NZ_JAGQDH010000079.1 GCF_018069895.1 Roseovarius autotrophicus | reverse complement strand
AGTCACCCGCCAGCTACATGGAGAGCGCGGCTGACTGGCCGCCGCCCGCCACGCGCGCCCCGCAGAAACCCCAGGTGGCCTAGTTTTGCGCCGCCCCGTGGCCCAATTTTACTCCGGCGTTGACAACAGGGATCAGCATCATCAGATCCTTCGCCTTGCGGCGACTGTTCGAACGGATCAGGGTTGCCAATCGTTCCGGCGACCGTGGCGGACATGCAGAACCTGAACCGCCCCGTCGATGACGGCATAATAAATGCGCCAGCGCGTCGCCTTGCCGTAAAGCGCGCGGCGGACGGCCAAGTCGACATCACGCGATTCCGGGGCAATCGGATGCGCCTCGGGCATCGTGCCAAGGGCAAGGATGGTTTCGCGGATGCCCGCCAACCATTCGTCCGCCGCCCTTGGGTTGCGAACACGCAGCCAGACCCATGATGCTGTCAGATCCTCTGCTGCGTTCGGCGTGATGATCACCGGCAGAGGCGTGGTCATCTGGTCTGGGCGAGGCCATCGAAGAACTGGCCCGCATCGACGCCTTCACCCGCACGGGCCTGCGTCAGACCCTTGCGGATTCCGGCGACGGTTTCGGCATAGTCGAGCTGGTCCTGCATCTCCTGCCATGCGGCGGCGTCCATCACAACGACCGAGGGCTTGCCATTTACGGTGAGGATCTGCGGCCGACCGGTCTCCTTGATCTGCGCGATCATGCGCGCCGAGTCCCGCTTGAACTCGGTCAACGGGCTGATGTCCTTGGTGATGTTCATGG
>NZ_JAGQDH010000078.1 GCF_018069895.1 Roseovarius autotrophicus | reverse complement strand
ATCGCCTATGGCACGAAAATGGTCGGCGGCGTCACCCCCGGCAAGGGCGGCACCACGCATCTCGACCTGCCGGTGTTCAACTCGGTGCATGAGGCCAAGCACGAGACGCAGGCCAATGCGAGCGTGATCTATGTGCCGCCGCCCTTCGCCGCGGACTCTATCCTCGAGGCGATCGACGCCGAGATGGAGCTGATTGTCTGCATCACCGAGGGCATCCCGGTGCTTGACATGATGCGCGTCAAGCGCGCGCTGGAGGGCTCAACCTCCAAGCTCATCGGCCCCAACTGTCCCGGCATCATCACGCCCGACGCCTGCAAGATCGGCATCATGCCCGGCCATATCCACCGGCGCGGCAGTGTCGGCGTGGTCAGCCGCTCCGGCACGCTGACCTATGAGGCGGTCAAGCAGACCTCGGATGTGGGCCTTGGCCAGAGCACCTGCGTCGGCATCGGCGGCGATCCGATCAAGGGGACCGAACATATCGACGTGCTGGAATGGTTTTTGGCCGATGACGAGACGCAGTCGATCATCATGATCGGCGAAATCGGCGGCTCGGCCGAGGAAGAAGCCGCGCAGTTCCTCAAGGACGAAAAGAAACGCGGCCGCTGGAAGCCGACCGCCGGCTTTATCGCTGGGCGCACCGCCCCGCCGGGCCGCCGCATGGGCCACGCCGGCGCCATCGTCGCCGGCGGCAAGGGTGGCGCCGAGGACAAGATCGAGGCGATGCAATCCGCCGGCATCACCGTCGCCGAAAGCCCCGCCAGCCTCGGCGAGGCCGTGCTCAAGGCCATCGGCTGATCAAGGGCAAGAGGGG
>NZ_JAGQDH010000007.1 GCF_018069895.1 Roseovarius autotrophicus | reverse complement strand
ATCTCCATACCGGCCCGCGGCACGTTAAAAGCCGCACAGAGAGGCCTGACACATGACCGCACTCGATCACATGCTCAGAAAGTCAAAATTTTCCTTGCACAACGGGAGGCATCCACACATGGCTTCCGGCAGGTGGCCCGCCAGAGTTGCCGCGAGTCGAAACCGGAGGATGAGTGCATGAGCGAAGTGCGGCTCACGTTGGAAGAGGACGGGCCATCTGCGGATGCGACGCCTGTTTCCTACGCAATCCTCGATCAGTCTCTGTGGCTGCGGTTTCAGCAGGCCGAGACGCTGCACGAATTCCTGGAGACCTGGCTGGCGCTTGTGACACGGCAGGTGGACGGGCTGTCGAGCGGTCTGCTGCTGGTTGGCGAAGTGCCTGACGTGGGGCCGTTTCAGGCGGTCGCGCACTGGCCCGCAGGCAGCAGCGAGGCACCGCAGGATCTGGCCGATGCGGCCGGTCGCGCGGTTCAGGAGCGCAGCAGCATCGTTCTGGGCGAAGCGACAGAGCGGCGTGTGCTGGCGCATCCGCTGGTGGTGACAGGCCGTCTGTTCGGGGCCCTGGCCGTCAGCGCCCCGCCGAAGGCTGCGGCCACTCCGGTGCTGTTTCGCCGCCTGCAATGGGCCGCTGGCTGGATCGAGGTGCTTTTGCGCCGCGAGCAGGAAGCCAAGGATGCCGAGTTGCGCGAACGGGTGACCGTTGCCTTTGACATGCTGGCCAGCCTTCTGGAGCATCCGCGTTTCGAGGAAGCCGCCGCAGCGCTGGTCACGGAGCTTGCGCGCAGACTTGACTGTGAGAGCGTCAGTCTGGGTTTTCTGGGTCGTCGCGGGGTGCGGGTCCGCAAGGTATCCAACGCCGCCAGTTTTGGCCGCCGCAGCAGCCTGATCCGCGAGGTCGGCAGGGCGATGGACGAGGCCGTGGACCAGGAGGCGGTGATCCTCTGGCCGGTGCCCGGGGACTGGGAGTTCCGCGTCACCCGTGCCCATGAGCATCTCGCCCGGTCGCATGACGTTGGCGCCGTGCTGACCATTCCGCTGATGGCAGAGGACCGCATCGTTGGTGCTCTGACATTCGAGCGACGCGAGGGAGCGCCGTTTTCCGCCCAGGACGTCGAGGTCTGCGATGCCGTCGCCGCCGTGGCCGGACCCATCCTGGAGGATCGCCGCCGGCTCAGCCGCTGGCTGCCGGTCAAGGTTCTCGCCAGTTTGCGCGAACAGTTGGTGATGCTCTTCGGGCCGACGCATTTTGGGGCGAAGCTGGCAACCGTGAGCGTGGCGGCGGTGGCGGCGGTATTGTGGTATGGCTCCGTGGAGTATGCCGTCAGCGCACCCGCGCGATTGGAGGGAACCGTGCAGCGCAGCATCGTTGCTCCGTTCAACGGTTATCTCGCCGCGCAGAACGCCCGCGCCGGCGATCTGGTGGCCGAGGGAGAGATCATCGCGGTGCTGGACGAGAAGGATCTCTCGCTGGAACACCTGCGGCTTGCCACCGCGCGTCAGCAGCGCATGCGCGAACTGGACCGCACCATCGCCGACCGCCAGATGGCCGAGGCCAACATCATTCGCGCCCAGCTCGATCAGATCGAGGCACAGATTGCGCTGGTGGACGAGCAACTGTCGCGCACCCGCATCCGCGCGCCATTCGACGGCTATATTGTCGAAGGCGACCTGAGCCAGCAGGTCGGTGCCTCCATCGAGCGGGGGCAGACGATGTTCCGCCTCGCCCCGCTCAATGCCTTTCGTGTGGTGCTCGAGATCGACGAGCGCGACATCGACGAAGTCGCGCCCGGTCAGCGTGGCAGCCTCCGGCTGGCGGCATTTCCCGAAACCGCGCTGGACTATGCGGTCACGACCGTCACGCCGATGGCCCGGCAGGGCGAGGGGCGCAACTATTTCCGCGTCGAGGCCAGCCTCGAGGGCGATCTGGAGCGGCTGCGCCCCGGAATGGAGGGGGTCGGCCGCACCGCCATCGAGGCGCGCAGGCTTGGCTGGGTGATGTTCCACGATCTGGCCGACTGGTTCCGGCTTCAGGCCTGGCGGTGGTTGCCATGAGGATCGGTGGACGATGACCGGGCGCAACTGGACCAGCTCTTCGTGGTATCGGGTCTCGGCTTACCGGCCGAGGTTGCGCAGCCACGCCCGCATCCACCGCCACCTCTATCGCGGCAAGATATGGTTTGTGCTGCAGGACCGCGTCTCGGGACGGTTCCACCGCTTCACCCCAGAGGCGTATCGGCTGATTGCGATGATGGACGGCGCGCGGACGCTGGATGACATCTGGCAACTCGCCGTAGGCCAGTTCGACATCGACGCGGTGACCCAGGATGAACTCGTACGGCTGGTTGGTCAGCTTTATTCGGCGGATGTTCTGGCGGGCGATGTCCCGCCCGACATCATGGAGATGTCGGAGCGTGGCCGACGCGCCGCGCGGCAACAGATCGTGCGGTCGGTGCTGAACCCGCTGGCGCTGCGGCTGCCGCTGTTTGATCCGGACGACTTTCTGACCGCGACCATGCCGATGGTTCGCCCGCTCTTTTCCTGGTTCGGCTGGTCGGTTTTCTTCGGCGTTCTGGCCTATGGTCTGGTGCTGGCCGCGACGCATTGGGGTCCGCTGACCGAGAATGTCACCGACCGGGTTCTGTCGGGCGAGAACCTTGTCCTGCTGCTGGTTGCCTATCCCCTGATCAAGGCCTTGCACGAACTGGGCCATGCCTATGCCATAAAGCGCTGGGGCGGATCGGTGAACGAGATCGGGGTGATGTTCCTCGTGCTTATGCCGGTGCCTTACGTGAACGCCTCGGACAGTATTGCCTTTTCCTCCAAGTGGCGGCGGGCCCTGGTGGGGGGCGCGGGCATTCTGGTCGAACTCTTCTGCGCGGCCATTGCCATGATCGTCTGGGCCGGCGCCGAAGAGGGGCTGGTGCGGGCCTTTGCCTTCAACGTGATGCTGATCGGAGGGGTCTCGACGCTGTTTTTCAATGGTAACCCGCTGTTGCGGTTCGATGGTTATTACGTCCTGTGCGACATTGCCGAGATCCCCAACCTGGCGCAGCGGGCCAACCGCTATCTTGGCTATCTGGTGCAGCGATACGGTTTCGGAATGCCCTGGGTCGAGAACCCGGTCACCGCGCGTGGCGAAGCACCATGGCTGTTTGTCTATGCCATTGCCGCCTACCTGTACCGGCTGTTCATCACCGCCGCGATCGTGTCTCTGGTGGCGACGCGGTTCTTCGTGGTGGGGCTTTTGCTGGCGATCTGGGCGGTGTTCCTGATGATCGTGCTGCCGATGCTAAAGGGGGTATGGTTCCTGCTGACGTCTCCTGTGCTGCGGCGCCACAGGGGGCGGGCCTTTGCGGTGACGGGCACGGTGCTGGCGCTTGTGCTGGGCGTGCTCCTCGCCTGGCCGGTGCCGCACAACACCCTGGCGCAGGGGATCGTGCTGCCCGAAGCGGACGCCTATGCCAATGCGGGCGCCGAGGGCGAAATCGTCGCGCTGCATGTCGTGCCGGGCCAGCAGGTGCGGGCGGGCGATCCGCTGCTGAGCATCGAGGATCCGCTGATCCGGGCGCGGCGCGGGGTTCTGGTGGCACAACTTGCCGAGATCGAGCGCAGGCTTGCCGCCGCGCGCCCGTCGGAACAGACCACATTGCGCATCTTCGAGGATGAGCTTGCCGCCATGCGCGCGGATCTTGCGCTCACGGACGAGCGTATCGCCCAACAGATCCTGCGTGCACCAGTGGACGGACAGGTGATCCTGCCAGTCGCCTCTGATCTGGTCGGGCGTCATGTGCGCCGGGGCGATCTTTTGGCGATGGTGGTCCCGTTCCAGGATCCGTTGCTGCGCGTGGTTGTGCAGGCTGACGCGGTAGAGCTTGTGCGCGGGCGCACTCTCGGGCTGGAGGTCAGGTTTGCCCGTGATCCGGGCGTTGCGCATCCGGCGCGCGTGCTGCGCGCGGCACCGGCGTTGTCGCGGACGCTGCCATCGCTTGCGCTGGCGACAGAAGGGGGTGGGCGCATCACCCTCGATCCGTCGCAGCCGCGCGAACGACTGCAGGCTATCGAAGGTGTCTATCAGATCGACCTCGCGCTTGAAGGCGCCTTTCCCGTTGCGGTCTATGGCGACCGCGTGCATGTGCGCTTTGCCCATGGCGAGGCGCCGCTGGCCGACCGACTTTACCGCGCTGCGGCGCGTGTATTCCTGAAATACTTTGTAACCCGTGAAACCGTGGCATAACCGGATCACAGACCCGGCGCCACCTGCATTGAGAAAGGATCGATATCATGGCTACGCAACTTCTTTTCTACGAACGGGCAACCCCGGTGACGGCCAAGGCGCATGGCGATGTGAGCGTGCGTTCCAGCGTCGGCTATGGCTTTTCCCGCAAGGTCAATTCGGTGCCGCTGACAGCGGTCGAGTTCGCCGCCGCAGCAGCGCATTACCCGATCGTTTTCGCCGGTGCCGAGGACCGCGTCATGCCTGCGGTGATCCTGGGCGCGCGCAGCAACGAGAATTTTTTCGTCGATGAGGCCGGAAAGTGGCGTGCGGGAACCTATGTGCCCGCCTTCGTGCGGCGTTACCCTTTCGTGTTCTCGACCGATCGCGACGGGCGCAACTTCATCCTCAACATTGATGAGACCTATGAGGGCGTGAACCGTGACGGTCGTGGCGAAAGGCTGTTCGACAGCGACGGCAACCAGACGGTGTATCTTCAGAACATCCTGCGTTTTCTCCAGGAATATCAGGGTCAGTTCCGGCGCACCGAGGCGTATTGCAAGCGTCTGAAGGACCTCGACCTGTTGCAGCCGATGCAGGCGCAGTTCTCTCTGCCCGACGGCGAGCGGCGCTCGCTTTCTGGCTTCATGGCGCTGGACCGCGAGAAGCTGAAGGCCATCAAGGACGCGGATCTGCGCGCCATGTTCGATACCGACGAACTGGAATGCACCTTCCTGCACTTGTTTTCGATGCGGCATTTCCAGAACATGGTGGAGCATCTGGCGACACCCGCCCCCGAGGCCGCCGCTGACGCAGACGCCGGCGCGAGCCCGGCGCAAGAGCCCGCCGATACCTGAGCCGCGCTGGCCCGGCCATGAGCGATACCAGCCCCATATGCGCCGGGTTCGCCCCGCCGCCCGTTCGCTACTATGCCGAGCGGCGCGACCGCGATCCCGGTTGGCTGGACGAGGCGGGGCAGGCATTGCTGGGCCGTGCCGCGCGACTGGTTGCGCGCGGTGCGGTGCCCTTGTCCGACCGGCTGGAGTTGCTGGCTATCCTGCGCCAGTCGCAACGCCTGGCCGGTCTGGACGAGGCCGCGTTTGACGAGGAGATCGCGCAGGCCCGCACGCGCCTGCGCCGCGAAGGGTTGGGGCGCGGAACGATCCGGCTGGGTCTTGCGCTGGCGGCCGAGACCGGGTTCCGCTGTCTCGGTTTTCGCCCGCGCAAGGTGCAGATCCGCGGTGCGCTGGCGCTGCTGCGCTGCCGTCTTGTGGAGATGGACACAGGCGAGGGCAAGACGCTGACCGCCGCACTTGCTGCCTCGGTGGCGGGTATGGCCGGGGTCCCCACCCATGTCATCACCGTCAACAGTTACCTGGCCGAACGCGATGCCGTGACGCTCGGGCCGATCTATGCGCGGCTCGGTCTTTCGACCGGCATGATCCTCGAAGATGCTGGCCCGGACGCGCGCCGCCATGCCTATCGCTGCGACATCACCTATGGCTCGAACTCGGACATGGCGTTCGACTACCTGCGCGACCGGTTGCGTTTTGGTCCAGAGGGGCCGCGCGGCCTTCGCCAGCGGCTGCGCCGCGTGACCGAGCCGCCCGACGCGCGCGACGAGCCGGTGATGCGCGGGCTTCATTTCGCCATCGTGGACGAGGCCGACAGCGTTCTGGTTGACGAGGCGCGCACACCGCTGATCATCTCGCGCCAGAGCGACCCCGAGGAGGAAGCCGCCTGGGCCACCGTCGCGCTCGATATTGCCCGGCGTCTGACAGGTGGCAGCGATTATCGCATCATCGGTGACGAGCGCCGGGTGGAACTGACCAAGGCTGGCCGCGAAACCGTCGCGCGCCTTGCGGCCGGGCGCGACGGCATCTGGCAAAGCCCGATCCGACGCGGCGAAGTGGTTCACCAGGCGTTGACGGCGCTGATGATCTTCAAACGTGGCGAGCATTACCTCGTCAATGACGGCAAGGTGCAGATCGTGGACGAATACACTGGCCGATTGCAGCCCGACCGGTCATGGTCTGACGGCATGCACCAGCTGGTAGAGGCCAAGGAAGGCGTCGAGATCACCGGCCAGAACCTTGCCATGGCGCGGATGACCTACCAGCGCTTCTTTCGCCGCTATCTGCGACTGTCAGGGATGACCGGAACAGCCCGCGAGGTCGCGGACGAGTTGATCATCGTCTATGGGCTCGTGACCGAACGGGTGCCGCCGCATCGCCCCTCGCGGTTGCGTTATCGTTTTCCTCGGGTCTTTCGCACCGAGGCCGCGAAGTGGCAGGCAGTCGTGGCCGAGGCGCAGGCCGAGGTCGCGCACGGGCGTCCGGTGCTGATAGGCACCCGGTCGGTGGCCGCCTCGCAGGCGGTATCCGCGGCCTTGACGGTGACAGATGTGCCGCACCGTGTGCTCAATGCCGAGACGCACGCCGAGAGCGCCGCCATCATTGCCGAGGCCGGGATTGCCGGTCGCGTGACGGTGGCCACGAACATGGCCGGGCGCGGGGTGGACATCGCATTGGGGGCAGGGGTGGCCGAGGCCGGTGGCCTGCACATCATCCGCACCGAGCGCCACGACTCGGGACGCATAGACCGCCAGCTTGCCGGACGTGCCGGCCGACGCGGCGAGCCCGGTTCGGTTTCGACCCTGCTGTCGTTGGAGGATCCCTTGCTCGACCTGATCCAGGCGCCGGTCACCCGGTTTTGTGCGCGGCTGCCGCTGATCGGGCTGGGGCCGCGCCTTCGCCTTTTCGACCTGGCGCAGGCCCGGGCCGAGCGTAGCCACGCCCGCGCCCGCAAGGATCTGGTGCGGCAGGATCGCCGCCTCAATCAGTTGATGGCATTTACCGGAGGACTGGAATGACCTGCAGGATATCCGTCATTGCCGTGGCGCTGGTCGCCATGGGCCTTTCCGCAGGGAAAGGCGGGGCGCAGGAATTCGACTGCATCATGGACCCGGCCGAGGTAATAGAGTTGGGCAGTGCCGCGACCGGGCTTCTCGATGTGGTTACGGTCGAGCGCGGCGACACGGTGCGCGCGGGGCAGGTGGTCGCGCGCCTGAATGCGCAGATCGAGGAAACCACGGTGGAGCTGTTGCGCATCCGCGCCGGTTCGGTCGCGGTGATCGAGGCGCAGCGTGAGCAACTGAAGATGATTTCTCGACGCCACGATCGGGTTGTGAAGCTGCGCGACCGCGGGGTGGCTACCGAGGAGGCACTGGATCAGGTCGAGGCAGAGGTTATCGCGGCCCGGAGCAATCTTTTGCAGGCCGAACTGAACCTGGATATCGCCCGAATGGAATTGGCCCGTGCCGAGGTCGTTCTGGCACAGCGTAGCATTCGCAGCCCCGTCGATGGCATCGTGCGCGACCGCGTGCGCACCGCAGGCGAATTCGTCGGCAGCGACGATCATATCCTCACGCTCGTGCGGCTCGATCCGCTGCGGGTGGAAGCGTTTCTGCCTGTCGGCCTGTTTGGTTCGGTTGTGCCCGGCGATCAGGCAATCGTGCGCCCGGTGACACCGTTGCAGGGCGAGTATGTCGCCACGGTCAGGTCGATCGACCGCGTGTTCGATGCCGCTTCGGCAACATTCGCGGTGCTGTTGGATCTGCCAAACCCCGACGGCGCATTGCCCGCCGGTCATCGCTGTCGGCTGTTTCTGGGCGAGGGCTGAGACGGCAGGCCCCCGGCGTTGCCCACTTCACAAAGGAATCACCTTTTCGTGAACGACGATTTGCAGTATACTCCGGTTAATTTTAAGCTCGCGTTCTCGCCTTTTCGGTTCTGTTGGGCCATGGAATTTTCATAGTGGCGTCAGGACATAGCCGTTTGTGTTCGGGGCCGGTCGAGCCTTCTCGCGGGGGGCTGCCATGTCTTTTCCTTTTGGACGGAACTCATTCGAGGCCGATGCCTCGGCGTTGATACCGGCAGATGCGGGCGAGGCATCGCGGCGTCCCAGGTGGTTCGCGGGTGAGACACCACACCGTTTCCTCAACCGTCTGAAGGCCGTTCGCAGCGGCCGGGTCCCGGTTCATGTCGCCGCCGTGCGGATCGAGGCGCTGGAACCGCGCTACCTTCTCTCGGCCGATATCATTCCGATGGCCGATCTGGACGGGGACGGGGCCTCTTGGACGCTGCGCTATGACGCCGTGGCCGAGGCATTTCGTATCTACGACGACGAGACCGGCGAACTGGTCGATGAGCGCGCGCGGGCCGATGTCAGCGAACTGCGGATCCAGGGCACCGGGGGCAATGACCGCCTGACACTGGATGTGGCGGGCGATTTCCCCGCAGGCGTGGATATCCTTTTTGATGGTGGCGCAGGCAGCGACACCCTCGTCGCGCGCGACGACGCCACCTGGGTTATCGACGGGCCGGACCAGGGCGCGCTGCAAGGGCTGCGCTTTGTCTCGGTCGAGAATCTGCAAGGTGCCGAGGATACCGACGATCTCTTTATCGTCGAGCAGGGGGGATCGCTTTCGGGCGGGCTGGACGGCGGCGACGGCGGCTGGGACGTGATGGAGGTGCGCGGCGCCTACACGAGTTTCGGCTACACCGCCACCGGGGCGCAATCCGGCTGGGTCGAGATGGACGGGGCGCGCGTCGTCTTTGACGGCCTGGAACCGGTCAGCTTTTCCGGCGCTGCCAACGATGTGACGGTCACATTGTCGGACCAGTCGGATGACGCGGTGATCAGCCAGTCGGGCAGTGATGTGACCATCGCGGGCCTGACCTTCGAGGACGCCACGATCAGCCTGCCGGTTGCCTCCATCACCGTGAACATGGGCGGTGACCAGGGGATATTTCCGAACCTTGACGATTTCATCGACGATGTGGATTTCGACATTCTCGGGCTGAGCCCGACCCGGTTCGCGCAGGGCGATATCCTGACGGTGCAGGGGGTGGTCGATCTGGGCGGTGCCGCCTTTGCCGTGAATGGCGAGGCCGGTCTGGACAAGGTGGTGTTCGCGGCAGGCAGCTCGCTGACCGCCGGTGCCATAACCATCAACGCCGAGCAGATTGTGGTCGAGGCGGGCGCGTCGGTAACGGGCAGTTCAGTCAGTTTCGAGGCTGTGGGCAGTGATAACGGACTGATCCCGATCGAGTTGACAGAGGGGCTCTACCTCGCTGCGCCCTATGCCGCGGTCGAGGTGATGGGCAACGTCAGCGCCTCTGACGGCGACATTGCCATCGCCGCGCGGACGGAGTCCTCGTTGGCTCCGTCGCAGGCCCAGGTGGGCAGCATCGGCGGTGCCGTGATCGTCGGGCTGCCGCGCGCGCTGGTGATGCTGGGCACCAAGGGGGACGGGGCCCCAGCCGGCGTGCTGAACGCCTCGGGCAATGTGGATATCGATACGGCGGTGATGGTGACGGTCACGGCCGAGGATGCCGCGGATGATACCAAGACGGATGCGGCGCAGGACGCCGCCATTGCCGTGACAACGTTGATCACCCGATCCGTCATCGGCATCCACGGCGCCAGCACCATCGATGCCGGCGGCGAGGTTACGGTGGATGCGGTGACGACGCTGGTCGTCGAGAATATCGCCGACGGCGGTGAGGGCGGGGCAGGGGCCACGCTGGCAGTGTCGGTCATCGTGGCCGAAACCGGGGTAACGCTGGGTGACGCCGCCAGCATCGGTGGCACCACCGCGCCCGACTCGGTTGCCCTGAGCGCGGCTGCCACGAGCGATATCACGACCAAGGCAACCTCTACCAAGGGCGGCGCGCAGGAAGGCACGGGCAATGAATCGCAGGCCCGTCTGGCCGATCCCAACAAGGATGGCGACACCTCGGATCGCGTCGCGACCGAAACGGGCAATGTGACCTTTGCCGGCGCGGTCGCGGTCTCGGTCCATGTGCCGACCACGCAGGTGCTGGTGGACACGTCGGGCGGGATCAAGACGCAGGCCGATGGGTCGGTTGTGCTGACCGCCACTCAGGTGGACAGGATCGACACCTCGGCCAGCGGCGAGAACAGTGACTCGGATGCCACCGGCGTGGCGATCGCCGTGGGCGTTGGCGTGGTCGAGGCGGATGTGCGCGCATTGCTGGGCGGCAGCACCGTCTATAACACCGGCAGCGTGACAGCCACGGCCACGCTGGAGGCCTCGGGCGGCTACAGTGTGACGGCGGTGTCTGGCGCGACGAATGCTTCCGAAAACAGCATCGCCGGGAGTGTCGCCATCCATGTCGTCCTCACGGATGTGGCGGCGCTGGTGCTGGATGGCGCGACGCTTGCGCTCAACGGCGCCAACCTGACCCTCTCGGCCAGCAGCACCACAGAGGTGGTCACCTCGGCCACACCGACCGAAACCGGCGGAAGCGGGGGCACCGGCATCGGCGTCGGAGCCTCGGTCGCGCTCTATGTGGGGGCGCATACCGCAGAGGCGGCGCTGCAAGGCAACGCGCTGGGCAATGGCACGGATGCGGGGCTGGGTTCGCTGTCGCTTTCGGCCACGGGGCTGCATGCCGACGCCACCACCGCCAATGGCGGTGCGGCCGGTGGGGGCACCACCGTGGGCGGCGGTGTGGCCATTGCCGTGGTGGACAACGCCACCCTCGCCGACCTGGGCGAGTCCGGGACGCTGGAGGCTGGCGGCGACATCTCCGCATCGGCCATCCATTCGGGCATCAGCACGATCCTGTCCGATGGCACCGCACTGGGTGGCTCGACCGCAGTGGGCGCGGCGCTGGCGCTTGCCTTCGTGGACAACCGTGCGTCCTCGACATCGCGGCGCAACGTGACCGCGGGCGGTCGGCTGTCGCTCGAAGCCGAGTCGGGCGGCAAGTCGTCGGCCACGGCCAAGGCTTCGGCCAAGGGGACCGAGACCGACAAGGAAAGCGCCAACACCGCCGACCAGCAACGCGATCAGCAGGTGGCCTTTGCCGATGGCCGCAGTTCGAAGGATCTGGGTGGCACATCGCAGGGCTCTGCCTCCACTTCGGACGGGGATATCGGCGTGGGCGCGGCTTTGGCGCTGAATGTCGCGTCGAACACGGCTCATGCAACGGTCGCAAGCGGCACCCTGCGCGCGGCCGACGTGACGCTGGTCAGCCGCGTCGAAATGGACGCGGCCACCAGCGCCGATGCCTCGGCCACGGCGACGGGAGGTGGCACGCAGATCGGCGCCGCCGTGGCGCTGACCATCGCGACGTTGGACAACAGCGCCTCGGTCGCGCCGGCGGCGTCGGTGATCCTGACGGGCAGCGGTGGGTTGAGCGTGCTGGCCGGACGTATCGGCGACGCGGTGAACGATTTCGGCGCAGCAGCGACCTCGGGCGCCTCGGGTGGCGACACGGGCATTGCCGGCGCCTTTGCGTTGCTGGTGCTGGATGCCGACACGCGCGCCGGGCTGGACGGCAGCGTGGAGGCCAACAACGGCGATGTCACGCTGACAGCCTCCGAAACCAGCGTCGATACGGTCAGCGCCACGGCCACGCAGAGCGGCGGTGCCTCGACGGGGGTTGGCGCCTCGGTGGCGATTTCGGTGGCCGAGCACCTGACCGTCGCGGAACTCGCCAATGGCGCGGCATTGACGGGCGCCTTCAGCTTTGTCGCCATGGCCGAGGGCGCGCAGACCGCCACCACCACAGCCGAGTCGGGCGCCGCATCCACAGGCACCAGCGTGGGCGGGTCGCTTGCCATCGACGTGCATGACCGTTCTGCGCTTGCGCGTATCGGCACTGGCGGGTTGCTTACGCTGGGCGGCACGGTCAGCCTTTCGGCGACGCAGTCGGGCGCAAGCCATGCCCGTGCCAAGGGCGATGCCACGGGCAATACCGCCGTGGGCGTGTCGCTGGCGCTGTCCTTCGTGGATGACGCCGCCGAGGCCGATCTGGACCGTGACCTCGTTGCCGAAACCTTGTCCATGAGCGCAACGGGCAGCGGCGCATCCAAGGCCGAGGCCATCGCCTCGGCTGCCGGAACCAGCAAGGCGAACGAGGCCGGAAAGGGCAACGATACGGCAGACAAGCAGGTTGCCGGCGCTGTCGGGACGGCCAGCTCGAAGTCGGGCAAGTCCCTCGATCCGGCAGCGGGCGGCAAGGACACCGCTGCCGGTGACGGCAACGGCGGTTCGGTCGCGGTGGGCGCGGCGGTGGCGCTGAACGTCGCCGCGGTGGGGGCGACGGCGGTGCTGGAAAACCGCACCGTGAGTGCCGATGTCACGCTCGAAGCGCGCGCCGACATGGATGCCGAGGCCATTGCCGACGGATCGGCCTCCACCGCCACGGAAAGCGAGGCCGACAGCGGCGACAGGGTGGGCATTGCCGTGGCGATCAACGTTGCCACGCTGGACAATCGCGCTGAAATCCTGGGCGGGACAATCAACGGCGCGGTCAGCGCCCGGGCGCTCATGGCAACAGGCGGGGATCAAACCCATGTGATCGGTGCCAGGGCGACCTCGGGTGCCTCGGGTGGCGATAACCTGGGCATCGCGGGCTCTTTTGCCTTGTTGATCGCCGAGACCGATACGCGCGCGGCCGTGGCAGGCACGGTCAACGCCGACGAAGGCGATGTCACGCTGGAGGCGGCGGCGACGCAGACCACGGTCGTGGAGGCCACGGCCAGCACCAAGGCGGGTTCGACCGGGGTGGGGGCCTCCATCGCCATTGGCGTGTCGAACATGCAGGTGGAGGCGGTCATCGCGGATGGCGTCGCCGTCAACGCTGCCCGGGATGTGACCCTTTCCGCGACGGGCAGTGGCGAAAACACCCTGCTAGGCCGCGGTGGTGCCGAGGCGAAAGCCGGAGGCACCGCCGTGGGCGGTGCCGTCGTCGTGGGGGTGATCGAACAGACCACGCTTGCGCGAATCGGCACCGGCGGCACGCTGCTCGCCACCGGGGCGCTGTCGCTTGACGCAGACCACCACGGCAAGACGACCACCACCGCCGAAGGAAATGCCAGCGGCAGCACCGCCGTGGGGGCCTCGATTGCCGTCGGTTTTGTCGAGGATACCGCCCGTGTCGCGGTCGCGCGCAGCCTTCAGGCCGCCAGCGTTACGCTGAGCGCGGTTGGTGATGGTGCCTCAGCCACCGCGGCGACCGCATCGGCCAAGGGCGCCGCTGATGACGGCAGCAAGGCCAACGACCAGAAATCCGCGGCCACCAATCTTGGCAATGCGAAGGCCGCAGGCACGGGTACCGGCTCCAAGGGCACCTCCTCTTCGGCCTCGCAGAATGGCAGCGATGTGAGCGTCGCCGCGGCGCTGGCCGTCAACGTTTCGTCCTCCGTTGCCGAGGCGGTGTTGTCGGGCGCCACCGTCACGGCAACTTCTGGCAACGTGGTGTTGCGCACCGAAAACAACATCGCAGCGGCTGCCAATGGCAGCGGCGAGGCGGCAACCAGCGCGGACAGCACAGCCGTCGGTATCGGGGTTGCCATCAACGTGGCCACCATGAGCAACGCGGCCAGCGTCGCATCCGGCACCGCGATCACGGCGCAAGGGCTGACGCTGGCCTCCACCATGCGCGAGGTGGACGGTAACGCCACCCATGATTTCAGCGCCAGGGCATCCTCTGCCGCCAGCGGAGGCGACACCGGCATCGCTGGCTCCTTTGCGCTGGGCGTCGTCACATCTGACACCACGCCGCTGTTCGAGGGCAGCATGCTGGCGCTGTCCGGTGGCGCCATCGACATCGACGCCGAGAGCCAAGCGCGCCATACCGTTCTCGCCTCTTCCAAGGGGCTAAGCAAGGGCAACAGTTCCACCGGCGTGGGTGCGTCCATTGCTCTGGCGGTTGTGTTTGACACCACGGATGCGGGTATCGCCGAAGGGACCGTGATGAACGGCACCGCAAACAGCGTCAGCGTGAAGGCCGTGTCGCGTTTCCTCGCCGCCGAAACGGACGGTGCCATCACCGAGGCGCTGGGCGGTGCGGCGGGCGATGGCACCGCTGTCGGCGGTGCTGTGGCGGTGACCTATGTCGAAAACACCACCCAAGCGCGGATCGGCAGTGGCGCGGGCAACTTCACCATGACCGGGGGGGCGTTGTCGGTGACCGCCGATCACGTTGCCGACATCGTCTCGAACGCCGATGCCGAGGTCGCGGGCTCGGGCACGGGCGTCGGTGTCGCCGTGGGTGTCAACATCGGCTTTGACCAGACCGATGCCCATGTCGGTCGGGCAATGACAACGGGTGAAAACCAGATCGCCAGCGCCACGGTCACGGCGGATGCGACGCTGCGCACCCTGGCCACCACCAAGGCCAGCGCCAAGGGCGCGGACAAGACCAAAACCGGTGATTCCGACAAACAGACCGAGGATGCGGGCAGTTTCGCGTCGCAGCAATCGGGCGGCAAGGCCACCAGGACGCCGACCCAGAGCGGCGACGGGATGTTTGGCTCTGCCAACAGCAGTTCTATCGATAATTCCGGCAGTGGCCTCAAGCAGGGGGCCGGCGGCTCCAACCAGTCGAGCGGCGGCAAGACCATCGCGGCGACTGTAGCCGTCAATTATCTCGGTGGCGGAGTGACGGCCGAAATCGCGGATGGCGCCAACGTGAACGTGGCGGGTGCGGTCACGGTCGAGACCACCAGCCGGATCACGGCCAAGGCACTGGCGCTTGGAACAGCCGTCAACATCGAGGACTCCAACAGCACCGGCGTCGCCGCCGCCGTGGGCCTGAATATCGTCGAGTTCGACGGTCTTGCGCGGATCGGCAATGCCGAGGTGACGGGCGGGTCGGTGTCGGTCCGGGCCGTGCAGCCGACGGACACGGCCAACATTTACCAGGTGCGGGCGCTCTCGGGTGCGGCGGCCGGGGCGGACGCGATCGCCGGGTCCATAGCCATCACCTATATCGATGTCTCGAACGCGGCGTTGGTGGCCGATGGCGCGACGGTGATGGCGACGGCGGGCGATGTCACGGTCGAGGCCGCGACGCTGATCGAATTGCAGAACCTCTCGGGCGGGGCGGCGCTGTCCACCTCGAACGGCGCGGGCGCTGGCATTGCGGTGTCGATCAACATCCTGAACGAGATGGATACGACCGCCGCGATCGGTGCAGGCGCCACGGTCACGGCGCAGGGCGGCCGCGTCACCGTGACGGCGACCGGCAGCTTCACCCCCTTCGAGGAGACGCTGGGCCTGAACACAGGCCTGGGGGCGCTGGACAACCAGAAGATCGGCCTGACCAACTTTGCCGCCGGGGTGGCGGCCGCGGGCAATGGCGCGGCCGTCGGGGGGTCGTCGGCCATCAACGTGCTGATGATCAACACTTCCGCCACGGTGGGCGATGGCGCCGAGATCGCCGGTGAGAACGGGATCAGCGTCAGCGCAGAGGACACGCTGACCCTGTTCACTGGCGCCGGCTCTATCGGCCTGTCCGCGGGCGGGGCGGGCGTGGGCATCGGTATCAATGTCGATGTGGTCCTGCGCTCCACCAGCGCCCGGGTCGGCAAGGGTGCGGAACTGATCTCGACTGACGGTGACGTGACGATCAAGGCCACGGCGGTGGAAGACCTGACTTCGGTCGCGGCGACCTTCGGGGTGGCTGCGTCGGAAGTGGCGGTGGCCTTCTCGGTCGGGGTGGCGGTTCTGGATACCACGACCGAAGCCATCGTTCAAAGCGGCGCGGGGAATGACGCCTCCTCGGTAGACGCCGGGGGCGACGTGACCGTCGCGGCATCGGGCAGCTTTGACATGCTGTTCATCTCGGGTGGTGTGGCTGCCTCGGGCAGTTCGTCGGCCATGGGCATCGCCAGCAGCGTGCTGGTGCATCTGGACACGGTCGAGGCGCTGGTCGGCGACCATGCGGAGATCATCACCGGCGGGACGAGGGGCTTGTGGGTCGATGCCTATAGCCACGAGAACGTGCTTGACCTCGTGGTGGCCGCGGGGGTGGCCGGGGGGGACGTGGGGCTGGGTGGCTCGGTCCTCGTTTCAGTGATGGAAGAGACGACGCGTGCCGCAATCGGCGATCACGTCACCATCCGGGCCTGGAACGAAGATGCCGGTATCGCCCCCGGCGTGTTCGTTACTGCCGAGGCGGAGAGCACCATGCTTTCGGCCGCAGGGGCGGTGGGGCTTTCGGCCGGCGTCGCTGGCATCGGGGCTGGCGCGAATGTCCATGCCGTGACCAAACGCACCGAAGCGCTGATCGGTAATGACGTCACCATTGCGGGCGACCCGGACGTAGAGGGGGCCCTTGCCCAGGGCAACATCGAGGTGGACGCGCGCGCGACCGAGGTTTTCAAGACCTTTGCCGTCTCGGCGGCGGCGGGCAACTCGGTGGGCGTGGGCGTGGCCGCCGACGTGATGGTGCTGACGCTGAACACCCATGCGCTGATCGGTGACAGGGCCGATGCCCGGACGCGCGGCAGCGTCAAGGTCCAGGCGGTGAACGAGACCGAGGCGGACATGATCATCGTCGGTGCCGCCGTGGGCGGCACGGGCGGCGTCGGCGCCAGCCTCGGCGTTGCGGTGATCGACAAGACCATCGAGGCGGCCATCGGCACGAACGGCACGGTGACGGGCCTGGGCTTTGCCACCACGAACGCGCGCAGCGGCGCCTATGAGATCGGTTCGCGGACCTCCAGCGAGGGTGTGAACACCGACGCCTTCACCTTTGAGGATGGCGCGCGGCCGACGGCGGACGATTTCGAGGTCGGGCTGCCCGGAAGCGAAACTCCGACCGATCTGGCGACCGAGGCCGACCCGACCGTGAACGATGGCGGCCAGCCGAAGGAGAAGCCCAAGCAGGACGAGATCGACTCGCCCGACCTGACCGTCGAGCGCACGGCCACCCTGACCGAAACGGCGACGCACGGTGTGGTGGTTTCGGCCAGCGGCAAGGATGACATCGAAGCCTTTGCCATCGGCTTTGCCGGGGGGGGCACCTTTGGTGTTGGTGTCGGAGCAGCGGTCAGCGTCGTGACCACGCGCACCACCGCGGATATAGGCGCCGACACGCGGGTGAACATCGACGGCGGCGATGGTCACGCCGCGCAGTCGGTTTTTGTGGTGGCCGCAAGCGATTTCAGCCATGTGGGCGTCGGTGCGGGCGGTGCCATCGGCGGGACGGTGGGCGTGGCACCCGGGGTGGATGTTTCGGTCATCGACCAGACCACCGCAGCCACAATTGGCGCCGGTGCCAAGGTCGCGGCGGCCGACGACGTGATCGTTTCTGCCGTGGCGCGGGAAAGTTTCTTTGTGCTTGGCGGTGGCGTCGCTGTCGGCGGAACGGTGGCGGTGGGTGGCGGCATCGCGGTGGCGACGGTCGAGACCAAAACCTCGGCGCTGATCGGGAATGGCGCGGTGATCACCGCTGGCGGCGATGTGGCTGCGATCGCTCAGGATGACACCGATTTCACCATGATCGCCTTTGGGGGCGGTGTCGGAATCGCTGCCGCGGGCATCGGTGCCGGTGTAGGCGTGGTGACGATGGTCAAGGACACCACAGCCATCATCGGTGAGGGGGCTGTCGTCGATGCGAAGGGCCTTGGCACGGGCGTGGGCGGCATTCTGACGGGGGACACGCCGACAAGCGGCGATTTCACGACCGGCGCGGCGCATGGCGTGATCGTTCAGGCCCGCAGCTCCGAAAGCCTGCTCAACCTTGCCTTTGCCGGCGGCGGTGGCCTCGTCGGGCTGGCCGGGGCGGTCAGCGTTTCGGTCATCGACAGCGATACCCTTGCGGCCATCGGCAAGAATGCGCGGATCAACCAGGACAGCGGCAACTTCGCCGCGAATGACGTGGGCGCGGCACAGGGCGTCTGGGTGATGGCGGCAAACCGCTTTTCGCTGGTATCCGCCGCGGGCGGTGTGGCTGTGGGCTTTGTCGGGGCCGGCGCTGCGGTCAATTTCGGCAGCGTGCGCAACGAGGTGGGCGCGCTGATCGACACCGGTGCGCAGGTGAAGGCCAAGGCCCGGGTGGAGGTCGCCGCATTGGCGGACAAGGATCTCAGGGGCTATGTCATCATGGGCACCGGCGGGGCCGTGGGTGTCGGCGGGGCGATCAACGTCTTTGCCATCGGCGACAATTTCGACGCCAGCTATACCGATGAGAACGGCACCACCGACAACGCCGCCGAGCTTGATGGCCAAAGCGTTACAGGCTACGCCAGCGACGAGGCCGGTGCGACCAGCAGCGCCAACGACGAGAGCCTCAACGCACTGATCGACGGCAGCGCAAGCGCGGATGAGAAGAGCGCCGACGGTCGCACCGCCGGTATCCTGGGCCAGGCCAAGCTCAACAAGAGTTTCAATCTCGACAACGATCTCGCGTATACGCCCCAGCCCGAAGCGGGGGTGACGGCGGTGGTGGCCGCCGGGGCCAGCATCGTGACCGCCGGCGATGTCGAGGTGGCGGCCAGCGAACGGATCGGGGTCCATTTCATCACCGGCTCGGGCGCGGTCGGCGTCGGGGCGTTTGGTGTCGGCGTGACCGTGCTGACCGTCAACAGCAATGTGCGCGCGCGGCTTGGCGGGTCCACGACCGCAGGCGGCGCCGTCTCGGTGCTGGCCAATGGCGCGCGGGAGGCCGATATCGTTTCGGTCGGCGTCGCAGGTGGTCTGGTAGCCATGGGCGCGACGGCGACCGTGGTCAACGACCGGGGCCAGCAGGTGGCCGAGGTCAGCGATGGCGCATCGGTCAACGGGGCGGCCACGCTTTCGGTCGAGGCGATCAACACCCAGGATTACACGTCGCAGGTCTACAGCGTATCCGGCGGAGGGGTCGCGGTGGGGGTGAACTTTGCCCGACTGAACCTTGACGACGGCCAGACAGGCACCGATGAGACAGTGGCCCGGATCGGGGCCAACGCGACGATCGGGACCACGCAAAAAGTGGGCGATGTCACCGTCTCGGCCAATTCGACCATCGACGCGCGCTCTGCGGTGTTCTCGGTCGGCGCCGGCCTGTTTGCTGGTGGTGTGAACTTCAGTTTTGTCGTGGCCGCGCCGCAGGTTCTGGCCGAGGTCGGCGCCGGAGCGCGGGTGTCCTCGAGCGGGGCCGTTCGGGTGCTGTCGCTGCTGGACAGCGAGGTGGAAACCGATGTCCTTTCGGTCACCATAGGCGCCATCGGTTTGGGCGTCAGCGTTGCCCAGTCCGATGCGAATGGCAGTTCAAAGGCAATCATGGCCGGGCGCATCATCGACAGCGCGTCAGTCAGGGTCGAGGGCAGGGGTATCGCCATCGCCGATGCCTATGCCGAGGCCTCGGGCGGCGGCCTGATCGCGGGGAATCTGCACCTCGCCCGGGCCAATGCGTCGCCCGTCATCGAGGGGCGTTTGAACGGGACGACCACCTCGGGCGGCACGGTGGAGGTGAGCGCCATCTCCGAAGGCAGGGCCCAGGCAGTCACCGAGAGCAAGGCCGGCGGTATTGCCGGTTTCGGCGCCGGCGAGGCGCAGGCCACCTTGGCCCCGACCGTGACGGCGAGCATCGGTGCCGGCACCATCACCGCCGGTAACCTGGTTGTGCGCGCGACTCACAATTTCGACAAGCCTGCGAACACCTGGCGTGCCTATGCCAAGTCCGAGGCATCAAGCGGCGCGGTGGTGGGCGCACAGGTCAATCTCAGCGTGGCCAGGGCGAATGCCACCGTGCGCGCTCAGATCGCCGGCAGCGTCAACGTTGACACCTCGGCGGCGGGTGGCACCGGCTTTGTCAAGATCGAGGCGCTGAGTGTGAACATGGCGCGGGCCCTGACCGACGGGCTGAACGTGGGCATCCTCGCCGCGGTGGGGGCGACGCAGGCCAAGGCCGAGGCCAACGGCACCACCGTGGCCGAGATCCTTGATCGGGGCGCGGTGTCGGCCTTGCCCAATTACACCATCGGCGCGCTCGACGTGACGGCGACCGGGCAGGACACGGCCTCGTCGGAGGTGAACGCCGCAGGCGGCGGCGTGCTGGCGGTGGGACTGAACAAGGCCGAATCCACCGCCGAGGGCGAAGTGCGCGCCGAGATCGGGCGCAATCTGGGTATTCTTGCCGAAGGCGATGTCACCGTCACGGCAACCGCGCGACCCGAGGTCGATGCCAATACCAAAGGCGTGAGCGGAGGCGGTATTCGTGTGGCGCGCTCCGAAGCCATCGCAAAGATGGAGCCGACCGTGACCGCGCGGGTGGATACGGGAACCACGCTTGCCGCCGGAGGCGATGTCATCGTCAAGGCCGAAGCAACGCCGCAGACCGGGGATGTGCCGACCTACCGGATCGAGTCGATCGACACCAACGCGAACACGCTGCGCATTCTCAGCCATGGCCTGTCCACCGGCGATGTCGTCGAGGTCGGGGACAACCCCAACGTGGATGAGCGCGATTTCAATGTCATCGTGGTGGGCGAAACCAACGATCTGATTGCCTTTGGCAACCGTTTTTCGGGCTCGGATACCGAAATCATCGACAACCGCGACGAGATCCGCTTTGCCCGCAGCCATAATTTCGTATCCGGGGACAAGGTAGTCCTGAGCAAGCTGACCGATGGCGCGCCCGATATCGAGACTGCGGCGGGCAGCACCTTCTGGGTGGTCGTGATCGATGCGCGCACGATCAAGCTGGTGGATGACCCGGCCAAGACGGCAGACGGCTGGTTCGAGGACAACGCCCTCAGGTTCAAGCCTTCGGACGTGTCGGGCACATGGATCGACCTGGGCACCGACGTGTTCGAGCTGGGCGATGCGCTGACCTACCGTGCGCCGGACGTCGGTCAGCAATTCGGCGTGGCCACCGTCGATCAGAGCGCAGCCAAGATCATTGCGGCGCTGGGCGAGGGCGGGCCGAACCTGTCGCAGGCGTCGGAATCCGTGGACAACAACCGCATCTATTTCGTCGATCTGATCGTGGACAGCCCGACCGAGGGCCACCTGATCGCGCATGGGTTCGCCAATGACGACCGTGTCGTCTATAGTTCCACCGACCCGAGCGGGCTGGAGACGGGCGCGACCATCGGCAACCTGGAACAGGGCCGGGCCTATTTCGTCGCCAATGCCGACGCCAATTCGGTGCAGCTCAAGACCGCGGCGCTGGTCAACAAGCCTGTCTATTACGAGCGTGAGGGAGCTTCGACCTACAAGGTCGTGCTGACGGATGGCAGCGACTGGGCCGCTCTGGGCTACAAGGCCGGTGACGTGTTCGAAATCTCGAACGCGCCCGGCAACAACGGCAGCTATACGGTCGCTGCGGTGAACGGCGCCGAGCTCACGCTCAACGAGACGCTGAGCCGCGTCACGCGGATCGACCAGTCGATGACGGTGGGCAGCCGCGACATCGACCCAAGCGCCGGGGTGGACAACCGCTATACCCTTACGCTGTCCTCGGGTAACTGGGGGCCGGGCTTTGCCGAGGGTGACCAGATCACGCTGAGCGGTCTGGGCACGCTCAACGGCACGCGCACGATCCACAGCGTCAGCGGAAACCAGATCACCCTGACCCTGAGCGCCGGCGGTGTGAGCGGCAGCTTTGGCGACGCGCAGGTGCAGCGGCTGAACCCCGAAACCGACACATTCGACACCCCGATCATCGACCTTCAGCCCAAGAAGGATACCGACGGACCGGGCAGCGCCAACCCGGACAAGGCGGATGACAGCATTCACCAGCTGACCCTGGTGGAAAACACCCCGATCGGCGGGCTGGCCGACGGACAGGTTTATTACGTTGTCGGCAAGACCGGTAGCCAGGTGCAGTTGGCTCAGGCGCCCGGCGGCACGGCCATTTCCTTTACCGTGGCGCCGAACGATGGGGCGGACCACCTCCTTGGCGCCTTCGGGATCGATCTGACGTCCGCCGACACGACCGATCTATACGAACTGCGTCTTGATCTGGCGGGGTCCGGCTTTGCCGGGAAGATCCTGACCGCCGAGGATGACGTATCGATTGCCACGATCGCGCCGCAGTCGGGCGATGGCGTCTCGGCTGTAACGGTGCGCGGCTCGGGCGGATCGGTGCTGGTGGATGCGGGCATCAACAAGGCGCAACTCGACATTGCGCCGGTGGTGCTGGCCGAGGTGTCGGCCGCGCTGCTCTCTGCCGATGGCACCGTGACCATCGACGCCACTGGCAAGATGAACGGCTCGGCGCTTGGCCGCAACGGCAATGGCGGGCTTGTGGCCATCGGGCGTGCGGACGCGCTGATCAACCAGGATGCCGGCACGGAGCGCATGACGGTGGACGCAAAGATCGGCACCGGAACCCAGGTGATCGCCGGGGGCGACCTGCGGATGCAGGCGACGGGCACGGGCGCGTTTGATGCCGACAGCAGAACCACCACGGGCGGCGCCGTGGGTCTCGCACGAGGACGTGCGCTGGTCGATGCCGACTGGGCCGCGCGCATCGACGTGGGCGCCAATGCGCTGATTCTGGCCGGTGGGCTGGTCGATCTGCACGCCACTGGCGGCATGACCGGGCAGGCCATGGCACGATCCACCGGCATCGGCATCGGCGGCGATGGCGACTCGATCGCCAGATTTATCATGGACGGTTCCGAAATCGGGATATCGGTCCGTCATGGTGTGCTTGTCGAGGGCCGCGAGGTCCGGCTGCATGCAGAGGGCACGGGCACCAATGTCAGCGTCGACTCGGATGGTCGCGGCGGCGGCTTCTATGCCGAGGGCGAGGCCGATACCGGTGCGAAGCTGGTGCTTGATACGGTCATCAGCATCCTCGACAATGACGCACCCGGCACAGGGGCTCGGATCACGGGTTGGGAAGGTGTGGACCTGATTGCAGAGAACCACGCCAACACGCTTAAAACCCG
The DNA here is from genome assembly GCF_018069895.1 of Roseovarius autotrophicus. Taxonomy (GTDB): domain Bacteria; phylum Pseudomonadota; class Alphaproteobacteria; order Rhodobacterales; family Rhodobacteraceae; genus Roseovarius; species Roseovarius autotrophicus. The sequence goes on along the minus strand of NZ_JAGQDH010000007.1, from coordinate 134,229 downwards.
CGCTTTTGCGCGCTCTACCGGGTTGTTCGGTTATGTCGATTCAGACACCCGGACCTTCTTTGACCTGGATGCCCGCGTGTTTGGCGACAGCGGCGGCGTCAATGGCACGCTGATCACGGCGGGGCCGCGCGACACCGGGCGCGCCAACCTCGCGGATTTCGAATACGACCCCATCGTCGCGGGCGATGCCCGACGGCTGGCGTTCCATATTCTGGCCGAGAACCGCTCGAACGTAATCAACGACGATGCCAGGGTTTCGAAGCGGTCGCTCGCGGCAGGCGGCAGCGATGAAAGCCGGTCAGGCGACGCGCGTCGCGACGAGATCGATTTTTCCAGCAACGTGCTGATCCTGTCGGGGCGTTCGCCCCAACTGGTGACCAAGACGCTTTCGATCAGCCCGGACGCCACCATCGACCGCGCGGTCAATGTCACGATCAACGATACGCAGGGCGGCGGTGGAGCCGCCATCAGTTCGGGCGAGATCAAGTCGGACGTGATCGACGTCAACGACATCACCAATCCAGGCCCGGGCGACGTGGTGTTCAAATCGACCGATATTTCGGGGTCGGGCGGCATCTGGACCTTCCGCGAAACGCTGCAGCGGGTCGAGATCCTGAACCTGTCCGACAAGAGCATCCGCATCAACGACATCGACGTGACTGCAGACCGGCAGCCGCTTGTGGTGTTGACACCGACCGGTTCGGCGGACCCGCTGTCGCTTACCTTCGATATCGTCAATGACGTGGCACCCACCTATATCGGCATTGCCAATACCGGCACCGCCGATATCCTGCTGAACGGTATCATCAACAACCCGATCGGGGTGACGAGTATCGTGGCGCAGAACGGCTCGGTCCTGGGCGATGCGCTGCGACCTGAGGCGATCATCCGCACCCAGACGCTGAACATTGATGCCTCGGGCGATGTAGGCCGCGATGCAGCCACCCGCGTCGCGGTGGACATCGTGAAGTCAGACGGCGTGCCGGAAGCGTTCGCGTTCCGCACCAGCCAGGTCAACGGGCTGAGCGACACGATCTTTCTGGGTCTCGGCAATAGGTTCCATGAAGGGCAAATGGTGCGGTATGACGCCACCGGCACGCCCGTTGCGGGACTTGAGGATGGCGTTTTCTACTACGTCTCCTTCGGTGATGCCGCTTTTGACGCTGATCTCGGCATGAGCGGCGTGCAACTGTTCCGCGATGCCGCCCTGACCGATCTGGTCAACATTGCCCCGGCGGGTGCGTTGACCGGCACCCACAGCCTGACCGGGGTCGAGACCTTCACCGTCGATGCGGGCAGCAACGCCTTCCTCGACATACGCGCGTTGCTGCGCACCGGCGCGGTGGCGGATTTTGCTGACGATCCCTTCCTTGTCGTCAATATCGACCGGGTTTCTGCGGGCAATGATGCCGATCTGCTGTTGCGGCCAACCTATTTCCAGACCGGCGAGGGGGACTCGGGCGGTGTGGTGGTGCGTCACCGTGGTGTTGCGCCGGTTGGCGAGAAGCAGTTCACCTATTACACGAATTTCGTGAAGGCGAACCCGGCCCCAAGCCAGAGCCCGGTGGGCGTCAGTCGTGGCGCCTATGGCGAGGGAACGGTCGAGCTGGCGAGCACCTATGACTTCCGCGGGCTGGACCTGACCGGAGCGCGGACGCTCGCCGGGCTTCAATCCGGCGCTGTATCGGGTGAGGGCAATGTCAATGTCGTGGCCGCCAAGAGCGGGCCGACCGATACCCGTATCAACGTGCTGGCGCTGGTCGAGGTGGACACCACCGGCACGCAGGTGGGCGAGGGGCATATCTCTGTGCTTGCCAACGGCTGGATCGCACTGACCGAGGTCACTGGCGACTTCCGCGTGGGCGAGATCCGCTCGACCGCGAATGACGTGCTGATCTACTCGCCGCAGCGCATCATCGACGCAGAAGGCGACGACAACCTGACGCCGGCGGATGTTTCGGGGCGCAGCATCACCATGGTGGCGGCCTCGTCCTTCGTGAACCCTGACGCAGGCGACGTGCCGGGCGAGATCGTGTTGCCGACCGTCGCGCCGTCCGGACTCATCGGTGGTATCGGCCAGACCGACAATTTCCTCGAAATCGACCTGGACAACCGCGGCCTGCACGAAGGCGTGCTGCGTGCCCATGACAGCACGGCGACGGCGTCGCAGGGCATCTTCCTCGACGAGGTTGCGGGCGATCTGCGCATCCACACCGTGCATACGATCAACGACGTGTCGCTGCGCACGGTGGCGGGCTCGATCATCGATGCGCGCAACGATGACGCGGCCAACATCATCGGGCTGAGCGTCCATCTCGATGCCAACGGCGTGGGCGCCAGCATCGGCGAGCATCACAACCCGCTGGAAATCGACAGCCGCGCCGGCCTCCCGCGCGAGGACGACCTGACGGTGGCGACCGACGACGTGGCGCTGGAGGCGACCGACAACATCTGGCTGACCGAGGTCGCGGGCGAACTGCGTCTCGTGCTCGCCCACACCTATCTGGGCGATATCGAGCTGACCGTGCGCGAGAGCGCGGCGCAAGGCGAGGATCTGCAACTGATCCGAGACGGCGCCGCCCGCTTTGCCGAGAACAACAATTCCGCACCGTCCGGCCACATGGACGCGCTGCGACCGCTGCCGCACGGTCTGGTCCTGGCAGAACAGGGCTCGGTGACGCTGCGGGTTGGCGACGATATCGAGACGCATGAGAATTCGGCCATCGTGGCGGGTCGCTTCATCGACATTTACGGCGATCATGGCAATGCCGATCCGGGCTTTGGCACCAACATCCTGCTGCGCGGCCAGATCATTGCCGGTGCGGTGATGGTGGTGGCAGGCAACCGCGCGCCGGGCATCCCGGCCGGCACGCAGGGTGATCGGCCCATCGGCACCTGGCGGCCCGACGACCGTGACACGGATGTGACATCGGCTGACCGGCTGACCCGCATCTTTGGCAATACCGACAGCGATCTGTTCCGCTTTGGCGATCCGTCGGGCGCCGCCGGTGGCACCCAGTGGGGCGATGCGGGCTACATTTTCCTTGGCTCCAAGACCCGTGCATTTGGCGGCGACGGCGAGGACCGTTTTGAGGTGTATTTCCTGCAGGACATGGCCGCGCAGACCTCGCCCGCCATCCAGACGGCAAGCTTCGTCACAGACCAATACACCACGGGCGAACCGCTGCCGGCCTTTGTCACCCAGATGAATGTTCTGGCAGAGCATACGCTGACGCTTGACGGGCAATCCGACAGCGACAGCTACAAGGTCTACACGCTGGGCAGTCAGGGCGACGAGCGCAACTATATCATCAATGTCCTCGACACCGGCGCGCCCGATTCCGGCACCGACACGCTCGATATCTTCGGCCATGACGGCGACGACGACATCTTCCTGCTGCGCGCGGCGGCCTTCCTGCCCAACGAGGTGGCGAACCGGCCTGGCTATGTCGCGCTGCTGCATGGCGCCGTTGACCAGTATCAGGACGTGATTCAGGGCAACGAGGCATCAAGCGAGGTGCAGCGGATCAGCTATGACACCGGCATCAACGGGAGGCTCACGGTCGAAGGGCTGGGCGGCAACGACCATTTCTTCAGCGACGATGTGACGGTCATCGCCACGCTCGACGGCGGCGCGGGCGACGACAGTTTCCAGATTGGCCAGATCTTCGGCTTGAACCGCAACGAGGCCGATGGCAACCTGTTGCCGCAGGACGAGTTCCCCGGCCTGCGCCCGACCACGCGCGGCTGGCTCAGCAACGGTTCATCCGCACCTCTGCTGGTGCAGGGCGGCACCGGCAATGACGAGTTCCGGGTTTATTCCAACCAGTCCGAACTGCGTCTTGAGGGCGATGACGATAACGACCTGTTCATCGTCCGCGCCTTTGCCATCGCGGCGACAACCGATTACGACTGGAACCGGGACGGCATGATCGACCAACTCGATCTTCAGGCCGGGCTGGACCTGCTCACCCTTGGCTTCGAAGATGGGGCCGCTGCCTTCGAGGCCGAGATCGAGGGGCGCGATGACGCCGAATTCCTGAAGGTCGCGCTCAAGGATGGGGTCGATTACGTCTTTGATCGCAATGGCGATGGCGGCATCAACTTCCTCGATGTCTTTCTGACGGTGGATGACACCACCGATGACGTGATCGTGCTGGACGCGGACGGCGTGGCACAGCCGCAGATCGGGCTGGGCTTTTCCATCGCGCAGGCACCCGACATTCGCGCCGGGGGCGGCCAGGACGAGGTGCGCTACAACGCCAATGCGCCGGTTTCCATCGACGGCGGCACGGGCTTTGACAAGCTGGTCGTGCTGGGCACCGAGTTTGCCGACGACATCGTCATCACAGAGACGGCCATTTACGGCGCCGGGCTGAACGTCCGTTACGCCAATATGGAAGTGGTGGAGGTGGACGGTCTGGAGGGAGATGACCAGTTCTTTGTCCAGTCCACCGCATTCGGAGTGGCCTATCGCATCATCGGCGGGCTGGGTTCGGATGTGATCAACGTCGCCGGCGACGTCACCGCCGATATCATCACCCGCGAACTTGAGGGTGTTTCGGGCGCAATCGACCATCTCGTGCGGTCCGATGATGTCTTTTATGACGGTCTGGTCATCGACGGGCTGGATTACAACGTGGCCAGAGATGGTGAAGGGCTGGTTGTCATCGACGAGGGGACGGACGGGTTTACCGTCGTGCGCGAAGGCTCTGATCCGTTGGACAGCTACGTTGTTCGCCTCGCCCGCGCGCTGGAGGCAGGCGAGGTGGTTTATGTCACCGTATCGGCCGCCCGTTCCCCACAGGAGGAACGCGACGACAGTTTCGAAAACCCCGCGCCGCTGGCCAACGGGCAGGGCGACACTCTGCTGGTGTCCACCAATGCGCCCGCCGGTATCGGTGTCGAGGCGGCCGATATCCTCGGGATCGACGCATTGCAGAGCGACGTGGACAAGAGCTTCCTTCGCGAGGTGGTGATCGACGGGCAGACCTTCCTGGTGCCGCAGCGCGCAGTCGTGCTGCGCTTTGACAGCGACAACTGGGATACTGGCGCCGAGGTCTTCCTGCACGCGGTGGACGATCTGCGTGCTGAAGGCGACCGCGTGGTGGTCATGCAGCACTCTGTGCTCTCAACCACCTCGCCGGATTATGACGGCATCGCCGTGCGCAACGTCGAGGTGCAACTGCGCGACAACGACACCCCTGGCATTCTGGTGCGCCAGCTTGACCCTGTGACGGGTGAGGAAGATGGCCGCACCATCGTTGTGGAAGGCGACGACATCACCGGCCTGTCCGACCAGATCGGCGTTCAACTTGCTCGTGAGGTCGCGGCCGGCGACACCATCGTTGTCAAGCTTAACCTGGGCGGGCTGACCGGCGATCTGGCGCTTGCGGACCAGACCGACAGGGCGATCACCATAACCTCGTCGGATTCCCGCTTTGACGCGGCGCACCTGACGCTGACCTTTGATCACACCAACTGGAACGACGAGGTAATCCTCGAGATCGTCGCCCTGAACGACGATGTGGCCGAAGACCCCGAAACGGCGGTGATCGGCTTTGGCATGAACCTCGGCAGCGTCACGCAGGCGATGACTGTGGGGGATTGGGACGACGGCGGCACATCACGTCTTGCGTTGTCGCTGCAGACCGCCAGCTGGGTTTCGAAAGGCTTTGATATTGGCCAGGCGGTGATTCTGACCGGGCTTGTCGGCATCGCGGATGGGACAGAAGCCGTGATCGCGGGCTTTGCCACCGGCGGCGTGGTGATGCAGTTGGATCTGGCGGCTGAGGGGGCGACCCTTGGCGAGGCTCCGGTGATGACCGTGTCCAAGGCCGATCTGAACGGTGACCAGACCGTCAACGCGCTGGGCGACTATGTGGTGCCCAACCTGCGCTCGGGTACCGGGCTTCTGGCGATCACGGTGCTTGACAACGATACACCTGGTTCGCTCGTGCTGGAAACCGGGCGCGACACCGTGCTGATCCCCGATGACCCGGCCACGCCAGGCGACGAGTCCGTCTCGGACAGCTATCGTCTGCGGCTGACGCAGGCCCCCACGGCGGATGTCGAGGTGGCGTTGCTGACCGACGGGCTGGCGGATATCACGGCGGTGGACGGCGTGCCGGTCAGCTATGCCGAAATCGGCGGGCTGCGTCCGGTTCAGGTGTTCAACGGCACCCTCGACTTTGATGGCAACACCCTGACGCGCGGCGCGGGCAGCGATCTCGGCAGCTTCGTGAACGAGGGATGGAAGGCGGGCGACCTGCTGCGTATCGGTGCCGATCCCACGCTATACACGGTGACCGAAGTCACCGGGTCCATGCTGATGCTGGATGCCAATACCGGGCTGAATGAAACGGTCGAGGATGTGATCCTGTCGCGGGTGTTCGAGGTCGAGACCTGGACTGGCGCGGCCCGGCTGGACCTTGTGGACGGTGCCTGGCGGCTGGTGCGGCTTGAGGCCGAAGTCACCGGGGCAATCCCTGCGGACGAGCCGGGTTTTGCCGTGCGCGGCTGGCTGAACGAGGGTTTCCTCGAAGGTCAGACGGTGCGTATCAGTGACGGAATCAACAGCATCGACGCCAAGATCGCCATCATCCGCGGCTTCAACCAGACGCAGGATGCGGCGATACAGTTCACGCTGGATCCCTCGGTCGATTTCGCAGCCGCAGATGCTGGATGGCTGGCCGGTGATGTCACCGTGACCGTCACTCGCATCGCGGCGGTGACGATCTTTACCCCTGATAATTATTACATGCTCCAGACGATCGAGCTGACGGCAGACCCGTATTACGAGGTGCCGACCACCCGTGAAGGGGTCAAGATCTTCCCGGTCAAGGCACACCGGCTGTCCGAGATCCGTGGCCCGCTTGCGGTGGAGGGGGGGCCGGCAGGGGCCGACCGTTCTCTGACAAACGGTGTCAAGCTTCCGGGCGAGGCGGACACCTTCCTTTTCGCCATCGGCGCGCAGCCACCCGAAAGCCAGCAGATCGACGTTCTCAACATCTACAACGACGGCTCCAAGGCCGACAGTGCCGGGGTGTTGACCGAAACCACGCTGTCCGGCTTCGGCATGGGGGCCGACCTCGTCTTCCCGAACGTGTCCGGCCCGCTGCATGGCGAAGGGCCCGAGGGCGAGGGCGCGCAGACCCTGATCTTTGCTGGCGGTATCAGCTTTGGCAAGGTCAACTTCGGCGCCGCTGGCGTGGCCAACGATGCCACCGTGAGCACGGTCGAGGTGGTCAACCTGATGCTGGGCGAGGGTAATGACGATCTGCTTGTGACGGGCACGCTGAACCCGGCCCCGCATGTCTCGGCCGAAAACGAATTCACCTTCATCGAGGGCTGGAACGACAGCGATTACCTGTTCCTTTATGACCGGACCGATTTCAAGGGCCAGCTGGTCGTCACGCGCGAGGGATTCAACTGGAAGGGCGAGGGCTTCCTTGTCGGCCAGGAGGTATTCGTGGTGGATGGCAACGGCCTGCGCCATGCGCTGGGCCGAATCGTAGCCATCGAGGACGCACTGGCCTACGGCGCGGAGGACATCGACCCGGCCACGGGCGAACCTTACCGTGATCCCAGCGACAATTCGCTGCTGATTCTCGACGCCACCGCCTTGCCGGCGCTGCCGGACGATCTTGACCTGACAGACTCGGTTCGGATCGTGGCTGAGGACAAGGATGTCGCGCAACTCATCGACACCACCGTTCAGAGCGTCAGCGCCGGTGTGGCCGTGCTGCGCTGGGAGGCGATCAACGGCGCCGGTGACTTGCCGGCGGACTGGACCGAGGCCGGGGTTCTTGAAGGTCATCTGCTGCATGTGGACCGCGCGGTCGGCGGAAGCGTCGAGCGCATCGACCTGCGGGTGCGCCGGATCGACGGGTTGACGATAGAGGTCGAGGCTGCTGGCCAGCAGCCGCTCGATTTCGTCACCGATGAGGAGGTGAACGGCCTGTTCTGGGTTCAGGGCAAGCACGGCGGGCTGACGGTGCTGCATGGCGGCGGCAACCGCTACATCAACACCCAGGGCAGCTTTGATTTCGATGCCGAAGCCAACAGCCTGACCCGGCTGGACGGGCGCAGCTTTGCCGAGGTGGGTTTTGAGGTCGGGCAGGTGATCCAGCTCGAAGGCGAGGAGTTTACCCGCGAAATCGTGGGCTTTGCCGATGCCGATCCGACCGAATACGGCGCCGAGGGCCTGTTCCGGACCTGGGGGAGCAGTTCTGTCATAGTCCTGAGCGCACCGCTGCGTGCGGGTGGCACGGTGCTCGACAGCGGCGCACAGGGGCTGCTGGTCCATGTGGCCGAGGCGCTGGAGACGACGATCACCCGCGAGGTAAAGATCGAGGTGAAGGCGCTGACACCGGGCGACGACTCGAGCCTTGCGACAGTCGTGCGCCTGACCGACGGCGCTGGCTGGGGCGATCTGGGTTTCTTCGCCGGCGGCGTGGTGTTCATCGAGGGCTTCGCCGGGGCCTTCGCGATTGCACAGGTGAACGGTGACGAGATCGTGCTGCAGGATGCGGCACTGGGAAGTTGCACCGACCATGACGGCATTGCCACGCTGACGATCACCACCTTTGACATTGCCCGGTCCGGCGGGCAGCGCGTGGGCGGAGACCATTTCATTGTTACTGGCGGGGCAGGACCCGACAGCCCGCTGGTCATCTATGGCGACACCAGCCAGGACGGCATCTGGTATTCGGGCCGCAGCTATGACCGGCTGGGCCTTGAATTCGGTCCCAAGCCTTTCGATCCGTTCCCGCTGCTGCCCAACGACCAGAACGAGGATGACACCTGGATCTTTGCGCTGGCCAACCCGTTCAAGCTGCATGGCAACGACATCATCGACGCCTCGGCGCTGTTCGCGGACATCCCTGATGCGGCCATCACCATCTCGGTGGGGATCACCGCCTTCGGCGGGATGGGCAACGATACCATCATCGGCTCGCAGACCGGCGACCACCTGGCCGGTGGTTCGGGCGACGATGTGATCATTGGCCAGCGTGGCAGCGACCACATCTACGGCGACAGTGGCTTCAACGTGAATATCCTGACGCGCGCGCTGACGGTGGCCACGCTGGACGCCAGCCCCGCGCCGGGGGTCGATCCGACCACACCCAAGGCCGAGGGCACCTTTGCGCCCATTCCCAGCCCCGTGCGCGACCCGATGGGCAATCGTCCGGCGGATACCACGGGTCTGCTGAACATTCCCGGCGCGGGTTCTGACTGGATCGTGGGCAACGGCTCGGGCATAGAGGACGGCACGCCGGATATCATCTTTGCCGACCATGGCGAAGTGATCCAGCTTGTGATCGACCCCAACGCGCCCTTTGCGCTGGACCAGAAGATCCAGACGACTTTCCTCTCGACGGTCATGGCCATCAACTCGTTGCAGCCGCAGACCGGCGGCGACGATGTGGTGTTCGGTTCGGAGAACGACGACATCATCATCGGTGGCGCGGGCAACGATGCGCTTGATGGCGGAGAAGGCGATGACCTGATCTTTGGCGACAACGTCAGCCTCAGCCGTATGGGTGAGATCGACGACAACCTTTACGATGACATCCAGAGCCTTCGGTTCCAGACGCTTGCGGGTGTGCTCATGTATTCGCGCAGCGACCGCCCGGTATCGCCGGGCTATGATCCGGATGCGGTCACCGGTGACAACAGCGGCGTGCTGATGGTCGCTCTCGATGACCAGGGCGCCCCGATCGCCCGCGATTTCCGTGACCCGAACGGGCCGTCATGGTGGGCGGAATATGAAATCGACTATGCCGAATATCACAGCTTTGCGGTGGAGGCCGGGAGCATCGGCGCTGGCAGCTTCGGCAACGACTATATCGCCGGCGGAGCGGGCAACGACTATATCTTCGGCCAGCTTGGCAACGATATCCTGCAGGGCGACGGAACCATCCTTGGCGCCGTCACCGGCCGCGGCAACGGCACTATCGGCGGGTTTGCCGATCTCACCCGCTATGTCAGCGCGGCCCGCGAGTTGCCGACTGTCAACGCGCCTGTCGGGGCCTTGCTGGTGGTGTCCGCTCTCGCTGCGGACACCGATGGCAGCGACTATATCGAGGGTGGCGGCGGCTGCGACACGATCTTCGGCGGGCTTGGCCAGGATGATATCGTCGGCGGTTCGTCCGACATGTTCAGCCTGACCGAGCGCGAGAACCGGCCGGACGGTGCCGACATGATCTTTGGCGGTGCAGGCGACCGGATCGAGCGCAACGATGAGCGCCTGCCCGGTGATGGTACCGGAGAGAGCGATCGCCATGCCCGCGATGCCGATGTCATCGTCGGCGACAACGGTAATATCATCCGCCTTGTCGGGGTGAATGGCGTCGATCTGCTGGAGGCAAGGAACATTGATCTGACCGATCCGGATACGTTTGGTCCGGCCTATGCCGATCTGGCCAACACGCGTAACGGCATGTTCCTGTCCTATGCGTATGACAGCGTGGCGACACTCGAGTCCTCCTATGCACCCGAAGGTGGCGAGCGCATCGTCGTGCGCGGCGTCACCCTGCTCGACTACACGCCGGGCGGACCCGACTGGGATCCGGCGGCGCTCAGCGACATCGGTGGCAATGACGAGGTCCACGGCGAGACCGGCGACGACGAGATTTACCTTGGCCGTGGCGATGACATCGCCTTTGGCGATGCCGAACATGACAACATCATCGGCGGATGGGGCAACGACTGGATATCGGGCGGCACCGGGATCGACGGCATCATCGGTGACGACGGGCGCATCTTTACCAGCCGCAACACGCGGATGACCGGCAATGGCGCTTGGGGCAGCGAATATGCCGAAAGCCTGTTCGGCATCTACAGCCTGCTGGCAAACGACCCGGATCGCCGCACCAGCCAGGGCAACGTGATCAATGAACTCATCTACACCCCGGGGCGGGTGCAGGAAGAACTGATCAACGTGGAGTTCGAGATGGTCAAGTCGGTTGATCTGACGCCCTTCGACAGCCATCGCGATTCGTCTTTTGTGCCGCGTGACTCGGCTGATCCGAACCAGCACAACCCGCTTTACGCCGACGACATCATCTTTGGCGGCCTCGGGCGCGATTTCCTGCATGGCGGATCGGGCGACGACGCCATCGGCGGGCATGAGGCGATCTGGGAAGGCTATGTGCAACTGCTCATCGACGGTGAGGCGTCAGGGCTGATCCGCACAGATTTCACGCGTCCCTGGAATCCGGGCAATATCCTGATGTTCGGCGATGGCCGCCCGCACTGGAACGAGCCCAACCCTGTGGAGCAGCGCGTCGGCGAGTTCTGGCTCTACGACGAATACGACCCGCGCCGCACCATACTGTTCCATGAAAACGGCGAGGTCTGGAAGGACGACGATTTCGACGGCACGCTCTATCATTTCTTCCTGAACGCGCCGGACAACGAAGGCGTGCTGGTCGAGAGCTATGTCGAGTTTGCACCAAATGGCACACCAATTGGCGTGATGGTGCCGGTGCACAGCGACGGGGACGACCGCATCTTTGGCGGCATGGGCAACGACTGGCTGGTGGGGGGCACCGGGCGCGACCACATCTATGGTGGCTTCGGCAACGACCTTATGAATGCTGATGACGTGATGGGCGAGCCGCGCTTTGCCACCATCTCGGGCGGCTCCATCTCGTCTTACGACACCGGGACGTTCGGATCGGCCGACGCGATGGACGATGGCCTTAACAACACGCCCGAGACGCACATGTCCTGGGAGGATCGCGTGTTTGGCGGTGCCGGGCTGGACATCCTGATCGGCAACACCGGCGGCGACCGGCTGATCGATCATCTGGGCGAGTTCAATTCCTACATCGTGCCTTTCGCGCCCTTCGGCATCGCCACGGTCAGCCGGCAGGTGCCGCCGCAGCTCTGGGATTTCATCACCGCGCAGGCGTTTTCGGACGGTGTGGACATGACCCGCGCCGCCGACATCGGCCCCAACCAGCAGTCGCGCTATTCCAACGTGCTGCAACATCAGGGCAATCCCTACGGCGAAATCGGTCTCGTGACGCAGCGCGATCACGGCTACTGGCAGGATCAGTCCGGCCCGCCGACGGACCCGCAGGCAGGCAATATCCCAGGCGGGCGGCGCGATATCCTGCGCACGGCAGATTTCGACGATCGGACGCTTCAGGGCTTCGAAGTGGATACCGGCGTGTTCCGGGCGTCGATGGGCGTCATGAATGTCGAGGCCGATCACAGCGGCAAGGCATCGGGCATCTTCCTGCTGGATGATTACTTGCCGACCTATTACGAAGTCGCGGCCACCTTCAATCTGGACAAGCCAAGAGCCGGGCAGAAGGCAAACGCCTATATCGTTTTCGACTACTATTCCGATGTCGATTTCAAGTTTGCGGGGATCAACGTCTCTACCAACAAGATCGAAATGGGATATGTCGACGAAACCGGCTGGCACTATCTTGTGCAGTCGAACAAACCGGTTCAGATCAAGCCGAACACCAACCACGATGTCCTTGTTGCGGTCAACGGAAACAACGTCACGGTCCAGGTTTTCGGCGTCAACTGGTTCACCTATGACTTTACGCCAAGGATCGACGCCTATGGCCTGCCGGTGCCGCTGAACGGCGGCATGGTCGGCATCGCCATGGATAACTCCGGCGGCCGGGTTGATAATTTCCGTGTGCAGGTCCTGCCGCCGGACTGGACCCTGAACGAGACCGACGATTTTTCACCGCCGGTCGCAGAACTTCCGCGGGTAAGCCAGTCTGCCGGCTGGGTAGAGGCCAGCGGCAGATTGACCGGAACGGTGAACGGCACCGCCCCGGCCGTGCAGACAGTGGAACTGGGCACAAGGCTGCTGTCGAACAGCACGCTTGAGATGGAGGTGGAAATCCGCACCGCCGGCATCGCGGGCTTCGTGTTCGACCGCTACGATGCGCTGAATTACAAGTTCGTCGCACTGGACGTGAGCGGCGACCGGGTCATCGTGGGCCATGCCACCCCCGAGGACGGCATGGTCATCGACGCCGCCTATGCCTATTCGCTTACCGCCGATTCCGATTACCGTCTCAAGCTTACCGCGCAAGGCGCCGGTCTCATGGTTTCGGTCAACGGTGTGCAGCTGGCCAGCTACGGTTTCAATGCGGCGCTGGTGGATGGCGGTTTCGGGCTGATGGTGATTTCGGGACAGGCCAGTTTCGACAACTATCGCCTGGCCACCGATGACCAGCAGTTCAACGCGGCACTCAAGCTGGCCCAGGACTCGGTCGCCACGCTTTCCTCGGATGGCTATATCGAGGTCGATCCGATCGCGGATGCGGACCTGCGTCGGCTCTATCAAGCCGCGCTGAACGACTGGGCCGAAGCCGGCCTTGTTTCCGACACGGAGCTGGAGAGGCTGTCTGCTGTGCGTCTGGTGGTCACCGATCTGGAAGGCACAACGCTGGCCCGCGCGATGGAGGACACGATCCTGATCGATCTCACCGCCGCCGGTGCCGGCTGGTATATCGACGCCGATCCCGAGGCCGATGACGGCTTTGCACAGGGGCTTGTGACCACGGGGGTCGATCTTCTGACCGTGTTGCGTCACGAAATCGGGCATCTGCTTGGCAAGGAGCACGACACCATCTTGCTGATGGCCAGCGAGCTTCAGGCCGGCATGCGGATCGGGGTAGACGATGCGGTTTCGGTGACGACGGAACCGACCGCCGAGCCAGATAGCGCGCCCGAGGCCGAGCCGGTCGAGGGCTCCGGGGCAAGGCCGCTTCGGGGCGATGGCCGGGGGCCGAACCGGGCCGATGCCGGTTTTGTGTTCGATCCCGCGACAGGGGCGCTGGTCGATCCGGACGAGGCGCGCCAGCTCTTTGCCAGCCGCAACAGGGAGGTCGGCAACGTGGTGCTTCTTGGCGCCGGCGCGATCCTGGCCAACAAGCGCACCGCAGAACCCGTCAAGGTCCGTGGCGCGGTCTTGCAGCCAAAAGTGGACGCGCCGCCGCAGTCGCACTGGTTCCGGCGCCTGTTCGGCTAGGTTTCCCGGTGCCGCCCCGTCGGTTCCTGCGCGCGCCCGGCAGCGGCAGCGGCACGTGCAGGCCGCTGCGGCCTTCGGCTTGGGCGGACGAGGGCGATTCAGGCGAAACGGTCGGGGCTGATGCGCGCCTGCGCGGTGTGACGTGGCCCCAAGAAACCGGGCCATTCACAATGGGAGTTAGTTCTTGTAACGCTCTCCGAATGCAAGGCTCGCTCGGCATGCGAGGGTGTCGAGCACGGGACAGTCCGGCACCGCATCGTCCGCGCATTGTGCGGCGGTCCGCAGAGGCAACCACAGGAAACGGATGACCCGGCTCAATCCCTCAGGATTCCAGGCAGATCGAGCCCGTGTTCGCGCGCGCAATCAATGGCGGTCTGATAGCCGGCATCGGCATGGCGCATCACACCGGTTGCCGGATCGTTCCAGAGTACATTTCTCAGGCGCCGGTCAGCATCAAGGCTGCCATCGCAGCAGATAACCATGCCGGAATGTTGCGAAAAACCCATGCCGACGCCGCCGCCATGGTGCAGGCTGACCCAGGTGGCGCCTGACGCGGTGTTGAGGAGCGCGTTCAGAAGCGGCCAGTCGGACACGGCATCAGAGCCGTCTTTCATGGCCTCTGTCTCGCGGTTGGGGCTGGCGACAGACCCCGAATCCAGATGGTCGCGCCCGATGACGACCGGGGCCTTCAATTCGCCGTTGCGGACCATTTCGTTGATCGCCAACCCCGCCTTGTGGCGATCGCCCAGCCCGATCCACATGATACGGGCGGGCAGGCCCTGAAAGGCGATGCGCTCGCGCGCCATGTCGAGCCAGTTGTGAAGGTGGGCGTTATCGGGGAAAAGCGCCTTCATGCGCGCATCGGTCTTGTAGATATCCTCGGGATCGCCCGAGAGCGCGCACCAGCGGAACGGGCCGATGCCCCGGCAGAAGAGCGGGCGGATATAGGCGGGCACGAAGCCGGGAAAGGCAAAGGCGTTCTCCAGCCCTTCCTCCAGCGCGACCTGGCGAATGTTGTTGCCGTAATCAAGCGTCGGCACGCCTGCGTTCCAGAAGTCCACCATGGCCGCGACATGGGTACGCATCGAGGCGCGTGCGGCGGCCTCCACCGCCTTGGGATCGGTCTCCTGTTTGGCGCGCCATTCCGCGACGCTCCAGCCCAGGGGAAGGTAGCCGTGGATCGGATCATGTGCCGAGGTCTGGTCGGTCACGATATCGGGACGCGGGCCGCCCGCCTTCATCCGGCGCACCAGTTCGGGGAACACCTCTGCCGCGTTGCCGATGAGCGCCACGGATTTCGCCTCGCCCGCCTTGCACCAGCCGTCGATCATGGCCAGCGCCTCGTCAAGGTCGTGGGCCTTGGCGTCGCAATAGCGGGTGCGGATGCGGAAATCGGCGCGGGTCTCGTCGCATTCCACGGCCAGACAGCAGGCCCCGGCCATCACGGCGGCCAAGGGCTGCGCCCCGCCCATGCCGCCCAGACCGGCGGTCAGGATCCAGCGGCCCTTGAGGTTTCCGCCGTAATGCTGCCGGCCTGCCTCTGCGAAGGTCTCATAGGTGCCTTGGACGATGCCCTGCGTGCCGATATAGATCCACGATCCGGCGGTCATCTGGCCATACATGGCCAGTCCCTTGCGGTCCAATTCGTTGAAGTGATCCCAGGTCGCCCAATGCGGCACGAGGTTGGAATTGGCGATAAGAACGCGCGGCGCGTCCGCATGGGTGCGGAACACGCCAACGGGCTTGCCCGATTGCACAAGTAGCGTCTCGTCGGCCTCAAGCGCGCGCAAGGCGTCGCAGATGCGGTCGAAATCCTCCCATGTGCGCGCCGCGCGCCCGATCCCGCCATAGACGACAAGCTCATGCGGGTTCTCGGCGACATCGGGGTGGAGGTTGTTCATCAGCATCCGCAAGGGGGCCTCGGTCAGCCAGCTTTTCGCGCTGATCTCGGTGCCGGTGGCGGGATAGATGTCACGGGTGTTGTGGCGGGGATCGGTCATGGTCAGCCTCTCAACTCGGGGGCCAGCGTGGCCAGTTTGTGCAGGATATCCGCCAGCACCGGGCGCAGCATCGCGGCGCGGGCGGGGTCATAGGCGAAGGGCGGGGATTCCGAGGCCAGATGGGTGGATTGGGCCAGTTCCATCTGGATCGCGTGGATATTGTCCTTCGGGCGGCCATAGTGGCGGGTGCACCAGCCGCCCTTGAAGCGGCCATCAAGCACGGTCGGGCGGCCCGTGGCCGTGCACCGCTCAAGAACCGCCTGCGCGATGCGCGCATCGCAGGTGGTGCCGTCCGCCGTGCCGATGTTGAAATCCGGCAAGGTGCCCTTGAAGAGGAACGGGATCTTCGAGCGGATCGAGTGGCAATCATAGAGGATCGCCACGCCGTGACGTGCGCGCACCCGTTGCAGTTCGGCGGCCAGCGCCGCGTGATAGGGCGCGTGATACGCCCCCCGGCGCGCCTCGATCCCGGCGGCGTCGGGGGGCAGATTCCAGATCGGTTCACCGTCGAAATCGGTCAGCGGGACAAGGCCGGTGGTGTTCTGCCCCGGATAGAGGCTTGATCCTTCGGGTGGGCGGTTGGCGTCGATCACGTAGCGATGGAAGGTGGCGCGCACGGTGGTGGCACCGGGCAGGAGACCATCATAGAGCCGGTCCACATGCCAGTCGGTATCGGCAAGCGTTTGCCCGCGTGCGTTCAGCCGTGCCGCAATCTCGGGCGGCACATAGGTTCCCACATGCGGCAGGCCGAGCACCACTGGGCCGTCGCCCTGTTCGACGATCACCGGCGTCATGGCCGCACACCCTCCAGCCCCGCCGCCGAGATCAGCGCGCCGGAGCGGATCATTTCCGCCGCGCGCTCCAGATCGGGGGCAAGGAAACGGTCTGCCCCGAGCGGGGCCACCTCTGCGCGCAGCGCGGCAATCACCGCTTGCAGGCGCGGCGAGGTCTGTAGCGGCGTGCGAAACCCGATGCCCTGCGCGGCGCAAATTGCCTCGATCCCGAGGATGACCGCAAGGTTGCTGTTCATCCGCCCCAGCCGCCGCGCGCCATGGGCGGCCATGCTCACATGGTCCTCCTGATTGGCCGAGGTGGGGGTCGAATCGGTGGAGCAGGGATTGGCCAGATGCTTGTTCTCGCTCATCAATGCTGCGGTCGTCACCTCGGCGATCATCAGCCCCGAGTTCAGGCCCGGCGCGGGCGTCAGGAACGGCGGCAGGTCATGGCTCAGCGTCGGATCGACCATGAGCGCGACGCGGCGTTGCGCGATGGCCCCGATCTCGGCCAGCGCCAGCGCGATGATATCGGCGGCGAAGGCCACCGGCTCGGCATGGAAGTTGCCGCCCGACACGATCCGCCCCGGCCCCAGGACAAGCGGATTGTCGGTGACGGCATTGGCCTCGATTTCCAGCGTGCGCGCGGCGTGACGAAGCAGGTCGAGCGCGGCGCCCGCCACCTGCGGCTGACAGCGGATGCAATAGGGGTCTTGCACGCGGGCGTCATCGTCCCGGTGGCTCTCGCGGATTTCCGAGCCGTCCATCAGCGCGCGCATCTCGCGGGCCACCTCGATCTGACCGGCATGGCCGCGCAGATCGTGGATTTCGGGCTGCAAGGGCGCGGTGGAGCCCATGATCGCATCGGTGGACATCGACGCCGTGACCATCGAGGTGGTGGCCGCGCGCCAGCCGTCGAAAAGGCCGGTGAGCGCAAGCGCGGTGGAAAACTGGGTGCCGTTGATAAGCGCGAGCCCCTCCTTGGGGCCAAGCACGACGGGGCTGAGGCCCGCACGGGCAAGCGCCTCTGCGCCGGGAAGCCGCGCGCCCGCGACTGTCGCCTCGCCCGCGCCGATCATGACGGCGGCCATATGGGCAAGCGGCGCAAGATCGCCAGAGGCCCCGACCGAGCCTTGGGAGGGGATCACCGGCACGACGCCGCGCGCCAACATCCCCTCGATGAGCGCGACGATCTCCCATCGCACGCCCGAGGCCCCGCGCCCGAGGCTCAGAAGCTTGAGCGCCATCATCAGCCGTGTGGTGGCGGGATCGAGCGCGTCGCCCACGCCGCAGCAATGCGACAGGATCAGGTTGCGTTGCAGCGTCTCGGTATCCCCGGCGGCGATCTTGACCGAGGCAAGCTTGCCGAAACCGGTATTCACGCCATAGACCGCCGCGTTCCCCATCGCTGCGCGCTGCACGGCTGCGGCTGCAGCCTCGACGCCGGGGCGGGCGGCCGGATCGAGGCGTGCGGGCAGCCCGTCGCGCCACAGCCGTTCAAGTTGTGCCAGCGTGGTGGAACCTGGGGTCAGACTCAGCATGCGCGTCCTCCAAAGATGCGGGCGTGAAGCGGGTTGAAGCCGATGCGATAGGCAAGTTCGGCGACGGTTTCGACATTCCAGACCGCCAGATCGGCACGCTTGCCTGCGGCGAGGATCCCGCAATCCGTGAGTCCGAGAGCGCGGGCGGCATGGATGGTGACGGCGCGCAGGGCCTCGTCCGGGGTCATCCGGAACAGGGTGCAGGCCATGTTCATGGCCAGCAGCAGCGAGGTCAGCGGCGACGAGCCGGGATTGCAGTCGGTGCCAAGCGCCATAGGCACGCCATGGGCACGAAAAGCGGCGATCGGCGGCAATTGCGCCTCGCGCAGGAAGTAGAATGCGCCGGGCAGCAGAACGGCAACGGTTCCGGCGGCGGCCAGGGCGCGGGCATCGGCCTCGGTCGCGTATTCGACATGATCGACCGAAAGCGCCCGATACCGCGCCGCCAACTGGCATCCACCCTGATGCGACAGTTGCTCGGCATGCAGCTTGACCGGCAGGTCAAGGCGGCGCGCGGCATCAAAGACCCGTGCGATCTGGGCGGGTGAAAAGGCGATCCCCTCGCAGAAACCATCGACCGCATCGACCAGCCCCTCGTCATGGGCCGCTTGCAAGGTGGGGATGCAGATCTCGTCGATATAGCGGTCGCCATCCTGCCCTTTCGGCACCGCGTGGGCCCCGAGAAAGGTGGTGCGCAGCCGCACCGGGCGCGCCCGCCCGAGGGCACGGGCGACACGGAGCATCCGCAACTCGGTCTCGCGATCAAGCCCGTAGCCCGACTTGACCTCGATGGTCGTCGCACCTTCAGCCAGCAGCGCATCCAGCCGCGGCAGAGCCTGTGCCAGCAGGTCGTCCCCGGAGGCGTTGCGCGTGGCTTCGACCGTCGAGACAATGCCGCCGCCCGCGCGGGCGATGTCCTCGTATGAAGCGCCTTCGAGCCGCATCTCGAACTCGCGCGCGCGATTGCCGCCATGCACCAGATGGGTGTGGCAATCGATCAGGGCAGGGGTAATAAGCCGCCCTTCCATGTCCTGGCGCGCGAGGCTTGTGTAATCGGCGGGCAGCGCGTCCTCGGGTCCGACCCAGAGGATCCGGTCGCCCCCGATCACCACCGCCCCGCGCCCGTCAACCGGCGCGACCGGCATGGCCAGCCTGGCGTTGGTCAGAAGTTGCGGCTGCGGCATTTGCATCTTGATTCCCCCTTCGCTTTCGCAGATTATGTCTATACTTAATTTTCGAGTCAACGGGCAAACGACGGGGAACGCGATGACCGCCAGAACCATAACTGCACTGCGTATCTGGGCCGAACAGGCGCTGTTGGCCGGAGGCTGGGCGCGCGATGTTGCAGTGACGCTGGATGACGCGGGGCGAATCGCGGCGCTGCGCCCCGACAGCCGACCCGAGCCGGGCGCGCGGCGCGTGGGCGCGCTTCTGCCTGCGCCGGCCAATCTGCACAGCCATGCCTTTCAGCGCGCCATGGCTGGCCTCACCGAGCGCCGCGGCCCTGATCCGCGTGACACGTTCTGGACATGGCGCCAGCTCATGTTCCGCTTTCTCGACCGGCTCGGCCCCGACGATGTGCAGGCGATCACCGCCTTCGTGCAGATGCAGATGCTCGAATCCGGCTATGCCGCGGTGGCAGAGTTCCACTATCTGCACCACGCGCCCGGCGGTCGGCCCTATCAGTCACTGGCCGAGATGTCGGCGCGCGTCGTGGCCGCCGCAGGGCAAAGCGGGATCGGTCTGACGCTGCTGCCGGTGCTTTATCAATACGGTGGCTGCGACCAGCGCGCGCTGGCCGCGGGGCAGATCCGTTTCGGCAACGATCCTGATCGCTTTGCCCGCCTCGTCGATGAGGCCGGGCAAGCGCTGGCCGCGCTGCCCGGCGATGCCCGGCTGGGCGTGGCGCCGCACAGTCTGCGGGCGGTCTCGCCCGAGGGACTGGCGATGGCGGTTGCGCTGCGCCCCGACGCACCATTGCACATGCATCTGGCCGAACAGGTGGCCGAGGTCGAGGAGGTGCAGGCGGTCCGGGGCGCACGCCCTGTCGAATGGTTGCTGGATCATGCGCAGGTCACCGCCCGCTGGTGCCTGATCCATTGCACCCAGATGCAGCGCCGGGAGACCCTGACGCTGGCGGCCACGGGCGCGGTCGCCGGTCTTTGCCCGATCACCGAATCCAGCCTTGGCGACGGGATTTTCGACGGTGTGGCCTGGACCGGTGCAGGTGGCCTCTGGGGCATCGGCTCGGACAGCAACATCCGTATCAGCCTGTCGGAGGAGTTGCGCAGCCTCGACTATTCGCAGCGCCTGCGTGACCGTTCGCGCGCGGCGCTGGCGACTGCCGACCGCTCTACCGGGCGGGTGCTTCTGGAAAGCGCGGCGCGCGGCGGGGCAAAAGCCTGCGGGCGCGATGCGGGCGTGCTGGCAGTGGGCAAGCTGGCTGATCTTGTGGCGCTGGACACTGGCCATGTCGATCTGGAGGGGCGGCAGGGCGACAGCCTGCTTGACGCCTTCATCTTCGCCGCCGATGATCGCGCGGTGTGCGACGTCTGGTCGGCAGGGCGGCATCTGGTGAGCGAGGGAAGGCATGTGAAGCACGATGACATCACCCGCGCCTATCGCGCCGTGACGCGGCGTCTGGCGGCGTTGTGATTGCCGGCTCCGTCACATGGCAATCGCTGCGTGCCGAGGCGCTGCGCCGCATCCGCAGCCGGATCTGGCCACCCGGCGCGCAGATCCCGCACGAGGCCGATCTTGCCGAGGAATTCGGCTGTGCGCGCGCAACGGTGAACCGCGCGCTGCGCGATCTGGCCGAGGCGGGCTATCTCGAACGGCGGCGCAAGGGGGGCACGCGGGTTGCGCTGACCCCGGTGCGCAAGGCGACATTCGAGATATCCATCATACGCCAGGACATCGAGGGACGCGGGCAGGGATATGGCTACCGGCTTCTGGCCGACCGGCTTGCGCCTGCCCCGACAGAGGTTCGGAAAGCCCTGCGCCTGATGGACGGCAGCATGTCCGAACTGCGCTTCGTGCGGGCGTTGCATCTGGCCGATGATCGGCCCTTCTGCCTGGAGAGCCGCTGGCTCAACCCTGCGGTGGCCGGGCCCGGGCTGTGCTTTGACGCGCAGAGCGCGAATGAGTGGCTGGTGCGCAACATTGCCTTCTCGGGCGGCGATCTCGGCTTTTACGCCCGCGCTGCCGACCGCGCGCTTGCCGCGGATCTGGCATGCGATGAAGGCGCGGCCCTGTTCGCCGTGGACCGCACCACCTTTTCCGATACCACGCCGATCACGGCGGTCACGCTGACCTATGCGCCGGGCTATCGCCTGGTCACGGAGATGTGACGCGCCCCGCTTGCGCGCAGCGGCTCCGCGCGAGGCGTGAACGCGAATGATCGCACCTGAGACCCCCGATATGCCGTGGCGGGCGGACGCCATCCTTGTCATCCGGCTTTGGCCGGTCATCTCCGTCAGGCTGCTGAACCGTCAGCCGCTTTGGCAAGGAAGGGTTCCGGGGTGTCGTGGCGCTTTAGCCCTGGTGCGGCGCACTGGGAGGACGGTGCCTCGGCCTTCATTTTCCATTGATGCGCTGCGCCTGTGGCGGCTCACCGTTTTTGTGCGCATCGCAGGGGGCTCAGTTGAGGCGCCGGCCGGTGTCCGGGTCGAAGAGGTGCAGGTTTTCGCCGGCGATCGACAGGCGCAGAGTGGTGCGCTCGGCATCGGCGCGGTGCACGCCCGGCAGGCTGGCGGTGAAAGCCGCACCCGAAGCGAGGCGGCCATGCAGCAGAGTGTTTGCGCCCAGTGGTTCAGCTAGCATCACCTGCATCTCGATGGGGCCTTGCGGATCGGGGTTGAGATGTTCGGGGCGCAATCCGAGCAGCACAGGCCCGCGCAACGCGCCCGGATTGGGCAGGGTGGCCGCGCCAAGGTGCAGACCGTCCTCGCGCGCCTCGGCGGGCAGCACGTTCATCGCCGGGCTGCCGATGAACTGCGCCGCAAAGCGGGTGGCGGGACGCTCGTAGACCTCCATGGGCGTGCCGATCTGCTCGGCTATCCCCGCGTTCATCACGATCATGCGGTCGGCCATGGTCATCGCCTCGACCTGATCATGGGTGACGTAGAGCGCGGTCACGCCCAGCTTGCGTTGCAACTCGCGGATCTCGAGGCGCATCTGCACGCGCAGCTTGGCATCGAGATTCGAGAGCGGCTCGTCGAAGAGGAAGACCGACGGTTCGCGCACGATGGCACGCCCCATGGCCACGCGCTGTCGCTGACCACCCGAAAGGTCACGCGGGCGGCGGTCCAGAAGTGCGTCGAGTTGCAGCAGTCGCGCCGCCTCGGCCACCTTGGCGTCTATCTCGGCCTTGGGCAGGCCCTTGATGCGCAGCCCGTAGCCCATGTTCTGCGCCACGCTCATGTGCGGATAGAGAGCGTAGTTCTGGAACACCATGGCGATGTCGCGGTCCATCGGTTCGCGGTCGTTGGCGCGCTGCCCGCCGATGCGCAATTCGCCCTCGGTGATCGTTTCCAGCCCGGCGACCATGCGCAGGAGGGTGGACTTGCCACAACCCGAGGGGCCGACGATGACGATGAACTCGCCGTCGGCGACCGAAAGGCTTACGCCCCCGATCACCTCCTCGGAGCCGAAACGCTTGCGGATGTTGTCGAGTTCTACCGTCGCCATGTCTATTTCTCGCTGTCCACGAGGCCGCGGATGAAAAGTTTCTGCATCGAGATGACCACCAATACCGGCGGGATCATCGCAAGGATCGAGGTGGCCATGATCACCGGCCAGTCGGCCACGTCGTCTCCTGAAGGGAACATCTGCTTGATCCCCATCACGATGGTGTTCATCGACGGGTCCGTGGTGATCAGGAGCGGCCAGAGATACTGGTTCCAGCCGTAGATGAAGAGGATCACGAACAGCGCCGCGATATTGGTGCGGCTCATCGGCAGGAGAATGTCGCGGAAAAAGCGCATCGGGCGCGCGCCATCGACGCGGGCGGCCTCGGCCAGTTCGTCGGGCACGGTCATGTAGAACTGCCGGAACAGGAACGTGGCCGTGGCCGAGGCGATGAGCGGAAAGATCAGACCCGAATAGCTGTTGAGCATGCCAAAACCCGCGATCACCTCGTAGGTGGGCAGGATGCGCACCTCGACCGGCAGCATGAGCGTCAGGAAGATGAGCCAGAAGAACAGGTTGCGCCCCGGAAAGCGGAAATAGACGATGGCGAAGGCCGACAGCAACGAGATGATGATCTTGCCGACCGCGATGCCCATGGCCATCACGAGCGAGTTCATCAGCATCACCGCCACCGGCACATTGACCCCCGAGAAAAGCGCGGCGGTGTAATTCTCGACCAGCCGGTCGCCGGGCCAGAGCGGCATCGGCGGGCGCACGATCTCTGGTTGGGTAACGGTCGAGGCGACGAAGGCCAGCCATATCGGAAAGAAGATCACCAGCACGCCCGCGATCATCCCCACATGCGTCAGCCAGAGCCCCGCGCCGTGCCGTTCCACCATGCCTGAGGATGTGCTCATCAGTAATGCACCCGTTTCTCGATATACTTGAATTGCAGCACCGTAAGCACACCCACCACGAGCAGCAGGATTACCGATTGCGCTGCCGAAGATCCGAGATCCTGGCCCACGAACCCGTCGGCATAGACCTTGTAGACCAGGATCGTGGTGGCCTGTTGCGGCCCGCCCGCGGTGATCGTGTGGATCACGCCGAAGGTCTCGAAGAAGGCATAGACGATGTTGACCACCAGCAGAAAGAATGTGGTGGGTGACAGAAGCGGCAGCACGATGGTGAAGAAGCGCCGCCAGAAGCGCGCGCCGTCGATCGCCGCCGCCTCGATCACCGAGCGGGGCACTGCCTGAAGCGCCGCGAAGAAGAACAGGAAATTGTAGCTGATCCGCCCCCAGGCCGAGGCGACGACGACAAGACCCATGGCCTCCTGCCCGTTCAGCACATGGTTCCAGTCATAGCCCAGTTGCCCCAGATACCACGCGACGACGCCGACGCGGGTATTGAACATGAACATCCACAGCACCCCCGCCACTGCAGGCGCGACCGCATAGGGCCAGATCAGCAGGGTGCGATAGGCCCCGGCGGATTTCACCAGCCGGTCGGCCATCACCGCCAGAAACAGCGCGGGCACCATCGCCGCCAGCGTAACCAGTGCCGAAAAGATCGCCGTGGTGCGGAAGGCGGCGCGGTAATAGGGATCCGAGAGCAGGAAATCGAAATTACCCATGCCCACGAATTGCGAGGACAGGCCGAACGGATCGGGAATGAACAGAGATTGCCAGATCGCCTGTCCCGCCGGATAGAAGAAGAACACCGCCGAGATCGCCACTTGCGGGGCGATCAGGCAGAGCGGCAGAAGCCAACCCTTGAAGGTGACGCGTTTTTCCATGGTGCGGATCGTCGGGGGCCGGGCGCGTGGCCCGGCCCGCTCCTTGTCTTAGCGGTTGGCTTGTTCGAAGCGGCGCAGCAGCGCGTTACCGCGTGTCACGGCGGTGTCGAGCGCGGCTTGTGCGGTCTTGTCGCCGGCCCAGACGGCCTCGAGTTCCTCGTCGATGATGGCGCGGATCTGGTCGAAGGAGCCAAGGCGCAGGCCCTTGGAGTTCTCGGTCGGCTCTTTCGCGGTCATCTGCCGGATCGCCACGTCGGTGCCGGGGTTGGCCTCGTAGAACCCCTGTGCCCGGGTCCGCTCGGCCGCAGCCATGGTGATCGGCAGATAGCCGGTGTCCTGATGCCACTTGGCCTGGATCTCGGGCGAGGAGAGGAAGTTCATGAAGGCGGCCACGGCCTTGTATTCCGCAGCGTCATGCCCGCCCAGCACCCACAGCGAGGCGCCGCCGATGATGGTGTTCTGCGGCGCGCCCTCGACGCCGTCCCAATAGGGCAGGTGGCGGATTTCGAACTCGAACTGCGCCTCGGCCTTCACCCCGGCATAGCCGGCTGAACTTTCGGTGAAGAGTGCGCAGCTGCCGCTGCGGAAATTGGCGCCTGCCTCGTTACGGCGTCCGGCATAGACGAACTTGCCGTCCCTTGCCCATTCGCCCATCTTGGCGATGTGCTGCACCTGCACCGGCCCGTTGAAGGCCAGCTCGGTGTCCAGCCCGTCAAACCCGTTCGCCTGCGTGGCGAAGGGCACATTGTGATAGGCCGAGAAGCTTTCCAGATGCACCCAGCTTTGCCAGGAGGTGGTGTAGGGGCAGCTGTGGCCCGCCTCCTTGAGTTGGCCGAGCACCGCATCGACGTTCTGCCAGGTGCTCAGGTCGGTATCGGGGTCGATCCCGGCCCCGGCGAGCGCGTCGCGGTTGACATAGAGCACCTGCGTTGACGAGTTGTAGGGCAGCGACAGCATCTGCCCTTCTGCGGTGGTGTAATAGCCGGTGACGGCGGGCAAATAGGCGTCGGGATCGAAGGGCAGGCCCGAGTCGGTCATCACCTGATAGACGGGATTGATCGCGCCCTTGGCGGCCATCATCGTGGCTGTGCCGACCTCGAAAACCTGAAGGATATGCGGCTGTTCGCGGGCGCGGAAGGCGGCGATCCCGGCATTGAGCGTCTCGGAATAGTTGCCCTTGTGGGTGGCGGCGACGGTGTAATCGGACTGGCTGGCGTTGAAGGTTGCGACCTGCTCGGCCAGCAGGTCGCCCAGACGGCCTGTGAAAGCGTGCCAGAACCGGATTTCGGTCTGCGCCGTGGCGGCAAGCGGTGTGATGATGGTGGTGGCGGCGAGCAGCGCGCCGAAGGCCCGTTTGATCATGGTGTCCTCTCCATTGGCGGTGCGCAGCCGGGCATCCCCTGTCGGCTGCGGGATTCTTGCATTCTTCACGCTACACGCAATTTGACATAAGGCAATGATGTATTTACGCTTGCGTTCATAATATCATATTATCGTCACACTTCCCTTCATCCTGATCGGAGCCGCTCGTTGTCGTCCCGCCTGCGCTTGCGCCAGCTCGAAGCCCTCGATCGTGTCGCCGCGACCGGCTCGATGACACGCGCCGCCGAGGAACTCGGGATTTCCCAACCGGCGGTCAGTCGGCTGCTGTCGGATCTCTCGGGGCAGGTGGGCTTTGCCCTTCTTGACCGGCGCGACGGACGGCTTGTGCCGACGCAGGAGGCGCGGTTTCTGTTGCCTGACATTCACCGCGTGCTGGAAACGCTCGACCGGATCGGCGAGGCGAGCCGCCATCTCAATGACCGCAAGGCGGGGCATCTGCGCCTTGCCTGCCTGCCGGGTTTTGCCAACTCGCATCTTCCCGGCGTGTTGGCGCGGTTTCTGGCCGATCGTCCTGGCGTGACCGCCACGGTCGAGCCCGACCGCCCCGAGCGCATCCTCGAATGGATCGTGGGCGAGCAGTTCGATTGCGGCATTACCGACGGGTTCGAGGGGCATCCGGCAGTCCTGTCCGAGGTGGTGCCGATCCGAACGGTCTGCATCCTGCCGCCGTGCCATCCGCTGGAACGCAAGGCGACGATCACGCCTGCCGATCTGAAGAAGGAGCGGATGATCCATACGCGCCGCGACAGCGCCTTTTTCCGTGCGTTGAACGAGGCGTTCCTGAGCGAGGGCGTCACCATGACCACGCTCATCGAGATCCGCCAGTTCACCGCCGCCTGCGAGCTTGTGCTGCGCGGGGCGGGCGTCTCGGTGATCAGCGCGCTCGACGCGGCGGGTTATGAGGCGCGTGGGCTGATCCATCGCCCCTTCGTGCCCGAGGTGGTGCATCGGCTGGCCCTGGTGCGCCCGGTCCATGGCGCGCCCTCGCTGTTGACGCTGGAATTCATGGACGCCTTCCGCGACAGCCTGCGCCCGTTCGAGGCGGGCTAGGGTGGTGCGTCGCCATGCGGGCGGGCGCGGGGTTGTCAGCGGGACCAGATGCCCCGAAAGCGACCCGCGTCGAACGGTGCGAGGGAAATCCCTGGCGTGCGCCCTGCGGCGAGGGCGGCGACCAACTCGGCGGTGCCCGCCGACTGGGTCAGACCAAGATGGCCGTGGCCAAAGGCATAGATCACCCGGTCAGCGCGCGGCGCGCGCGAGATGATCGGCAGGCTGTCGGGCAGCGACGGACGAAACCCCATCCATTGCGTGCCGCCCTGCGGATCGAACCCCGGCAGGAAATCGCGGGCCTTGCGCACCAGCGTTTCGGCGCGCTTGTAGTTCGGTGGCAGCCTCAGCCCGCCAAGTTCGACAGCGCCGCCCACCCGCAGCCCGTCTCCGATCCGGCTGACGACAAAGCCGTGCTGGCTGAAGGTCAGATGCGTGCGCAGATCGAAGCTGGCGGAAGGGAAGGTTGTGTTGTAGCCGCGCTCGGTTTCCAGCGGGATCCGGTCCCCCAGCGTGCGCGCCAGATGGTGCGACCAGGCACCTGCGGCCAAGACGACCTGATCGGCGCGGATCGTGCCACGCGCGGTCTCGACCGCGACGCCCGCCTCTGCCTGCCGCAAGGCGCGGATATCGACGCACTCGATCACGCCACCAGCGGTCACGAATTGCTGCGCCAGATGTTCGGTCCACCGCGCCGGATCGACGGTGTTCATCCAATCGGGCGTATAGCCCGCATGGGTGAAGCGCGGGCTGAGACCGGGCTGGATCTCGGCCAAGGCACCGGGGCTTTCCAGCAGGTCGAACCGCACGCCATGCTGGCGGCGCAGCTCCCATGCGGGCAGGCTGGCGCGATAGGCGGCCGCGCCTTCATAGACCTGCAATTGCCCCTCGCGGCGCATCAGTGGCTCGCCCGCGACATCCACGATCAACCGCTCCAACGCGGCGCGAGAATGGTGCATCAGGCCCGCCTGTGCCGCGACCGCCGCCGCATAGCGATCCTGCCAACTCGCCCGCCAGAACCGCAGCATCCACGGCAAGAGTGGCAGCACATAGGCGGGCGGGATCGACAGCGGCCCCAAGGGATCAAGCAGCCATTTTGGCGCCTTGCGCAGGATGCCGGGGGTCGCCAGCGGCTCGATGTCGGTATAGGCAAAGGCCCCGGCATTGCCGCGCGACGTCTCAGCGGCGACACCCTTGCGGTCGAGAATACGCACAATGTGACCATCGCGTTGCAGCGCAAGGGCGCACGTCACGCCGATGATACCGGCACCGATGACGAGGATTTCAGAGCGGGCCATGGGGCACCTTTGCCGTAAGGGTCAGAGACGGATACCGTTGCGGAACGGATCGTTGGGGTCAAAAAGCAACGTGCTTTCCGCCATCACATAGGCCCGCCCGGTGATCGACGGGATCACCCCGCCGTTCGGGCCGGGGGTATAGGACAGCCGGTAAGTGCTGCCGATCACGCTTTCCTGCACAATCTCTTGCCCCACTTCCAGACGCCCCTCGGCGGCGAGACAGGCCAGCCGCGCCGAACAGCCCGTGCCGCAGGGCGAGCGGTCATAGGCATTATCGGGGCACAGGACAAAGTTGCGGCTATGCGCCCCCCCGTCGTCAGAGGGGCCGTAAAAGATCACATGATCCACCTCGATCCCCTGCGCCTGCACCGCCGCGCGCACCGCGATGGTGACATCGGTCAGCGCCCGGATATTGCCGGAATGGACGGGAACGGGACTGGGATCGACAAGGAAAAAGAGATTGCCGCCATAGGCCACATCGCCGGTGACAGCGCCGATGCCCTCGACATTGACCGTGATGCCGGTATGGGTGCGGCGGCTCTCTATATTGGTGACGGTGACGGTATTGGCGTCGATCAGATCAACGGTGACGATACCCACGGGCGTCTCGATCCGATGCGTGCCGGGTTTGATCCGGCCCATATGCGCCAGCGTCACCACAAGCCCGATGGTGCCGTGACCGCACATGCCCAGCACCGCCTCGGCGTCGAAATAGATCACGCCGGTCACACAGGTCGGATCAACCGGCGGCACCAGCAGCGCGCAGACCATCGCCACCTGCCCCCGCGGCTCCAGACTGACCGATTGGTAGAAATCGCAGTGCTCCGAAGCCAGCCGTCGGGCGCGCTCTGACAGGGGACCAGATCCGAGCGTCGGCCCCCCGTCGAGGATCACGCGCGTCGGCTCGCCGCCGGTATGGCTGTCGATCACATGCATTCGGCGATCACCCCGCCCTGTTTTGTCCAATTGGCAAACCATGTGTTGAACTGATGGAACTGCGCCTCGCAGAACCGCGCCTGAGAGGGTGAGAGCGCATCGGTTTCGTTGATGTTGAGGTGGTATTCCTCTTCGCCCTTCAGCACCATCAGATGCTTGAAGTAAAGCACAAGGTCCACACCCTCGTCGAATTTGGCGATGACATGCAACGCATCGGCCAATTCACGGGCGCGCAGATCCGCCTCGGGGCAACCCGTTGCCGCGCGCCGCGACAGCGCCACTTGCAAGAGCGCCTCTTTGGGGAAAATCGTGCCGATGCCGGTGATGGCGCCGACCGCGCCGCATTTGACAAAGCCGTGATAAACCTCGGTATCGACGCCCACCATCAGGATCACGTCATCATCCTGCGAGGTGATGTGCTCGGCGGCGTAGCTGAGGTCGTTCTTGCCGCCGAACTCTTTGAAACCGACGAGGTTCCTGTGCTCTGCGCGCAGGGCAAAGAACAGATCAGCCTTGGTCGAATAGCCATAATAGGGGCTGTTGTAGATGATCGCGGGCACATCCGGGGCGGCCTCCAGAATGGCCTTGAAATGGTTGCGCTGTGCCGCCACCGACAGGCCCCGCGACAGAACGCGCGGGATCACCATCAGGCCCGCGGCCCCCACCTCTTGCGCATGTGCCGCATGGGCCACGGCGGATTTCGTGTTGATCGCCCCGGTGCCCACGACCACCGGCACGCCCGCGCCGGTTAGGCGCGCGACACCCTCCATCCGTTCCTCGTCGGTCAGAAGTGGCCAGTCTCCGCAAGAGCCACAATAGACCACGCCGGACATGCCCGCCGCGATCATCTCTTGGCCTTTGCGCACGAGCGCGTCGAAATCCGGCTTGCGATCCGGGGTGCAGGGGGTCAACAGGGCGGGAATGGTGCCGTGAAAGACGTCTTTGTTCATGGGGAAACTCCTTTGGATGGGCGTTGGGCCTGTGGCGGCGGTCAGTGGCCCGTAGGGGCCGGAGCCGCGGCAATCCACGGCGGAGGGGTTGTGGGGGCCATACCCGATTGCGCGGTCTGCGCACATTGTGCGAGTGATCCAAACCGCACGGCGCGATTGCTAAGACCCGGCGCATAATGCGCGTATTTGCCGGAGTTGGTCATCAGAACCTCTGCCGAGGGGGGAAAGACCGGCTCGGAAATCGAGCACCAGCAGATATCGGGCACGATGGTCACACCGGCGGCCTCGAGCCGCGCCTTGACACCATTGGCGGCAATCAACGCCAGCGTGCCACGCCCCAGCGTGATGATGGTGGCCACCGCCGGATTGACCTGCCGCCCCGCCATCATATCCGCAAAGGCCACGCATTCGGTGGCGGAAAAATGCGGGCTGCCAAGCGCCACCAGATCGACCTTGTCGGCGCCCTGATTGAACCCTTGCCAGAGACGGGCGAAATCCTGTGCCGTAATGCGCGCGTGATCGGCATCGGGCGTGGGGGGCATATCCGCCTCGGGCGTGATCCCCTTGATATGCATCATGGGTGACGCAGAGGTGGTGCCATAGGCGGCGCAGAGTGCCTTGAGATCATCGTCGGAGGGGTTCAGCCCCTCCAGCCCGCGCAAGAGCGGGATACGGTCGGGGGCGACCTGTCCGACAATCCAGCCCAGCATCGGCCAAAAGGCATCGTCGCTGCCTGCGGGCACCTCGATGTCGATGATCCGGCGCGGCGCGCGGTTCTGGTCGAGATAGACGCCCGACCGCGCGGCCCGCCCCGTGAGCGCGATGCAAAGGTCCATGAAATCGGCGTGTTTGACGGTGCGCGCGCCCAGAACCGTGTTGGCATAGATCACCGCGTTGCTTTCGGCCCAGGCGATATCCTCGCCCGCGACCGGCTTGTCCTCGAGCAGATAGGGCGCGCAGGTGAAACTGGGACGCGCGCCCATCTCGACATAGGCATCGGCCAACTGGCTGGCGGGCAGGCCGAAATCTTCGGCCACGCCCTGCGCGCGCCAATTGGCGTGATCGACGGAAATGGCGTTCATCGTGGTGGGCACGCGCACCCGCCCGCCCTTGTCCGCCATGGCACGGGCAAAGGTCAGAAAGGCGGGGCTGGCATAGATACAGCCGTCGATATGCACGCGGGTCACATCGGTCAGGCCCGGCGCGCCTTGGGCGGCGGCAAGTGTGGTGATGATCTCCATCGCCAGTTGCGCCGCCTCGCCATGTTCCCCGGCAAGAAAGGCGCGGTCGGTCTCCGTGAGGGCCAGCCCCTCAGAGGCAACGGGGGTCAGCGGCCAGTCCAGATCGCCCGCGCGCAGATGGGTGGCGGTGATCGTGGCGCGGGGTTCCCGCGCCAGCCGGTCATAGTCCGCGCCCGAGAGACGCAGGACGGCAATGGGCCGATCAAAGAGGCGGGTGGCCACAAGCGCGCCCAGTGTCAGAATATCCTCACCCTCGCGGAAAATCAGCGCCTTGGGCGCTGCCCCGGCAAAGGCCAACCCCAAGAGCACGCCGCTGCCGGTGCAAGAACCGCGACTTGTCGGCATCATCACCACATGACCGGCCAGCGATTGCCCCTGTTGCGGGTGATGCGCGTCGATGATCTGGCCGGTCATCGGATCGACGCCCCCCCAGACGCTCAGACCCTCCTTGCAAACCAGGATTGGGCCTTCGGCATTCGCGGCAACGATCAGGTCGGGCATGGGGCCACCTCATGAGAGAAACGGCTGCGCCGCGCGGCCTGATGCGGGAAACGCGATCATGCGATTTTTGTTTCCCCTCGGCAGGCCCGCGTTGCTATTGTTGCGCAGGGCACAAATATGTGCTTAAACAATCATAACTGGTAAGAAAAGAAAAATAATGGCGAAAACAGAAAAAACCGGCCCGGTCGCAACCGATGACGATTGGCAGGCAGAGCGCCAACAATTGCGCACCGACCTTGGTGCGCGCATGAAGGCGGTGCGGCAGGCCTGCGGCTTCACCCTTGAAGTGGCGGCACAGCGGACCGGGCTTGCACTCTCGACCATCCACAAGATCGAGAATGGCCGCGTGTCGCCCAGCTATGAAAACCTCGTCAAGATCGCCCGCGCCTATGAAATCGGGATGGAGCGGCTTTTCTCCGCCGATCACGAACCCACGCAAACCACCCGCCTCACGGTGACCAAAGCCGGGCAGGGACGAAAGGTGCGCGCAAAGAATTTCGAATACGAGATCCTGTGCAACGCCATCGCCGAGAAGAAGATCATCCCGCTTGTCACCCGAGTCGAGAACCGCGCGCCGCTGATGCGCGACGATCTTGAATCGCACGACGGAGAAGAGGTGCTTTATGTGCTGTCGGGGCGGGTGGAACTCGTGGTCGAGCATTATGAGCCGGTGATCATGGAGCCCGGTGATTGCGCCTATTTCGACAGCACGATTCGCCACGGGCTGCGCGCGCTCGACGATGACGAGGCGCGGGTGTTCTGGGCCTGCACCTATACCGACGTGGCCAACTGATCCGATAATCCCCGACCCGAAGGAGGTGCCGCAATGGCCGATCCGAAGACCATTCCCGTAGCCGAGTTGCTGGCACAGGTCACAAAGATCTTCGAGAGGTGTGGACTGCGCCCCGAAAGCGCCGCCGCCGTGGCCGGGGTGATCGTCGCGGGTGAGCGCGACCATTGCAAATCGCACGGGATCTACCGCATCGAGGGCTGTCTGCGTGTTCTCGCGGCGGGCAAGGTGGTGCCCGATGCCGTGCCGGTGATCCACGATGCAGGCAAGGCGGTGATCGAGGTGGACGCGGGCGGCGGGTTTTCCAATCCCGCCTTCTGCGCCGCAAGGGCTGCGCTGGCGGCACGGGCGAAGGAAGTTGGCCTGGCCGCGCTCGTGATTCGTGATTGCCTGCATTTCTCGGCGCTCTGGCACGATGTCGAGGCTCTGGCCGAGGACGGGCTTGCCTCGCTCTCGATGTGCCCAAGCTATTCCTTCGTCGCGCCCGCGGGTGGTACGAAACCCCTTCTAGGCACGAACCCGATCGCCTTTGGCTGGCCGCGCCCCGGTCCGCATCCCTATGTGTTCGATTTCGCCACCAGCGTTGCCGCGCGCGGCGAGATCGAATTGCACCGCCGCGCCGGCACGCCCATTCCCGAGGGCTGGGCGATCGACCGCGACGGCAACCCGACCACCGATCCCGAAGCTGCGCTCGGGGGGGCGATGCTGACCTTCGGCGCGCACAAGGGATCTGCCATCTCGACCATGGTCGAATTGCTTGCGGGTGCGATGTTGGGAGAGTTCATGAGCAAGGAGGCCCTCGATTTCATGGGCGGCACCGATCTTCTGCCGCGCCATGGCGCGCTGATCCTGGCGCTCGATCCGGCGAGTTTCGCCGCGCGCAGCGGCCGCGATCCGATTGCCGAGGGAGAGCGGCTTCTGACGGCGATCGGTGCGCAGGGCGCGCGCCTTCCCTCCCAGCGTCGCTTTGCCGCCCGCGCGGTATCGCTGCGCGACGGCATTCCCCTAAGTGCCGCCGAACTGGCGCAGCTGGCGCGGTTCGAAACCCTCGGGCTTGCCGCTCTGACCGCCTGATCCGGCGCGGATGTCAAAGGCGGGGCACCGCGCCCCGCACCTTTTCCGCGGGCTGCGCCTCAGCGCACGGCGGCCAGGAATTTCCGCGTCTCGGGATGCTGCGGATCGACGAAAATCTGATCCGGCGCGCCGATTTCGGCCAGGATTCCCTGATGAAAGAACGCAACCCTGTCCGAGACATCGCGGGCAAATCCCATCTCATGGGTCACACAGATCATGGTCATGCCCTCTTCTGCCAGCATCTTGAGGGTTTCGAGAACCTCGCCCACCAACTGCGGATCAAGCGCCGAGGTCACTTCGTCAAAGAGCATGTAATCGGGCGACATGGCCAGTGCGCGCGCAATCGCCATACGTTGCTGCTGCCCACCCGAGAGGCGGGACGGATAAGTGGTCAGCTTATCGCCCAACCCCACATGGCGCAGTTGCTTTTCGGCGATTTTCGCGGCATCGGCGCGGGGCATGCCCAGCACCTTGCGCGGGGCAAGGGTCACGTTTTCCAGGACCGTCAGGTGCGGAAAGGCGTTCCACTGCTGGAACACGATGCCGACCTTGCGCCGCAGCTTGTTGAGATCGGTCGATCTGGCATGAACCTCGATTCCGTCGATCAGGATCTTGCCGGAATCTATCGCTTCAAGCCCGTTGATGCAGGTCAGCAGCGTCGATTTGCCCGACCCCGAGCCGCCGATCACGGTCACGACCTCGCCGCGTTGCACCGTCAGGTCGATCCCCTTGAGAACCTCCAACTCGCCAAAGGATTTGCGGACATTCTGGATCTCAATCATTGGACCACCTTTTTTCGAGATAGCCGCCGAAACGGGCAAGCGGGAAGCTGATTATGAAATAGAACGCGCCACAGATCAGCAGCAGGAACAGCGGCTCTTGCAGGCGCGTGATCAGGATTTGGGTGGATTTCAGAAGTTCGGTCACCTGCACCACATAGACGAGGGCCGAGTCCTTCATCACCCCAAGCGCCAGACCGATCCACGATGGCAGCGCCACCCGCGTGGCCAGCGGCAGCACGATATAGCGCATGTCCTGACCCCATGTCAGGCCCAGTGACCGCGCGGCGCGGCGGGTGATCTCGGGCACGGCATCAATGCCGCCGCGCACGATCTCTGCGCAATAGGCCGAGGTGTAGAGAGACAGCACGATACAGGCGACGGTAAAGCCCGAGATCTGGAGCTGAAGCACCATGCCGATGAAGGCATTGCCCAGCACAAGCTGGATCAGCAGCGGCACCGAGCGGAAGATGTCCAGCACGAATGTCAGTGGCGCCGCCAGGATCGGACCAAGCTGCACCCGGATCACCCCGAACAGGATGCCAAGCAGCGTGCCGATCACGACCGAGATCGCGGTGACGATGATCGTCATGCCCGCGCCCCGCGCGAGGAAGATCAGATCATTGACGGTAAGGGCGGTGTCGAACATGGCGTGTCCCCCCTCAATACCGGAAGAGACGCGCCGCGATCAGGCGGCCGCCAAGGGTGATCGTCTTGGTGATCAGATAGAAGATCACGGCCGCCAGCGCGAACAGCTCGAACGTGCGGAAGGTCAGCGCGTTTAGATCCTGCGTCACACCGTAAAGGTCGGTATTCATGCCCACAGTCACGCCTAGCGAGGTCATCAGGATGGCCCAGACCATCTGGTTCGTCATCGGCAGGAACGAGATGCGAAGCATCTGCGGCATGATGATGTAGCGGAACGACTGCAATTCGCTCAGGCCCAGCGAGCGGCCCGCGCGCGCCTGCGTGTCGGGGATCGCCTTCAGGGCGCCGCGAAAATTCTCGGCCAGGTAGCCCGCGTTGTTGAAGGTGATGCCGATCAGGATCGACACGAACGGGCTGAAATGAATGCCGAAACTCGCCACGCCGAAATGCGCCATGTAGATCTGGAACAGCGCCGGTGTGTTGCGCGCGACCTCGACCCAGGTGGTGGCAATGGCGATCAGCGGGCGCGACCCGGACAGGCGCAGCAGGGTCAGCACGATTGCCAGGGCGATCCCCATGATCATCGACAGGATCGCGATTTCCATCGTGACCAGCGCCCCGTCCAGCATCTGCGGCAGGCGATTGAGCGCCTGTTTCCATTGAAAGGTATAGTCGAACATCAAAAGACCCCGCCCCTTGGGGAAACAGCAAGTGGCGGCGCGGGGGGGCCGCGCCGCCTGTCGGATCGCACCCTGTCAGCGATAGACGTTGGGGACCACCAGTTGCGGAACCTCGCCGCCGACCCATTTTTCATAAAGCTCGTCGTAGCGACCAGTGCGGACCTGCTGGTTCACGAAGAGGTTGAGGTAGTTGAGAAAGCCATACTCGTTCCGCTTGGCGAACAGCGCCACATAATCCGTGTCGAACGGGGCAAATCCCACGACCGAAATATCCCCGAAATTGCCCGATTGCACATTGGCCTGTGCCACGGTCGAGGTGGATACGGTGGCGTCGAGCTGGCCTTGGCTGAGCGCCAGGAAAACATCGGCCTGGGTTTGATACGGGCGGAAGTTGCCTTCGCCCCATTCCTTGACCTGCGCCTCAAGCGCGATGGCCTCATAGGTGCCCGCAACAGCCCCCACAGTATAGCCCTTCATCCCGTCGTAAGAGGTGATGCCGGTTTTGTTGTTGGCGGTCACGGCCATTTCAAAGGCGAAATAGGGGATTGAGAAACCGACCGTCTTGGCCCGCTCCAGCGTGTCCGAGGTCGAGGCCACGCCGACATCCACCCGGCCCGACATCAGCGCCGGAATCCGCTCTGGGAAGGGGGTTTCCACGATCTCCGCCGTAACGCCGAGGGCGGCAGCCAGATCCTTGCAGTAATCGACGTCAAAGCCGATGGGCTGGTTGTTGGCGTCACGCATCCCCATGGGCGGAAAGTCGAGAACGACAGCGCAGCGCAGTTTGCCCGAAGAGATGATGTCGTCGAGCTTGTCGGCCTGTGCCGTTCCGGCAAGGCCGGCCATGCTCAGGACGGCGGCAATCAGGGTCAGTTTGTTCATGTTGAGGCCCTCTCTGTTGACTGCGACTCACCATGGAGCGTTTGGTTCTTTTTTGCAATAATTTTCCTATAAGAAAAATACTGGCACATGAGGAAAATGTTTGATAGTCACGGCGCAACTGTCGAGGGTTCTGAATTTCCTCGTGAATGTCGTGCGCCGGACCCGCTTTGGCGCCCCGGCCCGAGCGAGGGATGTCGGCCTTTGCCAACGGAAAGGAGACGACATGAGTTTCATCCCACACGGCAAGCACCTGATCGCCGGCGTCTGGCAGGCCGGCGAGACCAGTTTTGCGTCCGAGCCGGCACAGGGGCCTGGCCACCGCTTCTCGGTCGGGACACCGGCCCTGGTTGGCGCGGCCTGCGCCGCAGCCGAGGAGGCGTTCTGGAGCTATGGTCAAACCGAACGCGCTGCCCGGGCGGAGTTTCTCGACGCCATCGCCGACGAGATCGAGGCCCGTGCCGAAGCCATCACCGATATCGGTTGCCAGGAAACCGGTCTGCCCGAGGCGCGGCTGAACGGAGAACGCGCGCGCACAAGCGGCCAGCTCCGGCTTTTTGCCGCGCATCTTCTCAAGGGTGACTATCTTGATCGCCGCCATGACGCGGCGTTGCCTGACCGCATGCCCGCGCCGCGCCCCGATCTGCGGATGATGCAACGCCCCATCGGCCCGGTCGCGGTGTTCGGCGCGTCCAACTTCCCGCTCGCCTTTTCCACGGCGGGGGGCGATACGGCGGCGGCGCTCGCGGCGGGCTGTCCGGTCGTGGTCAAGGGCCACTCGGCCCATCCCGGCACCGGCGAGATCGTCGCAGAGGCGGTTCTGGCGGCAATCGCAAGGACAGGCATGCCGCAGGGCGTTTTCTCGCTCATTCAGGGGGGCGCGCGCGA
Source organism: Roseovarius autotrophicus (assembly GCF_018069895.1). GTDB lineage: Bacteria > Pseudomonadota > Alphaproteobacteria > Rhodobacterales > Rhodobacteraceae > Roseovarius > Roseovarius autotrophicus. The sequence continues at coordinate 96,380 of NZ_JAGQDH010000007.1, read as the reverse complement.
CGTTGGCCAGGCGCTGGTGCAGCACCCGCTGATCCGTGCCGTGGGTTTTACCGGTTCGCTTGCCGGCGGTCGGGCGCTGTTCGACCTGTGCGCGCAGCGTGAAGAACCGATCCCCTTCTTCGGAGAGTTGGGTTCGGTCAACCCGATGTTTCTTCTGCCGCAGGCCGTCGCGGCGCGTGGCCCGGACATCGGCACGGGCTGGGCCGCCTCGCTTGCCATGGGCGCGGGCCAGTTCTGCACCAATCCCGGCATCGCCGTCGTCGAGGCGGGCCCGGCGGGCGATGCCTTCGTCGCCGCCGCCGCCGAGGCGCTGAGCGGCGAGGCTGCACAGTGCATGCTCACCGTCGGCATCGCACAAGCCTACAAGTCTGGCAAAGCCCGCTTCGAACAGCGCCAGACCGTCAAGCCAGTGCTGGTCACGGACAGCGAGGGACGCCATGCGCGCCCCAACCTTTACGAGACCGATGCGACCACCTTCTTGCAGGACCATACCCTGAGGGAGGAGGTCTTTGGCCCGCTCGGCCTTGTCGTCCGGGTGAGTGGCCCGGACGAGATGGAACATCTGGCGCGCGGGTTCAGCGGCCAGCTGACCTGCACGATCCACATGGATTCGGGGGACACGGCGCTGGCGCGGCATCTGATGCCGATACTCGAACGCAAGGCCGGACGTGTTCTGGTCAACGGCTTCCCGACCGGAGTCGAGGTGTGCGATGCCATGGTCCATGGAGGTCCCTATCCTGCCTCGACCAATTTCGGCGCGACATCTGTCGGAACGCTCTCGATCCGCCGCTTCCTGAGGCCGGTCTGCTATCAGAACATGCCTGATGCGCTCTTGCCGGATGATCTCGCGGGTTGACTTGAACGCGCGAAGCATTCCGAATGCAAGTGTGCTGCCCGGTGACCGGCACCGGGCAGAGCCGACAACCCTGCCTGACCGGACTGGAACACGAATGCCCATCATCCGAATCGATCTTTGTCCCGGACGCGAGCATGACATCGGGAAGGACATCTCCAGCGGGATCGCCTGCCTCCTGGACGCGCGGGCCGGTATGTGGCCCGCCGCGACGACCGTGATTTTCCCCAAGATCACCGCGACCAACCGGGTGGTTGGCGGCAAGCCTTGCGCCGCGCCCGGTCGGGAGGGCCGATGATGCGGTCGCGCCTCAACATCAGCGTCATCGGGTGCCATGCCGAAGGCGAGATCGGCGATGTCATCATCGGCGGGGTTCTGCCGCCTGAGGGTGCCACCATGATGGAGCGCATGGTCGCCATGGCGCGCGACCACGACCATATCCGCCAACTTCTGATCTGCGAGCCGCGCGGATCGGTTGCCCGTCATGTCAACCTGATCGTGCCGCCGATCTCGCCCGGTTGCGTGGCCGGGGCGATCATCATGGAACCGACCGAGTATGTGCCGATGTCAGGATCCAACACGATCTGCATTGCGACGGTGCTGCTTGAGACCGGCATGGTGCCGATGCAGGAGCCGCTGACGCGGTTCAGGCTCGATATGCCCGGCGGGGTGATCGAGGTCAGCGCCCGGTGTGAGGGCGGAAAATGCCGATCGGTCACCTTCCGGAACGCTCCGGCCTTCGCTGCGGTCCTCGATGGCGCCCTTGAGGTGGAGGGCTGTGGAACCATTCCGCTCGACATCGCCTATGGCGGGATGTTCTTCGGCATCGTGGATGCCAAGGCGCTCGGGTTCGAGGTGCGGCCCGACGAGGCGCGCGACCTGGCCATGCTTGGCGAGAAGATCCGCAAGGCCGCGCGCGAGCAGTTCGAGGTGGTACATCCCGATTTCCCGAATGTGCGCGGGGTTTCCATCGTTCAGTTCGCCATGCCCTTCGAGGGCAGTGGCCGGGTGACGCGCAACACCTGCATCGTGTCGCCGGGCCGCTCAGACCGGTCTCCGACCGGCACCGGAACCTCGGCCCGCATGGCCGTGCTGCAGGCAAGGGGGCAGATGAAGGCCGGGGACGAACTGATTCATGCCTCGATCATCGGATCGCGCTTCATCGGCAGGATCCTCGAGGTTGCACAGACCGGCGGGCGCACGGTGATCATCCCGCAGATCACGGGGCGCGCCTGGATCACCGGGCAGCATTCCTACCTGCTTGATCCCGAGGATCCCTGGCAGAGCGGCTACATGCTGCCGGACACCTGGGGCGTGACGCCCATGCTGAAACAATAGGCTGGCCTTGCGGGGCCTGCGGGCCGGTGCCTGTCAGCCCGCGGCCGGATCCGGGGCACTGTAGCCATAGATCGGGTCAAGCCGCTCGGCCATCATCGCGTCGATGGCGGCGATCTGGGCATCGTCGAAATAGTCGCGATATCCGCCGACCTTGGCGCGGCGCACCTTGAAGCTGTCGGGATTGTCCTGATCGCGCGGGGCCATGCGCCCGCCCGAGAGGCGGAACGACTGATCGGTTTCTTTCTTCTTCATGTTCTCGTAAGAGGCGAAATCGACCGCATCCTGCACCTGCGCCCCGGTGGCGGGAATGTCGAGAAACCGCGCCACCCGCGTCATCGCCTCGACGGGATCGGCGCGCATGTCCTCATAGCGCACCAGTTCCAGCGCGCGCACATTGGGCATCTCGCGCGCCCAGAGGTTCATGAAGGCGATGACCTTGGGCAGCCCGCCGCCCTCGTGCATCACGAAATCATAGATCGGGCTGTCGTCGCCGTCGGGCAGGTAGTCGTTGAGCGCCTTCTTGCCCGGCCGCATCCGGTAACGCCACTGAAAGAACTGCGACACCGCCACATCGCGCGGATCGCGCATCAGCAACAACACCTTCTTGTCGTAGAAATCGGACTTGTTGTCGGTGTTGCCGGTATAGTCGCCGATATAGTTGTCATGGGTGAAAAACACGCGCGGGATACGGGCGTCCATGTTGTGGAAGTTGTCGAAGCCGATGAGGATATCCTCGGGCAGGGCGTAAACCTGCTGATAGAGCCGCGAGACCATCACCCGCAACCACGTCCGCCCGCTCTTGCCAAAGGACACGACGACGGCATCGGCGTGCTTGAGGCGCGTGAAATGCTGATAGCCGCGCAACCTGCGCTCGGCGCGCAGCCGGTCCTCGTCGCTGGCGCCCGCAAGGGTAAGCCGCAGGTCGAGCAGGCGGCGCGCGGCCTTGCGCCAGATAACCTTGCTGGCCTCGGGCAGGGTGGCGCGCAGCAGGCGGAATGTGTCGCTCATGGTGTCATCGGGACGGGCGCGCCGTCTCGCCTTCGGTCAAGGGATCATCGGTGCCCCGCTTAGACAGGTTACGGCGATTTTGCGACCGGAAAACGCAAGGCAGGGCGAAATGCCGCCGGACCTAGCCGGAGGCTTCCTCGAGCGCAGCCGCGATCGCCGGGCCGAAGAGCCGCTCGCCGCAGGGGCTGAAATGGTCTACGTCCAAAAAGGTGAGGCATCCGTCCTGCACGAGCGTATCTTCGTCGAAGGCAAGCGCATCAATTAGCGAAATGTAACGATAGGCTGGCTGGCCCGCCGCCTTGGCCTTGAGCCTCTCGTCGAGCACCGCGAAATGCGCCAGTGACACCGGATTGAAGCGCAGCCGGTTGGGGTGGTAGTTTTTCAGGTTGTCGAGATCGACGCGCGCCTCGGCGAAGGGGCCGAGCCAGACCACGTCGAGCATGGCGGGAAACCGCGTGAGATAGGCCGCGGTCACCGCGATGTCATCCATTGCGATGCGCAGGGGTTCGCCGGGGAGGAAGGCCGCGTTCTTGTCACCCTTGCCGCGATGATCGAGGATGTAATGCGAGCCCGAGACGTGGAAGATCACCGAAGCGACGCTGTCGCGGTTTTCTTCCAGAAAGGGCAAGATCGGTTCGTAGGGGCATTCCGGCTTGGGCTTGAATGGGCGGCACCCGCCACGCCAGAGCGCGACGAGGAAAGGCGCAGCATCAGTGCTGCGCAGAGCGTTGAAGATGTTGCTTGTGTGCGAGTCGCCCAGCACCAGCAAAGCGCGGCCATGGGTGCGTGCGCACCTCTCGAAGCGGGCGATGAAGGCGGCATCGGGCTGTTGGGCGGCAAACTGGCATTCTGCCTTGGTCATCGACTGTACAGTGGTTTGTGGCTGGTATTTCTCAAAATTGGCGCGGGTGACGGGATCGAGCCGGTGCTCGAGATAGAAGGCGCGGAAACCCTCGGTCTGCTGCCCCGCCAGTCCCAGCCCGCCGAGCAGCACCATCGACAAGGCCGCCGTTCCGAAAAGGCGACCGGCGGGGACCCCCTGCATCCGGCGGATCGGGCGCTCGACATGGCGCCAGCTCAGCCAGGCGAGTGCGAAGGCAAGCGCGCAGACGCCCAGCATCAGCGCCGTATCGTCGCGCCCGGTGCCGATCCGGGTGAAGGCCAGCAGAGGCACATGCCAGAGGTAGAGCGAATAGCTCACCAGCCCGACGAACACCATCGGGCGCAGGCTGAGCAGCCGACCCGCAAGGCTCTGCGGCGTGGCGCAAAGGATCACCATCACCGCCCCCAGCACCGGCGGAAGGGCGGCAAGGCCCGGAAAGCGCGTTTCGCCGTCATAGGTAAGGATCGCGAAGAGGATGAGCGCCAACCCCAAAAGCGCGCCATGACGCAGCCGTCCGCCCGCCCGCAGCGCCCGCCCGCGCGGCGATGCAAGCCAATAGGCCGCGAGCGCCCCGGCCATCAGTTCCCACAGCCGGGTTTGCAGCATGAAGAAGGCACGATCCGCCTTGCCCTGCGCGATATCCCAATGCGCGAGCGCCAGACTTGCCAGCGCCAGCACGGCAAGGAGCGCCACCTGCCGCCGCACGCCCATGCGCCACGTCAGCAGCACAAGCGCCGGAAAGACGAGGTAGAACTGTTCCTCGACGGCAAGGCTCCAGGTGTGCAGGAGCGGCTTGACCTCGGCGGCGGTGGCGAAATAGCCGCTGATGTCGTAGAAGAACACATTGGCCAGAAACACCGTTGCGGCAACCACGCTGCCTGCGAATTCCGCCATGGCCGAGGGGCCGAGCAGCACGAAGGCCAGCGGGTAGCACGCCGCCATCATCACGAAGAGCGCCGGAAAGATCCGCCGGATGCGGCGCGCGTAGAAATTCACCAGCGAGAAGCGCCCCGCGCGCCGCTCGGCCAGGATGATCGAGGTGATGAGATAGCCCGAGATAACAAAGAACACGTCCACCCCGACAAAGCCGCCGGAGGCCCAGGCGAGCCCCGCGTGATAGAGCACGACCGGCAGGATCGCCACGGCGCGCAGCCCGTCGATCTCGGGCCGGTAGGAGAGGGCATGGTCACTCATCTGTGCGGATCGCGGCGGCTTCAGGCCATGCGCTCCACGGTCTGATATTCCTTGCGGCGGTTCTTGGCAAAGCCGAATTTCTTGCGCCGTCCGGTCTTGGTCGAGGTGACAAGCCGGTAGGAGATATCGGTGTGGCGCATCGCCACCGCATGGAACAGCCCCGCCCACCACGCGGGCTCGCGGAGGGTGCAGTGCACGTTTTCGCCATTGGGCAGGACTTTCACCGCCGGGTAGCAGGCGACGTTGGCATAGACGAACTTGTTGGCATAAGCGAACATCTCGTCCACGATCCAGGGCACGTCCGGGGCGGTGATGTGTTCGAGCACGTCGGTGCAGATCACCCCGTCATAGGCGTGATCGGGCAGGTTCTTGAACGGCTCGTGTCCCGGATCGTAGCAGCGGATTTCCTTGACACCCCAATAGTCCTCGATGCTCGGCACCGTCTCGCCGCTGCGCAGCTTGATGTCGCGGCGCAGATAGCCGCCGCCCTTGCCCGCGCCGTAATCGAGGATGGTTTCCGCGCCTGTGCGCGCGATCATCTCCTTGATGCCCGGCGCGTGCTGAATGAGCATCTTGCCCGAGAACGTGTCCTGTCCGGATTTCTTCGACGAGGTTTCGCCTTCTTCGTGCAGCGTCTCATACATCGCGACCATCTCGCGGTATTCAGGGCTTGGATTGTTGCGACCGTAGCTGCTCATCGTCTTGTCCTCGGTGCTTGGATTGTTCTGGAGGAGCGCATACCCGGTCTTGCCACGGGATTCGACCGCAAATTTTTTCCCCGGGCGACAAGACCGGCTAATTCCCGCAACATCTGCACAAGATGCAGGTGCCAAAACATGCAAACGCCGCGCGGTTTGCCGCGCGGCGTGCCGTCTTCGATATCCGACCTTACTCGGAGAAGGTCGCCAGATAGGCGGCCACGTCCTCGGCGCCCTTGCGCAGCTTGAAGGTCATCTTCGAGCGGCTGCCCAGAAATTCGTTCGGGTCGGTCGAGAAGGCGGCAAGGCTTTCCTCGGTCCAGACCTCGCCGGCCTCGGCCTTGGCCTTCAGCCCGTCGGAATAGCCGAAACCCTCGACGCTGCCTATCACGCGCCCGACCACGCCATAAAGGTTCGGCCCGGTCTTGCCGCCACGCACGATCACCTCGGAGGGGGATTCGATCATGTGGCAGGCCTTGCACTGATTGAAGGTCTTTTCGCCGGCGGCGGCGTCGCCCTCGGCCAAGGCGGGCAGGGCGAGGGTGATGAGGGCGGCAGAGGTGGCAAGCATGGTTTTCATCGTGTCTTCTCTCCGTTGGTTTGTCATGGTCGTCGGGTCGGACCTGTCGGGCAACCTAAACTGCCGTGCCCGCGATGCAAGCCACAAGCGGTAAAAGGCGGCGGATTGCCTCAGCCAAGCGCCTCGGCGAAGCGGCGCCGCAGCGCCGTGTCGAGATCGTCCATGGTGACCGGCAGGCCCAGATCGACAAGGCTGGTCACGCCGTGTTCGGTAATGCCGCAGGGCACGATACCCGAGAAATGTTCGAGCTCCGGCTCGACGTTGATCGAAATGCCGTGAAAGCTGATCCATTTGCGCAGGCGGATGCCGATGGCAGCGATCTTGTCTTCCTGCCGTGCGCCGCTGGCCGTGAGGGGCCGGTCGTCGCGCGCCACCCAGACCCCGACGCGGCCAGGGCGAATCTCGCCACGGATGTTGAACTCGGCCAGGGTGGCGATGACCCATGCCTCAAGCTGGCGCACGAAGCAGCGCACGTCACGTCCGCGCGCGTTGAGATCGAGCATGACATAGACCACCCGCTGTCCGGGGCCGTGATAGGTATATTGCCCGCCGCGCCGGGCCTCGAACACGGGAAAACGGTCAGGCGTGATCAGATCGGCGGGTTTCGCGGAGGTTCCGGCGGTGTAGAGGGCGGGGTGTTCCAGCAGCCAGATCGCCTCGGCGGCCTCTCCGGCGGCGATTCGCGCCACGCGTGCCTCCATTGCGGAAACTGCCGCCGGGTAGGGGATCAGACCGGCGGAATAATGCCATTCCACGCCATTTTGATCGATCGCGAAGGGGCAGTTCAACATTGGCGCGTCACTCGGTGGCGGTTGGGGGTGAAATCCGTGGTAGTCTGGACGACAGTTCCAAGGAATCTGATTAAGGGAGAAGAACAATGGTTACAAAGCGATTTGTCATTGCGGCGCTGATGACGAGCGTCGCGGCCCTGCCCGGCACCCAGGTGGCGGCGGATCTCAAGGACGGGATTGTCGGCGGGCTTGTCGGCGGTGCGGTCAGCGGCATCATCGTCAACGAAAGCGCCAAGGCACGCGAGCGCAACCGCGCGCCCACGACCACGACCACGACCACGCCGCAACAGGTTTACCGCGCGCCCACGGTCTCGAGCCAGCAGGTTCGCGAGGAACAGACCGCGCTCAACTATTTCGGCTTTCCGGCGGGCACGCCGGACGGGGTGAGCGGGCGCAACACCCGCAACGCGATTTCGCAGTATCAGGCGCATATGGGCTATCCCGTTAACGGGTATCTGGCCGAGCACGAGCGGCAATTCCTGATCTCGTCCTATTACCGCGCGCAATCGGGCGGCGTGGCCACGTCGCAACTCATTGCCGAGCGCGGGCAGGGCACGCGCGGATTGCTGCACGCCTATCGCGACGAGGCGGCGGGCGGGCCGCAGGCGCAATCGCCGGTGATGGCCGCGATTCCGCAGGGGGCACAGGTGCAACCTTCGGCGGGGTTCGCCGCGCTGCCCAATTTCATGGCCTCGGGCGGGGACGGGCCGTCGCTGGCCTCGCATTGCAATCAGGTAAGCCTTGTCACCAGTTCGAACGGCGGTTTTGTCACCGCCGCCTCGATGCAGGACCCGCGCCTTGCGCTGAGCGAACAGTTCTGCCTCGCGCGGACCTATGCCATCGCCGAGGGCGAGACCATGGCCGCCTCGCTCAAGGGGATCACCCCCGCCCAGCTTGAGGAGCAGTGCCGTGCCTTCGGCCCGGCGATGCGCGACCATGTTGCGGCGCTCTCGCTTCAGGACCGGGGCGAGGTGATCGACGGTGTGCGCGGCTTCGTGCTCCAGACCGGGCAATCGCCTGCGCAGCTTGCCGGCACCGGCAAGGTCTGCCTTTCGGTTGGCTATCGGGTTGACAACATGGCCGTGGCGCTTGGCTCGGGGCTGCTGCTGACTGCGCTCGGACAAGAGGCCTATGGCGAGTTGATCGGTCATCACCTCAACGAGGGTTTCGGCACGACGCGGCGGCCTGACCTTGCGCAGGGCTGGTATCTTGCCGCGATCGAGGCGATCGAGAACGGCGCGACGCCGGTGTTTGCGCCAGGCAATGACGGGCGCAGCGAGTTGCTGCGCCGTGCGATCCCTGGCGGTGTCGCGGCGCCGGGCGGCACCGTGCAACCCGCCGCCGCCCTGCCGACCTTCAAGCTGGATTGAGGGCTGGCGAACAGGCGATGAAAAAACCGGAGGGGCGATGCGATTTGCCCCTTCACAAGCCCCGGCGCATTGCTTATACGGCGCGACACCTACCTGATCACGTGCGGTCGTGGCGGAATTGGTAGACGCGCAGCGTTGAGGTCGCTGTGGGGTAACTCCCGTGGAAGTTCGAGTCTTCTCGACCGCACCATTCACCCGGCAAGATAAATGGAATATGCCCGGCCGGGCTGCGCTGCATGGTGTTGCGGGCGGGTAGATCAGCGCTTTTCCGGTCAGGTTCACAGGCGGACGGTGCCGCCCGGACATCCCCGCTTGCGCGGGGATGATGAAGGTCGCGAAGGCGGACGGGTCAGCCCTCCATCGCCTCCAACTCGTCGATCATGCCTTCGATCATCGCAAGCCCCTTGTCCCAGAACGACGGATCCGAGGCGTCAAGGCCGAAGGGGGCGAGCAATTCCTTGTGGTGCCTGGAACCGCCCGCGCGCAGCATGTCGAAATACTTCGCCTCGAACCCCTCGGGCGCGGATTCGTAGGCGGCGTAGAGCGCGTTCACCAGGCCATCACCGAAGGCATAGGCATAGACGTAGAAGGGTGAGTGGACGAAATGCGGGATATAGGCCCAGAAGGTCTCATACCCGTCCATGAAATCGAACGCCGGCCCGAGGCTTGTCGCCTGCACCGACATCCAGAGCGCGTTGATGTCGTCGGGCGTCAACTCGCCCTCGCGGCGCGCGGCGTGCAGCTTGCACTCGAAATCGTAGAAGGCGATCTGGCGCACGACCGTGTTGATCATGTCCTCGACCTTGCCCGCGAGCAGCACCTTGCGCTCGGCCTGGTCCTTCGCCCCGGCCAGCAGGCGACGGAAGGTCAGCATCTCGCCAAAAACGCTTGCCGTTTCGGCCAGCGTGAGCGGCGTGGAGGCCAGAAGCTCTCCCTGCGGCGCGGCAAGGCGTTGATGCACGCCATGGCCAAGCTCATGCGCAAGCGTCATCACGTCGCGCGGCTTGCCCAGATAGTTGAGCATCACATAGGGGTGCGCATCGGTCACTGTGGGATGGGCGAAGGCACCGGGCGCCTTGCCCGGCTTCACGCCCGCGTCGATCCAGCCACGCTCAAAAAACGGCGCGGCAAGCTCGGCCATCTCGGGGGCGAAATCGGCATAGGCGGCCATCACCGTCTCGCGCGCCTCCTCCCAGCCGATGAGGCGGGTTTCCTCCATCGGCAGCGGCGCGTTGCGGTCCCAGACCTGCATCCGGTCAAGCCCGAGCCATTTGCGCTTCAACTCGTAATAGCGGTGCGAGAGGCGCGGATAGGCGGCAACGACAGCGTTGCGCAGCGCCTCGACCACCTCAGGTTCGACATCGTTGCTGAGGTGCCGTCCGGTCTGCGCCGTCGGCATCTTGCGCCAGCGGTCGAGCACTTCCTTTTCCTTGGCCTGCGTGTTGTGGACGCGCGAAAAGATGCGGATATTCTCGCCAAAGACGCGGGCCAGTTCGCGCGCGGCGGCCTCGCGTTTGCTGCGGTCATGGTCGGTCAGCAGGTTGAGCGTGCCCTCGATGGTCAGATCCTCGCCATCGACGGTGAACGAAAGGCCCGCGATGGTTTCGTCAAAGAGCCGCTCCCACGCGTCGCCGACAACGCCCAGATCGTGCAGGAACTTCTCCAGCTCGTCCGAAAGCTGATAGGGTTTCATCGCGCGGATGCGGCGCAGGACCGGCGCATAGCGTGCCAGATCGGCGTTTTCGGTATACATCGCCCCAAGGGCGCTCTCATCCAGCCGGTTCAGTTCCAGCGAGAAGAACACCAGAGGCGTGGTGAAATTCGTGACCTTCTCCTGACAATCCGACAGGAACTTGGCCCGCGCGCCATCGGTCGTCTGCTGGTAGTAGCGCAGCCCCGCATAGGACATGATCCGCCCCGCTATGCCGCTGATCGCCTCGTCGCGGTGCAGGCAGTCGAGCAGACCGGCGGCATCGAGTTGGGCCAGCCGGCCCTCGTAATCGGTGGCGAAACTGGCACACGCGTCGCGCAGCCAGTCGAGATCGCGGGCAAGCTCGGGCGCGTCGGGGCTGGTGTAGAGGTCGCTCAGATCCCATTCCGGCAGCGGGCCCAGGTTTCTGGCCCCGGATGGGGCATTGGCGTCGCGGACGGGAAAGGGCAGCGTGAACATGCAGGAACCTCGCGTTGTAATCCGGCATCACACATAGGCGGGGCGACGGCGGGTCTCAACCCCGCATCGCGGCTCAGCCATGATGCGCCAGAAGCGCGCGCAGAGTGTCGAGCGTGTCAATCTCGGTCGCGGGCTTGTCCTGACGCCAGCGCGCCATGCGTGGAAAACGCAGCGCCACGCCGGATTTGTGGCGGGGGCTGGCCTGAATGCCCTCAAAGGCGATCTCGAACACCTGTTCGGGTCGCACCTGCCGAACGGGGCCGAACCTTTCCACCGTGTTGCGCCGCACCCAGGCAGTGATCTGGCGGAACTCGGCATCGGTGAGGCCGGAATAGGCCCTGGTGAATGGCACGAACGCCGCGCCGTCGCGCACGGCAAAGGTGAAATCGGTATAGAGATTGGCGCGCCGCCCATGGCCCGCCTGCGCATAGATCATCACCGCGTCGAGCGTGAGCGGATCGAGCTTCCATTTCCACCAAAAGCCCTTCTTGCGTCCCGCGTGATAGCGGCCCGATCGGCACTTGAGCATCAGCCCTTCGGCGCGGTGATCGCGGGCTGTGGCGCGGGTGGCGGCAAGCGCGTCCCATGTGGCGAAGGGGATCGCGGGTGAGGGGCGCAGGGGTGTGCCCTCGGGCAGGGCGCTTACAAGGGCGTCCAGCCGCGCGCGCCGCTCAGTGAAGGGCAGGCCGCGCAGGTCGCGCCCGGCCTCTTCCAGAAGGTCATAAGCCATGAGGGTCGCGGGGGCCTCGCGCAGCAGGCTTTTCGGCACGCTCTTGCGCGTGATCCGCTTTTGCAGCGCGGCAAAGGGCAGGGGGGCCGCGCCGTCATGGGCAAGGATCTCGCCGTCGATCACGGTGCCCTCGGGCAAGAGGTCGCGCAGGCGCGCCAGTTCCGGAAAGCGATCCGTGATCAGTTCCTCGCCACGCGACCAGATGAAAATCTGTCCGCCGCGCGCGATCACCTGCCCGCGAATACCGTCCCATTTCCACTCCGCCAGCCAGTCACCCGGCGCGCCGAGCGCCTCGGGCACGCCCTCAAGCCCGTAGGCAAGGCAGAACGGATAGGGGCGCGACAGGCTGTCGGCGGGGTCATGGGTGTCGATCAGCGCGGCCCAGGTTGTCGTCTCGGGCGTCCAGTCGCCCATCAGCCGATGCGCGATTTCCACCTCGTCGCGCTCCGTGGCGGCGGCCAGCGCGCGCGTCATCAACCTGCGGCTGACACCGACGCGAAAGCCGCCGGTCAAGAGCTTGTTGAACACCAGCCGTTCCAGCGGCGCCATCCCGTCCCAGGCGGCGAGGATCTGCGCCTTGCGCGTGGCCTCGTCGGCCCCGCTCAGCCCGCGCAGACACGCCATCCACCCGGCAAGCCCCTGATCGTGGCGCGTGGCGGGGGCTGGCAGCACCAACGCGATGGTTTCGGCCAAATCGCCCACCACCGCATAGCTGTCCTCGAAAAGCCACAGCGGTAGCCCCGCGCGCTCTGCCGCCCAGTCCCGCAGTCGCGTGGTGGTGATCGCGCGGCGCGGGCGGCGGCCCGAGAAAAGCGCGGCGCACCAAAGGCGGTCGGCGTCGGGGGCGCTGCGGAAATAGCTCTCCAGCGCCGCGAGCTTGACGGTGGTGCGCGTGCTTTGGTCAAGCGCGGCATAGAGGGCGGCGAAGTCCTTCATGCTTCTTCCTCCTCCAGGCTCTCGCCGGTGAATTCGGTGCGCAAGACGCGCGCGTCATAGCCTTGCGAGGCCAGCCAGCGCGCGAACACCTCCGTGTAGCCATGGGTGACATGGACGGTCCCGGCCCCGGTCGCGGCGATGGCACGGTTGAGGCCCGCCCAGTCGGCATGGTCGGAGATGACAAAACCGCGGTCGGCGGCGCGCCTGCGGCGCACGCCCCGAAGCCGCATCCAGCCGCTGGCCAGCGCGGACGAGGCGGGGCGAAACCGCCGCGCCCAGGGGCCCGCCAACGCGCCGGGCGGGGCCATGACCAGCGCGCCGCGCATCGCGCGCAGGTCGGTCGCCTGGGTGACGTGTTGCGTTTCGGGAAGCGAGAAGCCCTGCGCGCGCAGCACCGCATTGGTGGCCTCGATCGCGCCATGGGTGAGGATCGGCGCAATGCCTGGGTCGAGTATCGCAAGCACCCGCTGCGCCTTGCCAAGCGCATAGGCGCCAAGCAGCGAAAACCGCCCTTCGGCGGCATTGGCGGCCCACCAGCCGTTGATCTCGCGCGCCACATCCTCTGGGTCGGGCCAGTCGAAGACCGGCAGGCCAAAGGTGCATTCGGTGACGAAATGATGGCAGCGCACCGGCTCGAACGGGGTTGAGAGCGGGTCATGTTCCAGCTTGTAATCGCCCGAGACGACCCAGACCTCGCCCGCCACCTCGACCCGGATCTGCGCCGAGCCGGGGACGTGGCCCGCCGGGTGAAACGACACGTTCGCCCCGCCGATCCGGCGCATCTCGCCATAGCGGATCGTGTCGAGCGTGATCGCGCCAAGCCGGTGGCGCATCACGGGTCCGGCGATGTCAGTGGCGAGATAGGCGCCGTGCCCGCCCCTGGCGTGATCGGTGTGGCCATGGGTAATGAGCGCGCGCGCCACCGGGCGCCACGGGTCGATGTGGAAATCGCCGGAAGGGCAGTAGAGGCCGTTTGGTGTGAGGGTCAGGACCATGGCGCAATTCTAGCGCAGCTTGCGCACGGGGCCAGCCCTTGCGCCGGGGCGCGGGCGGGATATGGTGCGCGGGTAACGCAAGACGGAGGGACAGGCGATGCGGTTTGCACGATATGGTGCGCGGGGGCAGGAGCGGCCCGCGATCCTGGATGGCGAGGGGCGGCTGAGAGACCTTTCCGGCGTGGTGCCCGATCTGGCGGGCGCGGTGCTGGGCAAGCTGCCGCGCGTCGATCCGGAGACGCTGCCGCTGGTCGAGGGCACGCCGCGCCTTGGCGTGCCGGTGGCGGGTGTGGGCAAGATCGTGGGCATCGGCCTCAACTACAGCGATCACGCGGCCGAACTCGGGGCCGAGCCGCCGAAGGAGCCGGTGGTGTTCCTCAAGGCGATCACGGCACTCAATGGCCCTTACGACCCGGTGATTCTGCCGCGCGGCTCTCGGAAAGGTGACTGGGAGGTGGAACTGGGCATCGTTATCGGCACCCGCGCGAAATATGTGACCGAGGCGGATGCTCTTTCGCATGTGGCGGGCTACACGATCGTCAACGATGTCTCGGAGCGGGCGCTGCAACTCGAAGGCTCGGGACAATGGACCAAGGGCAAGAGCAGCGACACCTTCGCGCCGGTGGGGCCGTGGCTGGTGACGCCCGACGAACTGGATGTGCAGGCGCTTGACCTCGTGACAGAGGTGAACGGCGAGGCCATGCAGACCGGCAGCACATCGCGCATGATCTTTGGCGTCGCTGAAATCGTCTCCTATCTCAGCGGGTTGATGACGCTGGAGCCGGGCGATATCATCGCCACGGGCACGCCGCCGGGGGTGGGCATGGGCCACAAGCCGCCGCGTTTCCTGAAAGACGGCGACGAGATGGTGCTGCGCATCACCGGGCTGGGCGAGCAGCGGGTGCAGGTGCAGGCGCAGCGATAGGGCGGGGCTGGGCTTGGCCTTCTGCTGACGCGAAGGGCCGGGCATCAATGCGCGGGATAAAGGCGCGGAATGCGCCGCCGCGCATTGGCAGCAAGCACCTGGCTGTCCGCTCAATGCCACTCTTGACCGCGCCATCCCCGAACCGGGCGACGACGGCCCGGTCAGGACACTGCCGCCGCCCGTGCCGTGCCCGCATTCCCGTAGAAATCGCAGATCATGCCGAACAGCCGTGCCTGCGTGGCGGGCGTGTCCATCAGCGTCTCGTGGCGCCCGCCGGGGACGATCTCGAAGTGGCTGCCCGGCCAGCGGGTCATGCGGTCATGCACGCGCCCCGCGTCGACGATATCTTCGTCGCTGCCGATGATGGTAAGGCATGACAGCGCCGGCGAGGGCATGCGGGCCAGGGCGCGCGTCTCCTTCAGCGCCTCGTGAAGCCAGCGCAGGCTGGGCCCGCCAAGGCCAAGTTCAGGATGCGCCCGAAGCTGGCAGGCCATGTACTCCCACATGTTGCGGTCATTGGTCAGCTTGTTGGTCTCGAACGGTTCGGTCAGGACGTAATGCTCGGGGCGGGTGCTGGGGGCGTAGAGATGACCGAGGCCGATCTGGCGCACGCTCCAGGCCAGGGACCAGGCCACCGGGCGCAGCGCCTGTGACATCTGGATGCCCCACATCGGCGCGGAAAAGACGGCGCTGCTGACGTCAAGCCCGGCCATCACTGCGCGCAGACCGATACAGCCGCCCATGGAATGCGCGAGCAGATGCCAGGGGCGCGGCAGGTCGAGCGCGCGCGCGGCGTGCATCATTGCGGCCACGTCGTGTTGATAATCCTCGAAATGGTGGACATGGCCCGCCATCGCATCATCAACGAGCCGGTCGGCCAGACCCTGCCCGCGCCAGTCGATCGCGAGGGTGGCAAATCCGCGCGCGGCGAATTTTTGCGCGGCACGACCGTATTTCTCGATGTACTCGGTGCGCCCCGGAAAGAGCAGCACCGTGCCCTTCGTGGCCGCGCGGTGCCAAAGCCCCAACCGGAGACGCGCACCGTCCGCCGCGCGCAGCCAGAAAGCAGCCCCGTCGCCGGGGCCGTCCGCCACCTCCGCGAAGAGCGGCGCCGATTCCATCAGGCGAGCACGCTGCCGAGTTTCATCGCCATCCCCATGTCGCCGTCAACCGAGAGCCGCCCGGACATGAACGCCGCCGTCGGGTCCAGATCGCCCGAGAGAATCGCCTCGAACGTGTCGGCATCAGCCGAGAGTGTCACCTCGGTGTCATCGTCGCTGGCGCGCGCGCCAGCGCCATCGACAACGATGCTGCCTTCGCCCTCGATCACGAATTTCGCGGCTCCTTCGAACCCGTCATCGCCCATCTTTTCATTAAGCGCCTTCACGGCGGCTGCAATCACGTCGCTCATCTGTGCATCCTTTCACGATTGCCATGACGGGGCTTTGTTTCCCGGCATTCTGCGCTACATTGCGCGTGTTATGGGAAACGTCATCAAATATCTCAACCGTATCGTTGCGGCATCTCTGGCGGTAGTCACGATTTCCTTACCCGCCTGGGCCGAGGATAACCGGCTTGACGCGCTTTTCGCGCAGCTTTCCGCGGCCGAACCGGCCGAGGCGCGGCGGATTGCCGCCGAGATCGAACTTGAATGGTCGCGCTCGGGCTCTGCGGCGATGGACCTGCTCCTGCGCCGGGGCGAGGATGCGATCGAGGCGGGCGATCTGGCCATGGCGATCGAACATCTGAGTGCGGCGATCGATCACGCGCCCGATTTCGCCGAAGCCTGGCATCTGCGTTCGGTCGCGTTTTTCCAGCAGGAACGCTATGGTCTGGCGCTCCATGACATAGAGCAGGCCCTGGCGCGCGAGCCGCGCCATTTCAATGCGATGTTCGGTCTTGGCGTGCTGATGGACCGCCTGGGAGAACCCGCGCTTGCGCGCGAGGCGCTGTTGCGCGCCCATGCTATACATCCCCATCACAAGGACGTAAGCGAGACCCTGGAGCGCGTGTCGCGCAAGCTGGGCGGCGCGGACCTCTGATCAGGGCCACAGGCGAAAGGAACGGGGCGGATGTCCGAGCAGTCGAGAACCCTTGCGGTTCTGGGCCCGACCAATACCGGCAAGACCCATTACGCCATCGAGCGGATGCTGGGCTACCGCACCGGGATCATCGGCCTGCCGCTGCGCCTTCTGGCGCGCGAGGTCTATGACAAGATCGTCGCCGCGCGCGGCCCCTCGGTGGTGGCGCTTGTCACCGGCGAGGAGCGCATCGTGCCGCCGCGCGCGCAATACTGGGTCTGCACCGTCGAGGCCATGCCCGAGGGGATGGGCGCGGATTTCGTGGCCATCGACGAGATCCAGCTTTGCGCCGATCCTGAGCGCGGCCATGTCTTCACCGACCGCCTGCTTCGGATGCGCGGGACACGCGAAACGCAGTTTCTGGGTAGCCATACCATGCGCCCGACCATCGCCGCGCTGGTGCCGGGGGTGGAGTTTCTGGGCCGCGAGCGCATGTCGCAGCTTGCCTATAGCGGCCCGCGCAAGATCTCGCGGATGCCCGCGCGCAGCGCCATCGTCGGGTTCTCGGTCGAAAACGTCTATGCCATCGCCGAGTTGATCCGGCGGCAGAAGGGGGGGGCTGCGGTGGTGATGGGCGCACTCAGCCCCCGCACGCGCAACGCGCAGGTGGCGCTCTATCAGAACGGCGATGTGGATTATCTGGTGGCCACTGATGCCATTGGCATGGGGCTCAACCTCGATATCGACCATGTGGCGTTTTCGTCGCTGACCAAGTTCGACGGGCGGCGGATGCGCCCGCTCTTTCCGCACGAACTGGGCCAGATCGCCGGGCGGGCTGGACGCGGGATGCGCGATGGCACATTCGGCGTCACCGGCGAGGCCCCCGATCTGGAACCGGAACTGGCGCTGGCGATCACCGATCACCGCTTCGCCCCGGTGCGCCGCCTCGAATGGCGCAACGCGCGGCTTGCCTTCGGCTCGACCGCGGCGCTTATCGCCTCTCTCGAGGCGCGGCCCGAGCATGAGTTGCTGGCGCGCGCCCGCGAGGCGGATGATCTCGGCGCGCTCAAGACGCTTGCCGAGGTGGCCGATGTGCGTGCGCGTGTCTCCGATGCGCCCGCCGTGCGGCTGCTCTGGGATGTCTGCCGCATCCCCGATTTCCGTGGCATCAGCGCCGCCGAACATGCCAGCCTGCTGGAGCGCATCTTCTGCGACCTGCACGAGTTGGGGCGCGTGCCAGACGACTGGCTGGCCGCGCAGATCAACCGTATCGACCGCACCGACGGCGACATTGATACGCTCTCGAAACGCCTCGCCCATATCCGCACCTGGACCTATGTCGCGCAGCGCAAGGGGTGGGTCGATGACGAAACCCATTGGCGTGAGGCGACGCGCGCTGTAGAAGATCGTCTGTCGGACGCGCTGCATGGGGCGCTGACCCAGAGATTTGTGGACCGGCGCACATCCGTGCTCATGCGCCGGCTCAAGCAGAAGGAGGCCATGGTGGCCGAAGTGAACGATCAGGGCGCCGTCAGCGTCGAGGGCGAATTCGTGGGCCGTCTCGAAGGGTTCCGCTTTATCCGCGACAAGGCCGCCGCCGGGCAGGAGGCGCGCACGCTGGAGCAGGCAAGCCTTGCCGCCCTTGCGCCCCATTTCCACCTCAAGGCGGACCGCTTCTACAACGCGCCCGACACCGAGATCGACTTTACCGAACAGGGCGGCCTCATGTGGGGCACCGACGCAGTTGGCAAACTTGTCGCCGGGGCGGACCCGATGAAACCGCAGGCCGTGGCCTTTGTCGATGATGAGGCCGGGCCGGATGTGGCCGCCAAGGTGCAGCGCCGGTTGCAACATTTCATCGACCGCAAGGTGGCGACGCTGTTCGAGCCGCTGACCGCGATTGCCCGCGACGAGACGCTGACCGGGATGGCGCGCGGCTTCGGCTTCCGGCTGGTCGAGGCGATGGGGATCATCCCGCGCGGCGAGGTGGCCGAGGAGGTCAAGGCGCTTGATCAGGAGGCACGCGGGCTTTTGCGCAAGCATGGTGTGCGCTTCGGTCAGTTCACGGTGTTCCTGCCGCTCCTGCTCAAGCCCGCGCCGACCCGGCTGCGGCTGGTGCTGTGGTCGCTCAGCACTGGCCTTGCCGAATTTCCCGAAGCCCCGCCGCCGGGCCTTGTGACCGTGCCGGCACAGACGGGCGCGCCGAGGGGGTATTTCACCATGGCGGGCTATCGCGCGGCGG
The DNA here is from genome assembly GCF_018069895.1 of Roseovarius autotrophicus. Lineage (GTDB taxonomy): Bacteria > Pseudomonadota > Alphaproteobacteria > Rhodobacterales > Rhodobacteraceae > Roseovarius > Roseovarius autotrophicus. The sequence continues at coordinate 77,646 of NZ_JAGQDH010000007.1, read as the reverse complement.
GCGAGCGGGCGATTCGCATCGACATGCTGGAGCGGCTGGCGGATCTGCTGCGCGGCGCCGATACGCGGGGGGGCTTCGAGGCCACGCCCGACATGCTCTCGATCACCGGCATGACGCTGGAGCAATTCGCCGGGCTGATGCAGGGGCTGGGCTACCGCGCCGAGCGTGGCGAGCGTGAAAAGGTCAAACCTGTGGACCAGACCGTGGCCGAGGCCGCCGCCGCCGACACCACAGCGACAGAGCCCGCATCCCAGAACCCCGAGACGCAGGCCGAGGCTATCCCAGACGAGGTCGCGCCCGCGCCGGCGGTGGCAGCCCAGCCCGAGGTGGAGGTTGCGCCCGAGATTGCCGAGACCCCCGAGGCAGACGCCCCCGGCGAGACGCCCGCGATGGCCGCGCCCGAGGTCGAGGTCTTCTACACCTTTACCTGGGCTCCGCGTGGCCGTGGCCGCCCCGACCGCCCCGCGCAGGCCGAGCGCGGCGAACGTGGTGAACGTGCCAAACCGGGCAAGCGCGGTGATCGGCCCAAGGGCGGAAAACCCGGCAAGGGCAAGCCGCGCGAACCCCGCGAGGACCGCCCCAAGACCTTCTCTGCGCGCCCTGAGAAAAAAGACCGCATCGACCCCGACAATCCCTTCGCGGCGGCGCTGATGGGCCTGAAAACGAAGGGGTAGGCAGGGTGGCCCCTGCCGCCTTTACGGCGTGATGAGGGTCACGCCGTCCATGGCGGCGATGACCTCGACATCGGCATCGTAGAGCGCGGTGAGATGATCGACGAGTTCGGCATCCCAGCCGGGCACGTCCAGTTCTTCCTCGATCGCCGCCTCATCGGCGAACTTGTCCAGAAACGCCGCCACCACGCGGCGTTTCTGCGCCTCGGTCAGGCCGGGGCGGCCTTCGATATAGGTTTCGAATCGCTTGAGGCCCGGCGGAGTCATGATCTCGGGAAGAAGCGCGAACTCCCCCTCCAGCGGCACGGTGGCGTCCACGCCTGCCATGTCTCGAAGGATCTGCCCCCAGATCAACGGCGTATCCTCGTTGCACCAGACGGTCAGCGTCATCTCGGGAAAGGCTGTGCGCAGGCGCGCAACGGTCTCGGACCAGCGCAGCGCGGCGGGATCGTCCCCGCGCAGCAGGTCGCCCACGCTGGTAAAAGGCGTATCGGGCACCAGCGCCGGCAGAAAGGTGGCCGGATTGCGCAGCGCGAGGAAAAGCTCGATCTCGTCATCCGCGAACATCTGACGGAACTGCGCCAGCCGCATTTCGGCGGCGGCATAGAAGCGGCCGCTGCCAACGGTCATCTTGGGCGTGCCGAAGAAACCCTGATTGGACAGCACGAGCCGCGCGGTTCCCTCTTCCGCCCCTGCCGCGCCAAGCACAGAGAGGCGCGCATCCGCGGGCAGGGCATTGGCCTGCGCGGTCTGGAACAGGTCGCGGATAGGGCGGCGATAGCTTTCCGGATGGGGCACATGGGTGCCACGCTGCCGAAGGGTGCCGAAATTGTCGCGCAGACAGGTGACAAGCCTGTCCTCATCGGTCTTGTGCGCGCCTGCGTGGATGACGATCTGCATACCTCTGTTTCGCCTCTGCCGGGTGATGACGTGCCACTATAAGACGATTTCGGCCAAGGAAAACATCAATCGGTTGGACGCCCCTGCTTGCCCGCGCGCGGGAATGGCGGTAATCAGCGTGACATGATCATGCCGCGTTAGCTCAGCTGGTAGAGCAGCGCTCTTGTAAAGCGAAGGTCGGGGGTTCGATCCCCTCACGCGGCACCAGTCTTCTTCGGCGAAATCGTGGTGAAATGACGTGCGCGACGGCTTTCCCCCGCGCCGCTCTGGCGCTAACCTCCGGTCCGACAGGCAAGGAGGCGAAATGACCGAGATCATTCTGGTGCGGCACGGGCAGGCCAACAGCCACGCCTCCGACGAGGCGGGCTATGACCGGCTCTCGGCGCTTGGCGTGCAGCAGGCCGAATGGCTGGGCGCGCATCTGCGCGCCACCAACCCGCATTTCGAACACGTCGTCACCGGCACGCTCAATCGCCAGAAGGGAACGGCCGAGGCCATGGGTTATGCGGGTTACGAGAGTGACGCGCGGCTTGACGAGTTGAGCTATTTCGCGTTGGCGCAGGCCGTCGAGGCGCAACACGGCATCCCCGCGCCCAAGGATGCCACCGAGTTCGCCCGCTATCTGCCGCAGGTCATCACCCATTGGGCCGAGGGCGGGTTGAGCGGCCTGCCCGAGACGTTCGACGCCTTCACCGCGCGGGTCGCCTCGGTCATCGACGATCTGAACGGGGCAGGGGGTCGGGTTCTGGTGGTGACATCGGGCGGCGTGATAGGCATGGTGATGCGGCACGCGCTGCATCTGGGGATTCCGGGGCTTTCGAAGGTGATGCTTCAGGTGATGAACAGTTCGCTGCACCGGGTGCATCATGTGCACGAGATGCTGATGGTAGGCGCGTTCAACACCACGCCGCATCTTGACACGCCCGAGCGCGCGCATGCGCGCACATTCATCTAGGAGGATACGGGGATGCAACTCTATTACGCCCGTGGCACCATCGCCGTGGCCGTGGCCATCGCGCTGCATGAGGCGGGGCTGGGGTTCGAGGCGGTGCGGCTCGACTTCAAGGCCGGTGATCAGACGCGCCCCGACTATCACGCGATCAACCCAAAGGGACGGGTGCCCGCTTTGGTGACAGACCACGGTATCCTGACCGAGACGGGGGCGATTATGGATTATATCGCCGATCTCGCCCCGCAGGCGCGGTTGCGGCCCGAGGATCCGTATGAGGCCGCGCAGATGCGCGCGGCGATGTATTACCTCGCCTCCACCATGCATGTGAACCACGCGCATCGCGCGCGCGGGCTGCGATGGGCCGACGAAGACAGCTCCATCGCTGACATGAAGGCCAAGGCGGTGCGCACCATGACCGAAAGCGCGCAGTTCGTCGAAACCCATATGCTGCGCGGGCCGTTTGTGATGGGCGGGGCGCTCTCGCTGGCCGATCCCTATCTTTTTGTGGCGGCAAGCTGGCTGGAGGGCGACGGGGTGGATCTTGGGCTATTCCCCAAGATCCGGGCCTTCCGCGAGGCGATGGCGGCGCGCGCCTCGGTGGCGCGGGTCGTGGCCGACGGCATGATCTGAGGGGGCACGAATGACACATCTCTGGGTGCGCGCCGAGCAGCGCGCGAACGAGGAACGGGTGGGCATCACGCCAGAGGGCGCGGCGGCGCTGATCGCGCGGGGCTTTGCCGTGACGGTGGAGGAGAGCGCGGCGCGCGCCATTGCGATTGACGGCTACCGTGCGGCGGGATGCGCAATCGCGCCCGAGGGCGCGTGGCCCGAGGCCCCGGCGGACGCGATCATCTTTGGCCTCAAGGAGTTGCCCGAGGACGGCACGCCCCTGCCGCATCGCCACATCATGTTCGGCCATGCCTTCAAGGGGCAGCACGCGGGCCGGCGTCTGCTGGAGCGGTTCCGTGCGGGGGGCGGGGCGCTTTACGATCTGGAGTATCTGGTGGATGAGGACGGTCGCCGCGTCGCGGCCTTCGGCTATTGGGCAGGCTATGCCGGGGCGGCGGTGTCGCTGATGGCCTGGGCGGCGCAGGCGGATGGCGGGATATGTCCGGCGGTGGCCACCTATGCCGGGCGCGATGCGCTTCTGGGCGATCTTGCGGCGCGTCTCGATCCTCTCGCCGCGCGGCCCTCGGCCATGGTCATCGGCGCGCTTGGCCGTGTCGGCACCGGCGCGGGCGATCTGTGCGAGGCGATGGGGCTGCACGTGACCAGATGGGACATGGCCGAAACCGCCCATGGCGGACCGTTTCCCGAAATCCTCGATCACGAGATATTCCTCAACTGCATCTTCGCCCGCCCCGGCACGCCGGTCTTCGTCCCGAAATCGGCGCTCGGCGCGCCCCGCCAATTGACCGTGATCGGCGACGTGGCCTGCGATCCCGACAGCGATTACAACCCGGTGCCGGTCTATGCGCGCGCAACCACATGGGCCGCACCAGTGCTGCGGGTCCATGAGACCCCGCCGCTCGATGTCATGGCGATCGACAACCTGCCCTCGCTCTTGCCGCGCGAATCATCAGAGGATTTTGCGGCCCAACTGCTGCCGTCTCTGATGGCGCTGGACGGTATCGGCGCAGGGGTCTGGGGCCGGGCGCGGGCGGTGTTCGACGCAAATATGAAGGAGATACCGGCATGACGATCCATTGGTGCGGCACCGGGCTTTCGGCGATTCCGGGCCTCAGGCGGCTGATCGAGGCGGGGTATCCGGTCACGGTCTGGAACCGTTCGACCGAGAAGGCGCGCGTGGCGGTGGGCGATCTGACCGGTGATATTCGCGGCTTTGACATGGACACGCTCGGCGCGGCGCTGGTGCCCGGAGATGTGGTGGTGTCGATGCTGCCAGTGGACTGGCATGTGCCGCTGGCCACGCTCTGTCTTGAGGGGGGGGCACATTTCGTGTCGTCCTCCTATATCTCGCCCGAGATGCGCGCACTTGACGGGGCGGCGCGCGCGGCGGGGCTGCGCCTTGTCAACGAGATCGGGCTTGATCCCGGCATAGATCATCTGATGGCGCATCATCTGGTGGCCGACTATCGCGCCTCGGGGGCCTGTGATTCGGCCAACGAACTGTCCTTCCTGTCCTATTGCGGCGGTGTGCCGAAACATCCCAACCCGTTCCGCTACAAGTTCAGCTGGTCCCCTCTTGGCGTCTTGAAGGCGCTGCGCTCGCCTTCGCGCTCGATCCGCGATTTCACGGAACTCAAGGTGGCGCGACCCTGGGACGCGATCACGCGTTATGACGCGCCTCTGCCAGCGCCCGAAAGCTTCGAGGTTTATCCCAACCGTGATTCTCTGCCCTTCATCGCCGAGTATCGCTTTGATCCCGACTGGAATATCCGCGATTTCGTGCGCGGCACGCTGCGCCTGAATGGCTGGTCCGAGGCATGGCGCGACGTCTTTGCCGAGATCGAGACGCTGGAGGGCGAGGCGGGCGAAGCGCGGCTGCGAGAGATGTCGGAACAGTTCTGGCAGGAGAACGCCTATGCCGAGGGCGAGCCGGATCGTGTCGTGCTCTGCGTGGATCTGAAGGCCGTGCGTGGCGGCAAGACCGTCTGGCACAAGAGCTATGTCATGGATGCCTGGGGCGATGCGCGCGGCACGGCGATGGCGCGGCTGGTATCGGTGCCGGTGTCGCTGGCGGTCTGCTCGGTGCTGGCGCGCGAGATCCCGGCGGGGGTGAGTGCCGCGCCGCATGATCCGAGGCTGGTGGCGTGCTATCTGGCCGAGGTGGACCGCCTGGCGCAGCATCTGCAAGTGGTCGATCACCTCTGAACCGCAAGGGAGCAGCCATGGCGACGCGCACCGGGCCATGCAACCTGATCACCGATGTCGCCGGACTGCGCGTAGGGCAGGCCGAGGATCATGCGCTGCGCTCGGGTGTGACCGTGCTGCTGGGCGAGCGGCCGCTTGTGGCGGGGGTGCATGTGATGGGCGGCGCGCCGGGCACGCGCGAGACCGATCTTCTTGTGCCCGACCGCGCGGTGCAGGAGGTGGATGCGCTGGTGCTCTCGGGCGGCTCGGCCTTCGGTCTCGATGCGGCCTCGGGCGTGGCGGACGGTTTGCGCGCCATGGGACGGGGATTTGCCGTGGGGGCGGCACGGGTGCCGATCGTGCCCGGCGCGATCCTGTTCGATCTGCTCAACGGCGGCGATCATGGTTGGACCGAGAACCCCTACAAGGCGCTCGGGCGCGCCGCGCTCGAAGTGGCCGGCGAAATGTTCGAGATCGGTACGGCAGGCGCGGGCACAGGGGCCACGACCGCGACGCTCAAGGGCGGGCTCGGCTCGGCCTCTGCTGTCCTGCCCTCGGGGGTGACGGTGGGGGCGCTGGTGGCGGTGAACGCGCTCGGCTCGGCCACGGTGGGGCAGGGGCCGCAGTTCTGGGCCGCACCTTTCGAGATCGGGGACGAGTTCGGCGGGCTGGGTGTGCCGCGCGCCTTTCCCGACCCGATGGCCGCGCCGACCAAGCTTGCGCAGCATGGCAACACCACCATCGGGATCGTGGCGACAGATGCCACACTGACACAAGCGCATTGCACGCGGCTTGCCGTGGCCGCGCATGATGGTCTGGCGCGGGCACTGGTGCCGTCCCATACGCTGATGGATGGCGACGCGATATTCGTCGCCGCCACGGGCACGCGCCCCGCGCCGGACCTGGCCGAACAGGTGGTGCTTGGCCATGCGGCGGCCTGCGTGATGGCGCGCGCGGTGGCGCGCGCCGTTTACGCGGCCCGACCCATGGCGGGGGACACGGTGCCCGCCTGGCGCGCTCGGTTCGGGTAAGGGCCCGGTATCGCCGTTCGGGCCTGTCGGCGGCGCAGATCAGGGCTTGCCTTCGGATGCGGAAGACGCTCAGTCTGGCGCGACATCGAGGAGGAAAGCGGGATGGAAATGAACCTTGGGATGCGCCCCGAGATGCGCGCGCGGTTGGAGCGGGTCGCAGCGATGGTGCGCGACGAGATCGCGCCCCTGGAGGCGGAATTTCACGCCGAGGTGGAGAAGGGCGACCGCTGGCAGTTCACACCCCGGCAGGCGGACATCCTCGACGGGCTGAAGGCGCGGGCGAAAGCCGATGGCTTGTGGAATTTCTGGCTGACCGAGGGCGAGGCGGGCTTTGGCCTCAGCACCGTGGAATACGCCTATTTCGCCGAGGAGATGGGCAAGAGCCCGCTCGCGCCGGAGGTGTTCAACTGCAACGCGCCGGACACGGGCAACATGGAGGTGTTTCATCGCTACGGCACGGTGGCGATGAAAGAGCGCTGGCTCAAGCCGCTGCTGACGGGCGAGATCCGGTCTGCCTATCTGATGACCGAGCCGGATGTGGCGAGTTCCGACGCCACCAATATCACCATGTCCTGCCGCCGCGAGGGCGCGGAATATGTGCTCGACGGCGAGAAATGGTGGGCGACCGGCGCGGGCGATCCGCGCTGTGCAGTCTATATCGTGATGGTGCGCACCGGCGGTGACAACCTGCCCAAGCATCAGCGCCATTCGATGATCGTCGTGCCCGCAGATAGCCCCGGCATCGAAAAGTTGCGCGCGATGGAGGTTTACGGCCATGATGATGCGCCGCACGGGCATATGCATATCCGGTTCACCGGCGTGCGCGTGCCGGTGGAAAACATGCTTCTGGGCGAGGGGCGGGGGTTCGAGATCGCGCAGGGGCGGCTTGGACCGGGGCGGATACACCACTGCATGCGCGCGATCGGGCTGGCCGAGGCGGCGCTTGAAATGCTGTGCAAACGCAGCCTGTCGCGGGAGGCTTTCGGCAAGCCGTTGGCGCAGCTTGGTGCGAATTACGACATCATCGCCGAGGCCCGCATGGAGATCGAGCAGGCGCGGCTTTTGTGTCTCAAGGCCGCGTGGATGATGGACAGGGGCGACGCGCGCGCCGCAGCGCCCTGGATTCACCAGATCAAGGTGGTGGCCCCGCGCGTGGCGCTCAGGGTGATTGACGAGGCGGTGCAGATGTTCGGCGCGCAGGGCATTTCGCAGGACGTGCCGCTGGCGGCGATGTGGCATCATGTGCGCACGTTGCGCCTCGCTGACGGGCCGGACGCGGTGCATCGCCGTCAGGTGGCGCGGGCAGAGTTGCGGCGGCACACGCAGGAACGGATCTGATCCCGGGCAGCCAGGAGCGCAGGCACGCCGGACCGGCTTCGCCGCTGAGCATATCCGCACAGCCGGTTTCGCGTCTGGGCACGGTACTCACGATCTGGTGAAGGGTCCGGCTGTTTTCTTCCTCTCCGGCACGTCATAGCTATCGCGGTGCCGCAATCAAAGGAGGCGCAGATGACTGCCGAGTACAAGGTTGACCTTCCGCAAGTAAGTGACGAGACCGCCCAGGGCAAGGCGAAGGACTTGCTTGATGGGGCGCGCGCCAAGCTGGGATTCGTGCCGAACATGTATCGGGGCATGGCCAACGATCCGGGGCTTCTGAGCACCTATCTGCACGGCTACGCGCTGTTTCGCGAGCAAGGCCATTTCACCCCGCCGGAACAGGAGGTGGTGTTTCTGACGATCTCCGAGGCCAATGGGTGCGACTACTGCACCGCCGCCCATTCGATGCTGGCGGTCAAGGTGTCAAAGCTGTCGGAGGCACATACGCAGGCGATGCGTGATGGCAAGCCGCTCGATGATGCCAAACTTGAGGCGCTGCGCAATTTCACGCACCACATGTGGGAGACGCGCGGCCTGCCGACAAAGGCCGAGGCCGAGGCGTTCAAATCCGCGGGCTATGGCGATGTGCATATTCTCGAAATCATCCTCGCCCTCGCGGTCAAGACGATCTCGAACTATGCCAACCATGTGAACCATACAGACCTGGACGAGAAATTCGCCGCGTTCGAGGTGGGCAAATCGGTCGAACCGGCCTGAGCCTTACGGTCTGCGCCCCTGCCTGTCAGGGGCGCAGAACATCTCGTAAAGCACTTCGAGGATCCGCAGCGCGCGCGGGTCCGAAAGGCTGTAATAGATGGTCTTGCCGTCGCGCCGCGTCTGCACCAGCCCTTCGTGCCGCAGCCTCGCCAGTTGCTGAGATACCGCTGCCTGACGCGCACCCAGCAGCAGTTCCAGTTCGCTGACCGATTTTTCGCCCGGCACCAGATGGCAGAGCATCATAAGCCGCCCCTCATGGCCGAGCGCACGCAGAAAATCCGCAGCCTCCTGCGCGCTTTGCTGCATCTGCGCCATGTCGGCATCGGCAACGGAGAGATCTGGCAGTGTCATTCTGGTATCATCCTCGCGCCTGATATTTACTTTCATCTGTGCCGTGCGGCAATCGACAAAGCCGTGAGAGAGTGCCCCAATTGCGCGCGTGCCCTTGCAGGGGGTGGGGCGCGCCACTAAGACTCCGTTAGCCACCGGTCGCTATGATCGGTTTATTTTTACGACTCGTGCCTTTCGGGGTCCGGGAGAAACCAGCAGGCGGGACAGGATGAGAGACCCTTTCGAGACATACATGAATACCCTTGTGCCCATGGTCGTGGAACAAACCAGCCGGGGCGAGCGCGCCTATGATATCTTCTCGCGGCTTCTGAAGGAGCGGATCATCTTTCTCAGCGGGCCGGTGCATGACGGCATGTCGAGCCTGATCGTCGCGCAACTGCTGCATCTTGAGGCGGAAAATCCGTCCAAGGAAATCAGCATGTATATCAACAGCCCCGGCGGCGTGGTCACCTCTGGTCTGTCGATCTACGACACGATGCAATACATCAAGCCAAAGGTCAGCACGCTTGTCGTGGGTCAGGCGGCGAGCATGGGTTCGCTGCTGCTGACGGCGGGCGAGCCGGGGATGCGCTTTTCGCTGCCCAACAGCCGGGTCATGGTGCACCAGCCCTCTGGCGGCTATCAGGGACAGGCCACTGACATCATGATCCACGCCCGCGAGACGCAAAAGCTCAAGGACCGGCTGAACGAAATCTACGTCCGCCACACCGGGCAGAAATTCGAGTCGGTCGAGGCCGCGCTCGAGCGCGACAACTTCATGTCGCCCGAAGAGGCCAAGGACTGGGGCCTGATCGATGAAATCGTTGCCAACCGTGTGAAACCGGGAGAGGGCGACGACAAATGATCGGTGATCGCCCGTGCACGGGCGATCTCGAAATTCGCATTGTGGTGCTTTCCGCCCTGACTTAAGCTGGCCGGAGGCACAAGACGAGATGACGCGCGGGCAGCGGCGCTGAAAGGAAAGCCATGGCGAACAATTCCGGCGACAGCAAGAACACGCTCTATTGCAGCTTCTGCGGCAAGAGCCAGCACGAGGTGCGCAAGCTGATCGCGGGACCCACGGTGTTCATCTGCGACGAGTGCGTCGAACTGTGCATGGACATCATCCGCGAAGAGACCAAGAGCGCCGGTCTCAAGGCCACCGATGGCGTGCCTTCGCCGCATGACATCTGCAAGGTGCTCGATGATTACGTCATCGGTCAGGCACGCGCCAAGCGGGTGCTCTCTGTCGCGGTGCACAACCACTACAAGCGGCTCAACCAGTCGGGCAAGAACGACATCGAGTTGCAGAAATCCAATATCCTGCTCATTGGCCCTACCGGCTGCGGCAAGACGCTGCTGGCGCAGACGCTGGCGCGCATCCTCGACGTGCCCTTTACCATGGCCGATGCCACCACGCTGACCGAGGCGGGCTATGTGGGCGAGGATGTCGAGAACATCATCCTGAAACTGTTGCAGTCCAGCGAATACAATGTCGAACGCGCGCAGCGCGGCATCGTCTATATCGACGAGGTGGACAAGATCACCCGCAAGTCGGAAAACCCTTCGATCACCCGTGACGTGTCGGGCGAGGGCGTGCAGCAGGCGCTGCTGAAACTGATGGAGGGCACCGTGGCCAGTGTGCCGCCGCAGGGCGGGCGCAAGCATCCGCAGCAGGAATTCCTGCAGGTGGACACCACCAATATCCTGTTCATCTGCGGCGGCGCCTTTGCCGGGCTCGACAAGATCATCGCGCAGCGCGGCAAGGGCAGCGCCATGGGCTTCGGCGCCGATGTGCGCGACAACGATTCGCGCGGTGTGGGCGAGATCTTCAAGGATCTGGAGCCGGAGGACCTGCTCAAGTTCGGTCTGATCCCCGAGTTCGTCGGCCGTCTGCCGGTGCTCGCGACGCTCGAGGATCTCGACGAAGAGGCGCTTGTTATCATTCTGACCGAGCCCAAGAACGCGCTTGTGAAGCAATATCAGCGCCTTTTCGAGATGGAAGGCACCAAGCTCAGCTTCACCGACGACGCGCTCAAGGCCATCGCCAAGCGCGCCATCGCCCGCAAGACCGGCGCGCGGGGCTTACGCTCGATCCTCGAGGATATCCTGCTTGATACCATGTTCGACCTGCCCAGCCTCTCGAATGTCGAGGAGGTGGTGGTGAACGAAGAGGCGGTGAATTCCGACGCGGCCCCGCTTGTCATCTATGCCGAGACGCGCGGCAAGAAGGAAGGCAAGAGCGCCGGCTGATCCCGGCACACGGGCCGGACAAGGCGGGGTGCCGCCCCCCCCCCTGTTTTGTGGAGCAAGACATGAAGCGGATTTTTTCGGGTAGTCCTTTCGAGGAAAAGATCGGGTACGCGCGTGCGGTGGTGGCGGGCGGCCTTGTGCACGTTGCAGGCACGGTCGGGCAGGGCGACACGGTGACCGAGCAATGCCGCGCGGCGCTTGCCACCATCGAGAAGGCGCTCGCAGAGGCGGGGGCAGGGTTTGGCGACGCGGTGCGCGTGACCTACTACCTTCCCGATGCCACCGAGTTCGAACCCTGCTGGCCGATCCTGCGCGAGACCTTCGGCGCCAACCCGCCGGCCGCGACCATGGTGGAATGCAATCTGATCGACCCGAAATACCGCATCGAGATCGAGTTGACCGCCCGCGCCCCGGTCTGACGTCGTTCCCCGCGACCCTCGGGCATCTGGACCTTGTGGTGCGCTTCGTCCTATAAGGTCGTGACACGAGTCAGGAGTCGTCCATGGGTATTCTAAACACGCTGTTGCGCGCCGTCACCTGGTGGAACGGGCAGACGCTCAACACCCAGTTCTATACCTGGCGCAAGGGTGTGCGCGTGGGCGAGGATGAGCAGGGCAACGTTTTCTACCAGAGCCGCGACGGCAAGCGCCGCTGGGTGATCTTCAACGGCGAGGCTGAGGCGAGCCGTGTGGGCCCCGACTGGCATGGCTGGCTGCACCACACCTTTGCCGAGTCGCCGTCCGAGCGCCCCCTGCCGCGCAAGGCTTGGGAAAAACCGCATCAGGAAAACCTGACCGGAACGCCCTTGGCCTATGCGCCCGCCGGGTCGATCCGGCGCGCAACCCCGGCGGAGCGGCGCGATTACGAGGCGTGGCAGCCGGAATAGGGGCGTCAGCATGTCCGAGAACAAGGCAGAGATCCTGGTGGGTGGGCTTGTGCTCGTCGTGGCGGTCGGCTTTCTTGTCTATGCGGGCAAGACAACCGGCATGACCGGCGGTGGCGGTGACTACAGCCTCACCGCTTCCTTCCGCAGCGCCGATGGGGTGAGTGTGGGCACGGATGTGCGCCTTGCAGGCGTCAAGGTGGGACGTGTGGCCGATCTTCGGCTTGATCCCGAGACCTATCGTGCCAAGGCCGTCTTTACCGTGCGTAACGGTATCAACGTGCCCGATGACAGCGCGGTGGCGATCTCTTCCGAGGGGTTGCTGGGCGGCAACTATGTCGAGATCCTGCCCGGTGGTTCGCCTTTCCATTTCGAGGCGGGCGACGAGATCGAATTCACCCAAGGCTCTATCAGTCTCGTGTCGCTCCTGATGAAATTCGTTACGGGCAGCGACGAATGAGGCGGATGATCGCGGCGCTTGGCGCTCTCGTGCTGGCCGTTCCGGTCGCGGCGCAGGAGGCGGCAGCGCCGGGCACGGGCGCAGTTCTGCGTGCGCTGGACAAGATCACCACCGAGGTGCGTGATCTGGAGCTTGCAAATGGCGAGGCGGCGGAATTCGGCCCTCTGACGGTGGAACTGGGGGAGTGTCGCTATCCCATGGAAAACCTGGCCAGCGACGCCTATGCCCTCCTCAATATCCGCGCGACAGAGACTGGAACGGTGCTCTTTTCGGGCTGGATGCTGGCCTCATCGCCTGCGCTTAACGCGCTGGAACACCCGCGCTATGATATCTGGGTGCTGCGCTGCACCACCTGAACCGGGTCGCGCTCAAGCGGCAGCGCGTGAATATCCGCCGCCCCTGACAGCGCCTTCGCAAGCCGCGCGTGATAGGCGGCGCGGCTGATCTCGATAGCGCCGAGGCTGGCCAGATGATCGGTCAGGAACTGCGTGTCGAAGAGGGTAAAGCCGCAGCGGCGCAGATGGTCCACCAGATGTGCGAGCGCCAGTTTCGAGGCATCGGTGCGCCGCGAGAACATGCTCTCGCCAAAAAACGCCCGCCCCAGCGTCACGCCATAGACCCCGCCCGCAAGCGCGTCCTGCTCCCACACCTCCAGCGAATGCGCGTGCCCCCGCGCGTGCAAGGCCAGATAGGCCGCGCGGATGGGTGCGCTGATCCAGGTATCCATCCGGTCGGCGCAGGCATCGATAACGCCTTTGAAATCCGCGTCGAGCGTCACCCGGTAGCCCCCCCGCCGCATCCGCCGCGCGAGCGAGCGAGAGACGTGGAACCCGTCGAGCGGCAGCACGCCGCGCCGTTTCGGATCGACCCAGAACACCTCTGCGTCGTCACGATGCTCGGCCATGGGGAAAACGCCCCCGGCATAGGCGCGCAACAGCAGTTCCGGGGGCAGAAAGGCGGGCATCACGCCCTGAGATTGGTTTCCAGCCAGCGTTCGAGCCAGTGGATATTGTAGATCCCGCGCTGGATGTCCTCTTCCTGCAAGAGCGCGTGGAACAGCGGAACCGTCGTGTCCACCCCGTCCACGATCAACTCGCCAAGCGCGCGCGCCAGTCGGTTGAGCGCAGCGGGCCGGTCGATCCCGTGAACAATCAGCTTGGCGATGAGACTGTCGTAATAGGGCGGGATCTTGTAGCCGTCATAGAGCGCCGAATCCATCCGCACGCCGAGACCACCCGGCGCGTGAAACTGCGTGATCCGGCCGGGGCGCGGCGCGAAATCGGGCAGTTTCTCGGCATTGATGCGAACCTCGATGGCGTGGCCGTTGATACGCAGGTCGTCTTGCGTGAACGACATCGGCAGCCCCTCGGCCACGCGGATCTGTTCCTGCACGAGATCCACGCCGAAAATCGCCTCGGTGACGGGATGCTCTACCTGCAAGCGCGTGTTCATCTCGATGAAGAAGAACTCTCCGTTCTCGTAGAGAAACTCGATCGTGCCCGCGCCGCGATAGCTGATGTTGGCGCAGGCATCGGCACAGATCTTGCCGATGCGCGCGCGCTCTTCCTCGGTGATGCAGGGGCCGGGGGCCTCTTCGAGAACTTTCTGGTGACGGCGTTGCAGCGAACAGTCGCGCTCGCCCAGATGCACCGCGCGGCCCTTGCCGTCGCCAAACACCTGCACCTCGATATGGCGCGGGGTGGTGAGGTATTTCTCGATATAGACCTCGTCATTGCCAAAGGCGGCCTTGGCCTCGGAGCGCGCGGTCAGGAATGCCTTTTCAAGCTCGGAGGCATCGCGCGCCACCTTCATGCCGCGTCCGCCGCCGCCCGCCGTGGCCTTGACGATCACCGGAAAGCCGATCTCGGCACAAAGCGCCTTGGCCGCAGCCATATCGGCAATGCCCCCTTCGGAGCCGGGTACACAGGGCACGCCAAGCGCCTTCATCGTATCCTTGGCGGTGATCTTGTCGCCCATGATGCGGATATGTTCCGCCGAGGGGCCGACGAAGGTCAGGCCGTGATCCTCAACGATCTGCACGAAATTGGCGTTTTCGCTGAGAAACCCATAGCCCGGATGGATCGCCTGCGCGCCCGTGATCTCACAGGCGGCGATGATCGAGGGGATCGACAGATAGCTCTCGGACGATGGCGGCGGGCCGATGCAGACCGATTCGTCGGCCATGCGCACATGCATCGCATCGGCATCCGCCGTGGAATGGACGGCGACAGAGGCGATGCCCATCTCGCGCGCAGCGCGGATCACCCGGAGCGCGATCTCGCCGCGGTTGGCCACAAGGATCTTGTCGAACATGTGTGCCTCACTCGATGATCATCAGGGGCGCGCCGTATTCCACTGCCGCGCCATCCTCGATCAGGATGCGCTTGACGGTGCCCGCGCGCGGGGCGGGGATGTGGTTCATGGTCTTCATCGCCTCGATGATCAGAAGGGTATCGCCCTCGGCCACCTGCGCGCCGACGCTGACAAAGGCGGGCGCGCCCGGCTCGGCCTGCATGTAGACAGTGCCCACCATCGGCGAGGTGACGGCACCGGGATGGCTTGCCGGGTCCTCGGCGGGGGCGACAGGCGCGGCGGCAGTCGCAGCGGCAGCAGCCGGGGCGGTGTGGGTCACGGGGGCGGGGGCGGCGGCATAGGTCACGGCCTCGCCCTTGCGGCTTACCCGCACCTGAAGCGTGTCATCCTCGCCATATTCGCGCTTGACCGAAAGTTCGGTCAGGTCGTTCTCGTTGAGAAGTTCCGCGAGGGCCTTGATGAAGGCCACGTCCGATTCGTGCGATTTGTTCGACATTTGCGTCCTCGGTGAGAGCAAGGCAGGCGCGGCGCGCCCGCATGGCGTGAGTTTGGCCGCTTATAGGCCATGCGAGAGGATGAGAAAAGCGGCCAATTGCCGTGGCGGGAGCGCGGCTCAGAGAGGCATTCCCGAGAGCTTGGCCACCAGTTCAGCCAGTTTGCGGGCATGGAACTTTTCCAGCAGGCGCGCGCGATAGACCTCTACCGTGCGATAGCTCAGCCCCAGTTCCAGCCCGATTTCCTTGGAGGTCAGCCCCCGGCAGGTCAGGATCGCCACTTCACGTTCGCGTTGGGTCAGCCGCACAAGGGGGCGCTCTTCCGACAGATCGGCGAATGACCAGACCCCGCGCTGAAACGGGGCCGAGGGCGTGAGCGAGGCCCCGCGCACCCGGCACCAGAAAAGCTCTCCATTCCGCCGTCGCATCACGCGTTCGTCGGCATAGCGACCGGTTCGGCGCATGATCGCCAGCGCATCCGCGCCGATCCGCCGGTAATCCTCGATGGAGGGGTAGAAGCGCGCGAGCGGCACGTCGCCATAATCGTCGGGCGCGCCGCCGAATATCGCCGCGAATTGCCGGTTGCATGCCCGGATGATGCGATGTTCGAGCACGGCAATGCCAATGGGGGCGTGCTCGAAGGCTAGGGTTCCGATCTCCATGGGTGCCGTTATGCCGCGCGGCGCAGGGCCCTCCAAGCGATTTGCGTAGTCCTACGGAATTGCGCTGCCACGCGGGCGGTGCTTTGCTGCCCCCGACAAGGGAGGATTGGCCATGAATATCGGTCTCTGGCTCGACCGGGCGGCGCGCGGCGCGCCCCATCGTCCGGCGCTCTTTCTCGGGCGCGACGCGGTGGCCGATTACGCGGGCTTTGACGCGCGTGCGCGCGGCGTCGCGGGTCGGCTTATGGCGCAAGGGGTCGGGCCGGGGGACCGGGTCGCGCTTTTCATGGGCAATGCGCCCGAGTATCTGACCGCACTTTACGGTATCTGGTATGCGGGCGCAGTCGCTGTGCCGATCAACGCCAAGCTGCACGGGGCCGAAGCCGCGTGGATCATCGACAACGCGGGCGCGCGCGTGGTGCTGGCAGATGCGCCCCGCCGCGCGGTGCTTCAGGCCGAAGGCGTGCCTGCGCAGCCCGTCACCGAGGGTGCGCCGGTGGCCGACATCGCCCCGCGCGCGCCGCAGGATCTTGCCTGGCTCTTCTACACCTCCGGCACCACCGGGCGGCCCAAGGGTGTGATGATCACCCACCGGATGCTGGCCTCCATGTCGCTTGCCTATCTCGCCGACGTGGATGCGGTCTCGCCCGAGGACGCCACGCTTTACGCCGCGCCGATGAGCCATGGCGCGGGGCTTTATGCGCTTGTCCATGTGCTGCGCGGCGCGCGCCATGTCTGCCCCGCCTCGGGCGGCTTCGACGAGGGCGAGATCCTCGATCTTGCCCGCCATTATGGCCGCATCCACATGTTCGCCGCCCCCACCATGGTGCGTCGTCTGACGGCCCACGCCAAGGACACCGGCGCGCGCGGCGAGGGGTTGCGCAGTATCGTCTATGGTGGCGGGCCGATGTATGAGGCCGATATTCTTGACGCGGTGGATTGGTTCGGCCCGGTCTTTATCCAGATCTACGGTCAGGGAGAGGCCCCCATGGCGATCACGGCACTTGGCCGCGCCGAGGTGGCGGACCGCACCCATCCCGACTGGCGCGCGCGGCTTGGCTCGGTCGGGCGCGCGCAGTCGGTGGTGGAGGTGCGCATCGCCGACGAGACGGGTCGAGACGTGCCCGAGGGCGAGGTGGGCGAAATCCTTGTGCGCGGCGATCTGGTCATGCCCGGCTACTGGCAGAATGCGGCGGCGAGCGGCGAGGCGCTGCGCGACGGCTGGCTCTGGACCGGCGATCTGGGCGCAATGGATGCCGACGGGTATCTGACGCTGCGTGACCGGTCCAAGGACATGATCATCTCGGGTGGCACCAACATTTATCCCCGCGAGGTCGAGGAGGTGCTGCTTGCCCATCCCGACGTGACCGAGGCGGCGGTGGTGGGCGCGCTCGATCCCGACTGGGGCGAGGTGGTGGTGGCCTTCGTGGTGGGCGATGTGCCGGCGGAGGCGCTCGACACCCATTGCCGCGCGCTGATCGCCCGCTTCAAGCGCCCGAAACGCTATGTGGCCGTCGAAAGCCTGCCGAAAAACAACTATGGCAAGGTGCTGAAAACCGCCCTGCGCGCACGGCTGCAAGAGGGTCAGGACCCGAGAACGAAGGAATGGACGAGATAGAGCAGCCCCCCGAACATAATCAGGTTCAACACGATCCCCGCCACCAATCGCAGCACCGCCGTGCGTCGCGCTTCAGCCGGGTCGAGCCGGTCGAGATGCCGGTGAAGATCGGCAAAGGCCGCGTTGACGGTGCGGTGATCGACCAGCCGCGCAAGGCGGGCATGGCCCATCCAGTCCTGCGCACCAAGGATCATGGCAGCGGCGCGACGCTGGCGGCGGGGCAGGCGCCGCCCGGCGCGGCGAATCTGACGCTCGAGATGCGGCCCTTTCACGCGCAGTTTTGTAGCAAGCGCCGCGCGCAACTTCGCGATCTTCCAATGAAACTCTGTTGTGTCAATCACTTGCGAACCTGCTTTATTCAGCCTGCCACGCCCTGCCACTCTGGCCAAGAGGCGCGCGTGGCGTTAAGGATAGCCCATGTTGACCCATATCGACCATGGGGTGCCAACCGAGCGCCCCGGACTGCTTGTCGCGCACGGGCTCTATGGTTCGGCGCGCAATTGGGGTGTGATCGCCAAACGCCTGTCCGATACCCGCCGCGTTGTTGCCGTGGACATGCGAAACCATGGTGCCAGTCCATGGTTTGAAACGCATTCCTACGAGGATATGGCCGCCGATCTGGCCGAAGTCATCGCGGCGGACGGCGGGACTTGGGATGTCATGGGGCATTCCATGGGTGGCAAGGCGGCGATGGTGCTGGCGCTCACGCGGCCAGAGCTTGTGAACCGGCTGATCGTGGCGGATATCGCGCCCGTTGCCTATGGCCACAGCCAGATACAGTATGTCGAGGCGATGAAATCGGTTGATCTGAGCAGGGTTGAGAGACGCTCTGATGCGGGCGCGCAACTCCTGGAGGCGGTCGATAATCCCGATCTCGTGCCGTTCTTTCTTCAGGCACTCGACGTGAAGGAGCGGCGCTGGGCGCTCAATCTCGACACGCTAGGGCGCGAGATGCCGAAGATCCTCGGGTTTCCCGACATTTCAGGCGTTTACGAGGGGAAATGCCTGTTCCTGACCGGCGCGGAATCGGGCTATGTCGCCCCCGAGCACCGCGCCCGGATCAAGGCGCTTTTCCCGCGCGCGCAATTTGCGAAACTCCCCGGCGCGGGCCACTGGCTCCACGCCGATAGGCCGCGCGAATTCGAGGCGGCAGTTCGCGAATGGCTGGGATAGACGCGCGGTGCGCGGCCGGAGCGTCTTGAACCGGGCTTTCCTTGTGCCGGATGCGGTAAAGCCTTGGCCGGGCAGGTCGCGTGCAACGACGTGGTGATCCTGCGCCAGTGCCGGAATGAGCGCGCGAAAGCTGTGGGTCGAGGCACCGGCTGGTCGATCTCATCACGGTGTTGCCGAAATTCGCCTGGCTGCGCGCGGATCGCTCGGTCTATGCCCATGCCGCGCGGCGGGTGCGCGACGAGCGGTTGCGCATGGCGCTGTCGTTCCATCCGCTGTTCATCGGTGGCGATCCGTTTCATGTCACCTCGATGTATGCGCAGCCCGCGCGCGACTGGTCGGACACGCTCCACGCCACGCTTGCGGGTCTCAAGGCCCGCGACGCCGCGCGCCGTGACGCGTTGAAGCGCGGCGGTTCCCCCGCTATACCAGCGGAATGATCTATGTCCTTTTCGCCATTTTCCTTGCCGCCTGTTTCGCTGCCGGATCGACGGGGGGCCTGTTTCCGCCGGGCGAATGGTATGCGCGCCTCAGCAAGCCGCGCTGGACGCCGCCAAACTGGCTTTTCCCGGTGGCCTGGACGACGCTTTACATCTGCATGGCGGCGGCGGGGGCGCGCGCGGCGATGAGCGAGGGGAACAGCCTTGCGATGGCACTCTGGGCCTTGCAGATCGCGCTCAACGGGTTGTGGACGCCGGTGTTTTTCGGGCTGCGGCGGATGCGGCTTGGCCTGATGGTGCTGGGGGCGCTGTGGGTCTCGGTGGCGGCGACGCTTCTGGCGCTGTGGCAGGTGGACATTTGGGCGGGGCTGTTGTTCGTGCCCTATCTGGTCTGGGTCAGCGTGGCGGGGGCGCTCAATCTTGCAGTGATCCGGCTCAACCCGCAGGAGGCGGGCTGAGCCTGCGGCTTACTCGTCGAGCGAGCCGTGCACGGCGACAAGATCAAGTTCGGCGTCCTGTGGTTCGATCACGCTGTAGCTCTCGCGCACGCCCGTCTCGGTCAGTTCGCGCAGGACGGTGAGCAGCGTGTTGGGCGCGTGCTCCTCGCATAGCTCGGCCATCTGCGCGATTTCGTCGCGCGCCACGGGCCACGCGGCGGCCAGATCGGGTGCGCCGTAAAGCGCGACGAAATGCGCGGCGAGGGATTCGGTCAATGCCTCGGCCTCGGACGGTTCCACCTGAGTGACGGCCACAAAAGTGACGCGCCCGAAGGTCTCCAGCCCCAGCCAGCCATTGGCAAATGCCTGCCGGGATTTGCCGGTAAGATCCGCCTTGGTCCAGTTGGAGAACTCGAAGCCGCCCGAAAGGCACCATTCGCCGGTGCGCGCGGGGCTGTGATAGACGCGCATGTCGCTTTCATCGAAATGGATCGCGCGGGCGAGTTTCATCAGGCTGCCTCCAGAACCGTTGTGAGGGGGATGAGATGGGTGGTTTCCTGGTCGCGCAACAGCATCCCGAAATCCTCGTCCACGCCAAGCCAGGTGCCGGTGAGGTTGCCTTGGGTGGTCTCTTCGCCCATGCCCCAGGCCAGACCGCGCCACTCGGCATGGAGCGCGCGCGTGCCCTCGTCCTCCCAGCGGGTGATCCAGACAAGGGTATGGCGCGCCCAGGCCTCGAGCAGCGCGACCGGCTCCACCTCGGCACAGCCTTCCTCGTAGAGGGCGGTTTCGTCTGGGTGTTCGCCGGGGCGGTCGGTCAGCAGGACGAGTGGCACCTCCAGCCCGATCACTAGCCAGTCGGGCAGGGCGGCGGGATCGCTTGTGCCCGCCGCGACGCGCAGCCGCCCGCAGCGTGCGCCGTTCACCCGGATGCCGCCTGCCCAGTCGAGATGCACCGCCACCTCGGGCGGCCCGAGCGCACCGAGCGCGTTCTGGAACCCGACGCCGCAGGCGGGCAGCATCGCCATGGCGCGGCCGAGCGGCACCTCGGGGGCGAGGACAAGCGCGGCGGCGATGCGGTCGGCGGTGATATTATGCACAACCGTGCCCGCGTCGCAGCCAAGCGCGGCCATGGCGCGGGCCTTGTTGAACGGCTCGATCGCGCCGGTAACCGCAATCCCGGTGAGAAGCGGCGGGAAGGACGGGGCTGCGCCCTGCGTGCTCATGCCAGACCCCGCGCCACCAGATCGCGCGCCACCTTGCGGAAGGACTGAGCCTGCGCGCTCTCGGGTTTGGTCACCACGATGGGCGCGCCGCCATCCGAGGCGAGGCGGATATCGAGATGCAACGGGATTTCCGCCAGAAGCGGCACACCCAGCCTCTCGGCCTCGGCCTTCACGCCGCCATGGCCAAATATATGCTCCTCATGCCCGCAATTGGAGCAGATATGTGTGCTCATGTTCTCGATCAGGCCCAGCACCGGCACCTTGAGCTGCTGGAACATGTCGATGCCCTTGCGCGCATCCAGAAGCGCGACATCCTGCGGCGTCGAGACCACGATGGCCCCATCCACATGCGCCTTTTGCGCAAGGGTCATCTGCACGTCGCCGGTGCCCGGCGGCAGATCGACGATCAGCACATCGAGCGCGCCCCATTGCACTTGCATCAGCATCTGTTGCAGCGCGCCCATGAGCATCGGGCCGCGCCAGACCACGGCCTGCCCCTCGTTCACCATGAGGCCGATGGACATCATGGTGACGCCATGGTTGCGCAAGGGCAGGATGGTCTTGCCATCGGGGCTTGCGGGGCGGCCGGAGACGCCCAGCATCCGGGGCTGCGAGGGGCCATAGACATCGGCATCCAGAAGGCCCACGCGGCGACCCTCGGCGGCAAGCGCGCAGGCGAGGTTGGAGGACACGGTGGATTTGCCCACGCCGCCCTTGCCCGACGCGATGGCGATGATCCGGTCCACGCCCGGCACCCGCTGCGGGCCTTTGGGTTCGGCCTTGCGGGCGGGCTTGAGGTCGGGCGGGGCCTTTGCGGAATGCGCTGTCAGCACCGCCGAGACGCTGGCCGCGCCCGCCGCTTTCGCCGCTTGTTCAGCCGCGTCGCGCACCGGGGCATAGGTCTCGGCCTTCGCGGGATCGATTTCGAGCACGAAACGCACGGTGTCGCCTTCGACATTGAGCGCGCGCACGATTCCCGCCGAGACGATATCGCTGCCGCTGATCGGATCGGCGATCTTTTTCAGCGCCTCAAGGACGCTTTCGCGTGTTGCTGTCACGTCAGTCCTGCCCCTTGATCGTGCCGGTCACGGTGTGTTCGATATCCAGCCCCTCGACGGTCAGAACCACCCTGGCCGTGAATTCCTGCCCGGCTGTGGCCCCCTTGGCGCGCAGTCCGTCCTCGATAGCCTGCTGCGAGGTGACGCCCACCTGCTTCAGGAACTTGCGCATCGACATGTTGAAATCGTCGCTCATCTCTTTCTCCCTCTCTCTGATCCCGCGCTTGACGCAGCAGCGGGGCTGTTTCTAACCTTGGGCATGGAACGCCTTATCCCAACTCCTGCCCGGATTTGCCAGTGGCTCGCGCTTGGCCTCGCGCTTATGTGGCCGCTGGCGGCAGGGGCGGATGAGCGGCGCTTTCGACTGGCCGCACCCGAGGTTCTGATCGAGAGCGGGCTTCTGGGATATATCCTGCCGCGCTTCTCGCTCAAGAGCGGGGTGCGCATAGAGGTCGTGCCCGAGGGTGCCGAGGCGGAGGCCGGGCTTGGCACGCAGGCGGGCAGCGCGGTCTTTGTCGGCGAGGGCGCGACGTGGCGGTTGCGCCTTGCAGGGGATCATCCCGGCGCGGCGCGCTTTGCCGAGTGGATCGGCTCCGAGATCGGGCAGCGCACGGTGACGGGGTTCGAGGTGGCGGGCGTTGCGCCTTTTTCCCTGCCCGAGGCGGAGGAGCAGGAGGAGACCGGCCCGGTCTTCAACGGCGACGCAGTCGAGGGTCGCCAGGTGGCGCAGGCGCAATGCGGGCGCTGCCATGTGGTCGATCCCGACCGGCGCGGCGGCATCGGCTCGACCCCCTCTTTCGGCGCGCTGAGGACGTTGGCGGATTGGGACGCGCGGTTTCAGAGTTTCTACACGCTCAAGCCCCACCCCGCCTTTACCCGGGTCATCGGCGTGACCGCACCTTTTGCCGAGCATCTGCCGCCCGCGATCGTGCCGATCGAGGTCACCCCGGAAGAACTCGAGTCGATCCTGACCTATGTGGCGGGCATGGTCCCCGCCGATCTGGGCGCTCCGGTGCAAATTCAGTGATCCTTGCGCTTGGAAAGATAATCCTCGGTGGTGCGCACGCGCGGGCGCTCGCCCATGGCAAAGGGGTTGTCGGCTGCGTTGAACTGCGCCTGGATGCGGCAATTCTCGCACATCTGGATCATGCGCGCGGCCTCTGACGTGGCAAAAAGCGCGTGCTTGCCGGCAAGTTTCTCAGTGATCCTTTGAATCGTGGATTTCGAGCCGAAAAGGACGCCGCACTCGACACAGGCAAAGGGCTCTTCCTCGTTGAGCACCACCTGCGTCAGCGCGCTGTCGGTCAGGTTCATCCGGGGCTCCAGCGTGATTGCCTTTTCCGGGCAGATCGTGGCGCAGAGCCCGCATTGCAGGCAGGCATCCTCCTGAAAGCGCAGTTGCGGCAGGTCCTCGTTGTCCATCAGCGCGCCGGAGGGGCAGAGCGAGACGCAGGACAGACAAAGTGTGCAGGCATCCTTATCGACCAGCACCGCGCCATAGGGGGCGGCGGCGGGCAGATCGAGCGTGTCCGCGCCGGGGTTGAGCGCGCGCGCGGCGAGGCGCGCAACCTGACGGCGGCTGCCCATGGGCAGAACAGGCTCTGCCAGCGGGGGCGGCGAGGGCTGGTCGTAAAGTGCGTCGCAGAGCGCGTCGGGGTCGTTGAGGTCCAGAACACGCACGGGATGCCCCCCTGCCAGCGCCTGTGCCAGCGGTATTTCCTGATCGGGGGCATCGCGCTCGGTGCTGGGCGAGAGAAGCACCGATACCTCGGCAAAGCCAGAGGCGAGCGCGGCGAGGATCTCGGCATGGCCGAAACCCGCAAGCGCCGAAACCTCCAGCGGGATAACATCGGCAGGCAGGCCGCGCCCGTGGCGCGCGGCGAGGCGGATCATCTCGGCGCCAAACCCCGCATCATGCACCAGCAGGCGCGGCGTGGTGCCGCCTGCCTTGCGATAGGCCGAGGCCAGCGTCTGGATGCGGCGAAAGATCATGTCAGGCGGCGGCGCATCATAGCTGATCGCCCCCGAGGGGCAGCGCGCGGCACATGATCCACACCCCGCGCAAATCATCGGATCAATGCTGACATGATCGCCCGCAGGCGTGATCGCGCCGGTCGGGCAGATGTCGAGGCATTTGCTGCATCCGGTCTGTTCGGCGCGGGAATGGGCGCAGAGCAGCGGCTGGAGCGTGACATAGAGCGGTTTCTCGAATGTACCGACGAGTTGCGATGCCGCGAGGATCGCGTCGGCCACCGCAGTCAGGCTGCCGGGATCGGCACGCAGATAACCCTCGCGTTTCGTGGGCGCGGGAAAGAGCGGGGTGTTGCCCGACAGATCGAGAATGACATCGCATTGCGTCTGCCCGCCATCGCGGGGGGGCGTCCAGCGCAGGACGCCGCGCCCGCCGGGATCGACCTCTTGCAGCGCGTCGATGCGCACCGAAAACCCGCCGAGCGCGCCCGCGGCCTGCGCGATCCGGCCCCGGATCACGTCAAAGTCACGGGTCTCGGGCGGGTCGATCGCGTCGCTCAGAAGGACGGTCACCCCGAGAACGGGGCTGAGTTTCTCTGCCGCCGAAAGTGCCATCTCGGCGTCGCCGATGATGAGGCACAGCCCCTCGGACACCACGTCCAGCGTCTTGTCCGGCCGTGCAGCGAGCATCGCCTCGGCCGCGAGCGCGGACATTTTGGGTAGTTTCGGGGCCGGGTCGTCGGACCATCCGGCGCGGTCGCGCAGGTCGAGAAAGGCGGGCACTTCCACCCCCAGATCGACTGCAATCTCCTCGAATATCCGCCGCTCCTGTGCGCAGCAAATAATGGCATCCCCCCCCTCGATCGCCTTGGCCGCGGCACCCGCCTCGGCGGTGCAAAGCGCCGAATGAAGTCGCGAACAGCCCATCCCCGTGGCCGCGGCAAGGGCTGTTGGGTCGATCGCCTGAGAGCCGGAACAATCACACAAAATCAGTTTCTTGGGCATGTTTCCCTCGGGGTGTTTCGGTGTCGGGAAGGGCACGGCGCGCGCCGTCTGGACCAGAGGTTAGACATGATTCGCGGCCCCCGTAAACCGGATTTCGAATCATGTCCCGGGTGCGGCAGAGGGTGTTTCGCCCCCGAAGGAAGCCTGATTGATTCCGTTTGATTTCAGTTTCTCGCGATGCGGCGACGCAGCATTCCGTGGCTGTGCCGGTCAATCTGTCCATATCGGGCGGGGCGGGCGCGGAACATGGTTCAAAATGACCGTGATTTGGGGTTTGTGGACCGCTGCACACAGAAATTACTTTGCGTGGTCAGTAAACTGCACCAATCTTGGAGGTGGCTAACAAGGGGATGAAGCCTGCCGTGGATATTGCAGTAACCGACAAGCAGATTCTGCTGCCGATCGGAGTTGTCGTGCGCAAGACGCCGGGCGTGACGCGCTGGGCGGAATGGTGCTGGCGCGCGGTGGCGGTTCTGCCCGGAGCGGGGCCCGCAGACTGGCGCGAGTTGCGGTGCGAGGGTGAGGCAGTGGAATATCACGCTGCCACCGTCACTCTTGATCTGCACCACACACAGACCGAGTCGTATCTTGAGGGCCTGCGCGCGCCCGTGCCATCGGTCTATGTCATCATGCGCCCTGTGCCCGCAGGGGCGGGCGAGATGCCCTATGAGGTGACGCTTGTCACTGCTTCGCCCTATGAGGCACAGGATTATTGCGACACCGGCGAGGAGATCGTGGAAAAGGTGCCGATGCCCGAGGGGGTTATTGCTCTTGTCCATGATTTTGTCGCCGCGCATCACGTCGAGGAAGTGTTTCAGAAGCGTCGGCGCGACCGGGCGAATGTCAATGGAACGCAGGACGGGATTGGCGACGCGCGTATTCCGCAGGCGGCGGATGTCTATCGCGCGCCCGCCCTTGCCCGCAAGGAGAGGCTGCATTGAGCCAGGAGGGCGATTTCTGGTCGCGCCGCAAGGCCCGTGTCGAGGCCGAGGCCGAGGCCGAGGCGCGCGCCTCGGAAGCGGCGGAACTGACCGTGCGCGAGACCAGGCTTGCCGAAAAGAGCGACGAGGAGCTTTGCGAGGAACTGGGTTTGCCCGATCCCGACACGCTTGGCCCTGGCGATGATTTCCGCGCATTCATGGCGAGGGCCGTGCCCGAGCGGTTGCGTCGTCGTGCGCTGCGGCGGCTCTGGCTGAGCAATCCGGTGCTGGCCAATCTCGACGGCATGATCGACTATGGCGAGGATTTCACCGACAGCAGCCGCGTGATCGAGAACCTCCAGACCGCCTATCAGGTGGGCAAGGGGATGCTCGCCCATGTGCAGGAGATGGCCCGCCAGGCCGAGGCCGAGGCGGCAGAGGATGCACCCGCAGGGCGTATCGCAGAGCCCGCGCCGGTGGCGATGACCGCGGCGGCACCGGACCCCGCGCCGGAACCGCACATCGCGCGCGCCTCCGAAGAAGACAGCGCCGGGGCACCCGACGAAGATGCCGCCGAGGCACCGCTGCCGCCGCGCCGCCGGATGCGCTTTGCCTTTGACGACAGCGCCGGAGCGCACGCATGACCAACCAGGAGACCCTCATGGATCAAGAGACCGCCGCGCCCGCGATTGCCGAAGAGGATCGCCTGCGCGCCGATCTTTACGACTTTCTTGCTGCCCTTCTGGCGCGCCCCGCCGATGCGGACCTGCTGGGGCGCACCGCCGGGCTGGCTGGCGATGACACCGCGATGGGGCAGGCGATAAGCGCGCTTGCGCGCGTCGCCGCGGTGAGCACACCGCGCGCGGTGGAGTCGGAGTTCAATGCGCTTTTCATCGGGCTGGGACGGGGCGAGCTCCTGCCCTATGCCAGCTATTACCTCACCGGCTTTCTGAACGAAAAGCCGCTGGCCAGCCTCCGCCGGGACATGGCCGCGCGGGGCATGCGGCGGGCAGACAATGTCTATGAGCCCGAGGACAATATCGCCTCGCTGATGGAGATGATGGCGGGGCTGATCCGGGGCCGGTTTGGTCGTCCGGCCAGCCTTGAGGACCAAAAGACCTTCTTCGGGCGCCATATAGGTCCCTGGGCGGGTCATTTCTTTGCGGATTTGGAAGCCGCTCAAAGCTCGGTTCTCTATGCCTCGGTCGGCGCGGTCGGCCGGGTGTTCATGGAGATCGAGGCCGAGGGCTTCCGGATGAGCGGGGCCTGAGGCCGCGCACCAACCGGCGGCTTCGGTCGCCACAACCAGAGGAGGGGACGACCCCATGACCAGGAAACCCGAGGACGGCAGCAGCCGCCGCGATTTCCTCAAGCTGGCCGCCAGCGGCGCGCCCGTTGCCGCCGTGGCTGCGGCCGTGACAGGCACGCAGGCCGAGGCCGCCGAGCCTGACCTGTCATCGAACCTGATGCAGGATACCGCGCATACCCGCGCCTATTTCGACAGCGCCCGGTTCTGATACCGGACGAGGTCACACCCGCTGACGACTGGTTGCGTGACGCCCGACTGTCTGCGGTTCGTCGTAATGCCCGGCCCATGAACGGCCCAGGGAGGAGAGAGAAACATGCTTAGGAAAAAGACCAACGGGGTTGCGCGACGCCCCCAGCGGACAAGTATCCTGTCCGAGGTCGGCGGCAAATCCGTTGACCGTCGCGCGTTCCTGCGCGGTAGCGGTCTGGCCATCGGTGGCCTTGCCGCAATGGGTGCCCTGGGTGGCACCGTAACCAGGGCGAACGCCCAGAGTGCGGCGGGTGCGGCCGTAAAGACGGTGAAATCCGTCTGCACGCACTGTTCGGTCGGCTGCACGGTCATCGCCGAAGTGCAGAATGGCGTCTGGACCGGGCAGGAACCCGGATGGGACAGCCCGTTCAACCTCGGGTCGCATTGCGCCAAGGGCGCGGCGGTCCGCGAGCACGCCCATGGCGAGCGCCGTCTCAAGTATCCGATGAAGAAGGTGAATGGCGAATGGACCCGCATCAGCTGGGACCAGGCCATCAACGAGATCGGCGACCAGATGCTGAAGATCCGCGAGGAAAGCGGTCCTGACAGCGTCTACTGGCTCGGCTCGGCCAAGCACAACAATGAACAGGCGTATCTGTTCCGCAAGTTCGCCGCCTATTGGGGCACGAACAACGTGGACCATCAGGCGCGGATCTGTCACTCGACCACCGTGGCCGGTGTGGCGAATACATGGGGCTACGGCGCCATGACCAACAGCTACAACGACATCCATAAATCCAAGGCCATCTTCATCATCGGCGGCAACCCGGCCGAGGCGCATCCCGTCAGCCTGCTGCATGTGCTCAAGGCCAAGGAAGAGAACAACGCGCCGCTTATCGTCTGCGACCCGCGGTTCACCCGCACCGCAGCCCATGCCGACGAATATGTGCGCTTCCGTCCCGGTTCGGACGTGGCGCTGATCTGGGGCATCCTGTGGCACATCTTCGAGAATGGCTGGGAGGACAAGGAATTCATCCGCACCCGTGTCTGGGGGATGGACCAGATCAAGGCCGAGGTGGCCAAATGGACGCCCGCAGAGGTCGAGCGCGTGACCGGCGTGCCGGAAAGCCAGATGCGCCGCGTTGCGCGCACGCTGGTCAACAACCGTCCGGGCACCGTGATCTGGTGCATGGGCGGCACCCAGCACACCACCGGCAACAACAACACGCGCGCCTATTGCGTGTTGCAGCTTGCGCTTGGCAACATGGGCGTGGAAGGCGGCGGCACCAACATCTTCCGCGGCCATGACAACGTTCAGGGCGCCACGGATCTTGGCGTGCTGAGCCACTCTTTGCCGGGCTACTATGGCCTCAATGCCGGGGCGTGGAAGCACTGGGCGCGCGTCTGGGGTGAAGACTCCGAATGGCTCGCCTCGCGGTTCGACAAGATCAAGGACAAGGACGGCAAGGACCAGCCACTTCAGTATCTCACTGGCATTCCGGTCAGCCGCTGGATCGATGGCGTTCTCGAGGACGCCGAGAACATCGACCAGCCCAACAAGGTCCGTGCAATGGTGCTGTGGGGACACGCGCCCAACAGTCAGACCCGCGGCAAGGAGATGAAGACGGCGATGGAGAAACTCGACCTGCTGGTCGTGGTCGATCCGTTCCCGACTGTCTCGGCGGTGATGAACGACCGCACCGACGGGGTCTATCTCTTGCCGGCCACGACGCAGTTCGAGACGCGCGGCTCTGTCACCGCCTCGAACCGCTCGCTGCAATGGCGCGATCAGGTCATGGCTCCGCTCTTCGAATCGAAGCCCGATCACGAGATCATCGCGCTTTTCTCGAAGAAGTTCGACTTCCATGACCGCATCTTCCGCAACATCAAGCTGGAAGATGACGGGCTGACGCCGGAGATCGAGGACACGCTGCGCGAGATCAACCGCGGGATGTGGACGATTGGTTATACCGGGCAGTCGCCCGAGCGGCTCAAGCTGCACATGGCCAACCAGCACACGTTCGACAGGACGACGCTGCGCGCCGTGGGTGGCCCGGCCGATGGCGAGACCTATGGTCTGCCCTGGCCGTGCTGGGGCACGCCGGAGATGAAGCATCCGGGCACGCATGTCCTTTATGACATGTCCAAACCGGTGTCTCAGGGCGGCCTGACCTTCCGCGCCCGGTTCGGCGTGGAGCGCGACGGCGACAACCTTCTGGCCGAAGGCGTCTATTCGGTCGGCTCGGAACTTCAGGACGGGTATCCGGAATTCACCATGCAGATGCTGATGGATCTGGGCTGGGATGCCGACCTGACCGATGCCGAACGCGCCGAGATCGAAGCGGCGGGTGGCCCGGCTGCCAACTGGAAAACCGACCTTTCGGGCGGGATCCAGCGGGTGGCGATCAAGCACGAATGTGCGCCCTTCGGCAATGCCAAGGCCCGCGCGGTCGTCTGGACCTTCCCCGACCCGGTGCCGCTGCACCGCGAGCCGCTCTATACGAACCGGCGTGATCTGGTGGCCGACTACCCGACCTACGAGGACCGTCGTGCCTATCGTCTGCCGACGCTCTATGCGTCGATCCAGAAGAACGACTTCTCGAAGGACTATCCGATCATCCTCACCTCCGGCCGTCTGGTCGAATATGAGGGTGGCGGCGACGAGACCCGGTCAAACCCGTGGCTGGCCGAGTTGCAGCAGGACATGTTCGTCGAAATCAACCCGCGCGATGCCAATAATATCGGCGTGCGGGACGGCGCACAGGTCTGGGTCGAAGGTGCCGAAGGCGCCAAGGTCAAGGTCATGGCCATGGTCACCGAGAGGGTGGGCGAAGGCGTTGCCTTCATGCCGTTCCACTTTGGCGGTCATTTCGAGGGGCGCGACCTGCGGGAGAACTATCCCAAGGGGGCCGATCCCTATGTTCTGGGTGAAAGCACCAACACCGCCCAGACCTATGGCTATGACAGCGTGACCCAGATGCAGGAGACCAAGTGTACTCTCTGCAAGATCATGCCAGCGTAAGGAGGAAAGAGAATGGCAAGAGCAAAGTTTCTCTGCGACGCCGAGCGCTGCATCGAATGCAACGCCTGCGTCACGGCCTGCAAGAACGAGCACGAGGTGCCGTGGGGGATCAACCGCCGCAAGGTGGTGACGATCAATGACGGCAAACCCGGTGAACGCTCGATCTCGGTGGCCTGCATGCACTGCTCGGATGCGCCCTGCATGGCGGTCTGTCCGGTGGATTGCTTCTACCAGGACGAGGAAGGCGTGGTGCTCCACTCCAAGGACCTCTGCATCGGCTGCGGCTATTGCTTCTACGCGTGCCCGTTCGGTGCGCCGCAATTCCCGCAGGCGGGCAATTTCGGGTCCCGTGGCAAGATGGACAAATGCACCTTCTGCAAGGGCGGCCCCGAGGAGAACCACAGCCAGGCCGAGTTCCAGAAGTATGGGCGCAACCGGATCGCCGAGGGCAAGCTGCCCATCTGCGCCGAGATGTGCTCGACTAAGGCGCTTCTGGCTGGCGATGGCGATGTGGTCTCGGCCATCTATCGCGAGCGCGTGGTGGCCCGTGGCTTCGGCTCGGGCGCCTGGGGCTGGGGAAGCGCCTACGGCCAGCAAAGCGGCGGATGACCCGCTCCGGCAGGGCGCGCGGTGCGCGCCCTGTTCCTTTCAGCGGCGGGCGGCCCTGGTTGCCGCCCCCGCTTCCTTTGAATTCTCACACAGGATGATCTGCCATGTCCCGCATGATCCTGACGCTGTTTCTGTCGCTGTTCCTTGCGCTGCCGCTGGCTGCGCAGCAGGGGGCAGAGGCCCCGCAACCCGACCGCTCTGCCACTGGCGGCGCGCAAACGCTTGAAGACGTGCTAGCCCGGCAGCGCGGCGAGCGGATCGACGACAGTTTCCGTCGCAAAGCCATTGGCAACCCTGACAATGCCGCCGATATGGCGGGTCAGTTGGGCACGCTAGGCGGTGCGTCCGATGCCGAGGTCTGGCGTGCGCTGCGCTACGGCCTTGAGGATGTGAAGGTTTCGGCGGGCGGGCCGGAGGCGCGCGTGCTCATTCAGGATGCCGGGATGCGCTGGCTGGAGTTCCGCAAGGGGCCGCTTGCCACCTATGGCGCATGGCTTCTGGGGGCCACGATCGTGCTTTTGGCAGTGTTCTACCTGATCCGAGGCAAGATCCGCATCGACGGCGCAAAGACCGGGCGCACCGTCACCCGTTTTCAGGCGGTGGAGCGGTTCGGCCACTGGTTGATGGCGGGCTCTTTCATCGTGCTGGCGGTGACTGGCCTGCTGGTCCTGTTCGGGCGCATGGTGATCATCCCGCTTCTGGGGCGAGAGGCTTTCTCTACCATCGCCGTAGCCTCGAAATGGGTGCACAACAACATTGCCTGGGCTTTCATGCTGGGGCTCGTCATGGTCTTCGTGATGTGGGTCGCGCACAACATCCCCAACCGGGTCGATCTCAAATGGCTGGCCGTGGGCGGGGGCATCTTCACCAAGGGCGTGCATCCGCCGGCAAAGAAGTTCAATGCCGGACAAAAGATGATCTTTTGGTCGGTGATCGTCTTTGGTGCGTCGATCTCGGCCTCTGGGCTGTCGCTGCTCTTTCCGTTCGAACTGCCTATGTTCGCCAAGACCTTCGTCATCCTCAACAACATGGGGCTACCGCAGCTGGTGGGCCTTGGGCCGCTGCCCGAGATCCTCGCGCCGCATGAGGAAATGCAGCTGGCGTCGCTCTGGCACACGATCATGGCCTTCGTCCTCATCGCCATTATCCTCGCACATATCTATATCGGTTCGGTCGGGATGGAGGGCGCGTTCGATGCCATGGGCTCGGGTGAGGTCGAGGAGCAGTGGGCGCGCGAGCATCACGGGCTATGGCTGGCCGAGTTGCAAGAGAAGGGCCATGCGCCCGACACGCCCCACAAGGCCGCCCATCCCGCCGAGTGAGATCATGCGCGGATGGCTTGCGGCGTTCTGGCTTCTGGCGGCGGTCCCGGCCGCGGGCCAGGAGTTCACCACGCTCAAGGGGCATGGCGGGCCGGTCATGGGGCTTGCCGTGCTTGATGACGGCACGCTGGCTTCGGCGAGCTTCGACAATTCCGTCGGGCTCTGGCGGGGGCGCGATCCCCGCTGGCTCGAGGGGCACGAAGCGGCGGTCATCGCGCTGGCCCCTATGGGCGAGGGGCACCTCGTCTCGGGCGGAGATGATTTCGATCTGATCGTGTGGGAGCGAGATAGCGGCACCGCGACGCGACTCGAGGGGCATCAGGGCAAGGTCGCCTCGGTTGCCATATCGCCCGATGGTGCTTGGATTGCCTCGGCAAGCTGGGATGGCTCGATCGGGCTCTGGCCAGTGGCGGGTGGTGCGCCGCGCTTTCTCAAGGGGCATGACGCGTCGGTGACCGATGTGGCTTTTGCCGCCGATGGTGCGCGGCTTTTCTCTACCTCAGCGGATGGCACGCTGCGTGTCTGGCGCTGGCAGGCGGCCGATGTGGTCTCGCGCGTGCTGGTCGATCAGGGCTTTGGAATCAACGAACTGGTGGTGGGGCCTGGCGACGCATGGATCGCCTATGGCGCGGTCGATGGCGCAACGCGGGTGGTTGACGCGGAAAACGGTGCCGAGGTCGCGGATTTCACCCTCGACCGGCGGCCCGTGCTGGCGTTGGTGCATCATGAGGGCACGGGCCAGCTTGCTGCCGGGGACGGGCATGGCTTCATCATGGTGATCGACACGGGCGCCTGGAAGATCACCCGCGATTTCAAGGCCATGGGCCGGGGGCCGGTCTGGGCGCTTGCCTTTTCGCCCGATGGGCGGATGCTCTATGCCGGGGGGTTGTCGGATGTGGTCTATGGTTGGCCCGTCGCCATGCTCGACGATTACGACGCGGCGGGCGAGGCCGAGCACAGCTTTCTGCGCCCGCCCGAGGAGATGGAGAACGGCGAGCGGCAATTCATGCGCAAATGCTCGATCTGTCACGCACTGACACCACCGCCCTCGCGCAAGGCGGGGCCGACGCTCCATGGCCTCTTCGGGCGCGCGGCCGGGGCGGTGACGGGCTATCCCTACTCGCCCATCCTTGCCAATTCCGATATCGTCTGGGGAGATGAGAGCATCGACGCGCTGTTCGACCTCGGCCCGGATCACTATATCCCCGGTTCCAAGATGCCGATGCAACGTATTACCGGGGCACAGGACAGGCAGGATCTGATTGCCTATCTGCGCCGCGCCACCAAATGAGAGGAGACCCGAGAAGATGAAAGCCATGCTTGCAGCCTTTGTGGCCAGCGCCGTGATCGCCGCCGCCGCACCAACCGTGCTGCGCGAACTGGGCTATACGGTCGAAGCGACCCGCGCCAGCGACAGTGTCAGGCTTGGTGACGCGCGCGAATGACTGCGCGCATCGCCGCCAAGGCCCCTGCGCCCCGCGACGATTACGGTGAAAATCTCGGGCGTGCCGCCGTGCTCATCATCGACGACGAGCCGGGGATGCGAAATTTTCTGGTCAAGACGCTGACTCCGCGTTGTCGGCAGGTGGAACAGGCGCGTTCCTGTGCCGAGGCAGGGGCGATCCTCGATCAGGGGCATTTCGACCTGCTGATCCTTGACAACCTCATGCCTGACAAGACCGGGCTGGACTGGCTGGAGGAACAGCGCCGGGTGGGACTTTTCGCCGAGACGATCCTGATGACCGCCTATGCCGATCTCGATACGGCG
This sequence comes from Roseovarius autotrophicus, assembly GCF_018069895.1. Lineage (GTDB taxonomy): Bacteria > Pseudomonadota > Alphaproteobacteria > Rhodobacterales > Rhodobacteraceae > Roseovarius > Roseovarius autotrophicus. The sequence goes on along the minus strand of NZ_JAGQDH010000007.1, from coordinate 43,725 downwards.
ATCAAGGCGCTCAGGGCGGGCGTCACCGATTTCGTGCTCAAGCCCTTTCGTGCCAACCAGATTCTGAACGCCGTCGCGCGCGCGCTGGACCGCAAGTATCTTGCGCGGGACAACTATCTTCTGAGGCACGAATTGTCGGGTGGTGGCGGCACGGCGCGCGGTCGGCTTCTGGGCCATTCCTCCACCATTCAACGGGTGCGTGAGATGCTGACGCGGCTCGCGCCGATGCCTACCTCGGTCCTGTTCACCGGCGCGAGCGGCACCGGCAAGGAGGTGGCGGCGCGCACGCTGCATGCGCTTTCGGACCGGGCCGACAAGCCCTTTGTCGCGGTGAACTGTGCGGCCATCTCGAACGAGCATATCGCCGAGGAACTGTTCGGCCAGATCGACGAGGATGGCCGCAAGCGCAAGGATGGTCTGTTGCTGCACGCCGAGGGCGGCACGCTTTTGCTGGATGAGGTGGCGCAACTTCCCGACGGGGTGCAGGCCGCGCTCTTGCGGGTGCTCGAAGACCGGCGCATCCGCCCGCTTGGATCCGAGCGCGAAGTGCCGCTTGACCTGCGGTTTCTCTTTGCCACCAATGCCGATCTGGAAGGGGCAGTGCGCGAGGGGCGTTTCCGGGCCGATCTCTACCATCGAATCAACATCGTGAATGTCGGTATGCCAAGCCTGAAGGACCGCAAGGAGGATATCGGCGAACTGGCCGCGCTGTTCATGAGCGAATTCACCAAGGTTCTCGGGATGCCCGCGCTCGAGTTGAACGAGCAGGTGCTGTTGAAGCTGAGCCGCTACGACTGGCCCGGCAATGTGCGCGAGTTGCGCAACCTGATCGAACGGTCGGTGATCCTCGGGGGGTTTCCGCCCGAATTCGCGGGCGAGGGGCGCGTGACCGGCGCGCAGGCGATCGAGACGCTGGAGCTGGTGGAGCAGCGGCACATCATGGCCGTGCTCGATGCCTGCGGCGGTAATCGCGCCGAGGCCGCGCGGCGGCTGGGGGTCGCGCGCAAGACGATCGACCGCAAATGCGCGGCCTGGGGGATCTGAGGGGCGCGGTGCCTTAGCCCCGCACGCCCGCAAACCGCGCCTGCCAGTCCTCGCGCGCCTCGTCGGCAATCTTGGTGAACAGCACCTCGGGCACCTCGAAGGCGTGGCCGGGTTCGAGCATCTCCAGCGCGGCGGCCACATCCCCGGGCCAGCGGTCATCGGCGCTGTGCATTGCGGCCAGCATCGTCGCGGCGGCGTCGGGGATGAAGGGCGCCGAGAGCACCGCATAGAGCCGGATCAGGTTGAGCGCGAGGCGCACCTGCATCGCCGCCGTCGCGGGATCGGTCTTGACGGTGGACCAGGGTGCTGCCTCTTGCAGGTATTCGTTGCCCAGAACCCAGATTGCGCGCAACTCAGAGGCGGATTTGCGCACCTCCATCGCCTCCATATGGCCCTCATAGGCCCGGATGCGGGTGGTGAGCGTGGCAATCAGTGCCTCCTCGGCCGCGCCATACGCGCCGCCCTCGGGTACCACCTCGCCGAATTTCGCGCGGCAGAACTTGGTCACGCGAGAAACGAAATTGCCCAGCACATCGGCCAGATCCTTGTTCACGCTCGCCTGGAAATTCTCCCATGTGAACTCGCTGTCCGAGGATTCGGGCGCGTGGCTCAGCAGCCACCACCGCCAGTAATCGGCGGGCAGGATTTCAAGCGCCTGATCCATGAACACGCCGCGCCCGCGCGAGGTGCTGAACTGGCCACCGTCGTAATTGAGGTAATTGAACGACTTGATGTAATCGACAAGTTTCCATGGCTCGCCGCTGCCGAGGATCGTGACCGGAAAGGACAGGGTGTGGAACGGCACGTTGTCCTTGCCCATGAACTGGGTATAGCGCACGTCATCGGCACCCTTGTCGGTGCGCCACCAGCGTTCCCAGTCATCGCCCTTGCCCGCGTCCACCCATTCCTGCGCGCAGGCGATATATTCGATGGGCGCGTCGAACCAGACGTAGAAGACCTTGCCCTCCATCCCCGGCCAGGGCGCGTCGCCCTTCCTGACGGGCACACCCCAGTCGAGATCGCGGGTGATGCCGCGATCCTGCAATCCCTCGCCGTCATTGAGCCATTTCTTGGCGATCGAGGTCGTCAGAACCGGCCAGCCCTCGCGCGTGTCGATCCAGCGTTCCAGTTCATCCTTCATGGCCGATTGGCGCAGGTAGAGATGGCGCGTCTCGCGCATCTCCAGATCGGTTGAGCCCGAGATCGTCGAGCGCGGGTTGATCAGCTCCACCGGGTCAAGCTGCTTGGTGCAGTTGTCGCACTGATCGCCGCGCGCGCTCTCATAGCCGCAATTGGGGCAGGTGCCCTCGATATAGCGGTCGGGCAGAAAGCGTTGGTCTGCACGGGAATACATCTGCATCTCGCTCACCTCTCGGATGAGCCCCGCCGCGTCGAGCCGTGCGGCGAAATGCTGGGTCAGGCGATGGTTCTGGGGCGAGGAGGAGCGCCCGAAATGGTCAAAGCTGAGGCGAAAGCCACGGGCGATTTCGGCCTGAACGGCCCACATTTCGGCGCAATACTCGGCCACCGGCTTGCCCGCCTTGGCGGCGGCGAGTTCGGCGGGGGTGCCGTGCTCGTCGGTGGCGCAGAGAAACAGCACCTCATGGCCGCGAGCGCGGCAATAGCGGGCGAAAAGGTCGGCAGGCAACTGCGAGCCCACCAGATTGCCCAGATGTTTGATCCCGTTGATATAGGGGATCGCCGAGGTGATGAGATGCCGTGCCATCCTGACTGTGCCCTTGTCCTGCGTCGCGCCCCGTTTAGCGCGGAACGACAGGGGTTTCCAGCAGGGGCGTGGCGCACAAGGCGGGCCGGTCCGACCCGTGCGGGTCGGGTCGAACCCGGCACCCGACTCAGGCTATGGCTAGTCGTCCATCGAGACGCGCGCCCGTCTCGGGTGAGATGCCGCCCACGGCGCGGATATGGGCAATGATCTCGTTGCGGTAGACAAGGCCCGGATGGGTATAGTCCAGCCCGCGCAGGTCCATTCCGGGGATCTCGCCCGGCACGCCGGCGACGATCGGCTGGCCGTTCCACGCCTCGGCAAAGGCCCCCAGCCGGATATAACTGTTAAAGGCGACGCGGAACCGCTTGTCGCGCACCGCCTCAAGCGGGTTGCCAAGCAGCGTGATCGCCTCGGCGCGTGCCTCAAGGGCCGACGCCCCGAGCGCGATGGTGTAGCGCAGCCCCGAAGAGAAATGCAGGAACCCGCGCGAGACAAAGCCGCTCGGATCGATATCGGCGGCCTCTTCGGGACGGACGATGCGATGCGCGTTCGATTGCACCATCGCGGCGATCTCGGCCCCGGTCATTGTTGCCACATGCACCAGATCGGCATAAGGCATGACATCATACCACTGGCCAAAGCTGAGCGGTCCGGGCGTGAGACCCGCAAGGATCGCCGTGGCATTGAACAGCGCGATATCGACCGGCCCGCCGGGGAATGTATCGGAGCGCGCGACAAGCGCATCGTTCATGAAGTTCAGGAGCGCGGTTTCGCGCATGTAACGGTCGGCCATCACAACCTCGGGTGAGACCGGCGCATCCCCGGACACGGTGCCGATTGTATCGGCCATGCGCGACTCGAGTGCGACGAGAAGTGGCGCGACATGGGCGGCCTCGAAAGCGTGGTCGTAATCGTCATCGTTTTCAAGGGTCGCGGCGCGCGGATCGTTGGCGGGCACACGGTCATCGCGCTGTTTGATCGGGTGCAGGCCGACATGGCTGAACCAGCCTTGCCGCCCGTTCTGCGCCGCGATGGACATGACGATTTCGCCGAGATACCTGCCATTGGCCTCGGCCTGCGTCATCAGCACGCCCGCGATCACGTTGTTGGCATCAAGCCCGGCCTCGTTGAGCGGCGTGTGGGAATGGCCGCCGATCAGCACGACCGGCCTGTCGGTGAGGGACCCCGCAGCCTCGGCGATGTCGAAATCGCCCTCGCCGATCATTCGTGCCGCCCCGGCCTTGCCGGTGCGGTGCTGGCCGCTGCCATAGCCGCAATGTGACAGGACGAGCACCACGTCGGAGATTTCCGCGAGTGCGGGCAGCACGTTGCGCACCGCCGCGACGGGGCTTGCCACCCCCATGCCCGGATCGTCGGGCTGGCCCACGCGGGTATCGATCTGCGTCGTGAGGCCCATGACGCCGATGCGCAGGCCCTTCGCCTCGATCACTGCGGCCGCGGTGTAGTCGCGGTCGCGCAGGATATGCCGGGAGCCGTGGACATTGGCGGAGACGACCGGGAAGGCGGCATCGCGCGCAATGCCCAGTTGCAGCATCTGTGCGCCCCGGTCGAACTCGTGATTGCCCAGAACGGCGATATCGACACCCGCAGCCGAGGCCGCGCGATAACCCGCATCGGCCACGAATTCCTCTGGTGTCCAGCCCAGCAACTCGTCGAAGATCGAGCCGGTATGATCATCCCCGCCCGAGGCAAAAAGCACCACCTCGGTCTCGGTGGCGGCGGCACGGGCCGCCTTGACGTGCCGGACCATCTGCGCGAGGCGGTGCGTGTCGCCGTGTTTGGCATGACTGTCGGTGATGTGGTTGTGCAAGTCGTTGTAATGCAGCACGCGCAGCACGCGTCGGGCCCCCTCGTCCAGCGCCGGGGCGGGAACCGGGTTGCCGGTTTCGGTGACGATGGCGCGGATCGGCCCGGCCAAGGGATCGCCCTTGAGTAGGAACAGCCGCTCGGCCACCCCAGCGGGATTCGGCGTGGCGGGCACCATCAGCAACTCGCCCGGGCCTGCTTCGGCGGCGGTGCGGAACGACAGCAGCGGCGTGAGGCCTGCAGCGGCCGTGCCGACGATGAACGCGCGGCGCGAGAATGGGGCGGCAGGGTGGGACATGTCGGAAGAATCCTTGCGGTTATCGGATGGACAGAGCGGTAGCAGCAGGATGTGACAGTTTCTTGATGGCCGGGCTCAGTCCTTGCGGTCGCGGCTGCGCCCGGTCAGCCGCCCGATCAGGAACGAGGTGCGCGGCGACCAGACATAGGCGGTGCGGGTTTCGGTGCCCGGGCGCCTCCACATCCGCCAGAACCCGAACAGCACCAGCGCCGCGTGCCCCATGGCGATCATGTAGAACATGGCAGGCGGCCCGTAGGCATCGATCAGCGTCGAGGCGAGAAGCGGCGCGGCGATCGCCCCCACGGCAAAGAAGAACATGAGCGCGGCAGACAGCTCCACCCGCTCGGAGGCGTCGGCAAAATCATGGGCATGGGCGGCGGAGATCGAATAGATCGGGAATGTGGTCATGCCAAAGAAGAAGGCGGTGGCAAGAATGCCGGGGGTTCCCAGCCCCTCGATGGTCGCGGTCGAGAGACAGGACAGGATTGCCGCGACCGACAGGCCGATAAGCACCCACCGCCGGTCATAACGATCCGCAAGCCAGCCCACCGGGTATTGCGCCACCGCGCCCCCCAGCACGAAGACCGCCAGAAACCCGGCGATCTGGTCGATGGCAAGGCCGACCTGCTGGCCATAAAGCGGCCCGACCATTCGGAAGGACGCGCTTGAGAGCGCCGCCACCAGCACCCCTGCCGTGGCGAGCGGCGAACAGGCGACGAGCAGCATCGGACGCAGGCGCGGGGCTTTGGGTGTCTCGGGTTCTTTCAGCCGCGACAGGGTCAGCGGTAAAAGCGCCGCACAGCACAGTAACGCAAGGATATTATAGGAAAAATAGGCCGCAGGGGTGAGCACGGAGATGATCAGTTGCGCCGCCAGAGACGCGCCCATATCCACCACGCGGTAGACCCCCATGGTGCGCCCGCGCGTCTCGTTGGTGACCTTGGCCTGCAACCAGGCCTCGATCACCGTGTAGCAGCCCGCTACGCACAACCCCGACGCCACCCGCATCAGCGCCCAGGCAAAGGGGTCCGTCACCATCATATGCGCCAGAAGGCCGATGGCGCCCGCAGCGGTGAAGGCGGCGAAGGCGCGCGAATGCCCGATGGACCCCATGAGGCGCGGCGCGAACCAGCACCCTATGAAAAACCCGACGAAATGTGCCGATCCAAGAAGGCCGATCTCGGTGGTGGTAAAGCCCAGAACAATTCCCGAAAGCGCATCGAGCGGGCCGACCCCGCCGGTCGAAAGCTGCAGTAGCACGACCGAGAGAAAGAGGGCGGCGAAGGAGATGAGTAGGCGCATGATGCCCCGACCATGGCAGGGGCGCCTGACCGGGCCTAGAGGGATTTCGACAGGGCCATGTCGTTTTCGTCCGCCCTCACGGTCTTTCGATCCGCGCCACGATGCGCAGCGCGATTGTCGGGCCGACCAGATCGGCAAAACCCGAGGCGCCGAAGTCGTGGCGGTCGATTTCGCCGGTGAGCAGCACCGTCAGGCTGTCGATCGCGGCCGGGTCCGTGTCAACCGCGCGGTAGAGACCGGCCACCAGCGTGACGGGTCGGGTCACGCCGCGTGCGGTCAGTTTCCCCTCTATCCGGGCCGCGCGGGGCGTGCCGGTAATCCGGGTTGAGTGGAAGGTGATCACGGGATGCCGCCCGGTGTCCAGCACCTGCGGGCCACGCATCGCCTGCGTGGCCAGGACAAATCCCGCCCGCGCGGCCCGCGCGTCGAGCGTCACCGCCACCGTGCTTGCGGGAAGGTTGCGCATGTCGAGGCGGATATCAGCGGCGGTGACCGGCATGGTGCCGCGATTGTCGCCCTGCGCGATCTGATAGGTGAAGCCCACCGTCGATCGGGCGGTGTCGAGCCGCCAGGATTCGGGCGCGGCAGCGGCGGGCAGGGCCAGGAGACAGAGGGCGATGGCGTGGCGGAGCATGGTCCTTCATACGCGCCCTGGTTTCGGATGGATGTTCACATCCGGGTGAGCGCCCATGCGGCGGCGCGCGTGATGCCAGCGGTCGCTGTGCGACTCATGCGCCGGGGCCATGTGCCAGCGGCTCTCGACCCCCGGCGCGCCGCCTTCGCCGGGGGTGAGGAGAAGGCCAAGGGAAGGTTGAGGCGCGCGCGGCCCCTTCCTCGGCGGCCAGATGCAGGCGGCGCACCGGGGTCAGGCCGCGCGGCACAGGCAAATCGGCCACGCCAGCGCCGCTGCGCCGTGCTTCCTCCATGCACCACAAAAGGTCGCCGTCCTGCTCGGGGCGCACGAAAACAAAGCGTTCCGGCCCTGCGAAGGGCTGCATTCCGTGCGGGTCAGGTCGGTCGCGGGGCACGGGCGAGCAGGGGCGCGTTCATGACATCAAGGGCATTATGCTCTGTTTTCGTTCGCAACCCCCGCCATCATGCGGCGGGGTGCCCGGCGATGCGCGCGGTGATCTGGCGTGCCGCCGCCGCCACGGCGCTGCCAAACCCGGCCAGCCGGTCCTCGGCAAAGCGCGAGGACGGGCCGGAAATCGAGATGCCTGCGCAGGGTTCTCCCCGGTCGTTGAAGATCGCCGCGCCGATGCAGGACATGCCCTCGTAACGCTCGTCGCGATCGAAGGACCAGCCGCGCGCGCGGATCGTGTCGAGATCGGCGGTTAGGCTGGCAAGGCTGACATGGGTGCGCGCGGTAAAGCCCGGAAGCCCGGTCGCAGGCAGAAGCCGCGCGCGGCGTGCCTCGGGCAGGGCGGCGAGGATCGCCTTGCCGGTGCCCGAGGCGTGCATGGGCGTGCGCGAACCGGGGGGAAAGAAGGCGCGAATCGGGTTCGGCGTCTCGATCTGGCCGATAAAGACCACTTCGGCCCCGTCGGGCACGGCAAGATTGGCGGTCTCGCCGGTTTCCTCCATCAGCGCGCGCATGACCGGGCGACCCATGTCGGCAAGGCCAGCGCGCTTGAGATAGGCGACGCCCGTGCGATAGGCCTCGATGCCGATGGACCAGTCCTGTCGTTCTTCGTCAAATCGCAGAAAATCTTTTGATTGCAAGGTGGTCAGGATGCGGTGCGTGGTGGCGGTGGGGATGTCGAGGGCGCGCGAGAGATCCGTCAGGCTGATGCCGTCATGCTGCGCGATGGCGGTGAGGACCGACAGCGCGCGGTCGAGCGCCTGCATGGTGCCGGCGCTGCTCTCGGTGAATTGCGATTTGGGTCGGCCCCGAGGGCGCTTGGTCTGGGTCATCGGGAAATCCTTTCGCGATCGAGGGTGGGTATAATGAAAAATATTTCCAAATATTTTTCAAGCTGCGCTGGTGGAAAATTAAATACTATTATATATCAATAATATATATGGTTTATTATGAAAATGAAAAAACATTTCAAGAAAATTGCATCGCGCGGCGGGACAGGCGATGATGGCCTCATCTTGAGGAGGGCTTTGCCATGTCAGACCAGAATCCGGTGTTCATCCCCGGCCCGACCAATATTCCCGACCGCCTGCGCCGCGCGATGCAGGTGCAGACCATGGACCACCGCTCGCCCGCCTTTGCCGGTGCTCTCGCGCCGGTTCTGGAGGGGTGCAAGACGGTTTTCGGCACGAAATCCGGTGAGATCGTGACATTTCCCGCCTCGGGCACGGGCGGCTGGGAGGCGGCGATCACCAACACGCTGTCGCCCGGCGACAGGGTTCTGGTGGCGCGCTATGGCATGTTCAGCCATCGCTGGATCGACATGTGCCAGCGGCATGGGCTGGATGTTGAGATCCTCGAATGCGCCTGGGGCAGCGGCGCACCCGCCGACCGGTTCGAGACGGCGCTGCGCGCCGATACGGGCCATGCGATCAAGGCGGTTCTGGTCACCCATAACGAAACCGCGACCGGCGTGCGCTCGGATATCGCGGCGGTGCGTCGCGCGATGGACGCGGCGGGTCATCCGGCGTTCTTGATGGTGGATTGCGTCTCGTCGCTGGCCTCGATGCCGTTCGAGATGGACGCCTGGGGCGTCGATATCGCCGTTTCCGGCTCTCAGAAGGGTTTCATGCTGACGACCGGCATGGCGATTCTCGCGGTCAGCCCAAAGGCGCTGGCGGCGATGGACGGGGCCACCCTGCCGCGCACCTTCTTTGATTTCCGCGACATGATGGGCGCGAATGCCAAGGGTGGATTTCCCTACACGCCGCCGTTGCAACTGATCTTCGGGATGGCCGAAAGCCTGAAGATGCTGTTCGAGGAGGGGCTGGACACTGTCTATGCCCGCCACACGCGGCTGGCCGAAGGGGTGCGGCGCGCGGTCGAGGCATGGGGGCTGCGCCTTGTGGCGCAATCGCCCGATCTTTACTCGGACACGGTGAGCGCCATCTATGTCCCCGAGGGGTTTGACAGCAATGTTTTGGTGAACCATGCTTTTGCCTCATACGGGATGAGTTTCGGCGTGGGCCTGGGCGAGATGAATGGCCGCGCCTTCCGCATCGGCCATCTGGGCAGCCTGACCGATGCCATGGTGCTTTCGGGTCTGGCCACGATCGAGATGGCCATGACCGACCTGAACTATCCGATCCGGTTGGGCAGCGGGGTGATCGCGGCGCAGGAACATTTCCGTGCCACCGCCGCGACTGCCGTCACCGGCAAAGCCGCCTGAAGGAGACAATCATGCTTGACGTGAAAGACAAGACCGGGGCCGATCTGACGCTTGACGACATGCTCGCCGCGCGCGAGCGGATCGCGCCCTATATCCACCGCACGCCGGTGCTGACCTCGTCCTATCTGAATGCGTTGACCGGGGCGGAGCTGTTCTTCAAGTGCGAGAATTTCCAGAAGGCGGGCGCTTTCAAGGTGCGCGGGGCCTCGAACGCGGTCTTCGGACTGAGCGATGAGGTGGCCAGGCGGGGCGTTGCCACCCATTCGAGCGGCAACCATGCGCTCTCGCTCAGCTATGCGGCCGGGCGGCGTGGCATTCCCTGCCATGTGGTCATGCCGCGCACCGCGCCGCAGGCCAAGAAGGACGCCGTGCGCGGCTATGGCGGCATCATCACCGAGTGCGAGCCCTCGACCACAAGCCGTGAAGCGGTCTTTGCCGAGGTGCAGGCGCGTACGGGGGCGGAATTTGTGCATCCCTACAACGATCCGCGCGTGATCGCGGGGCAGGCGACCTGTTCGGCGGAGTTGCTTGAGCAGGTGGACGGGCTTGATGCCGTGATCGCGCCGATTGGCGGGGGTGGCATGGTCTCGGGATGCTGTCTGACGCTTTCGAACCTTGCGCCGGGGATGAAGATCTATGCCGCCGAGCCGGAGCAGGCGGATGATGCGGCGCGCTCTTTCCGCGCGGGCCACATCATCGCCGATGACGCGCCGGTGACGGTGGCAGATGGTCTCAAGGTGCCGCTGAAGGAGAACACCTGGCATTTCGTGAGCCATTTCGTGACCGATATCCTGACCGCGAGCGAGCAGGAGATCATTGACGCGATGAAGCTGACCTGGCAGCGCATGAAGATCGTGATGGAGGCAAGCTGCGCCGTGCCGCTGGCCACGATCCTGAAAAACCCCGAGATTTTTGCCGGCCGCCGTGTCGGCGTCATCATCACCGGCGGCAATGTCGATCTCGACACGCTGCCCTGGATCAAATGAGGAGAGAGACCATGAACAAGCCTGTGACACTCGACGGCCTGGAAGTGGGTTACGACGTGCCTGCCCTGCCCGGCATGGCAGAGGCCGACATCCAGACGCCCTGCCTGATCCTCGATCTTGACGCGCTCGAGCGCAATATCAGGAAGATGGGCGACTGGGCCAAGGATCACGGCGTGCGTCACCGCGTGCATGGCAAGATGCACAAATCCGTTGACGTGGCCAAGTTGCAGGAAAGCCTCGGCGGCGCCTGCGGTGTCTGCTGTCAAAAGGTCAGCGAGGCGGAGGTGTTCGCGCGCGGCGGGATCAAGGATGTGCTGGTGTCCAATCAGGTGCGCGACCCGGCCAAGATCGACCGTCTGGCCCGCCTGCCCAAGCTGGGCGCGCGCACCATCTGCTGTGTCGATGACGTAGCCAATGTGGCGGACCTGTCGGCAGCGGCGCAAAAACACGGCACCGAGATCGAATGTCTGGTGGAAATCGACTGTGGCGCGGGGCGCTGCGGCGTGACCACCACCCCCGCCGTGGTCGAGATTGCCAAGGCGATCGACGCGGCACCGGGGCTGAAATTCGCAGGCATCCAGGCCTATCAGGGCGCAATGCAGCACATGGACAGCTACGAGGATCGCAAGGCCAAGATCGAAGTGGCGGTCGCACAGGTCAAGGACGCGGTGGACACACTCAAGGCCGAGGGGCTGGAGTGCGACATCGTGGGCGGCGGCGGCACCGGCAGCTATTACTTCGAGGGCACATCCGGGGTCTATAACGAGCTTCAGTGCGGTTCCTACGCCTTTATGGATGCCGATTACGGGCGTATCCTCGACAAGGATGGCAAGCGTATCGACCAGGGGGAATGGGAGAACGCGCTGTTCATCCTGACGAGTGTGATGAGCCACGCCAAGGCTGACAAGGCGATCGTGGATGCGGGTCTCAAGGCGCAGTCGGTCGATAGCGGTCTGCCGGTGATCTTTGGCCGCACGGATGTGCAATACGTCAAATGTTCTGACGAGCATGGCGTGGTCGCGGACCCCGACGGCGTGCTCAAGGTCAACGACAAGCTGCGGCTGGTGCCGGGCCATTGCGACCCGACCTGCAACGTCCATGACTGGTATGTGGGCGTGCGCGGTGGCAAGGTCGAGACGGTCTGGCCGGTCTCGGCGCGCGGCAAGGCGTATTGAGGGCATGGGCATGGACAGTCAGAGCACGGCGCAGGGGATCGTCATCGTATCAGAGGCGATCTGCGAGGAGGTGATCACCCGCGCCGATGCCTTCGGCGCGGTGGAGGCGGTGTTCGCCGCCATGGCACGGGGGGATGCCTACAATTTTCCCGTGGTGCGCGAGGCGATCGGGCACGCGGACGCGCTCTATGGCTTCAAGGGCGGGTTCGACCGGGCGGGGCTGGCGCTTGGCCTCAAGGCCGGTGGCTATTGGCCGGGGAACATGGACAAGGGGCTGACCAACCATCAGTCCACCGTGTTCCTGTTCGATCCCGACACCGGGCAGTTGTCGGCGCTGGTGGGGGGCAACTACTTGACCGCGCTGCGCACGGCGGCCTCAAGCTCGGTCTCCATCGCGCATCTGGCGCGCAAGGATGCGAAAGTTCTGGGCATGGTCGGCGCGGGCCATCAATCGACCTTTCAGTTGCGCGCCGCCGTTGAGCAGCGCGCCTTTGAGAAGGTCGTGGCCTGGAACCCGCATCCCGAGATGCTGCCGCGTCTGGGCGCGGTGGCCGAGGAGCTTGGGCTGGCGTTCGAGGCGGTGAGCCAAGAGGAGCTGGGCGCGCAGGCCGATGTGATCATCACGATCACAAGCGCGTTCGAGCCGCTGATCATGGCCGACTGGATCAAGCCCGGCACGCATATCGCCTGCATGGGCACCGATACCAAGGGCAAGCAGGAGGTCGATCCGGCGCTGTTCACCCGTGCCACGGTCTTTGCCGACGAGATCGCGCAATCCATCAGCATCGGAGAGGCGCAGCACGCGGTGGCGCAGGGCCTGATTGCCGAGGATGATATCACCCCCGTCGGCGCGGTCATCAACGGCACCCATGCGGGGCGTGCCTCTGACGACGAGATCACGCTTTTCGACGGAACCGGCGTGGGATTGCAGGATCTGGCCGTGGCCTCGGTCGCGGCGCGGATCGCGCGCGAGCGCGGGCTGGGCGATATGACGCGGCTCGGCTGAGCCGCGTCAGTCCTCGGAGACGGGGCGCGGCGGGATCACACCCGCCGCTTCCAGTTGCGGCGCATAGGTGCGCGATACCGGCACGCGCTCGCCATTGCTCAGGCGCAGGAAAACCTTGCCCTCGCGGCATTCGCGGCCGGTCATGGCCGCGAGCGTTACCCAGTGGGACCGATGGGTACACATGCCAGCCACCGGCTCCATTTCGTCGATGGCATCCGAAAGACGTAACCGAAGGGTGTGCGCGCCTTGGTCTGTCACCACCTCGACGGTATGGCCGTTTCCCGACAGGCGCAGGATGTCGGCCCCTTGCAGCGCCTCGGGCAGGCGGCGCGCAAGGCGGGGACGTTCAGGCGCGGGGGCAGATAGACCCTTTTCGAGGCCGAACTGGCGCCGCAGGAGAAAGATCGGTGCCACGACGAACATCGTGTGGACCCAGATCACGCCAACGGCAAGTTCGTCATGCGTCAGCACCGGGTCGAGTGAGGCCCGCAGCGTACAGATAAGCGGGGCGAGCAGTGTCGCGGTGCCAAGGCTCATCGCGGCATCCACGATCAGCGGTCGCCAGCCGAGGCACAGGGGCAGAACCACCGCTCGGCAGGCCGCTGCGATGATCACGCCCGTGACAATGACAAAGCCCCAGTAGACCAGCCGCAAACCCATGCCCATGGTCTGAAACGTGCCGAATGGCCCCGCGACGACGACCACGAGCCATCCTGTCAGCAGGATCGAAAGGTTGGGTAGAGACGTAAATACGGCGAGCGTCTGAGAGACCACATTCCGGAAACCGGACCAGATCAATCCGTCACCCTTGCTCATACCGTTACGACATGCATCTATCTGGCGGTGTTATCGATTCCAACACGGGGTTGGGTCAATGAGGAATTTGTCGCAGGATGGAGGCAGGGTGATGGGACATGCAGGCACGGTTTCCACCGGGGTCGAAGCGCGCATCCGCGAGAGTTTCGCCGCGCAAGGCATGATGGCCACGCTCGGCGCGCGGCTGGCCCATATCGGGCCGGGGCTGGTGCGGATCGAGGCCCCGATTCTTCCGGGCAGTCGTCAGCAGCACGGTTTTGCCCATGCCGGGCTGACGTTTTCCATCGGTGACAGCGCGGCGGGTTATGCCGCGCTGAGCGTGATGCCCGAGGGGCATGAGGTGCTGACCAGCGAGATGAAGATCCACCTTCTGGCCCCGGCAAAAGGCGATCTTCTGGTGGCCACGGGCCGGGTGATCCGTGCGGGCCGCCGTCTGGTGATCGTGCAGGCGGATGTGCACGCGCATGCGCACGGGCGACAGAGCCATGTGGCGCTATTGACCGGCACGATGATACCGCTGGCGCCCTGAGCCGCCGCCCCTTTTCCCGGCGGGGCCAATCGGCTAGAGCGGAGCAAGCAACTGCACAAGGCCCGCCATGAGACCTGTCCGCCTGCTTACCGGCATCCTGACCGTCAGCGGCTGGACGCTGATGAGCCGCATCCTCGGCTTTGGCCGCGACGTGATGCTGGCAAGCCTTGTCGGCCCCGGTGTGCTGATGGATGCCTTTGTCGCGGCGTTCCGCCTGCCCAACATGTTTCGCCGCTTCTTTGCCGAGGGCGCGTTCAACGCGGCCTTCGTGCCGATGTTCTCCAAGCGGCTGGAGGTGCATGGCGATGCGATCGGCTTTGCCTCGTTGGCGTTGTCGGGGCTTGGGCTGGTGCTGCTGATCCTGACCGGGCTGGGCATGGTATTCATGCCGGCGCTGGTCTGGCTCACGGCCGAAGGCTTTGCGGGGGATGCGCGCTTTGGCCTGACGGTGGACTATGGGCGCATCGCCTTTCCCTATATCTTCTTCATCTCGCTGGTGGCGCTGTTTTCGGGCGTGCTCAACGCGGCGGGGCGGTTCGCGGCGGCGGCGGCGGCGCCGGTGATCCTCAACACGATCACGATGGCGGCGATGGCGCTGGCGGCCTTCATGGGCGGTCCGGTGGTCGAGGCGCTGATCTGGTCGGTGCCTCTGGCGGGGGCGGCGCAGCTTGTGCTGGTGTGGTTAGCGGCGCGGCGGGCGGGGCTGGGGCTGCGGCTGGTGCGCCCGCGCTGGACGCCGGAGATGCGGCAACTGGTGCGGATCGCGATTCCGGCGGCGCTGGCGGGCGGCGTGGTGCAGGTCAATCTTGTGGTGGGGCAGTTGGTGGCGTCGCAATACGACAAGGCAGTGAGCTGGCTCTATGCCGCCGACCGGCTTTATCAACTGCCGCTGGCCGTGGTGGGCATTGCCGTGGGCATCGTGCTCTTGCCGGATCTGTCGCGGCGGCTCAAGGTGGGGGATGACACGGGCGCGCGCATGGCGTTGTCGCGTGCGGGCGAGGTGGCGCTGGCGCTGACGGTGCCTTGTGCGGTGGCGCTGGTGATGATTCCGCTGCCGCTGGTGTCGGTGCTGTTCGAGCGCGGCGCGTTCGGCGCGGATGACACGGCGGCGACGGCGCTGGCGGTGGCGATCTACGGGCTGGGCCTGCCGGCTTTTGTCATGCAAAAAATCCTGCAGCCGATCTATTTCGCGCGCGAGGACACGAAAAGCCCCTTCCGCTATGCGGTCGTCGCGATGGTGGTGAACGCGGTGCTGGCCTTTGGTCTTGCCGGGTCGATCGGCTGGATCGCGGCGGCGCTGGCGACGACGGTGGCGGCGTGGTTCATGGTGGCGCAACTGATCTGGGGCGCGCGCGGCTATGGCGAGGTGGTGCGCTTTGACGTGCAGTTTCACCGGCGGCTCTGGCGGATCGCGCTGGCATCAAGCCTGATGGGCGTGGTGCTCTGGGGTGCGGGGGGGGCACTCGGGCCGTTGCTGGCGATAGGGGGCTGGCGGTGGCTGGCGTTGCTGGCGCTGATCGGCGCGGGGGCGGTGAGTTATGGCATCGCGGGACAGGTTCTAGGGGCGTTCAGCATGGCCGAGATCCGGGGGCGGATGCGGCGCTGAGGGTTACATGAGGTCGCTGAGCGCGACGGGTGCGCCGGGGGTATCGGCAAACTCGACCGCTTCGACATCGGTGAGCGTGAGCGTGCCCGCAAGCCCCTGAAGGATCACGCGCGCGCCCTCGCGCCCCAGGCCATACTCGGCGCGCTTGCCCGGAAGGATCACCAGGTCGCGCCCGGCGCCGCCATGGATCAGGTCATCGCCGCCATGGCTTAGGAACACGTCGTCGCCCGCGCCCCCGATCATGATGTCGGATTTCGCTGTGCCCTCGATCCTCTCGCCACTGTTGCCCGCGCGCAGATATGCCCCGTGCAAGAAGGTGCCGGGCGGGCGCGGATCGTCCCATGACGGCACCTGTGCGTTGGCCTGCATCAGCACCTGCCAGCGCGGCGTGGCATCGTCGAGATGCCGCAGCGCGCCCCAGCTTCCCCATTTCGAGGGCCGGGTCACATCGACAAAGGCATTGAAGAGCGTGCCGCCCGATGCGTGCCAACCGCTCAGCAATTCCTCGTAGAGCGTGCCCATCTGCGGGGAATAGCTGAAGGCGGTGAAAAAGCGGGTGATCTCGTCGTTTGCGATTGTGGATCCGTGACCCACCACATGTGTGCCGCCCTCATACATCACAAGCTCGAGGCCGTGGCGCGCGGCGACCTGCGCGTGATAGGGCAGGGCGTCACGGAGCAATTCACCAAGCGAGCCTTGCCGCAGCGCCTCTGCCGCCAGATCGAAGGCCAGATCGTCACCATGGGCGGCGAGATAGGCCGCCTCATCGGCACCGGCCCCGGCCTCGGTGGCGCGGGCGTGGGCCACGGCGCGGCTGGCGGCGATCCAGCCCTCAATGGTGGGGATCATCGACTCCTCGCCCAGCTCATGCCCGAAATAGCCAGTGACGGCATAGGCGTCGAACTGATCCACCGGGGCCGCGTCAATCTGGCCGCCCCGCACGGCCAGCGGGGCCATCAGCATCGGCTCTTCCAGCCCCGGCCAGCCGGTATGGGTGCCCGCAACCACCACAAGCCGCTCGGGCGCGTCGGCAAAGACCTTGCGCCAGATCGCAGCCATCTGTGCCGCGCGCAGCCCCGCGAACTGCATCCAGGCATCATCGCCGGCACCGTCGCCCCAAAGCGCCATGGCCGCCTCGCGTGCCCAGACCGCCTGCGGAAAGACGAGATTCCAAACCTCGTTGGAATATTCCAGATGCACCTTGAGACCGGGCGCGAGGTGGTCGCGCATGTATTCGGCAAAGGCGCGCATATAGGCGTCATCGGCGGCGTGGGGCATGTTCACCCACGGGTCGGCGCCGATCCGGTTGGCGAGCCGCACCATGATTTCCACCGGCGCGCCGCGCCAGACATAGCTGGCATCCTCGGGCACGGGGCGATCTTCCCATACGGTCTGGTCCGACCCGTTGGTAAACTGCCAGTCCATGAAGCGGACAAGCCGCAGGTCGGCGATCCGCGCCAGCCAGAGCGGGTTGAACACGGCACCTGCGGCATGGAGCGTCTCATGCTCCTCGCGCACGATGGTGATGTCGCGGAGCGGATTGTCCCGGTCGGTCCGGGTCAGTTGCAGGACAACCGATCCCTCGCCGGGGCCTGAGTCAAAGCGGATCTCGCGAGCAGCGTAATCGTAGCGCACATTGTCGGCGCGCCCCGTCACGCGCAACACGCCCTCGCCCTCGTAGCGCAGGATGTAGCGCCCGCGCAGATGCGCGGCCTCTGCGGGCTGATCGGTGAGGATGAGGGATTCGAGTGCGCGCGCCCCGTCGGGCAGCGCCAGCGGCCAGCCATGCGCGTCGAGATAGCCGCCTGCGCGCAGCGCCTCGGTCGGGAATGCCCCCCATTCAGAGGCGGTATGGCCGATCCAGGGGCGGGCGGTCTTCATGATGTCGATGAACGGATGCTGCGTGGACCAGTCCGAAAGCCCGTTGAGACCCATGCCAAGGCTCGGATTTTCCAGTCCAAGTCCCGCCTGCCGCTTCTGTGACGCGGGCGCGCGCGCCTCGTCGTGCAGGCCAAGCGCCTGTGCGATCTCGTCGGTGATCTGGCGGTAGCGCGCGCGCACCAGCGGGTGCAATGTCTCGGGCAGGGCGAAGTCAGGAGGGGCAGGGGTCTGGTAGAGCGCGGTATAGGTGACAAGCGCGGCGAGGAAATACTGTGTCGCCGTGCCATGGGGGGAATCGTCGGAAAAGAGCGCCTCGACCGGCACATCCTCCAAGAGGCCGGTTTGCAGGCCGGAAAGGACGGAAGAGATCGGTAGAAGCGTGATCTCCGCCTCGGGGCGGGCGTTCTGCAGGATGGCGATGAAATCGCGATACCAGTCGTGATAATCCGAGAGCGCATAGCCGTGCCAGCGCCGCAGATTGCGCAAGGACGGCGGAAAGCGGTGGGTAAAGCCGCCCATGTCCGGCCAGCCTTCGTAGATCAGGATGGGCGCGTCGGGCCATCTGTCGCGCGCGGCTTTGATAGTGGCGAGTGTGGCGCCGAGTGGCGTGGCGCCTTCGGGATTGTCGCCGTGATAGGGCTGGTCGGGGGCTTGATGCTGGATGAAATTCGTGGGCGTCAGGATGATGGCGTCCACCGGATCGGGCGCGCGCGCCACGCCGTCGAGCACCCATCGGTCGGCCACCCCGTCGCGGGCGAAATCGCGCAGAAAGCCCCATTGCCCCGAGAGCGCGAAGCCCTTGCCGCCCGCGCGGGCAAGTTCTGCCAGCCACCAGTGAACCGCGGTCTGCGGGCTGTCGGTGAGGTGATGAACGAGGCTGTTGCCAAAGACATGCACGGTGATCGCATCGCGCTCGGCCTTGGCCTGCACGGCGAAGACCGCGAGACCCGCCAAAAGGACAAGCATGGCGATGACTTGTCGAAATCCTGTCGTCATGGCGTTTCCTCGCGGGGAAGGAGGGTCTTGCGTCGCACTATAGGCAAGGGCCGCGCGGCTGCAAACAGCCCCGCGACGGTCCGGTTTCGCCAAAATGCCACAATTGCGCTGTCAAGCCCTTGGTTTTGCTGGACCTGAACCGGGGGCTTGAGTTAGATTCCGATCAACGGGGCAAAAACGACCCTGACACCGAGGCAGCAAAGCAGACACATCATGTTCCCCGAGCGGTTCTCGAACCTACCGGCCTATGCCTTCCCGCGTCTGCGGGCGCTTCTCGACGTGCACGCGCCGGGGGGCGAGGTTGTGCATATGACCATCGGCGAGCCGAAACATGCCTTTCCTGATTGGATCGTTGATATCATTGCCGAAAATTCGAATGGATTCGGTCAATATCCGGTCAATGAGGGGATGCCCGCGCTCTTGTTGGCGACAACCGATTGGGTTGCCCGCCGCTACGGCGTGACGCTCGATCCCGGCACCCGCGTGATGGCGCTGAACGGCACGCGCGAGGGGCTTTATAATGCGATGATGGCGCTTTGCCCCGAGCAAAAGCGCGGCAAGCGACCCGTGGTGCTGCTGCCCAATCCGTTCTATCAGGTCTATATGGTGGCCGCGCTCAGCGTGGGGGCGGAGCCGGTGTTTCTCAACGCGACGCGCGCGACGGGCTATCTGCCGGATTTCACGGCGCTTGCACCCGAGGTGCTTGAGCGGGTGACGGTGGCCTATCTGTGCTCGCCGTCGAATCCGCAAGGGGCCGTGGCCTCGCGGCAATACTGGGCAGATCTGATCGCGCTGGCCGAAAAGTATGATTTCCGCATCTTCGCCGATGAGTGTTATTCCGAGATCTACCGCGATGTGCCGCCTGTGGGCGTGTTGCAGGTGGCCCATGAGATGGGCGCGGACCCCGAGCGCATCGTGGCCTTTCACAGCCTGTCGAAGCGGTCGAACCTGCCGGGGCTGCGCTCGGGTTTTGTCGTGGCGGGTCCGGAAAGCATCGCGGCGATGAAGCAGTTGCGCAATTACGCGGGCGCCCCCCTGCCGATGCCGTTGCAGCACGCCGCCACCCGTCTCTGGGCGGATGAGGCGCATGTGGTCGAAAACCGCGCGCTTTACGCACGAAAATATGCCCGCGCCGACGAGATCATGGGCAACTTGCCCGGCTATCGCAGTCCCGAGGCGGGTTTTTTCCTCTGGCTGCCGGTGCCTGATGGCGAGGCGGCGGCGCTGCGGCTCTGGCAGGAGACCGGCGTGCGGGTTCTGCCGGGGGCCTATCTCGGGCAGGAGGCCGGCGGCGTGAACCCCGGCCATGGCTATATCCGGGTGGCGATGGTGGCCCCCGAAGATGAGATGGCGCAAGGGCTGATCCGCCTGCGCGACTGTCTTTATGGTTGAGCGAGGGTGAGCAGGAAAATGGCATATCAGACACGCGGGCGCGAGCCGCTCTTTGACAGCACCACCGCCGAGGCAATCGAGAAGCGCGGCAAGGAATTGCTGGGTCTGGCGGTTCTGGCGCTGGCGCTTGTCGCGGCGGCCACCGTCCATTCCTACAGTCCCACCGACCCAAGCTGGATGGCCGCGACCGACGCGCCGGTGCAGAACTGGCTGGGCGCGGCGGGGGCGGGGATTGCCGCGCCACTTTTCATGATCATCGGCTGGGGGGCCTGGGGCCTTGCGCTGGTGCCGGGGGCCTGGGGGCTGCGGCTGGTGCTTCATCGCGGCGAGGATCGCGCCGCCGGGCGGCTCATCTTCGCGCCGGTGTGGCTTGCGCTTTTGTCGCTTTATGCAGCGACCCTCGGCCCCGGCGCGGATTGGTCGGCGCATCACAGTTTCGGGCTGGGGGGGCTTTTCGGCGATACCATCCTTGGTGCGCTTCTGGGCCTGTTGCCGTTCGATGCGGGTCTTGGTCTGCGGCTGTCGTCGCTGGTGCTGGGGGTGGGGGTGCTGCTGGCCGGGGCCTTTGTCCTGGGCTTCAGCCGCGTGGAATTGCGCCGCACGGGGCGGTTCCTGCTGCTGGGCGTCATCATGACCTATGCCGCCTTGCGCACGGGGCTTGGCCGGGGTGCGGGCGGGCTGGCGCGCGCGGGGCAGGGAGTGCAGGCGCGCATGGCCGAGCGCCGTGCAGCGGTGGCGCCGGTGGACGCTGTGGCAACGGCATGGCCCGAAGCGCGCGCCGAGCCTCTGCTGACGGGGGCGCGGGTGCGTCGGGCGGAACCTCTGCCGGTGACCGCCCCTGCGCCTGTTGCCGACAAGCCCGGCGGGCTGCTCGCGCGGATGCCCGCGCTGTTGCGCAAGCCCGAGGCGATGCCCGTGCCGGAACTGGTGGAGCCCGACGCCCTTGACGCCGAGGCCCCCCCTGACGACCGTATCCGGGCCCGTATCACCGATGCGATCCGCAGCCGCGTGCGACAGAACCCGGCCGTTCAGGTGGAAAGCGTCGCGCCGCTGACCAAGGGGCGCGGGCGCGGACCCGATCCGCTGATCCTCAAGCCGAAGGCGCATGCGCCGATGCCGCCCGAGCCGCCGCTGACCGCGCGGAAGGCCACGCTGGCGGTGCCGCCCGCGCCCGCCTTTGACGAGGCCCCCCTTGTCGAGGATGACCTTGACGCCGCTTACGAGATGGGCTTCACCCCCGACCCCTCGCCCGTGCCGCGCATCGCCATGCCAGAACCACGCAAGGTGGTGCAGCATGTGCCGCCCAAACCGCTTACACCTTCGACGCGCGCTATGGCCGAGGCGCAGCCCGCGCTGCCCTTTACCCCCGAGGCGCCGGAATACGAATTGCCGCCGCTTTCGCTTTTGTCGGACCCGTCGAACATCAAGCGTCACCACCTCAGCGACGAGGCGCTGGAAGAAAACGCACGGATGCTGGAGAACGTGCTCGACGATTACGGCGTCAAGGGCGAGATTGTCAGCGTGCGCCCCGGCCCGGTGGTGACGATGTATGAGCTGGAGCCGGCGCCGGGCCTGAAAGCCTCTCGCGTGATCGGCCTTTCGGACGATATCGCGCGGTCGATGTCGGCGCTTTCGGCGCGGGTCTCGACTGTGCCGGGGCGATCGGTCATCGGGATCGAACTGCCCAACGACAACCGCGAGATGGTGAATTTCCGCGAAATCCTGTCGAGCCGTGCCTATGGCGATGGCAACCAGAAACTGCCGCTGGCGCTTGGCAAGGATATCGGCGGCGATCCGGTGGTGGCGAACCTCGCCAAGATGCCCCATCTGCTGATTGCCGGGACAACCGGCTCTGGCAAGTCGGTGGCGATCAACACGATGATCCTCAGCCTGCTTTACAAGCTGACGCCCGAGGATTGCCGGTTGATCATGATTGACCCCAAGATGCTGGAACTGAGCGTTTATGACGGTATTCCGCATCTCCTCAGCCCCGTTGTGACCGATCCCAAGAAGGCGGTGGTCGCGCTCAAATGGGTGGTGGCCGAGATGGAGGACCGCTATCGCAAGATGTCCAAGATGGGCGTGCGCAATATCGACGGCTACAATGGCCGCGTCGCCGAGGCGCTGAAGAAAGGCGAGATGTTCAGCCGCACGGTGCAGACCGGGTTTGACGACGTGACCGGCGAGCCGGTGTTCGAGACGGAAGAATTCGCGCCCGAGAAGATGCCCTATATCGTGGTGATCGTCGATGAGATGGCCGATCTGATGATGGTGGCAGGCAAGGAGATCGAGGCCTGCATCCAGCGTCTCGCGCAGATGGCGCGGGCGTCGGGTATTCACCTGATCATGGCGACGCAGCGCCCGTCGGTCGATGTGATCACCGGCACGATCAAGGCCAATTTCCCGACGCGGATTTCGTTTCAGGTCACGTCGAAAATCGACAGCCGCACGATCCTGGGCGAGCAGGGGGCCGAGCAGCTTCTGGGGATGGGGGACATGCTCTACATGGCCGGTGGCGGCAAGATCACCCGCTGTCACGGGCCTTTCGTGTCGGATGAGGAGGTGGAGGAGGTCGTCACCCACCTCAAGGCATTCGGCCCGCCCGACTATCTTCACACGGTGCTGCAAGGCCCCGACGAGGAGCGCGCCGAGAGCATCGACGCAGTGCTCGGCCTCTCCACTGGCGGCAATACCGAGGGCGATGATGCGCTTTACGATCAGGCGGTGGCGATCGTGGCCAGGGATCGCAAATGCTCGACCTCCTATATCCAGCGCAAGCTGGCCATCGGCTACAACAAGGCCGCGCGGCTGGTGGAGCAGATGGAGGACGAGGGGGTTGTCAGCCCCGCCAACCATGTCGGCAAGCGCGAGGTTCTGGTGCCCGAGCCGCAATAGGCGACCGCCCGCACAAGCGTGAAAAAATTTCTGCCCCGCGCCGGTGCAATCCGGCGCGGGGCCGCTTATCTGAGAGGGCATGAAAACCTTGCGTATCCTGATGGTTCCCGCCCTCTGGGCGGCGATGACCCTCCCGGCGGCGGCGGAGAAGCTCTCGCTTGGGGAAATCTCGTCCTATCTCAACAGCCTGCGCACCGCCGAAGGGCAGTTCACGCAGGTGAACGAGGATGGCTCGATCAGCACGGGGCGTATCCTGCTCAAGCGTCCGGGTAAGGTGCGGTTCGAATACGATCCGCCCGAGGCGGCGCTGGTGGTGGCCGATGGCGCGACCGTGGGCATCATCGACCCGCGTTCGAACGAGCGGCAGGGCTATCCGCTTCACCGAACGCCGCTCAAGATCATCCTGGAACGCAATGTCGATCTGACGCGGGCGAGAATGGTAACGGGTCATGCCAGCGACGGCACCGCCACCACGGTGCGCGCGCAGGATCCCGACAACCCGGATTACGGCAGCATCGATCTGGTCTTTACCGCCGATCCGGTGGAACTGCGGCAATGGATCATCAACGATGCCAATGGCGGGCGCACGACGGTGATCCTTGGTGATCTGGCCACCGGTGTGCGCCTCTCGGACGAGAATTTCGTCATTCCCGGCCGTGACCGGACGCGCATCGACAGGTGATCAGACCAGACCGCGCCCGGCACGGCAGGTGCCAAGCTGCGCGCGGTAGCGCGCGGCGCGGTCCTCGACCTCTCCCGATACCCGCAGGAGCCAGGGCTTGGCGTTCTGGCTGCCACGCGCAAAGCCGGTGCGACCCTCGTGATAGGCCAGATACTGGTTGCGCGCGTCAAAGGGCGAAATCCCCAGCCGTTCTGTTGACTTGGCCATATACCACCCGATGAAGTCCGCCGCGTCGTGGATATCGGTGCGCCGCGCGCCGAAGCGCCCGCTTTCGGCCAGGTATTCCTCCCATGTGCCATCCAGGGCCTGGCTGTAGCCATAGGCCGAACTGATCCGCCCGGTGGGGATCACGCCAAGGCTCCAGCGGTAGGGCGTGCGCGCGTCCGAGACGAACTTGCTTTCCTGATAAATGGTGGCCATCTGCACATGGGCGGGCACGCCCCAGCGGCGTTCCGCCGCGCGAAAGGCGCGGGCATATTCCGGCCGCTCATCGAGGATCGCACAGGCATTGTCGAGATTGCGCGGAGAGGTGCCATAGCCCAAGCCGCCGCCACAGGAGGACAACACAAAAAGCACCAGAACGGCGCGCAGGAACCTGCTCATCTGCCTCTCGCTTTCGCGTTTGTTTTGTCTGATCCTAGCCGATTTGCGCCTGGGAGGAAATCACGAATCCGTCCGTCCGGCGGCACATATCCGCTGTCACGCATGTGATCACAGACTGTTTCCCGAAGCCGCGCGCGCAGCATTGGACAAACCCGGCTTGCAGCGGTAAATATCTGTGCTAGGGCAATGCAAATGATCAAGACACACGCGAAATACGCTTTGGGCCAGGTTGTGCGCCATCGAAAACATCCTTTTCGGGGTGTGATCTTTGACGTGGATCCGCAGTTTTCCAACACCGAGGAATGGTATGCGGCCATCCCCGAGGACAGCCGCCCCGAGCGCGAACAGCCGTTCTATCACCTTCTGGCCGAGAACGAGCAAAGTTATTATGTGGCCTATGTCAGCGAACAGAACCTGGTCGCCGACTATTCAGGCGAGCCTGTGGATCACCCCGATATTCCCGATCTTTTCGGGCCGTTCGAGGACGGGCATTACCCGCTGCATTTTCAGTTGAACTGAGGCGGGGTTTCCCCCGCCCCTCGCGCTAGTACCCGAGCGCGCAGCCGTCCTTGCGCGCGTCGCTGCCGCCTTCGAGCAAGCCGCTGTCGTGGATGCGGATCGCCTGGGCACCGCCAAGGGCCTCGGGCGGGACGATCACCTCGTGGCCCAGATCGGCCAGCCGCGCCGCCACCTCCGGCGCGAAGCCGCGCTCGAGCTTGAGGCCGGCCGGGTCGGCAAAGGCGCGCGGTGCGTCGATGGCCGCCTGCACATCCATGCCGAAATCGACGATGTTCGAGACAAGCCGCGCGTGCCCGGTGGACTGATAGGCCCCGCCCATGACGCCGAAGGGCATCGTCACGCGGCCATTCTCGGCCAGCATGCCGGGAATGATTGTGTGCATGGGCCGCTTGCCGCCTGCGAGTTCGTTCGGGTGGCCCGCCTCCAGCGTGAAGCCCGCGCCCCGGTTTTGCAGCAGGATGCCGAATTTTTCCGATGCGATGCCGGAGCCGAAGCCGTGGAAGATCGAATAGATGAACGACACCGCCATGCGGTCGCGGTCTACCACGGTGATATAGATCGTGTCGCGATGCACGGCCTCGGTGAGCGGCTCTGCCGCGGCCATGGCGCGTTTCGGGTCGATGAGCGCGGCAAGCCGT
Organism: Roseovarius autotrophicus; assembly: GCF_018069895.1. Classification (GTDB taxonomy): domain Bacteria; phylum Pseudomonadota; class Alphaproteobacteria; order Rhodobacterales; family Rhodobacteraceae; genus Roseovarius; species Roseovarius autotrophicus. Next base: position 18,496 of record NZ_JAGQDH010000007.1, on the reverse strand, counting down.
GCCGCCGTTTCGGGGGAAAGCATGTGGTCGAGACGCGCGGTGTGATCGGGATCAGCGATGAAGCGGTTGCGCGCGTCATAGGCGAGCTTGGTGGCCTCGGCCTCGATATGAAGGCGCTCGGCCCCGAGCGGATCCATCGCGGCAAGCTCGAAATGGCTCAGGATATTCAGGAGCAGGATCGCCGTCGCGCCCTGGCCGTTGGGTGGATGCTCGACCAGCGTGGCGGTCTTGTAATCGCCGCTCACCGGGTTGGTGTAATTGCTTTCGGCGGCGGCGAAATCGGCTGCCTCGTGCACGCCACCAAGCGCGTTGAGGGCGGCCAGCATGTCTTCGGCCACTTCACCCTCGTAAAAGGCGGAGCGCCCGTTCCTAGCGATACGGCGCAGCACCTCGGCCTGACCAGGAGCGCGGAATATCTCGCCTGTCGTGAGCGGTTTGCCGCTGCGGCTGAAATGGGTGATTCCGTGGCCCTGAAGCGTCACGCCCGCGCGCGGCCAGTCGAAGGCCACGCGGGGCGCGACCGGCACGCCCTCGTCGGCATAGCGGATCGCGGGGGCAAGAAGCGCGTCGAGGCCAAGGCGTCCGTGATCCGCGCTAAGCCGGCAGAAGGCGTCGATGGCGCAGGGCACGGTGACGGCATGGGCGCTGTGCAGCGGCACGGTCTGGTGGCCCTCGGCGCGCAGCGCCTCGGCCGAGGCGGCGGCGGGCGCGCGGCCCGAGCCGTTGAGCGCGCGAATTGTCTGGTCGCCGGGGGTGGTGAAGAGCACGAAGCAATCACCGCCGATTCCGGTCATCTGCGGCTCGCACATGCCCAGCAGGACCGCGCCCGCAATCGCCGCATCCATGGCGTTGCCGCCGCGTTCAAGAATGTCGATGGCGGTTTTCGCGGCAAGCGGGTGCGACGTGGCGCACATCCCGTTCGTTGCATAGGTGCCCGAGCGCCCCGGCATGTGGAAATCGCGCATGATCCTCTCCCTTGTCCTGCGTCGGGGCGCAGGTTAGGGCGCGGCGCGGGAAAAGCCAATGCGTCCGGTGGATCATTCGGTCGCGGGCGGGCGGGCAGAAACCTCGACGCCGCGCACTGGGTGGGGGCAATGACACGCGGCGCCGAGGGAAGCTTTATGCAGCTACAAAAGCGTGTATGCTGAGGCTCTGCGGCGGCACTTGGTTCGGAATAAGGTGATTTCTTGGCGGGCACACGCCACGGTTGCGCCTTGCGCCTCGGTGGATTGGTTCGGCCAGGTTTTACACATCAAAACAAAGGGTAAGATGGTTTTCTTGCGCTGTGCGCTGATAGTGCAGATCGCGTGTCAACGTGCGAATCAGGAACCAGCCGAATCCGCCCTCGGGCAGCGTGTCGCGATGTCCCTGCGACACCGGCGGGTCATTGATCGGGATGCCGGGGCCGGGCAGGGGGGCACCGTTGTCGCGCAGATCAATGCGCAATCCCTGCGCCCCGAGCGCCATGTCGAACGTGATCTCTCCGGGCGTCCCGGCATAGGCATGCTCGACTATGTTGTTGAGCGCCTCCGCCAGAGCGATTTCCACGGTGCCGCAACGATCCGGGTGCAGCCCCGCCGTCTGCAACTCGGCGCGCATCTCGGCCAGCAGGGTGCGCACGGCCATGCTTTGCGCTACGATGTGCCTGTGAAACACTCCCGTCATATGCCTCCCTTTCCGCCCGCGGGGCGCGGGCCTTCTGCTCAGCCCGAGGCGTGGCGGATCGACGCCCCGGCAGTTTCATGGATAACGAAAACCGTGTCCATCCGCGTAAGCCGGAATACCTTGGCGACGTCGGCGGTGAGCCCGGCAAGGTCGAGCCTGCGCCCCGCGCCCATCTGTTTCATCGCGGCAACGATGGCGCCAAGCCCGCTGGAATCGACAAAGAACACGTTGGACAGATCAAGCACCACGCGATCAGGCCCCTCGGCCGTCGCTTTGCGCATCGCCTCCTTGAACTGGATGGCGGCCGCGGCGTCGATCCGTGGTCCGGGCGCGGTGACAATGCTTACCGTGTTGTGACTGGTTACCTCGAGTTTCATCCTGCCTCCGCTACGTAGTAATACAGGGCAGGCTAGACCCGATTCCTTTCCATCCGGTAAGCACGGGCCATATTTTCACGAGGAGGAGTCATGATGCGGGAAGTTGTGATCGCGGGGGCGGCGCGCACGCCCATGGGGGGCTTTCAGGGCGATTTCGACGGGGTGCCCGCGGCGGAACTGGGCGGCGCGGCGATCCGCGCGGCGTTGGCGGATGCGCGCGCGGCCACGGTGGACGAGGTGCTGATGGGCTGTGTGCTGCCTGCGGGGCAGGGGCAGGCCCCGGCGCGGCAGGCCGGATTTCTGGGCGGTCTCGGGCAGGAGGTGCCCGCCACCACGCTCAACAAGATGTGCGGGTCTGGCATGAAGGCGGCGATGATGGCCTTTGACCAGATCGCCCTGGGCCATGCGGAAACCATGATCGCGGGGGGCATGGAATCGATGTCCAATGCCCCTTACCTCTTGCCCAAGATGCGCGGCGGGGCGCGGATCGGGCATGGCGAGGTGATCGACCACATGTTTCTCGACGGGCTCGAGGATGCCTATGACAGGGGTCGCCTGATGGGCACCTTCGCCGAGGACTGCGCGGAGAAGTTCCAGTTCACGCGGCAGGCGCAGGACGACTATGCGCTCGGCTCGCTGGAAGGGGCGCTGGCGGCGGAGAAATCCGGGGCCTTCGCGGACGAGATCGCGCCGGTGACGATCCGCACGCGCAAGGGCGAGGTGACGATCAGCAAAGACGAGCAGCCCGCCAAGGCGCGCCCCGAGAAGATCCCGCAGCTCAAACCGGCCTTTCGCGAGGGGGGCACGGTGACGGCGGCCAACTCCTCCTCGATCAGCGACGGGGCGGCGGCGCTGGTGATCGCTTCGCGCGAAGCGGCGGTGGCACAGGGCCTCAATATCCGCGCGCGCATCCTTGGCCACGCGAGCCACGCGCAGGCGCCGGGCTGGTTCACCACCGCGCCGGTGCCTGCGGCACAGAAGTTGCTCAAGCGGCTTGGCTGGAGCGTTGACGATGTGGACCTCTGGGAGGTGAACGAGGCCTTTGCCGTGGTGCCCATGGCCTTCATGCATGAGATGGGGTTGCCGCGCGAGCGGGTGAACGTCAATGGCGGGGCCTGCGCGCTCGGCCATCCGATCGGGGCCTCGGGCGCGCGGATCATGGTGACGCTGCTGAACGCGCTGGAAAAGCGCGGGCTGAAACGGGGTGTCGCGGCCATCTGCATCGGCGGCGGCGAGGGCACGGCCATTGCCATCGAACGGTTCTGAGCGTCTTCTGGCCTGAAATATCCCGGGGGTGTGGGGGCTGGCCCCCACTTGGCCCTGCGTGTGGGGGCCAGCCCCCACCTCTGCCTGAACAAGGAGCGCGCCAATGCGCATTGATTACCCCGCCACCACACGCGCGATCCTGTCGCTGACCGAGGGCGAGAGTGACGAGGTCGCTCTCATGGCCACGGTGGTCTGTGAGCTGCACCATGCCGACGACCGGTTCGACTGGACCGGGTTCTATCGCGTGACCGGGCCGGAGATGCTCAGGATTGGCCCCTATCAGGGCGGGCATGGCTGCCTGAAAATCCCGTTCTCGCGCGGGGTCTGCGGGGCGGCGGCGCGCACGGGCGAGGTGCAGATCGTCGAGGACGTGGAGGCGTTCGAGGGCCATATCGCCTGCGCCGCGTCCACGCGCTCGGAGATCGTGTTGCCGGTGTGGAACGGGGCAGGGGCGCTGATTGGCGTGCTTGATATCGACAGCGACCGGCTGGCGGCCTTCAGCGAGGAGGACGCCGTAGGGCTGGCAGAGATTTTGCGATTGGTATTCGGGCGCTTGCCGGGTTGAGATCGCGCGCCTCATCCACATCGCGCAGCGTGTCGATCAGGGCTACGCGTGCCGCTCCGAGGCTGCGGATCGTGTCGGCGCGGGCGTGCGCGCTTGACCAGCGCACACCATCGAAGATCCGCGCGGGCACGGCGGCGCTGCGCCGCAGCCCGATCAGCCAGTAGCCGCCATCGGGCGCGGGGCCGATCACCGCGTCATGGTTGCCGAGGGCTGCGAAGGCGCGGGCGATATGGGCGCGGGTGATGCCGGGAATGTCGGCCCCGATGATGCAGACCGGCCCCGGTGGCAGGCTGCGCAAAAGCCGCCCCATCCGGTCGCCCAGATTGCCCGTGCCCTGCGGCACGCGGGGCAGGCGGGCGGGCCAGACGCGGCTTGTCAGCCCCTCGGCATCGGGGCTGACGGCGAGCACGAGGCGCCAGCGCGGATCGTCGATCCGGCGCAAGAGGCGCGTGACCTGATGGCGGAACCACCACGCTGCGGCGACCATGCCGATGCCGCGCCCCAGCCGCGTCTTGACGCGACCGGGGCGCGGCTCTTTCACCATCACGACAAGGGTGGTCTGCCTCATGCGAAGAAGTCGCGCAGGATGCTGGCATAGATGGCCTTCAACTGGTGGATCTGCGCCATCTCCACGCGCTCATCCACCTGATGCATGGTCTGGCCGACAAGGCCGAATTCGACCACCGGGCAGTGATCCTTGACAAACCGCGCGTCCGAGGTGCCGCCCGAGGTGGAAAGTTCTGGTGTCACGCCGGTCTCACGCTCGACCGCGCGCGCCACCAGATCCGAGAGCGGGCCGGGGGGGGTGAGGAACGATTCGCCCGAGACCTTGACGTCCATCTCGCCGGTGGTGCCGAACTCGGCACTCACGCGGTCAAGTTCGTCCTGCATCCACCGGGTGAGCGATCCGCTGTCATGGGTGTCGTTGAAGCGGATGTTGACGGTGGCGCGGCAGCGCGCGGGAATGACATTGGTGGCGGGGTTGCCGGTATCGATGGTGACGACCGCCAGCGTGGAGGGATCGAAATGCGCGGTGCCCTCGTCGAGGGTATGCGAGGCGAGCCGGTCCATCAGCCGCGCCATGGCGGGAAGCGGATTGCAGGCGCGGTGCGGATAGGCGGAATGGCCCTGCACGCCGGTGATGGTGAAAAAGGCGGTGAGCGATCCGCGCCGCCCGATCTTGATCATCTCGCCCATGCGCGCGGGGCAGGTGGGTTCGCCTACGAGGCAGGCACTCATCCGCTCGCCCTCCGCCGCCATCCAGTCGAGCAGAGCGCGGGTGCCGTCCACAGCGTCGCCCTCCTCGTCGCCGGTGATGGCGAGGATGACTGCCCCGTCGGGCGGCGTCATGGTGACGAAATCCACCGCCGCCGCGACAAAGGCGGCAACCCCGGACTTCATGTCGGTGGCGCCGCGCCCCCAGAGCATCCCGTCACGCGCCACCGCGCCGAAGGGCGGCACGGACCAGGCGGCCTCATCCCCCACCGGCACGACATCGGTATGGCCGTTGAAGCCAAAGCTTCTCGCCGCGCCCCTCTCGCCCCAGCGTGCAAAGAGATTGGCCACGCTGCCGCGATCCACGCGGGTGCACTCAAAGCCCGCCTCCGACAGCACCCCTTCGAGAATCCGCAGCGCGCCGCCCTCCTCGGGCGTGACCGAGGGACAGCGGATCAGATCGGCGGTCAGGCGAACGGGATCGAGCGGGGCATGGGGCATGGGGCGACCTTTCGGCATGTTTCCCTTCGCCTAGCGCGGATCGCGGGCAGGCGCAAATGCCGCAGGCGCCACGCGAATAAACCTTAACATGACAGGAAGGATTTGCTATCAATGCCGCGTTGACAGACCCGAGGCAGGGCACAAGCAAGAGCAGACAGGGCCGCACGATCCGGGCACCGGACACGAGGCCCGCACATGGACAGCGGTTTCGGGGCATCCGTGCCTTGCCGCCATTCGTGAGGCCGGAAACGGCCTGTTGCGGCTTTGCCTCATGTAATGAGGTGGACAGGCATGGTCGCAGGTGTGGAAATCCCGATCAACCGAAACGCAACGGCCATTCAGATGGCCGAGACGATCTTTGGCGACGGGGTGCAGGTTATCAGCGCCTCCTACACCGGCAGCCGCAATTCCTCTGGCATCTACACCAATGGCGATGCGGTCTCGCCGGGCCTGACTCCGGGCGACACGGGCATCATGCTGTCCACTGGTGATCTGCGCGATTTCACCAACAGTTCCGAACAGGCGAACCTGTCATCGAGCACATCGACCAACACGACCGGACCGGACGGTCTGTCCGATTTCAACGCCGCCGCGGGCGCGCCCACCTTCGACGCGGCCATTCTCGACGTGGATTTTATTCCGACGGGCAACGTCATGACGATGCAGTTCGTCTTTGCCTCCGAGGAATATCCCGAATACGCCGTGGGCGCGTTTCAGGATTTCTTCGGTGTGTGGATCAACGGCAGCCTTGTACCGCTTTCGGTGGGCGATGGCGATATCGACCCGAACAACATCAATGCCGGGACGAACGGCAACCTGTTCATCGACAACACCAACAGCGATTTCAATACCGAGATGGACGGGTTCACCCTTACGCTGACGCTGACCATTCCGGTCAACCCGGATGTGGTCAATTCGATCCGCATCGGTATCGCCGATGTCGCGGATTCCAATTACGATTCCACGGTGCTGATCGCCGCCAACAGCGTGCAGACCGCGCTGGTCGCGATGGATGACATGGCGACGCTGTTTCCAACCGGCTCGCGGATCATCGACGTTCTGGCCAATGACGTGAACGCCACTGGCGGAACGCTGATGATCACCCATCTGAACGGGGTGCCGGTGGTCGCGGGCGATATCGTCACGCTCAAGTCCGGGCAGCAGATCCAGCTCAATGCCGATGGCACGATCACGGTGGTGGGCGATGGCGACACCGAGCTGTTCAACTTTACTTATGGCGTCGCAAGCAGCACTGGCGCGACCGACGTGGGCATTGTCACGGTCGATTCGGTGCCCTGTTTCGTGGCCGGCACGCGCATCCGCACGCCCGAAGGCGCGGTGGCGGTGGAATGCCTGCGCCCCGGCGATCTGGTCCTGACCAAGGACGAGGGCGCGCAGCCGCTGCGCTGGATCGGCACGCGGCGGGTGCAGGCCATCGGGGATTTTGCCCCGATCGCCATCGCAGCGGGCACCTTCGGACGACATGGTGCGCTCAGGCTTTCGCCGCTGCACCGGGTGCTGATCCGCGACAGCCTTGCCGAACTTCTGTTCGGCGAGGCCGAGGTGCTGGTGGCGGCGCGCGATCTGGTCAATGACCACACGGTGCGGCGGATCGAAGGGGGCGAGGTCGAGTATGTGCACCTGCTTTTCGACCGCCATCAACTGATCTGGTCCGAGGGGCTTTTGACCGAAAGTTTTCTTCCCGGGCCGCAGGCCGCGCGCAGCTTCGAGGCCGCGATCCTGGCCGAGATCTGCGCGCTTTTCCCCGCGATCGACCCCGAGACTGGCGCGGGCTACAGCCCTGCCGCGCGGCGCACGCTGCGGCCCCATGAGGCGCGGCTTCTGGCGGGGCGGGAGGCCTGATGGGGTGGATCGCGCTTGCCACCCGGCAGGGCGGGCGGTTCGCGCCCGGTGGGTTGGGTGTGGCCGGGCAGGGGGGCGTGCCCGAACCCGAGGCACTCATGCCGCGCGGCACATTGATGATCGAGACGCGCCCCGCGATCGAGCGCCGCCCGCTGACGCTGCTGGAATTCGGGCGCTCCCATCCGTGGCAGGGCCGTTTCGCGCTGCAACTCATGCCGTCGGGCGGGATCACGCTGATCGAGGACCAAGCAGGCGACCTGCGCCATGCCACCTTGCCCTTCAGCCCCGACGACCGAAGCGAGAGCCTGCGCATCACCTATAGCTGGGACGCGCCCGCGCGCTGGGGGCGTCTCACGCTGGAGCGGCCCGATACACTTGGTTTCACGAGCGTCAGGCTGGCCCCGCCACGCCCGATGCCGCTGGCCGACCTGCACACGGTCTTTAGCGACCCGCGCCGGCGGCGGATGGACCCGCAGGTGGTCTTTGCCGCGCTCTCCGACACGGTAGAGCCGGTGGGGCCGATGCCGGGGCTTGGCGCGCAGGTGCCCGTGCGTGTGCCGGGCGGCTATGTCCATGCCGGACGGTTGCGACGCGGGGATTGCGTGTACGGGGCGGGCGGCACTTCGGTTCCGGTGCTTCAGGCGATTGTCCGCACGGTGCCTGCGGCGGGCAGTTTTGCGCCGGTGCGCCTGCGCGCGCCCTATTTCGGCCTGCGCGCAGATATTGTCGTGGCGCCCCATCAGCGGCTGGTGATCCGGGGGGCGGACGTGGATTACCTCTTTGGCTGCGAGGCGGTTCTGGTACCTGCGCGCCATCTGGTCAACGGTTTTGCCGCCGTGCCCGCCGTGCCCGCCGAGACCGGATCGCTGGTGCGATATCACGGGCTGATCCTGCCGGAACACGAAGAGATCGAGGCCGCGGGCACGACCACGGAAAGCGTCTATCTGGGCCGGATGCGGCGCAAGCCCGAAGCCGTCGCCATGAGCCTTCTGGCCGGGTTCGACCGGGCGCGCCTGCCCGAACATGCGCGCCCGGTCTGGCAGGTGCTGCGGCAGTTCGAGGCGGTCACACTGGCGATGGCCCGGGCGGCCTGAGCGTGCGCGCCCTGCCGCGAGATGGGGCAGAGACCCCGGCCCGGACCGCGAAATACAGACAAAATCGGTCGGAATCGGCTTGTTGCTACCGCCCCTGTCCATATATTACCGCGAAAGTTCGGAAAGGCCCGCCACAAGACCGAGGAGCGGGCCACCACAACAGGACAAGGGGGGGCAGGTCGTGATGGAGACCGTCGCAGGGTTCTTGCCGATCATCGCGGCGTTGCCGTTTCTGGGCGCGCTTCTGCCGGGGCTGATGATCAAGGCGGGGCGCAACACCTGTGCCGCCTTTACCGCCGCTCCTACGATCCTTGCGCTCACGCTTCTGCTGATCTGCGCGCCGGCGGTGATGCGCGGCGAGGTGCTGACCTTTGGCATCGCGTGGCTGCCCTCGCTGGGTCTCAACGTCAATTTCATGCTGGACGGGCTGGGGTTGCTCTTTGCCGGGTTGATCCTTGGCATCGGCCTGCTGATCATCCTCTATGCGCGGTTTTATCTCTCGCGCGAGGATCCGATGGGGCAGTTCTATACCTATCTGCTGCTCTTTCAGGGCGCCATGGTGGGGATTGTCCTGTCCGACAACATCCTGCTTTTGCTGGTGTTCTGGGAGCTGACCTCGCTCTCGTCCTTCCTGCTCATCGGCTATTGGAAGCATCTGCCCGAGGGTCGTCAGGGCGCGCGCATGGCGCTGACGGTCACGGGCATGGGCGGGCTTGCGATGATCGCGGGGATGCTCATTCTGGGCGACATCGCGGGCAGCTATGACCTGAGCGTGATCCTGACCCAGAAGGACGCCATTCAGGCCAGTCCCATGTATCTGCCCGCGCTCATTCTGATTCTCGCGGGATGTTTCACCAAATCGGCGCAGTTCCCGTTTCATTTCTGGCTGCCGCACGCCATGGCCGCGCCCACGCCGGTTTCGGCCTATCTTCATTCGGCCACCATGGTGAAGGCGGGGCTGTTTCTGATGGCGCGCATGTGGCCGGTGCTGGCGGGCACGCCGGAATGGTTCTGGATCGTGGCCTCGACGGGCCTCATCACCATGGTGATGGCGGCCAAGATCGCGCTGTTCAAGGATGACCTCAAGGCGCTTCTGGCCTTTTCCACGGTCAGTCATCTGGGCCTCATTACCATGCTTCTGGGCCTTGGCACCAAGGCGGCAGCAGCGGTGGCGGTGTTCCACATCATCAACCACGCCACGTTCAAGGCCGCGCTCTTCATGACTGCGGGGATCGTGGACCACGAGGCGCATACCCGCGACATCAAGCGGTTGGGGGGGCTGCGCCATCTCATGCCGATCACCTTTACCATCGCCACGGTGGCGGCGCTGTCGATGGCCGGTATTCCGCCGCTCAACGGGTTCCTGTCCAAGGAAATGATGCTGGAACAGGTGGCCCATACCCAATGGATCGGACCGGCATGGTTCATGGGCGCGGCGGTCACGCTGGGGGCGCTTTTCTCGGTCGCCTATTCGTTCCGCTACATCGCGCATGTGTTCCTTGGGCCCAAGCGGCACGATTACCCGGCCAAGCCGCATGATCCGGGTTTCGGCATGTGGGCCGCGCCCGCGCTGCTGGTGGTGCTGGTGGTGCTGATCGGCCTGATGCCGATGACCATGGTCGGCGATCTGGTGCGGGTCACGGCGGGGGCGGTGACGGGGGACGCGGCCTATGTGAACATCTATCACTGGCACGGGCTGGTGCCCGCGTTCTGGATGTCGGTGATCGCGGTTGCAGGCGGGTTTGTCCTGCTCAAGACCCACGCGCCGCTCGCCGCAATGTGGAACGCCGCGCCGCGCCCCGAGGCCAAGGTGATGTTCGACGCGGTGACGGCTGCTGCCACGCGGGGCGCCACGGCGCTGACCGACGGGCTTCACAACGGCGCGCTGACGCGCAACGCGGCGGTGTTCAGCGTGGCGGTGCTGATCGCTGGCTGGCTTGCCTGGCAGGGGGGCGGGTTGCAGCCGCCGACGCGAGAGATGATCCCGATCACGCCGGTGCCGGCGATCGGCTGGCTGCTGCTGGTGGTGGCGACAGGGCTTCTGGTGGTCTATCATCGCGAGCGGTTCACCGCGCTGGTGCTCATCGGCATCGTCGGCTTGATGGTGTCTCTCGGCTTTGTCTATTTCTCTGCACCCGATCTGGCGCTGACGCAGATTTCGGTCGAGGTGGTTACGATCATCCTGCTTCTGCTGGCGCTCAACTTTCTGCCGCGTGAAACCCCGGTCGAGAGCACAGCCGGACGCCGCACGCGCGACGCGGCCATCGCGATCGCGGGCGGCGTGGCGGTGACGTGGCTGACCTATGCCATTCTGGTGCGCGATTTCGCGGCCGAGAGCATCTCTGCCTATCACCTTGCCAATTCCTACAAGGGTGGTGGTGGCACCAATGTGGTCAACGTGATTCTTGTGGATTTCCGGGGCTTTGATACCTATGGCGAGATCATCGTGCTGGGCATTGCCGCGCTGGTGATCTTTGCGCTGACCGAGGCGGTTCTGCGCGGCCCCGGCGGGCGCTGGCTGGCCAACTGGGATCAGCCGACCCTGCCCGAGGCGGGCGACCGCCACCCGCTGATGATGGTGGTGGCGACGCGCGTGATGATGCCGATCGCGTTGATGGTGGGGGCCTATATCTTTCTGCGCGGCCATAACGAGCCGGGCGGCGGGTTCATCGCCGGTCTGATCGTGGCGATTGCGTTCCTCATGCAATACATGGCGTCAGGCTTTGCCTGGGCCGAGGCACGGCAGCGCGTGACCTATCACGCCACCATCGGCGTGGGCGTGCTGATTGCCAGCGTGACCGGCATCGGCGCCTGGCTGGCGGGGCGGCCCTTCCTGACCTCGGATTACGGCTATCTGCATTTTCCGCCCATCGAGGAATTCGAATGGGCCACGGCCATCGCCTTTGACATCGGCGTGTTCCTGACGGTCGTGGGCGCGGTGATGCTGGCGCTCAACAGCCTGTCGAGCATGGCGCGCCGCGCGGGCGAGACCGTCAACGTGGAGCCGATGGACATCGACCCCACCCGCGAGCCAGAGGAGGGCAAGTGAGATGGAACTCCTGATGGCAAGCGCGATCGGGCTGATGACGGCGGCGGGGCTTTACCTTGTGCTGCGTCTGCGGACTTTCCCGGTCATTCTTGGCCTGTCGCTGCTGACCTATGCGGTCAACCTGTTCCTCTTTGCGAGCGGGCGACTGGCGGTGAACATGCCCCCCGTCCTGCGCAAGGGGGTCGAAACCTATAGCGATCCGTTGCCGCAGGCGCTTGTGCTGACCGCGATCGTGATTTCCTTCGGCATGACAGCGGTGGTGGTGATGATGGCGCTTGGCGCCTATCTGACGGCGCGCAACGATGACGTGACGCTTCCGCCCGAGGATGACGCCACGCGGGAGGGCGAGGCATGATTGGTCACTGGATCGTCGTGCCCGTCGTTCTGCCGGCTGTGCTCGCGGCGGTGCTGACGCTGGCCATGCGGCATCATATCGGGCTTCAGCGGGTGTTTTCGGTGGCGGGCAGCGTGGCGCTTCTGGCGGTGGCGCTCGGGCTTCTGGGCCATGCCGGAACCGGCGCGATCGAGGTCTATGAACTGGGCAACTGGCCTGCGCCTTTCGGCATCGTGCTGGTGCTTGACCGGCTGTCGGCGGTGATGGTGGTGCTGACGGCGGCGCTGGCGCTGATTGTGCTGCTTTATGCCATCGGCACGGGCTGGGATGCGCGGGGGCGCAATTTCCATCCGCTGTGGCAGTTTCAGCTCATGGGGATATGCGGCGCGTTCCTGACCGGCGACGCGTTCAACCTGTTCGTGTTCTTCGAGGTTCTGCTGATCGCGTCCTATGGGCTGATGATCCATGCGGGCGGCGCGCGCCGGCTCAAGGCGGGTGTGCAGTATGTGATCTACAACCTGCTTGGCTCGACGCTGTTCCTGTTCGCGCTCGGCACGCTTTATGCGGTTACGGGCACGCTCAACATGGCCGATCTGGCCCTGCGCGCCGCCGAAATTCCTGCCGGCGACAGCGCGCTTCTGCGGGTCGGTGCGATGCTGCTGTTTCTGGTCTTTGCGATCAAGGCGGCGCTGCTGCCGCTGCATTTCTGGCTGCCCAACACCTATGCCGAGGCGCCCGCGCCGGTAGCGGCACTGTTTGCGATCATGACCAAGGTCGGCGCCTATGCGATCCTGCGCTTCTACACGCTTGTCTTTGGGCCTGACCTCGGCGTGACGGCGGCATTGATTGACCGGATCCTGATCTATGGTGCGATCCTGACACTGGTCGTGGGGATGATCGGGGTTCTCGGCGCGCGGCGTCTGGGGCGGCTGGCGGCCTTCGCCGCCATCGGCTCGATGGGGACGCTGCTTGTCGCCATCGCGGGCTTTACCGAAGCCTCCACCGCGGCTGCGGTCTATTACACGCTCCATTCGACGCTGGCGGGCGCGCTTCTGTTCCTTGTGGTCGATCTGGTGCGCGAGCGGCGCGGCGCAACAGCGGGTGCGCTGGTGCCGGGGCCGCGACTGGCACAGCACGGCATGATCACGGCGCTGTGGTTCGGGACGGCCATCGCCATCGCCGGGATGCCGCCGCTCTCGGGTTTTCTGGGCAAGCTTCTGATCCTTGACGCGACGCGCCACATGGAGGCGGTCTGGCTGATCTGGGCGGCGATCCTTGCCACCTCGCTGGTGGCCATTCTCGGGCTGGCGCAGGCGGGCAGCGTGGTGTTCTGGAAAACCACCGACAGCGCCGACAGTGCCGGGACGCCGCCCGCGCCGCAACCGGCGTTGCCGCTTGTCGCCTGTTTCACGCTTCTCGGTGGGATCGTGGCGCTTGCGGTATTCGCCGGGCCGGTGATGCGCTATCTTGAGGCGATGGCGGCGCAGCTTCATGCGCCCGCCGCCTATATCGCCGCCGTTCTGGGTCAGGGCTGAGGGAGGAACCGAGATGCTGCGCAAGATCCTGCCCCATCCTTACCTGACCCTGCTTTTGCTCGTGGTCTGGCAGATGCTGGTCAACAAGATCACGCTGGGAAACCTGGTGCTGGGGCTGATCCTGGGGATTCTCATCCCGCTTGTCACCGCACCTTACTGGCCCAACACGCCGCGGCTGCGGTCGATCCCGCGGATCGTGGAATACGTGCTGCTGGTGCTCTGGGATATCTGCGTGGCCAATGTGCAGGTGGCCTATATCATCCTGTTCAAGTCCAACGCCAACACGCGCCCCGCCTGGGTGACGATCCCGCTGGAGTTGAAAACGCCCGAGGCGATCACCGTGCTTGCGGGCACGATCACCCTGACCCCCGGCACGGTGTCGAGCGATCTGTCCGCGGACGGGCGCAGCCTTCTGGTGCATTGCCTTGACGCGCCCGACCCCGAGTCCGTGCGCGACCAGATCAAGGCCCGCTACGAGCGACGGCTGATGGAGATTTTCGAATGATCGGAGTTGCCCTCACCTTTTCCATTGCCTGTTTCGGTCTGGGGCTGTTGCTCAATATCTACCGGATCGTGAACGCGCCCACGGTGGGCGACCGCATCCTGGCGCTGGATACGATGGTGATCAACGCCATCGCGCTTCTGGCGCTGTTCGGCATCCTTGAGGGCACGGCGGTCTATTTCGAGGCGTCGATGATCATCGCCATGACCGGCTTCATCTCTACCGTGTCCTACACGCGCTACCTGTTGCGCGGCGACATCATCGAATAGGGGCGCGCCATGCTTGTCGAAATCCTCATCTCTCTCTGCCTGGTGATCAGCGGCATTTTCGGGCTGGTGGGTTCGGTCGGGCTGATCAAGCTGCCGGATGCCATGATGCGCCTGCATGCGCCGACCAAGGCGACCACGCTCGGGGTGGGGGGCGCACTGATCGCCTCGATGCTGTATTTCTATTTTGTGGTGGGGCGGTTCTCGTTTCACGAGCTGATGATCACACTGTTTCTGTTCCTCACCGCGCCCATCACCGGGCATTTCATTGCCAAGACCCATCTGCATCTCGGCCACAAGCCCGAAGATCTGCCGCCCACCGGCTCTGAGCGGCCATGGGCGAACTATGAGAGCGATGAGTCCCGCGCTGCCATCGAGACGCCCGAATCGGCGGTGAACGAGGCTGCCCGCAAAAGCGGATGAGCGGGGTTCAGCGGCGCGCGTGCAGGGGCAGGGCGTGCGTCTTTGGCCCGGTCAGCACCGCCAGCGCCTCGGGCCGCATCAGGCCGGTGATCACCGGGTCTTCGCAACTCAGGCCCCCGGTATAGGTGCCATAGGCGGGCAGGATGACCCGGTCGCCGTCAATCAGAAAGGCCGGGCGGCTGATGCTCTGGCCCCGCAATGCCAGCCGCATCTTTGGGTGGTAATGGCCTGAAACCTCACCCGATTGTCCCGGTCGCGCGATATGGCGAAAGGTCAGCGGCGGGTCGGGCAGTTCCGCCAGATGCGCGCCACCAAGGGCCACCGGGCCGGGATCATGATTGCCCTCGATCCAGACCCAACGTCGCCCGGCCTGCAGCTTGGCGATCCAGAGCCGTTCGGCCTCGGGCAGGGCGCGGGCGGCGTCGGTGTCGTCGAAACTGTCGCCCAGACAGATCACCGTGGCCGCGCCGGTGCGGCGCAGGTCGCTTTCCAGTCGGCTCAGCGTGTCGCGCGTCTCGTAGGGGGGCAGCGGCGGCTCTCCTGCGCGGGCGCGGCGCAGCGCCTTGCCCAGGTGCAGGTCAGAGACGCAAAGCAGGTTGCGCGCGTCCCAGTAGAGAGCACCCGAGGGCAGCGCGACAAGCGTCGCGCCCGAGAGGGTAAAGTCATGGCCATCCATGCGCCCTTGGTGGCCCCTCGCGGGCGGATTCGCAAGAGGGTCTCGGCCCGGACGCCGCCGCGCGATCACCTGCGCGTGGATCTTCACGTGCCGCAGATGACAACGCCGCCCGGACGTTTTCCGACATCTGCTGACGCGTGCCGCACCCGTCCCGGGAATGACCCTGAACAGGTGCAGTATGTGTTAGCCGAGCAATCTGCGGGCGATCACCTGCGCCTGAATCTCTGCGGCCCCTTCGAAGATGTTCAGGATACGCGCGTCGCACAGGATCCGGCTGATGGTGTATTCGAGCGCAAAGCCATTGCCGCCGTGGATCTGGAGCGCATTGTCGGCCGCCGCCCAGGCGACGCGAGCCCCGAGAAGCTTGGCCATGCCCGCCTCCAGATCGCAGCGCCGCCCGTGATCCTTTTCCCAGGCAGAGAAATAGGTCAGTTGCCGCGCCACCATGATCTCGACCGCCATCATCGCAAGCTTGTTGGCCACACGCGGAAACTCGATCAGGGCGCGCCCGAACTGCTTGCGGTCCTGCGCATAGCGCATCCCCACATCAAGCGCCGATTGCGCGACGCCGACGGCGCGGGCGGCCGTCTGGATGCGGGCGGATTCGAACGTCTCCATCAACTGCTTGAAGCCCTTGCCCTCTTCGCCGCCCAGAAGGTTCTCGGCCTTGACGTGGAAATTGTCGAAGGCCAGTTCGTATTCCTTCATGCCGCGATAGCCGAGAACCTCGATCTCGCCGCCGGTCATGCCGGGGGTGGGGAACGGGGCCTCATCGGTGCCGGGGGTTTTCTCGGCCAGAAACATCGACAGCCCCCGGTGATCGGTCGTGTCGGGAACGGTCCGCGCCAGCAGCGTCATCACATGGGTGCGCGCGGCATGGGTGATCCAGGTCTTGTTGCCGGTCACCTTCCAGTCGCCGCTCTCGTCCCTGACCGCGCGGGTGCGCAAGGCCCCGAGGTCAGAGCCTGTATTGGGTTCGGTGAAAACGGCGGTCGGCAGCGTCTCGCCGCTGGCCAGACGCGGCAACCACTTGGCCTTTTGCTCCTCGGTGCCGCCGCACAGGATCAGTTCGGCGGCGATTTCCGAGCGGGTGCCAAGGCTGCCCACGCCGATATAGCCGCGGCTCAACTCCTCCGAGACCACGACCATCGACGCCTTCGACAGGCCAAAACCGCCATATTCTTCTGGGATGGTCAGGCCAAAGACGCCCATTTCGGCCAGTTCCTCGATGATCTCCATCGGGATCAGTTCGTCCTTGAGGTGCCATTCATGTGCGTGGGGCTCAACCTTTTCCACCGAGAAGCGGCGGAACTGCTCGCGGATCATCTCTAACTCGTCGTCAAGTCCGGTGCGGCCCACGGTGATCTCGGCGGCGCGCTCCTGCATCAGCGCGACAAGGCGCAACCGCGCCGCTTGCGTGTTGCCGCGCGCGATCAACGTCTGAACCTCCGCCGTGCGGAACCGCCCGAGCGAGGCCTCGTCAAGGCCGAGATCCGCGAGGCGCAGCATTTCGCCCTGGTTCATGGCGATGCCGCCGGCGATCTGGGCGAGATATTCGCCAAAGGCAATCTGGTGAATCAGCTGCTCAACCTCGCCGAAATTGCCCGCTTCGGTCAGACGCGCGGCCCAGCCCTGCATCTGGCGTAGTGATTCGACATACGTTGCGAGCCAGGCGAGGCCATGGGTGGCGCTTTGTTCGGCATCCATGGCCGCGCCTGAAATGCGGCCATCTTTGGTTACGGTGGCGCGTACGGCCTCCTGTGCCTGTATCAAAAGGGTTTCCGCGGGTGCGACCGCCGCTCGGGTAAGCGCCAGAAGGTCGCCGATAAGGGTGGGCTGGGCCATCGCAATGTCCTGTCCGTCATGTGCCATGAATCGCGTCCTTTCCTGTTTCCCGCCTTCTATCTATTATGCAGATGCAGCGCAACTATTATGCCAATTATCATGGAGTTTTGTTCTAAAGTTGCGCATTGATTTTTTGCAGCGCGGCGCTTTCGGGCGTGCTAACGCTGCGCCATGGAAACGCTGTTCTTGTCCTTGCCGCTCTGGGGGGCGGTCTTTGCCGTCGCGGTGTCCCTGCTGGCGGGGGTGATCAAGGGCATGGTCGGCTTTGCCATGCCGATGGTGATGATCGCCGGACTCAGCACGATCCTGCCGCCCGATCTGGCGCTGGCGGGGCTGATCGTGCCGACGCTGCTCAGCAATCTCTGGCAGGCATTGCGGCAGGGGGTGCGGGCGGCCTTTGCGTCCTTGCTGCGGGTGCGGGTGTTCCTGATCGCGGGCGGGGTGGTGATGGCGGGGTCGGCGCAGATGGTGCCGGCGCTGCCGCCCGCGGCGATGTTCCTGCTTATCGGACCGATGGTCACGCTTTATGCGGCCGGAACGTTGATGGGGCGGGGCCTGCGGTTGGCGCGCGGCGCGGGTCGGCGCGGCGAGGCGGGCATGGGGGCGCTTGCCGGGTTCTTCGGTGGCATTTCCGGCATCTGGGGGCCGCCGACAGTGGCGATGCTGGTGGCGCGCGGCACCGAGAAACGCGAGCAGATGCGGGTGCAGGGGGTGATTTACGGCCTTGGCTCGGTGCTGCTTCTGGTGTCGCATCTGGGGTCGGGCGTGCTTCGGGCCGAGACGGTGCCGTTGTCGCTTGCGCTGGTGCTGCCGGCCCTAGCGGGAACGGCTGTCGGATTCTGGCTGCAGGACAAGCTCGATCAGGAGATGTTCCGTAAACTCACGCTTTGCGTGCTGCTTGTCGCAGGGCTGAATCTGATCCGGCGCGGCGTGCTGCTGCTGTGATCGGGTGCGTATCCGAGGCGTCCTCTTGCGACATCCGCCGCGGCACGGGCGCTTGCATAGACGCAAACGATGCGGTATCGACACGCACCACCCGAGGCGAGTTGGCGGAGTGGTGACGCAGCGGATTGCAAATCCGTGTACACCGGTTCGATTCCGGTACTCGCCTCCATAATCTTCCCGTTCGCCACTCTGCCTGACCCGACTTCGCACGGGTCTTGCGCGCTTGGTCGGGTGTTTTGCTCGGCATTGTCAAGACCGCGTTCAAGTCGATGGAAGACGCCTTTGTCAGCCTCGCGCGCACCGGCAAGATCGAGACCGCCGATCTGGTGGATTTCGCGCTGCGCCAGCTTTTCCGGCTGGCCGCCCAGGCGGCGG
>NZ_JAGQDH010000077.1 GCF_018069895.1 Roseovarius autotrophicus | reverse complement strand
CCTTCGAGCCGGACCACGAGCGGGACTTTCAGCCCGACCTCCTTGACCGCCGCCACCACGCCCTCGGCGATCACATCACAGCGCATGATGCCGCCGAAGATGTTGACAAGGATGCCTTTCACCTGCGGGTCGGAGGTGATGATCTTGAACGCTTCGGTGACCTTCTCCCGGGTCGCGCCGCCACCCACATCGAGGAAGTTGGCAGGCTCGGCGCCATACAGCTTGATGATGTCCATCGTTGCCATCGCCAGACCCGCGCCATTGACCATGCAGCCGATCTCGCCATCCAGCGCGATATAGTTGAGGTCGTATTTCGAGGCCTCAAGCTCCTTGGGGTCATCTTCGGTGGTGTCGCGCAACTCGGCGATGTCGGCGTGGCGGTAGATCGCGTTCGAATCGAACCCCATCTTGGCGTCGAGGCATTTGAGATCGCCCTTGTCGGTGACGATGAGCGGGTTGATCTCCAGCATCTCCATGTCCTTCTCGACAAAGAGCCGGTAGAGCGTGCCCATCAGCGCCACGCATTGCTTGACCTGCCCGCCGGAAAGGCCAAGGCCAAAGGCGATGCGGCGGCCATGGAAAGGCTGATAGCCGGTGGCGGGATCGACCGCGAAGCTGAGGATCTTCTCAGGCGTCTTTTCGGCCACCTCCTCGATATCCATGCCACCCTCGGTCGAGGCCACGAAGCTGATGCGGCTTGTGCCGCGATCCACCAGCAGCGCAAGGTAAAGCTCGCGCTCGATCCCCGAGCCGTCCTCGATATAGATGCGGTTGACCTGCTTGCCCGCAGGCCCGGTCTGCTTGGTCACAAGCGTGCGCCCGAGCATCCGGCGCGCCTCCTCGGCGGCCTC
>NZ_JAGQDH010000076.1 GCF_018069895.1 Roseovarius autotrophicus | reverse complement strand
AGGTAAGCGCGACGCCGATCCCCTCCTGCCATTTCTGACTTGATCCAGCCATTCTGTGCGCATGCGCGTGACGGAGGGTTTGGATTTTGGAAGTAGACGGCAAAATGGGCGTCCATTTGGACGGCCCGATGGGTGCCGGGGTTTCCCGGCTGGAAGTAATCGAGGGGCCGAGCGGTCGTCGGCGGCGCACGAAGGCGGAGCGGGCGCGGATCGCGGCGGAGAGCATGATGCCGGGTGTGACGGTGGCGGATGTTGCGCGCAAGCACGGCACGACGCGGTGGCAGATTTACGATTGGCGCAAGCAGCTTCGCAAAGGCAACCTGGTGGTGCCCGAGAGCGTGGCATCCTTGCCTGTCTTCGCAGAGCTCGTTGTTGATGACAGTTCGGCCGAGCCGGCGGTGTCTGTCACAAGGTCCGATCTCGAGATCGTGGTAGGTGATGTCGTGATCCGTGCTGGCGCTGATGCCGATGAGGAGCAGCTGACGCGGGCGATCCGGGCAGCACGGGCTGCAGCATCGTGATGTTCGGTCATGGCGGGCCGGTGAAGGTCTTTGTGGCGACCCGGCCGGTAGACTTCCGCAAGGGCATCGATGGCCTGGCACTGGCCGTGCAGGAAATGTTCGGGATGGACCCGTTCTGCGGCGCGGCCTTTGTGTTCCGCGCGAAACGCGCCGACAGGATCAAGCTCTTGATCTGGGATCAGACAGGCATGGTGCTGGTCCACAAGCGCCTGGAGGGCGGAAAGTTCGTCTGGCCACAGGTGCGCGACGGCGTCATGCGCATGTCCAGCGCGCAGTTCGCAGCCCTTTTTGAAGGCGTGGATTGGCGACTTGTGCGGCCCGAGCGGGCGCGGCGCCCGCTGGTGGCTGGTTAATTGG
>NZ_JAGQDH010000075.1 GCF_018069895.1 Roseovarius autotrophicus | reverse complement strand
TCACGCTCGCATTGGCCTGCGTCTCGTGCTTGGCCTCATGCACCGAGTTGAACACCGGCAGGTCGAGATGCGTGGTGCCGCCCTTGCCGGGGGTGACGCCGCCGACCATTTTCGTGCCATAGGCGATAGCCTGTTCGGAGTGGAACGTGCCCTGCGAGCCGGTGAGGCCCTGACAGATGACACGGGTGTTTTCGTCGACGAGGACTGCCATTTTGGTGGCTCCTATTGCATTTTCATTTGGCGTGGCATGGTCATGAACGACCAAGCCAGACCAAAGAGATCTATGTGTAAGTTTGAGTAGCGGTCTGTGTTGGCTAGCAAGCCGCGGGTCTGCACGTTGGGGCCGTGGGCGAATTTGGTCCGGATTGCCCGGGAAACGATCACCTGCAACTCATGCGCATGAATAATTGCATTCAAACAGCGCCGCAGGTCAGTTTCACTTTCGATTGGTTTACCAATATCCTTGTCCCAATCAGATTGTTGGACGACGTTGGTGGTTTTCGTTGCGTCAAGAACCCTTCGTGCGTTAACCGAGAATGTGACGGCTTCGTTGAGCACTTGTTCAATAACAAACTCCAACATCTGTCCATCTGGCCAAACAGCGTCGGCATACGCCATAAGCCTTATAGCGCTTTGCTGTGCAGCCGTTTGGGCTTGATGATGGATAGCGTTATTCAACACGAGACGCTCACCCTTTGACCGCCTTGACGATCTTCTGCGCGCCGTCCTTGAGGTCGTCGGCGGCGATAACGTCGAGGCCGGAGGTGTTGATGATCTCCTTGCCCTTCTCGACATTGGTGCCTTCGAGCCGGACCACGAGCGGGACTTTCAGCCCGACCTCCTTGACCGCCGCCACCACGCCCTCGGCGATCACATCACAGCGCATGATGCCGCCGAAGATGTTGACAAGGATGCCTTTCACCTGCG
>NZ_JAGQDH010000074.1 GCF_018069895.1 Roseovarius autotrophicus | reverse complement strand
GGGATCTGATGGCGGAAACGCTGGATCGGATCGACGCCGCAAACCCCGCGATCAACGCCATCGTGGCGCTGCGTGACCGCGACACGCTGCTGGACGAGGCCGCGTGCGCCACCCCCGGACCGTTGCAAGGTCTGCCCATGGCGATCAAGGATCTGGCCGAAACCGCCGGGATCGTGACCAGCTATGGATCGCCTGCCTTTCGGGATCATGTGCCATCTGCCGATTGCCCCATGGTTGCACGCCTGCGCATGGCGGGGGCCGTGATCATCGGCAAGACCAACACGCCGGAATTCGGCTTGGGCTCGCACAGCTACAATCCCGTTTATGGCGTGACGCGCAACCCCTACAACCGCACGCGATCCGCCGGCGGGTCAAGCGGCGGCGCGGGCGCAGCACTCGCCGCCCGGATGGTGGCCTTGGCCGACGGGTCGGACATGATGGGCTCATTGCGCAATCCGGCGGGATGGAACAACGTCTTCGGGTTCCGCCCCAGCTATGGCCTTGTGGCGGGCGGGGGGCCGGGCGATCTGTTCCTGTCGCAGCTTTCGACCGAAGGTCCGATGGCGCGCTCCATCCGCGATCTTGAACTGTTGCTGTCCATCCTTTCCGAACACGACCCAAGGCACCCCCATTCCAGCGGTCCCTATCGGCCCGAGGCTCCGGGTCGGACGCTGAAGATCGGTTGGCTTGCCGATTGGGGCGGTGCCTATGCGATGGAGCCGGGTGTGCTGGACCTGTGCGAGTCTGCGGTCCGGGTCTTCGAGGGCTTGGGCCACAGCGTCACAGCCATGGCCCCGCCCTTTTCCGCCGAGGCGCTCTGGACCGCATGGACCACGCTGCGCAGCTGGACCATCGCGGGCAATCGCGGGGCGCTGCTCGGGCAATCGCCCGAGATGGTCAAGCCGGAGTTGCGATGGGAGATCGAGCAGGGCCTTGCCGTATCGGGTGCCTATATTCAAAAGGCAAGCGCCATCCGTTCGGACTGGTTCCGCTATACCGCCAG
>NZ_JAGQDH010000073.1 GCF_018069895.1 Roseovarius autotrophicus | reverse complement strand
AGGCGTTGTTGCATGGAATCTATTGAGGTTGCTGCGACCCTTTCCCTGGCTGTTTCACGCGATCCTGATGCTGTGGGGCATGCCAAGGGCGGTGAAGCGGTTGAGGCAGCGCGCGCCGATGGCCGCTTCGGCTTTCTGGTTGTCGAATGTGCGCGCCTTCAGCGAGGGGCCGATGATCGTCTTGTAGCGGCCCATCGCGGTCTCGGCGAGTGAGCGGCGGTGGTAGTGGGTCTCCTTCTTCCAGGCTTTCCGGCCGATCTCGGCGATGCGGGCGACGGCGGCGCCGCGGGTGGGCGGGACATCCGGTCGGCCTGGCGGTGGGCGGATCGCAGCACCCTTGCGCGGCGGAATCACCGGCCGCGCGCCACGCGCCAGGATGGCGGCGTGGCTGTCGAAGCTGTCATAGGCCTTGTCGACGTAGACCGCGGCGATCGACCCGTCGACCGCGGTGAGCAGGTCATCCAACTCGGCGGCGTCGTGGATTTGGCTCGGGGTGAGTGCCTGGGCGACGATCGCGCCGGTGGCGATGTCCACGCCCAGATGCAACTTGCGCCAGACGCGGCGTCTGTCCTTTCCGTGCATGCGGATCTTCCACTCGCCCTCGCCGTGGACCTTGAGACCCGTGGAGTCGATCGCGAGATGCAGCGGGCCACCGCCAGCGGGCCGGACAAGCTTCGGTACCTCGAGCCCGGCCGCCCGGCGGCAGTAGGTCGAGTAGTGCGGAACCTCGATCGTCAGCCCGAGACATTGCTTCAAGCTCGCCAGGAAGCCCTGGGTCTGGCGCAGCGTCAGCCTGAACGCCGTGCGCAAGCTGAGCGCCGCGAGGATCGCGACGTCGCTGTAGCGCCAGCCCTTCCCGCCCGTCGCCCGCCAGCCCTCGAGTACCTCCTCATCGATCCAGAGGGTGAGCGAGCCCCGCTCGACCAGGGCGCGGTTATAGTCACGCCAGTTCGTGACGCGATAGCGCGGTTTCGCGCTGGCGGCGGGACGGGTGCGGAAGCGCTGAGCCATCCATAGGGTGAATCATTTTCGGCCCGATTTGGGAATCCCCAACCGATTCCAGAAGCTTCCATGCAACAACGCC
>NZ_JAGQDH010000072.1 GCF_018069895.1 Roseovarius autotrophicus | reverse complement strand
CGCCTATCTCAACGCAACACTGACAGCGATCGCCAATGGCCATCCGCAAAGCGGCATCGACGACCTGCTGCCGTGGAACTTCAAGACGTCAAGCTAAGCTGCACGTGATGTCCAGCTAACGCTTACACAACATCTCGATGAAGCTCCGAAAAAAGGTCGAGATGCTATTTGCCCACCTCAAATGCATCCTTGGCTTGGGCCGACTGCGATTACGTGGTCCATGCGGCGCAAATGACGAATTCGTCCTCGCCGCAACCGCCCAGAACCTCCGGAAACTGGCCAAGATCTTTCCCGCACCGCAGCAAACGCGAAAAGCCTGACAGGAAAGGCGCGCGCGCCCGATTTGGAATGGCTATTTCCGCGCTCGCAAACGTCTGCTTTTCCACAGAATCGGCCAGTTGCTGCCGCTCACCCCATCGGTTGGCTCCGAGGTGCAGCTCGGCTGAACCGGCGATTCATGCGCCGCGCAGCATTTCGGCAAGCCGCGACCCCCCCCCGACAAGCGCGGCGCGTCTTGTCCATGCCTTCATCTGTCACCGTTTCCTACCATTACGTTGGAGCAGGGACTCCTGGGCCTCTCTCCTTGCGCCAATTTGCGGAACAAGCGCGCGTGCTTCAAGAAAGATGCGCGGGGCACCCTCAAATGGAGGAAGAATTTCCGTCGCCTGCAGGGGCTTGGGATATCCAGTCAACGGCGGTTTCGTAGTCCCGCCCGAGATTGAGAACGGTGGCATCCTGACCGCGATGGCCGATCAGTTGCAGCCCCATGGGCGTGCCGGAGGGGCCGAAACCGGCGGGGACACTCAGTGCCGGAAGCCCGGTTAGAGAGGCGGGCACGACGACCTCCATCCAGCGGTGGTAGGTGTCCATTGTCGTGCCTGCGATCTCCTTGGGCCAGTGCCAATCGGCGTCGAAGGCAAAGAGCTGTGCAGATGGAAGGGCGAGGATATCCACCTCCATACTGGCGGTATAGCGGAACCAGTCCGAACGGATGGCGCTTGCCTTTTGAATATAGGCACCCGATACGGCAAGGCCCTGCTCGATCTCCCATCGCAACTCCGGCTTGACCATCTCGGGCGATTGCCCGA
>NZ_JAGQDH010000071.1 GCF_018069895.1 Roseovarius autotrophicus | reverse complement strand
CGCAGGCCGTCTTCCATGGCGATGGGCGCGATCAGCTCAACCGTGAATTTCAGGTTGTCGCCGGGCATGACCATTTCCGTGCCTTCAGGCAGAACCACCGTGCCGGTCACATCCGTGGTGCGGAAGTAGAACTGCGGGCGGTAGTTGGCGAAGAACGGCGTGTGACGGCCACCCTCTTCCTTGGTCAGGATATAGGCTTCGGCCTCGAACTTGGTGTGCGGCTTGACCGAGCCGGGCTTGCACAGAACCTGCCCGCGCTCAACGCCCTCGCGATCCACGCCGCGCAGCAGCGCGCCGATATTGTCCCCCGCCTCGCCGCGATCAAGCAGCTTGCGGAACATCTCGACGCCCGTGCAGGTCGTCTTGCGGGTGTCGCGGATCCCCACGATCTCAAGCTCGTCGCCCACGGTCACCACGCCACGCTCAATCCGCCCCGTCACCACCGTGCCACGCCCCGAGATCGAGAACACGTCCTCGATCGGCATCAGGAACGGCTGGTCAACAGCGCGCGCCGGCGTCGGGATATATTCGTCCACAGCCGCCATCAGCGCCCGGATCGAGTTCTCGCCGATCTCCGGGTCACGCCCTTCCATCGCCGCCAGAGCCGAGCCCTTGATGATCGGAATGTCGTCGCCGGGATAGTCGTAGGAGGACAGAAGCTCGCGCACTTCCATCTCGACAAGCTCCAGCAGCTCCTCGTCATCGACCTGATCGACCTTGTTGAGATAGACAACCATGAACGGAATGCCCACCTGACGGCCAAGCAGGATGTGCTCGCGCGTCTGCGGCATCGGGCCGTCGGCCGCGTTCACCACCAGGATCGCGCCATCCATCTGCGCAGCACCCGTGATCATGTTCTTCACATAGTCCGCGTGGCCGGGGCAGTCCACATGCGCGTAGTGCCGCGCCTCGGTCTCATACTCCACATGCGCCGTCGAAATGGTGATCCCGCGCGCCTTCTCTTCCGGTGCCCCGTCAATCTGGTCATAGGCCCGGAACTCGCCGAAATACTTCGTGATCGCCGCCGTCAGCGTCGTCTTGCCGTGGTCAACGTGACCAATCGTGCCGATGTTCACATGCGGTTTCGAACGGTCAAACTTTTCCTTTGCCAT
>NZ_JAGQDH010000070.1 GCF_018069895.1 Roseovarius autotrophicus | reverse complement strand
GCGCGCGCGCTTACATCTTGCACTCTGCCGCGTAAGCGTCAGCGTGGTCCTCAAGCGCGACACCGATCACCTTGTTGGTGAAGACATCCCCCTCCCGGATCACCTCGCGGGCATAGATGGTCTGGACCGGGTGATGGTTCGGACCGAACCGGAACTCACCGCGGGTCGAGACAAAATCGGCAGCGCGGAGTGCCTCGCGGAAGGCACCCGCGTCCGATACATCGGCCTTGTCCAGCGCCGAAATCAGCAGGTTCGCGGTGTCGA
This sequence comes from Roseovarius autotrophicus, assembly GCF_018069895.1. Classification (GTDB taxonomy): domain Bacteria; phylum Pseudomonadota; class Alphaproteobacteria; order Rhodobacterales; family Rhodobacteraceae; genus Roseovarius; species Roseovarius autotrophicus. Next base: position 871 of record NZ_JAGQDH010000070.1, on the reverse strand, counting down.
ACCCCTGGCTGGCATAGAGCGAGGGCAGGCGGCCATACTTGGCCTGGAAACTCTCGACAAAGGCGGTGTTGGCGGCGTTGTCGAGATCCTTGGACCATTGCGAGGTGTTCACCACACCAAGCGCCGCCGGCCCGACGGCTTGCAGGATGCCCTGATCAAAGCTGAAGGCCGGCCCCACCACCGGCAGCCCCACGCCCGAATCGGCATATTGCTTGAGGAAGGAAATCCCCATGCCACCGGGCAGGAAGAAGAACACCGAATCCGCCCCGCTGGCCCGGATCTGCGCGATCTCGGCGGCGTAATCGGTCTGGCCAAGCTGGGTGTAGATCTCGCCCGCCAGCGCGCCCTCGTAGAACCGCTTGTAACCCGTCAGCGCATCCTGCCCCGCCGGATAGTTGGGTGCGAGGATAAAGCTGTTGCTGTAACCCGCCTTGTTGGCATAGGCACCCGCCGCCTCGTGCAGGTTGTCGTTCTGCCAGGCCACGTTGAAATAGTTCGGATGGCACCCCTTGCCCGCCAACGCCGAAGGCCCGGCATTGGGCGAGAGGTAGAACTTGCCCTGCGCCACGGCACCGGGAACCACCGCCATGGCGAGGTTGGACCAGATGATGCCGGTCATCACATCGACTTTCTCGGACTGGATCATCTTGTCGGAAAGCTGGACCGCGATGTCGGGCTTTTGCTGGTCATCCTCGACCACCACAGTGATGTCGTCGCGCCCCGATTGTTCGATGGCAAGCAGGAACCCGTCGCGCACGTCGATCCCCAGCCCCGCGCCGCCGCCGGAAAGCGTGGTGATCATGCCCACCTTCACCTCGGCCATTGCGCCGGTCGCTGCCAGCGCGAGCGCCGCAACGCCCATCATCAGTTT
>NZ_JAGQDH010000069.1 GCF_018069895.1 Roseovarius autotrophicus | reverse complement strand
CGTTTGGGGCGCTGACACGGCGGCGTGGGGTTCGCGACGGTGCGAGCCTGTTGCGGCTGGGTCTTGGCTATGGTCCGGGGGGCATGTCCCTGCGTGAGGTCTCCGCCTGGGCACGGATGCAGGGCATCGCGGAGGTCTCGGACGTTGCCCTGCTCAACCGTCTGCGCCACGCGGCGGACTGGTTTGGGTCTCTGGCAGGTCAGGTTCTGTCGAACCGCGCGGGAGCTGAGGACATCGGAGAGCGGCCCTTGCGCCTCGTGGACGGGACGGTACTGACCGCACCCGGCGCCCGGGGTGCGGACTGGCGGTTGCACATGGGTTACGATCCTCGCGGCTACCGGTTCACCGACTTCGAACTGACCGACGGCAAGGGTGCCGAGCGGCTGGACAGGTTCGCGGCCAGGGCGGACGAGATCCGGATCGCCGATCGCGGGTTCGGTTCGCGCCCCGACAGCATTCGGGTCGTGACCGAGGGGCCAGGCGACTATCTCGTCCGGGTGCATTGGCGCGGCCTGCACTGGCTGGATGCGAAAGGCGACCGCTTCGACGTGATGGCCTTCCTTCGGGGCCTTGGCGAGGCCGAGAGCGGCGAAGCCCACATCCTGATCGGCCGCGGCAAGGACCGCGCCGGACAGGCGCCCTTCGCCGCCCGCCTCGTCGCCCTGCGCCTGCCCGACGACAAGGTTCAGGCGGCCCGACACCGCATTGCCGCGGAAAACCGCCGCAAAAGCCGGCAGGTCCAGCCGGAAACGGTGGAAGCAGCCGCCCATGTCCTGTTGCTGACCTCACTTGACCCGGAGGATTATCCCGCCGCGCGGCTTGGGGCGCTCTATCGCCTCCGCTGGCAAGTGGAGCTGGCGTTCAAGCGATTGAAAAGCCTTCTGAACCTTGATGCCTTGCGCGCAAGGGACCCGGACCTTGCCCGCGCGTGGATATATACGAACCTGCTCGCCGCCTTTCTCATCGACGACATGATCCGGCCCGCGCCGGACTCTCCCCCCTGAGTCGGTCGCAGACCCAAATGGATCAGCGACAGCTCTGACGACCCGCCAGCCCTCCCTTTGGCGCATCTACAAGATGTTCGTACGGATCCTGTGCGCTGCGATCATCGGTCCGCTCAAAATGCATGTCTGCAGGACAGGTCTCCAATCCGTCGCATATCGCCTCAGTCAACCAACCAGACAGAGAATACCGCAAATGGCTCAGGGCTTAAGTTAGCGCCTATGGGG
>NZ_JAGQDH010000006.1 GCF_018069895.1 Roseovarius autotrophicus | reverse complement strand
CCAGTCACCCGCCAGCTACATGGAGAGCGCGGCTGACTGGCCGCCGCCCGCCACGCGCGCCCCGCAGAAACCCCAGGTGGCCTAGTTTTGCGCCGCCCCGTGGCCCAATTTTACTCCGGCGTTGACATCGCCCCGATCGGCAATGTCGATCAACCCGCGATCAAGCGCCGAATACACCTCGCCGGTCGGCAGTGGCGACACGGCAACCCCGAAATCCGCCATCACCGCCGACGCCAAGCCCACAAACCGCCCCTTCAGCCCTGCCATATCGGCAATGTGGCGGATTTCGACGCGGGAATGGATCGGCTCTTCGCCGTAGATAGTGGGAGCAATGTAGGTCAGGCCCGCATCAACATAGCTGCGTTTCGCCATCTCCAGCCCGCCGCGATAGTAGAACCATGCCTCGAATTGATCACCTTGCGGAAAGCCGAAGGGCACAGTCGAAGAGAAGCCATGCGAAGGGATGCGTCCGGCGGTGTAGCCGTCAAAGGTTTTCATCATTTCGAAGGCACCGCCCCGGACCGCGTCAAAAGCTTGAGCTGCGGGCACGATCTGCCCACCCGAGAACGGCCTGATCTGCAGTGTGCCGCCGGACAACTGCTCAACACGCGCGCAAAAGCGTTCCTCGTAGGCCATCGGGGTCGTGCCGCCATCCCACAGTGCCTGCATCCGCCATTGCGTCACGCCTTGGGCGCGCACGCTGCTGGCTGCCACGACGGCGGGTGCCGCCAGAATGGCCGCCCCTGCTCCGCGAATGAAATTTCGCCTTTTTGAATCTGACATGTCTTCTTTCCTCCCTTGAAGATGTCTAAGTGGGTTAAATGCCGTCAAGCAGTTCCCGCGCCTTGTCCACGCTCACGTTCCCTGAAGCGGCCAGCGCTTTCGCTACTGTCTCGATCTTCTCGCCCTGCGCGCCCGCCAGAATGGCGATGTTGCGCGCATGGAGCGCCATGTGCCCTTTCTGAATGCCCTCGGTCGCCAGCGCCCTGAGAGCGGCCATATTCTGCGCCAGCCCGACAGCCACCGTCACCTCAGCCAGTTCCTGTGCGGAAACCACCCCCAGCAACCTCAAGGCCGCCTGCGCAGCAGGGTGGGTTCTGGTGGCGCCACCTACCAGCCCCAGCGCCATCGGCATCTCAAGCGTGCCGTGCAACTGACCGTCCGCAGCTTTCTCCCAGTGTGTAAGCGACGAGTAGCGCCCGCTGCGCGAGGCATAGGCATGCGCCCCAGCCTCGATCGCGCGCCAGTCGTTGCCCGTGGCCACCACGACTGGATCAATGCCGTTCATAATGCCCTTGTTGTGCGTCGCCGCGCGATATGGGTCGATCAGTGCCAGCGCGCAGGCCTCCAGCATACCTTCGATCACGTCGGCCCCCGCCAGCGCGGAGGTGTTTAGTGCCTCGGGCGTCAGGCTGACACGGGCGCGCACAAGGCGTTTGTCGGCAAGGTTGGACAGGATGCGCAGCCGGACATGGCCACCTGTGACCTCTGCCACGTGCGGCGCAATGGCTTCAGCCATGGAATTGACCGTGTTCGCCCCCATCGCGTCGCGCACATCGACCAACAGGTGCATGACCACCATCGGCCCCACAGGCGAGGAGTCGAATACATGCACCTCGATATCCTTGCAGCCACCACCTAGCTCGATCAGCACGGTATCGCGCCGGTTGGCCATTTCGATCAGTTCCGGTGCCACCGAGAGCAGTCGGTGCCTTGCTGCTTGCGGGTCGCCGATGCCAAGCACTTGGATCTGCGCGCGCATCACAGGCGCGCTGGACGAGGTTACAAACCCGCCACAGCCACGCGCGATCCGCGCCATGTAGGAGGCCGCCGCGACCACCGAGGGCTCTTCAACCGCCATCGGCACCAGATAGTCGCGCCCGTTCACGGTGAAGTTGCTCGCCACCGCCAACGGGAGCTCAAACTTGCCAATGACATTCTCGATCATACCATTGGCGATAGTCATTGGCAGCGTCGGCGGCTCACCCAGTGCGGCGACGTCTGCCTCATTCAGCCCAGCGGCGCGGGCAATGGCTGCAAGGCGCTCGGCGGGCTCCATGCCGCGCAGGTTCTCGATACGGGATGTGATAGTATTGCTAGCTCGCGTCATATCTCTCCTCCGACCTTTGGGGAATGGATAGCGGCTCCATGTCGGAATAAAAGATACAGTTGGTAAAATAATACCCAAACTGTACCATGCTTTTGTCTGGCACAATCGAGGATGCGCAATGACCAAAACAGAGAGGATCGTAGACAGCCTGCGCCAACAGATTACGAAAGGCGTCCTCCACCCCGGCACCAGCGTGCCCTCGATCCGGCGCGCCGCTGAGATCCATGGCGTGTCGCGCAATACCGTTGTGGAGGCTTATGAACGGCTGGTGGCGATGGGGTATTTGGCATCAAGACGCGGTGCGGGTTTCTTCGTTGTCGAAACCATCCGACCGACCGTGCAGAATGGAACACCGCGCCACGTCGTCGAAGCCGTCGACCATATTTCGCTTCTGCGAGCCCAGCTTGACCAGAATTACAATGTGCGTGTCGGAGATGGCCGCCCTCCCGGCAGTTGGATGGCCGCGACCATCCCGCGCCGTATATTTGCGGCTTCTGCCGATTCCATCGCGGACAGTTCCGGCTATGGCGTGCCCAAGGGCAACAGCTCTATCCGCGAGCTGATCGCCGCGCGCCATCAGAGCCAGAACATCGACCTGTCGCCCGAGCAGATCGTAACTACCTTCGGCGGCAACCACGCGCTGGACCTGATCGTGCGGCGTTACCTGCGACCGGGCGATTGCGTGCTTGTCGATGACCCGGGTTATTATCCGCTGTTTGCCAAACTGAAGCTGGCTCAGGTGCGGTTCGTCGGTGTTCGGCGTGGGCCAGTGGGGCCATGTCTGGAGGATTTGGCGAAAAAGGTGGCGCTTGAAGCGCCGAAGATGTTTTTCACCCAGTCACTGGCGCAGAACCCCACCGGCAGTTCGGTGGACCTTCCCACCGCGCATGGCATTCTGCGGATCACCGAACAGGCAGGTTGTCGGGTAGTCGATGACGACCCGTTCATTGATCTGCCGGGCATCCAAGGGGTGCGGCTGGCAACCCTGGACCAGTTTCGTAATGTAATCTTTGTGGGCACCTTCTCGAAGATGCTTTCGGCCAGCTTCCGCTCTGGTTATATCGCTGCCGCGCCGGATATCGCCGCCGAGCTAGCTGAGCTGAAGATGATCACCTCCGTCAACAGCTCAAGGTTTTCCGAATTGATGATTGTCGATATCATTCGCAGTCGTCGTTACCAGAAACATCTCAACCGGATTGCCCGGTTGACCCATGACGCCGCTCTGGCGCTTGCACAAACGCTGCGCGAGCTGGATTTGTGCACCCATACCACTCCTGCCCAGGGGTATTACACCTATCTCATGTTACCCGATGGCGTGGACGATCTGTCCCTTGCCCATCGCGCTGCCGCAGAGGGGATATTTTTGGCTCCTGGCACGTTCTTCTCGGTTGATCCTGCGCAACACCGGCATGGCATCCGCATCAACGTGGCACGTGCGAATGATCCTCGTTTCACCCGTTTCCTACTCAACAACCTGACGTGATGGTAAGCAGGCACAGATGGCGTTCCGTTACCAGGTTTGCGGGATGTCGCGTTGCCCTTAAATAGGCTCTGACTCAATCTGTGTGGCGGAACGGTAGCATTCTCGCCCGCAACAATTCTGGACCGGCCCGGTCGTACATGGCGCGTTTGAGGGTCTTCAGGCGATTGATCTGACCTTCCGCCTGGCCGTTGCTCCAGGGCATCTCGATGGCGTTTTTGACCGCATCGTAGTCCCGGTTCAAGATTCCATGGGCGGTGGACCGGGCAGTGTCCCCGGTGATGGTGTATGAGCGCCGACCCTCGGAGAGGCTCGGTCTCTCGGTCAGGCTGCCACGGCGGGCAGCGTGATGGTGGGATTGTCGGTCACGCGGGCGAGCGAGGCGGATGATGGCGTCGTCGTTCGGAAAGATCCCGATGACGTCGGCCCGCCGCTTGATCTCGCGGTTCACCCGTTCGAGTGGGTTCGTGGACGCGATCTGGGCCCAGTGCTCGCGTGGGAAGTCCATGTAGGCACATCATCAACGCCTGTGGCGGGCACCGCGCCGCCGCTATGTACGCGCTCATCGGCACAGCCAAGCTGAACGACATCGACCCGCAGGCATGGCTCGCCGACGTCATCGCCCGCATCTCCGACATGCCCGTCTCGCGGCTGCCTGAGTTGTTGCCATGGAACTGGCAGAAGCAGGCACCCCGATCGGCCGAGGCTGCATGATGGCCCGGATCACCCATGTCCACACCATCGATGAGGTCGCAAGGAGGATCGGCGAGAACCTCGAACTCATCGAGGTTGTCAGCGCCAATTCCGACAACATTGATTATGGCGAGATGATCTGGGTAGACGACGGCACCGAGGAGGGGATCAAGACCTTCACAGACCGTGGCATCGAATGCCTGCAGGAACTTCTCGCGGACATACGGACATGGGATGGCGGGATCCGTGAGTTCCTGCGCGACGAACAGTGTGATCCCGAAGTCATCGAGAGCATCATGGCCGACGAGAAGAGCCTCTGAGGCAAGACGGTCGTCGGCGGAACCTTACAGAATTTGCGTGCATGGTGATGATCCACCAATCGGACCGCAGACCCCGCCCGGTCACTATTGCGCGCCGATCAACAATCAGGTCAAAAATGGCAGGCGGGGGCGGCGTCGCGCTTGCCGCAGACGGGGCTTGATGCGGGACTGGACGATCTCGCGCTCCTCGATGGTCCACGGCCGGTTGGCATGGGCCCCATCCTTTCGGTCGCATGGGCCGCATGCACGCCCCTGTGTCGAGGGCCGGTGCCCATGAATGCCTGCAATGGAGCTGCGCGGTGCTCGCCGTGATGACCTTGGCGGTCTGTCACGCCTCGTGCGGGCGATAGACGCAATCCGCCAGCGAGCTGCGGTTGAGTTCGGCGATGAAGGCGGCCTCGGCATGAGCCAGCCGCATTTTCAGACGGCAGTGTGGCATTAGTGTGCAGGCGGCGCCGCCGGGCAGGAAACATTCGACCAGCGCCTGACCTGCCTCGAGATGCGCCACGACATCGCCCAGCCGGATATCCTCAGGTCGACGAGCGAGCACCGCACCGCCGCCGCCGCCGCGGCGTGTCTCAAGGTAGCCGGTCGCCGAAAGCGACGACATTACTTTCGCCAGGTGGTTGCGCGATACACGGAACTCCTCGGCCAGTTCCGCAGTGGTGAACGACTGATGGGGGCTGCCTGCCATCCGCATGAGAACCCGAAGCCCGAAATCGGAGAAGGAGGTGAGGCGCAAGATCAAGTTCCCGATTTGGTATTTACAATGCGTATTAGGCGGGCGTAATCGGTAGTCAATTACCAAATCGCCACCACCACGCAAATGCACTGGATTTCGTCAGCCATGAAGGAACTGCTCGACAACGCCGCCCCGCAAGACGCCGATGCCTTGATCGTCCATGACCTGAGCCGCTATCACGAGGTTCACCGGTCCGACCTGACGGCCCTGCACCCGCTGGCGCAAAAGGTCGAGAAGATCCGTGCCGAAGGCGCGCGGGGGCTGGCGTGGGCCTTGCTGACCCTGTGGCGCGAGGTGGAAGCTCGCATGGCCAAGGTGGAAAGAGTTCTCTTTCCCGCGATGCGCGCCGAACACGAGGATCGTGCGGCAAACATCGCGCATATCCGCGCGCTGACTGCGGACCTGTGTCCACCGGACCACGCCTGCGGTTCATGCCGTGCACCCTATACCGGAACCGGAAAGCTGTCAGACGACCTCGCAATGCATTTCACGCTGGAAAACACAGTTCTATTTCCCCGGTTCGAGCGAGGGTGAGGAGATGGCGATTGCATCAGTCATGGCGGTCGGTCGCGGCGCGACGGATTGGTTGCTGTCGAGGGTTGTTGCCCGGCTGAAAGATGAAGATGTCCGGGTTCTGGGCGCGTTGCGGCCCGTAGCACCGGGCCGTTCGGAGGAGCAATGCAACAGCGACCTGTTGCTCTTGCCCGACGGGCCGGTCGTTCGGATCACACAGGATCTGGGCTCCGGGTCGCAAGCCTGCCGGATGGATGCCGGTGCCCTGGAAGCGGCGGTGGGACAGGCGACTGCGCGCCTGGCCGGGCAGGGCGCAGATCTCGTCGTTCTGAACAAGTTTGGCCTGAGCGAGGCTGAGGGGCGCGGCTTTCGTTCGTTGATCGGCGAGGCGCTCGCGCAGGGTGTCCCGGTTCTGATCGGGGTCTCTGAAACGCATCGCGCCGCCTTTGAGACGTTCGCGGACGGGATGGCCGAGAAACTGCCGCCCGATGAGGATGCGGTTCTCGGTTGGTGCCGAATGATGGTTGACATGGCGCCCGCTGCTTCCGGCGCCGACCCGTTCACACAGAAGGAGACGAGGACATGACCTCGGATACCGTCTTGTCCCGCCGGCCGGGCTTGCCCGGTCAGGGCGCTGTGGCGCAGCTGGCTTGCACCTTGGTGCAACCGCTCTTGTCGCGCGTGGTGCGCCGTATCGCAGCGGCCCATCCATCGCTTTTCGCGCGGCTCGGGCCTCACCAGACCACCGACTTCCTGATTGATCCGGTGGAACTGCCCTTTGCCCTGCACCTCAGACCCGACCCGCTGGCACTGGTGTTCCGTGCCGTCCCGCGCCATGCCGTGCCCCAAGTGGGCGCCACAATTCGCGGGCGGTTCATGCTGTTGCTGGAACTGGTCGATTCCGAAGAGGATGGCGATGCCGCGTTCTTTTCCCGCGATCTCGAAGTGACCGGCGATACCGAAGCTGTGGTCCGGCTTCGCAATGCGCTTGACGATGTGGACGGCTCCATCGCCGAGGAAACAGCCAGCATGTTCGGGGCTCCGGGACGTACCATACTTGCGCGCATGCGCCGCGCCTACGCAAACGAGCCGAAAGGACACGCAACCCGATGAGCCTTGCCGAACTGATATGTCCCGCCGGCACACCCGCCGCCCTTCGCACCGCGGTCGATGCGGGGGCCGATGCGGTCTATTGCGGATTTCAGGATGCCACCAATGCGCGGAACTTTCCTGGACTGAATTTCACGCCAGAAGAACTGGAGGCATCGGTTGCCCATGCGCATGCCAAGGCCACCAAGGTCCTGCTGGCGCTCAACACCTATCCGCCTGCCGGGAAGGTCGACCTGTGGCGGCAGGCAGCAGATACCGGGGCGCGGCTAGGTGTTGATGCCTTCATCGTCGCGGATATGGGGGTTGCCGATTACATTGCGCGCACGCATCCCGACAAGCGGCTTCATTTGTCCGTTCAGGCCGCCGCCTCTAGCCCGGAAGCGATCCGCTACTACTGCGAAAACTTCGGCGTCAGGCGCGTGGTCCTTCCGCGTATCCTCACGATCCCCGAGATCCGACAGATCCGCAAGGAGATCCCTTGCGAGATCGAAACCTTCATCTTCGGAAATCACGGGCTGATGGTGGAGGGGCGGTGCAGCCTGACCAACTACCTCACCGGACAATCGACCAACATGGATGGTGTGTGCTCTCCGGCCTCCGACGTGGAATATCTTCGCCATGAGGATGGGTCGATGTCCTCGCAACTTGCCGGGTTTACCATCGATCGCTTCAGCCCGGACGAAAAGGCAGGCTATCCGACAATCTGCAAGGGACGCTACACGGCGCCGCACCGATCCGAGGGTTACTATGCGTTTGAAGAGCCGATCAGCCTCAACCTCTCGCGGCTTTTGCCCGAGTTGATCGATGCGGGAGTGCATGCGTTCAAGATCGAAGGTCGTCAACGTTCCAAGAGCTATGTGCGCGGCGTGGTTTCGGCCTTTCGTCAGGCGGTCGACGACATCCGCGCGGGCCGGGAGGCTCGGATCGCCGATCTGGTGGCCCTGACCGAAGGCCAGAAGCAGACCCAGGGCGCGTTCGAGACCAGGAAATGGCGGTGAAAGACATGATGAAACTGACACTGGGACCGATCGCCTATCACTGGGCCGCTGACACCCGCCGCGACTTCTATGCGCGCATCGCCGACGAGGCGCCGGTGGACGAGGTTTATCTGGGCGAAGTGATCTGTTCCAAGCGGGCGCCTTTCCACGAACCCGATCTGCCCGGCACGATCGAGCGATTGCAGCGCGCTGGCAAGACGGTGGTCCTGTCCTCGCTGGCCGAGGTCATGCTGAAACGCGAGCGCAGGGCCACCGAAGATCTGATGTCGATGGAATGGCCGGAGATCGAGATCAACAACGCCGCCGGCCTTTATGCGCGGGGGAACCGCCCGCATCGCATCGGTCCGTTCATGAATGCCTACAACGAAGCGACGATTGCCTGGATGGCCAGGCAGGGCGCAACGCATGTGTGCCTGCCCACCGAGATGCCGGCGCCGGCCATTGCCGTCGCGGCCCGGGCCGCAGGGGAATTGGGCATCGGTATCGAGGTGCAGGTCTTCGGTCGTGCGCCCCTTGCGGTATCGGCGCGCTGCTATCATGCTCGTGCTCACGGCCGGACAAAGGACAATTGCCGCTTCGTCTGCGAAGACGATGCCGACGGGATGCCCCTTTTCACTCGGAACGAACAACCGATCCTGCGCGTGAACGGCATTCAGACCCAGTCCGAAAGCTACGTTGATCTGCTGCCCGAAACCGGACAGCTTGCGGCGGACGGCGTCACCCATCTGCGATTGATGCCTCAGGATGTCGATATGGTGGGCGTGGCATCGGCCTTTCGCAAGGTCCTGAACGAAGAGCAGGCGCCGGACGAGGCCGAAACGTCGCTGCGAGAAATCTGCCGGGGGAGGCCGTTCAGCAACGGGTTCTATTACGGAGAGGCCGGGTATCGCCGTATCGCCATGGCCACACCGGCCTGATTGTGGCGGAAAACGGGCATGACCACCACGGCGGTTGAGAAACCGCGAACCCGCACCGGTTCTTGACTGCCGACCTGCGGCTTCCGCCTGTTCCTTTTCAGACAGAGGTGGCTCTAGGAATCTGAACAGCCGGGATAAGTGGATTTTCCGTAAGCGCGACGGCGTCATCCTATGCGGCGAGGGCTGACGGCTGATTGGGTAATCCCCCCGAAATTAAGGGGCTGCATCCCCCTTGACGTCTTCTTGCGTCAGGTACAGCGCCGGTGGCGCAATTGCCTAAGCCCGGTTGCTGGTGTCCATTGCGCTTTACATGGCACAATCAGACTGGAGCACGCCCGATGGATACCAAGACCAAACCGGTTCTCCCGGGCGGTGATGATATAGTGATCCTTGATCCTGTCTGGATTCCAATGGCTGATGGCGTAAAGCTGGCCGCCCGCATCTGGCTACCAGCCGATGCATTGCGGAGACCGGTCCCGGTTATCCTGGAATACCTGCCCTATCGTCGCCGCGACGGCACCTTGGCCCGCGATGAACTGACCCATGCCTGGCTGGCGCGCAACGGCTATGGCGGTGTGCGCGTCGATATTCGCGGCAACGGCGATTCCGAAGGTTTCATGGAGGATGAATACAGTGACACTGAACTGGCTGACGGGGTGCAGGTGATCGACTGGCTGTCGCGTCAGAGCTGGTGTTCGGGCGCGGTCGGCATGATCGGAATTTCCTGGGGTGGCTTCAACGGCTTGCAGATTGCACAATTGGCCCCTCCCGCGCTCAAGGCCGCCGTGACGATCTGTTTCACCGACGACCGCTATGCGGATGACATCCATTACATGGGCGGCTGTCTGCTGACCGAGAACATGGGCTGGTCATCGCAGATGCTGGCCTATTCCTCACGCCCACCAGATCCGGAGGTTGTGGGCGAAGACTGGCGCGCGATATGGCGGGCACGGTTGGAGCGTCAGCCTCTGCTGCTGGAGACTTGGCTCGCACATCAACGGCGCGACGATTACTGGCGCCGCGCCTCTGTCTGCGAGGATTTTGACAGCGTCAAGGCCGCAATCCTTGCGGTGGGCGGATGGGCTGATGCATATTCCAACGCCGTGCCGCGTACGGTCGCAGGGCTGTCGGCAATGACCAAGGGGATCGTTGGCCCCTGGGCCCATAAATATCCTAACGTGGCTTGGCCGGATCCCGCAATCGGCTTTCTGACCGAATGCAAGCGCTGGTTTGATCGCTGGCTAAAGGATGAACCGACCGGTGTGGAAGAAGACCCGGATCTGCGTCTCTACCTGATGGACTCGGACCTGCCCGCACGCCGGATGGGCGTGCGTAGCGGTCGTTGGGTGGCCGAGCCGGTCTGGCCATCTCCCCGTATCCATGATCGCCGCTTTTACCTGTCCAGCAAGGGACTTGGTGATGTGGCCGGAGACGTCCCCCTCAGCGTGACCAGCCCTGCAACCCTTGGCATCACAGGACAACGGTTCTGCCCCGGCATGCGCAGTTTCGAAGAACTGGCTGCGGATCAGCGTGCCGACGACGATGCCTGCCTGTCGCTTGACAGTTCGCCAATGGTGGAAGGGATCGACATCGTCGGTGCACCCAAGCTGGGTTTGAGACTGACACCGGACCAGTCGGCCGGGTTCGTCGTGGCGCGGCTATGCGATCTGCGACCGGATGGAAGCATCGCGCTCATCACCCTTGGCGCATTGAACCTGACGCATCGCGACGGGCACGATAAGGTGACCCCGATGCGTCCCGGCGACATCATTGAAGTCGAGTTTGCTCTCAATGACATCGCCTATCATTTGCCTACAGGCCATCGGTTGCGGCTGGCTATCTCGACCGCCTATTGGCCGATGCTTTGGCCTTCGGCTTCCCCGCTTGCGCTGAAGATCGAACCGGAGGGCAGCGCGCTTGACTTGCCACTTCGACCCGCCATCGACGAGCCCGCACCGACATTTGGCGCTCCAGAACAGACCCGTGAAGGCCGCGCCGAGGAACGCCGAGCCGAGGGGTTCACACGAGAAGACACCGTGCTACAAGACGGCACCCATCGTCTTCAACTGATCACCGATGGCGGCGCTCGGCGCGAAGTCAGCACCGGGATGGAAGTAGCCAAGACCATCACCGAAACATGGGACATTCACCCAGACGATCCGCTATCGGCCCGCACGGAGGCATCGTGGTTGTTTGAGGTCGGGCGCGACGACTGGCAGACTCATACCGAGACCTGGACCGAGATGACCTGCGACGCCACTCAGTTTTATGTTAAAGCAGGGCTGAAGGCTTACGAAGGCAACGAACTGTTCTTTGAAAAAACTTGGGCGTTCTCGATCATGCGCGACGGGGTCTGAGTGTAAAGCAGGGGAGAAACTTGCGCAGAGTGACGCTGATATTGCAGGAGACTGCATCGGCTGACGCGAAACGATGCGCATTGCGCTTGGCTTAGGGGTCGCTAGGCGTTAATCTTTTATAATGCAGCCCAGTTTCGCCCGTAATCTGCGTCTTCTATGCAGCTATTCGAACTCAATCTCCGAGGCATGCCGCGCCATAGGGATCAACCGTCAACAGTTCACGAAATACCTCAACGGTACCGCGCGCCCGTCTGCGAGCAACATGCGCCGAATTTGCGATCATTTCGGGGTGGAAGACGAAGAGTTGCTGCTTCCGCATGGACAATTCGCCGAAATCGTCTCGCTCCGACCACGGGCGCGGCACCTCATCCGCGCCCTCGGACCAGCCGCCGGCCATATCGACGCGATGTTCACGAACTCGGCTACAAGCTTGCAGCCCTATTGCGGGTACTACCATTATTACTACCACACCCCCAGTCGTCCCGGCATGATCCGCCGCTCTCTCTTGCGTATAAGCTGTTATAAAGACGTATTTTATAGCCGTTTGACAGAACGTCTCCAGCCAGAGGAAAGCCCGCTCGGCCGGTCGCATTTCGTTCGTTATGTCGGCGTCACGGTAATGCTGGGCGGACGGATATTCATCGTTGATCACAACGCACGTCTGCTGCGCTCGCTGTCACAGACCGTCTTGTTTCCAAGCACGACGGATGACATCGAATTTCTGACCGGCATGACGCTCGGCGTGCAGGGTCGCAGCGCCAGAGCACCTTTTGCAGCAGCTGTCTTTCTCGAGTATCTCGGCCCGCAGACCAACAAACGTGCGGCGCTGCGCCTGACCGGGATATTCGATCCGGACAGTCCGGCCCTGCCACGCTACGTGTCTCGCATGCTCGCCGCAAGCGGTCAGGGCCAACAGATGATGACGGCGTTAGAACTGCCCGTCTGACGCAATCTGACGCTCATATCGCGCCAGAACCATACATGCGAGATGTCACTGCGCAATTGCCCGAAGGGGGCCGGTTGCTCAGGCTGTTGCGATAAGAAACATCATAAAAATTTGTGCAGGGAGCACTGAAATGACCGACCATCGCCTTTCGCGCCTCTTCCCCACGCTTGACCGTCGGCAGTTGCTGGCCGGTGCCGTGGGCCTGTCGGCGGCCTCAGCACTACCGATTACCGCTTGGGCCCAAGGGACCACGCTCAACGTCCGCTCCTACCTGGAGCCCGAGGATTACGACCCGCTCGACGCATCGGGATTTCTCGAGGAAATGCTCTACGGCTGCATCTATCGAAAACTGATCCAGTACGTGCCCGGCGATGAATGGGCCTGGCAGAACGATCTGGCGGAAACCATCAAACAGAGCAGTCCGACCACGATCACCTTCACTCTGAAACCCGGTCAGATGTGGTCAGATGGCTATGGTGAGATTACCGCCGAAGATGTGAAATTCTCGATGGAACGCCACATGGTCGAAGAGAACAACTCTCGCATCAAACCCGACCTCGGCCCGTTCACGCATGTCGAAGTGACCGACAGCCATTCCGGCATCATCCACATGGAGCGGCCTTTTGCACCGATTTGGTCCATAGCGCTGCCCTATCTGGCCGGTACGATACTCTGCAAGCGCGCCACCGAAGAGGCTGGCGGCAAGATCACGACTGCGGTTCCGCCCACAGTTTCCGGCCCCTATCGTGTCAGCGAACATCGCCTTGGCGAGCGTTGGGTGCTGGAACGCAACCCGGATTATTCCGGCGCCGCACCGGATTTCGACCGGGTGGACATTATCGCAATTGTCGATGAATCCGCCGCCGAGATCGCCAAGGAAGCCGGCGATGTGGATTTCACCGCCATCGGCCCCGGCTCTGTCCAGCGCCTCCAAGAGAACCCGCCAGCCAATTCGCAACTGACCCTGCACCCGGCGCTCAGCTATACTTGGGTCGGGCTGAATCTGAACAATCCGAAATTCGAGGATATCCGCGTGCGTCAGGCGATCATGCACGCCATCGACGTGCCATCGATCATGCAGGCCGCCTATTTCGACGTGGCCGAACCCTCCACCGGCATCATCGCACCGGGGCTCATCGGTCATCGCGAGAAAACGCTGATCCCGCAGCAAGCCGATTTCGCGCGCGCCCGCGCGCTGCTGGACGAGGCCGGGATTGATCGGCTGGCGATCAAGATCGACGTTCTCAACAACGTCACTGCAACGACGAGCGCTCAGGTCATGCAGGCCATGATGACCAACGCGGGAATTGATCTTGAGATTTCAGTCCATGAATCCGGATCGTTCTGGAGCCTTGGTGTCGCCGCCGACGGTGAACGCTGGCGCGATCTTGAACTGACGTTCAAGCGGTTCTCGATGACACCTGATCCATACTACGCCACGGCCTGGTTCGTGACCAATCAGATCGGCGACTGGAACTGGGAACAGTTCTCAAATGAGGAGTTCGACAGGTTGCACGAAGAGGCGCTTTCTGAGACTGACAACGAAAAACGGGACGCGATGTATCGTCGAATGCAGGATCTTATGGAAGAATCCGGGGCCTACCGCTTTATTACACATGAGGTCACTGCGAACCTTTATGCTGACACGATCACGCCTGCGACCCGCCCGGACGGCCTGCCGATGGTGCAATTCTTTCGACGCGCGTGACTCCTGAAACCGACAACCGGTGCGGATTGACCTGTCCGCGCCGGTCCAATGGGGCATGACTCGCATGTTGACCTACACCCTCCAGCGCGTCGCCTTGGCTTTGGCCATCGTATTTGTCGCCATCTCGGCTCTGTTTACGATCATGGTAACTCTGCCGGGAGACCCTACAACGGTTCTCCTGGGGCCGCGCGCCACACCAGAGATCAGGGCCGAGTTTCGCCTGCAGATGGGGCTGGACAACCCGATCTATGTTCAGCTTGCTGATTTCTGGGGCAGGGTTCTGGCCGGGGATCTGGGAACTGATTACTACCGTAACCGACCTGTCGCCGTGGCGGTGTTCAGCGCTCTGCCACACACAACGGCTCTGGTATTTGGGGCAATTTTCTGGTCGGCCTCACTGGGTATCGTGTTGGGCGCCTTTTCCGCGGACAATCGTAACAGCCTGCTTGACAGGGTGACGGGCGTGCTCTCGGTGGCCTTTATTGCGGCCCCATCCTTTGTCGTGGCTCTCTATGCGCTCCTTTTGTTTTCGGTCACGCTACGCTGGTTTCCGACCATCGGCGCAGGCGAGCCAGGCGATATCGGCAGCCGCCTCTATCATCTGATCCTGCCATCTCTGGCGATCGGGCTGGCTTGGGTCGGGTATGTCGCCCGCATCGTGCGCGCCTCGATGCTGGAAACCCTGAGCGAAAGCTACATCCGCACCGCCCGCGCCTTTGGCCTGCCTCGTCGGGTGGTGATCTACAACTATGCCCTGCGCGTGGCGATCCTTCCGGCTGTGCAGGTACTGGGCGTCGGCATCGGCGGCATGCTCTCGGCCGCAGTCTTTGCCGAGATCGTCTTTTCACGACCCGGAATCGGATCGTTGATCTATGACAGCGTGTCGGGCCGAAACTATCCGGTCGTGATGGGCTCGATGCTCGTCGCAATCGGGTTCTTCGTCACCTGCGCCCTGATCGCCGATCTGATCAATGCCGCGCTCGATCCCCGGCACCGGACCAAGTCATGACGCACTTTCGCTATACCCTTCTTGGTCGGCTTCTGGCGGACCCGATGGCGGTCGTGGCAATCGTCATTATCAGCGGGTTGGTGCTGGCGGCGATCTTTGCCGATGTGATAGCACCGCACGACTTTCGCGCGATGAACATGGCGGACCGGTTCGCGCCCCCGTCATGGCACTATTGGCTGGGCACCGACAATCTGGGCCGGGATACGTTCTCACGACTGCTTCAGGGTGGCCGTATCGCCCTTTATGTGGCGATGACTGCGGTCAGCATATCGGCGCTGATCGGGCTGGTTCTCGGGATGCTGGCCGGGTTTGGTCCGCGTTGGCTTGATAATACCCTCCTGTTCTTCTTCGACACACTGCGCGCCTATCCGACGATCATCCTTGCCTTGGCGCTCGCGGCCCTGCTGCCGCGGGGCCTGTCAACGGTGATCATCGTAGTGGTTGTCACGTCATTCTCTGAATATGGCCGGGTCGTGCGCACCCAGACCCTTTCGTTGAAGAATGCTGAATTCATTCTGGCCGAGCGCGCGATGGGCGCATCATTCGGCCGGATCGTTTTTCACCATATCCTGCCTAACGTACTGGGACCGTTCTTCATCCTTGCCGCGATGAATCTGCCCGTCGTCATCACCATCGAGGCAGGAATGAGCTTTCTCGGTATCGGGGTCCCACCCGGCACGCCTAGCTGGGGCGCAACCCTCAAGGACGGCTTCGACTTCATCCGCACCACTCCGTGGATTATCCTGTCGGGTGGTCTGCCGCTGATCCTCGTGACGCTCGGCTTCACCTTTCTCGGAGAGGCGCTGCGCGATCAACTGGACCCCAAGCTGAGGAAGGGCAGATGACTAAAACGCTTGAAGTTGAGCGGCTTTCAGTGACCTATGCTACCCGCGAGGGCGGGTTGCAGGCGCTGCGCGAGGTGTCGCTTGAAGTGCCGGCCGGGCAGATTGTGGGTATTGTCGGGGAATCGGGCTGCGGTAAGTCCACGTTGATCGGCGCGCTCCTGCATCTGCTCCCAGAGAATGCAACGCGCACCGGAGGTTCGATCCGGCTTGCCGACGAGGAAATCGCCACGGCCTCGCCGCGTCGGCTGCGCGACCTGCGCGGACAAGATATGTCGGTGGTGTTCCAGGACCCGATGACATCCCTCAATCCGGTCATCAGCATCGGCCGGCAGATGCGCGACATCCAGTATCGCGACAGGATCGGTCATGCCGAAAAGAATGATCGTGCTGCGGCGATGCTGGCTCGTGTCGGTATGCCCGATCCCAAGGGTAAACTTTCTGCCTATCCGCATGAACTGTCCGGCGGCATGCGGCAGCGCGTGGCCATCGCGATGGCAGCGATGATGATGCCAAAGCTGCTGATCGCGGATGAGCCGACAACGGCGCTGGATGCGACGCTGGAAATCCAGATCATCGAACTGCTCAAGGAGATCCAGAAAGAGATCGGCTGCGCGATCCTCTTCATCTCGCACCATCTCGGCGTTATCGCCGAACTGTGCGATCGCGTGGTGGTCATGTACGCGGGAGAGGTCGTCGAAGAAGGCGCGGTTGAAGAGGTCTTTCTGCGTCCGGCCCATCCCTACACGCAGAAACTGATCGAATGCGATCCCGGGCGGCTGAAACGCAAGGTAGCGTCGCTGCCATCGATCCCAGGAAGCCTGCCCGATCTTACCAACCCGCCCGCGGGCTGCATCTTTCGGGCGCGCTGTCCCTACGCCACCGATATCTGCATCGAACGCCCGCCGCGCGTCACCCTGACGCCCCCGCACTGGGCCGCTTGCCACCATGCGCAAGAGGTGCATGGATGAATACGCCAATCCTGTCCTTGAGGGACGTGACCGTCGAATTCCCCGGCGTGAGCGGCCTGAGGGCGCTTTTCACACCTTCCGGCCAGCGTCGGGTGCAGGCCGTGGCCGGTGTCTCGCTAGATGTTGCAGCAGGCGAAACGCTGGCTATCGTCGGCGAATCCGGGTCGGGCAAGACGACTTTGGCGCGCGCGATCAACGGGCTGGTTCCGTTGGCGGCTGGTGAGGTTTGGTTCGACGGAACCCCGCTGCATGATCGATCCGACTGGCGCGAAGTACGCCGCCGTGTGGCGATGATGTTTCAGGATCCCGTCGGCTCGCTGTCACCGCGCAAGACTGTACGCGATCTTCTGCTTGAACCCTTTGCCATCCACGGCATGCCGAGCAACGGGCGCGAGGAAACTGCGCTGCGGTTGTTGCAGGACGCGGGCCTCGGCGCCGATTTCCTTAACCGCTATCCGCATGAGCTTTCAGGCGGGCAGGCCCGCCGGGTGGGCGTTGCGCGGGCTCTGGCACTTGGCCCGACGCTGGTTCTGGCGGATGAGCCGACCGCCGGGCTCGACGTCTCGATCCAGGGCGAGATCCTGAACCTCCTGAATGGGATAAAGGTTTCGCATGGGTTGACCACGGTGATCATTACCCACAACCTTAACATCCTTAGACATATCGCAGACCGTGTTGCGGTGATGTATCTGGGGCGGATCGTGGAACTGGGGCCGGTCGAGGATATCCTTACCTCCCCCGTTCATCCCTATACCCAGGCCCTGATGGCGGCAAACCCCGAACCCGATCCCACTGCGCGGCGCAAGCGTCTTGCGCTCAGAGGCGAAACCCCCGCGCTTAACGACCGTCCGTCGGGCTGCGAGTTTCATTCGCGTTGCCCGATGGCGCGTCCCGATTGCGCTGTGCGCGCACCGGAGCTTGCGCCATCACGGACCGGTGGCATCGTTTCGTGCCACTATCCCTTGCCTGCAATCTCCGAGGTATCATGAGTTACGGCATCTACATCGGCGGCAACCACACCGCCGACGGCATCGCCTATCTGGCGGGCTATGGTGACGAACCCTCCAGCCATTGGCTGGAGTTGGTTCCAAGACAGCACCATATGCTCGATACCACTATTACGGTCGGCGTCTCACCGACATCCAATCTGCCCGGGCAGCGGTCGCAAATCCCGCAGGTGACCGAGACATTCCGCCATGTGCGTGTCAGCTATAGCCACTACCTCGGTGTGCCTGCTCCCATCACCAACGGTGGTCTCAACGAGCACGGTGTTGCGGTGCGCGATGTCTGGTCAACATCCCGAGCCGAACTTGTGGTGATGACCCCGGCGGATCAAGCCGGCCCGAATTACTCCGACCTTGCCCGTATCGTGCTGGAGCGTGCCCGCACCGCGCGCGAGGGGGTAGACATCATAGCCAGCTTGATCGCCGAACACGGCTATAGCTGCTATGGTGGCAATTCCCACATCATCGCCGACCCGGACGAAGCCTGGGTGGTGATCGAGTTTTCCGGCGGCAAGGGACTCTGGGTCGCGGAACGTCTGGGGCCTGACAGCATTCGCGCCTCGCGCCCCGGCCATATCGGCGTGATCCCGGATCAGCCCGATGCGGATTTCCTGTTTCCTGCCCATTTCATCTCAACGGCTGTGGACCTTGGTTGGTATGATCCCGCAAATGGCCCCTTCGACGTGAACCGCGTCTATGGCGACGGCAAGGGTCGTTGGGAAGGTGTCGCCTGGGTGGAGGCCGAAATGCGCACCCGCGCAGCGCAGGCCGACAAGATTACTCTTGCCGATGTGTTCTGGTCGATCTCGACTGAGAAGCTGACCGGGGATACCGCAGGCTACGGTCAGGTTGTCCCGCTGATGCACCCGTCACATGACGCGCTTCGGGTGATGTGGCACGCGCCGGTGGGGCCGGTGACCGCACCACTGGTGCCGGTGTTCATTGGAATGACCGATCTGCCACCCGAGTATGCGGCGCACCGCTACCTGACCGAGGGAGAATCGGCAAGGTTTCTCGATTCCCGTCATGCCGAACGCGATCCCGACTCGGTTTCACATGTCCCGCAGGGCGTCGAAGTGACCCGGTCCGCCTTTCAGATCTTCAAGCGTCTGATGCACCTCGCGTTCCAGGCACAGGAGCCAATCCTCGCGGAGGTCTGGGATCACTGGCGCCGCGTCGAGTCGCAGCTTGCGGCAGACCTCCCTGACGTCCTGCGCAGTGCCGAGGTGCTTTTGGACGCGGGGGAACCCCGCTTGGCCGCAAGGCTATTGACCGATTTCAGCACTACCCGGCTTTTATCGGTTCTAACCGAGGCCGAAGCCTTGGGGGATGCTGTCGAGATGCGGCTTCGGAGGGCTGCGCGCCTGAACATGACGCACAACCCTATCAAGCCAGAGCAGATCTGGTAGGATCGTCCAGAGGTAGTCCTGCTTTTTCAACCACAATGCAGCCAAGTTAAGGTGGATCAGGGTTTCGGATCACCCGGAGATTACGCCGCCTTCAAATTTCCACCAACTTCGCGACACGATCGCCGCCGGTCCGCCGCCTCGTTTCCGACTGCTGCAGCCCGTGTGATCGGGTCCGGGTCGGGTTTCTCTTGATCCTTGGCGCGCCTCCGGGCAGGAGGAGGAAACCGTCAGGGAGGCGCATGAGTTGGGCAGGCAAAGAGACTTGAGCGAGGCTCTTGTCATCGGGGGCGGGCCCGCGGGGTTGATGGCGGCAGAGGCGATGGCCGTTGCGGGGGTGCGCGTAACGGTAGCGGAGGGAAAGCCCTCGGTGGGGCGCAAGTTGCTGATGGCCGGAAAATCGGGCCTGAACCTGACCAAGGACGAACCTTTCGAGACATTTCTGGCTGCCTATGGCAACCGCGCCGGGGCACTGCGGCCGATGCTCGCGGCGTTCGGGCCCGATCAGGTGCGGGCCTGGGTCGAGGGGCTGGGCCAGCCGCTGTTCACCGGCACGACCGGGCGGGTGTTTCCGCGCGCGATGAAAGCGTCGCCGCTTCTGCGCGCCTGGCTGGCGCGGCTCGAAGGGCTGGAAGTCAAGATCCGCACGCGCTGGCGCTGGACAGGGTGGGACGGGGGCGCGGTGCTTTTTGACACGCCGGAGGGTGCCCGCACCCTGACCCCGGCGGTCACCGTTCTTGCCTGCGGCGGCGCGAGTTGGGCACGGCTTGGATCGGACGGGGCGTGGACTGCGCATATCGGGCAGGAGGTCGCGCCCTTTCGCCCTGCCAACATGGGGTTCGATGTGGCCTGGTCGCCGCATATGGCGTCGCATCTGGGCAAGCCGGTCAAGGGTGTGGCCTTGCGGGCGGGCGGCACTGTCTCGCGGGGAGAGTTCGTGATCTCGGCCACCGGGGTCGAGGGCGGCGGTATCTACGAGGTCAGCGCTGCGCTGCGTGACGGCGCGTCGCTCGTGCTTGACCTCATGCCCGATCTTGCCGCCGATCAGATCTCTGCTCGCCTTGCCCGTGCGCGCCCTGGCGACAGCCTGATGAACCGGCTGCGCAAGGCGCTGCGCCTTGACCCGGTCAAGGTGGCGCTGGTGATGGAATTCGCCCGCAGCGCGCCCGATCTTGCCACCGCTCTCAAGGCGCTGCCCGTGCCCCTTGCCGATTCGCGTCCGATGGATCAGGCGATTTCCACCGCCGGGGGGCTGCGGTTCGAAACACTTGATGATGCGCTGATGCTGCGCGCCCGCCCCGGCACGTTTGCCGCCGGCGAGATGCTTGACTGGGAGGCGCCGACCGGCGGCTATCTCTTGACTGCCTGCCTTGCCACCGGGTTTTGGGCCGGTCGCCATGCGGCGGATCGGGTGATCCGGTGCTGAGGTCTCGATCGCGGCCTGTCGTCTCGCCACCCGCTATCGTGGATGAAAGAACCGAAGCTCTGCGACCCAAGCCGACCTGTCCAGCGGAGATCTGGTATCTTATTCGCTGCGCGGGAAATGAGAGGCGCCACGCTTGCGTGTTCCCGCCGAGGGCCTGGCCCGCAGACCGCGCCTTGCAGCGCTGCCGGGTCATTCCGCCGCAGCGATGGATCTGTGCGATGTGCCACGGATTTTGCATCTACTGTCAGAGGTTCTGCCGCCGGCGGCTGTTGGCGGTCACTCTCCTGCGCTGCTCAAGTGAACGCCGATCCCCCAAACCCCGAAAGAGACTCGCTGGATGGGATACCGCGCGTCTCCTGACGCGCCTCTCGATGCCGGGTCCGGGGTCTGGATCCGGAGTCCTGCCGAGACGGCCGAAGGTGCCCTCGGGCGGGAAACCGTCTGCTCTGCGCACGATGCGGAACTCGCTTGCCAGTATCGCTAGCGGCGCCTTCTTGCGTGGGCCGGACATTCCTCCCAGTTCATTACAGCTTGAACCCCAAGTAAACCCCGCTTGCGCCCCCACCGAGGTGATGTCAGCCTAGCCCACGATCGTTAAGCCGCCGCAGCCAATCGGCGTTGATGATGTGACCGTCGGCGGGCCGGATCGAATGCGGTCATCTGCGCGAAGATATCATCGATCTGGAAGCCTGTTACTCCGATCCGTTGAGGCTGGATGCGGTGGGGCGGATGGGGGCTATGGCTACAGCGTGACGCGCGATCTGTTCGATCAGCCGGCCCCCGCACCGGAAGCCGTTTGCTCTGCAAGGAAGGCGCGCCGGGACGCGGACAGGGCAGGCGGCTGACGGAACTCAGCCGTCGTGGGGCGACGGTTGCAACAGCGCCTTGCGCATCATCATATGCACGCCCTTTTCACGGTTGACGGTCTGGGTGATCCGCAAGTCGCCCGCCAGTGAGCAGAGCATGTAAGCCTCGGCTCGGGTAATGCCCGCGCGGGCCGAGACCCGCGCAATCATCCGGCGCAAGGCGATCTCCACGCAGGTATCAAGGTCGGGATGCATGCCCATGGTGATCAGGTGGGTGGGGGTCTCGGCCTCGGGATAGTCGATATCCAGATCTCGCCGGAGTGTCAGGCGAAACCTGCCCTGCAGGGCGGTTTCGATCGCGGTGACGCAGACCTCGCCATCGCCCTGCGCGCCGTGGCCGTCGCCGCAGGAGAACAGTGCGCCGTCCACCAGCACCGGCAGGTAGAGCGTGCTGCCCGCGACCAGTTCCTTGTTGTCAAGGTTTCCGCCATGCGCGCGCGGCTCGATGGTGGAGATGCGCCCCCATGCGCGCGGCGGTGCCACCGCCATGACGCCAAAGAACGGGGCCAACGGCAACGTCAGGCCCCAGGGCAACAGGGCGGTGTTGGTCGTGGCATCGAGCGTGGTGGTCATCTGATGCGTTTCGGGAAAATCCTGCGGCAGCGTCCCGGCCAGCGGGCGGATGAACGTATATCCCCAGTCCTGTCGAAGCTTTACATCCAGAATCTCGATTTGTAGCACATCGCCGGGCCGCGCGCCCTTTACCGCGACCGGTCCGGTCAGGATATGGCCCGGCATGACGGGCGCACCGCCGGCGTGGAGGGCCAGCAGTTCGGGCGGGACATGAAACCCCGCGCCCGGCAGCACATTCGGCCCGCCCGAGACCGTGTCGATCGTGATCTCGTCACCGCTGGCAATCGTGGCGACGGGGGGCAGGGTCGCGTCAAAATAGCCCCAGTGGCAGGTTTCTGGTCCGGCGGTTACATGCATGAGTTGTCCCTTGCGTGTGGCGTCTGTCAGTCCTTGTTAACCATATGGGAGGCGCTGGAACGGCCCGCTGCGATCCTTTCAGCCTCCAGCCTTGCGATGGTGGCGTCGATCTCGCGCCGGTCGATCATGCCATGGGGGTTTTCCCGTGTTGGCATGGTTTCGACCACATGCAGGAACCGCTCCTGCGCAACGGCATAGAGGCGGCGCAACTCGGACAAGGGATCGGCGTGATCATCGGCGCGGATATCGAGCCAAGCATAATCCTGATCACGATAGATCACCAGGCAGGCCGACTGACGGCCGCGCTTGTCGCCGCCTGCATCCTCGCCAGCCTGCATCGCGATCAACAGACGCTCGGCCAGGGGTTTGTCCATCGCATCCCTGTAGGCGGTCAGCGTGTCGGCAATCACCGCCGGACCTTCCAGCATATTACCCGCGACCGAGACACCTTCGGCCACCAGATGGCCGCACCAGTCCACGCAATCGTCCCCGGTAAAGGCCGCGTTGCGTCCGGCCGCGTCGATCAGGTGAACCTGACGGTTGCGATGCCCGTCATCGCGTGCGGTCAGGATCGGCAGGATCGCATCGGGCGGCGCGCCGGCCTTCATCAGGCGCAGGGCGTCAGGCCCGTAGGTCGGGTTGACGAAGGCCTGCGTGGCCACGGCGCCGACCCGACCGCACAGGAAGGGCACGGCATGGCCCACGGCGAAAAACCGGCTGGCGACGGCTACACCCAGATGGCCGGATGCCGGATCACGGGCAACGATGGAATAGGTCATGTCTCAGCGTCCCACGGCATAGGCCTGCATCAGGCGGGGGGTGGCGGCGGCGCGCAACAGGCCGTCGGGATCGCGCCGCGCGGCGGTCATGCGTCCGATGCTCCAGGGGTCGGCCTCGGTGATCTTGTGGCCGCGCGCGCGCAGATCGTCGAGAACATCGGCGCCAAAGCTCCGCTCGGCCATGATCATCCCCGGCTCGCGCGAGCGGGGGTAGAAACTGGAGGGGAAATGCGTCGAATGAAACAGCGGTGCGTCGATGGCCTGCTGAAGGTTCATCTTGTGATGCACATAGCGCAGGAAAAACACCAGTTGCCACTGGTCCTGTTGATCGCCGCCCGGCGTGCCGAAAGACAGTTGCGGCAGGCCGTCATGCAGCGCCAGCGAGGGGGTCAGCGTGGTGCGCGGTCGCTTGCCTGGCGCAAGCGAGGTCGGCAGCCCCGGCTCCAGCCAGAACATCTGTGCGCGGGAGTTCAGGCAGAACCCCAGCCCCGGGATCGTCGGCGAGGATTGCAGCCACCCCCCCGACGGCGTGACCGAGACCATGTTGCCCTCATTGTCGATGACGTCGATATGGACGGTGTCGCCCTTCTTTTCCGACAGGTGCGCCATCGTCGGCTCATACACCGCCTGGTCGGTCCGGCTGAGCGCATCCAGAAGCGCCATGGTCCGGTTTACCTGCCCCTCGAATCCCGGCACGTGACCGGGGCGCAGATCCATACTGGCGCGATCGGTGATCAACCGGCGGCGTGCGGTGTTATAGTCATCCGACAGAAGCGCCTTCAGCGGCACATCCGCGAAATCGGGATCGCCGTAATAGACCTCACGGTCGGCATAGGCGAGTTTCTTGGCCTCGACCACGTGATGGATGAAATCCGCGCCCAGCGGGTCCATCGCGCTTAGATCGACACCCTTGAGCAGCGCCAGCGCCTGAAGGAACACCGGGCCTTGCGTCCAGGGTCCGCATTTCGCCACCGTCCAGCCGTGGTAGTCGTAGGTGAGCGGTTCTTCGACATGGGCGGCGTAGCCGGCCAGATCATCCGCCGCAAGCACGCCCCGGTGACGCTGGCCCGAGGCGTCCATCACCTCGGCCTGCGCCAGGTAATCGGTGATCCGTTCGGCGACGAAACCGCGGTAAAAGGCGTCGCGGGCGGCGTCGATCTGTGCCTCACGGCCCTGTTTCGCCTCGGCCTCAGTCAGAAGGCGCGTCCAGGTCGCCGCCAGCGCGGGGTTGGTGAGATTGCCCCAGGGCTGGGGCGCCGTGCCGCCGGGCAGCCATGTTTCGTGCGATGTCGGCCACTCGGTGCGAAAGAAATCGTTCAGTTCCGCAATGGTCTCGGCCACGCGCGGCAGCACCGGATGGCCCTTTTCCGCGTAGAAGATCGCGGGTTCCAGAACCGCGCGCAGCGGCAGCGTGCCATAGTCCCGCAGCATCAGCATCCAGCCATCCCAGGCGCCGGGAATGACCGTGGCTAGCAGACCGTCACCCGGAATGACCTGCATCCCTTGGGCCTTGTAATGCGCAATCGTCGCCCCCGCAGGCGCGGGCCCCTGGGCGCAGATCACCTCGACCTTGCCACGGCGGGCGCTGTAGACGATGGCCGGCATGTCGCCGCCGGGGCCGTTCAGATGCGGTTCGAGCACCTGGAGCACCAGACCGGTGGCCACGGCGGCGTCAAAGGCGTTGCCACCCTGTTCGAGGATTTTCATCCCGACCGCCGAGGCGATCCAGTGGGTCGAGGTGACGACCCCGAAGCGGCCCAGAATTTCGGGTCGCGTGGTAAATGCAGACATGTGGTTCCTCCGATCAGGTCAGTCAGTGTTCGCGCGGGTCCAGCGCATCGCGCAACCCGTCGCCCAGAAGGTTGAAGCCCATGACCACCAGAAAGATACCGGCGCCGGGCCAGATCGCCATCCAGGGCGCTTGGGACAGAAAATTCTTGGCCGTGTTCAGCATCGAGCCCCAGCTGGGCGCCGGCGGTTGCTGCCCCAATCCGAGAAATGACAGTGCGGCCTCGGCGATGATGGCGGTGGCGATGGTCAGCGTGGCCTGCACAAGGATCGGTGGAAAGACATTCGGCAGGATGTAGCGGGTCATGATCGGGACATGCCCCAGACCGATGGCGCGCGCGCCTTCGACGTAATCCTCGGTCTTGACCGACAGGACCTGCCCCCGGGTCAGCCGGATGAAGATAGGCACCGCCGACAGGCCAATGGCGATCATCGCATTGGTCAGTGACGGGCCGAGAAACGCCGCCAGCGCGATGGCCATGATCAGGAAGGGCATTGCCAGAAGCGCCTCGGTCACGCGGCTGATGATGCTGTCGGTCCAGCCGCCGAAATAGCCCGCGATCAGGCCGAAGGGGACGCCGATGGCGACCGCGATCAGAACCGAGACGACACCGGCCAAGAGCGAGGCCCGCGCCCCCCAGATCATCCGCGCCAGAACATCGCGGCCCAACTCGTCCGTGCCCATCCATGCGGCGACCGACGGCGGTTTGCGGATCGCGCCCCAGTCGGTGCCCGTGGGGTCCGCGATCGGCAGGACCGGGGCCAGCAGCGCCAATGCGATGAAGACGATCACCACCGTGGCACCGACGAGCGCGCTCTTGTTGCGGCTGAGCTTGCCCCAGATGCGGCTGGTGGCGCGGGGCTGCGGATCGGTCAGGGCGCTCATTGCGCGGTCCTCAGCCTTGGGTTCAGCAGCATATAGAGCACGTCGGCAATCAGGTTCATCACGATAAAGCCCACCGCCGTGCACAGAACCACGCCCTGCACCACGGCATAGTCGCGGTTGAACACCGCATCGACGATCAGCTTGCCAAAACCTGGAATGGTAAAGATCTGTTCGGTCAGCACCGCCCCTGCCAGCAATTCACCAAACAGCAGAGCCGTCAGGGTCACCACCGGCAGGACGGCGTTGCGAAACGCGTGTTTCATCACGACGACCCGGCCCCGCAACCCCTTGGCGCGCGCCGTGCGCACGTAATCGGCCTGCAACACGCCCAGCATGGCTGAACGCGTGTGCCGCATCAGCGTGGCCGCCAGCGCCGTGCCCAGCACGAAGGCCGGCATGATCATTGTGGTCAGCGATTTCTTCAGATCGACGAACGGGCTTTCATAGCCCGAGGCCGGCAGCCAGCCCAGGTTGACCGATACCAGCAGGATCAGCATGAGCCCCAGCCAGAAATTCGGGATCGACAGGCCCGACAGCGCCACCAGATTGGCCAGCCAGTCCACCCATGTTCCCTTGCGCACCGCCGACAGGATGCCGGCGGGAATGCCAATGAAAAGCGCAAACAGCATCGACATCACCGCCAGCTGGATCGTCACCGGCAGTTTGGAGGCGATGAGGCTCAGCACCGGTTCATTGGTGCGCAGTGACACCCCCAGATCCCCGCGCAGCACGCCACCCGCCCAGTAAAGGTACTGCATCATGATCGGGTCGTTCATCCGGTATTTTTCGCGCAGCAGGGCAATCACCTCGGGGTCACGATCCTCGCCGGCCATGACGAGGATCGGATCGCCGGGCAGCAGTTTCTGCAAGGCGAAGACGAACATCGACACCAGGATCAGCGTCGGAATTGCGATCAGGATACGGCGCAGGATGAACAACAGCATCGGGGCGGTCCGTCTGTTCGGGAGATGGCCGGTTCGGCGGGATGCGGGGCCGCGACCGGCCCCGCGCTTCTTGCGACATGTGCGACGCTGGCCTTATTGCATCGTCACGCCGGCCAGACGGATCATGCCGTCCGGGTAAGCGGTGAAGCCCTGCACCTTGTTCGACATCGCCCAGAGCCAGGTCTGGTGATACAGGTAGATGATCGGCATCTCGTCACGCAGGATGACGTTGGCCGCGTCATACTTGGCCTTGCGATCCGCCGGGTCGTTGGAGAGGCGGGCCTCGTTCAACAGCGCGTCCACCTCGGCCGAGCAGAACTTGCTGTCATTCAGGCCGCCCTGACAGGTCATGAAGGCGTGGATATTGCCGTCGGGATCCGTGCGGCCCGACCAGCCGACCTGCGAGCCGTCGAAATTGCCTGCGGTCTGTTCCTGAAGAAGCGTTGCAAACTCGGTGGCGCGGATCGAGATGTCGATACCCGCCTCGGCCGCCATGGCCTGCACCACCTGCATCAGTTGCAGTTGTACCGGGTTGTTGGCGGCCTGCACCTCGATGCTGATGCCGTCAAGCCCCGCCTCGGCCAGCAGCGCCTTGGCGGCGTCCACATCGCGTGGCGGCACCGGGTTGGACTGGTCATACCAGGGCGAGGTCGGCGCGAATGGCTGGTTGCCGGCGGTGTAGGTGCCTTCGAACACAACCTGATTGATCACCTCGCGGTCGATGGCCAGTGACAGGGCCTGCCGCACGCGCTTGTCCTGACCCAGAGGCCCCTCGGAGCGCGCGCCATTGGCCACGTTGATGGTGATGCCCTGATAGCCAAGGCTGGTTTCAGCGGCGAAGGCCAGGTTGGCGTCGGCCCGCACGGCCGGGGCGTCCGACGGCGCCAGACGTTCCAGCATGTCCAGATCGCCCGAGCGCAGATTTGCGAGGCGCACGGTCGTATCCGGGATCGGCAGGAAGATCAGCCGGTCGAAACTGTAGCTGTCGGCGTTGTAGTGCCCGGCGAATTTCTCCAGCACGATGCGGTCCTGCTGGATCCGCTCGACGAATTTGTAAGGCCCCGAGCAGACCGGATCATTCGCCAGCTCCAGCCCCTTTTCGGCGGCGGCGGTGGGCGACAGCATCATGCCCGCCCGATCCGACAACTGCGCGATCAGCGTCGCATCGGGCGACGCGAGGGAGAAGGTCACCTCGTGCGGGCCGGTGGCGGTCGCGCTTTCGACCGAGGCCAGTTCCGATTTGCGTCGGCTTTCGGCAAGGGTTTTCGAGCGGTCGATATTGGCGACCACGGCTTTGGCGTCGAAAGGCGTGCCGTCATGGAACACCACATCGTCGCGCAATTGCATGATCAGGGTCAGCCCGTCGTCGGACCATGCCCAGGCGGTGGCCAGTTCCGGCACGAATTCCAGTGCGGGCGTGATGTTCACCAACTTGTCGCAGAGCGATTCAAACACGATGCGGCCCACGAATGTGCGCGCCTGATCTGTGTCCAGCGCGTCGGGGTCTTCCTGAAGGCCGATGCGCAGATCGGCGGCAAAGGCCGATGTGGTCATCGCAACCGACGCCAAAAGCACGGTTGAAAGCTTGGCTGTTTTCATTGGGTCGTCTCCTTGCCGGTGGGTGAAGTGGTCTGGCTTGCCGCGCGGAACAGTTCGAACCGGGCGGCGGCGGCGGGGCTGCGGGTGCCCGTTCTGCCCAGCGGCAGATCGGGGCGGGGCAGGGTGGCGTGATGGTGGCAGGCGACCTGATGCGCCGCGCCGAGCAGCGCGGGCCGGGTGCTGCGGCACAGGTCGGTCGCATGGGGGCAACGGGTGTGGAACTTGCATCCCGCGGGTGGATCGGCGGGCGAGGGGATATCGCCGCCAAGATGCGCGCGCACGGGCCGCGCACCCGGCATCGGCACCGGAATGGCTGCCAGCAGAGCCTGTGTGTAGGGGTGGCGGGGCGTGGTGAACAGGGCTTCGGTCCCGGCCTGCTCGACCACTTCGCCCAGATACATCACGGCGATGCGGTCGCTCATGTGGCGGATCACGGCAAGATCATGGGCGATGATCACCAGCGTCAGGCCGAATTCCTGCTTGAGATCCTCCAGCAGGTTCACGATCTGCGCCTGAACCGAGACATCCAGCGCCGAGACGGGTTCATCCCCAATCAGAAGCTTCGGACCCGAGGCCAGCGCCCGCGCGATCGAGATGCGCTGCCGCTGGCCGCCGGAAAACTCATGCGGATAGCGATCCGACATGTCCGGCCGCAGCCCCACCCGCGCCATCAGATCCGCCACCCGGGCGCGGCGCGCGGCGGATGACAGGGTGGTATGCACGCGCAGCGGTTCCGCAATGATAGAGGCCACGCTCATGCGCGGGTTCAGCGACGAAAACGGGTCCTGAAAGATGAATTGCAGTTCTGATCGCAGCGCCCGCATCCGCGCCGCACCGAGCGCCGTCAGATCTTGCCCGTCATAGACGACGCGGCCCGCGCTGGGTTCGATCAGGCGCAGCAAGAGCCGCGCCAGCGTGGATTTCCCGCAACCGGATTCCCCGACAATGGCAAAGGTTTCGCCGCGCCGGACCTGTAGCGACACACCGTTGACGGCGTGGATTGTGGTCGCCCGCGCCAGCAGGCCGCCGCCTTGCCGGAAGCGGCGCTGCAGATCGTGGGTCTCCAGAATGAAATCGCTCATTGCGCCGCCACGATCTGATCGAGCGGCGCGCGAAGGCAGGCGACTGACTGGCCTGCCCGGTCCGCAACCAATGTCGGTCGCTTCATCGAACAGTCGGGGATCGCCAATGGGCAACGGGTCGCAAAGCGGCAGCCTGCAGGCATCGCCTCGGGCGCGGGCACCGCGCCGGGGATCGTCAGCAGCCGCCCCTGCCGCCCCGCAATCGCAGGCATCGAGCCCATCAGGCCCAGCGTGTAGCAATGCTGCGGCTCTTCGAAGATCCGGCCCACCGGGCCGCTTTCGACCACGCGCCCGGCATACATGACCGCCACGTCATCGGCGATTTCCGCCACCACGCCCAGATCATGGGTGATCATCAAAAGCGCCGCTCCGGTGTCGTCCTGCAATTCGCGCATCAGGTCGAGGATCTGCGCCTGGATCGTCACATCCAGCGCCGTTGTCGGCTCATCCGCGATCAGCACCTCTGGATCGTTGACCAGCGCCATGGCGATCATCACCCGCTGGCGCATACCGCCCGACATCTGGTGCGGGTAATCGTCCAGCCGGGTTTCGGCGGCGGGCATGCGCACCTTGCGAAACATCTGCAACGCGCGGTCGCGGGCCTCGGCCCGTGAACAGCGCTTGTGACGCCGCACCGCCTCTGCCACCTGATGGCCGACGGTGAAGGCCGGGTTGAGGCTGGTCATCGGTTCCTGAAAGATCATCGCCATGCGATTGCCGCGCAGATCCTCTATCGCGCGTTCGGGCAGGTCCAGAAGATCCGTCCCGTTGAACCGCACCGTGCCTTGCGTGATCGTCGCCGCGCGTTTCGGCAATAGGCCCATGATCGCCAGCGAGGTCACGGATTTTCCGCAGCCCGACTCGCCCACCAGGCACAGTGTCTTGCCGCGCGCGATTGAAAAACTGACGCTGTCGATCAGATCCAGCGCCTGCCCGCGAAAGCGGATCGACAGATCGCGCACCTCCAGTGTGCTGTCGGGCTGGAGGGGGTCAGGAGGCATCCTCAAGCTCCTCCAGCGAAGTCAGGCGCAGGATGCTGTCATGCAGCGTCATCAGATGGGCGCGCATCGCCTCGCCGGCGCGGACCGGGTCATGCGCGGCGATGGCGGCCAGCAATGCGCGGTGCTGACGCGTCGTTTGCGCAAGATTGGCCCGGCTGCGCGCACGTTCGCGCAAGGCCCGCCAGGCGTCATCGTGGCGCGCGCGGTCCATCGAGTCGAAGATCATTAGAAAGAACCGGTTTCCCGCCGCACGGGCGATCTCCCGGTGAAAGGCGGAATCCCACAGCTCGCGTCCGTCGGCGTCGTGGGTGTCTTCCAGCCGGGTCAACGCATCTTCCATGCGCGCTATATCGGCGGCCGAGGCGCGCAGAGCGGCCAGTTGTGCCAGTTGCGGCTCCAGCCGCAGGCGGACTTCCATGATTTCGGAAAAATTGGCCTCCAACGCAGGGCTGCCCGACAGGGTATCGGGGCGCGGTCCGGCGAATGTCCCGGCACCCTGTCGCCGCCAG
Organism: Roseovarius autotrophicus; assembly: GCF_018069895.1. Taxonomy (GTDB): domain Bacteria; phylum Pseudomonadota; class Alphaproteobacteria; order Rhodobacterales; family Rhodobacteraceae; genus Roseovarius; species Roseovarius autotrophicus. The sequence goes on along the minus strand of NZ_JAGQDH010000006.1, from coordinate 164,250 downwards.
ACCAGTCCTTCGGCCTCCAGCACCTCCAGCGCGCGCCGCACCGAGCGGCGGCTGATCCGCAGTGAGCCGGCCAACTGACGCTCGGTCGGCAGGCGATTGTCGCCGGTGGCCGGGATGTCGCGCAGCATGGCGCGCAGCCGCTCCAGCGCAAGCGAGGAATTGTCGCGTTCGGGATCGGTCATGAGGAACCTTTGCGAACCAATCGTCAATAGGTTCATCATGGGCAATTCTCCGCCCCGCGCAACAGGAATCTGCACCCCGCTAGTCCCGCCGCCTTCTGATCGTTGGCGCTATGAGCGTGATCCGCTGGGTGATCCGTAAAGGCGGCAGTGAAAACCACTTGGTGCACTTATTTCGCTCAAGGCGTTAAGCGAGCCTGCGATATTCACTTTAAGCGTCGGTGGTTTCGATCGCAATTAGGACGCGGGTCTCGCCTTTCGCACAGATCCTGATAAAGTTGACCTTGTTAGTCGCACTTTCGAGGCCACATACCAAAGATGATCACCCACAAGACAAAATATGCCCTCAAATCCCTGATGGTTCTGGCTGACGAGAAGGCAGACACAGGCGAGGCGTTGCGGATCGAGGAAATCGCAGAGCGGTCCGGCGCGCCAAAGCGGTTTCTGGAGCATATTCTGCTTGATCTCAAGCGGGCGGGGCTGATCGGAAGCAGGCGGGGCCGCAATGGTGGTTATGAGCTGATCAAGGAGCCGCGCCGCATTTCGATCGCCGAGGTGCTGCGCCTGATTGACGGGCCGATGGCCCCGCTGCCGTGTCTGTCGCGCCGCGCCTATCGCCGGTGCGAGGATTGCACGGATGAACAGACCTGCCGCGTGCGGGCCGTCTTTGGCGGGTTTTACGCGACATATATCCTGATGATCGAATCCCTGACGCTGGCCGATTTGCAACAAGATGCCGATCCCCTGGTGCGCTTTGCTGACGCTGCCCAAGCCGTCGGAGAATAGGATTCTATAATCACGATCAAAATGGACGTGATTTTTCCTTTGCAATACTCGACTAACTCTGTCGTTATTAACGTGTCAGACGGCGCCAGCCTGGAACAGCCCCAGAGTGACTGGTTGCACCTTCCTCGGCCCCACCCGTCTGACACGAGATTTGGACACGGGGTTGCAAAGGAGACACCCATGTATCGCACGATCCAGCTTGGCGCATATGCGCAGGCACAGGGAAAATTCATCCGAAGTCTGGGCGATGGCCGTATCGAGATCGAGACCGGCACCAAGCGGCTTGTCGGACGGGCCGTTGAAACCCGGCGCGTGGTGGCCGACATCGGCGCACGGCTCTTGGGGCAGCGCGGCTTGCGCGGCGGGCTTGTGGCGACGGTGGCTGCTCTTGGCCTGATGCTCAGCCCGGTCGGGACGGGCGTGGCCAAGGCACAGGACGGCGTCAATATCCTCAACGTCTCTTACGACCCGACCCGCGAATTTTACCGCGAATACAACGAGCTTTTCAACGCGTGGTGGGTCGCGCAGGGCAATGCCCCGGTCACCATCCAGCAATCGCATGGCGGCTCTGGTGCACAGGCGCGGGCCGTGATCGACGGGCTGGAGGCGACGGTGGTGACGCTGGCGTTGGCCGCCGATATCAACGCCGTGGCCAGTCGCGCGCAGGGCAAGGTGCCCGAGGACTGGCAGAGCCGTTTGCCGCACAATTCCTCGCCCTATACCTCGACCATCGTGTTTCTTGTCCGCGAGGGCAACCCCAAGGGCATTCAGGACTGGGGCGACCTGATCAAGGATGGCGTTCAGGTCATCACCCCCAACCCCAAAACGAGCGGTGGCGCTCGCTGGAATTACCTTGGGGCCTGGGCCTGGGCGGAAAACGAATTCGGCGGTGACGAAGAAAAGATCCGCGACTTCGTCGGCAAGGTCTACAAGAACGTGCCGGTTCTGGACACGGCTGCGCGCGGGTCCACCACCACCTTTGCACAACGCGGCATAGGCGATGTTCTGCTCGCCTGGGAGAACGAGGCCTATCTTTCGTTGAAGGAGCTGGGCGAGGACAAGTTCGACATCGTGGTCCCGTCGGTCTCGGTGCTGGCCGAGCCTCCGGTGGCGCTGGTCGAGGGGAACATCACAACTGAGGCGCAGCGCGCCGCAGCCGAGGCCTATCTCAACCATCTCTACAGCGCGCCGGCGCAGGCTCTGGCTCTCAAGCATTTCTATCGTGCCTGGGATGTGTCGGCGGCAGCCGCAGAGGACATCGAGCGGTTCCCCGAGGTGAAACGGCTGGGTATCGACCATTTTGGTGGCTGGGCCCAAGTGCAACCGCAGCACTTTGGCGAAGGCGGCATCTTTGACCAGATATATTCGGAGTAATCCATGAGGGCGAGCATCCTGCGCTCGCCCTCACCCCTGCCGGGGTTTGGGCTGAGCTTCGGGATCATGATGGCGATTTTGTCCATCGTGGTCCTTCTTCCCATCGGGGCACTTCTGGGCCGGGGCCTGATGATCGGCCCCGGTGATCTGTGGGACATGGTGAATTCGCGCCGCATCTGGTCGGCGCTGTCGCTGTCGTTCCGCGCGGCACTGATTGCGTCCCTGTTCAATCTGGTGTTCGGGATCGTGCTGGCCTGGGTGCTGGTGCGCTACCGCTTCTGGGGGCGCAAATTGGTGGATGCCGCCGTGGACCTGCCCTTTGCCCTGCCGACGGCGGTGGCGGGCATCGCGCTCACGGCTCTTTATGCGCCGAACGGCGTATTCGGGCAGGCGCTGGCGCCATTGGGCATCAAGGTCGCCTATACCGAATTGGGCATCTGGATGGCGCTCATCTTCATCGGGTTGCCGTTCGTGGTGCGCACGGTGCAGCCGGTGATCGAGGAACTTGACCGCGAGGTCGAGGAGGTCAGCGCCACCCTGGGCGCGCGCCGGGCCTATACGCTGCGCCGGGTGGTCCTGCCGACGCTGGCGCCTGCGGCCCTGACGGGCTTTGCGCTGGCGCTGGCGCGGTCGGTCGGCGAATACGGCTCTGTCATCTTTATCGCGGGCAACATTCCCAACCTGACCGAGATCGCGCCGCTGCTGATCGTGATCCGGCTGGAGGAATACAATTACGACGCCGCCGCCGCGATCGGTATCGCCATGCTGCTGATTTCCTTCGCGATGTTGCTGGCAATCAACCTCATCCAGATCTGGAGCAGACGGAGGATCGGTCTTGTCTGACATCACATTCATTCGGGCCGAGTCCGTCACCACCGAGCCGCGCCTTGTGCGTGGCGCTGTGATCGGAACCGTGCTGGTTCTCATCGCCATACTGCTCTTTGCGCCACTCATCGCCGTCTTTGCCGAGGCGCTGTCGCGCGGTTGGGCGGCTGCGGTCGCATCGCTTGGCGCGCCAGATGCACGCTCGGCCATCCGGCTCACGATGATCGTGGCGGCCATCGCGGTGCCCTTGAACGCGGTCTTCGGCATCGCTGCCGCCTGGGCGATCACCAAGTTCGACTTTCGCGGCAAGGCGTTTCTGATCACGCTGATCGACCTGCCGTTTTCGGTCTCGCCGGTGGTGGCCGGTCTGGCGCTGGTGCTGCTATTCGGGGCAAATTCATCCCTTGGCGCGTGGTTCATCGCCCATGACGTCAGGATCGTCTTTGCCTTTCCCGGCATTGTGCTGGCCACGATGTTCGTGACCTTTCCCTTTGTGGCGCGCGAACTGATCCCCGTCATGATCGAACAGGGCCGGGCCGAGGAAGAGGCGGCGCTGACGCTGGGGGCATCCGGCTGGCGCGCCTTCTTAACCGTGACCCTGCCCAATATCCGCTGGGCGCTGCTTTATGGCGTGCTGCTGTGCAACGCGCGCGCCATGGGTGAATTTGGCGCGGTTGCGGTCATCTCGGGCAAGATCCGGGGCGAGACAACGACCATGCCGATCATGATCGAGATGCTTTACAACGAATATCTCTCGGTCGCGGCCTTCTCTCTGGCTGCCGTGCTGGCGCTTCTGGCGCTGGTCACGCTCACCCTCAAATCGCTTCTCGAATGGCGTCACGCGGATGTTCTGGCCGCGACGCGCCGTCACTGAAAGGGAAACCCATGCATATCGAAATCGAGGAACTGGCCAAGGAATTCGGCACCGAGCGGGCGCTGCATCCGGTCTCTCTCTCCATCCCGTCGGGTGCGCTTATCGCACTTCTGGGGCCGTCCGGTTCGGGCAAGACGACGCTTTTGCGCATCCTGGGCGGGCTGGAGTTCCCGACCTCGGGGCGGGTGCTGTTTGACGGGTCCGACGCCACTGGCCTCACGGTGCAGGAACGGCGCGCGGGCTTTGTGTTCCAGCATTACGCGCTGTTCAAGCATATGACGGTGTTCGAAAACATCGCTTACGGCCTGCGCGCGCGCAAACGCCGCGAGCGCCCGACCGAGGCCGAGATCGGGCGGCGGGTCAATCGCCTGCTCGACCTGATCCAGCTGCCCGATATCGGCCCGCGCTATCCCACCCAGCTTTCGGGCGGGCAGCGGCAGCGGGTGGCGCTGGCGCGCGCGCTGGCGATCGAGCCGCGGATGCTGCTTCTGGATGAACCCTTTGGCGCACTTGACGCCAAGGTGCGCAAGGAATTGCGCGGCGGGTTGCGCGACATTCACGATACCACGGGCCTGACGACCATCTTTGTCACCCACGATCAGGAAGAAGCAATGGAACTGGCCGATCTGGTGGTGGTCATGTCGATGGGCCGGATCGAGCAGGTGGGCAAGCCTGGGGACATCCGCGCGCGGCCCGCCAATGATTTCGTGCGCGCGTTCACGGCGGCCTGAGCCATGAGCAAGACCGATCTGGACCGGATCGACCGCAAGATCCTGCATGAGCTGATGCGCGACGCGACCATCCCCGTCGCGCAACTGGCGGAACGGGTAGGGCTGTCACAAACCCCTTGCTGGAAGCGGGTGCAAAAGCTCGAAGCGGCGGGCATCATCATGGGCCGCGTGGCGATCGTTGACCCCGCGCAAATCGGCCTTGGCCTCCGGGTTTTTGTCGAGATTGAAGCGCCCGACCATTCCCGCGAGTGGCGTGCCGAATTCCGTGCCGCCATAGCGGAGTTCCCTCAAATCGTCGAGGTGCATCGCATGGCGGGCGATGTGGATTACCTGCTGAAGGTGGCCGTGGCCGACATGGCCGCCTTTGATGAATTTTACCTGCATCTCACCCGCCGCCTGCCGTGCCGCAACGTGACCTCCAAGTTCTCGATGGAGGTGATCCGTGACACGACGGTCTGGCCCATCGACACAGTTACGGCCTGATATTCCAAGGAGACTGAGATTCCAAAACCCCCATGAAATTTGGAACCCTAAAACACGATAAAGATGATAGTGTATATGGGAAAGGAGATCACCCATGATCAGAACCCTGCTTATTCCCGGCCTCGACGGCTCTCCCGCGCCGCATTGGCAACATTGGTGGGAACGCATGGACCCGACCGCGCGCATCGTCGAGCAGAAATGCTGGGATCGCCCGCGCCCGGATCAATGGCTGACCGAGATCGCCGGCGCGCTGCTTTTGCATCCCGGTGCGGTTCTGGTGGGTCATTCCCTTGGCGCGGTGGCGGCGGTGCAGCTCTTGTCGCGCTGGCCGCAGCTCAAGGTCGGTGGCGCGCTTCTGGTCGCCCCGGCAGAACCATCGCGCGACCCGCGAACGGCGCCCTTCGGCAAGCTCCCCGATGGCCCGCTGCGGGTGCCCACCATTGTCGCCGCCAGCCGCAACGATCCCTGGATGTCGCAGCCGCGTGCGCGCTGGCTGGCCAGACGCTGGGGCGCCGAATTCGTCGATATGGGCGAGGCGGGGCATGTCAACGTGGCCTCGGGCTTTGGCCCCTGGCCCGAGGGGCGCGCCCTGCGCGATCTTATCTGGTCGTTGCCTGCCCTGCCTGGCCGCGCCACGGCCAGCCTGCAAGACCATCTGACCCGAAAGGAGGCCATCGCATGACCCCCGTTTTCAACCGCATCCGCCGCGCCATGCCGATCACGGTTTTCGCGGTCAGTTATCTCACGCTTCTGGCCGTCGTCATCCTGACCTGATCCCGATAGGAGGGATTGCAATGATCTGCTACGCCCCCGATCCCGGCCTTGCCGGTCTGGGCGCGCCGGAATACGGCGTGCCCGAGGATGGGTCCTTGCCTTCTCGTGGCGAGGTCGTGCTTGGCCTTGTCTGCCTTGGGCTCACCTGTCTCATTCTCGGGGCCCTGTGATGGACGGCACATTCGCGCATCCCGCCCGCCATGCGCTGATCATCGGGGGCGGGGCGAGCGGGGCGCTGATGGCGACACACCTGTTGCACCGCGCCCCCGAAATCCGCGTCACCATCGTGGAAAAGCGCGGCATCGTCGGTTGCGGCATCGCCTATGCGACCGACAACCCCGAGCATCTGCTCAACACCCGCGTTCACAACATGAGCGCCTTTCCCGACGATCCCGGTCATTTCCTGCGTTGGCTGCGCACGCGCGATGAGGATTGCGGTGCGACCGAACAGTGCTTTGTCAGCCGCGCCACCTATGGCCGCTATCTCGAAAGCCTCGTGGCGCCCTGGCGCGACGACCGGCTGCGCTGCGTCTCGGGCGAGGTGCTGCGGATCGAGGAGACGGACAAAGGCGTGAGCGCGCATCTTGATGACGGGACCGTAGTTCTGGCAGATACCGCGATCCTCGCCACCGGCCATGCGGTGCCCGCCGCACCGCGCGACGGATTGCGCGGCGCGTGGGATTTCACCCCGCCCGAGGATCTGGATGCGCAGGTGGTGATCGTTGGCACCGGACTGTCGATGGTGGATCATGTGGTGGCGCTGCTGGCGCGGGGCCATCGCGGGCCGATCACCTGCCTGTCGCGCCGGGGCCTCTTGCCACAACCGCATGTCAACGGCGCGGCCCAACCGATCGGGCGCGCCGAGGTGCCGCTTGGCGCCTCCGTCAGCGCGCTTTTGCGTTGGCTGCGCGGGCATGTGCGCGCCGCCGAGGCGCAGGGCCTCCCCTGGCAGCTTGTGCTTGACGGGTTGCGCCCGCATGTGGCGGCCATCTGGCGATCCTGGGATACCGGGACGCGTGCCCGTTTCCTGCGCCACGGCGCAAGCCGCTGGGAGGTGCATCGCCACCGGATGCCGCCGCAATCGGCGCGGGCCATCGAGGCCGCGCGCGAGACCGGGCAATTGACGCTTCTGCGCGCGCGTCTCACCGGGGCGGTGCCCATTGGCGCTCAGACCGGCATCGTCACCGCCCGGTCCGACGGCACCGAGCGGATGCTGATCGCCGATCACGCGATCAACTGCCGTGGCATCCGTCGGAACCCCGAGACCGACAGTGCCCCGGTGATCCGGAACATGCTGGCGCGGGGGCTGGCGCGGCTCGATCCGCTGCGCCTCGGGCTGGATACGACCCCCGGCGCGCGGGTGATCGCGCGCGGCGGCGTCGCCTCTCGCCGGATCTTCGCCATCGGGCCCTGCGCGCGCGGCGCCCTGTGGGAAATCACCGCGATTCCCGACATCCGCCTGCAATGCGCCGATCTCGCCTGCGCGCTGAGCGGTCATGCTGGCATCGTCAAACAGCGAAGCTGACATTCTCCCTGCCGCGTCGGGACGGCATCTTTTCTCTCTTTTCACCGATATCTTTGGATTGGGAGCAAGGCGCATATACATTATACTAAATCATGATAGATATAATCGTTAAAAAGAAGGTTCATGAGCGAGACCATCGGTTTCGTCGGCAGCGCCAGCCAACCCTCACGCACCCGCGCTCTCGTTGCGGCGGCGGTGAAGGACGCCGCTCGCCAGACGGGCTCGGGCCATGCGCGGGATCATCGCCAGAACGACAACCCCACACTCAAACCCAAGCCGGGTGAGATGGTGGGCCTGTTCACCCACCGCCGCCACGATCCGCGCCACCGAGACCGCGCGTTAACTGCCGCGATAGGTCGAATAGCCGAAGGGCGAGAGCAGCAGCGGCACGTGGTAATGCGACGGCTCGGACATGCCGAAGCGGATCGGGATGATATCGAGAAAGCGCGGGGCCTCGGGCGGCGTGCCGCAGGCATCGAGATAGGCCCCGGCGTGGAACACCAGCTCATAGGTGCCGGTGGCGAACTCCTCTGCGGGCAGGATCTGCCCATCGGTGCGCCCGTCCGCATTGGTCCAGAGGGTCCGCAGAAGGGCTCGCCCCGCGCCCTCGATCCGATAAAGCTCGATCCTCAGCCCCTCTGCGGGGACGCCCCGCGCGGTGTCAAGAACATGCGTTGTGAGATAGCCGGTCATACTGGAGCCTCCTCAAACCTTCGCCTTTCTAGTCCGGTTTCTCCATCTGAGGCAAAGCCGCTCTGCCGAAAGACAGCTTCGCATTCTTTTTGAAAAACATCGCCAATTTTCTGGTTTATGCATGGGGTGGACCAAAAGGGCCACAGGAGGGCCAAGGCGTGACACGTTATCCCCGAGACATGACCGGCTACGGCGCACGGCGGCCCGTGGCCAACTGGCCCGGCGGGGCGAAGATCGCCGTTCAGATCGTGCTCAACTACGAGGAGGGCGGCGAGAACAACATCCTGCACGGCGATCCCGCCTCCGAGGCGTTCTTGTCGGAGATCACCGGCGCCGCGCCCTGGCCTGGGCAGCGGCACTGGAACATGGAATCGATCTATGAATATGGTAGCCGCGCCGGGTTCTGGCGGGTGCATCGTCTGCTCTGCGATCTGCCGGTGACCGTCTATGGTGTCGCCACCGCGCTGGCGCGTGCGCCCGAACAACTGGCTGCGATGAAGCAGGCAAGCTGGGAGATCGCAAGCCACGGCCTGAAATGGATCGAACACAAGGACATGAGCCGCGAGGAAGAGCGCGCGCAGATCCGCGAGGCGATTGCCCTGCATACCGAGGTTGTGGGCGCGCCGCCGCGCGGCTGGTATACCGGGCGGTGTTCCATGAACACGGTTCAACTGGCCGCAGAGGAGGGCGATTTCGCCTATATCGCCGACAGCTATGCCGACGATCTGCCCTATTGGATGCGCACGGGCGGCAAGGATCAATTGATCTTGCCCTATACGTTGGACTGCAACGACATGCGCTTTGCGATTCAGGCGGGTTTTGCCAATGGCGACCAGTTCGAGAGCTACCTGAAGGACAGTTTCGACATTCTCTATGCCGAGGGGCAGGCAGGCGCGCCGAAAATGCTCTCGATCGGGCTGCATTGCCGTCTTGCCGGGCGTCCGGGCCGGGCCATCGCGCTCAAACGCGCGCTCGATTATTTCCGCGCGCATGACGGGGTGTGGTTCGCCACCCGGTTGCAGATCGCCGAGCACTGGGCGCGCGAACACCCCCCAAGGCAGGGCCTACGCCCCTCCGAGATGGACCGGGAGACGTTTGTCGCCACATTCGGCGGTGTGTTTGAGCACAGCCCCTGGATCGCCGAGGCGGCGTTTGAGCGCGAGCTTGGGCCGACCCATGACACGGCGACGGGTGTGCATCTGGCGCTGGCCCGCGTGTTTCGCACAGCACCCGAGGGCAAGCGCCTTGACGTGCTGACCGCCCATCCCGATCTGGCGGGCAAGCTGGCGGCAGCGGGGCGGCTCACGCGCGAGAGCACGATGGAGCAGGCGGGCGCGGGGCTCGACATGCTGACCGATGCGGAACGGGTGGCCTTCACCACGTTGAACGACGCATACATGGCAAAATTCGGCTTTCCCTTCATCATCGCCGTGCGCGACCATACCAAGCCCGAGATCCTCGCGGCCTTTCAACGCCGGCTCGACAACGACCGCGCCACCGAGTTTGCCGAAGCATGCCGTCAGGTCGAGCGCATCGCCGAATTGCGGCTCCGCGAGATCGTCGCACAATGACCGAGGTCTTGAAAACCCGTCCCCTGACGGCGGAGGCGTTCGCGCCCTTCGGTGACGTGCTCGACACCAGCGGCGCACCTGACAAGCTGATCAATGCGGGGCTATGCGGGCGCTATCACGACCGGGCACGGCTTGATTTCTCCGATGGTCGCGCCGGGATCAGCCTGTTTCTGGCAGAGCCGCGCCGCCTGCCCCTGCGGCTCGATCTGGTCGAGCGTCACCCCGATGGCAGTCAGGCGTTCTTGCCGATGACCGAGGCGCCGTTTCTGGTTGTCGTCGCCCCCGACATAGGCGGCAGACCGGGGCAGCCGCTGGCCTTCCTGACCGCGCCGGGCCAAGGCGTGAACTATCACCGCGGGGTCTGGCACGGGGTGCTGTGCCCGCTTGCCGCGCCGGGGCTTTTCGCCGTGATCGACCGCATCGGCGCGGGGCCGAACCTTGAGGAACATCATTTCGATCATGAGATCCGCATAGAGAATTAACCTGGCGCGCGCGGGAGGAGGAGCCCGCGCGCGTCCCAAGGGAGGGAGACGACACCATGGCCCACGCATCCATCGGCACGCCCGAGCAATTGCGCGACCCGAATTACACGCCGCCACTCGTTCAGGCCGTGCCACTCGGGATTCAGCACGTTCTGGCGATGTTTGTCTCGAACGTGACGCCCGCGATCATCGTCTGCGGCGCGGCGGGGTTCGGCTTCGGCTCCAACAGCCCCGACTTCCCGCAGATGATCTACATGATCCAGATGTCGATGTTCTTTGCCGGCGTCGCCACCCTGTTTCAATCCATCGGCGTCGGCCCGGTCGGCGCGCGCCTGCCGATCGTGCAGGGCACCAGCTTTGCCTTCATCCCGATCATGATCCCGCTGGTCGCGGGCAAGGGCGTCGAGGCGATTGCCGTGCTGATGGGCGGGATCGTTGTGGGTGGCCTCTTTCACGCCTTTCTCGGGTTGTTCATCGGCAGGCTGCGCTTTGCCCTGCCGCCGCTGGTCACCGGCCTGGTGGTCACGATGATCGGTCTGGCTCTGGTCAAGGTCGGGGTGCAATACGCGGCGGGCGGTGTGCCAGCCATCGGCACCGAGGCTTATGGCTCGGGCCGCAACTGGTTCATGGCGGGCACGGTGATTGTGGTGACGTTGGGGTTGAAGTTCTTTGCGCGCGGGATGCTGTCGATCTCGGCGGTGCTGATCGGCCTCTTGGTGGGATATGCCGTGGCCTTTGTGCTGGGCGAGGTGGACCTCGGCAATGTCGGGCGCGCCGCCTCGTTCGCCCTGCCCAACCCGCTGCATTTCGGGATCGAATTCTCGGTCGCGGCGATCATCGGGTTTTGCGCCATGTCTTTCGTCTCAGCGGTCGAGACGGTGGGCGATGTCTCGGGCATCACCAAGGGCGGGGCCGACCGCGAGGCGACCGACCGCGAGATAGAGGGCGCGACCTTTGCCGACGGGTTCGGCACCGCCGTGTCGGGCCTCTTTGGCGCGCTGCCCAACACATCGTTCAGCCAGAATGTCGGCCTCATCGCCATGACCGGCGTGATGAGCCGGGGGGTGGTGACCATCGGCGCGCTCTTCCTGGTCCTCTGTGGCCTTCTGCCCAAGATCGGCGCGGTGATCTCGTCGGTGCCGATCGAGGTTCTTGGGGGCGGGGTGATCGTGATGTTCGGCATGGTGGTGGCGGCAGGCGTGTCGATGCTGTCGGATGTGACATGGAACCGGCGTAACATGGTGATTTTCGCCATTTCCCTGTCTCTCGGTCTCGGCCTGCAACTGGAGCCGGGCGCGTTGCAACACCTGCCCGCGACGCTCAAGGTTCTGGCCACCTCGGGTATCCTGCCCGCCGCCGTCATCGCCATCGTGCTCAACCTTGTCCTGCCGCAAGAACTTGCGGATGAAGCGACAGAGGAGGTTTCGGGCGGCATGGCAGGACAGGGGCGGAGCAATACGTAACGGAACTCATGGGATGCGCCCGTAGCGATCACATCGGGAGGTGCGCGGGGCGGTGGCCCCACGCATCTCTGGTCTCGCAGCGCCGCGCCCCCCCATAACAGGACCAACTCAGACCATCGGGACAGACCATGACCAGCAAATATTTCGCGCCCCACGGCGGCCACCCCGGACAGGATCAGCTTCTGACCGATCGCGCCGTGTTCACCGAGGCCTATGCGGTGATCCCCAAGGGCACGATGCGCGATATCGTGACCAGCTTTCTGCCGTTCTGGGAGGGCACGCGGCTTTGGGTGATCGCGCGCCCGATGAGCGGCTTTGCCGAGACCTTTTCGCATTACATCATGGAGGTGCAGCCCGGCGGCGGTTCGGACCGTCCCGAGAGCGATGCGCAGGCCGAGGGCGTGCTGTTTGTCGTAGAGGGTGAGGCGGCGCTCAAGCTCGGCGGCACAACGCATCGGCTGACGCCGGGCGGCTATGCCTATCTGCCCGCAGCGCAAGGCTGGACCCTGCACAATCGCGGGGATGAAACGCTGCGGTTCCATTGGTTGCGCAAGGCCTATGAGCCGGTCGAGGGGCTTGGCGCGCCCGCGCCTCTGATCCTGAACGAAAATGACATCGCCCCCACGCCCATGCCGGGGACAGAGGGAAAATGGGCGACGACGCGCTTTGTCGATCCCGCCGACCTGCGCCACGACATGCATGTGACCATCGTCACGCTGGAGCCGGGAGCGGTCATTCCGTTTCTTGAAACCCATGTGATGGAGCACGGGCTTTACGTGCTTGAAGGCAAGGCGGTTTATCGCCTCAACCGGGACTGGGTAGAGGTGGAGGCGGGCGATTACATGTGGTTGCGCGCCTTCTGCCCGCAGGCGTGCTATGCCGGGGGGCCAGGGCGGTTCCGCTATCTGCTTTACAAGGATGTGAACCGCCACATGCCGCTTTGCCCGCCGGGGGGCGGCCGCCGCTGAGCCGGGTCAGGCGAAAAAGCGTTTGCAGTGCCGCGCGATATGTTCGACGAAAAGCCGCACCTTGGGATCCTGCAACTTCTTGTGCGGATAGAGGCAACCAAAGATCGTCGGCATCGGCGGCGTGTCGGGCAGGATCTCGACCAGCCGCCCGCTTGCCAGATGGTCGCGCACATCAAAGCGGGGCTTGTTGACGATTCCGCGCCCCATGAGCGCCCAGTCGGTCAGCACGTCGCCATCATCGGCATCGTATCTGCCCGTCACGTCGAGCTTGCGCGGCCCCATCCCGGTGCGCAGCGTCCAGAAATATTCCGGCGAGCGCGGATAGCGCAGCAGAAGGCAGTTATGGCCGTGCAACAGGTCGTCGGGGGTGCGTGGCACGCCCGCCCGTGACAGATAGTCCGGCGCGGCACAAAGCACGCGGTCGCAATCGGCGAATTTGCGCAGTTTCATGGTTGAATCGCCGGGATCGCCCACGAAGAACGCCAGGTCCTGACCGTCCGCCAGAATGTCGATCCGCCGATCCGAGAGCCGCATACGCACCTCGGTTTCGGGATAACGGTCGGTGAAATCCGGCACCAGCGGAGCCACGATCCGGCGGCCCACGCCAAGCGGCGCGGTGATGCGGATCGCGCCGCGCGGGGCCTCGGAAAAGCTGGCCACACGCGCCTCGGCATGGTCGAGCGCAAGCAGCACGGCGCGCGCCTCTTCATAGAACACGGTGCCCACCTCGGTCGGGGTCATGGAGCGGGTGGTGCGGTTGAAAAGCCGCACGCCAAGGCGTTTTTCCAGCTCCTTCAGCCGCTTGCTGGCTACCGCCGGGGTCAGCCGCAGATCGCGCCCCCCCGAGGTGATGCTGCCAAGCTCCATCACCCGGACAAAGACCCGCAAGCTCTCGATATAGGACATGCCGACCTCCCCGAAGATCAACCTGCCCTGTTCCGCCACAACTTTCAACGGTCTGTTGAAAGTGTTTGCCGCTTATGATGATTTTCAGATGCAATTATGGCCTGTAAGGTTTTCCTGTTCATCGGCGGCATGGCCCGCCGGAGGGGAGGGGATCATGACGCATCGCACCGATATCCGTTTCATTCTCAACGGGCGTGACATCTGCCTGCCCGAGGTGGCGGCGAACCAGACCCTGCTTGATTTCCTGCGCCTCGATCAGCGCCTCACCGGCACCAAGGAGGGCTGTGCCGAGGGCGATTGCGGGGCCTGCACCGTGCTGGTCGGGCGGCTTGATGCGGCGGGGCTGAGCTACGGCCCGGTCAATGCCTGCATCCGGTTTCTGGCCTCGGTCGATGGCTGTCATGTCGTAACGGTCGAACATCTCGCGGGGCGCGATGGCCGGTTGCACCCGGTGCAACAGGCCATGGTCGATCATCACGGCAGCCAATGCGGCTTTTGCACCCCCGGCTTCGTCATGTCGCTCTATGCGCTCTGGATGCAGGTGCCCGAGCCGACCGAGGCGCAGGTGGAGACCGCGCTTCAGGGCAATCTCTGCCGCTGCACCGGCTATGCGCCGATCATCCGCGCCGCCCATGCGATCAGCCGCTACGGCACACCCGCCTCGGACCACCTGACGGTCGAGCGCGCGGCGATCACCGCGCGGCTGGCGGCGCTCAGGGATCACCGGCGCGTCGTGACCGGGCCAGAGGACAATCGCGCCATCCTGCCCGCCGATGTCGATGATCTGGCCACCTGCATGCTGGAGCATCCCGGCGCGACCATCGTCGCCGGGGCCACGGATGTCGGCCTCTGGGTCACGAAGTTCCTGCGGCCCATCGGCCCGGCGATCTTCACCGGCCATCTCGATGAGATGAAATCCGTCGTGCAGGACGGCAAAAGCCTGCTGATCGGCGCGGGAGCAAGCTATAGCGAGTGTCAGGGCCTGTTGTCGCGGCATCTGCCCCACCTTGCCGCCTATTGGGATCGCATCGGCGGCTGGCAGGTGCGCAGCATGGGCACGGTCGGCGGCAATATCGCCAACGGCTCGCCCATCGGGGATACGCCCCCCGTGCTCATCGCGCTCGGGGCCGAGATCACCTTGCGTCGCGGCACGATGCGTCGGACCCTGCCCTTGCAGGATTTCTTCATCGACTACGGCAAGCAGGACAGGCAGGCGGGCGAGTTCGTCGAGAGCATCCGCGTGCCCCTGCCGGGGCAGGACGACCGCAACGCCGCCTACAAGATTTCCAAGCGGCGCGACGAGGATATTTCCTCGGTCGCGGTCGGCATCCACATGAGCGTGACCGGGGCAACGATCCGCAACGCCCGCATCGCCTTTGGCGGCATGGCCGCGACGCCCAAACGCGCGACGGCGACTGAGGCGGCCCTGAACGGGCAGCCCTGGACGCGCGAGAGTTTCGAGGCCGCGGCGCGTGCGCTGACAGAGGATTTCACGCCGCTGACCGATTGGCGCGCCTCTGCCGCCTACCGGATGCAGGCCGCGCAGAACCTGCTGCGCCGGTTCCATCTGGAACACGATGCCGCCACGGCGACCCCCGTGCGCCTTGAAGCGTTCTGAACCGACAAGGAGACGAGACCATGAAAGACGCCGTTTCCATCACCGGCTCCGCCCATACCGACCGCATCCATGACAGTGCGGCCAAGCATGTCACGGGGCGCGCGGATTACACCGACGATATCACCCTGCCCGAGGGCGCGCTTCATGCCTATCTGGGCGTGTCGGACGTGGCCCATGCGCGGCTCATCGGGCTTGACCTCTCGGACGTGCTGACCGCGCCTGGTGTCGTCGGCGTGCTGACCGCCGCGGATATTCCGGGGGCCAACGATATCAGCCCCACGGGCCTGCATGACGAGCCGGTATTTCCGACCGAGACCATTCAGTTTCACGGCCAACCCCTCTTTGCGGTCATCGCCGCGACCCGCGATCAGGCGCGGCGCGCCGCCGAACGGGCCAAGGTGCAGTATGAGCCGCTGCCCCACGCGCTTGACCCGACTGCGGCAAAGGAGACGGGCTATCCCTATGTCACCGCGCCGCTGACGCTGGAGCGGGGCGCGGTCGCGTCCGCGCAGGAGGACGCCCCGCATCGCATCAAGGGAAGGATGCATGTGGGCGGGCAGGATCACATGTATCTTGAAGGGCAGATCGCCTTTGCCATTCCCGGCGAGGATGACGAGGTTAGCGTGCATTGCTCCACGCAGCACCCGTCCGAGGCACAGCACATGGTGGCGCATGTGCTTGGCGTGCCGTCGAATGCGGTGGTGGTGAACGTGCGCCGGATGGGCGGCGGGTTCGGTGGCAAGGAAAGCCAGATGAACCTCTTTTGCGTGGTCGCGGCGCTTGCAGCGAAGAAATGGAACCGCGCCGTCAAGATCCGCCCCGACCGCGATCAGGACATGACCGCAACCGGCAAGCGGCATGATTTCGTGATCGACTATGACGTGGCCTTTGACGGGGCGGGGCGGATTCTGGCGGTCGAGGGCGATTTCGCCGCGCGCTGCGGGTTTTCGGCGGATCTGTCGGGGCCGGTCACCGACCGGGCGCTGTTTCACGCCGACAACGCCTATTTCTATCCCAATGTGCGGCTGAAAAGCCATCCGATGAAGACCAACACGGTCTCCAACACGGCGTTCCGCGGCTTTGGCGGGCCGCAGGGCGTGATCGCCGCAGAACGGATGATCGAGGAAATCGCCTATGTCCTCGGGCGCGACCCGCTCGATATCCGCAAGGCGAATTTCTACGGCGGCGCGGGGCGCGACGTGACGCCCTATCACCAGCAGATAGAGGACAATATCCTTGAACGCGTCGTTGGCGAATTGGAGGAGAGCGCGGCCTATCGTCAGCGGCGGCAGGAGATCATCGCCTTCAACCGCGCCTCGCCGGTTCTGCGCAAAGGTATCGCGCTGATGCCGGTCAAGTTCGGGATTTCCTTTACCGCGACCTGGTACAATCAGGCGGGCGCATTGGTGCATGTCTACAATGACGGCTCGATCCACCTCAACCATGGCGGCACAGAGATGGGGCAGGGCCTTAACACCAAGGTGGCGCAGGTGGTGGCCGAGGCGTTTCAGGTCGATTTCGAGCGCATCAAGATCACCAGAACCACCACCGAGAAGGTGCCCAACACCTCGGCCACGGCGGCCTCTTCCGGGTCGGACCTCAACGGTATGGCGGCGCTTGATGCGGTGGCGCAGATCAAGGCGCGCCTTATCGCCTTTGCTGCCGAAAAATGGGGCGTGGCCCCCAAGGCGGTGCGCTTTCGGCCCAATGAGGTGCAGGTGGGCACGGAGGTGATGAGCTTTGATGCCTTCATCCGCGCGGCCTATATGGCGCGGGTGCAGCTGTCGGCGGCGGGCTTCTACAAGACGCCGAAAATCCACTGGGACCGGGCCAAGGGGCAGGGGCGTCCGTTCTATTATTTTGCCTATGGCGCGGCCTGCTCGGAAGTGGTGATCGACACGCTGACGGGCGAATACCGCGTCGAGCGAACCGATATCCTGCATGACGTGGGCCGCTCGCTGAACCCCGCGCTCGACCGCGGTCAGGTGGAGGGCGCGTTCATTCAGGGCATGGGGTGGTTGACCAGCGAGGAGTTGTGGTGGGACGACGCCGGGCGGCTGCGCACCCACGCGCCCTCGACCTACAAGATCCCGCTCGCCTCTGACCGCCCGCGCATCTTCAACGTGGCGCTGGCCGACTGGTCCGAGAACCGCGAGTTGACGATCAAGCGCTCCAAGGCCGTGGGAGAGCCGCCCTTCATGCTGGGGATTTCCGTTTTCGAGGCGCTGTCCATGGCGGTGGCCTCGGTGGCGGACTACCGCGAATGTCCGCGCCTTGATGCGCCGGCCACGCCCGAACGTGTCCTGATGGCCGTCACGCGCCTGCAAGGGGGGCGCTGAGCCATGGCCGCCTCTGCGCCCGCGCTGCGCGCATTCCTCGTCGCCCAACCTGCGGTGATCCGGGTGGTGTTGAGCCGTGTGCGCGGCTCCTCGCCCCGTGACGCGGGTACCGAGATGTTCGTGGCGCCCGCAGCACTCTGGGGCACGATCGGCGGCGGGCAACTGGAATATCTTGCCATTGATGCGGCGCGCGCGATGTTGCGCGAGGGCGTGCTTACACGCGCGCTTGACGTGCCCCTTGGCCCCGAGATCGGGCAATGCTGCGGCGGGCGGGTGGACATAGGCCTCACGCGGATGCGCGCCTCGGACCGGCGCACCGCCGAGGCGCGCGCCGCGCGGCACGACGCCACGTTGCCGCATGTCCATGTCATGGGCGCGGGCCATGTGGGTCGGGCGGTGGCCGATCTGTTGCAGCACCTGCCGGTGCGCTGCATCCTCATCGACACGCGCCCCGAGGAGATCGCGCTTTGCACGGCGGCGGTGGAGCGGCGTGTGAGCGTGCTGCCCGAGGCCGAGATCGCCAACGCGCCGCCGGGCAGTGCCTTCATCGTGCTGACCCATGATCACGGGCTGGATTTCCTGCTGACCGCTGCCGCCCTCGACCGGGGCGATGCGGCCTATGTCGGCATGATCGGCTCTGCCAGCAAGCGGGCCAAGTTCCGGGCCTGGGCGAAACGGCACGCAAGTGCACAAAATATCGACGATCTTACATGCCCCATCGGGGCAAGCGGTAGCCGCGACAAGCGGCCCGGCGTCATCGCCGCCTTCGTGGTGGCCGAGGTGATGGCCGAATTGACCTCTGAAACTGCCGCGACCGCCCCCATAGGGGCACAGGACGCGCCCCTGTCGGGGCACGGGAACGACCGGGAGGGGAAATCGGCCTGACATCCGTCACGCCGGGCCGGTTCTGTCAGAGGAGGAGACCGTCATGGACGGGAGGAGTTACGACTACAAGCTGTTCACGCGCAGCGATTTCAGCGCCTTCTGGGCGCTGTTCACAGATAACCTTGTCAACCTGCTGATCCTGTCGGGGATCTGTCAGTTCGTGTTCCAGATGCCCGCCGAGATCGTCTTTGGCCGGATCGTTCCGGGCGCGGCCATCGCCATTCTGGCCGGGGTCGTGGTCTATACCTGGCTTGCGAAATGGACGGCCGAGACACAGGGCCGCGATGTCACCGCCCTGCCCTATGGCATCTCGACACCGGTGATGTTCGTCTATCTCTTCGGGGTGATCGGGCCGATCTACTGGGCGACGCAGGATCCGCTGCTGGCCTGGCAGGTCGGGATCGGGGCCGGGTTCGTGGGCGGTATCGTCGCGGCACTCGGGGCGATTGTCGGCCCGTTCCTCAAGCGGATCACGCCGCGCGCGGGGATGCTGGGCACGCTTTGCGGCATTGCGCTGGTGTTCATCGGCTCCGTGCCGCTGGCCGAGATATTCGAGCATCCGGTGATCGGCTTTGCCGCGCTTCTCTTCATCCTCTGGGGGCTGATCGGGCGCTTTCGGCTGCCGGGCAACGTGCCTGCGGGGCTGGTAGCCATCGGCGTGGGCACGGTGATCGGGCTTTTCCTGGGCGAGTCCCGGATAGACCTGAGCGGCGTGGGCTTTTACCCGCCAGTGCCCTATTTCGGTGATCTGATCGTGGGCGTGCAGTATCTTTTCGCCAATCCCGAACTGTTCCTCGTGCTGATCCCGGTGCAGATCTA
Organism: Roseovarius autotrophicus; assembly: GCF_018069895.1. Classification (GTDB taxonomy): domain Bacteria; phylum Pseudomonadota; class Alphaproteobacteria; order Rhodobacterales; family Rhodobacteraceae; genus Roseovarius; species Roseovarius autotrophicus. The sequence goes on along the minus strand of NZ_JAGQDH010000006.1, from coordinate 144,955 downwards.
CAATTTCATCGAGACGATGAACAATGTCGAATCCGCCGAGGCCGCCGGGGACAGCTATCCCGTCGGGCTGTGTCAGGTCACCGATGGCGCAGGCACGATGATTGGCGCGGTGTTCGGCTCGCCGTTTCCGACCACGGTCTATATCGGCCATCCCGCCTACAAGCGGCTGGACGCCCATGCCGGCTATATCGTCGGCGTGGCCGTGGTCATCGGTGCGGCGGCGTTCCTGGGCTTTTTGTCCTTTCTTGCGGGGCTGATCCCGCTGGCCGCTGCCGCGCCGGTGCTGGTCTTTGTCTCGGTGAGCCTCATCACCAACACTGCCTGGGCGGTGAAGCCGATGCATATGGCCGCCGTCACATTCGCGATGCTGCCGCATATATCGGGGTTCCTGATCGTGAAATGGGGCTCGCTCATGAACGCGCTGCGCAGCACTGGCGCCGAGGGGCTGCCCGCGCTGGGCGATGAGCGGCTGACCGCCGCGCTGCTGATGGAGGGCGCGCATTACGAAGGGCATCTGGCGCTCAGCCAGGGGGCGATCATCACCGGGCTGATCTGGGGGGCGATCGTGGCCGATGTGATCGACGGGCGGTTCCGCATGGCCGGCGGATTTGCCATCGCGGCGGCGGTGCTCTCGTCGGTGGGGGTGATCCATTCCCACAGCTTGCAGATGCCGCAGCTTGACGGGATCACCATCGGCTATCTGATCATCGGGGCGTTCCTTACGATCTATCCGGCGCTTGCGCCGAAAGAGGATCTGCAACATCGCATCATCGTGCCGGACGAGCCGGACATGATCGACGACGACACGCCCGCACGACAGGCGTAAACCAAAGGGGCGGCCCGAGTGCCGCCCCTTTTCCACCCTTTGACGGAAACGAGACCTGCCATGACACAGACCCTGCTTCGCGGTCGCCTGCTGACCTTCCACCGCGCGCCCGAGAGCGGCGAGGATAGCGGCGCCTATACCTATCTTGAGGATGGCGGTCTTTTGATCGGGGATGGTCTGATCCGTCAGATGGGGCCGTTTGACGAGCTGAGCGTGCAGGCGGGCCATGTGCCGGTGATCGATCACCGCCCGCATCTGATGATGGCCGGGTTCATCGACACCCATATCCATTTCCCGCAGGTGCAGGTGATCGCGTCATGGGGGGCGCAACTTCTCGATTGGCTCAATACCTATACCTTTCCCGAGGAAACCCGATTTGCCTCCGAGACGCACAGCGCGGTCATGGCGCGGGCCTTCTTTGACCAGATCATCGCCCATGGCACGACCACAGCCGTCGCGTTCTGCTCGGTGCATAAGGCATCGGTAGAGGCGTATTTCGCCGAGGCCACGCGGCGCAACATGCGGATGCTGGGTGGCAAGGTTCTGATGGACCGCAACGCGCCCGATGCGCTGCGCGACACGCCGCAGGGCGGCTATGACGACAGCAAGGCGCTGATTGGAGACTGGCATGGCAAGGGCCGCAACGGCTATGTCATCTCGCCGCGCTTTGCCATCACCTCGACGCCCGAGCAGATGGAAATGGCGCAGGCGCTGGCGCGCGAACACCCGGAGTGCCATATCCAGACGCATCTTTCCGAGAACAAGGACGAAATCGCCTATACCGCACGGCTTTACCCCAAGGCGCGCGATTATCTGGACGTCTACGAATCCCATGGCCTGCTCGGGCCGAAGGCGCTGCTTGGCCATGCCATCCACCTTGAGGAGCGCGAGATTGCTGCGCTGGCCGAGACCGGTGCGCATCCCGTTTTCTGCCCGACCTCGAACCTGTTCCTGGGCAGCGGCCTGTTTGACGATGCCGGGCTGCGGGCGCGCGGGATCGTCAACGGGATCGCCACCGATGTCGGCGGCGGAACCAGCTATTCCATGCTCCAGACACTTAATGAGGGCTACAAGGTGCTGCAATTGCGCGGCCAGTCGCTGCACCCGTTGCGGGCCTTCGACTGGATCACGCGGGGCAATGCCTGCGTGCTCGGGATGGAGGACCGGATCGGCACTTTGGAGGCTGGAACAGAGGCGGATATCGTCGTGCTGAATGCGCGCAGCACCCCGGCCATGGCCCTGCGAATGGACCGCGCGGATACCCTTGCAGAGGAACTCTTCGTACTGCAGATGATGGGAGACGACCGCGCCATCGAGGAGGTTTATATTGCCGGCGCGTCCGCCAAATCGGTCTTGGCACCTGATGAGAAATGAGCCAGGTGAACGACGGTTGACCGGCCTCTGCGGCATCACCGGGTGAAGGCTGCCCACGGTCCTGCGGGAATACGAGAAGGAGGGCCGTCAATGTGCCCGCGAGGGGCTGGACCATGTCCCGTTCCCGGCGCATCTGGTCGAACTGGAACCGATCGACCGAAAGCAGCGGGCAAGCGGCGATAGCGGCCAGACGAAACGGCTTCCGGTTTGACCTTGCAGGCGCAGCGGTGAATGCGCGGCGCCTTGACATGGAAGCGCCTGAACAGCGTGTCGAGAACTCTGGGTCGATAATCATGGATGGCTCTGATCTTGTCGCCGTCCGGACAGATCCTGCTGGCTTCCGGTATCTCCTCGAGATGATCGAGCAGGATGGCTTTCTGCATGTGCCCAAGGTTCAACCTGGCATCTTCGAGCAGGAGTCCGTATCCCTCGGGCGCGATCCTTCGAAATGGCCAGGAGACGCGACAGCTATCAGGCGATTTCGAACTCGGCCATCAGATGCGCCCATTGCGCGCCGTGCATGTCGCGGTCCTCGGCAGAGCCCTGTACCACGGGGCGGGGGAAGCTGAACTTGATCACGTTCAGATCGATAATGTCGAAGCGTTTGAGAAGTTGCGCGGGCTGGTCGTAAAGCGCGGCCACCGCCGCAGTGTCCAGCGCCGCAGCGATACGGGAAAAGGTGGCGGCATCGCCGCAGAACACATCGACCGTCACCCAGAAGGGACCGGCGTTCTTGGACCGGACCTTGACGACCAGCTCAGCGAGCTTCGGCATGGGGCACCTTTTCGCCAAGCGTTTCCCCCTCCAGCCGGAACGCCTCCATGGGGTCATCCAGCCGCATCACATGGTTCAGCGCGAATTCGTAAAGCGCGCCTCGGTCGGTGGTGGCAGGGGAATAGGGGAAGGCGAAGGTCGGCAGTTCCTCGTCATCGGTCAGCGGATAGTGCAGGACGAAGGGATTGATCAGCTTGCCGATCTCGGCCGCCTGCGCCTGGCTGGACGCGGTGACGATCCCCAGCACACCCACCTCGACCGGCGCGCCCGCTTGATTCTCCAGCATTCCGAGGGCCGCGTCCACGCCGATCAGCCGGAACTCCAGCCCATAGGCCTCGGGGGGTAGCCTCATACGGTGCCGGATAGTCTCGTGCAGGAATCCGGTCAACCGCACCACCCAGTCGCGGGCATGGGCAACGTAATGCGGATCGCGCAGCACGGCAAGGATGGTGGTCTGGTAGCCAGCAACCCGCGCGCCCTCCAGTTTCACCGTATAGGGGCCGGGCACCCAGACCGAGCCCTCCACCCGCACGCGCCGGGCGTCGAGCGCGGTATAGCGGGCGGCGCGCACATCGAGGTGCCCGCCGGGTTCGTAAAGCAGGAAGGGGTCAGCGTTTTCATACAGCATATGCGCCGACACCGAATGCGGCGTGCAGGCAGCACCTTCGGCGAGAGGTTCCACCGTAAAGCCGTCGCTGTCGAAATCGATCAGGATTACGCCGGAGGTGGGGTTCGTCGAACAGAGCGCCCCGCATTCGCCGATCTTGGCGCCGTGCCAGCAGGCGCCGGGATTCTCGCCGCGCGAAAGGGGCAGGGCGGCGATGATCGCAGTATCGGTGGTGCGGCCCGCGATGACGATATCGGCGCCGGTCGCCAACGCCGCCTGAATCTGCTCGGCCCCTGCCAGCGCCACGATATTGGTCATGGTGGCGAGGACTTCGGACGTGATCTCGGGCGCAGGCGTCAGGGGTTGCACCCGGCCCTCCTTCAGCGCTCTTGCGACCCGGTCGGCGGGCTGGCCGGAATAGAGTTTTGCAATCTTCACCCGCTCACCCGTCTCGGCGGCAATCTCGGCGGTGATGTCGGCCATCCAGTCCACGGTCGCATCCGCGCCGCAAGTTCCCGCTGTGCCGATCACCAGCGGCACACGCGCCGCGCGACGGGCGGCCATGATGTCCGCCCATTCCGATTTCGTCGCGGCACGGGCGTATTTCGACTGGCCCGCCCCCAGAGAGAACGGGCCGGAATCGGTCGAACCGCCGTCGATGGCAATGATATCGGGCTGCATCGTCACGCCGCGCGCCAGGGCCGCGCGGTCAAAACCAAGGCCAAGGACGCCGGAAGGGATCAGGACGCGGGTCGGCATGGCTGTCTTCCTGTCAGGCACCCGGCGCCGAGGGGCCAGGCGGAGCGGGTCAATCGCGGTCGTAGCTTTCCGTCGCCGGAAGCGGCGGCTTTTTCAGCACGCGGCGCAGGAACATCGGCGCCACGAAGCCCAGAACGGCGGCCGTCCAGAGCGCGACGGAGATGCCCGAACTGAACAGATAGGTCCAGTCCCCGTTAGACAGCACCATGGCGCGGCGCAGGTTGTCCTCCATCGCATTGCCCAGAAGGATGCCCAGGATAATCGGCACAGTCGGAATATCCAGCTTCCTGCAGATCCAGCCAAGAAGGCCGAAGGCGACCATAAGGAGCATGTCGAACGACGATCCGGTCAAGGAGTAGATGCCCACGAAGGCCACCATCGTCACGCCGGGCAGCAGCACCCAGGATGGCACCGACAGGATCTTCACAAAGACCTTCACCATCGGCACGTTCATCACCAGAAGCATGATGTTGGCGATCAGAAGTGCCGCGATCAGTGACCAGACCACATCCGGCTTTTCCGTGAAAAGGAGCGGTCCCGGCGTGATGTTCAGCGTCAGGAGCAGCGCCAGGAGCACGGCGGTCGTCCCCGACCCGGGTACGCCCAAGGTCAGCATCGGGATCAGCGCGCCCCCGGCGGCGGCATTGTTGCCCGCCTCGGGCGCGGCCACGCCTTCCGGCGCGCCCTTGCCGAAATTGGCGCGGTTCTTCGATACTGATTTTTCCGCCATATAGGCGAGAAATGATCCCAGCGAGGCCCCCGCCCCGGGCAGGATACCGGCGACAAAGCCGATCCCGGTGCCCCGTGCCATGGCGCCTTGCGACTTGCGCAGGTCGCCCCATGGAATGCGGATCTTGCCCAGCTTGACGCCGATGGCGCTGTTCTTGCCGTGGCTTTCGATGAAGTGGAACACCTCGGCCACCGCGAACAACCCGACAATGGCGACAAGAAAGTCGATCCCGTCCATCAGGTGCAACTCGCCAAAGGTAAAGCGCGGCATGCCGGTGGTCTTGTCCAGGCCGATCATCGCGATGCCAAGGCCGATCGCGGCCGCCATGGCCGCCTTGGCCTGATTGTTCGACCCCACGCCCCCCAGCGTGCAGAAGGCCAGCATGTAGAGCGCGAAATACTCCGCCGGGCCGAACTGAAAGGCGACGCGGCTCAGCATCGGAGCGAGGAACATCAGGCCAACCGTGGCGATGACCGCGCCATAGAACGAGGCCACGCCCGAAATCACCAGCGCGTCTCCAGCCCGGCCCTGCCTGGCCATCGGATAGCCGTCCAGCGTGGTCATCATCGCCGGCTCATCGCCGGGGATGTTCAGCAGGATCGACGAAATCCGCCCGCCATACATCGCCCCGTAATAGACCGAGGTCAGCAGCACGAGAGCCGAGATCGCATCCAGCCCCAGGGAAAAGGAAATCGGGATCAGAAGCGCCACACCGTTCGACGGCCCAAGCCCCGGCAGGCAGCCGATGATCGTGCCGACAAAGCAGCCGATCAGCGCCAGGAACAACGTCCAGGGGCTGAGCGCGATGGAGAACCCCAACGCGAGGTTCGACAGGATGTCCATGATTTTCCCTCCTCAGAACCAGCCGCGTGGAAAGGCGACAAGACCAAGGCCAAGCACGACCTTGAACAGAACGAAAAGCCCGGTCCCGAGGCCAAGCCCCGCCAGCGCCGCAGGTACGGGGCGCGGGCTGATCATGTAGCTGATCGCGGCCGAGGCGATGGCGGTCGGGATGATGAAGCCCATCGGCCGGATTAAGAGCGCATAGCCCACCAGAACCGTCAGCGCCGCCCCGATCTTCAGCGCCATCATGGGCGCGGGCCAGTTGGCGTTCGGGTCGGGCCTCAGCAGCATCACCAGCGAGCAAAGGATGATGACGCCCGCGACCATATAGGGAAAGACGCGCGGCCCAACCGGATCGGACATGAACGAGGTCTGGATGTTCATGGCGCTGAGGATATACCCCAGCGCGAGAACGATCATGACCACGCCAAAGATGCGGTCGGCGGCCATTACTGGATGATCCCGATTTCGCGCGAGATTTCCTGGATTTCGGTGACGTTGTTCCTCACCCATTCGGTGAAGTCAGGGCCGATCAGGATGAATTCGTCCAGCCCGTTTTCGGTCATTGTCTGCTTCCATTGGTCGGATGCCGCAACCTTGTTCAGCGCCTCCACCCAGCGATCGAATTCAGCGTCAGAAATGCCGCCGGGCACGTAAAGGCCGCGCCAGTTGCCGGCCTCGAAGTCGATGCCCTGCTCCTTTGCGGTCGGGATATCCTCGAACCCGTCCACCCGCGCGTCTGCAAGGACCGCAAGCGCGCGCACGTCGCCAGACCGGATGAAGCCGGTTATTTCAGACAAATCGCCCGTCATCGCCTGGGTAAAGCCGCCGACCGTCTGGGTGATTGCATCGGCCCCGCCGTCAAGTCCGATGTATTTCACGGCCCGCGCATCGGTGAACCCGGCCCGGCGCAGCATCATCAGCACTTTCAGATGGTCGAACCCACCCACCGCCGAACCGCCGGCAAAGGCCACCTTGGACGGGTCTGCCTTCACCGCCGACACCAGATCGCCAAGTGTCTGGAACGGGCTGTCCTTGCCCACCACGATCACACCCGGATCGGTGCCGATGGCGCCCAGCCAGCGCACCTGATCGACCGTCATGCCCGCGAAGGCGTTCTGCGCCAGCCGCGTCGTGGTGGCCGAGGACGCCGCGACGATCAGGTCGGCATCGGTGGCGCGCTGGCCCACAACATGCGTATAGGCCACGCCGCCGCCTGCGCCGGCCATGTTGGAGACCTGCACCATGTTCTGCTCGACCCCTATTTCCTGCAGGATGCGAGCAATCTGGCGGCAGGTGAAATCCCAGCCACCGCCAGGGTTTGCCGGCGCGATGCATTCCGCCGCCATTGCCGATGTGCCCCCCAGCGTCGCCATCAGAACCCCGGCGCGCAGCGCCCTTGCAAACGTCTTCGTCATGTGATGACCCTCCCAGATCGTCTGATTGCGGGGCCGTGTCCCTTGCGGGGCACGAATCCCTTGACCCCGGATCATTCTGCGAAATACTGACACCAACCTGTCACGCAGCAATTTTTCCAGTTGCCGGGCCTTACCGGGCGGTGTTCCGAAGAAGTGGACACGACGATGCGCTTTCTCCTGGTCGAGGATACAGCCAAACTTGCCCGATCAGTGCGGGACCTTCTGGCGCTGGATGGCCATGGCGTCGATACTGTCGCCAGCCTGGCCGAGGCCGGTGATTGTCTGGCAGCCACCAGCTATGACCTGATCCTGCTGGATATCGGGCTGCCCGATGGCGATGGCCGCGCCTTCCTCGCGCAGCAGCGTCGGCAGGGGCGGGACACGCCTGTCATCATGATCACCGCGCGCTCTGCGGTGGCGGACCGGGTGGATGCGCTGGACGGAGGCGCCGACGACTATGTGACCAAGCCCTTCGAGATGGCCGAGCTTGAGGCCCGCATCCGCGCCGTGTTGCGCCGACGCGGAGGGGCCACGCAAACGCGTCGCGACTTTGCCGATGTCACCTTCGATCCACTGGCGGCAACCTTGACCGTAGCAGGCGAGACGCGGGAACTGCGCTCGCGGGAATTGCGGTTGTTCGAGATCCTGATCGCAGCGCCCGGGCGCATTCATTCCAAGGAGCATCTTTGCGACCGGCTGTTCAGCTATGCCGAAGCCGTGTCGGACAATGCGATCGAGGTTTATGTGGGTCGCCTTCGCCGCAAGCTGCAAGGCAGCGCGGCCCGGATCGAGACGGTGCGCGGCCTGGGCTATCGGCTGATCGGGCCCTGATGGCGCGGCCCGAGGCGCATTCCTTGCGGCGCAGGCTGTTGTTGCAGCTTCTGCTGGGCGCAGCCGTGATGGCGCTTGGCCTGTATCTGGCGGTGCGCGCCACCGCAGAACGCGCGACCGAAGCTGCGCAGGATGCCATCCTGATCGCCGCGGCCGAGAATATTTCGGACGGGTTACGCGGCACTGAAGTCGGGGTGGAGATCGACCTTAACCGCGCCACGTTTTCCATGGTCGCGGCAGCCGGACAGGACCGGCTGTTCTGGCGGGTCGAGGTGGGCCGCGAAACCCTGACCGGATACGATGATCTGCCACTGCCCGGGATGGTCCCCGATGGCACCGGCCCGGTCGTCTATGAGGCCAGCTATCGTGGTGCCGACCTGCGGCTTGCCGCCGTTGGTCGCAGCGTGATGGACCGCGACAGCTTGCAACCCGCGCTGATCGTGCTGGGCCAGACACGGTTTGGCCAGCGTGCGATTGCCGATCGTCTGGCCAATGGCGCCGCGCTGGCGGGGCTGGCGTTCTTTGCACTGGCGGTGCCCCTGTCGCTGATCTTCACCAGTTCGGTCCTGGCCCCGGTCCGCCGCCTGGCCGAGGCCGTGTCGCGGCGCGGTCCGGCCGATCTGCGCAGCATGGATCATCCGACCCCGCGCGAACTGGCCCCGTTCCAGGAGGCGCTGAATTCCTTCATCGCGCGCCTGCGGATGACGCTGTCGCAAACCGAAACCTTCATCGCCGAGGCCGCGCATCACATCCGCACCCCGCTTTCGACGGTCCGCGCCGAAGCCGAAATCGCCCTGCGCCGCGCCGAGGGCGAGGAAAGCCGCGCGCGGTTGCGCTCGGTCATCCGGGCGGTGGATGAAAGCGCGCGTTCGGCAGGGCAGCTTCTGGATCATGCGATGGTGGCCTATCGTTCCAACCGGATGACGCAGGCGCGGATCGACCTTTCGGCGATGCTGGGCGATCTGGCGCGCAGTTTCGGCCCGACGGCAGACCTGCGCGACATATCCTTGACCATGATAGTGCCGGGGCCGGACGCTGCCGAAGTCATCGGGGACCGGGTGCTGGTCGAAAGCGCCTTGCGCAACCTGATCGACAATGCGTTGAAATATACCGATGCCGAAGGCACGGTGCATGTGTCGCTGCGCCACGATGGCGGGCTGGTCGTTATCGAGGTCTGCGACACCGGACGGGGGCTTGCCGGTGCCGAAACCAGCATGCTGACCGCCCGGTTCCAGCGCGGCCCCAATGCGGGGACTGTCGTCGGGTCCGGGCTGGGACTGACCATCGTGGCGGAGGTCGCACGCGCCATGGGCGGTGCGTTCGATCTGTCACCGGCAGAAGGAGGCGGCACATGTGCAAGGCTGTCATTGCCAGCAGGCTGAAGGCGCTGACGTGCCTGCTGCTGCTTGTGGCCCTGCCTGCCGCGGCCTTCGAGATCGAGGCGGAACGCCTGTTCCATGGTCGCGCGCCGGTCGCCGAGGTGCGCCTGTTGTCCACCACCGACAGCGACATCGCGGCGCCGCTGATCGAGGCCTTCCTGTCCACCCGGCCAGACCTTTCAGTGCGCTATGTCATGGCCTCCTCGCGTGAGGTTTTTGCCGCCATCGCTGATGAGGGCGCGCCTTTCGATCTGGTGATGTCCTCGGCGATGGATTTGCAGATGAAGCTTGCAAATGACGGCTTTGCGCGGCCCCACGCCTCTGACGTGGCGGCAGCCCTGCCGGACTGGGCGCGCTGGCGGGATCTGCTGTTCGGCTTCGCACTGGAGCCGGTGGTGGTCATTGTCTCGCTCAAGGGGATCGAGGGGCTGCCCATTCCCCAGACCCGACGCGACCTGATCGCGCTCTTGCGCGAGAACCCCGCGCACTTCTCGGGCCGGGTCGCGACCTATGACCCGCATCTGTCGGGCGCGGGCTATCTGTTCTTTACCGAAGATGCCCGCCAGACCGATGCCTTCTGGCGTCTGGCCGAGGTGATGGGCCGGCTGGAAGCGCGGCTTTACTGCTGCTCGGTTGACATGATCGAGGATCTGGCGGCAGGCAATATCCTGATCGCCTATAACGTGGTCGGCAGTTACGCCGCCAGCCATGCCCGGCGCATCCCGGATACAGGGATCGTCGAATTGCAGGATTTCACCCAGGCCCTGCTGCGCACAGGGTTGATCCCGGTCACCGCCCCCCGTCCGGATCTGGGCGCGGCGCTGCTGGATTTCACGCTGTCGCCCGAAGGCCAGGCGCTGGCGCGCGGTCCCACCGGCTTTCCGCCGCTGGATTCCGGCGCGATCCGCCTGTCGGCCCATATCCGCCCGATCCGGCTGGACCCCGGGCTGCTGGTCGGGCTGGACCGCATGACGCGGGCCATATTCCTGCGCGAATGGGATGCGGCGCTGAACCAGCCGCTCGCCGGGCGCTGAAGACGTCGGCCCTCGCCGCGTCTTTGGAACTTTATTCACGTTTCGCACGAAAGCGGCAGGGGTGAAGATGCGCGGAACGGAAGTGGCGAGCGGATCGCCGTTCAGCCATGTCGATCCGGAGACTGTGTCATGTCCTCGGACCGCTGACGACGCCGGACCCGCAAGGTCGGGTTGCTGATCACGCACAACTTGGCCCGCCGGCAGGCTCGCGGGGCGATGTCCGGCACCCGGATGAGGTCGTGGTGACGATCGCGGGCCGGCCATTCTGGCCCTTGCGTGCCGTCGGGGGGGCGGTCACATCATCAACGCCCCGTTCATCAGGGAGCAGCTTTTCGGTTATGACTACGATGGGATTTGTGCATCGACGCCGCCCGGCGTCGTGAGAAAATCTTCGAGCATTGCGTGGAATAGGGCGGGCTTTTCAAGATGAACGGCATGTGCCGTGCCCGGGATTACGGCCAACTCGGCATCGGGTAGCCCCTGCCAGAGCGCCTCGACCTGCGGCCAGCGATAGGAGCGGTCGCCGTCGCCCCAGAGCACCAGCGCGGGCATCGTGAGGCGCGGCAGCGTGCCGCGCCCGTCCCAATGGCTCATCGCGTCAAGCCCGGCAAGGGCGGCGCCCTCGCTGGCCTGCGCGCCAAGTTGCGCCACCACGTCAAAGCCCCGCGCCGCAGCCCCGGCGCGAAACCACGTTGCCCCGATCCGCCGGATGGTCTGCGCCACGCCATCACAGCGCACCCGCTCCCGCGAGGTGTCGAGCGGCTCGAACCTGTCAGGCATGAGGCCAAGCGGCCCGGTGCCGTAGAGGATCAGCCGTGCGATGCGGTCGGGATGGGTGGCGGCCAGATCCTGCACGATCATGCCGCCCATGGAGTGCCCCAGCAGGGTAAAGCGGCCAACGCCAAGCTCGTCCAGCAACGCCACCACCGCCGCCGCGAACTGCGCGATCCGGTCGGCAGGCGGCAGCGCGGCGGAACCCGCAAATCCCGGCAGGTCCGGCGCGATCACGTCAAAGTGGTCGGCAAAGCGGTCAATCTCCGCCTGCCATTGCGCCGCGCCGCCAAGATAGCCATGCACCAGCACCAGGGGCGTGCCCCGGCCCGCGCGCAGGTATCTCAGCCCCGCGCGCGAGATCAACGCATCTGGTCGGGCAGCCACAGCGCGGTCTCCGGGAAAAGGATGAGAATGACGATCAACAGCACCAGCGCGCCGATAAAGGGCAGGCAGCCCATGATCACATCGCCGATGCTGACCTGCCCGCGCCCGATGCCCTGGATGACATAGAGGTTGAGGCCGACAGGGGGTGTCAGCACCGCGATTTCCATGGTGATCGTATAGACCACGCCGAACCAGATCAGATCGAACCCGGCGGCGGACATCAACGGAAAGATCGTCGGCAGGGTGATGAAGGTCATCGACACCGGCTCAAGAAACATGCCCAGCAGGATATAGAAAACCAGCACGATCATCAGCACGACGTAAGGCGAGAGATCAAAGCTCAGGAACAGTTCGGTGAATTGCTGCGGCACCCGGTAATAGGTGAGCACAAAGCCAAAGAGCACCCCCGCCGACAGCAGCAGGCCGAGATAGCCCATGGTGCGCATGGTGGCAAAGAGCGAGTCCTTGAACCCCTGCCATGTCAGCCCCCCCACACCAAAGGCGAGGATCACGGTCAGGAGCGCCGCCACGGCGGCGGCCTCGGTGGGGGTGGCGATGCCCGCATAGATCGCCACGGTGATGACAAGGCCGATAAGACCGATGGGGGCGATGGTGGCGGCAATCTGGATGATCCCCATTTTCACCGCCGACTCGCGGTCGGGGATGTCCTCGGGCTTGAGGATGCCCCAGATCAACACCACGATGGCGAAGGAGGTGACAAGGATGAGGCCGGGAATGACACCCGCGATGAACAGGTCGCCGATGCTCTGATCGGTGACGATGCCGTAAAACAGCAGGATCAGCGACGGCGGCAAGAGCACGCTCAATGTGCCCCCCGCCGCCAGCACGCCGGATGAGAGCCGCTTGCCATAGCCAAGGCGCAGCATCTCGGGCAGGGCCACGCCGCCGATGGTCAGCGCGCCCACCATGGACGAGCCACAGACCGCGCCGAACCCCGCGCAGGCCCCGATAGAGCCATAGGCGGCAGAGCCGCGCACGCGCACGCCCTGATGCAGGAATTGATAGAGGTTCGGGCCGATATTGGATTTGCCGATCAATTCGCCCAAGAAAACAAAGAGCGGCACCGCGAGGAGGATATAGTCGATCCACACCCCCCACAGCTTCAACTCTGCCGAAACGATGGAGGTGTCAAACGTCTGGATCTGCCACAGGAACGGCAGGGACGCCGCCGCCAGCGCAAAGGGGATCGGCAGGCCGATGGCGATGAGAAACATCAAGAGGCCCAACAGGCCAAGGCCGACTTCATACCATTCCATCGCTCAGACCTCCCGTGCCGGGGTGCGCAGGAGCCGGATCAGCCGCAGCCCCGCATATAAAGAGAACAGCAGCAGCGCCAGCGCCCCCGGTGCCCAGAACGCATAGCGCGGCCAGAGCAGGATTTCCGACGAAGACCCCGAGTTGAACGAGCGGATCGTCGCGCTGACGGCTGCGAGCGAAAAGAACAGGCCCACCCCCAGCATCACACAGAGATTGACCACCGCCGCCACCTTGCGCCAGAGCGGCGACAGCGTGTCGGTCAGCATCGTGACCTTGGGATAGGCATCCTCTCGCATCGCATAGGCAAGGCCCGCGAAGGCCACCGGAAACAGCAACAGCGCCGTCGCCTCGGTCACCATGCGGTCGGGCGCGCGCAGGGCATAGCGGGTAAAGACGCCATAGGTGATCCACACCATCTGCACGATCACCACGACGCCCCCCAAGGCGGCGAGCCAGACCACGGCGCGTTCCACAAGGCCGATCAAACGGTCAAGACCGGGTTGCATGGCAAGCCTCCCTTTACCGGAAATGGAAAAGGTGCCGCAGCACGGGCCACGGCACCTGTCAGATCAGGGCGCGTGCTGCGCGAAAAGGGCACGGACCTTGCCAGCAAGCTCGGGACCGCAGGCCTCGTCCACGGTCTCGTTCCACTTGCCTTGCACGCTGTTGATCAGTTCCATCCGCTTGGCCTTGGGGATCGACACGGCGGCACCGCCGCCCTTCATCACCGCATTGCCGACGCGCTGATCCACCCAATCCTCATAGAGCGGCTTGAGCCATTCCTCGGTCTCGCGCGCGGCGGCCATCACGGCGGCCTGTTCATCGGCGGACATGCTGTCGAACTTCTTCTTGTTCATCATGTATTGGATATTGCCGTAAAACAGGTTGGCATTGACCATATAGGGCATCACATCCCACAGCTTCCAGCTTGAATAGGTGGCCACACCCATGTTGATCCCGTCCACCACGCCGCGCTCGGCGGATTGGAACACCTCCTTGGGCGCGACAAAGACCGGCGCGCCGCCCCATGTCTCGATCATCAGGCTCACGAGCGGCCCGATCGAGCGCACCTGCTTGCCCTGAAGATCGCCCAGATCGGCAATCCCGCCCTTGAACCACCATTCCTGATCGTAGGAATAGTTGGAGTTGAACACAGGCACGAGGTTGATCGCGGCGGCCTCGTCACGCACCAGATCGGCATAGGCGGCATCCAGATCGATCTGGTTTTCCAGATCAATCGCCGCCGGATAGAGCGAGGTGACGCGATAGCAGGGCAAACGCTGATCGGCCGGCATCCAGCTTATGTCAGAGACACCGCCCTGCACCGCGTCCACGCCTTCGGACCAGCCATGCAGCGTGGCCGAGGGAAATATCTGCACCTTGACGCTGCCGCCGGTCTTTTCCTCGACCAGATTGGCAAAATGCACAAAGCCGTCATGGCGGATGTCGGATTCGTTGACATAGGTGGACAGGCGGATGGTGGTTTGGGCTGCGGCAGGCACCGCCACCGTCAACCCAAGGGCTGTGGTGGCAATCAGTCCTTTCAGGGAAGTTTTCATGTCTCTCTCCTTGTTGGTGGTTTGGCGAGACCGTTCATGCGGCCTTCGTCCCTTGATGTTGACAGGAATGCTAGGACAGACCCCCACGAGTCGGCCAATTCAAACATCTCATCAAACTATTCCGATCTTGCATGATTGTGGCGGCTGGCGCAGGCTGTCGGCAAAGGGGGCGATCATGGACACCAACTGGCTGCGCGATTTCGTCTGTCTCGGGCGCACGCTGAATTTCACCCGCGCGGCGGAAGAACGCAACATCACGCAATCGGCCTTCAGCCGCCGCATCCGCTCGTTGGAAAACTGGATCGGCGTGCCGCTCATTGACCGGGCCAATTACCCGGTGCAACTGTCCGAGGCGGGGCGGCAATTCCTGCCGGTGGCGCAACAGACGGTGGCCGATCTCACCGACACGCGCCAGGCGATCCGCGAACGCGCGCGCGGCAATGCCAGCTTTCAACGCTTTGCGGCGCTGCACGCGATCTCGGTCAATTTCCTGCAACCGCGCATGGCAGAACTGGAGCGGCAATACCCCGAGATGCGCACGCGGGTGATCTCCGACAGCCTGACCGCCTGTTGCCAATTGCTCAGCGAGGGCGGTTGCGAATTCCTGCTTTATTACCGGCATCAGGACGTGGCCCCGATCCTCGACGAGACAAGGTTCAAGCGCAAGGACATCTGCGAGGAACGCCTGATCCCCGTGGCCCAGCACGAGGCCGCCGCGCGCCATGGTTGGGCGCTGCCCGCGCGGGCAGGGCGCGAGGTGCCCTATCTCAGCTATGACCCCAACACGTTCCTTGGCACCGTGGTGGACCAGACCATCGGCAACCGCCGCCCCGCGCTTGACCTGCGTTACATGGATGCGTTGGCCGAGGCGCTCAAGCGGCGCACGCTGGCCGGGGCGGGGCTGGCGTGGCTGCCGGAGTTTTCCATCCGTCAGGAACTGGCCGATGGCACGCTGGTGCGGCTTGGTGGGCGCGACTGGACCGCGACGATGACGATCTCGCTCTTTTGTTCTCCTGAACGTCTCGACGAGCTTGGCAGCGCCATCTGGGCGGAGTTCTGACGCGAAGGCTCACCATCTGACACACGATTCCCGTCGTCAGCTTCATGTGCCATCAATTGCTCAGCTTCCTTCTGCGCCATCGGCTGCGATACGAGCGCCAGCCATTGGACGAAGCACCATCGCCGGTGGCTGGCGGAGGGTAAACATCCACCGAAGCTTGCAGTTAAGCCCAAGGCCCGCGACCCATTCGGTCATCGTCCGCGCGACCCCGCCCAGGGCAAGCGTGACATTCAGCGTGAAGGCCGCAGCGATGATCAGCAGGATCATGCCCGACGTCTTGGTGGTCTGGCCCACGCTCCAGTTTACCGCATCCTCAAACAACACCTCGGAATAGGTCCAGATCTCCTCGATCAACGTGTCGAACGCGGCTTGCAGCTTGCCCTGATCCTCTTCCGACAGGCTGTTCCAGCGGTCCAGATTGATCCCGTAACCGTTCATAGCCACCTGAAAGGCGATGGGCATCATGTAGTTGGACACTTCCGGCCAACCGGCGGAATTGGCAGAGCTTGGCCCGGTGAAAGCTGACGCAGGTAAGTGCCGCCTTTGCGGAAAGGGACTATCCATGCGCTTCAGAGATGGCGACAAGAGCCGCCAGCATATTGATGTCAGGAGAACATGACATGAAGACTCCCAGACTCGCGCTGATGCCGCTGATGGTGTTCGCTATCGCGGCATCCTTATTGCTTCAGGCCTGCAACACGACGGCCGGCATCGGACGGGACGTATCCGCCGGGGCGGATGCGGTCACCGGATCGGCCGAGAGGAGCAAGGGCTACTGACCCTCGACTGGTCCGGAGCGAAGAGTCTGACACCGGACAACCGCAAGGCACATGCTGGTCATCAACAGACCAGAGACCCTGTCGGCACCCAACGCACAGCCGGAGAACCAGCCGTTTCCCGGGCCCTCATGGCGTCGGTTAGGCGGCAACCAGGAAAGTCTGTAACCATGACGAATATCGTAAAGGGAATGCTCGCCGGTCTTTCGGCAACCATCGTCCTCTCGCTTCTGATGCTCATGAAGGGGGCGATGAGCCTTTTGCCCGCGCTGGATCCGATCGGCATGGTCGCGATGATGATGGACGTGCCGATGGCTGTTGCCTGGGGCGTTCACCTCATGATCGGTGCCATCATCTGGGGCGGCGTCTTCGCACTCCTTGAGCCGCACCTGCCTGGCGGGGCGCGCTGGCTGAAGGGTGTCGTCTTCGGCATCGGCGCCTGGCTCATCATGATGGTGACGATGATGCCGATGGCCGGCACCGGGTTCTTCGGCATGCAGCTTGGCATGATGGCCCCGGTCATGACGCTGGTGATGCACATCGTCTTCGGCGCCGTTCTCGGCGGCGTCTACGCCATGTTGCTGCGCCGCGGGTCTGCCTCGGCGATCTGAGGCGCGCCACGGCTCGCTTCACGATCCGTTGAGGTCCGTTGTAGTGACCGCGCCGGACCGCCATTTGCGCCGAGGAGACGGACGTTTCGTCCGTTCGATGGCGCGCACTGACGGGATCGACGGGCATGACGGCCAGAGGTTGGCCTGCCGGCGCGCTTATCAGTCATTCATTTGACGCCTGAGAATAATAACCGGCGATGTTGCGGCGAAGAGCCGAGCGCCGCCGCCGCGGCTTTTATCCGACGCCTGTCGTTCTTCGCCCTGTGAAGCGGCGGAGGCCACTAACACCTGAAAAGGCGACACAACCATGAATCTTGACGGTAAGATCTGCATCATTACCGGCGGTGCCAGCGGCATCGGCTTCGAAATCGCCAAAAAATTTGCGGCCGCAGGCGGCAAGGTCGCGATCGCCGATATCAACGTCGACGCAGCGAAGACGGCCGCAAAGTCGCTCGGTGAGGGGCATTTGGGTGTCGATATGGACGTCACTGAACCGGACGCCGTGCAGCGCGGCGTCGACAAGGTGATCGACGCGCATGGTCGGGTGGACGTTCTGCTGTCGAACGCCGGTATCCAGATGGTCAAGCGGGTCGAGGAGTTCACCTTGGAGGAATGGCGCAAGGTGGTATCGATCCATCTCGATGGCGCCTTCCTGACCTCGAAGGCGGTTCTGCCGCATATGTACAAACAGGGATCAGGCACGATCCTCTACATGGGCTCGGTCCACTCGCAGGAAGCCTCTGCCCTGAAGGCGCCCTATGTCGCGGCAAAGCACGGTTTGATGGGGCTGGCGCGGACCATTGCCAAGGAAGGCGGCGAAAAGGGTGTTCGCACCAACGTGATCTGCCCCGGTTTTGTCAAGACGCCGCTGGTGGAGAAGCAGATCCCCGAACAGGCCAGGGATCTCGGCCTCTCCGAGGAGGAGGTCGTCAACAGGGTGATGCTGGGCGAGACCGTGGACAAGCAATTCACCACCGTCGAGGACGTGGCGCATACCGCGCTGTTCCTCGCAACCTTCCCCAGCAACGCGTTGACCGGCCAGAGCATCGTGGTCAGCCACGGCTGGCGGATGGACTGAATCGGCAGATTAAGGACACGACGCCATGAACAAGGACGAGATCCTGTCGCTCGCTGGGATGCCGCCGGGCAATCCGAGCTATCCTTTCGGCCCCTACCGCTTTGTCGGTCGGCAATATTTCAACATCATCTATGAGACCGACCCAGCCGCGATCCGCGCCATGGTGCCCGAGCCGCTGAAGCCCGACGGATCCGGCACCGTGGTCTACGAATGGATCGATATGCCCGACAGCTCCGGTTTCGGCGCCTATCAGGAATCAGGTATCGTCATACCCTGCACGCTGGATGGCAAGCCGGTCAACTACACCGCGATGATGTTTCTCGATATCGAGCCGCCGATCACCGCGGGGCGCGAGATCTGGGGCTTTCCAAAGCGCTGGGGCGAGCCATCCCTGCGGGTGGAAAAGGACACGCTCACCGGCACGCTCAACTATGCCGGGCAGCGGGTGGCGATGGGCACCATGGTTTACAAGCATGAAAGTGCCTGCGACGATGCCGCCACCTGCGCGGCCAAGCTTGCAAAAACGGTCGTGAACCTCAAGCTGATCCCCTGTGTGACCGGCGGCCCCCGCATCGCCGAACTTGTCGCGTTCGAGATGACGGACATCACCGTCAAGGGCTTCTGGCGGGGCCGCGCGCGGCTGCACCTCGTGCCGCATGTCAATGCGCCGGTGGCAGACCTGCCGGTGCGCCGCATCGTCGAGGGCCAGCATATCATCGCCGACCTGTCGCTGCCCTACGGCCGCGTCGTGCACGACTATCTGGCCTGAGCGCCGTGCGGTCAGCGCATCCCAAACCGAAGAAGGACCAATCGCATGGCGCCGAAGACCAAACTCGTCAATCTCGCCCTGCAGGGGGGCGGTGCGCATGGCGCCTTCACCTGGGGGGTTCTGGACCGCATTCTCGAAGACGGGCGGCTGCAGATCGCCGGGGTATCGGGTACCTCGGCTGGCGCGATGAACGCGGTGGCGTTGGCGGATGGCTTCACCCGTGACGGTCCCGAGGGCGGGCGCGCGGCGCTCGATCACTTCTGGCGCTGCATGAGCGACGGCGCGAGGAACAGCCCGCTGAAGCGCACGCCCTATGACAAGCTGACCGGCAACTGGGGGCTGGAGAATAACCCCATCTATCACGCCATGGACGCGCTGTCGCGGATCGCCTCGCCCTATCAGATCAACCCGATGAACAGCAATCCGCTGCGCGATCTGGTGGAGGAGAGCATAGACTTCGACAGGGTGCGCCGATGCACCGCCTTCAAGCTCTACATCTCGGCCACCAATGTGGAGAGCGGCAAGGTCAAGGTCTTTCCGCGCGAGGCGCTGACGCTGGACATGGTGATGGCTTCGGCCTGCCTGCCGCATCTCTACCAGGCGGTCGAAATCGACGGCGTGCCCTACTGGGATGGCGGTTACATGGGCAATCCGTCGCTGTTTCCGTTTCATGGCGAAACCGGCACCGACGACATAGTGGTGATCCAGGTCAACCCGATCGAGCGAAAGGGCGCGCCGAAGACACCGCAAGACATCCAGAACCGGATGAACGAGATCAGCTTCAATGGCAGCCTGCTTAAAGAACTGCGTGCGATCGATTTCGTCGACCGGCTGATCTGCCAGGGCAAGCTCTCGGCCGAGGATTATCGGCAGGTGCGGGTGCATGTCATAGAGAACCAGGCCGAACTGAAGCCGCTGGGCGCTTCGTCCAAGATGAATGTGGAATGGGATTTCCTGACCATGCTGCGCGATATGGGCCGGGAGACCGCCACGCGCTGGCTGGACGAGAACTTCGCGGCCATCGGAGAGCGATCGACCGTCGATCTGCGCGAGATGTTCCAGGGAATCGGCGCCCAGCACCAGGGTTAAGGACGATTGCAACTGCGGCGGCCATCGGCCCTGCCGGCGTTGATATTTCCCGCACATGGCGGGCGGAACGCGGACTGATGCCGGTGCGGCAATGCACATGCGGCATTCCTGCAGGAACGGACGCTCGGAGGGCTACGGAGATGCCTCACACCGGCGCTGTTGGTAAGATGGGCTGAGTGGTTCGTCTCGTGGCTGCGCCGTTATGGCTGGAGGGCATGAGCAGACCGACACCCCAGACCTGCAAGACCCGCATCTGGCCCAGAAGCAATGACGCGCTGATGCGCCGCAGCTCGCTGACGATCCGGTTCAATCTTGCCATGACCAGGCAGGTCGTTCGAACCAACATCGGGCTGACACAGATCAGCATGTCCCATGGGTATTCCTGCCATTGTCTGTTTCATTCGGGGGACCGCATGGCTTTTGCATTGCGGGTGCGCCCCAAGAAAGGACATGCAGGATGGGCAGCCGGGGAAGAACGATTGCGATCGCTGTCACGGCGGCATCGCTGGCACTTGTGGGGTGTACGAACACTGACGGAACAAGCAATCAGACCGGCACTGGCGCGATCATCGGCGGCTTGACAGGCGCGGCGGCAGGACAGGTGATCGGCGGCGACACCAAGGCAACTGTGATCGGTGGCGCCATCGGGGCGGCCGTTGGTGGCGCGATCGGAGCGCAGATGGCCGCGCAGGAGCGGGAACTGCGCCGATCTCTGGCAGGCACTGGGGCTGATGTAACCAACACAGGCTCGCAGTTGCGGGTCATCCTGCCGGAATCGGTGACTTTCCGCACCGCATCGTCAGTGGTCGATCCCGGATTCCGCCCCGCACTGCGCGCTGTGTCTGAAAGCCTGCGGCAGCATCCGAACTCGACGGTCCGGGTGATCGGCCACACGGACAATGTCGGCTCGGCGGCCTACAACAACCAGCTCAGCCAGGAACGGGCGATGGCCGTCGCGCGGGAACTGATCGCGGCCGGCACGTCTGCCGCCCGGATAACGGTTTCCGGCCGAGGCTTTTATGAGCCGATCACCTCGAATGCGAGCGCAGCCGGGCGGGCGCAGAACCGCAGGGTGGAAATCGTTATCACACCGACAAACTGAGCGCAGTCGATGGCTTCGAGAAATGCGACGGGCCGGGGTCGATGCCCGCGCCCGTTTTTTTCTTGCATGCACGGCCTTGGGGCTCGGCGAAACTATTGCTTGAAATACCAACATGCATCAGTCTGGTCCACAGGGTTCGTCGATAAGATTCCTGAGACGGCAACAGATTCCGCCGTCAATCGTTTGTCACGAGTGATGGCGAGGCTCTCCCGCTTGGCAACCGAGCATCGTTCCGGTCCGGCGGGAAGGCTTCGTCAATTCGAACAGGCGAAAAAGGACGAAGCGCGTGGAAGTGAAATCCTCCGTGCCGCATACCGCCGAGAGGATGAAAATCGTCAAGGCGGCCTGAGACAAGGCGCCGGCCGGACCCAAGAAGGATGCGGCGCTGAAGCATTACTAGGCGGCCGAAAAGGTGATGGCCGCAAAGCACGATGGCGAGTGCAGCCGCGAGCTTGATGCAGCGACCAAAGCGCTCGCGTAATCCACGCCTGTTGCGAAACTCTCCCCTCCGGCGCGACTCGCCGGAGAGACCTTCACCGCAGCAGCGGTCCATTCTGATCGAGATAGGCCGTGTCGAATGTGGCGAGCGTCGTGAGGCGCCCGAAGTCGTCGAAGGTCACGCGCCCCTTCTGGAAGGTGACGAGCCCCTCCTCGCGCAGATGGCGCAGGACGCGGTTCACATGCACGGCGCTGAGCCCCAGAGCATCGGCGAGATGATACTGGGTCACGGGGCAGTCGTAGCCCGTCCTGTCGCCCAGCCCCACCAACGCAAGCCGCGTGGCGAATTCCAGAAGGAAATGGGCCATGCGTTCCTCGGCCGAGCGGCGGCCGATACTGACCAGATGCTCCACCACCATCGCCTCATCACGCGAAGCCGCCCAGAGAACAGCGGTGGCCAGTCGCGGCGCCCGCGCGAAGGCGTCGAGAATGTCGGAGGCGAGTATCTCGGACGCCTCGATGCGGGTCACCGCCTCGAGGCTGTGATCCGATGTGCGGAACAGGATGCTGCGCAACCCGAGGAAATCGCCAGGGATATGGAAGTCCACGATCTGCCGCTCGCCGTCGGGTAAAAGCTTGTAGGAACAGGCCCAGCCTTTCGCCAGCACGAAGGCCGATGAGCCTGTCTGCCCCTCATGGATCATCTCGTGCCCCGGCTGAAAGCTCCGCCGGCGACGGTCAAAGCCCGCCAGCGTCGCAAGGTCGGCGTCCGAGAGCGCGACGAAGGCCGAGAGTTTGCGGGTGAGCGGGCTGAGTTCAGTCAGCATGAATGGTCCAATCGGGATCTGCAGCTTCCGGTTCGCTAACGGATATATCCGGAAAAGAGCGGTGTCAGACTGCTGTAAATCAGTTCAGGATATCAGATCAGGGCTATGATCGCGAGATGTTCCGGGCATTGTCGAGCGGAACCCCCGTCCCCAGAGCGAAGGCGCAACCGACCATGACCGTCCCCAACGACATTGCCGGAACCGCTGCGCTCGCCATTTGCGAGTCGCTCTTGCTCGCACTGAACGATCACAAGATCCTGCCGGAGAGGGAGGTTGTCGGGGTTCTCAAGGATGCTGCGGCGGCACATGAAAATGCGCCTAAGGGCGACAGGGATGCGCTGAATGCGGCGGTGGCGACTTTGATCAACGGTATCCTCGCCGGTGGCAACTCGGTGCGCCGCCGCTGAGCGCGGCTACCCCACGGCGAGGTTGCCGGACCGTCCGGTTGTTCCGAGGCACATTGCCTCGGACCTTGGCGATCAGCCTGCTACAGGCGCCCTGTCAGCACAAGGACAATGAGCACCACCAGAATCAGACCGATGGTGCCGCTGGGGCCATAGCCCCAGGAGCGGCTGTGCCGCCAAGTGGGTAGCACGCCGAGGAGCATCAACACGAGAATGACGATCAAGATGGTACTGAGCATGATACGGCTCCTGTTTTCGGTTTCGCATTGATTGGCCCCGCCACGCGAGGGACGTCGCGGCGGGACCATCCGGCAGAGACATCAGCCCTTGCGGGAGCCATCCTTTGCCCTGCCGGTTGGGTTGTGGAACGCCGCGTCGGTCTGGCTGGGACTGCCTTCGCACTCGCGGGATTTGTAGGCGCTCGGCACCTTGACGCCCTTCGGCGTTCCGGTTCCGGGCTTCTACTTGTCTTTCACCGGTTTGACCTTTCATTGCGGCTGAACGATTGCGCAATCAACTCGTGCGCAGAGCGTCCCTGGCCTTGCCATACGCCTTCTGAATCGTGCCTTCGGCCTTTTCGATCTTGCCTTCGGCCTCTAGGGTCGGGTTGCCGACAAGCTTGCCCGCCTGTTGCTTGACGGTGCCCTTGGCCTGCTTGACGGTTCCCTTGATCCGGTTCTTGTCCATGTTCCAAACTCCATCGATTTTAGAAGGGCGCCGCGCATGGCCCACAGAGTCGGGCGGCCGAACGGCACTGCCAACGTCACCTTTGCAGTTTGCCGCCCGCGCGACCCTAACCTGGATCAGCAGGACGTGTGGTCGTGGCTGATATTGTCCACCGCGTCCGATGACGCTGCCCCGCAGCATGCTGTGACTTGCAAAGCGCAGAAGCATGCCCATCCGCTTGGGGGCGGGCGCAATAGGCACGGGTATCCTGCCCGCTGATCAGTTCGAAAAGGCTGCCACCCAACATGCCGGAAGATCATCCAGACCTTGACCGCGCGATTGCGCGCGGTGCGCCACCCCTCGGGTGGTTCTCCGCAATTGATCGTGGCGGGCTCCAGACTGTGTTTCTCGGCGTCATCGCGGGGGTGAGCATGCTCGCGGCGCTGAACGCCGCCAGCCTGATCGCGATCCCGACGGTGCTGGCGGTTCTCTGCGCCATCGCCCTCGTGCCCGCTGTCCAGACGCTGGAACGTACCGGGGTGCCCACGTCGCCCTGTGCCGCGCTGGTCGTCGGCGGGCTGCTTCTCGGGGCTGCGACGGCCGTCTATGCGCTTGCCCCCTCGGCCGAGGCGTGGAACGAACGGGCGCCGCAGATCCTGCGCGAGATGGAACGCCGCGTGCGCGAGATCCTGTCCGGATTGTCGACTACGTTTGACACCGGCACCAATGCCCCACACATAGTAGAAACTGGCCCGCCGCTGGCCGAAGCACCGCCTGACACGGCAGACCATACGGTGGAAAGGCTTGTTGAGGGTGGCCAGCGCCTGCTGGCGGACTGGGCCATCGGTGCCCCGAGGCTGGCGGCAGGGGCGGCATTGTGGGCGATGCTGACCTTCTTCCTGTTACGCGACCGGGTGATGCTTGCCCGCTGGGGAATGTCGCTTGTGCCGGACGCATCGACACGTCGGGCGGTCGGCCGGGCAATGCGCGATGTGCGCACCAATGTCGCCCGTTACCTGCTGGCAATCACCGCCGTGAATCTCGGGCTGGGGCTGTGCATCGGGGTCGCGTTCCAGCTGCTCGGCGTGGCGAACGCCCCGCTGTGGGGGGTGGCCGCGGCGCTTGCAAACTTCATGCCCTTCATCGGAATCGCCATCATGGCGCTGGTCACGCTGGGTGTCGGCATCGTGTCGTTCGAGGACCCGCTCGTTGCCTTTGCACCCTTCGCCGTGGTGGTGGTGCTGAATATGATCGAAAGCCAGGTGGTCACGCCGATGGTGGTCGGCGCGCGCCTCCGGATCGCCCCCATTGCCATCTTTGCCGGAATTGTGTTCGGAGCCTGGCTTTGGGGGGCTGCGGGTGCGCTGGTCGCCACACCGACCTTGATCGTCGCTGTAGCGTTCGTGCGACGGCTCAATGCCGCCGCGCACCTGTCACCGCCGTTGCATCAAAGCGAAGGCCGCGAGGAAGGCCGCGACGGGCAGTAACGGCCGGGCTGAGCGGGAGAGCGCTGCGGCCAGGACGATATCGGCCCTGGCCTGACGACGCGCAACCGCACGCTGTTCGGCGCGGCGCGCCGACAGCTTGCGCCCGAGCAGATACACGGCCAGCGCAAGTGCCGCGAACACGCTGGCGACAATCAGCGCCGCCAGCGGGAAACCGACCTCGGCAGTGAGTGCGACGAGCACGGCAGCCACCATCAGCGCAACGGCTACGCCACCAAAAACCAGCGTCGCAATCCCCGTTGCGACCCGCTCCACCGCATCCCCTGCGAGCGCGGAAAGACCGGTGCGAAGCGGGTCAAGTAGCGGGATTGCCATGACCCCTCAGCCCTTGCGCACGACAAGTCCGAGCAGCAGCCCAAGGCCCGCAGCGATCCCGACAGCAGCCAGAGGATGTTCCAGCACGGCATTGGTGGCGGTCTCGCGGGCGTCGCGGCCGGTCTGGCTGATCTGTCTTCCCGCACTGTCGACCCCCTCGGCCACGTCACCCGTGATTGTCGAGGCAAGCTTCATCAGATCAGCGCGCAGGGTCTCGATCTGCTGGCTGATATCTTCGGGCGAGGGCGCGGTTTTCGCGGTCTGTGTGACGGTGGCACTCATTCTGTTTCTCCGGTCATGGGTCGAACGCACCGGATCGTGCCGGTGCACACATTCGCGCCCCGTGGCCGAAGCAGATCGGCCCGTGGCATTCTATCGGCGCAAAAGCTGCGCGGGCTTGCCGATCTCGCTGCGCTCAACGCAGGCCGAGATAGCCCAGGATGAACATGACGATCACCACGAGCCCAACTATCCAGATGATCTGGTTCATTTTGTTCAAGCCCTTCTAAATTCCGACCATTGGTCGCTCATCGGCTCTACATTGATCTTTTACCTGGACGGCACCACAACATGGATCAGTCAAGTGCTTCCATCGACACGCAACTCGGCATCCTGGGTCGCGACGCACAAACTGGCTCGGCGCAAAAAGGGCGCGCTTGGCTGATCTGCATCAACCTTGGCATGGCGCCATTGGGCCAAGGTCAAATCTGACAAATGAAGCCTCGTTCGCGAAAGCGCATGTTTCAGAATTCCGAAAAACACAGGGCGGCCCAGAGGGGTCGTCGAAACTGCTGTGTTCCAAACCTCCGGAGCAGTCCACCAAAGAACAACGCCGGTTTCTCAATGCCTGCGCGCGGGGACCAGAAACTGCGCCGGTTCAAGTCCCTCTCCTATGCAGCCCGGTCGTGGCCGAAAGAGCGACGCATCATTGCCCGCATCGAGATCGACCCCATCCGCCTTCTGTTCAACGCCCTCGCGCCGCAAAAACCGGAGGCCGATCACACATGCGATCGGCACAAAGCGCCTATTGGAAAAAGCCACTCAGAGGCAGCAGTGAGGGCCTCATGAATTATGCGGGTTAGGATGGTTCGGGCAGGGGTCTGTTGCGCCGCTTCGTCTCATTCAGTTTGCGGGCGATCCGGACCCGCACATATTCTGCGCCTCCTTGCGGAATTGCAGGTTGGGGGGGCGGGGTGCATCATCTGGGGTGTCAAGATCATTTCAGGAGCCACGTCAATGACCACTCCCGTCCATCCCGCTACCCGTATCGGCCATGTTCACCTCAAGGTGGCCGACCTTGAGCGCGCCATCGGGTTTTACTCCGGCGTGCTCGGCTTCGAGCTTCAGCAATATTACTCCGGCGGGCGCGCGGCGTTTCTCTCGGCGGGGGGCTATCACCACCATATCGGGCTGAACACCTGGGAAAGCGCCGGTGGCACACCGCCGCCGCCGGGGCATACCGGGCTCTACCACACTGCCTTTCTCTACCCTGACCGGGTGGCGCTAGCCGATGCGGTGCGGCGCGTGATCAAGGCGGGTATTCCGCTTGACGGGGCCGCCGATCACGGGGTGAGCGAGGCGGTCTATCTGAGCGATCCGGACGGCAACGGGGTCGAGCTTTACCGCGACAAGCCCGAGGCTGACTGGCCACGCGACGCGGAGGGGCGGCTTGCCATGGTCAATGCGCGGCTTGATCTTGACGCACTTCTGGACGAGGCCCCGGCGCGCGGCTGACCCCTCTGGACGCAGGCCCGCGCGCGGCCTAACCTCGCGTCAGACAGGAGGACAGCGCATGGCGACAGGCACCAATATCCGCACCTATTTCGACGGGCGCTGGCACGACGGCGATCTGGCGGTGATGAAGGCCGCAGATCACGCCATGTGGCTTGGCACCTCGGTCTTTGACGGGGCGCGGTTCGTCGAGGGGATCGCCCCCGATCTTGACCTCCATTGTGCCCGCGTCAACGCCTCGGCGCGCGCGCTGATGATCACGCCGACGCTGAGCGCGGGCGAGATCGAGGAGATCGTCTGGGACGGGCTGTCGGCCTATCCAAAGGGTGCGGCGATTTATATCCGCCCGATGTATTGGGCGCTCGAGGGCGGGTATCTGGGCGTGCTGCCCAAGGAGGGGGCGACCGGCTTTGCCATCAGTCTCGAGGAGATCCCGATGCCGCCTCCGGGCACCGCCACCACGCTTTGCCGCACGCGCTTCCGCCGCCCGGTGCTTGAGGATGCGGTGGTGAATGCCAAGGCGGGTTGCCTTTATCCGAACAACGCGCGCATGCTGAAAGAGGCGCGCGACCGCGGCTTTGGCAACGCACTTGTCGCCGACGCGCTTGGCAATGTGGCCGAGACGGCGACCGCCAATGTGTTTGCCGTGAAGGATGGTGAGGTGTTCACCCCGATCGCCAACGGCACCTTTCTCGCCGGGATCACACGCGCGCGCCATATCGACAACATGCGTCGTGAGGGCATGACCGTGCATGAGACGGTGATGAGTTTCGCCGACTTCGAGGATGCGGATGAGGTGTTCCTCTCGGGCAATCTGATGAAGGTGACGCCTGTCTCCGCCTTCGAGGACCGGCAATATCAGCCCGGCCCGGTCACCGGGCGTGTGCGCGAGATGTATTGGGATTGGGCCCATTCGTCGCAGTCATGACGCCCCGGTGATCCGCGCGCGGCCCTGGCCCGTATCTCTGCCAGACAACAGGAGGGTTATCATGCGCCTGATCGCCGCCATTTTCGCCACGCTTCTCGCTCTGCCCGCCGCCGCGCTCGATCTGGCCGCACCCTTCGGCAATATCGACGGCGGCGAGATCCGCCTCAGTGACTGGAAGGGCCAGCCGGTTCTTGTCGTCAACACAGCCTCGCGCTGCGGCTTTACCCCGCAATATGACGGTTTGCAGGCGCTCTATGACCGCTACCGCGACGCAGGGTTGATCGTGCTTGCCGTGCCGTCCAACGATTTCCGGCAGGAACTGGCCAGCGAGGCCGAGGTCAAGGAATTCTGCGAGGTGAATTTCGGTCTCGACATCCCGATGACGACGATCACCCCGGTGAAAGGTGCGGGCGCGCATCCGTTCTATGCCTCGCTCGCAGCCGAGACGGGGTTTCAGCCCGCCTGGAATTTCAACAAGGTTCTGATTACCCCCGATGGCCGCGTTGCGGGCACCTGGGGATCGCGCACCAAGCCGCTCTCGCCCGAGATTACGAGGCAGATCGAGAACCTGCTGCGCCAGACCCCGCAGGGTTGACAGGCCCGGTCACGGCCACTAGGCCAAGTTGCCACATGACCAGAGGCTTGCATGAGTGACGTTGAAACCCAGGAGGCACAGCACCTTTCCGCCTGTCTTGTAGCGATCAACGAGAATCTCGGCCTGCTCACCTGCAGGCTGTCGGACTATGGGCGCGAGATACAGGAGAGCCACGACCACATGTGGGAGGCGCGGCGCGACATGGACCACCTCGACAAGGCGGCCATGCGGCAATCCATCGACCAGATGATGCGTTCTTCGGACGTGCTGCGCGCGCAACAGATCAAGCTTGAGAAACTGCGCAAATCCCCTTACTTCGGCCGCTTCGACTTTGCCCGCACCAGCGCGCAGGCGACTGCCTTTTACATCGGCGTGCACGATTTTCGCGACGAGACCAACGGCGCGGCCTGGGTCCATGACTGGCGTGCGCCGGTCTCGTCGCTGTTCTACGATTTCGAGACCGGCCCCGCCCATTATGACGCTCCTTCGGGCCGCATCGCGGGCGATCTCACACTCAAGCGGCAATTCCGCATCCGCGACAGCCGGATGGATTTCATGCTCGACGTGTCGGTGAACATCGTCGATGACGTTCTCCAACGCGAGTTAAGCCGCGCCAGCGACGAGGGCATGAAGAACATCGTCGCGACCATCCAGCGCGACCAGAACGCCATCATCCGTGATGCCGAGGCGCATACGCTGATCATTCAGGGCGTGGCCGGGTCGGGCAAGACCTCGATCGCGCTGCACCGCATCGCCTTTCTGCTCTACCGCTTCAAGGATACGCTCACCTCGTCGGATATTCTCATCATCTCCCCCAACCGGGTCTTTGCCGATTACATCGGTAACGTTCTTCCCGAACTGGGCGAAGAAACCGTCCCAGAAATCGGGATGGAGACGCTGGCCGCACAGCTTTTGGGCGGCAACCTCCGCTTTCAGAGCTTCTTTGAGCAGACTACCCATCTGCTCGAAACCGACGATCAGGCCGCGCAGGAGCGCATCCGCGCCAAGGCCACGCCCGAATTCCTCGCCCAGATCGCGGCCTATGCCACCCATCTGGACAAGACCACCTTTGTCGGTGCGGACGTGGTGATCCGCAAGCGCCCGCTGCCAGGTTTCGTCTTCGAGACCGCCTGGGCGCGATACGCAAGCCTGCCCGCCAACGAGCGCGTGACCGCCACCGCCAATTCGGTCATCGGCCAGTTTCAGGATCAATACCGCATCGAATTGCGCAAGGAAGAGCGCGCCACGATCCGCACCGCCCTGCGCGGCATGATTCGTCGCACCACCCTGCGCAAGGCCTACAAGGAATTCTTCGACTGGATCGAGCGGCCTGATCTGTTTCAGCTCACGGGTGGGCGGCTTGAATATGCCGATGTCTTCCCGCTCATCTATCTCAGGATGCGGCTTGAGGGGCTGGAAAACCCGTGGTCGGGCGTCAAGCATCTGCTGGTGGACGAGATGCAGGACTACACGCCGGTGCAATATGCGGTGCTCGATCACCTCTTTCCCTGTCGCAAGACGATCCTTGGTGACGCGACACAGGCGGTCAATCCCTATAGCGCCTCAAGCGCCGAGAGCATCGCAAAGGTGCTCAGATCCGCGATCCGCGTGACGCTCAACAAAAGCTACCGCTCAAGCTGGGAGATCATGCAATTCGCGCTGGCCATCGCGCCCAACCCCGACCTTATCGCCATGGAGCGTCATGACGAGGCGCCGCGCGTGCTCAGCGTGCCCGACCGCGTCTGCGCGATGGACGAGATCGCCCGCACCATCGCCGCTTTCCACGCCTCCGAACACACCAATCTCGCGCTGATCGCCAAGACACAGAAGGCCGCCGCGCGGCTGCACCGCGATCTGGAAAAGGCCGGGATCGAGGCGCGGCTGCTCGACGCCGACAGCACCGGCTTTGCCAGCGGCGTCATGGTGTGCACCGCCCATCTCGCCAAGGGGCTGGAATTCGACCGCGTCATCATCCCCGACGCCAATGCCGAAACTTACCGCACCGAAATGGACCGCAACCTGCTCTACGTCGCCTGCACCCGCGCCATGCACCGGCTGACGCTCCTCGCGATCGGCGCGCCTTCGGCGCTCTTGCCGCAGGATCGCGTGGCGGCCTGAGCGCCTTACCAGTCCATCACCACCTTGCCGGAATTGCCCGAGATCATCGCGGCAAAGCCCGCCTCGAAATCGTCGATCCCGATCCGGTGGGTGATCAATCCCGACACATCCAGCCCCGATTGCACAAGGGCGATCATCTTGTACCAGGTCTCGAACATCTCGCGGCCATAGATGCCCTTGATATGCAGCATCTTGAAAATCACCGCGTTCCAGTCCACCGGGAATTCGGTCGGCGCGATGCCCAGAAGCGCAACCTTGCCGCCATTGTTCATCCGCGCGATCATCTGCTGCATGGCAGGCGCCGCGCCTGACATCTCCAGCCCCACGTCGAACCCCTCGGTCATGCCGATCGCGTCCATCACGTCGCGCAGCGTCTCGCGACTTACATCGACCACATGCTGCACCCCCATCCGCTTGGCAAGGTCAAGCCGGTAGGGGTTGATGTCCGTAATCACCACCTTGCGCGCGCCCGCCTTCTGCGCGACCAGCGCGCCCATGATGCCGATGGGTCCGGCCCCCGTGACCAGCACATCCTCGCCCACCAGATCGAAACTCAGCGCAGTGTGCACCGCATTGCCGAACGGATCGAAAATCGCCGCGATCTCGTCAGGGATGTCCTCGGGGATCGGCACCACGTTCATCTCGGGGATACAGACATATTCCGCGAAACTGCCGGGCCGATGCACCCCCACCCCCTTGGTATTGCGGCACAGATGCCCGCGCCCGGCGCGGCAATTGCGGCAGGTGCCGCAGACGATATGGCCCTCGCCAGAAACCCGCTGTCCGATCTTGTATTTCACCGCCGCAGGCCCGCAATCGACGATCTCACCGACGAATTCATGACCCACCACCATCGGCACCGGCACGGTTTTCGCGCTGAATTCATCCCATTTCCAGATATGCACATCGGTGCCGCAAATGGCGGATTTGCGCACCTTGATCAGCACATCCGACGGGCCTACCTCCGGCACCGGCACATAGTCCATCCACAGCCCCGGCTCGGGCCGTGATTTCACCAGCGCCTTCATCTCGTTGGTCATCGGATCACTCCCACAAATCGGTGCTTAGATATTTCAACCCGCTGTCGCAGATCACAAAGGCCACGCAACCGCCGCGCTCGGGACCTTGCAGGAGCCTGATCGCCGCAGCCAGATTAGCCCCGGCGGAATAGCCGCCGAAAATGCCCTCTAGCCGCGCCAGCAGCCGCGCATGATCCGCCGCCTCGGCCCCCGAGACCGTCACCTCGCCCGCCAGATCGGCCCCGTCCAGATGCACCAGATTGGGCATCCCATAACCGCCCCCCTGGATCGGATGATCCGCGCGATCAGGGTTCACCGCATAGCACGGCACCCCCAGAGGCGCAAAGAACCGCGCTGCGCCGCCCACCGTGCCGCCCGAGCCGACAAAATCGCAGAACGCGGTCACCGCGTGGCCCGACTGCTCCCAGATTTCGGGCGCGGTGCCGGTCGCGTGGGCCTCCGGATTGCCCGCCCGCGCGAACTGATCGGCCCGGAACGCGGCCCTTTCCCGCGTGATCCGCTGCGCGGCCGCCTCGACCAGCGCCAGATCCGCCCCCGACACCTCTCCCGGCTTGGCCCCTTCGGCTTGCGGAACAAGCACCACCACCGCCCCTAGCGCACGCATCATCCGCGCGCGTTCCTCAGAATTGCCCACACTCATCACGGCGACAAAGGGATGGCCAAGCACCGCGCAGACAATCGCCAGCCCGGTGCCCATGTTGCCCGAGGTCAGTTCCACCACGGTCTGCCCGTCGCGCAACGCCCCGCTCTCTCGCGCCGACTCTATGATCGCCCGCGCAGCGCGGTCTTTCTTGGAAAAGCCGGGGTTGAGATAGTCCAGCTTGGCCAGCAAGCGTCCCTCAAGGCCAAGCGCCTCTCGGACACGGCGCAATTCGACCAAAGGCGTGCCGCCAATTGCCTCGATCACAGAGGGGAGGGGCGTCATGCAATGACCCCAAGGTCACGCCCCACCGCCTCAAAGGCATCAATCGCCCGGTCCAGCATCCCGCGCGTGAGACCTGCGCTCATCTGCGTGCGGATGCGGTCCTGATCCTTCGGCACCACCGGAAACGAGAACGCCGTCACATAAACGCCCCGCTCGTTCAGACGTGCCGCCATCTCCTGCGCCAGTTTCGGATCGCGCAGCATGACCGGGATGATCGCATGTTCGCCCGGCAACAGCTCGAACCCAAGCATGCCCATCCGCTCCCGGAAATACGCCGCATTCTCCCACAGCAGCGCGCGCCGCCCGGCCCCGTCCTGCAACAGGTCAAACACCTTCAGAGACGCCCCCGCAATCACCGGCGCCAGCGTGTTGGAGAACAGATAGGGCCGAGACCGCTGCCGCAGCCAGTCCACCACCTTAGCACTTGCCGCCGTATAGCCCCCCGACGCGCCCCCCAGCGCCTTGCCCAAAGTGCCGGTCAGTATATCGACCCGCTCCATCACCCCGAACCGCTCCGGCGTGCCGCGCCCGCTCTCGCCGACAAACCCCGTGGCGTGGCAATCATCCACCATCACCAGCGCATCATACCTTGCCGCCAGATCACAGATCTCATCGAGGGGCGCATAGGTGCCATCCATCGAAAACACACCATCCGTGGCAATCAACCGATGCCGCGCGCCCGCCGCGTCCTGCAAACACCGCTCCAGATCGGCCATGTCGCGATTGGCATAGCGATACCGCTGCGCCTTGCACAGCCGCACCCCGTCGATGATGCTGGCATGGTTGAGCGCATCAGAGATAATCGCATCCTCCGACCCAAGAAGGGTCTCGAACAGGCCGGTATTGGCATCAAAGGCCGCCGCATAGAGGATCGCATCCTCCTTGCCGAGATACCCGGCAATCCGCGCCTCCAGCGCCTTGTGCTCCTCCTGCGTGCCGCAGATAAAGCGCACGCTCGCCATGCCGAATCCATAGCGGTCCAGCGCCGCATGCGCCGCCGTGATCACCTCCGGGTGATCCGCCAGCCCGAGGTAATTGTTGGCGCAGAGGTTCACCACCTCCCGCCCATCCGCTAGCCGCACTTCCCCCGCCTGCATCGAGGAAATCACCCGCTCCACCTTGTAAAGCCCGTCCTCGCGCAAGCCGTCGAGCCGCGCCGCCATATCCGCGTCAAACCGATCCGCTGCCGCCATGTCACCCTCCGTTTCACCGTTCCCGAAATACTCCGGGGGAGTCGCCCGTCGGGCGACGGGGGCAGCGCCCCCACTCTTCAGACGGCGATCCTTGGCCGTCCACTTGCCTCTACCACGATTTCGGCCTCCAGAAACACCCGCCTTGCCTCGGCCTGCGCTTCTTTGACCTCCCGCCGGGCGGCAAGATGTATATCGACCGCCCCCGCCGCCTCGGCCTCGGCCCGCGCCTCGGCGCGCAAAACTGCCTCCAGTGCCGCCATCGCCGCCTCTGAGGCGGCATAATCCTGCGGTCCGCTCTCCAGATGCACCCGGTATTTGCCCTCGGCGGGCGATGTCACCGTGCCCGCGCGCCGGATCGTCACGCGCCCCACCACCGCGCCAATCGCATTGGCCACACCGCCATGCGCAGGCAGGATCATCTCACAGCCCAACCGCGCGCCCACAGCGCCATAATAATTCGCCGCCGAGGCCCCAAGCCCGATCACCGGCACCGCCAGCCCGCTCTCGATCCGCACCAGCCCGCGGTGCCCGTCAAGGCCCCTCTGCATCAACACATGCTCCGCCAGCGCCGCAGGCGAGAGGCCAAAATCCATCTTCTCCTCAGCAAAAGCAGTCTCTAACAAAGCCAAACTCGTCTGATACGTGAGGCGATCGACGATCATCCGCGCCAGATGTTCCGCCCCCTCCGCCAGCCGGTTGCCCGATCCCGTCCGCTTGCGCGCCACCAGTTCCAGCGCCATGCGCGCGGCCTCGGCATCCCAACTGTCCAAGCCGCCCAACACATGGCTTGCATCCGACGGTGTAATGCCCGCGACCTGCACCAAACCCCGGCGCACCAACCGGGTCAGCGCGGCCCCATCCATTCGGGTTCTGAGCACCTTGCCAACGGCGCATACATCGACCCCAATCCGGCCCAACAGCGCCTCTTCACGCTCGCCAAGGCCCCCGGCTTCGATCCCCGGCACCGCGCGCACGAACCGCGCGTCCTGCTCTCCGGGGGCCGCGGTGCGCAACTGTTCCTCCAGCACGACATGCACCGCCGCGCGGGCCTCTGCCGCCATCAGGCTCACCGGCACCACCCGCCGCGGGCCAAGGGTCACGCCCCCTTCCAGCCCCTCGTCGCGCACATGCACCTCGCTGTCACCGCCCAGCCCAAAGGTCCGCATCGCCACCGCTTCGACCATGGTGCGCCACGGACCCACTCGCGCGCCTTCGGGGTCAATCGCCGGTCGCCCCGCGCGCAGCACCGCCACATCGGTTGTCGTTCCGCCAATATCCGACACCAGCGCATGTTCGGCCCCGGTCAGCCAACGCGCGCCCACAATGCTCGCCGCCGGCCCGCTCAGGATCGTTTCGATGGGCCGTTCCCGCGCCTGATCCGCGCTGATCAATGCCCCGTCGCCCCGCACCACCATCAAGGGCGCATGGATGCCCAGCTCTCGCAGCTTGCCCTCGGCCCGGTCGATCAGCCGCGCGATCATCCCGATCAGCCGCGCATTGAGCAGCGCGGTCAGCGCCCGTTTCGGCCCGTTGAGCTTGGCCGACAGATGATGCGACAGGCTCACGGGCCGCCCCGTGACCGCGCGGATCATCTCTGCCGCCGCCAGTTCATGCGCTGGATTACGGGTGGCAAAAAGCGAGGCCACCGCATAGGCTTCGGCCCCTGTCCCAGTCTCTAACCATGCCAAAAGGGCGTCTTTATCCAGCGGCATCGCCTCGCCCCCGGCGTGGTTATGGCCACCGCCCAGCACAATCGCCGGATCGCCGCCCAGCGCCTCGGCCAGCCCATGCGCCTGCAAATCCGCCGCGCGAAACCCGATATAGACAAGGCCCGCGCGCCCGCCTTGCCCCTCGACCAGCGCATTGGTCGCCAGCGTGGTCGAGAGAGAGGCAAGGCCGATCTCGCCCACATCCGCCCCGCTCGCGCGCAGCACCGCCTCCACCGCGTGCCCGATCCCCACCGCCAGATCGTGCCGCGTGGTCAATGCCTTGGCCGAGGCCACCACCTCGGCCTCGTTCCGGATCAGCACCGCATCGGTATAGGTTCCGCCCGTATCGACCCCCAGCAAAAGCGTCACCGTCCCAGCCTTTCCAGTGCCCAGCGCGCCGCATCCGCGACCGCTGCGTCCTCATGCCCCAGATGGCCGCGCGCCACGACGCGCAGCCGTGCCTGCCCCGAATTGCCGATGGCATATAAAACGTTGCGCAAAAACCGTGTCCAGCCGATCCGCTTGATCGGACTGCCCGAGAACCGTTCCCGAAACCCGGCTTCACCCAACCCCGCCAGATGCTCCAGCGAGGGCGCGACAAGATCGGCGCGCGCGGCATAGCGCACCTCCCGTGCCTCGACCGCAAACTTGTTCCAGGGACAAACCGCCAGACAATCGTCGCAGCCATAGATGCGGTTCCCCAACAAGGACCGCAAATCCTCATCGACCGGTCCCTTGTGCTCGATCGTGAGATAGGAAATGCAGCGCCGCGCATCGAGCTGATAGGGCGCGGGAAAAGCCTGTGTCGGGCAGATATCGAGACAGGCCCGACACGAGCCGCAATGATCAACCTCCGCCGGATCAGTCTCCAGGTCCAGCGTCGTGAACACCGACCCGATGAAGAACCAGTTGCCAAGCTCCCGGCTCACCAGATTGGTATGCTTGCCCTGCCAGCCCAAACCCGCCGCCTGCGCCAGCGGTTTCTCGGGCACCGGCGCGGTATCGACAAACACCTTCACCTCGCCCCCGGCCTCCTCGATCAGCCAGCGCGCCAGTCGCTTGAGCCGCTTCTTGACGGTGTCGTGGTAATCACGGCCCCGCGCATAGACCGAGATGTTGCCGCAGTCCCGCCGCGCCAGCCCGGCAAGTGGATCGCCTTCCGGCGTATAGCTTTCGCCCAGCACGATCACCGTGCGCGCGTCGGGCCAGAGCACCTCGGGCGCGCCCCGCCAATGACTACGCTCTTCCAGCCACGCCATCTGTCCGTGATACCCCCGCGCCAGAAACGCCGCCAATCGCTCTGGCACATGACCCACATCCCAAGGACGACATAACCGACAGGCGTCGAACCCCTCGGCGCGCGCCTGCGCGACCAGTCTCTGTTTCATCCCATCCATGCGTCTTCTGGCCCCAAATATCCCGGGGTGAATTGGCCGCAGGCCAAGAGGGGCAGCGCCCCTGACCTAGAAATCCAGATCGGCATAATGCGCAGGCGGCGGGAAGCCGGGCACCTGATCGGCCAGAAGCCCCCGGAACGCGGGCCGCGACTTGATTTTGGCATACCAATCCTTGACCACCTCCGAACGGTGCCAGTCCACATCCGAGATATAGTCCAGCGACGACAGATGCGCCGCCGCCGCAAAATCCGCCAGCGTCATCACATCGCCTGCCAGCCAGCGGCGATGATCCAGAAGCCAGGCCATGTAATCGAGATGAAACTTGATTGCCCGCGCCCCGTCCTTGACATTGCGGCTGTCGGGAAAGCCCTGTTTCATCATCTTCTTGTTCACCCGCTCATAGAGCAGCTTCGAGGTGACCTCGGCATGAAACTTGTCGTCGAACCAGCCCACAAGGCGGCGGACCTCATAGCGCGCCTCCGGCCCATTGGGCATAAGCGGCGGGGTAGGGTGCTTTTCCTCGATGAATTCGCAGATCGCGGCGCTTTCGGCCATGGTCAGCCCGTCCATGCGCAGGACCGGCACCTTGCCCGCCGGGTTGCGGCGCAGGAAATCGGCGTCCTGCTCCCAGTAGCGTTCCTCGACCAGTTCGCATTCGATCCGCTTTTCGGCCAGAACAAGCCGCACCTTGCGACAATAGGGCGAGAGCGGGACGTGATAGAGACGGGCCATCGGTCACCTGCGCAGAACACGGGAATTGCCCCTCAATGCCCGCTTCGGGCGCGGGATTCAATCCTCGAAACAGGCGGCGCGACCGTCGCGGGCGATGGTGGCCGCCCCATCCATGATCCGTGCGGCGCGGCGGCGCTGGCGCTCCGTCGGGCGGCTGGCCGAGCGCCCCTTGGGATCGGGCAGCACGGCGGCAAGGCGCGCCGCCTGCACCGGGCTCAGGTCGGCGGCGCTCACTCCGAAATAATGCCGCGCGGCCGCTTCGACGCCGAAAACCCCTTCGTCGAACTCGGCCACGTTGAGATAGACCTCAAGCATGCGCCGCTTGGGCCAGGCTGTCTCCATCACCGGCGTGATCA
This sequence comes from Roseovarius autotrophicus, assembly GCF_018069895.1. GTDB lineage: Bacteria > Pseudomonadota > Alphaproteobacteria > Rhodobacterales > Rhodobacteraceae > Roseovarius > Roseovarius autotrophicus. Next base: position 107,021 of record NZ_JAGQDH010000006.1, on the reverse strand, counting down.
TCGCCTCAAGCGCCTTGCGGCCCCAGTTGCGCCCATGCCAGAGCCACACGTTCTTGACCACCTGCTGACTGAGCGTAGAGGCGCCGCGGCCCGACCCTTCCGCGATGGCCGTGCGAATCGCCCCCATGTCAAAGCCCCAGTGCAGACAGAAATTCGCATCCTCCGCCGCCACGACAGAGCGCGCCATCACCGGTGCGATCCGCGCCATCGGCACCCAGTCCTGTGCCACCCCGCCAAGGCGCCGCCCTTCCTGCCAGATATAGATCGTGGTGGGCGGGTTCACCCAGCGGTAGCCAATGATCAGGACCGCCAGAAGCACGACGGCGGCCAACACCGCCCGCAACACCCATCGCCGCACGAATGCCAGCGGTCTGACCCGCCCGACCTTTGCTGATTTTTTGCGCGCCCGTGCCATGGCCCAGCTATAGCCGTCAATGCGCCGGGGCAAAACACCCTGCTTGCAGGGTGCGGATTTGCGACATGGCGCCGCAAGGACAGGCTGTCATCTTCAAATTTCCATCGCGTCGCCTCATGTTAACGCCACCATCAAAGGGGACAGTCATGCGCGACACCACGCTCACCGCCGAGGCCGATCGCCCGGTCAAGCCCGCCATGTGGCGTGGGTTTCAAGGCAAGTGCCCCAATTGCGGGTCCGGCCCGATCCTGCGCAGCTATCTCACCGTGCGCGATCATTGCCCGGTCTGTCAGGAAGACCTCAGTCATCATCGCGCCGACGATGGCCCGGCTTATCTGACGATCCTCATCGTCGGGCATCTCATGGCTCCGCTCCTGATGATCGTGTTCGAGACGTGGCGCCCAGAGCCGCTCGTGCTCTTCACCATTTTCGCCATTGGCACCATCGCGCTCTCGCTCTACCTTCTGCCCCGGCTCAAGGGGGCCATTGTCGGGCTGCAATGGGCCAAGCGGATGCACGGGTTCGGCGCGCAGGACTGAGCCCCGCTCGGAAGGGGATTCAAGATGGACAAGACCAGGGAAGATGTACCGGTGCGCGATGCGGCCACCGTCATAGTCCTGAACGAGCGCGCGGGCGTGCCGCATGTGCTGATGGGGCAGCGCGGGGCAAGCGCAGTGTTCATGCCCAACAAGTTCGTCTTTCCCGGCGGCGCGGTTGATCCGGGCGATGCCGGGGTGCCGCTCGCCTGTCCGCTGCCAGATCTCTGCGCCGAACGTCTGCGCGAGGAAAGCGCGGCCGATCTCGCCCACGCCATCGCCGCCGCCGCGATCCGCGAGTTGTGGGAGGAAACCGGCCTTGCCCTCGGACTGCCTGGCGCGTGGCCCGGCGACGTGCCGCCCGACTGGCAGGGCTTCGCCGCCCGTGGCCTCGTGCCCCGCGCGGATGCGCTGCAATTCGTCTTTCGCGCCATCACGCCGCCGGGCCGCCCGCGCCGGTTCGACGCGCGTTTCTTTCTGGTTCATGCCGAGGCCCTTGTCGGCGACCCGGACGATTTTTCCGCCGCCTGCGAGGAACTGAGCCACCTGCAATGGATCCCGTTGCCCGAGGCGCGCCATTTCGATCTGCCCTTCATCACCGAGGTGGTTCTGGCCGAGGTGGCAGCGCGCGCCCATGATCGCACGCCGCCCACCTCGGTTCCGTTCTTTCGCAACGATGACGAGGAGAGCCTGTTCCTGAGGCTCAACGGAGCGCCACCACTGCGATCACTGAAAGGGTGACAAGGGCGATTCCCCAGCCTTCGCGCGCACTGAGTCGTTCGCTGAAAAACAGCCAAGAGGCGGCGAGCGAAAAGATCACCTCGACCTGCCCCACCGCAAAGACCAGCGCCGCGTTCTGAAGCGTGAAGGCGGTGAACCAGCACAGGCTTCCGCCCATCCCCGCCAGCCCCATCCATATGGCCGTGCGCCAGGCCGCCGCGACGCGCGCCACCTGTCCCGGCTCGCGCCATGCGAGCCAGAGCGAGAGAACCAGCGCCTGCATCGTGGTGACGACCACCAGCGAGAGCGCGGCGCGCAGGAAGGGATCGTCGCTTGCGATCTCCAGGGTCGCACCGCGATAGCCGACGGCCGAGACGGCGAAGAACGCCCCCGAAGCAAGGCCGAGAAACGCCGCGCGCGCCCCGATCCGCCGCCACCATCGCCCCGCAAGCCCTGGCGTCTGCGACAGAAGCAGCACGCCGACGAGGCCCAGAAGGATCGCGCCCACCCCGGCCATGCTCAGCCGGTCGCCGAGAACGATCAGCCCGACAATAGCGGTCTGCACCACTTCGGTCTTCTTGAAGGCGATGCCGACGGCGAAATTTCGCTCCGCGAAAAGTGCGACCACCGCCCATGTCGCCAGGATCTGTGACACCCCGCCCACCACCGCATAGGCCCAGAAGAGCGGTGTGTAGCCGGGCCACGCCACGCCGATGGCCAAAAGGTATCCGACCGCCAGCGCCATCACGAAAGGTGCCGAATAGAGAAACCGCGCCAGCGTCGCCCCGCCTGCGCTCAGCGCGCCCATGCTGAGATGTTTTTGCAGCATGAAACGCAGCGTCTGAAACGCGGCGGCGGCAATCGAGAGGGTGATCCACGGCTCCATGCGCTTTCATGGCGCGGATCGCGGGGATTGGCCAGTCCGCTCAGGGAATCCCCTCGCCTGTCCAGAGCGGATGTGGCACCGGATCCTTGGCGCAAAGGAAATGGGCGCGGAAGACCTCGGCGTAGGAACGGTAGCGATAGCCGCCGTTGCGTTTCAGATAATGCGCGCGCCGGGCGGCATAGAGCGCGGGCAGGCGATACCACGGCACCTCGGGATGCATGTGATGGACCACATGCAGGTTGTTGTTGAGAAACAATAGTGCCAGCGGCCCGCGATCCTCGATGATCACCGTGCGGCCGCTCGCCTGTTCATGCGCGCGATGCTCGAGGAAGGTGCGGATTTTCAACAGGCCCAAGCCCAGCCAGACCGATACCAGATAGGCCCAGAGCGGAATCGGGGTGAACGCGACCCAGGCCAGCACCAGAGCCACCGCCGGCACATGCCATGCCCACGCGCGCAGAACCGCCCGGTTCCCGTCCCGGATCGCCGCCCAGTCGGCGCGCAGAAAAGCCACCTGCGCCACGAAAGGCCCCAGCACCATCCGCCCCAGTAACGTATTGTTCGCCCGCAGCACCGCGCGCGCCCAATCGGGCAGCCGCGCCCAATGCGCCGGATCGAGGTAATTCGATTCGGGGTCGTCATAGGGATCGGTCAGGATTTCCTCGTGGTGATGCGCGAGATGCGTGTCGCGGAACCGCCCGTAGGGGATCACGAGGCAGAGCGACGGAAACACCAAAGCCTCGTTCCAGAACCGCGCGCGGAACGGATGGCCATGCAGCGCCTCATGGCAAAGCGAGGAATGCTGCGCGATGGCGAGCCCCGCCAGGACAATCCCCAGCGGCAACCACTGCGCCGCCGCCCATGTCGTGCCCAGCGCCCAGAGTGCATAGGTCGCGGCCAGAAGCGCCAGCGTTGGCCATTCCACCCGCGCCCTATCCATGACAGCGCCCCCAGTGAACATGCGCCCAGATGCGTTCGTAAATCAGGTAAGTGGCAAAGCCGATCACGCTGTTGATAACCGCCATCGTGCCACCCGCCATCAGCGAGTCGGTCACTGCGAAACCAACAAGCGCCATGACCGTCAGGCCGATCATGTTCCAGATCACCGCCTTCACGATGCTGCGCATCCGCGTCTCCATCTTTCCTCCATTTCGTTGAGCTTGAGGGAGAATGATCGAGATTCGGTTGATCGGGAATTGCGAGAATGGTTAACTTTAGCCATCAAATGTGAGTTTAATCACCATATGTCTGATAATATCGACAAACGTATCCGCGCTGAGCTCTTCCGCACGCGCCTCGACGAGGCGATGCACCTGCGCGCTACCAACCAGAGCGCGCTTGCCCGTGCCATCGGCGTGGATCGCTCGACCATCTCGCAACTGCTCAAGGGGGCGGGAGCCCGCCTGCCCAATGCGCAGGTGGTGGGGGAATGTGCCCGCGCGCTCGGGGTCTCGGCGGACTGGCTGCTTGGCCTGACCGCGCGCCCCGAGACCGCCGCTGACATGCTGGCCAATTCGCTCTCGCTGACCGAGGCGCCGCGCGCGCTGGTGGATGAGCAGATCTTCCAGTGGCACAAGGAGGCGGCGGGCTACAAGATCCGCCACGTTCCCGCGGCGCTTCCGGACATGCTCAAGACCCGCGCCATGCTCCAATGGGAATACGCGCCCTCGCTCGGGCGCTCTGCCGATCAGGCCATCGGCGCGTCAGAGGACCGCATGGCCTGGATGCGTGCCGCGCGCTCGGATTACGAGATCGCTCTGCCGCTCCACGAGATCGAGAGCTTCGCCCGTGGCGAGGGCTATTATCGCGACCTGCCCGCCGATCTGCGCCGCGCACAGCTTGACCACCTGATCACGGTCGCACGCCAGCTTTATCCCCGCCTGCGGCTCTATCTCTTCGACGCGCACCGGCTCTATTCCGCGCCGATCACGATCTTTGGCCCGCTTCTTGCGGTGCTCTATATCGGCCGCAACTATCTGGTGTTCCGCGACAACGCACGGGTCGAGGCGCTCTCGCTGCACTTCGACGCGCTGGTGCGCGAGGCTGAGATCACCGCGCGCGCCCTGCCTGATCACCTCTCGGCGCTGGCCGTCTCGCCCCGCTGAAGCCGCACGGGAATCTCTCGCGCCAACCGCAAGAGATGCGCCATATAGGGCTTGTCTGCGTCATCATCGCGGATCGCGGCATAGAGGCGCTTGGTCTTGCCCTCCGCCGTCAGCGGGCGGGTAACGTAATCCGAGCTTGTGCGCACCTCACGCACCACCCAATCGGGCAGCACCGCCACCCCCCGATTTGACGCCACCAGAAGCAGGATGACCGCCGTCAGCTCCACCTGCCTGATGCTGCGCGGCTCGACCTTGGCGGGGGTCAGCAACTCGGTGAACACGTCAAGGCGCGAGCGGTCCACCGGGTAGGTGATGAGCACCTCTTCGCGGAAATCCGCCGCCTCCACATAGGGCTTCGCCGCTAGCGGGTGCTGAGATGAGGCCACGAAAACCGGTTCGTAATCGAACAGCGGCTTGAAGCTGATGCCGGGCAGGTCCTCGGGATCGGAGGAGATGACCAGATCCACCTCCTCCTTTTGGAGCGCGGGCAGTGCGTCAAAGGCAAGACCGGGCCGGATGTCCACATCCACATCGCCCCAGGTCTTGCGAAACCGCTCCAGCACCGGAAAGAGCCATTCGAAACAGGCGTGACATTCAATGGCAATATGCAGCCGCCCGGCGCTGCCCTCGCGCAGCCCCTCGAATTCCTGCTCCAGCGCCTCGATCTCGGGCAGGATCTTCTCGGCCAGGCGCAGCAGCCGATGACCGGCGGCAGAGAGGCGCAAGGGTTTGGAACGCCTCACGAAAAGCTCCACCCCGGTCTGATCCTCCAACCCTTTGATCTGATGGCTGAGCGCCGATTGGGTGATGTGCAGAATATCCGCCGCCCGCGCGAGCCCCCCCGCCTGGTGGATGGCGCGGATCGTCTTGAGGTGGCGAAACTCGATGTGCATTATTAGCGATCCTCATTCTCACCATGAATTATATGAAGTTGTCTCACAGGGGCGCGCCTGCAACAAGAGGCTCAACAGACCCCTTTCCGCAGGATGTCCGATCATGAAAACGCCGCGCGTCTCTTTCGAGTTCTTCCCGCCCAAATCGCTTGAGGCATCGTTCCGCCTCTGGGACACGATCCATGCCCTCGCCCCTCTCGCGCCCCGCTTCGTCTCGGTCACCTATGGCGCGGGCGGCACCACCCGCGAGTTGACCCGCGAGGCCGTGGGCACCCTGCACAAGGCCACCGGCCTCAATGTCGCGGCGCACCTTACCTGCGTGAACGCAAGCCGCGCCGAAACGCTGGAGATCGCCGAACAGTTCCATGCCGCCGGCGTGCGCGAGATCGTGGCATTGCGGGGCGACGCGCCCAAGGGCTCGGACGGGTTCACGCCCCACGCGCAAGGTTTCGCCAATAGTTGCGAGCTGATCGCGGCACTGGCGGACACCGGCAAATTCACCATCCGCGTTGGCGCCTATCCCGAAAAACACCCCGAAGCGGAGGATCAGAAGGCCGATATCGACTGGCTCAAGCGCAAGATCGACGCGGGCGCATCAGAGGCGATCACGCAGTTCTTCTTCGAGGCCGAAACCTTCTTTCGCTTCCGCGACGCCTGTGCGGCGGCGGGGATAAGCGCGCCGATCATTCCCGGCATTCTGCCGATCGAAACCTGGTCCGGTGCGCGCAAATTCGCCCTGTCCTGCGGCACCACCGTGCCCGCCTGGCTCGATGACGCCTTCGACAAGGCCATCCGCGACAACCGCCACGATCTGCTGGCCACCGCGCTTTGCACCGAATTGTGCAGCGACCTGATCGAGGGCGGGGTGGAGGATCTGCATTTCTACACGCTCAACCGCCCCGAACTGACCCGCGACGTGTGCCACGCGCTCGGTGTGATGCCGAAAGTCACGCTGCGCGACGTCGCCTGAGCATCGTTCCCTGTGCGCGACCCCTCGGTCGCGCCATTTGCCCCGGCCCGTTCGGCCGGGGTTTTTTGTTGCAGTTGTTCCTTGTGGCGGAACCGCTTACCAAAGAGGGGTCGTGCTCAGGAAAGGCCCCGCCATGCCCTTCGCCACCTCGCCATCGGACCTGCCGGATCGTGACGCCATACTTGTGCGCTCCGGGTTGGAATTCATCGAAGACATGATCGCTGGCCGTCTGCCGGTGCCGCCCATCGGGCGCACGCTTGGCTTTGCGCCCACAGAGGCGGCGCGCGGGCGGGTGGTGTTCGAGGGGGCGGCGCGGTTTGAGGCGATGAACCCGATGGGGGGCGTGCATGGCGGCTGGTATGGGGCCATTCTCGACAGTTGCATGGGCTGCGCGGTGATGACCGAACTGGCGCAGGGTGAACTGTATACGACGCTGGAATTCAAGGTGAATATCACCCGTGCCCTGCCGCTCGATCTGTCCGTGCGCGCGACCGGCCTCGTGCAGCACAGGGGCCGCTCGACCGCCGTCGCCATGGGCGAACTGCGCGGCGTAGAGGATGGGCGCGTTTACGCTACGGGCTCGACCACTTGCCTTGTCATGCGTCCCGGGTGAGACGCGGCGAGGACAGGTCCGCCGCCTCCTTTAATCGTCCGGTCAGGCGCGGGCCGCGCCCGCCCTGCCGCAACGGGCCGGTCACGCTTTCGTGGATACGTTCCGACGGGTCGCGTCCCACGACGCGCGGGCCGCGGAAAAGCAGAATCTTGCTCCATCCTGTCCAAGTGCCGACCGATGGCGCGTTCACATCCATCGGGAACCGCGCATGCCAGTCCTCGGGCAGCGGCAACTTGCAGGCCTCCATCCTCTCAAGCATCCAGACCAGCGGGATATTCGCCAGCGGGCGCGCGGTGTTGACCCCGCACAACTGCCCGCCCACGTCCGAGTGACAGCCGCGAAACCAGACCTGTTCCACATGCCCGTCAAAGCCCGGGGGACACTCCCACAGCACCGGCGTGTAGGCGCGCCGCGTCTCATCCAGTGCCAGCGCATGAAAGCCGTGCCGCGTTGTGTGGCCAAGGTGGTGATTGTGAAACCCGTTCCTGTCGGCGCGAAAGCGCCAGAGGATCGGAATGCGCAGGCCAAGCGCCTTGACCGTGTCCCAGACGCCGATCATCTCGACATGGGTATGGGCGTGGCAATGGGCATGGACAAAGGCCCGCGCAGCGGCGCTGTCTGGGTGGCAGCGGTAATGACGATAGGCCATCTGCACGTTGCGCTCTGTCGCCCCCTCCGCGCGCAAGAGGCCGATCCGGTCGATCACGCCCGCCAGTGAGCGCACTGCATAGGCCCCGCGCGAATAGCCCAGAAGGAAAATCCGGTCGCCGGGTCGATAGCGGCTGGAGAGATAGCCATAGGCACGCCGGATCTGCCGGTTGATGCCGCGCCCGAGGATGATATCCCCGGTGGCGCGCCAGTCGCTCCACTGGATCCCAGCCTCGTAGAACAGCGACAGATCCGAACCCGCCACCTCGCGCAAGAGCTTGTAGGTCAGGCCCGCATTCGTCTCGAACCCCGGAGCGAGGGTGGACATGGTGCCGTCAAGGATCAGCACATGGTTGACCGGCCCGCGCCTGTGGCCAAAGGCGGTATGCTCCTCGGTCGGGCCGGGGCGCAGCCAATCGTATATAGCCCGTGTCCAGTCACGCCAGGGCATGGCTCACCTGTCTGGTCAGACGCGCAGATCGCGCCCGTTCAATATAGGCAATGTTGCGCCGATAAATCCTGACATTTCGTGAACATCGCCGTGAGGCGGCTGTCACAGTCGTGAAACGGTCACCAAATCGCGCAGCCCGTAGCCGTTGAACCCGGTTGCCAGACAGCGCGTATAGGCCCCCATCCCGGCGATCAGCACATGGTCGCCCTCCGCCATGTCACCAGGCAGCGGCAGCGGGTCGGGCAGGCGGTCGATGCTGTCGCAGGTGGGGCCAAAGACCACGCGGGGCATGGGCGCGCCGCGCCGCTCGGTGCCGTCGGGGGCGATGACGCGCAGGCGGTCGGGCGCGCCGATGTCGCGAACTTCCGTCAGGCTGCCGTAAACCCCATCGTTGAGGAACACCGCGCCGCTCGCGCGCATAGCCTTGACGCGCAGGCCAAGCGTGAACGCCTCTGCCACCATGGCGCGGCCCGGCTCGCAGACAAGAGCGGGGGGCCGAGTGCCGAAATGCCGCGCCACTTCCGCGCCGATCTGGGTGAAAATCGGCGTCAGATCCGGCGCCTGCCCCGTGCGATGCGACGCGAACCCTCCCCCCACGTTGAGTCGGCGCAGCCGCACGCCTGCCTTGTGCGCGACCTCTGCCGCCACGCCGATATAGGCCCCCCATGCCGCCGGATCGGCGCATTGCGTGCCGGGGTGAAAGGTCAGCGAGGGCGCAAAGCCGCGCGCTGCCACCTCCTGCAAAAGCGCCGCCGTTCCCTCTGGCCCCAGCCCGAACTTTTCCCCGAAATCGTAGGCCGCACCGCGCACCTGCAGCGCGAGGCGCACGCTCATCTCGGAACCTGGTGCAACTCTGCCGGTCAGCTTGTCCAACTCTCGCACGCAATCGACCGAAAAGGCGCGCACGCCCATCCTTGCCGCGACGGCCACCTCATCGGGCGAGCGCACCGGGTTGTGATAATGCAGCACCGCATCGGGGCAAAGCGCGCGGACGGCGCCCATCTCCTCGGGGCTCGCCACGTCAAAGGCGCGGATACCTGCCGCGACCAGATTGGCCAGAACCTCCTCGCCCGGATTGGCCTTGACCGCATAGGTCACAAGGCCCGGAAACCCCGTCTGAAAGGCGCGCGCCGTGGCCTGAAGCCGGTCAGGCGAGAAATAGAGCACCGGCGCATCCGGTGCCTGCCGGGTCAGGTGGGCAATCGGGTCAGACCATGTCTCGGCGCGCTGCATCGGGGCTTCCTTGGTGCTTTTTCCTGACTCTGCCGGAAATGATTGTCGAATCCTCGTGTCAGATCGTATGATATGGCGCATAGCATAGATAAATTGACGAAGTATCAATGCAGATCGACGAAACAGACCGCGCCCTGATTGCTCTTTTGCAAGAGAACGCCCGCCTGCCCGTGGCCACGCTCGCCCGTCGTCTTGGCCTCGCGCGTACCACGGTTCAGGCCCGGCTCGACCGGCTGGAGGCATCTGGTATCATCGCGGGCTACGCGCTCCGGCTTGGTGCGCAGGCGCGCGCGCCGCTGCGCACCACCGTTCTTCTGAGTATCGAGCCGCGCTCGGGGCCAACCGTGCTTGCGCGTTTGAAATCGCTACCAGAGGTGCGCCGTGTTCACACCACCTCTGGCCGATTCGACCTTATCGTGACTGTCGAGGCCGAGACCACAGAGGCACTCGACGATACGCTCGACCGCATTGGCGAGGCGAAGGGCGTGCGCAGTTCCGAAAGCCTCATCCACCTCGCCACCAAACTGAATCGCGGTACTTGACGGGTTTCACGCCGCTCACGCCTTTCCCTTCCGGCACACATTCGCTAGAGCAGGTCGAACCCGTGATCTGGCAGGAATGAAACGTCATGGCGATGGACAAGACCTTTAACGCAGCCGAGGCCGAGGGCCGCCTTTACGCCGCCTGGGAAAATTCCGGGGCCTTCGCCGCCGGGGCCAATGCAAGGCCCGGTGCGGAAAGCTTCTCCATCATGATCCCGCCACCCAACGTGACGGGCAGCCTGCACATGGGCCACGCCTTCAACAACACGTTGCAGGACATCCTGATCCGCTGGCACCGGATGCGCGGGCATGACACGCTCTGGCAGCCGGGGCAGGATCACGCCGGCATTGCCACGCAGATGGTGGTGGAGCGGCAACTGGCCGAGCAGGGCAAGCGCCGCACCGATTTCACGCGCGAGGAGTTTCTGGCCAAGGTCTGGGAATGGAAGCAGGAGTCCGGCGGCACCATCATCAACCAGTTGAAGCGGCTCGGCGCCTCCTGCGACTGGTCGCGCAACGCCTTTACCATGTCCGGCGCGCCCGGTGCGCCTGTGGGCGAGGATGGCAATTTCCACGATGCCGTGATCAAGGTCTTTGTCGATCTCTACAACAAGGGCCTGATCTATCGCGGCAAGAGGCTGGTGAACTGGGACCCGCATTTCGAGACCGCGATTTCCGATCTGGAGGTCGAGAATATCGAGGTGCCGGGCCATATGTGGCATTTCAAGTATCCGCTCGCGGGCGGGCAGACCTATGAGTATGTCGAGCGCGACGCGGACGGCAACGTGACCCTGCGCGAGACGCGCGATTACATTTCCATCGCCACCACGCGCCCCGAAACCATGCTGGGCGACGGCGCGGTGGCGGTGCATCCGTCGGATACGCGCTATGCCCCCATCGTGGGCAAGCTCTGCGAAATTCCGGTGGGGCCGAAGGAACATCGCCGCCTCATTCCGATCATCACCGATGACTACCCCGATCCCGATTTCGGCTCGGGCGCGGTCAAGATCACCGGCGCGCATGATGCCAACGATTACGGCGTGGCGCAGCGCGGCGGCATCCCGATGTATCGCCTGATGGACACCCGCGCCCATATGCGCAGCGACGGTGCGCCCTATGCCGAGTGCGCCGCCCGCGCGCAGGAGATCGCCGAAGGGGCGGCGTTCACGCCCGAGGAAATCGATACGCTCAACCTCATCCCCGATCATCTGCGCGGGCTGGACCGGTTCGAGGCGCGTGAGAAGGTTGTCGCGGAAATCACCGCCGAGGGCCTCGCGGTCATGGTCGCCACCCCGTCATCCTCGGGCTTGACCCGAGGATCTCAGGAGGCAGGAGATCCTCGGGTCAAGCCCGAGGATGACGGCTCTCTTGCAGGTGACGGCACGCCCGAGGATGACATCATCATGGTGCCGCTGGTCGAGAACAAACCCATCATGCAGCCCTTCGGCGACCGCTCCAAGGTGGTGATAGAGCCGATGCTGACCGATCAGTGGTTCGTGGATACCGCCAAGATCGTGCAACCCGCCATCGACGCCGTGCGCTCTGGCGCGGTGACGATCCTGCCCGAACAGGATGCCAAGGTCTATTTCCACTGGCTGGAGAATATCGAGCCGTGGTGCATCTCGCGGCAATTGTGGTGGGGGCATCAGATTCCGGTGTGGTATGGCTTCGACCTCAGCGCGCCCGGTTTCGAGGACGACGAGGGCGACGGCACGCTTGACCTTGCCGAGATGCTGCGCCTCTTGAACGAGGGGCATCTTGGCCCGCTGATGGAATGCGGTGCAGATTTCGGGGCGGTTTCAGAGGCGTATCACGACCGGCTGGCGGCCCTGCCGGTGCCTCTCTCGGCGATGCAGGTGGTCGAGGTGGCAAACCGCGACGAGGCGCTGCACCGTCTGGCCGCCGCGCTCGCGGACTACACCGCCACGCAGGATCCAACCCATCTCGCCTATCCGGTCTGGCGCGATCCCGACGTGCTCGACACCTGGTTCTCCTCTGGCCTCTGGCCGATCGGCACGCTGGGCTGGCCCGAGGATACCGAGGAGTTGAAAAAATACTTCCCCACCTCGGTCCTTGTCACCGGCTTTGACATCATCTTCTTCTGGGTCGCCCGGATGATGATGATGCAATATGCGGTGGTCGGACAAAAGCCGTTTGCCCATGTCTATGTCCACGCCCTCGTGCGCGACGAGAAGGGCAAGAAGATGTCCAAGAGCTTGGGCAACGTGCTCGACCCGCTCGACCTGATCGGCGATTACGGCGCGGATGCGGTGCGGTTCACATTGACCGCGATGGCCGCCATGGGGCGTGATCTGAAGCTGTCGAAAGACCGCATCGCGGGCTATCGCAACTTCACCACAAAGCTGTGGAACGCCGCCCGCTTTGCCGAGATGAATGGCGCGGTCGGCAGCACCGGCGCGATCCCCACGCCCAAGGCCACGGTCAACAGATGGATCATCGGCGAGACTGCCAAGACGCGGGCCGCCGTCGATGAGGCGCTCGAGAACTTCCGCTTCAACGACGCCGCCAACACGCTCTATGCCTTTGTCTGGGGAACGGTCTGCGACTGGTATGTAGAGTTCTCCAAGCCGCTCCTGCTTGACGGGGACGCCGAGACCCGCGCCGAGACGCAAGCCACGATGGCCTGGGTCATCGACCAATGCCTGATCCTGCTGCACCCGATAATGCCCTTCGTGACAGAAGAGTTGTGGGGCACGCTTGGCCAGCGGCAAAAGATGCTCGTGCACGCCGACTGGCCCGACTATGGCCTTGACCTCATCACCCCCGAAGCCGACCGGGAAATGAACTGGGTGATCGCGCTGATCGACCAGGTCCGCTCGGTGCGCGCGCAGATGCATGTGCCGGCGGGCCTCCATGTGCCGCTGCTGGTCACCGAGATCGGCGAGGCCGGGCGCGCGGCATGGGCGCGCAATGCCGCCATGATCCAGCGCCTTGCCCGCATCGAGAGCCTGAGCGACGCCGCCACCCTGCCCAAGGGGTGCGCCACCATCGCGGTGGAGGGTGCAACCTTCGGCCTGCCGCTGGCCGATATCATCGACGTGGCCGAGGAAAAGGCGCGACTGGAAAAGACGCTCGGGAAACTCGCCAAGGAGACCGGCGGCCTGCGTGGGCGGCTTTCCAATCCCAAATTCGTGGAGAGCGCGCCCGAGGAGGTGGTCGAGGAGGCCCGCGAAAACCTGCGTCTGCGCGAAGAGGAAGAAACGCGCCTGCGCGCAGCCCTCGACCGGCTTGCCGAACTCGGCTGACGGGATGCCTCCGGCGGGAGTATTTAGGGAACGATGAAACACGCCCCGGTTTCATCGTTCCACAAATACTCGAATCCGTCGGCCAGAGCCGCTCAGAACGGCACGTCATCCGCGCCGGTGATGAAGCGGGCGACCACCTTCTTGGTGCCCGCCTTGTCAAAGGCGATTTCCAGCTTGTCACCCTCGATGGCGATGATCGCGCCATAGCCGAATTTCTGGTGAAAGACGCGCTCTCCCACGGTGTGTGCGCTCACCGCCTGTATGTCGATTACCGGGGCGCGCGCTTCGCGGGGCTGGCTCAGCGGGCGCTCGTTGCCGCGCGATTGCAGCCGCCGCCAGCCGGGAGAGTTGTAGACATTGGCCTCGGCCGCGCGGGTCTCGATGCCGCTCGGGGCGGCGACGCGACCGCCATAGAGGCCGGGTGGCGTCAGTACTTCGACGTGATCCGGCGGCAACTCGTCGATGAAGCGCGAGGGCATTTGCGATTGCCACTGGCCATAGACGCGGCGATTGCCCGCGAAGGATATGGTGCAGACCTCCTCGGCGCGGGTGATGCCGACATAGGCCAGTCGGCGCTCCTCCTCCAGCCCCTTCTGCCCGCTTTCATCCATCGAGCGTTGCGAGGGGAAAAGCCCATCCTCCCACCCCGGCAGGAACACGGCGGGAAATTCCAGCCCCTTGGCGGCATGCAGCGTCATCAGCGTGACCTTCTCGCCCGCCTCGTCGCTTTCATTCTCCATGATGAGGGCGACGTGTTCCAGAAACCCTTGCAGGTTCTCGAAGCCTTCCAGCGCCTTCACCAGTTCCTTGAGGTTTTCAAGCCGCCCCGGTGCCTCGGGCGTCTTGTCGGCCTGCCACATGCCGGTATAGCCGCTCTCATCAAGGATGATTTCGGCCAGTTCCATATGGCTGACGCTCGGGTCGTCCATCATCCGGCCCCAGCGGGCGAGACCATCGAGAAGCCGGGCCAGTTCCACCGCACCCTTTCCCTTGATCGCGCCGGAACGGATGCCCAGACCCGCGCCGTCCACCAGACTGAGGCCGTTGTCGCGCGCTGTGCGCTGGATCGTCTGCACCGCCTTGTCGCCGAGGCCCCGCTTGGGTGTGTTGACAATCCGCTCAAAGGCCAGATCATCCGCAGGCGAAACCACCAGCCGGAAATAGGCCATGGCGTCGCGGATCTCCATCCGCTCGTAGAAACGCGGCCCGCCGATCACGCGATACGGCAGGCCGATGGTCAGAAACCGATCCTCGAAGGCGCGCATCTGGTGGCTGGCGCGCACGAGAATCGCTATCTCGTCCAGAGAGAAGGGCCGCATCCCCCGCGTGCCGCGCTGCATCGCGTCGATTTCCTCGCCGATCCAGCGCGCCTCTTCCTCGCCATCCCAATGGCCGATCAGGCGGACCTTTTCGCCTTCTTTGGTCGCGGTCCACAACTCCTTGCCAAGCCGGTCCCGATTGCCCGCGATCACACCCGAGGCCGCCGCAAGGATATGCGGGGTCGAGCGGTAATTCTGTTCCAGCCGGATCACTGCCGCGCCGGGAAAATCCTTTTCAAACCGCAGGATATTGCCCACTTCGGCCCCGCGCCAGCCATAGATCGACTGATCGTCATCGCCCACGCAACAGATATTCTTGTGCCCCCCCGCCAGAAGGCGCAGCCAGAGATATTGCGCGACGTTGGTATCCTGATACTCGTCAACAAGGATGTAGCGGAACCAGCGTTGGTATTGCCTGAGCACGTCGTCGTGCTTTTGAAAGATCGTGACCACATGCAAGAGCAGGTCGCCGAAATCGACTGCGTTCAACTCGCGCAGGCGGGTCTGATACTGCCGGTAGAGCGCCGGGCCCTTGCCCTCATAGGCACTCCCCTCCGAGGCGGGCAGATTGTCGGGCGTCCAGGCGCGGTTCTTCCAGTGGTCGATGATCCCGGCCAATTGCCGCGCGGGCCAGCGTTTGTCGTCGATGCCCGAGGCCTGCACCAGTTGCTTGAGAAGGCGCAGTTGATCATCTGTGTCGAGAATGGTGAAATTCGATTTGAGATCCACCAGTTCGGCGTGACGACGCAAGAGCTTGACGCAGATCGAATGGAACGTGCCAAGCCATGGCATCCCCTCGACCGTCTGCCCCATCAGGCGCGCGACGCGCTCTCTCATCTCGCGCGCGGCCTTGTTGGTAAAGGTCACGGCGAGGATTTCATTCGGTCGCGCGCGGCCCGTGTTCAACAGATGCACGATCCGCGTGGTCAGCGCCTTGGTCTTGCCAGTGCCTGCGCCGGCCAGCATCAGCACCGGCCCGTCAAGCGTTTCCGCGGCACGGCGTTGCTCGGGGTTCAACTCGTCGAGATAGCGCGCAGGCCGCGCGGCCATGGCGCGGGCGGCAAGGCTTGCGCCTTCGAAGGCGTCGGTGTCGTCAAAGCTGCTCATGGGCGCGACAATAGCGTGGGCAGGTTCCGAGATAAAGCCCGTGTTCGAGTTCTGTTCCGCCCCGTTCTCCCTCTGGACAAGCCCCTGAAAACCCGCGCAAATAGGGTATGAACCTGCACGCCCGCTATCCCGCCCTTTCCGATCTGCGCGACCGTGCGCAGGCCCGCATTCCCCGTTTCGTCTGGGAATATCTCGACAGCGGCACCGGGGTGGAGGCCACCAAGACGCGCAACCGCTCGATGCTCGACCGGGTGCTTCTCAGCCCGTCGATCCTGCATGGCGAGATTGCGCCGGATCTGTCGGTCACGCTTTTCGGTCAGAGCTACCCTCTGCCGGTGGGCATTGCGCCGGTGGGGATGTCGGGGCTGATCTGGCCCGATGCCGAACACCATCTGGCGCGGGCGGCGACGCGGGCGGGGCTGCCGTATACGCTCTCGACCGTGGCGACGGTGCGGCCCGAGGATGTGGGGCCGCATCTGGGCGGGCGAGGCTGGTTCCAGATGTATCCGCCGCGCGACGAGGGTATCCGCGCCGATATGCTTAAGCGCGCGCGCGAAGCGGGATTTTCCGTGCTGGTGCTGACCGTGGATGTGCCGGTGGCGAGCCGACGGGAACGACAGGTGCGCTCCGGTCTGACGACACCGCCGAAGCTCACCCCGCGTCTGATGGCGCAGGTGGCGATGCGGCCTGTCTGGGCCATGGGCATGGCAGGCAAGGGCCTGCCGCGGATGCGGCTCATCGATGATTACGCGGGCGCGGTAAAGGGCCTGCCCTCGACCAAGCATGCCGGATACCTGCTGCGCACCTCGCCGGACTGGGGCTATCTGCGCTGGCTGCGCGAGCACTGGGACGGCCCGCTTGTCGTCAAGGGCGTGAGCCGGGCCGAGGATGCCGAGGCGCTGGAAAAGGAAGGCGCGGATGCGATCTGGATCTCGAATCATGCAGGCCGACAGTTCGACGCAGCCCCCGCCACGATCGAGGCGCTACCCGCGATCCGTGCGGCCACCACGTTGCCCGTGATCCTGGATGGCGGAATCGAGGGCGGGCTCGATATCCTGCGTGCTGTGGCGCTTGGCGCGGATTTCGTGATGATGGGGCGCGGCTGGCATTATGCGCTTGGCGCGCTCGGGGCAGATGGCCCCGCCCATCTGGTCGATATCCTGACCGAGGATCTGAAGGCGAACATGGGGCAGCTTGGCGTCGCGCGGATTCTGGATGTGCGTACGCGGCTTTTGCCCTGAGCCGCAAAGGCCAATTGCACAAATCTTTCACAAATCTTACAAGGCGGACGCGCCGCAGCGCAGAATCCAAGACATTCGGGAGAGCCGTCCATGGCCGAATTCCAGAAAATCCTCATCGCCAACCGTGGCGAGATCGCCATTCGCGTCATGCGCGCAGCCAATGAGCTTGGCAAAAAGACCGTCGCGGTTTTTGCCGAGGAGGACAAGCTGTCGCTGCATCGGTTCAAGGCGGACGAGGCCTATCGGATCGGCGAGGGGATGGGGCCGGTCGCGGCCTATCTTTCGATCGAGGAAATCATACGGGTGGCGAAACAGTCGGGCGCGGATGCGATCCATCCGGGCTATGGGCTGCTGAGCGAGAACCCCGATTTCGTCGAGGCATGTGATGCGGCGGGCATCACCTTTATCGGCCCGAAGGCCGAGACCATGCGCGCGCTTGGCGACAAGGCGAGCGCGCGGCGCGTGGCCATGGCAGCGGGCGTGCCCGTCATCCCGGCGACGGAAGTGCTGGGTGAGGACATGGACGCGATCCGGCGCGCGGCCGACGCGGTCGGCTATCCGCTTATGCTCAAGGCAAGCTGGGGCGGCGGCGGCCGGGGGATGCGCCCGATTGCCGGGCCAGACGAGTTGGAGGAGAAGGTCCGCGAGGGCCGGCGCGAGGCCGAGGCCGCCTTTGGCAATGGCGAGGGTTATCTGGAAAAGATGATCGAGCGCGCGCGGCATGTCGAGGTGCAGATCCTCGGCGACAGGCATGGCAACATGTATCACCTGTTCGAGCGGGATTGTTCCGTGCAGCGCCGCAACCAGAAGGTCGTGGAACGCGCGCCGGCCCCCTACCTGTCAGAGGCGCAGCGCGAGGAGCTCTGCCAACTGGGTTACAAGATCTGCAAGCACGTCAATTACGAATGTGCCGGCACGGTCGAATTCCTGATGGATATGGACACCGGCAAGTTCTATTTCATCGAGGTCAACCCTCGCGTGCAGGTCGAGCATACCGTGACCGAAGAGGTCACCGGCATCGATATCGTGCAGGCCCAGATCAAGATCGCCGAGGGCAAGACGCTGATCGAGGCCACCGGCAAGGCCAGCCAGTATGACATTACCCTGCATGGCCATGCGCTTCAGACGCGGATCACCACCGAGGATCCGCTCAACAATTTCATCCCCGATTACGGTCGCATCACCGCCTATCGCAGCGCCACCGGCATGGGTATTCGCCTTGATGGCGGCACCGCCTATGCGGGCGGCGTGATCACGCGCTACTACGACAGCCTTCTGACCAAGGTCACTGCCTGGGCGCCCACGCCCGAGGCTGCCATCGCGCGGATGGACCGCGCCTTGCGAGAGTTCCGTATCCGGGGGGTGAGCACGAATATCGCTTTCGTCGAGAACCTTCTGAAACATCCGACCTTTCTCGAGAACCGCTATACGACCAAGTTCATCGACACTACGCCCGAGCTGTTCAGTTTCTCGACAAGGCGCGACCGGGGCACCAAGGTTCTGACTTATATCGGCGATGTCACGGTGAACGGACATCCCGAGGTGCAGGGCCGTCCGCGCCCGCCCGAGGATACGAAGCTCCCGCGTGCGCCGCGCCCCGCCAACTCCGACATCCGCGATGGTGTGCGCCAGATCCTCGAACGCGACGGCGCGCAGGCGGTGGCAGACTGGATGGCGGCGCAAAAGCAACTTCTGATCACCGACACCACCATGCGCGACAGCCATCAATCGCTTTTGGCCACGCGGATGCGGTCCATCGACATGATCGGCATCGCGCCCAACTATGCCCATGACCTGCCGGGCCTTTTCTCGGTCGAATGCTGGGGCGGGGCGACCTTTGACGTGGCTTATCGCTTCCTTGACGAATGCCCGTGGCAACGCCTGCGCGACATCCGTGCCGCGATGCCAAACCTGCTGACGCAGATGCTGCTGCGCGGCTCGAACGGGGTGGGCTATACCAATTATCCCGACAATGTGGTCGCAGCCTTTGTCAAACAGGCGGCGGCAAGCGGCATTGACCTGTTCCGCGTCTTCGATCCGTTGAACTGGGCAGAGAACATGCGCGTCTCGATGGATGCGGTGCTCGAGTCGGGCAAGGTGCTGGAGGCCGCGATCTGCTACACCGGCGACATGCTCGATCCGGCGCGGTCCAAGTATGACCTGAAATATTACCTGTCGATGGCGCAAGAGCTGAAGGCGGCGGGCACGCATATCCTGTGCATCAAGGATATGGGCGGGCTGATGAAGCCGGCCACGGCCAGCGTGCTGTTCCGCGCGCTCAAGCAAGAGGTGGGGCTGCCGCTTCACTATCACACCCATGACACGGCTGGTATCGCCGGGGCCACGATCCTTGCCGCCGCCGAGGCCGGGGTCGATGCGGTCGATTGCGCGATGGATGCGCTCTCGGGCAACACGAGCCAAGCAACGCTTGGCACGATTGTCGAGGCGCTGCGCCACACGCCGCGCGATACCGGGCTTGATATTACCGCAATCCGGCACATCTCGAACTACTGGGAATCGGTGCGCAATCACTACGCCGCTTTCGAGAGCGGGATGCAGTCGCCCACCTCCGAGGTCTATCTGCACGAGATGCCCGGCGGGCAGTTCACCAACCTCAAGACGCAGGCGCGCTCGATGGGGATGGAGGATCGCTGGCACGAGATTGCGCGCACCTATGCCGATGTGAACCAGATGTTCGGTGACGTGATCAAGGTGACGCCGATTGCCAAGACGGTGGGCGATCTGGCGCTGATGATGGTCAGCCAGGGCCTGACCTGCGAGGATGTGCTGAACCCCGCGACCGAGGTCAGCTTTCCCGACAGCGTGGTGACGCTGATGAAGGGCTATGTGGGCCAGGCGCCGGGCGGCTTTCCGCCCGCGATCGTCAAGAAGGTGCTCAAGGGCGAAGAGCCGATCACCGTGCGCCCGGGCACCCTTCTGCCGCCCGAGGATCTCGAGGCGCGCCACGCCGAGTTGAAAGAGCGATTCGGTGAGGAGATCGACAAAGAGGATCTGATGGGAAGCCTGATGTATCCACGCGTCTTTGCCGATTACATGGAGCGCCATTCGGTGCATGGCCCGGTGCGCACCCTGCCCACGCGAACCTTCTTCTACGGGATGCAGCCGGGCGAGGAGATCAGCGTCGAGATCGACCCAGGCAAGATCCTTGAAATCCGCCTGCAAGCCGTTGGCGAGACGCAGGAGGATGGCGAGGTGCGCGTGTTCTTCGAACTCAACGGCCAGCCCCGCGTGATTCGCGTACCCAACCGCATGGTCAAGTCACAGGCCGTCGCCCGGCCCAAGGCCGAGCACAGCAATCCGAACCATGTTGGCGCGCCGATGCCGGGGGTGGTGGCCACGGTGGCGGTGCAGGCAGGGCAGGTGATCGAGACCGGCGACCTGCTGCTGACCATCGAGGCGATGAAGATGGAAACCAGTATCCACGCCGAGCGCGACGCGGTGGTCAAGGCTGTGCACGTCCAGCCAGGCGGACAGATCGACGCCAAGGATCTGTTGGTGGAGCTGGAATAACCGCAAGCACCGTCATCCTCTGGCCTGACCCGAGGGTCTCCACCCCACACCCCGTCACCCTCGGGCCTGACCCGAGGGTCTCCAGCCGCAAGAGATCCTCGGGGCAAGCCCGAGGATGACAGCCCGCTGGTGGAATCGCTTTTGCAATCGCGCCAGTTCGGCCATGCTGCGCGCCATATGCCCTCTCACAGGCCAGCCCATGCAGAAAATCATCGTCTTCACCGATATCCACCTTGTGCCCGAGGGCGAGACCATCATCGGCCTTGATCCGTTCGCGCGCTTCTCCCTCGGGTTTGCCCATGCGCTTGACCGGCATGCCGATGCCGCGCGCGTGGTGCTGTGCGGTGACCTGACCCATAATGCCGCGCCAGAGGAATACGCGCGACTGCGCGCGGCGCTTGATGGCTGTCCCCTGCCGATCTCGCTCATGCTGGGCAATCACGACCGGCGCGCGCCCTTCCTTACCGCCTTTCCCGAGGCGGCGCGGATGGAGACGGGGCATATCCAGCATGTCACCGACCTGCCCGGCTATCGTCTGATCTGCCTCGACACGCTCAATGAGGAGGCTGAGGATACCCATTCCGGCTGGCTCTGCGGGGCACGTCTCGACTGGCTTGAGACCGCGCTGCGCGCGTCAGGCGACCGGCGCGTGATCGTCTTTACTCATCACCCGCCGATCGAGACCGGCTTCACGGGGATGGACTGGATCGGGCTGAAGAACCGCGCGGCCCTGATTGATCGCCTTCGCGCATCGGGCAATGTGGTGCAGATCGTCTCGGGCCATGTCCACCGCACGATCCAGGGCGCGGCGGGCGGCATTCCGGTGACGATCCTCAAAAGCCCCTGCCACCAGATGCCGATGACGCTTGGTTATCACGACCCGAGCCTTTCCATCGACGAGCCGGGCGCTTACGGCATCTTGCTGCTGACCGACGCGGGTGTGGTGGTGCACAGCGAGGATTTCACCCTGCCCGGGACCGTGGCGCGCACCTATCCCTGACACGGCCCTGTCATGAAAGATTTGCCCTTCTGGAAAAATGCGCCATGATTGGCGTCTACTGAGATCCGGCGCGCCCGCCGCGCCGGAGAAGGGAGGACGACACATGTGCCGCATATTCGCCGGGCAGGACCCGGACCGTTACACGCTCGAGACCCGCCGGATGCGCCTGAATGGGCAGAGCACGAGCATAAGGCTGGAAAAATCCTTTTGGGGCATTCTCGACGACATCGCCGCAAGCGAGGGGCTGAGCACCCCCGCCTTCATCTCGAAACTGCATGGTGAAGTGCTCGAATTGCATGGAGAACCCAAGAACTTCACCGCGCTTTTGCGCTGCACCTGCCTTGTGCATCTGGAGAACCCTCTGGAGGCGGAGGCGGGTCAGATCGCGGCGGAGTAGACAAACAGAGTCGTAGTAACCCCTTACTACCCACCGGCGGGCCAACGCTGGTAATCTTTCCGGACCAATTCATCGTTCCGGAGGGCAGATATGGCCAAAGCCATTCACAGCATGATTCGCGTTCTCGACGAAGGACGCTCGCTCGATTTCTACCGGCGCGCCTTCGGCCTAGAGGTGGCGCAGCGGCTCGATTTCGAGAAATTCACGCTGGTCTATCTGGCCAATTCGCAAGCCGCATTCGAGCTGGAACTGACCGTCAACAAGGGCCGCACCGAGCCGTATGACCTTGGCGACGGCTATGGCCATATCGCTTTTGTTGTCGAGGATCTGGAAGCCGAGCACGCACGTTTCACGGCCGAGGGGCTGAGCCCGCGCAAGATCGTGTCCTTTGCCCCTGATGGCGAGGTGATCGCCAAGTTCTTCTTTGTGGCCGACCCGGATGGCTACGAGATCGAGGTGCTGGAGCGCGGAGGACGCTACCAGTGAACAACCCGGCGCGGCCCCACGGGGCGCGCCGTTTTCTTTGGGAGGAGAAAACATGACCCAGACAATCGCCCGCAAGGGCATGACGCGGCGCGAGTTGCTTGCCCGCTCGATGGCCGCGGGGGCATCCTTCGTGGTGGGCGCGGGCTTTGTTGCCGGAGCCAACGGGGCATGGGCTCTGGAAACACAGGCGCTACGACCCGAGACCATGGCAACGCTGATCCAGATGGCGCGCGATATCTACCCTCATGACCATGTGGCCGACGAATATTACGTCATTGCCGTCAAAGGCTATGACACGCCCGAGGCCGCCCCTGCCATCGAGGCGGGCATCGCGGGGCTGAACGCGGCGGCGCAAGGCCGCGGCCATACCGATTACCTCAGCATCGGCTGGGAGCGCGACCGCGTCGATATCCTGCGCAGCATCGAGCAAAGCGCCTTCTTTCAGCAGATCCGCGGCGGCCTCGTGACCGGCCTTTATAATCAAAAGGCGGTCTGGCCGCTGTTTGGTTATGAGGGCGAGTCCTATTCCAAGGGCGGTTACATCGACCGCGGTTTCGACGACATCACCTGGCTCTGAGCCATAGCCATCGAGGGAGGAAAGACTATGGCTGCACCTTTTGATCATAACGACGACTCTGTGATCGTCGTCATCGGCACCGGCGCGGGCGGCGGCGTGCTGTCCAACGAGTTGGCGCAACGCGGCGTGTCCGTGGTCGCGCTCGAGGCGGGCGGGCGCTACCTGCCCGAGGATTACGTCAACGACGAATGGGAAAGCTTTGGCCAACTGGCCTGGCTTGATCCGCGCACCACGTCTGGCGACTGGCGTGTGGCGCGCGATTTCTCGGGGTTGCCAGCGTGGATCGTGAAGGCTGTCGGCGGCACCACGACCCATTGGGCCGGGGCCTCGCTGCGCTTTCAGGACCATGAATGGAAGGCCGCGACCACCTATGGCCCGGTTCAGGGCGCGAACCTTCTGGATTGGCCCATCGACGCGGCGGAAATGGCGCCGTGGTATGACAAGGCCGAGAAGAAGCTGGGCGTGACCCGCACCAACGGGATTCCCGGCCTTCCCGGCTGCAACAACTACAAGGTGTTCGAGGCCGGCGCCAAGGCGCTTGGCTACAAGGAGGTCCATACCGGTCGCATGGCGATCAACAGCCAGGAGAATGACGGGCGCTATGCCTGCCAGCAGACGGGATTCTGCTTTCAGGGTTGCAAATGGGGCGCGAAATGGTCGGCGGCCTACACGGATATTCCGCGCGGCGAGGCGACCGGTAACCTCGAGGTGCGCGAGCGCGCGCATGTGGCGCGCATCCTGCATGACGACAGCGGCAAGGTGACCGGCGTCGAGTATTTCGACAAGGACGGCAATTTGCAGATGCAGAAGGCGCGCGCGGTCTGTGTCGCGGGCAACAGTTTCGAGTCGCCCCGCCTGCTGCTCAATTCCGCGTCGTCGATGTTCCCCGATGGCCTTGCCAATTCCTCGGGTCAGGTGGGGCGCAATTACATGCGGCACATGACCGGCTCGGTTTACGGCGTGTTCGACAAGCCGGTAAAGATGTGGCGCGGCACGACCATGGCGGGCATCATTCAGGATGAATCGCGGCACGACCCGTCACGCGGCTTCGTCGGCGGCTATGAGCTGGAAACGCTGGCGCTTGGCCTGCCCTTCATGGCGGCGTTTCTTGATCCCGGCGGATGGGGGCGCGAATTCACCACCGCGCTTGATTCCTACGAGAACATGGCCGGCATGTGGATCGTGGGCGAGGACATGCCGCAGGAGACCAACCGCGTCACCCTCAACCATGACGTCAAGGATCAATACGGCCTGCCGGTGGCGAATGTGCATTTTGACGATCACCCCAACGATATCGCCATGCGCAACCACGCCTATGCGCGCGGCGCGGCTGTCTATGATGCGGTGGGGGCCACGCGCACCTTTCCGACGCCACCCTATCCCTCGACCCACAACCTCGGCACCAACCGCATGTCCGAGAACCCGCGCGACGGGGTCGTGAACAAATGGGGCCAGACCCATGACATTCCCAACCTCTTCGTCTCGGACGGCTCGCAATTCACCACCGGTGCAGCGGAGAACCCGACGCTGACCATCGTGGCGCTGGCCATACGGCAGGCGGATCACATCGCGGGCGAACTTTCACGCGGCAACCTCTGAGCGGGGGCTGCGTTCTCTCCCGGTGCGCTCATCTCCCCGAGTGCGCCGGGGGAACCTGATCAATCTGCCGGAAAGGTCGCGATGGCGCGGCCTGCGGTCATCCTCCCCGGATCAATTCATCCTCGTCATCCGACGCCGACATCCCGAGCGATTCGAGTCCGTTCTCGAGGTGATCCGACAGGTGCGGCGTGCCGATGAGGTAATCGGAGCACGGCGTCGTTGCCTCCTCAAAGGCGGTGCGCTTGGCCTCTTCGATCTCTTCCGGCTCGAAGCTGCCGCGCCCGATCCACATGACGGCAACAAGGCTGGCCTGTTCATCTTCGGTCATGCGGTCGATGAAGGCGCGCAACTCCGGCTCGGCGCGGTCAAGCTCGCGCGCCATGAGCACGACCTGTGCGATCTTGTGAACGGTGATGTCTAGCATGTGGACCCTCCTGCTCGCATGGTGCCACAGGTTTGCACGCGCTCCGAGACCCTTTCATTGATTTCACGCAAATATTCTGAAGTAGGCCCAATCTGGCAAAAACCGTGACAGACGAAACACGAGCGAAAAGAGCCGGGGAAAACTGCGCTGAAACGCGGCCTCGTCGCACATCAGCTCGAACATGTGCTGCGCGGCCTCTTCGGGCGCCATGAGGAATGGCATGCGAAAGGCGTTCTTGTCGGTGAGGCGGGTCCTTATGAAACCCGGATTGGCCAGTTGCACGCGAACGCCGGTGCGCCACAGATCGGCGCGCAGGCTCTCGGCAAGGCTCATCACCCCGGCCTTGGAGGCGGCATAGCCCATCGCCCCCGGCAGACCACGAAACCCGGCAAGCGACCCGGTGAGCACGATATGCCCCGCGTCGCGCGCCACCATGCCGGGCAGGACCGCGCCGATGACGCGCGCGGCCCCGGTGAAATTCACATCGGCCATGGCGACGAATTGCTCGGGGTCAAGCTCCTGTGCGGGCATGGGCCAGTAGACACCGGCGAGGAAAACAACCCCGTCGATCTGCCCAAGGCTTGCCGCCGCCTCCGATACGGCGGCGCTGTCCTGCACATCGACAGGCAGGGCTTGCGCGCGTCCCGGCAGGCCCTCGGCCACCTCGGCGCAGCGCGCGGCGTTGCGCCCCGACACGATCACCTCGGCCCCGGCGGCGCTTATCTTTTGCGCAAGCGCCGCGCCCAGCCCCTCGGTCGCGCCGACAAGCCAGTAGCGTTTTCCAGCCCAGCCGCTCATGCCTCGACCCGGCGCATGGTGGCGACAAGCTCGGCCACCTTGATCCCGAACTTGTGGAACTGGCTGCGGTTCACGACCACCCCGCCGGGGGTGAGATACATCCAGTCGGTCACCGAGAGCACATGCCCCCCCGCCTCGCGTGGCAGGCGGATGCGGTAATGCAGCCGCGCCGCCGGGCCGGATTGCTGGCCCGTTCCGGCGCCCACCAGATCCGCCGCCGTGGCGCGGATAGAGCCATCGTTGCCAAGCGTGAGGTGCCATTCGCGCTCCTGTTCGCGCCCGCTGTCATAGCGAAAATGCTCGCGCATCACACCGCGATTGCCTTGCCATTCGGCCTCGAAATCGGCATCGAAGCGAGAGGCGACGCGGCCAAGCGGGCCGTAGATCACGCCCTCGCATTTCATCGGGCCGTTGAGGTGCTCGCGCAGATCGAGCCGGGGCGCGGCTGCGGCATAATCCTCGGGTTGTTGCGCGGCGAATCCGATCAGCCGGGATCGCAGCAGGATCAGCCCCAGCATGAGCAGTGCGCCGACAAGCATCCATAGGGTTGCGTCCATTCTCTCACCGCCTCCTTTCGTCCGGATCCACGCGCATCAAGAGCGCGATCGCGCCGAGTTTGAGCAGGCTGGGAAGCCCGCCGTAAAGCATTGCCAGCAGCCGCAGCGCGGGCTCGTCATTGTTGATCCCGGCCCGGAACCCGCCCGCCTCCAGCGTGGGCAGCACCGCCACGGCCGCGAGTGCCAGCGTGAATTTCGATACGAAGGCCCAGAGGCTGAACCCCTCTGCCGCGCCCGGTGCCACCTCGGCCATGCGGCGGGCGAAAAGCGCGGGCAAAAGCGTCATGTCCGCCCCCGTCGCCGCCCCCGAGATCACGCAGATGATCCCGAAGGCCAGCATATCGCCCGGCCCAAGCGTCACCGCCCAGCCGAAGGCCGCAACCGAAATCACCATGGCCGACAGCAGCATCCGCTTCGCCCCGTGCCGTTCCGCCAGCGCGCCCCACAGAGGCGCGGCAAATGCAGCGCAGAGGAAGAAGAGGAGGAGATACGCCCCTTCCCATCCCGGTGCGTCAAGGCGGCTTTCGACGAAGAAGAGAAACAGCGTCGAGGTGATCGCCACCGGCGCGGCATTGACCAAAGCGATGAGCAGAAGCCTGCGCGCCACTGCGTCGTGCAACACCGGCCCAAAGCCCGTGGCGGCGACACGCACGCCCTGCCATTCCCCCGCCATGGCCAGCCACGCCGCAAAGGCCAGCGCCGCGAAGGCAAGCGCAAAGCCCGCGTAACCGCCCAGCGCCAAAGGGGCTACCGCCGCCGCGCAAATGCCCAAAAGCGCACCGGTCTCGCGCCAGCGGGCAAGGCGCAGATGCCCCGCCTCGGGTAGGCGATCCGCCGCCGCGACCCCTTCGGCATAAAAGCAGATGGTGAGAAAGCTGAAGGCGGTGAACACGACCGACAGCATCAGCGCGAACCACCACAGCGCCGCGATTGGCGGGGTGACGGCGAAAAGCCCCAGCATCCCGCCCGCGATCAGTGACACCGCCACGCTGACCGCCAGCCCGCGCACCGCACTCAGCCGTGCGGCCAGCCAGCCAAGCGCCGGGTCCTGCACCACGTCGATGAGGCGCAGCACGAAAAGCGCCGTGCCGAGCGCCGCGAGCGAGACGCCATGCGCATCGGCATAGACCTTGGGCGCATGGATATAGAGCGGCAAGCCCGCCGCCGCGAGCATCCCGGCAAAGAGCGCATAAGACGGCAGACGCGGGGCCGTCGTCGCGCCAAGGGCAAGGGTGCTCATCGGCTGACCTCATCCTTGGGCGGCGCGGGGCGCGACCGAAACCGCGCGCCCTTCCACCAGAGCCGCAGCGCCTGCCAATGAATGAGCGCGAGCACCCGGCGCGACCCGAACGGGCGGCGCAGCGCCGCCCCCAGCATCCCCCGCAGGCGCAAGGGTGCCACCGGCCCGGTCAGCGTCGCCACCACCCCGCCATTGCCCGCCGTCAGGTCTATCCAGATGCCGATCCGGTCCGGGCGCAGATCAAAGCGAAACTCATACTGCCCTTCCACTGGCTGAAACGGTGAGACGTGAAAGCATTTGCGCGCGCTCAGCCGGTCGGTGGCGGTGATCGGGGCGTGATCGTCGCGGTGGCACAGGTAAGAGTGGCGATCGCCATAGGTATTCGTCACCTCGGCGATAATCACCCGCGCCGCGCCGTCGCCGTCGCGGCAGATCCAGAACGAGACCGGGTTGAACACATGCCCCAGAACGCGCGGCTGCGCGAGAAGCTCGATGCGCGCAGGGTCCGGCAGGCCATGGGCGGCCAGCACCTCGCGCACCCAGAGCGCGCCGCGCCCCTCGCCCGGTGCGCCGCCATGGTCGCTGTCATGCAATGAGATCAGCCCCGCCCTGTTGCGCCCGAAAAGGCGCGGTGCGCGCGGCGCGGCCTCTGCATCAAGCAGCAGGTAATCCACGCCGTAGCGAAAGGCGTTTTCCACAGCGCCCTTGCGCCCATGCCAGGTATGGCCTGCGATATGGGCAACGGTGGTCATTCAGCAGCCACCGGCAGTGTGTCTCGCGCAAGGATCGACTCGGCCACCTCAAGCCCGCTCCACAGCCCGTCCTCGTGAAATCCGTGACGCAGCCACGCGCCGCAAAACCATGTGCGCCGACGCCCGTTGCCCGCCTGGACACGCGCCTGTGCCGCAAGCGCGGCCAGATCATAGACCGGATGGCGCAGCGTCACCTGATCGTAGATCAGTTCCTCGCGGATCGGGCGGGTGGTGTTGAGCGTTACAAAATGCGGGTCGCTTTCCGGGATCGGCTGAAGGCTGTTCATCCAGTAGGTGAGGTCGATCTGCCCCGTGCGCCTGGCCCGCGCTTCGGTATAGTTCCAGGACGACCAGACGGCGCGGCGGCGCGGCATGAGGCCCGCGTCGGCATGGAGCGTAATGTCGTTGGGCTGATAGGCGATCGCGCCCAGATCGGTGCGCTCCGCCTCGTCCGCATCCGACAGCATCCGCAGGCTGTCATCGGAATGGGTGGCAAGGATCACCTCGTCATAATGTTCCCAGTCGCCGCCCTCAGCGCGGACCTCTACCCCTTCGGACTGCCGCCGTATCCCGGCCACCGGCGCGCCAAGGCGCAGCGTCACGCCGCCCGCCCGCATCGCCGCCTCAAGCCGTGCAACATAGGCACGCGAGCCGCCCTCGACCGTGAACCACTGATGCTGCTCGTCATGACCCAGAAGGCCATGATTCTTGAAGAACTGCACAAGGGCCCGCGCCGGAAAATCGAGGATCTTCTCCACCGGCGTGGACCAGATCGCGCCCGAAAACGGGGTAAGATAATAGTCGTGGAACCAGCGGCCAAGGCGCATCTTCCGGGTCAGCCCACCAATGGTCAGTCCCGGCTCCTCGGATGCGGAGAGCGCGCCTGCGTTGAAACGGAAGATGTCGCGCAGCATGAGCCAGTGACGGGGGTCGAGCGCGCGGGCGGGTTGCGCGAAATAGGACCGCGCGCCTTGAAGCCCGTATTCCAATGCGCCATCGCGAAAGGAGGCGCCAAAGCTCATGTTGCTTGGCACCACCGGCACATCCAGCCGGTCGAACATGGCAGTGAGATGCGGATAGGTGGCGTAGTTGAACACGATGAAGCCGGTATCCACCGGTTGATCGCCGCGCTTGCCGGCCATGATCGTGCGCGCATGACCACCAAGGCGCGGCTCGGCCTCGTAGAGCGTGACGCGGTGGCGCGCGGAAAGGCGCTCGGCAGCCCCCATGCCGGAGATGCCGGCACCGATCACGGCGATGGACTTTGAGAACATGGCGTGGATTACCTGCCTTTGACTTGTTGCAACGATTACGCAGCCCGGGCGCCTGCGGATCAGAAAGAGCGGCTTTGGCGGGAAAGTGATCCGGGTGTGTCTGATCCGCGTAACCTGTTCATGTTGATGGATGCCACATCGCCCGACATGATGCCCACCCCCTCGCGAGGGGACGTCATGCGTGTTAAGGGGCGGTGGACGAAACGAAGGGTGATGGATACCACCGTGGCATCGACGGGCGCGAAGACAGAGAACGAGGATTGGGTAGCTTGCATGGCGCTTGTGCGCGACGCGGGCGACGAGGTGGCCTTTGCCCGGCTCTTCGGCCATTTTGCGCCGCGTGTGAAGGCGTTTCTGATGCGATCGGGCGCGGACGCGGCTCTGGCCGAGGAGGTCGCGCAGGATGTGATGGCGACGCTCTGGCGCAAGTCGCATCTGTTCGATCCAACGCGCGCCTCGGTGGCGACATGGATCTTTACCATTGCGCGGAACCGTCGGATCGACGCCCTGCGCCGCGCGAAACGCCCCGAACCCGAGGACTTGCCCTGGGGCCCGGAGCCAGAGCCCGATCAGACCGAGGCGCTCATGATGCAACAGGAGAGCGAAAAGCTTGGCCTTGCGCTGGCCACCCTGCCCGAGAAACAGCGTGTGCTGATCGAAAAGGCGTATTTCGGCGATCTCAGCCATTCCGAGATCGCCGAGGAAACCGGCCTGCCGCTCGGCACGATCAAATCCCGAATCAGACTGGCGCTCGATCGGCTGCGCCACGCAATGAAGTGACGACCATGACAATAGAGATCACACATCACCTGACCGACGCGTTGCTGATGGCCTATTCCGCCGGCTCCCTGCCCGAGGCGTTCAGCCTGACAGTCGCCACCCATATCTCGATGTGCGACGAATGCCGCGCCAGGCTGGGGGCCTTCGACGCCTTGGGCGGCGCGCTGCTCGAGAAAGACGAAGCCGCAATGGCCGATGACAGCCTTGCCGTCACCATGGCACGCATTCGTGCGGGTGGTGTGACTGCCCGCGACCGCCCCGCGCCGCCCGTGCGGGGCGTGTTTCCCGCGCCGCTGCGCGATTATGTCGGCGGTGATCTGGGCGCGGTGCGCTGGCGGCCCATAGGCATGGGTGTGAAACAGGCGATCCTGCCCACGGCGAAGGAGGCGACAGCGCGACTCCTCTATATTCCGGCGGGCGCGGCGGTGCCTGATCATGGCCACCGGGGCACCGAACTCACGCTTGTGCTGCAAGGGGCGTTTCTCGATGCGGCCGCGCGCTTTGGCCCCGGCGATATCGAGGTGGCGGGCGAGGATGTCGAACATATGCCCGTGGCCGATATCGGTGCCGATTGCATCTGCCTCGCCGCGACCGACGCGCCATTGCGGTTTCGTGCGCTTATGCCGCGGCTGGCGCAGCCGTTCCTGCGGATTTGAGGTGCGGGCGCGGGTATGGTATGGTGCGTTCCATGCCCGATGCCGATATACGCCTCGACTCCGACCTGACCTGCCCCGACTGCGGGTCAGTGGAACGACTGACGATGCCCTCCGACACATGCCAATGGTTTCACACCTGCACCGCCTGTGGCGCGCTCTTGCGGCCAAAGCCCGGTGATTGCTGCGTATTCTGTTCCTACGGTACGGTGCCCTGTCCGCCGGTTCAGGCGGGGCGCGGCTGCTGCGGGTAATCAGCCACCTGTCAGGATGCTGCTCACCTTGAGCGCGCGCTGCACATTGCCCTCGACCTTTAGCTTGCCGGTCATGTAGGCCATCACCGGATTCTGCTCGCCCGAGAGGATCGCGCGGAATACCTCGTCGCGCGCGCTCAGCACCACATCGGCGGGGCCGTCGCCCGCCTCGGCCCCGGTTTCGCTCAGCATGACGCTGCCGTGATCGGTGATGGCCAGGCGCGCGCGCCCCCTGATACGCCCGCGCGCAAGCGGGGTGAGGCGTGTCACATAGTCGTCGATGATGCTGGTCATGGTCCTCTCCCGCTGCTTGGTCGATGCGATCATCTCTGTGCCGCGCCGCCGTGCAAGAACAACCCTGCGTCACGCGCGCCGTGGGCGCAATATGTGGCGCTGTCCATGTCGCCGCCGCCGACAGGATCGGACGGCGAATCCGCCGCATCCCTCACCATCGCGTGACCGTCGCGGCGCAAGGGTGGCGGGCGCGGGCCGGGCTGCATACTCTCCCGGACAACAAGCGACAAAGGATGTGCCATGCCCACCGAACGCCTGACTTTCACCGGCCATAATGGCCATGAGCTTGCCGCGCGGCTCGACCTGCCGGATGGGCCGCATCTGGCGACGGCGCTTTTCGCGCATTGCTTCACCTGTTCCAAGGACATTCCCGCCGCCCGCCGCATCGCCGCGCGGCTTGCGGGCGCGGGCATTGCCGTGCTGCGCTTCGATTTCACCGGGCTTGGCCATTCGGGGGGCGAGTTCGAGAACACGTCCTTTACCTCCAACGTGCAGGATCTGGAGCGCGCGGCAGAGGCGCTATCTGCGCGCGACATGGCCCCCGGCCTTCTGATCGGGCACAGCCTTGGCGGCGCGGCGGTGCTTGCGGCGGCAGGGCACATCAAAAGCGTGCGTGCGGTCGTTACCATCGGCGCGCCGTTCGATCCTGGCCATGTCACCCATAATTTCGCCGGCGCGCTTGAGCGGATCGAGGCCGATGGCGTGGCCGAGGTGATGCTGGGCGGGCGGCCCATCCGCATCGGGCGCGATTTCGTCCGTGACGTGCAGGCCGAGAACCTGCGTGACAAGGTGGCGGGGCTGGGCCGTGCCCTGCTGGTGATGCACGCGCCGCGCGATACGACCGTCGGGGTCGAGAATGCGGCCGAGATCTTCAAGGCGGCGAAACACCCCAAGAGCTTTGTCACCCTCGACGATGCCGACCACCTGATCACCGATGCGGGCGACGCGGAATATGCCGCCGAGGTGATCGCCGCCTGGGGCGCGCGCTATCTTGACCTCGCGCCGCCCGCCCCGCCGCCCGGCGCGCCCGAGGGCATTGTCAGGGTGCGCGAGGTCGACCCAGAGGGCTTCTTGCAGGATGTGAACGCAGGCCCGTCGCATCATGCGCTGGCCGATGAACCGGCGGCCTATGGTGGCACCGATCGCGGCATGTCACCCTATGGCTTTCTCGCCGCCGGGCTGGGTGCCTGCACCTCGATGACCCTCCGCATGTATGCTCGCCGCAAGGACTGGCCGCTTGCCCATGTCAGTGTCGATATCTGCCACGACAAGGTTCATGCGCAGGACGCCGATAGCCGCGCCGAGGCCAAGGTGGACCGATTTGTGCGCACGATCCGGCTGGAGGGCGACCTGAGCGAGGAGCAGCGCGCGCGCCTGATGGAGATCGCCGACCGCTGCCCGGTCCACCGCACGCTGGAGCAAAGCGCGGTGATCGAAACGCGCGCGGGGTAAGGGATGGGCTGAGCTTGGTGCGCTTCCGGCCAAGAGCAGACAAGCGCCCTCAATCACGTTGATCCGCGCATTCGTGTCAAACCCTGAACGTGGGCTTGAAGCCAAGACCACCGTTTACCTTCTTGAAGGTCTACCCCCGCCCGAGCGCGCGCAGGCGCGGCCAGTAAAGTTCGACCAGCACGCAGGCGGTGACAAGCACGATGGCCAGCACCTGCAAACCGGTCGGGTAGGAGTTGAGGATCAGCACCGCCAGCGCCGCCGCGATGATCGGTTTGAGAAAGAACAGATAAGACGCACGGGTAATGTCGGGTGCCGCGGACAGCCCGCCGAACCACATGAGTTGCGTGATTGTGGTGTTCCACAGCGCCAGGATGATGAGAGACCACGCCGCAAGCGCCGGTTTCTCGACGATGCTCAGCGGGTTGACCCATTTCCCCCAGGCCGCGCCCACCAGAAACCACAGCCCGATGCCGCCGATCATCATGGTCAGCGCGATGATCCGAAGGCCGCCGTGGCGGCCCATCACCGGCTTGATCAGCACCGCATAGAACGAGCCGAGCGCCGCGCAGCCCATGGCCAGCAGCACGCCGGGCAGCGTGCCCGCCTCACCCGCCAGCGCCGCCAGCGCGCCATCGGTCAAGAGCACCGCGATGCCCAGCACGGCCAGCGCGCCGGTGATCATCTTGACCGTGCCGGGATGCACCCCGTTCAGCACCCAGTTGGCGATGGCCACGAAGATCGGAATCGTCGTGGTCACGGTCGCCACCTGAATGACGGTCGCGTAATCGAGCGCCCAGTGAAAGAACAGATAGGTGACGGTCACGCCCATGAGCGAGAGCCAGACGATATTGAGTCCCTCCTTGCGCAAGGGTGTGATCAGGTCGCGGCTGTCGCGGTCCCAGAGCGCCCAGAGGATGAGGCCGAAACCGCCCAGAAGATAGCGCCAGACGCTTGTTTCCGGCCCCGCAACCCCGCCCAGCTTGGCGAAGAACTCACTGCTCGCGTGGCCCGCCACGCCGATCATCACCGCCGGATAGGCCCATTTCTCGGGGATGTTCACGGGCGGATCTCCTGACCGAAGCGTGCAAGGCTTGCCACCAGCCGCTCGGGCGCTTCCTGCGGCAGCAGGTGGCCCGCCTCGGCCCAGTTCTCGCGCCGTGCATCGGGCAGCGTGGCATAGAGCCGGTCCACCACATCGCGGTCCAGAAACACCCGGTCCTGAAGCCCGGTGATGACCAGCACGGGCAGGGAAAGGGTGCTGTAGTCGAGCGTCCAGTCGGTCGCGGCGGCATTGCGCATCAGGTTCATGTGGCCATGCTCGGGCGGCAACGGCGCATAGCCGCCCTTGAGGAAATTCGGTCGTGCCTGTGCCGCGAAATCACCGTTGACCAGCAGCGGAAACAGCGCGTCAAGAAAGAGCGATACGCCGCCATGTTCGACGATCCGCGCCATCGCATTGTTCACCCAGTCGATGCGCGGCCCGATCTCGCGCAGGGTGTTGAGCAGCACCAGCCCCTCGACCCGCGCCCCGTTCAGCACCGCCCGCGCGGCATAAAGCCCGCCGATGGAAAGGCCCACAAGGATGGGCCGCGACGGGGCCAGCTCGGCCAGGAGCCGCTCAAGATCCGCCACGATCACCGTGTCGGTTAGCGCAAGTGCCGGATCGAAGGGCGAATCTGTCTGCCCGCGGAAATTGTAGCTCAGCGTGCCGAAGCCCTGCGCGCGCAGCGCAGGCGCGACTACGGCCTCCCAGGCATCGGTAGAGCCGGTCAGCGCGTTGACAAAAATGAAGGTGGGCGCACCATCGCGCGAAGGCGCATGGTGGAGGTAGAACAGCGCGTCAGTCTTTGTCAGGGGAAGGTGCATGGCGGTCTCCGTCAGGGCATCCGGAGGCACGCTAGGCGAGCGCCGGGGCTGGTGCAAGTGGGCGCGCACAACGGTGAGGGGTCAGCGACCTTTCCCTTGATTGCACCGTGAAAGTATCGGCAGATTGTGCGCGAGATATGGTAAACAGGCCGTGTGGGTGGATCAGGTCACCCGGCGTCAGTGTGAAAAAAAGGGACGGGAATGATTCAAGAGTTCAAGGACTTCATCGCCAAGGGCAATGTCATGGACATGGCCGTGGGTATCATTATCGGTGCGGCCTTTACCGCCATCGTCAATTCGATGGTCGCCGATCTGATCAACCCGATCATCAGCCTGTTTCTGGGCGGCATTGATTTCTCGGGGCTTTATATCGTGCTTGGCTCGGGCGACTATGCCTCGATTGCCGCCGCCGAAGAGGCGGGTACCGCGGTGTTCGCTTATGGCCGCTTCATCATGGCAGTGATCAACTTTCTCATCATCGCCTGGGTGGTATTTCTTCTTGTGAAGGCCGTAAACCGCACCAGAGACGCGGCCACGAGACCGAAAGCAGCGGCCCCCGCCGCCGATCCCGGCCCGAGCGAACTTGATATCCTCATGGAAATTCGCGATTCGCTCCGGAAGTGAGGCGCAGGCTGGCGGTGACGTAATTCACACTCAGGTCGCGCGTCGACAGCCGCCATTGCCAGGTGATCGGGTTGAAGACAAAACCCTTGCGGTCTACCGGGTCGAGGCCCGCCTTGCGCAACAACTCGTAAAGTTCTTCGGGCGTGATGAATTTCGACCAGTCATGCGTGCCCTTCGGTAGCCAGCGCATGACATATTCGGCGCCGACGATAGCCATGGCGAAACTTCTGGGATTGCGGTTGATGGTCGAGCAGATATGCAGCCCGCCCGGCTTCAGCAGATCGCGACAGGCGGTCAGATAGGCCAGCGGGTCGGCCACATGCTCGACCACCTCCATGTTGAGCACCACGTCGAACTGCTCGCCCGCCGCCGCCATGTCCTCGGCGGTGGTGTGGCGATAGTCGATGGCAAGCCCCGACTGTTCGGCATGAAGCTGCGCCACCGGGATGTTGCGCGGGGCGGCATCGGCCCCCACGACCGTCGCGCCAAGTCGTGCCATCGGCTCGCTCAGCAATCCCCCACCACAGCCGATATCCAGCAGGCGCAGCCCCTCGAACGGGCGTGCGGCGGACAGATCGCGGTCGAACTCGGCGGCGATCTGCGACGTGATGTAATCCAGACGACAGGGGTTGAGCATGTGCAACGGCTTGAACTTGCCGTTCGGATCCCACCATTCGGCGGCCATTGCCTCGAACTTCGCGACCTCGGTGGGATCAATCGTGCTCTGCGCGGCTTGCATTCCGGTCTCCGTGTGGCTCAATGGGTCATGGGCGGTATATAGGACAGCGATGGACAGAGTCTCGGGCCATAAAAGCGCAGTGCAATATCTGCACCCCCCCGTCGAACCGTTCGAGCGGCGGATGCTGGATGTGGGCGACGGCCATTGCATTTACATGGAACAATCCGGGCGGCGCGACGGCCTTCCTGTGGTGGTGCTGCATGGCGGGCCGGGCGGCGGATCAAGCCCGGCGATGCGGCGCTATTTCGATCCCGAGGTCTATCGCATCGTGCTTTTCGATCAACGCGGCTGTGGGCGCTCCAAACCCCATGCCAGCGTCGAGGCCAACACCACATGGCATCTGGTGGCCGATATCGAGCGTATCCGCGAGGCGCTGGGCATCGAAAGCTGGTTCGTCTTCGGCGGAAGCTGGGGTGCGACTCTGGCGCTGCTCTATGCCCAGACCCACCCTGCGCGCGCACGCCACCTGATCCTGCGTGGCGTCTTTACCATGACCGAGGCCGAGCTTCACTGGTTCTACGGTGGCGGTGCTGCGGCGTTCTGGCCCGAGACCTGGGCGCGGTTCGTCGCCCCCATCCCCGAGGCCGAGCACGGCGATCTGATCTCCGCCTATCACAAGCGGCTTTTCTCCGGTGATCTGGGACAGGAGATCACCCATGCCAAGGCCTGGTCGGCCTGGGAAAACGCGCTTGCCACAGTGCATTCCACCGGGGTTGGGGGCGATAGCCCCGCCGATTATGCCCGTGCCTTTGCCCGGCTGGAGAATCACTATTTCCTCAATCGCGGTTTCCTCGAACATGACGGGCATATTCATGCCAACATGCACCGGATCGCCCATGTCCCCGGCACGATCGTGCAGGGCCGCTTTGACATGATCTGCCCGCCCGCTGCCGCGCACCGTCTGGCCGCGCTCTGGCCCGCCTGCGACCTGCGGATGGTGCCGCTCGCCGGTCACGCGCTTTCGGAGCCGGGGATCAGCGCCGAGCTTGTGGGCGTCATGCGGCGTCTCGCAGAGCGCGGCTGAGCATTGCCGCCCGAGACGCATCGCGCTATGGCGCGCGGCATGGAAACGCTTCCTGACCTCTACGCCCGCCGCGTTGCCGAGGGCATGCTTCGCCACGATCCGGCGCAGGAGGCCGTGCTGCCCGAATTCGAGCGTATCCGTGCGGCCCTCGCCGGGACGCCGCGCAAGAGCTGGTTCCGTCGCGTGCCCGAGCCGCCCAAGGGGCTTTATCTCTGGGGTGGCGTGGGGCGCGGCAAGTCTATGCTGATGGATCTCTTTGTTGAAACGCTCGACGTGCCCAATCGGCGCGTGCATTTCCACGCCTTCATGCAGGAAATGCACGCGGGCCTTCACGCCGCGCGCGCGCGCGGCGAGACAGACGCGCTTGCCCCCGTCGCCGCTGGGGTGGCGAAATCCGTGCGCCTTCTGGCCTTCGACGAGATGCAGATCACCGACATCACCGATGCGATGATCGTGGGGCGCCTTTTCGAGGCGCTTTTCGCCGCCGGGGTGGTGGTGGTGACGACCTCGAACCGTGTGCCCGATGACCTCTACAGGAACGGGTTGAACCGGCAGTTGTTCCTGCCCTTCATCGCGCTCCTGAAAGAACGCATGGTGGTGCACGAAATGGCCAGCCCCACCGATTACCGCCAGAACCGCCTGGCCGGGGCGCAGACATGGCTCACGCCGCTGACGGCAGAGAATCGGGCCGAGATCGAGGCAATCTGGCAGGACATGACCGGCGGGCAGGGCGCGGCTCATGAGATTATCGTCAACAAGCGCGCGGTAGAGATCCCCGCCTTTCACAACGGTGTTGCACGCGCCACGTTCTATGATCTGTGCGGCAGGCCGCTTGGCCCCGCCGATTACCTCGCGCTGGCGCAATCCGTGCGCCTCCTCATCCTTGAGAACATCCCGCAACTGGGGCGGACGAATTTCAACGAGGCCAGGCGTTTTGTCACCCTGATCGACGCGCTTTACGAGGCGCGTGTGCGCCTCATCTGCTCGGCGGCGGCGGACCCGGAGTTTCTCTATCTCGAGGGCGAAGGCTCTTTCGAGTTCGAGCGGACAGCCAGCCGCCTGCGCGAGATGCAGTCCGAAGGCTGGGGCGCGCCTGCCTGAAATCGGCGCTTGCAATACGCGATCAGCGGGCCTATATGCCGATTTGACAGCGGCACCTCGGGGTCTCCGATGGTTCCACCGGGAAACATGACGGGCCGCGCGCCCGTTTTTTTGTGCTTGGAAAAGATGACAAACGACCTCATCGCAAAGGCCGCCATCGACCGAAGGCTGGCAGAGATCATCACCCCGGTGATCGAGGGTATGGGATTCGAGCTTGTGCGCGTGCGGCTCATGGGCGGCAAGACACATCTGCTTCAGGTCATGGCTGACCGTCCCGAGGGTGGCATCGAAGTGGACGATTGCGCCGCCATCAGCACCGCCATCAGCGCCGTGCTCGATGTCGAGGATCCCATTGTGGACGCCTATACGCTCGAGGTCTCCAGCCCCGGCATCGACCGGCCCCTGACCCGGCTCAAGGATTTCGAGGCTTTCGAGGGCTATGAGGCGCGGCTTGAGACCGCCGATCTGATCGACGGGCGCAAGCGCTTCAAGGGTGTTCTTGCCGGGGTCGAAGGCAACGAGGTGCTGATCAACATCGAGGAAGGCACGATCGGCCTTGATTTCGACTGGCTGAGCGATGCCAAGCTGATCCTGACCGACGAGCTGATCCGCGAGATGCTGCGCGCGCGCAAGGCGGCGGGCGTGATCGACGAAACCCATTTTGACGAGATCGAAACCGAGAGCGGTTCTGAGGAGGACTGAGACCATGGCAATCACATCCGCCAACCAGCTTGAGCTGTTGCAGACCGCCGAAGCGGTGGCGCGCGAAAAGATGATCGACCCCGGCCTCGTGATCGAAGCCATGGAAGAGAGCCTCGCGCGAGCCGCCAAGAGCCGCTACGGCTCGGAAATGGATATTCATGTCAAGATCGACCGCAAGACGGGCCGCGCCGCCTTTACCCGTGTGCGCACCGTGGTCGCGGACGATGCGCTCGAGAATTATCAGGCCGAGCTAACGCCCGAGCAGGCCAGACCCTACTTCGTTGCCGCTGTGCCGGGGCGCGATGAGTTCTGGCTGCGCGACGGCGTGCGGATCGACCCGACCGAGGCGGGTGCGCCGCAGGTCGGCGACCAGTTTCATGAGGCCGTGCCGCCGGTGGAAATGGGCCGCATTGCCGCGCAGAGCGCCAAGCAGGTGATCCTGCAAAAGGTCCGCGAGGCCGAGCGCGACCGCCAATACGAGGCGTTCAGGGACCGTGCCGGCACGATCATCAACGGCGTCGTCAAGCGCGAGGAATACGGCAATGTCATCGTCGAGCTTCAGGGCTATGGCGAGGCGGTGCTGCGCCGCAACGAAAAGATCGGGCGCGAGGCCTATCGCCCCGGCGACCGTCTGCGCGCCTATGTCAAGGACGTGCGTCGCGAACAGCGCGGCCCGCAGATCTTCCTCTCGCGCACCGATCCGCAATTCATGGCAGAGCTGTTCAAGATGGAAGTGCCCGAGATCTACGACGGCATCATCGAGATCAAGGCCGTCGCCCGCGACCCCGGCAGCCGCGCCAAGATCGCCGTCATCAGCTATGACAGCTCGATCGACCCGGTTGGCGCCTGTGTCGGGATGCGCGGCAGCCGGGTGCAGGCCGTGGTGAACGAGCTTCAGGGCGAAAAGATCGACATCATCCCGTGGAACGAGGATCAGGCCACGTTCCTTGTCAACGCGCTGCAACCCGCCGAGGTAGCCAAGGTCGTGATCGACGAGGACGCGCAGCGCATCGAGGTGGTGGTGCCCGAGGATCAGCTTTCGCTTGCCATCGGGCGGCGCGGTCAGAACGTGCGGCTAGCCTCGCAGCTGACCGGGCTTGATATCGACATCATGACCGAGGCGCAGGACAGCGAGCGTCGGCAAAAGGAATTCGAGGAGCGGACGCGCCTGTTCATGGACGCGCTCGATCTTGACGAATTTTTCGCCCAGCTTCTGGTGGCCGAGGGCTTTACCAATCTCGAAGAGGTCGCCTATGTCGAGCTCGAAGAACTCTTGGTCATCGACGGCGTGGATGAAGAAACGGCAGGCGAGCTTCAGGCGCGGGCGCGCGACGTTCTCGAGGCACAGGCCACCGAGGCGCTGGACAAGGCCCGCGCGCTGGGCGCCGAGGACAGCCTCATCGGCTTCGAGGGGCTGACGCCGCAGATGGTGCTGGCGCTGGTCGAGGACGATGTCAGGACACTGGAGGATTTCGCCACCTGTGCCGATTGGGAACTGGCCGGCGGCTGGACGACCGTCGATGGTGCGCGCGTCAAGGACGAGGGCATCCTGGAGCGCTTCGATGTCTCTCTTGAAGAGGCGCAGGACATGGTGATGACGGCGCGCGTCATGCTAGGCTGGGTCGATCCCGATGACCTAATGCCCGAGGCCGACGAGAGCGACGACGATGGCGCCGCGCAAGATAAGGAGGCCGGGGCCTGATCCGTCAGGTTCCGGAGGCAGCCATGGGGCGTGGTGGGCAACCCAAGGACCGCTCGGACGGTCCCGAACGCAAGTGCATCGCTACGGGCGAACTGCGCCCGAAGGCGCAGCTTGTGCGTTTTGTGATCGGGCCGGATGGCGCGGTGGTGCCTGATATCGCGGCCAAGCTGCCGGGGCACGGCATCTATGTCGTGCCGACCCGCGCGGCTATCGAGCGCGCGGCCACCAAGGGCCTTTTTGCCCGTGCCGCGAAACAGCCGGTGACGGTGCCCGAGGCGCTGGCTGATCGAGTCGAGGCGCTGATTGCGCGCCGCCTGATCGACCTCATCAGCCTCGCGCGCAAGGGCGGCGGCGCGGTGG
This sequence comes from Roseovarius autotrophicus, assembly GCF_018069895.1. Classification (GTDB taxonomy): domain Bacteria; phylum Pseudomonadota; class Alphaproteobacteria; order Rhodobacterales; family Rhodobacteraceae; genus Roseovarius; species Roseovarius autotrophicus. Next base: position 65,890 of record NZ_JAGQDH010000006.1, on the reverse strand, counting down.
CCGGATACGAGAAGGTCAAGGACCGTCTCGCGCGCGGTGATGTGCGGGTTCTGCTTCAGGCCAGCGACGGTTCGGAGCGTGGAAAATCGGGGCTGAGCACGCCTGAAGGCGGCACCTATATCGGCTGGCTGACCGCCGACGAGCTTGGCCAGGCATTCAGCCGTCAAACCACGATCCACGCCGTGCTGGGCTATGGAGGTTTGGCGCAACGTGTTGTAGAGGAGGCGGCAAGACTGAAAGGTCTGCGCGTCTCGGACGGCGAGACAGCGCGCCGGAAAGGAAAGTAGAATCATATGAGCGACAACGACGGAAAGAAACCCTTGGGTGTGCGTGGCGGTCCCCGTGCGGGGAACGTGAAGCAGAGCTTCAGCCATGGACGCACCAAGAACGTCGTGGTGGAAACCAAGCGCAAGCGCGTTGTCGTGCCCAAGCCGGGCGCGACTGCGGGTGTGGGTAGCTCGCCCGCCGCCGCTGCCTCGGGTGCCACCAAGCGCCCCGCCGGGATCTCGGATGCAGAGCTCGAGCGCCGGATGAAGGCGTTGGCCGCCGCCAAGGCGCGTGAGGCCGATGACGCCGTGCGCCGCGAGGCCGAGGAAAAGGCACGCGAGGAAGAGCGCCTGCGTCGCCGCGAAGAGGCCGAGGCCAAGGAGCGCGAACAGCGCGAGGCCGAGGAACGTGCCCGCCAGAAGGCCGAGGAGGAGGCGCGCCGCGAGCGTGAGGCCACCGAGGCCAAGGCCCGCGAGGCTGCGGAACCCGCGCCTGATGCCGCGCCGACACGCCCGGCCCCGTCCAAGGCCGCCGTGCCCGTCGCCCCGCGTCGCCGCGAAGAGGATGACCGTGACACCCGCCGGGGTAAAGGCCGGGCCGGGGGCGACGAAGGCCGACGCACCGGCAAGCTCACGCTCAATCAGGCGCTTGCGGGCGGCGAGGGCGGCCGCCAGAAATCCATGGCCGCCATGAAGCGCAAGCAGGAGCGCGCCCGCCAGAAGGCCATGGGCGGCATGCAGGAGCGCGAAAAGGTTGTGCGCGACGTGCAACTGCCCGAGGTGATCGTTGTGTCGGAACTGGCCAACCGCATGGCCGAGCGCGTCGGTGACGTGGTCAAGGCGCTGATGCAGAGCGGCATGATGGTGACGCAGAACCAGTCGATCGACGCCGATACCGCCGAGCTGATCATCGAGGAATTCGGCCATCGTGTCGTGCGTGTCAGCGATTCTGATGTCGAGGACGTGATCGACACGGTCGATGACAGGCCCGAGGATCTCAAGCCGCGTCCGCCTGTGATCACCATCATGGGCCATGTGGACCACGGCAAGACCTCGCTGCTCGATGCAATCCGTGATGCCAAGGTCGTCGCGGGCGAGGCCGGCGGCATTACCCAGCATATCGGCGCCTATCAGGTCACCACCGACAGCGGCACGTTGCTGACCTTCCTGGACACGCCCGGCCACGCGGCCTTTACCTCGATGCGCGCACGCGGCGCGCAGGTGACGGATATCGTCGTGCTCGTCGTAGCCGCCGACGACGCGGTGATGCCGCAGACCATCGAGGCCATCAATCACGCCAAGGCTGCCGGTGTGCCGATGATCGTGGCGATCAACAAGATCGACCTGCCCGCCGCCGATCCCGACAAGGTGCGCGCCGATCTTCTGCGCCAAGAGGTCGTGGTCGAGAAAATGTCGGGTGACGTGCAGGATGTCGAGGTTTCGGCCATGACCGGGCAGGGTCTTGACGAGTTGCTTGAGGCGATCGCGCTTCAGGCCGAGATACTGGAGTTGAAGGCCAACCCCGAGCGCGCCGCCGAGGGCGCCGTGATCGAGGCCAAACTCGATGTGGGCCGCGGCCCGATCGCCACCGTTCTGGTGCAGCGCGGCACGCTCAAGCAGGGCGACATCTTTGTCGTGGGCGAGCAATACGGCAAGGTGCGCGCGCTGGTGAACGACCGCGGCGAGCGCATCAAGGAGGCCGGGCCATCTTCGCCGGTCGAGGTTCTGGGCCTCAACGGCACACCCGAGGCGGGCGACGTTCTCAACGTGGTTGACACCGAGGCACAGGCCCGCGAGATCGCCAATTACCGCTATGAGAAGGCCAAGGAAAAACGCGCCGCAGCCGGGGCCGGGGCCACGCTCGAACAGCTTCTGGCCAAGGCCAAGGAAGACGAGAACGTCAAGGAACTGCCGATCCTCGTCAAGGCCGATGTGCAGGGTTCCGCCGAGGCCATCGTTCAGGCGATGGAGAAGATCGGCAACGAGGAGGTGCGTGTGCGCGTGCTCCATTCCGGGGTCGGCGCGATCACAGAATCCGACGTGGGCCTTGCCGAGGCGTCCGGTGCGCCGGTTCTGGGCTTCAACGTCCGGGCCAATGCGTCCGCACGCAACAGCGCCAACCAGAAGGGCGTGGAAATCCGCTATTATTCGGTGATCTACGATCTGGTGGACGATGTGAAAGCGGCGGCAAGCGGTCTTCTGGGCAACGAGATCCGCGAGAAGTTCATCGGCTACGCCAAGATCAAGGAGGTCTTCAAGGTCTCCAACGTGGGCAAGGTGGCAGGCTGCCTTGTCACCGAGGGCGTGGCGCGCCGCTCGGCTGGTGTCCGCCTTCTGCGCGACGATGTGGTGATCCACGAAGGCACGCTCAAGACGCTCAAGCGTTTCAAGGACGAGGTGGCCGAGGTGCAGTCCGGTCAGGAATGCGGCATGGCCTTCGAGAATTACGATGATGTTCGCGAGGGCGATGTCATCGAGATTTTCGAGCGTGAGGAAATCACCCGCAGCCTTGCGTGATCCGATCACGCTTTGACAAACGCCAAGGGCCGGGGATGATCCCCGGCCCTTGTCTTTTTCAGGGTGTTCAGTTGTATTTCTTGATCTCGCCAGAACGCAGCCGCGTCAGATAGTTGTTCATCTCGCGCTTGACGATCGGCATCAGGAAGTAGAGCGCGATGATGTTGACCACGCCCATGGCAAACAGCGCCGCATCCGAGAAATCCAGCACTGCGCCAAGGCTGGAGACCGCGCCGATAAACACGAAGACGCAGAAGATCAGCTTGAACACGAGTTCCTTGTTCTTGCCCTCGCCGAACATGTAGGTCCAGGCCTTGAGGCCGTAATAGGACCAGGTGATCATGGTCGAGAAGGCAAACAGGACCACTGCCAGCGCAAGGGCGTAGGGTGCCCAGCCAAACACCGATCCGAACGCTGCCGAGGTGATCGGCACGCCGCCCGTTGCCCCGCTCGCCGTCGCGATGCGACCGGCTTCGTTGAGGATGTAGCGCCCACTTTCGGCGTCGATCAGCAGTTGCTGGGTGATGATGATCACCAGCGAAGTCATGGTGCAGATCACCACCGTGTCGATGAACGGTTCCAGCAGCGAGACAAAGCCCTCGGTGACCGGCTCCTTGGTGCGTACCGCCGAGTGGGCGATGGCGGCAGAGCCGATGCCCGCCTCGTTTGAAAAGGCGGCCCGGCGGAAGCCCTGGATGATCGCGCCGACAATCCCGCCGACAATCCCCGAATCGGTGAACGCGCCCCGGAAGATCTCGCCAAAGGCCCAGAGGATCATGTTGGCGTTCATCAGGATGATCAGCAGCGCCACCAGAACATAGCCGATCCCCATGAACGGCACGACCTTCTCGGTCACGCGGGCGATGGACTTGATCCCACCGACAATCACGATGAACACGATGACCGAAAGTGCCAGTCCGGTGACCCATGCGGGAACACCAACGACCGCCTGCACCTGGCTTGCCGCCTGGTTGGCCTGAAACATGTTGCCCCCGCCAAGCGCACCCAGCACGCAGAAGATCGAGAACATCACCGCCATGAACCCGCCCAGAGGCAGGCCGCGCTCGGCAAAGCCCTTCTTGATGTAATACATCGGTCCGCCCGAAACGGTGCCATCCGCGTATTCATTGCGGTATTTGACGCCAAGCGTGCATTCGGTGAACTTGGTGGCCATCCCCAGAAGACCCGCAAGGATCATCCAGAAGGTAGCCCCGGCGCCACCGATGCTGACCGCGACCGCGACCCCGGCGATATTGCCAAGGCCGACCGTGCCCGAAAGCGCGGTGGCCAGTGCCTGAAAGTGGCTGACCTCGCCCGCGTCGTTCGGGTCAGAATAATCGCCGCGCACCAGTTCGATGGAGTGTCGGAAGGCGCGGAACTGGATAAAGCCGAAATAAACCGTGAAGACCACCGCCGCGATCACCAGCCAGCTGACGATCCAGGGCACGCCAAAGACATCGGCAAAGATCAGATTGACGAACCAGCCGGTGCTGGCAGCAAAGATCGAATCGATCTGGTCCCCGAATGCCTGCGCCTGTGCCATGCCCGGCAGAAGCGCCAGCATGGCAGCGGCAAAAGTGGAATATATCCGTTGCATTTGTTTTGTCCTTTTCCCTGTCCCTGTTGGTCTTACGGCACGATGGTGCAGGGCACCGGCGAGGTTTGCACCAATGCGCCCGCAACCGAGCCGAAAATCCGCGCCTCCAGCGCCGATTGCCCCTCGCGTCCGACGAAGATCTGAACCGCGCCGACCTCGGCGGCGATCTTGCCCAGCAGGTCGGCGATGCTGCCGTAGCGGATCACCACCTCGACGGGCACGCCCGCGCTCTTCAATTCCTCGGCCACGCTGCTGTTGATCTGTTCCTCGGCCCGCGTCATCTCTTCGCGGCGGCGCTTGTGGCGCTCCTCGAGTTCCTTGGGGGTGAGAAAGGAATATGGCGACCATTCAAGCACATGGGCCAGCACGATACAGCCACCTTGCGCCTTGGCCCGCTCGACAGCGAATTCCAGCGCGCGCCGCGCCGATACGCTGCCGTCGTAGCCGACGACGAATTTATCGGACATCTTGGGGTCTCCCTCGTTGGTTCCGTCATCCGGGTCTTGACGGCCCGGTAACCAAAACTAGCAGGGATTTGCCTCACGAGTGTCCCGGAATCGACGGATTTACGATCCGAACAGGCTGAAAATTGGCCGAATTCTGATTATTGCGCAAGATTTTCCCGCGAAGCGCCCTTTCGCAGTTGCGGCATTGCGCCGCGCGGCTGCGGGTCGCGCTCAGTAGCTGTAATCGGCGTAGATCCGACTCAGATCGCCTTGCCAGTCGCCGTGATAGCGGGCGAGAAGCTCATCGGCGGGGGTGCGACCGGTCTCGACGCTTTCGCGCAGGGCATCGAGGAAATGCGTTTCGTCGGGGATCATGCCGCCGCCACCGGGCCGCGCGCGCGCCTTCAGACCGGCATGCGACAACTCCAGCACCTCGCGCGCAAGCGCGTGCATGTCGATACCACCCACCTTTGCCTGAAGCCCGTCCACGCTGGCCGCTACGCGCAGGCCCTCGCGCGTCTCAGAATCCCATCCCTTGACCAGATCCCAGGCGGCATCAAGCGCGCCCTGATCATACATGAGCCCGACCCAGAACGCGGGCAGCGCACAGAGCCTGCGCCACGGCCCACCATCGGCGCCGCGCATCTCCATGAATTTCTTGATTCGCGCTTCGGGAAAGATCGTGGTCAAGTGATCCGCCCAGTCGCTGAGCGTCGGTTTCTCGCCCGGCAGCGTGGGCAATTCACCGCGCAGGAAATCGCGGAAACTTTGCCCGAGCGCGTCGTGATAAACGCCGTCGCGATAGACGAAATACATGGGTACATCAAGCGCGTACTCTGCGTACGCCTCGAACCCGAAACCCTCGTCGAAGACAAAGGGCAGCATACCCGTGCGCGCCGGGTCAAGGTCACGCCAGACACGCGCGCGCCAGGATTTGTGACCGTTGGGCTTGCCCTCGAAAAACGGCGAATTGGCGAAAAGCGCCGTGGCCACCGGTTGCAGCGCGAGGGCCACGCGGAACTTCTGCACCATGTCCGCCTCGGACCCGAAATCGAGATTCACCTGCACGGTGCAGGTGCGATACATCATGGATTTGCCCATGGTACCGACACGGTCCATGTAATCGGTCATCAGCCGATAGCGCCCCTTCGGCAGCACCGGCATATCCTCGTGCCGCCAGATCGGGGCCGCGCCAAGGCCGATAAAGCCGACGCCCACCTTGTCGGCGATGTCCTTTACGTCGCGCAGGTGCTCGTTCACCTCGTCGCAGGTCTGGTGGATGGTTTCCAGCGGTGCGCCTGAAAGTTCCAGTTGCCCGCCCGGCTCCAGGCTCACATTTGCGCCGTCCTTCTCCAGCCCGATGAGGTGGCCCGCCTCCTCTACAGGGGCCCAGCCATGCCCGTCGCGCAGCCCCTCCAGCACCGCAAGGATCGAGCGCGGGCCCTCATAGGGCAACGGGCGCAGCGTGTCCTTGCAATAGCCGAATTTCTCGTGCTCGGTGCCGATGCGCCAGTCAGAGATGGGCTTGCACCCGCTCGCCAGATACTCGGCCAATTGCTCGTGGTGCTCGATCGGCCCGCCGCCGGATTGGGGAATGGACATGTTGGGGTCTCCTGAACGGCGTGCGCTTTTATCGGGGGCCAGAGTTGGCGTCATTCGGCGCAGGTGTCAATGCAGCCTTGGGTGGGTTGTCGGGCGCGCGTGTCGCTGCCACAGCGTCTCGGGCGCGGGTCCGGGGCGGCGCATCCGCGCCAGCATGTGTTCCGTGCGCAGACCGGGAAGCACGGCGAAGGCGTCGAAAAGCGCCTCGGCCCCCTCGGCATCGAGCGGAATATGGAGATCGGGCTGGCCCGGTTGCGACAGCACCCAGTGCGGCCCCATGGGGTCAAGCGCAAGCGCGGTGATCTCCGACAGCGCGACCGCGCCGCCTGTCTCGGGGCCAAGATAGGCGATCAGACCCTCGTCCACCACCACCACCCCCGGCCCGCCCGCGCCACGCCGGAACCGCATCCGTTGCAGTGCGGCCAGTCCAAGCGCTGCGGCGGAAATGAGCAGCGCCCAGCCGATCCACCGGAGCAAACCAAAGCCGGTCAGCACCCACCAGAGGCCGAGCGCGGCCAGACCAAGCGCCACCAGCACCTCGCGCCAGCGGCGCAGGCTTTGCGACGCGGCGGGGCGGACAAGGCTCATCCCCAGTCTCCGCAACTCAGTTGCCAGAGGGTGAGGGCGGCGACGGCGGCGGTATCGGCGCGCAGGATGCGCGGCCCGAGGCTTATGGCATGGGCTTGCGGCAAGGCACGCAACCGCGCGCGCTCGGCCTCGGAAAAGCCGCCCTCGGGACCGATCAGCACCGCCCAGGGCGCTCCTCCGAGACCACCCGGCAGAGCGGGCGCGGTGCCCGCAAGCGTCTCGTCGCAGAACATCAGATGCCGGTCCTCGGGCCAGTCCGCAAGCAGCCGCTCGAGGCGGGTGAGGTCCGCCACCTCCGGCACGAAAGTGCCGCCGCATTGCTCGGCGGCCTCGACGGCATGGGCCTGAAGCCGGTCCTGCCGGATGCGCTCGGAATTGGTGAACTCGGTCTGAACCGGCACGATCCGCGCCGCGCCCATCTCGGCGGCCTTCTCGACGATGAAATCGGTGCGCGCCTTCTTGATCGGCGCGAACAGCAGCCACAGATCGGGCGGGTTGCGTTGCGGCGCGGTCTGCACCCCGACGCGCAGCAGGCCGCCGCGCTTGCCCGCCTCGGTCACGCTCGCGCGCCATTCACCATCGCGCCCGTTGAACACGCGCAAAGCGTTCCCCGGCCCAAGCCGCATGACACCAAAGAGGTAATGCGCCTGCGGCCCGCTCAGAGGAAGGGTTTGCCCTTCCCCCAGCGGGTGCTCTAGATAAAGCCTGATCTTGTCCCCTGTCATGAGGCCAGCATATGAGCGAGGGAAACCGGACGCCAGAGGCCACAGGTGCGGTGGCCGATGCCTATGCGGGCAATTGGGTGGACCGCCATGCGCCCGGGGCAACGCGCCCCTTTCTGCGGCTCAGCCGCGCCGACCGGCCCATCGGGACGTGGCTTTTGCTTCTGCCCTGCTGGTGGGGCCTTTTGCTGGCGATGCTGGCGGACGGGCGCGCGGGATGGCACGATCTGTGGATTTTTGTTGGCTGCGGCATAGGCGCGGTGCTGATGCGCGGGGCGGGCTGCACCTGGAACGACATCACCGACCGCGACATCGACGGCAGCGTAGCGCGCACCGCGTCGCGGCCCATCCCCTCGGGGCAGGTCACGCTGCGCGGCGCGGTCGTCTGGATGGGCACGCAGGCGCTGGTGGCGTTCTCTGTCCTGCTGACCTTCAACAGCGCGGCGATTGTGCTTGGCGTGCTCGCGCTTGCGCCGGTGGCGGTTTATCCTTTCGCCAAGCGGTTCACCTGGTGGCCGCAGGTGTTTCTTGGCCTGGCGTTCAACTGGGGCGCGCTGCTGGCCTGGACGGCGCATTCCGGGCGGCTCGAGGCTCCGGCGGTGGTGCTCTACCTTGCCGGGATCGCCTGGACGCTGTTTTATGACACGATCTATGCCCATCAGGATGCCGAGGATGACGCGCTCATCGGGGTGAAATCGACTGCGCGGCTTTTCGGCGAGAATTCCCCGCGCTGGCTGCGGCGGTTCCTGGTGGTGACGGTGCTCCTGATGGCGGGGGCGGTCATTCTGGCGGGGCCGTCGAACCCCATGGCGCTGGTTGTCGCGCTCGGTGGGGTCTGGGCGATGGGCTGGCATATGCACTGGCAGTTGCGGCAACTGAAACTCGACGATGCTGGGCGCCTGCTTCGGCTATTCCGTTCCAACCGCGATGCGGGGCTGTTGCCTGTGCTGTTTTTCGCCAGTGCGCTTCTGGTCTGATTGCGCTTGAAGCTGCGCGCGCCTAAGACGGGTCGTCTGCAACAAGAAAAGGGCCGCTGCCCCATGCGTCTTTCCTCGATCCTGACCATCGGCGGAACATTTGCGGGTGCGGGCGCGATCTGTGTCGTGGCGGCCGGTTTCGCTGTCAGCGCGATCGAGGACGGTTCGCGCCGCGCGGTGCGCGATGCGCTCGATGCGCGCGGGATGCACTGGGCCGATGTGGACACGGACGGGCTTCAGGTCTTTCTGGCCGGCACCGCGCCGACCGAGGCCGCGCGCTTTTCCGCGCTCTCGGTGGCCGGGTCCGTCGTCGATGCGGCAAGGGTTCTGGACCAGACCGTTGTGGAAGAAGCCGAGGCCCTTGCCCCGCCGCAATTCGCCATCGAGATCTTGCGCAACGAGCGCGGCATTTCGCTCATCGGTCTCGTGCCCGCGACACTCGACCGCCATCAGCTTCTGGCCGATATGTCCGAGGCGACCAATGGCGCGCCGATCGCCGACCTGCTCGATGCCGCCGATTATCCCGCGCCCGCAACCTGGCGGCCCGCGCTGCGCTATGCGGTGCGCTCGCTCGGTCTTTTGCCGCGCAGCAAGATTTCGGTGACTGCCGAGCGCGTCGAGATCACCGCCATGGTGGACAGCGCCGAGGAAAAGCGCCGGGTCGAGATCGATCTGGCCCGCCGCACCCCCGAAGCGGTCGCGCTTTCGCTGGATATTGCCGCGCCGCGCCCTGTGATCACCCCCTTTACCCTACGCTTTGTCATCGACGAGCGAGGCGCGCGATTCGATGCCTGCTCTGCCGATACCGACGAAGCGCGTGACCGTATCCTGCGTGCGGGGGGCCGCGTGGGGCTGAGCGAGCGCACCGAATGCGTCGTGGGCATGGGCGTGCCGACACCGCAATGGGCGCGTGCCGTCGAGGAAACGATTGCCGCGCTCGCCAAGCTGGGCGCAGGCAGCGTCACCTTTTCTGACGCCGACATCGCGCTTCTGGCCGAGCAGGGGACGGATCCAAGCCTTTTTGACGATGTGGTGGGCGCGCTTGAGGGGCGCCTGCCCGACGTCTTTGCCCTTGATGCGACCCTGCCGCCCTTGCCCGATGCCAGCGCGCCTGTGGTGCCCGAATTCATCGCCACGCTGTCACCCGAGGGGCAGGTTCTGCTGCGAGGCCGTGTTGCGAGCGAGCAGATGCGCTCTACGGTGATCAGTTTTGCGCGCGCGCGCTTTACCTCTGGCGCGGTTCACATGACGGCGCGGGTGGCCGAGGGCCTGCCGCGCGATTGGTCGATGCGCGTGCTTCTGGGGCTGGAGGCGCTCAGCCATCTGGCCAATGGCGCGGTAACCGTCACCCCCGAGGTGGTCGAGGTCTCGGGCAAGACCGGACGCAATAGCGCCGGGGCCGAGATCGCGAAGCTTTTGGCGGATCGTCTGGGCGGGGCGGAACGCTTTGCGATCGATGTCACCTATCAGGAGCAGCTTGATCCGGTAGCAAGCCTTCCAACACCCGACGAGTGCGAAGCCCGCATCGAAGAGGTGCAACGCGAGGCCAAGATCGGGTTCGAACCAGGATCGGCCACGATCGACCGGGCCGGGGCCGCGATCCTCGACGAGATTGCCGATATTCTGAAGGTGTGCGGCGATATCCGCATGGAAATCGGCGGCCATACCGACAGTCAGGGCCGCGAGGAGATGAACGCGCAACTGAGCCTTGAGCGCGCGCGCGCGGTGCTGGACGAATTGCGCCTGCGCCGCGTTCTGACCTCGGCGCTGGAGGCGAAGGGCTATGGCGAGAGCCGCCCGATCGCCGACAACGCCACCGAAGAGGGGCGCGAGATCAACCGGCGGATCGAATTCCGGGTGATTCGTCCCGAGCCTGTGGCCGAGGTGCAGACAGGGCTTGAAAGCCTTGAGCATAAGGGGGAAGAAGGTGGTAGCGTCGCGGCCAGCCAGGATCCTCCATCGGATGAACAGAACTGAATTCATTATCGCCACAGCCATCGTGCTTTTCGTGGCGTTCTGCATGGGGTGGTTCGCCAACTGGTTGGTGCACCGCTTTGTGCGGGTAAAGTCCTCGGATGTCGGAGAACTCGAGCGATTGGCGCAGGAATTGCACGAGGCCGAGGAGACCCGCGATCAGGCGATCACCTATCTGCAACAGCGCGAGGCCGAGCTGACCAATCAGCTTAGCCAGACCGAGGCAGAGCTTTCCGCCACCATGGAGGGTCTGCGCGAGGCGCGCTATGAGGCAGAGCATCTGCGGATGCATCTTGAGCGGGTTGCGGAGCGCACGGCCGAATAGGCGGAACTCAGGCGCGGGCAAAAGCCACAATCGCGCGCGTCAGGCAATCGAGACTGTCGGTTCGGGCCGCGCTTTGTGGCAGCGCATCGGTCATCAGTGACAGTTCGGTGCAGGCCACGAGCAGGTGATCGGCGCCTTGAGACAGCAGGGTCTCGGCCTCGCTCCGAAGGCGGGGCTTCAGGATGATCGGGCCTTCGCTCGCCTTGACTGCGCGGATGATCGCCAGCAGGCTCGTGTCATCGTCGAGAAACACCGGCGTGAGGCCGTGCGCGGCAAAAGGCGCGTCGAATACCCCCGCAAGCCGCGTGGCGGGCGAGGCGAGCATTCCGACGCGCCGCGCGCCGACCATCGACAGATGCTCGGCGGTTAACTCCAGCATGTCGAGAAAGGGCAGGTCGGTCGCGTTTTGGATCGCGGGCGCATAGTGATGTGCGGTGTTGCAGGGCATGGCGAGCGCCTTTGCCCCGGCTGCGCGCAGATCGCGCGCCATGCGCGCCAGCACCGGGCCGGGATCTGTGCCGCCGCCCTCGATCAACGCCTTGATGCGGCTTGGAACCTGTGGGTTCTGATGGACAAGGAGCGGCACATGATCGGCGTCGTCGCGCGCGGGAACGGCGGCAAGCACCTTCTGCATCAGCAGGATGGTGGCCTCTGGTCCCATCCCTCCGAGAATCCCGACGGTTTTCATGGTCTTGCCTTACCCTGCCGAGCTGAGGACGCGTGTTCCCGCGCCCATGCGGATATCTGCGCTGCGCGCGTGACCTTCCATTCCCTCGGCGCGGCTGAGCCGCGCCGTCACACCGGCCAGTTGGTCGAGCGCCTGCGGCGCGACCTTCTGCCAGGTGACAGTTTTCAGAAACTTGTGCACCGACAGCCCCCCTGTGTAGCGCGCGGCCCCGGAGGTGGGCAAGACATGGTTCGGCCCCGCCGCCTTGTCGCCGAAGGCCACGGTCGTCGCCTCGCCAAGGAAAAGCGAGCCATAGGCGGTGAGGCGCGCAAGCCACCAGTCGAGATCACGGACCTGCACATGAAGATGCTCGGGCGCGCGGGTGTCGGCATGGGCGGCCATCTCCTCGGCATTGTCGCAAAGCACCACCTCGGCCAGATCGCGCCAGGCCGCGCTCGCGGCGCTGCGGTTGGGTTCGGGCAGGGCGGCGATGACGGCGGGCGCGCGGGCGATCACCGCTTCGGCCAGCGGGCGATGGGTGGTGGCAAGCCAGACTGGAGAATTGCCTCCATGCTCGGCCTGCCCGACCAGATCGGCGGCGACCACATCAGGGTCAGCGGTCTCGTCGGCGAGGATCAGGCTGTCGGTGGGGCCGGCCACCATGTCGATGCCCACGGGGCCGAAAAGCTGGCGCTTGGCCTCGGCCACATAGGCGTTGCCCGGACCGACAAGGATATCTGCCCCTGGAGCGCCGAAAAGGCCAAAGGCCATGGCGGCAATCGCCTGCACCCCGCCGAGACAGAGGATACGCGAGGCCCCCGCGCGGTCCATCGTGTAGAGCAGCGCGTCGGGGATGCCCGCCCCGCCCGAGGGAGGAGAACAGGCGGTGATGTCATGCACCCCCGCCGCGCGCGCCGTGGCGATGGACATGAGCGCCGAGGCGATGTGGGAATAGCGCCCACCCGGCACGTAACAGCCCGCCGCTTGCACGGGGATCTGCTTTTGCCCCGCCATGAGACCGGGGCGCAGTTCGATCTCCATGTCCTGCGCGGTGGCGCGCTGCGCTTCGGCAAAGCGGCGGATATTGTCGTGCGCCCAGGCAATATCGTCCTTGAGTGCTTGCGGGACGCGCGCCGAGGCGGCCTCGATCTCGGCCCGGCTGACAGCAATCGGCCCCTGCCAGCGGTCGAGATCGCGGGCATATTCCAGTGCCACCTGCGCGCCCCCGGCCCGCAGTCGCGCCAGCATGATGCGCACGGTGTCTGTAATATCCGCCGTGGTTTCGGGTGGGGTGTCGGTGGCGGTCTTGAGATACGTGACGGGCATGGCGCGGGCTCCTCTGCCTTATGGATGGGAGGGCGATGGTCGCGCGGCAAGGGGGTTACGGCACCCGTGACAGGGTTTTTGCAAGCTGCGAAGCGGGGTTTCGGAAAATCCGAAATCAGCGTCGTGCCGGAGAGGAGGACAAGAAAATTCGCGAATTTTCTTGAAAGGAATTTCTGCGAAATTCCTTCGCACCCCACGATTAGCGGCGCAGATCGGCCAGAAGCCCGCGTGCGCAGGCCTCGATCAGGTCGAGCGCACCCTCGAAATCGCGCGTGTAATAGGGATCGGGCACATGGTTTGCCCCCCGATCTGGCGCGTAGTCGGTAAAAACCCGCAAAGGCGTGGTGTTTCCCTCGGGGCGCAGCGCCTCGGTATCGGCCATGGTCGCGCCGTCCATTGCAAGGATCAGGTCGAAGTGCTCGAAATCCCCGGGCCATATGCGGCGCGCGCGCAGGTCAGAGAGGTCGAGACCCCGCGCCCGTGCCGCGGCCTGCATCGGGCCATAGGGGGGCTCTCCCACGTGCCAGCCCGAGGTGCCTGCGCTGTCGGTCCTGGCCCAGGGGGCGAGCATGCGAAACACGCCTTCGGCGGCGGGTGAGCGGCAGATATTGCCAAGGCAGACAAAGAGAATGCGGGTGGTCATGGCTCCTCCGGTGGGGCACAGATAGGGCAGGAGGGCGCGATGGAAAAGATCGTCATTCTCACCGGTGCGGGCATTTCCGCCGAGAGCGGGCTGGGCACGTTCCGCGATGCGGGTGGCCTCTGGGCCGAGCACCGCATCGAGGATGTGGCGACGCCCGACGGCTTTGCCCGCAACCCCGCGCTGGTGCATTGCTTCTACAACGCGCGCCGTGTGCAGGCGGCGCAGGCGCGACCCAATGCGGCGCATATGGCGCTGGCGCGGTTGCAGGCCGAGGCGCGCGCCGAGGTGGTGATCGTCACGCAGAACGTGGACGGCTTGCACGAGGCAGCCGGGAGCCGCGATGCGATCCACATGCACGGGGAGTTGTCCCGCGCTCTTTGCGCCGCGTGCGGGCATCGCTGGCAGGCGGCGCTTTCCATGTCCGAACGCGATACCTGTCCGCGTTGCAGCGCGCACGCCTGTCGCCCCGATGTGGTCTGGTTCGGCGAGCTTCCCTACCGGATGGAGGAGATCCTAGACCATCTGGCGGGGGCGTCGATCTTTGCAGCCATCGGGACCTCGGGGCAGGTCTGGCCCGCCGCCGGTTTCGCGCAGGAGGCGGCCTGCGCGGGCGCGCGGTGCGTCGAGATCAACCTTGAGCCTTCCGCTGTCTCTGACGATTTCCACAAAGTGTTGCGGGGCCGCGCTTCTGATGTGGTGCCTGGCTGGGTTGCGGGGGTTTTGTCGGGCAACGGAAGCTGATAGCGGCACTTCCGGCCTGACTGTATCCATGGGGCAAGCAAAAAGCCCCGGCACATGGCCGGGGCTTTGCAGGGTGCGGGGAACGGCGGATCAGTCTGCGGCTTCCTCGGCCTTGACCTCATCGCCGGTCTCCTGATCGACCATCTTCATCGACAGGCGCACCTTGCCGCGATCGTCAAAGCCCAGAAGCTTGACCCAGACCTCTTGTCCCTCTTTCAGAACGTCGGAGGGATGGTTCAGGCGACGGTTCTCGATCTGGCTGACATGCACCAGCCCGTCGCGCTTGCCGAAGAAGTTCACGAAGGCGCCGAAATCGACGATCTTGACGACCTTGCCCTTGTAGACGCCGCCCTCTTCGGGCTCAGCCACGATTGACCAGATCATGTCATAGGCCTTCTTGATCGACTCGCCGTTGGGCGAGGCGATCTTGATGATGCCTTCGTCGTTGATATCGACCTTGGCGCCCGAAACCTCGACAATCTCGCGGATCACCTTGCCGCCAGAGCCGATCACTTCACGAATCTTGTCGGTCGGGATCTGCATGGTCTCGATGCGCGGGGCGTGGACCGAGAAATCATTGGCCCCCGAGAGCGCCTTGTCCATCTCGCCCAGGATGTGCATCCGGCCTTCGCGGGCCTGCGCCAGCGCCTGCTTCATGATCTCGGGGGTGATTCCCGCGACCTTGATATCCATTTGCAGCGAGGTGATGCCGTCGGCCGTGCCCGCCACCTTGAAGTCCATGTCGCCGAGGTGATCCTCGTCGCCAAGAATATCCGACAGGATGGCAAACTCGCCGTCTTCCTCGAGCACAAGGCCCATGGCCACACCGGCCACGGATGTCTTGAGCGGAACGCCTGCATCCATCATCGACAGCGATCCGCCACAGACCGTGGCCATGGAGGAAGAACCATTCGATTCGGTGATCTCCGATACCAGACGGATCGTGTAGGGGAAATCGGTCGCCGGCGGCAACACCGCCTGAAGCGCGCGCCATGCGAGCTTGCCGTGGCCGATTTCACGTCGTCCCGGAGGGCCGACGCGCCCGGCTTCGCCGACCGAATAGGGCGGGAAGTTGTAATGCAGCAGGAAGTTCGATTTGAAATTCCCGTGCAGCGCATCGACGAACTGTTCGTCATCGCCGGTGCCGAGCGTGGTCACGACCAGGCTTTGCGTCTCGCCACGGGTGAAGAGCGCCGATCCGTGCGTGCGCGGCAGAAGGCCGGTTTCGCATACGATGGGCCGGATCTCATCCAGACGGCGACCGTCGATCCGGTTGCCGTTCTTGACCACATCGCCGCGCAGCACCACCGATTCGAGCTTTTTCAGTGCCGAACCGAGATTGGCATCGGCAAGCTGTTCTTCGGTCAGTTGCGCCTTGATCGCCTCTTTCGCGGCGGAAATGGCGTGGGTGCGCTCCTGCTTGTCGCGGATGGCAAAAGCGGCGCGCATCTGTTCTTCACCGGTAGCCTTCACGGCGGCATAAAGCTCCGAATAATCCGGTGGGGTGAAATCGAACGGCTCTTTCGCGCATTCTTCGGCGAATTCGATGATCAGGTCGCAGACCGGTTTGATCTGCTCATGTGCGAAGGTCACCGCACCCAGCATCTCGTCCTCCGACAGCTCGTAGGCTTCGGATTCGACCATCATCACCGCGTCGCGGGTGGCCGCAACCACCAGATCAAGCCGTTGCTCGGGGTTGTTGCGCAGATCGTGCATGTCGTCGATTTCGGGGTTGAGGATGTATTCGCCATCCACATAGCCCACACGGCAGCCGCCAATCGGCCCTCGGAAGGGCGCGCCCGAGATGGTCAACGCGGCGGAAGTGGCGATCATCGCCACCATATCCGGGTCATTGACCAGATCGTGCGACAGAACCGTGCACATCACCAGCGTCTCGTTCTTGAAGCCGGGCACGAAAAGCGGGCGGATCGGACGGTCGATCAGGCGCGCGGTCAGCGTTTCCTTTTCCGAGGGTCGCGCCTCGCGCTTGAAAAAGCCGCCGGGCACCTTGCCAGCAGCATAGTATTTTTCCTGATAATGGACCGTCAGCGGAAAGAAATCCATTCCCGGCTTCGGTTCCTTGGCAAAGGTCACGTTGGCCATGACCGAGGTCTCGCCAAGCGTGGCGATCACGGAGCCGTCGGCCTGACGGGCGATCTTGCCGGTTTCCAGCGTGAGCGTTTCTTCGCCCCACTGCATCGTCTTTTTCGTTTCGTTGAACATCATGTATCCTCTTGGAGGCGCTCCCGGGCGTATCCCGGGTCCCCCGTTGCCATGGCGGCCCCATTGCCGCCGACCCCTTTCAACCATACCATGCGCCGGGGTCATTGCGTCACGTCTCAGATGTGGGGGCCAAATACATGTTTTTTGCCGGTTTGGAAAGGGCGGACGATGCGGGGCCCGCCGCCGCCGCAAGCAGCGACTCCAGCGCCGGATGGGGAAAGGCGCGCGGCATGGCGATGGCATAGAACCGTTCTGAAAGGCCGAGCGCGAAGGGCGCGCGTTTGAGCCGCCCAGAGGCCAGTTCGTCAGCCACGACCACATCGGGCGCAAGCGCCACGCCCGCCCCTTCGCGCGCCAGAAGGCGGATCATCGCCATGTCCTCGACCTTGGCCACGACGCGCGGCGTAATCCCGCGCGCGTCGGTGATGGCCAGGAATTCGGCCCGGATGGCCGAGCCAGAGGGCAGGATGATCTCCTCGACAGTCAGGAGTGTATCGAGGCTGTCATGGGCCACGCGGTCGGGTCGCCCGTGCAGCGATACCGGCTGTTCGGCGATGCGATGCGCGCGGAACGCGCCGCCTTCGGCATCCTGCGGCGGATCGGTGGTCAGCACCACATCGACCACTTGCGCCGCCAATGCGTCGAGCAGCGTCCTGGCCGTGCCCGAAGCCAATCCCTCGGTCTATGTCGGCACATCGACCGGGCTGGGCACGCCAGTGGCAATCCTTTCGATCCCGCTGTACATGGCGCTGGCCGATGCGCTGATCGGGGTCTGAGGCCGCAAACGGCAAAAGGGGCCCGATGGGGGGCCCCTTTTTCTCCTCAGAACGATGAAGTGCGCTCAGCGGCGGATGCCAAGGCGCTTGATGAGGTCGGTATAGCGCGCCTCTTCCTTGCGCTTGAGGTAATCGAGCAGCTTGCGGCGCTGCGCGACCATCATCAGAAGGCCACGGCGACCGTGGTTGTCCTTCTTGTGGGTTTTGAAATGCTCGGTGAGCGTGGTGATCCGCGAGGTGAGGATCGCAACCTGAACCTCGGGAGAACCGGTGTCGCCCTCCTTGGTCGCGAATTCCTTGATGACGCGGGCCTTTTCTTCGGCAGTGATCGACATCGGGGTCTCCTTTTATCAGAATGTGACGGGCGCAAGCCGGGATGTCGTCCAGCAAGGTCCGGGTCGCAACAGGCACGGTGGCCCGAAGGATACGCGCGTATAGGGGAATTCCGTCTGGATTGAAAGCGGGAATCTGGGTCAGAGCCGCGCGAGCGCCAACAGTTCCGATTGCGAAACCAGCGCGACATGATCCAGCGTCAAGCCCTCGGCGTTGGCGATTCGCGCGATCTCGACCCCGTTGAGAAGAAGCCGCATGTCGCTGGCGGCTTCCGCGTCCGGGGCAAGGGCGATGTCCGGTTCTGGCCCGGTCTTGTCATAGACCACCATCAGTAAGTCGTGTTCGGCCGAGAAATCGAGGATCTCCACCTGATGCGCCGCATCCAGCCAGTCGCCGAGAACCACGCGGTCCGCGCCGCTACCGGTGGTGACGATATCGCTCCGCCCAGCAAGGATCACGTCATCGCCGGCACCGCCATTGAGAAAATCCCGCCCGTCGTCGAGATCGTCGAGACGTGCCGTCGCGGGATTGTCCACAATCCCGATCAACGTGTCATTGCCGTGCCCGCCAAAGAGCGTATCCGACCCCATCCCGCCGTGCAGCCAGTCATCGTCGAGCGCGCCATGAAGCGCATCATCGCCATCACCGCCAAAGAGCATGTCGTTTCCGGCGCTGCCGACAAGACTGTCATTGCCCTCGCCGCCAAACAACGTGTCATTGCCGTTATGCCCGAAAAGCCGGTCATCGCCCGGTCCACCGTCGAGCACGTCCCGCCCGTCACCGCCGTGCAGCGTGTCCGGGCCCGCACCACCCCGGATCAGATCGTCACCCGCGCCACTCCGCACCTCGTCAGGCCCGCCGCCCGCGTCGATCAGGTCATCGCCGTCGCGGCCGAGGATCATCTCGGGGGCATCCGTTCCGGAGATCGCATCCATCCCGGTGCCGCCCTCGACGATCTGCCATCCGGCTTCGACCAGGGCGGGCTCAACCCCAATGCCCGCGCCCGGTTCTGCCGCTGCCGCAACCTGCGCCGGAGCCAGCAAGGCGTTCAGCAGATCCGGGCCTTCGGATTGTTCGTGAGGGGTGGCGGGTGGTTCTGCTTCGGTCTCGTCGCTGTCGGTCTCGTTGTCGAAACCGACAAGAGCCGACGCCGAGACGGCGACCAGACCCAGAAGACTCGCAAACAGAAGCATCGTGATATCCCGACAGTCACAACCCACGGTTGCCACAGACGCCAGCAACCGGTCAACGGCAAGCCGCAAAACAGGTTAATGCGCATAGCGCCGTTCCGGTGCGTCGAGTTTGAAGGGCGCTGGTGCTGCTGGGGAGGATTGAACTCCCGACCTCACCCTTACCAAGGGTGCGCTCTACCACTGAGCTACAGCAGCAGCGTGTGGCGGGGTCATTAGACGCTTCTCGCTCGTGGTGCAAGGGGTAACTGGACGCATTTTGGTGCCTCCTGTAAGAGAGACCGCATGACCAAGAAACCCACTCCCGAACCCCGCGAGAAACCAGCCGAAAGCCGCGAGGACCGGCTCAGATCCGCACTCAAGGCCAATCTGGCAAGGCGCAAGGCGCAGGCGCGCGCGCGCGGCGCGGACAAGGGCGATACCGGGGCAAAAACAGAAAGCAAGGACTAGAGCAGCATGGATTCCATCATCGTCACGGGCAACGGGCCCCTTTCCGGGCAGATCCCGATTGCCGGGGCCAAAAATGCCTGTCTCACGCTCATGCCGGCAACGCTTCTGAGCGAGGAACCGCTCACGCTTACCAACGCGCCGCGTCTGTCGGACATCCGCACCATGAGCGTTCTGCTGCAATCGCTCGGGGCGGAAGTGGCGCAGATGCAGGGCGGGCAGGTTCTGGCGCTCTCATCGCACGCGATCACCAACCACAAGGCCGAGTACGACATCGTGCGCAAGATGCGCGCCTCGATCCTTGTGCTTGGGCCGATGCTCGCGCGCGAGGGTCACGCGGTCGTGTCGCTGCCCGGCGGCTGCGCCATCGGCGCGCGGCCCGTCGATCTGCACCTCAAGGCGCTCGAAGCGATGGGGGCGGACCTGGAGTTGAGGGATGGCTATGTGCATGCCAAGGCCCCCGGTGGGCTGCGTGGCGGCACGGTGGAGTTTCCCTTCGTGTCGGTGGGGGCCACGGAAAACGCGCTGATGGCGGCGACGCTGGCCAAGGGCACGACGATCCTGAAGAACGCCGCGCGCGAGCCGGAGATCGTCGATCTGGCCCAATGCCTGCGCAAGATGGGCGCACAGATCGAGGGGGAAGGCACGGGCACGATCACGGTGCAGGGCGTGGACCGGCTCGGCGGCGCGACCCATGCGGTTGTCCCTGACCGGATCGAGCTTGGCACCTACATGCTGGCCCCCGCGATCTGCGGCGGCGAGGTGGAATGCCTCGGCGGGCGGATCGACCTTGTTGCCGCTTTCTGCGAGAGGCTCGACGCGGCGGGCATTTCCGTCGAAGAGACGGCGTCCGGTCTCAAGGTCGCCCGCAGGAATGGCCGCGTGCGCGCTGTCGACGTGGTGACAGAGCCGTTCCCCGGCTTCCCGACCGACCTTCAGGCGCAGATGATGGCGCTCCTGACCACAGCCGAAGGCACATCGGTGCTCGAGGAACGCATCTTCGAGAACCGGTTCATGCACGCGCCGGAACTGATGCGCATGGGGGCGCGCATCGACGTGCATGGCGGCACCGCCACCGTGACCGGGGTCGATCACCTCAAGGGCGCGCCGGTGATGGCGACCGATCTGCGCGCCTCCGTCTCGCTCATCCTTGCGGGGCTGGCGGCAGAGGGCGAGACCATCGTCAACCGCGTCTATCACCTTGACCGCGGCTACGAACGGGTCGAGGAAAAGCTGGGCGCCGTCGGCGCGAAAATCGAAAGGATCAGCGGCCAATGACACGCGATGCCACCTTCGAGGACGGGCGCGAGACGCCGCTCAATCTGGGCGCGCTCGACCCGGACGATCTGCAAGTGATATCAACCCTCGCGCAGGACGCGGTGTTTCCCATTACCGAGATGACCTGGGCGGCGAAGGCCCGACGCTTTGTGCTGTTGCTCAACCGCTTTCGCTGGGAGGATGCCGCGCGCGCGCGGCATGCGCCGGAGCGCGTGCAATCGCTGCTCGTGGTGGACAACGTGCTGCGCATCTCAAGCCACGGCATTGACCGCGACGATCGCGACACCATCCTGTCTCTGCTCTCGCTTTCCTTCGAACCGGGGGAGGACAGCGCGGGCCATCTGATCCTGACGCTGGCGGGCGATGGCGCGATCCGGCTCGCTGTCGAGGCGCTCGAGGTCACGCTTCGTGACGTCACCCGCCCCTATCGCGCCCCCTCGGGCAAGATCCCGCAGCACGACACCTGAGGAGCGGCGGGGCTTGAGCCTCGCCCCCGCCCCGGCTATCCCGCTGCCAAAGGAGCCGCCCATGCCGATCACCCTTGACGCGTCCCAGCCCGATTTCGAGACCCGCTTTGCCGCGCTTCTGTCCGCCAAGCGCGAAGACAGCCCTGACGTGGACGACACCGTGGCCGCGATCATCGCCGATGTGCGCGCGCGCGGCGACGCGGCGGTGATCGAACTTACGGAACGCTTTGACCGGCTCACCCTCACGCCCGAGACGCTGCGCTTTTCGGAAGAAGAGATTGACGCCCTCATCGCGCGGGTGCCGCAGTCCGAGCGCGATGCGCTCGATCTGGCCGCCGCGCGCATCCGTGCCTATCACGCGCGCCAGATCCCCGAGGATGCAAGCTGGACCGAGGAGAGCGGCGCGATGCTGGGCTGGCGCTGGTCGCCGGTGTCGGCGGCGGGGCTCTATGTGCCGGGCGGTCTTGCCTCTTACCCTTCATCCGTGCTGATGAACGCCATTCCCGCCAAGGTGGCCGGGGTCGAGCGGCTGGCTGTCGTGGTGCCCACCCCCGATGGCAAGGCAAACCCGCTGGTTCTCTTGGCGGCGGAAATCGCAGGCGTGGACGAAATCTATCGCATCGGTGGCGCGCAGGCGATTGCGGCGCTGGCCTATGGCACCGAAACGATTGCCCCGGTGGACAAGATCACCGGGCCGGGCAACGCCTTTGTTGCGGCGGCGAAACGGCGGGTCTTTGGCAAGGTGGGCATCGACATGATCGCGGGGCCATCCGAGATCCTTGTCATCGCCGACAAGGGCCAGAACCCCGACTGGATCGCGCTCGACATGCTCAGCCAGGCGGAACATGACGAGAGCGCGCAGGCCATTCTCATCACTGATGATGCGGGGTTGGCGCGCGACGTGGCCACCGCCATCGCGGCGCGGCTGGAAACGCTGGAGCGGCGCGCCATCGCGGGGGCAAGCTGGCGCGACTATGGCGCCATCATCACCGTGCCCGACCTCGCCACCGCCGCCGCGCTGTCGAACCGCATCGCACCCGAGCACCTTGAGCTTTGCGTGGCCGATCCCGACGCGCTCTCGGCGCGGATCACCCATGCCGGCGCGATCTTTCTGGGGGCATGGACGCCCGAGGCCATAGGGGATTATGTGGGCGGGCCGAACCATGTTCTGCCTACCGCGCGCTCGGCGCGATTCTCCTCGGGCCTCTCGGTCATGGATTTCCTCAAACGCACCACGCTGGCCAGGATGACCCCCGAGGCGCTGACCGCCATCGGCCCCGCCGCCGAGACGCTCGCCCGCGCCGAGAGTCTGGAAGCGCATGGCCTGTCGGTGCGGGCGCGGCTGGATCATTTGAACCGGTGAGCCCCTCGCCTTGCCGGTGAACTCTTACACCCCCGGCGGTTTGACGCCTGTCGTTCTGAAACATTTCCTTTCGCCCGCGCGGCGCCGCCCCTATAACCACAGACGCCCCGGACCGCGAGTCGCGGGGCTCATCGCGATAATGGACGACAGGGCACAGGCGCATATGTCTATATTTGATAGGATTCCGAGCCTCTTTTCCTCGGACATGGCGATTGATCTCGGCACCGCCAACACGCTTGTCTACGTCAAGGGGCGCGGCATCATCCTGAGCGAGCCCTCGGTGGTGGCGTATCACGTCAAGGACGGGGTCAAGAAGGTGCTCGCCGTGGGCGAGGACGCCAAGCTCATGCTGGGCCGCACGCCCGGCAGCATCGAGGCGATCCGCCCCATGCGAGAGGGGGTTATCGCCGATTTCGATACCGCCGAAGCGATGATCAAGCATTTCATCCGCAAGGTGCACAAGCGTTCGACCTTCTCCAAGCCAAAGATCATCGTCTGCGTGCCCCATGGCGCGACCCCGGTGGAGAAACGCGCCATCCGTCAATCGGTGCTTTCGGCGGGCGCGCGGCGCGCGGGCCTCATCGCGGAACCTATCGCCGCGGCCATCGGTGCGGGCATGCCGATCACCGATCCCACCGGCAACATGGTCGTCGATATCGGCGGCGGCACGACCGAGGTGGCCGTGCTGTCGCTTGGCGATATCGTCTATGCCCGATCGGTCCGGGTGGGCGGCGACCGGATGGACGAGGCGATCATCAATTACCTGCGTCGGCAGCAGAACCTGCTTGTGGGCGACGCCACCGCCGAACGCATCAAGACCACCATCGGCACCGCACGGATGCCCGATGACGGGCGTGGCACCTCGATCCGCGTGCGCGGACGCGACCTGCTGAACGGCGTGCCCAAGGAAATCGAGGTAAGCCAGGCACAGATCGCCGAGGCGCTGGCCGAACCGGTGCAGCAGATCACCGAGGCGGTAATGACCGCGCTCGAGGCGACGCCGCCGGACCTTGCCGCCGATATTGTCGATCGCGGCGTGATGCTGACCGGGGGGGGCGCGCTTCTGGGCGATCTTGACCTTGCGTTGCGCGAGCAGACGGGCCTTGCCGTTTCGATCGCCGAGGACAGCCTCAACTGCGTGGCGCTCGGCACCGGCAAGGCGCTCGAATTCGAATCGCGGCTGCGGCATGCGATTGACTATGACAGTTGAGGCGCCCACCTTTTCCGTAAAAGGGAGAGATATTGGCCAGCGAGCGCGGACAGAGCGAGGATTATAGCGGCCCGCTGAAGCGATTGCTTCTCGGGGTTCTCTTGCTTTGCCTGCTTGGCCTGTTCCTTGTCTGGCGAATCGATAGCCCACGCGTGGAACGGTTTCGCGCACAGGTGGTGGATCGCGTCGTTCCGCCCATGGATTGGGCCATGGCGCCCGTGACCGGCGCGGTTAAGGTGCTGCGCGATTTTCAGTCTTACCAGAGGATGTATCAGCAGAATCAGGATCTGCGCCGCGAGTTGCAGCAGATGAAGGCGTGGAAAGAGGCGGCGCTTCAGCTTGAGCAAGAGAACGCGCGCCTGCTTGACCTCAACAACGTGCAGCTTGATCCACGCCTGACCTATGTCACCGGCGTGGTGATGGCCGATAGCGGTTCGCCCTTCCGGCAATCGGTGCTGATCAACGTGGGTGCCCGCGATGGCATCATGGAAGGCTGGGCGGCGATGGACGGGCTGGGGCTGGTCGGGCGCATCTCGGGGCTGGGGCAGAACACCGCCCGTGTGATCCTGCTCACCGACACGTCGAGCCGCATTCCGGTGGCGGTGCAGCCCTCGGGTCAGCGCGCGCTTCTCATTGGTGACAACTCGATCGCGCCGCTTCTCGATTTCGTCGAGGCACCCGATCAGGTGCGCCCCGGCGACCGGGTGCTGACCTCGGGTGATGGCGGGGTGTTCCCGGCCGGTCTGGTGGTGGGGCAGGTGTTTGTCGATCCGGGCGGGCGGATGCGTCTGCGCATCGCCGCCGACTACGAACGGCTCGAATTCCTGCGGGTGCTGCGCAGCTTTGTCCACGAGCAGATTGACGATCCGGGCCACCTTATCGTTCCCCCGGTCGATGAGTCCGCGGCAGAGGAGACGGCGGAGGCGGGCAATGGCTGAGGAAAGCGCCTTCCACCTCTGGCTCATGCGCGCGCTCTTTTCGGGGCTGGCTGGCCTTCTGGTGTTTCTGCACCTCCTGCCACTTGATACCGTGCCGCCGGGATGGGCGGGACCGGATCTCTTTGTCGCGCTCACCTTCGCCTGGGCGGTGCGGCGGCCCGACTTTGTGCCGCCGCTGCTGGTGGCGGGGCTGGCGCTGATGATGGATCTGCTTTTTCACCGCCCTCCGGGGCTGTGGGCGGCGCTGACGCTCGTCGGCACCGAGGCGCTGCGTCGGCGGGCGCCGGCGCTGCGAGACATGACCTTTGCCGCCGACTGGGCCGCGGTGGCGGGAACGCTGGTGGCGATCACGCTTGGCTATCGGCTGGTTCTGTCGGTGTTTCTCGTGCCACAGCCGCCGATTGGCCTCAGTCTGATGCAACTTCTCTCGACCCTTCTGGCCTATCCGCTTGTGGCGCTGGTCTCGCATCTCTTTCTTGGCGTGCGCAAGGCCGCGCCCGGCGATCTGGCCGGCACAAGGCGGCTGCCATGAGACGCCCAACCCGCGACACCGCCGAAAGCCACCGCCGCATCACCCGGCGCGGTCTGGTCGTGGGCGGCCTGCAAGTGGCGACGCTTGGCGCGCTGCTGTTCCGGATGCGGCACCTTCAGGTCGAGCAGGCCGATGAGTTCCGTCTTCTGGCCGATGAGAACCGCATCAATCTTCAGCTTCTCGCGCCCGCGCGCGGACGGATATTTGACCGGGAAGGCCGTGTCATCGCCGAGAACGTGCCCGCGTATCGCATTACCGTCACCCGCGAACAGGCGGGTGATGTCGATGAGGTGCTGGCCCGGCTTGCGCGACTGGTGAAGCTCGATCCGGGCGAGCTTGAAAAGGCCCGCCGCGATTTGCGCGAGTTGCGTGGTGATACGCCGGTGACGGTGGCCGATCGCGTAGACTGGGAGGCGATCAGCCGCGTTGCCGTAAACGCCCCTGCCCTGCCCGGCGTCACGCCCGAGGTAGGGCTGTCGCGCCGCTATCCTCTGGGAGAGGTCTATGCCCATGCCATCGGCTATGTTGGTGCCGTGAGTGCGCGCGACATCGAACGCATCGACGCGCCCGAGGCGCTGTTGCGCCTGCCGCGCTTTCAGATCGGCAAGCTGGGCCTTGAGGCGCACAAGGAAGAGGTGCTGCGCGGCAATGCGGGCACGCGCCGGGTCGAGGTCAACGCCTCGGGCCGCATCATGCGCGAACTGGACCGTCAGGAGGGCCGTCCCGGTGCCGATCTTCAGGTCACGCTTGACAACGAACTTCAGGCCTATGCGCAGGCTCGCCTCGCGGGCGAGGGCGCAGCCGCGGTGATGATAGACTGTGACAGCGGGGATATTCTCGTCTGCGCGTCCAGCCCCAGCTACGATCCCAACCTTTTCGTACATGGCATATCGTCAGCCGATTACCGCGCGCTTCTGGAAAACCCCTATCGTCCGTTGCCCAACAAGGCGGTTCAGGGGGTCTATCCGCCCGGCTCGACCTTCAAGATGATCACGGCGCTGGCTGCGCTCGATGCGGGCCTCATGGATTTCAATGAAACTGTCTATTGCCCCGGCTTCAAGGAAATCAGCGGGCGACGCTTTCACTGCTGGAAGCGGGGTGGTCACGGCAATGTCAACCTGCACGCCTCGTTGCGCGACAGTTGCGACATATTTTACTACGAACTTGCCCTGCGCGCCGGGATCGAACGCATCTCGGCCATGGCGGAACGGTTCGGACTTGGGGTGCAGTTCGATCTGCCGATGACCAGCGTGGCCAAGGGCCTGACCCCAACGCGCGAATGGAAACTGGCCAATCGCGATCAGCCCTGGGTCGTGGGCGACAGCGTCAACGCTTCGATCGGGCAGGGATTCGTGCTGGCCTCGCCGCTGCAACTGGCGGTGATGACGGCGCGGCTTGCGACCTCGCGCGCAGTGATGCCGCGGCTGGTGAAATCCATCGACGGCGTCGAACAGCCCTCGGGCCATGGCGAACCGCTTGGCCTAAACGAGAACCACATGCGCGAGATCCGCCGGGGCATGTTCGCCGTCAGCAACAACAATCGCGGCACCGCCTTTCGCAGCCGGATCGCCGAGGACACGCTGCGCCTTGCCGGCAAGACCGGCACCAGCCAGGTGCGCAACATCTCGGTCGGTGAGCGCGCGACCGGCGTGATCAGCAACCAGAACCTGCCTCGTGAACAGCGCGACCACGCGCTTTTCGTCAGTTTTGCGCCTCATGATGCGCCGCGTTATGCCATAGCAGTGGTGGTCGAACATGGCGGCGGGGGCTCTACGGCGGCGGCGCCGATTGCGCGTGACATCACGCTTCAGGCGTTCTACCGTGGCGATCCGCCTCTCGAAGCCTATCCCGAGGCCGACCGCCCGCGCATCCGTGCCCAACAGGAAGAACTGCGCCGCCTGATCGCGCGTCCCGCCCCGGACCGGAGCGATCGGGCATGAGCTATCTTGAGTATACCGTCAAATCCGTTCCCTCCGGGCCGCGCAAGATCCTCTATCTCAACTGGCCGCTCGCGCTCCTGCTGACGACGGTTGCCGCAGTCGGGTTCCTGATGCTCTACTCGGTTGCTGGCGGCAACCTCTCGATCTGGGCCGAGCCGCAGATGAAACGCTTTGCCCTCGGTTTCGGGGTGATGCTGGTGGTCGCCCTGGTCCCGATCTGGTTCTGGCGCAACATGTCGCTTCTGGCCTATCTGGTCTCGCTTGCGCTGCTGTTGGCCGTGGCCCTTGTCGGCATCGAGGGCAAAGGCGCGCAACGCTGGATAGATATCGGTTTCATGCGCCTGCAGCCCTCGGAGCTGGTCAAGATCACGCTCGTGATGGTGCTGGCGGCCTATTACGATTGGTTGCCCATGTCGCGCGTCTCGCGGCCTGTCTGGGTGCTTGTTCCGCTGGCCCTGATTCTCGCCCCTGTTGCGATGGTGCTGCGCCAACCCGATCTGGGCACCTCGATCCTGCTGGTGATCGGCGGGGGGGCCATGATGTTTCTCGCGGGCGTCCACTGGGCTTATTTCGTCACGGTGATCGCACTGGGGGTGGGGGCGGTCGCGGCGGTCTTTGCCAGCCGTGGCACCGATTGGCAATTGCTCGAGAATTACCAGTATCGCCGCATTGACACATTTCTGGATCCCGACATGGATCCGCTTGGCGCGGGCTATCACATCACCCAGTCCAAGATAGCGCTGGGCTCGGGTGGTTGGACGGGGCGCGGCTTCATGCAGGGCACGCAATCGCGGCTGAACTTTCTGCCCGAGAAGCACACCGATTTCATCTTCGTGACGTTGGCCGAGGAATTCGGCTTTATCGGTGCGGTGTCGCTTCTGGGGCTTTACGCGCTCATCATCCTGTTCTGCGTCGCCACCGCACTTGCCAACCGTGACCGGTTTTCCTCTCTGTTGACGCTTGGCATCGCGGTCACGTTCTTTTTGTTCTTCGCCGTCAACATGGCGATGGTGATGGGGCTGATGCCGGTCGTCGGCGTTCCGTTGCCGCTGGTAAGCTATGGCGGCTCTGCCATGCTGGTGCTGATGCTGGGCTTTGGCCTTGTCCAGAGCGCGCATGTCCACAAACCGAGGTAATCCATGACTCCAAATGTCCTTTTCGCCGCAGGTGCGAAACAATGGGCCACCTACGAAGCCCCCCTGCGCCGCGCGCTAGACCGTTCGGGCGTCGCGGCCCATCTTGCCACCGAGCTGCCCCCCGAAGAGGTGGATTACATCGTCTATGCGCCGGGCAGTGCGGTGCAGGATTTCACCCCCTTTACCCGCGCCCGCGCCGTGCTCAACCTCTGGGCCGGGGTGGAAAAGATCGTCGGCAACCCGACGCTGCATCTGCCGCTTGCGCGCATGGTCGATCACGGGCTGACGCAAGGCATGATGGAATGGGTGACGGGCCATGTGCTACGGCATCATCTCGGGATGGATGCCCATATCCTGCATCAGGACGGGGTCTGGCGGCCCGACGTCCCGCCATTGGCCGGTGATCGCCGGGTGAGCGTGCTGGGCCTCGGCGCGCTGGGCAGCGCTTGCGCGCAGATGCTTGCCACCCTCGGCTTTCCCGTCACCGGCTGGAGTCGGCGGCCCAAGCACATATCCGGTCTGCGCTGCCTTTCGGGCGAGGGGGGGCTGCGTCAGACTTTGGCAGAAGCCGATATCCTCGTGCTGCTCCTGCCGCTCACGCCCGAGACCGAGAACCTGCTCGATGCCGCGCGCCTCGCGCTTCTGCCGCGTGGCGCGGTGATCGTGAACCCCGGTCGCGGCCCGCTCATCGACGATGACGCGCTCCTCGCTGCGCTTGATGCGGGCCATCTCGGCCACGCCACGCTCGACGTGTTCCGCAGTGAGCCGTTGCCGCGAGAGCACCCGTTCTGGGCGCATCCCGGCGTGACGGTGACACCCCATATCGCTTCCGAGACGCGCCCCGACACGGCGGCGCAGGTCATCGCCGAGAATATCCGGCGCGGCGAGGCGGGTGAGCCTTTCCTGCATCTGGTGGATCCGAAGGCGGGGTATTGAGCGCCCGTCATCCTCGGGCTTGACCCGAGGATCTGCCGGCCATCAGAGATCCTCGCCCGCGTGGGGATGACGCAGAGCGTGGCTCTATCGCAACCGCGGTGGCCGCTGCGGATCGGATCCCGGTGCCTTCGGGGCAGGTGCTGCCGCTTTTGGTAGATCGAACCGCAATCCGCAGCCCGCCATCCGCGCCACCACCGGATCGCCCGCACCAAAGAAGCCCACGTCGAGTGCCGCCGCCTCCAGCCCCGAGAAGGCCAGCACCTCCGAGACCGCCCGCGCCAGCGCACTCTCGGCCCCCGGTGTGGTGCCGACAAAACCCAGCAGGTGCCCCTGACCGCCGCCCTCGTAACGCGCGACGACCAGCCATGCGCCCTCTGCCAGCCCCTCAAGGCTTGCCAGCCGCGCATCGAGCGCGCGCAGCACCGCCTCGGGCAGTCCCTTGGGCACCAGGAACTCCACCGGGCGCACGGCGATTTCCTCGGGCGTCTCAGGCAGCATTCCGGCCAGCCAGTCCATCGCCTCCGCAGGCAGAAGAATCGCCGACGGTGCCACCCCGAGATTGAGGCCAAGCCCGATGCCGCGCCCGGCCAGCATCAGGGCAAGCGCCCGCCCTGACAGCGCCGCATAGGGCGAAGCCCCTTCGGCAAACTCGGCCAGCCGTTCCTCGCGGTCAAAGACCAGCACGCACGGCGCCCCCTCCGGCTCGAAGATTGCCGGGTCGAGCACATCCCCTTCCGCTTCGCGCCCCAGCAGCAGGCACAACTCGCTGGCCGCCAGCACCTCGTAGAAGCGCCGCCGCGCGCTCTCGTCCTCGGGCGCGGCCAGCATCGCCGCATGCGCCACATCAATCGGGGTCATGTTCGCCATAGAGCACCTGCCTCACCTCGGCCCTGAGCGCCGGGAGCACCTCGGCCTCGAACCACGGGTTTTTCCTGAGCCATCCGCTATTGCGCCAGGACGGGTGCGGCAAGGCGAAAATGCGCGGTGCGTGATCGCGCCAGCGTCGCACCGTGTCGGTCACGCTTGCCTGTGCCCCGAGGTGATAGCGATGCGCGTGGCCCCCGACCAGCACCATAAGCCGCACCGCGCGCAGATGCGCCATGACGCGCCCGTGCCACGTTTGGCCACAAATGGGCGGCGGCGGCAGGTCGGACCCCCTGGCGTCATAGCCGGGAAAACAAAAGGCCATCGGCGCGATCGCCACCCGGTCTTTGTCGTAGAATTCCGATGCGCCCAGTCCCAGCCAGAAACGCAGCCGCTCACCCGAGGGATCGTCGAACGGCCGCCCGGAGCCATGAACCCGTAATCCCGGCGCCTGCCCCGCGATGAGCAGCCGTGCGCCGGGCCGGAACCAGACCACCGGGCGCGGGCTGTGGGCCGTGGCGGTGGTGGCGAATCGGTCGGTGCAGAGGCGGCATGCGCGGATGTCGGCAGCGAGGTCACCCCTGTCAGGCAAGCGAAACCCCGGCCGTGCGCATCTTGTCCCTGGCTGCGGCCAACGAGCCGTCAAGGTCGATCGCCCGGCACAGGTCGCCGCGCACGGTTACCCGGTATCCCAGCCTTGCTGCATCAAGCGCCGAATAATACACGCAGAAATCGAGCGCGAGGCCGACGAGCGTGAGTGTGCTCACGCCGCGCTCCTGCAAATAGCCGTGCAGTCCGGTCCGGGTTGTCCGGTCATTCTCGAAAAACGCGGAATAGCTGTCAATTCCTGGATTAACACCTTTTCTTATAACGATATTTCCCAGGGTTTCGTTCAGCCCCGGATGAAACGCCGCCCCCGCGCTGCCCTGCACACAATGATCCGGCCAGAGCATTTGCGCACCATAATCCATCTCCACCGTCTCGAACGGAGCCTTGCCGGAGTGCGATGAGGCAAAGGAGGAATGGCCCTTGGGGTGCCAGTCCTGCGTCAGGATGATTTCCTTGAAATCATGCATCAAGGCGTTGACGCCTGGCACGATCGCGTCGCCGTCGGGCACCGCTAGCGCGCCGCCGGGGCAGAAATCGGTCTGAATGTCGATCACGAGAAGTGCTTGGGTCATGACGTCATTGGGTAAGCCCCGCGCGCCGGTGCGTCAATCCTGGCTCTTGCCGTGCGGGTGCTGCTTGCGTAAATCCGCCCCATGTATCGCATCGCCGCTCTCTACCATTTCACTCGTTTTGATGAGCCAACCGCCCTGCGCGCGCCGCTTCTTGCGCTTTGCACGAAGGCGGGTGTCTGTGGCACTCTGCTTCTGGCGCACGAGGGGATAAACGGAACGATTGCAGGATCCTGTGATGGGATTGCCCGCGTGATCGACCATATCCGCGCGCTGCCGGGATGCGCCTCTCTTGAGTGGAAAGAGAGCACCAGCGAGACCGCGCCTTTCGGGCGCATGAAGGTCCGCCTCAAGCGCGAGATCGTCACCATGGGCATGCCGGACGTGGACCCGCGCGCAGAGGTCGGCCATTATGTCAGCCCAGCCGACTGGAACGCGCTGATCGAAAGCCCCGATGTGGCCGTGATCGACACGCGCAACGCCTACGAGGTTGCCATTGGCACGTTTCGTGGCGCGGTCGATCCCGGCACGGCAAGCTTTCGCGACTTTCCCGCATGGTGGGAGGCCAACAGGGAGCGTTTTCACAACAAGCGCGTGGCGATGTTCTGCACCGGCGGCATCCGCTGCGAGAAATCGACAAATTTCCTTCTGAGTCAAGGGGTTCAAGATGTCTACCACCTCAAGGGTGGGATCCTGAAATACCTTGAGGAGGTCCCCGAGGGCGCAAGCCTCTGGCAAGGAGAGTGTTTTGTCTTTGACGGGCGCGTGTCCGTCGGGCACGGGCTGCGACGAGGGCCGCACCTGCTCTGTCATGCCTGTCGTCGCCCGATCCTGCCCGAAGATCGCGACCACCCGGAATATGAGATCGGTGTGTCCTGCCACCATTGCGCGCAAGAGACCAGCGCCGAGGACAAGGCCCGTTTCCGGGAACGTCAGCGGCAGGTGGCGCGCGCCGCCGAGCGCGGTGATCGCCACATCCGCTGGATGGCTGAGGGGTGAAGCAGTTCAGCTGATCTCGAACAGCTTGTCGCGCGATGTCTGCCCGCGCACCAGCACCACCCGCGATTTCGCCACCCCGAGTGCCTTGGCCAGAAGCACTTGCACTGCGGCATTGGCCTTTCCACCCTCGGGCGCGACGGTGACATAGGCACGCAAGTCTTCGCCCTCGATCACCAGCCGCGCGCGCGACGCCCTGGGCGTCACCCGCAGGGCGATCCGTGTTCCGGGAATGGCAAGATGGGTGAGATCGGCCATATCCAAAGCCTGTCATCCTCCGATGGAATTCATGAATGGCCGCGACCATGCCCGGTCATCCGCTGACGACGCGCGCCATCATAAGCAGGATGACAATGGCCTGACCAGTGCCCTGGACAAGAGGCGAGGAGAGGAGAGGTCAGCCATCCGGGCTTTCCTCCTCCTCGGGACGGATCAGGGCGATCTCGCCCGCCGCTTCGAGCCTGCGCACGGCATTGACCACCTCGGTCTGCGCGGCCTCGGCATCGCGGGGGCGCACGCGGTCGCGTTCGGCGATTTCCTCGCGCAGCGTCTCGGCCATGCGCCTGGACATGTTCGACAGCAGGAATTCTGCCGCCTGCGCAAGTTCGTCCCCTTGTGCGCCGGCCAGCGCCGTTACCAGAATGGGCTGATCGACCTCGCGCAGTATTCGCGGTATGTCGGTGGGTTTTACCCGTTCGGGAAGGTGCACGAAGGTAAAGATGGCCTTGCGCACAAGGGCCGCGAAATCATGGTCGGTCTCTTCAAGACCCTCAAGAACCTTGTCGCGGATCGCGGCCGCGGAATAGTTGAGGATGGCGCCGACACGGTCTACCGCCCCCTCGGCAAAGGCGGTTTCGGGCATGTCCTGCAATTGCGCGGCCAATGCCAGGCCGATGCGATCCACGGCATCGGGGCTGACCGCGCCGGTTTGCGAGATCGCATAGGTGATCCGGCGCGCCACCGGCCCCGAAAGCAGCCCCAGCAGGTCGCCGGCGCGCGCCACGTCGAGCTTCGACAGGATAACGGCTGCCACTTCTGCGCTTTCGCTTTCGATGATCGGCACGAGATCGGCGGGTGCGGTGCGCTGGACGAATTCCCATGGGTCGCCATACTGACGCACTCCGGCCTCCTTGCGCAGGCGGGCGGCGGTCTGTGGGCTGATGCGGCCATCAAGCGCCGAAAGCGCCCCGGCCACCCCACGCGGAAAGGTAAGCCCCATCCCCTCAAGTTCGCGCGCGAATTCGGCGACGACATCGGCAAGCGTGCCGCGATCCACATAGCGCATGGAACCCATCTGTTTGGTCAGCCGTGCCTGCAACCCCTCGGGTAGTTCGGTCAACGGCACCTCAGCCCCTTCGTTCATCAGAAACCGCACGATGATCGCGGCCTTTTGCGCTCGGCTCAGATGCGCTGCCGCCCCCTGATGCGCAGAGGCATCGATCCGTGCCGGTGGTGCGCCCATGTCCAGCCTGTCCCTGATCCGTCATCCTGACCGGAGACTAGGACCGCACCAATGAAGAAAGCCTTAAGCCCGACCAGGTTTCTTCTGGCCAGATATATCCCGGGGGGGTGGGGCAGTGGCCCCAATCGACGGCCGGTATGTCGCTTTACCCGTCCTGTTCGGCCAGCCAGCGTTCGGCATCGAGCGCGGCCATGCAGCCCATTCCGGCGCTTGTCACCGCCTGCCGATAGACATGGTCGGTCAGGTCCCCTGCTGCGAACAGTCCCGGCACCGAGGTGCGGGTGCTGCCGGGCACAACCTTGACGTAATCGCCGTGATGCATCTCGACCTTGCCTTTCACCAGCTCGCTTACGGGTGCATGGCCGATGGCGATGAACACGCCCTTGCAGGGGATTTCGGTGATGGCATCGGTCTCGACATGGCGCACACGCACGCCCTCGACGCCCTTGGGGTTGTCGGTGCCAAAGACATCTTCCAGCGTGTGAAACCAGAGCGTTTCGATCTTTGGGTTCCTGAACAGGCGGTCCTGCAGGATCTTTTCGGCGCGTAGTTCATCGCGGCGGTGGATGAGCGTGACCTTGGAGGCGAAATTGGTCAGGAACAACGCCTCTTCCACCGCGGTGTTGCCGCCGCCGATGACGACGATCTCCTGCCCGCGATAGAAGAACCCGTCGCAGGTGGCGCAAGCAGAGACACCAAAGCCCTTGAACGCCTCTTCCGAGGGCAGGCCCAGCCATTTCGCCCGTGCGCCGGTAGCGAGAATCACGGCATCAGCGGTATAGGTTTTGCCGCTGTCCCCTTTCGCCACAAAGGGGCGGGTCTCAGCGTCAAGCTCGGTGATGATGTCGCCCACGATCTCGCAGCCCATGGCGCGGGCATGAGCCTCCATCCGAACCATGAGGTCGGGGCCTTGCACCTCGGTATCGCCGGGCCAGTTCTCGACCTCGGTGGTGGTGGTGAGCTGCCCGCCCGGCTCGATCCCCTGCACGAGGATGGGCGAGAGCATGGCGCGCGACGCATAGACCCCGGCGGTATAACCGGCAGGGCCGGAGCCGATGATGAGGCAGCGGGTATGACGGGTTTCGGACATTGGGGGCCTTTCTTTAGCGGCGGTTCGAGCCGTGATATAACGGCGGCACGGGCGGCATGTAACCCCCCGGTGTCGGCGGGGCTGACAGAAACGATCTTGCGCATATGCGAAATATTATTGCGCACATGGACACTGCTGCTATAACATCCGCGAAATCAGCAAGGGGTATAACGATGGCGGGTGCCCGTCTCGATCCGATCGACCGCAAGATCCTGGCCGAATTGCAGGCCGACGGCCGGATGACCAATGTGGAACTGGCCAAGCGAGTAGGCATATCCGCGCCGCCCTGTCTTCGCCGTGTGCGCGCGCTGGAGGAGCAAGGGTTCATCCGTGGCTATCACGCCGATATCGATCCGCGCGAACTGGGTTTCGAGGTGCAGGTTTTCGCCATGGTCGGGCTTCAAAGTCAGGCCGAGGCGGATCTGAGCGCCTTCGAGGCGCGCTGCCGGGCCTGGCCATTGGTGCGCGAGTGCCACATGCTGAACGGCGAGGTGGATTTTATCCTCAAATGCGTGGCCCCTGATCTTTCGACTTTTCAGCGCTTCCTGACCGAGGAACTGACGGCGGCCGACAATGTGGGCAGCGTCAAGACCTCGCTTGTCATTCGCGGCGCCAAGGACGAGCCGGGCGTGCCCTTCGACATCCTCGAGGCGCGGCTCGATCAGCCCGCCTGAGCGGCGGGTTCAGACCAGATCGAGCAGTTCCGGCGTGTCGAACGGCAGGCGCATCTGGGCGAGAGAGCCGAACGCGCGCGGGTCCTCGATATGGGGAAAGGCGCTCATGACCAGCCGCAGGAGGACCGGGTCCAGGGCGCGCTCGAAGCCGGGGCCGGGGTGGAATGTCTCGGTTTCAAGTCCGTTCACCGTGATCACCGAATGGTGCTGGAGCGCGAGGTGATAGAGCGTCACCGGCTGGCGCAGCGTCAGGCGAAAGGTGGTCATCCCGTCGGCGATAGCATGGGCTGGGGTCAGGATCTGTTCGGCCCCGATTCGTGCGCGCAGACCGCGTGGGCGCGTCATCAGCCGCCCGCCCGGCCCCATGACCAGATCGCCAAAGGGTCGCCCGATCCCGAAGGCATCGGCCATGATCCGCGTCAGGGGCGTGCCCTTGTCGCCCTCGGGGCGCAGGGTCGCCATTCCGATCCAGAGCACCGGCAAGGCGCCGTGCGCATGTGTGCTGATGGTGTCGCCCGGCAAGAGATCCTCGACCGCCACAGGGCCACGCGGTGTCTCGACCAGAGCGCCGCGCGCGAAACCGCCATGCGCCGCATCTAGCAGCGGAAGGGCGGGCAGATGGTGCTCGGCCTCGCTGATCATGCCGCCGATATCCAGCCACATGCAGCGGTAGCGGCGCATCGGCAGATTGTCCTGGCGAATGGCATGGGCGTGCGGGGGGATGACGCCAAGGCGCGGAGTGGTCATGCTCAAACCTCATTTTAAAGCGAACCGGACACGCGACGCCCCCGCAGCCGCGATGAATCCGACAGGTCTCTGTCCAGACTGGATGACGGGCAATCAGGGCAAATTTGGCCCTGTCTCAAAGAGTTTCTGTGGCATTGTCGTCGCCACTGGATCAAACCTGTCCAACCGCGGTGATTGTCCGAATGCGGGCGCCAACGCCATTCTCCCTCGGGACAATGCAGAAAGCCGCCCCAAGGGGCGGCTTTCGAAGAGCTTTGGCGAACTGGAATCGAAGGATCAGTTCTGCGCGTAATATTCGATGACGAGGTTCGGCTCCATCATCACCGGATAGGGCACGTCTGACAGGCCAGGCTGGCGCACGAAGGTCGCGACCATCTTGGAGTGATCGACTTCGACGTAATCGGGCACGTCGCGCTCGGCCAGTTGCACGGCTTCGAGCAGCACGGTCATCTGTTTCGACTTCTCGCGCACCTCGATCACGTCACCCTCTTTCACGCGGTAGGAGGGGATGTTGACGCGCTTACCGTTCACAAGCACATGGCCATGGTTCACGAACTGGCGGGCAGCGAACATGGTGGGCACGAACTTGGCGCGGTAGACCACGGCATCGAGACGGCGCTCCAGCAGACCGATCAGGTTCTCGCCGGTATCGCCCTTGCGGCGCTCGGCCTCGGCATAGATGCGGCGGAACTGCTTCTCGGTCAGGTCGCCATAGTAGCCCTTGAGTTTCTGCTTGGCACGAAGCTGAAGGCCGAAATCGGAAATCTTGGCCTTGCGGCGCTGACCGTGCTGGCCGGGGCCGTATTCGCGCTTGTTCACAGGGGATTTCGGGCGCCCCCAGATGTTTTCGCCCATGCGGCGGTCAATCTTGTACTTGGCAGACGTGCGTTTGGTCACGGCTGGTCTCCTTCTGATGTGTCGAAGGGCGTTGTCCTTTGCCTCGGGCTTTGCGCCGTTGACCGACAGGCATCCCCTTGCGGGGGCCGCCAACACCAATGAAGTCGCGCTTATATACGCCCGTCCGGGCGTGTCAACCGCCTGCTGCTACAGGTCACCGGCAGCCTGTTGTCCCGTCAGCTTATCCAGTGACCTCCCGCTCTTTTCGATCCGGGCGCAAGTTGGAAACGCGCGCTGCTGAAGGGCCTGCACAGGCTGGCAGAACCGCGCGCCATTATATGCGCTCAGTCAACCGTGCCGGCCCTCCGGCAATCTCCCTATTTATGTGTGAGGCATGGCCAGGCATGCGTGATGGTCGCGAAGGCCGTCTGCAGGATGCAGATCATCATGCGGGACGAAGTTGACTTGAAAACGGGCATGGCTCTGCTGGCTGCGGCATGTCGTGCCAAAGGACATTATGCCCAGAGACCGGCATGCGCGCAATTGCCCCACCTTGTCACACAGGCGGAATGCAACCAGTATGAATCAGCCGCTCAGCATGCTTCCAATGCCGGTCCTGCCTTCCGGCTTTCTAATGTTACAGTGATGGTGGGATCCGGACCGCTCGCCCGTCCTCGCGCCACTCCGGCAGACCACCTTGCATGCGCCGCGCCTTGAAACCGTGCTGCCGGAGCCGGGCCACGGCCTGATGGGCGTAGATGCAATAGGGGCCACGGCAATAGGCGATGATCTCGGTCTCGGGATCGAGCCTGGGCAGGAGCCTCTCGAGATCAGCCAATGTGATATTGCGCGCACCGGGGATGTGGCCAGCGGCGAACTCGTCCTCGGGGCGGATGTCGAGCAGGATGACAGCGCCCGCCGCCAGCCGCTCTGCAAGGGCGGCGCGGGTGATCGGCTCGGGGGCCGGGGCACCCCCGGACAGGCCGTCGAGAATATCCGTGACCTGCGCCAGATTGGCCTCGGCCACCTCTGACAAAAGCCCCATGAGGCCAACCGCACGCCTGTCCTGCAGCCGGTAGATCACCGCCTTGCCCGCGCGCCGACTGGTGACAAGCCCGGCGCGGCGCAGCTGTTGCAGGTGCTGCGAGGCATTGGCAACCGTCAGCCCGGTCTTGCGCGCCAGACCCTCGACCGCCGCCTCGGTCTGCGCCAACTGTTCCAGCAGCATCAGCCGCGCGGGGGCGGCAAGCGCCTGCGCGACAAAGGCATATTCCCGAAGAAGGGCCTGTTTCGGGCTGGTTGACATGGCGGTGACGCAGCTCTTATCATTCAAGTGGTTGCTTGAATGATAAATGTTCCGCGCCGCCGCGCAAGCCCGAAAGGCCGCCCCATGTCCGACACGATCCTGAGCGCCGAGCCGGTGATCCGCCTCACGGTCTTTCTTGGCCTGCTGTTTGCCATGATGATTTGGGAACTTTCCGCGCCACGGCGGCGACAAGACATCCCGCGCGTGCTCCGCTGGACCAACAATCTCGGGCTTGTGGTGCTGGATACGGTCATCCTGCGGCTGAGCTTTCCGATCCTCGCGGTCGGGTTGGCGGCGATCGGAGAGGCGCGCGGCTGGGGCCTGTTCAACAATCTGCCCGCCCCCGGCTGGCTGGCGATCCTCGTCTCGGTCCTGCTGCTCGATCTGGCGATCTATCTGCAACATGTCTTGTTTCACGCCGTGCCGGGGCTGTGGCGGCTGCACCGGATGCATCACGCGGACCTCGAATTTGACGCCACCACCGGATTGCGCTTTCACCCGGTCGAGATCGTGATGTCGATGGCGATCAAGCTGGCGGTGGTGGCGGCGCTTGGCCCGCCTGCCGTGGCGGTGCTGATCTTCGAGGTTCTGCTGAACGGCACCGCACTTTTCAACCACGGCAATATCGACCTGCCGCGCAGGGTGGATCGCTGGCTGCGCCTGATCGTGGTGACGCCCGACATGCACCGCGTGCATCATTCGCTCGATCCGCGCGAGACCAATTCCAACTACGGCTTCAACCTGCCTTGGTGGGACCGGCTCTTGGGCACCTATGTGGCGCAACCCGCCAAGGGGCATGAGGGCATGGAGATCGGGATCGAACAATTCCGCACGCGCCGCGATCTGTGGCTCGACCGGATGCTGGTGCAGCCTCTGCGCGGCCCGGCCTCGGGTCACGCGCTGGATGCGGACAACACTAGGGACGCGCGTCTATGAAACACCTGATCCTTCTCAACGATCCGCCCTATGGCACCGAGCGCAGCTTCAATGGGCTGCGCATGGCGCATGCGCTGGCCAAGCAGGATGCAGAGGCCGAGATCACCGTGTTCCTGATGGCCGATGCCGTGCTCTGCGCCAAGGCGGGGCAAAAGACGCCCGAGGGGTTCTACAATATCGAACGGATGCTACGCCGGGTCCTGTCGGCGGGTGGGCGTGTGCTGATCTGCGGCACCTGCATGGACGCGCGGGGGCTGGATGAGACGGACATGATGGAAGGGGCCGCGCGTTCGACCATGGACGAACTGGCCGCGGCCACGCTGGCGGCGCACAAGGTGCTGGTGTTCTGAACGCCGATCACAAGCACGCGAGATGCGTGGCGCCGGTGGCTGAATGTCTTGCCGGATCCCTCCCGAATGCCGACAAGCGATCCATAGAACAGGGAGACCGCGATGCCTGACACCCCGAAACGCGCATGGCACGCCCCCTTGGCGGCGGCGCTGTCGCTGATGGCCTGTTACGGCACGCTGGCGGCGATTGCGCTCTTGGGCGCGCTCGGGGTCGGCATCGCGCTGAATGAGGCGGTTTGGGCCGGGGCGATCGTGTTCTTCGCGGCACTCGCGGTGGCGGCACTGGCGTTCAGGCAGCGGCGGCATGGGCGGGTGATGCCGGTTCTGCTTGGTATTGCCGGATTGGCGCTGATCGGCTTTGCGATGTATGTCCGCTATTCCCTTCCCGCCGAACTGGGCGGTTTCACGCTTTTGTGCCTCGGAACTTATGCCGATTGGCGCGGCGGGCGGGCATGACCGGCGCGCCGCCGCCGCCGCTCCTGCGCGACAAGGATCACGGCGCGCCCTCGGCCTTCACGCCCGAGAGCCTCTTGCGTGAGGCGCAGCGGCAAAAGGGCGCGGAATGTGTGACAGTGCCCGAGATATGCCTGCTCGATCCCGATGGCGACATCGTCCGCAGGCTCTGTGCGCAGGGCCGCGCCCGGCGGCACGCGGGATGGGTCTGTTATCACACGGAAATGTGGGTATTCGATCTGGAGGGGTACCAGATCGGCGTGGTCGGCTGTGCTGTGGGGGCGTCCTTTGCGGTGCTGGTGGCGGAGGAAATGTTCGCCTCGGGCTGCCGGTTGCTGATCAGTATCACCTCCTCGGGGCAGATCACGTCACAGGGCGCGCCGCCCTTTTTCATCGTGATCGACCGGGCGTGGCGGGACGAGGGCACCAGCTATCACTATCTGCCACCGTCGGATTGGTGCGCTGCGCCCCACGGGCTTTTGCAGCGGCTGCACGGCGCCTTCGACACCGGTCCCCGCGTGCTGACCGGCGCCACATGGACCACCGATGCCCCGTTCCGAGAGACTGAAACCGCCATTGCCGCAGCCCGCGCTCGCGGCATCCTCGCGGTCGAGATGGAGGCGGCGGCGCTTTACGCCTTCGCGACAGCGCGCGGGCGCGATGTGATCTGCCTCGCCCATGTCACCAACCAGATGGGAACGATCGAGGGCGATTTCGAGAAGGGAGACGCTAACGGAACAGCGGATGCGCTCCTGCTATTGCTGCAGGTCATCACACGGCTTCGGTAACGACGGGGTCGATGGTCTCGTATGAATGGTCGGTCGTGCGCTATCCAGAGCGACGCAAGACCAATGCGGCACATGTGCCGGAGGGTGTCCTTCCCTATCCATCTTACCGGCGCAAGACAGGATCATAGCGATGATCCAAAAAGCGCCGTGTCAAATTGCGCGTCTTACAGTCCGCTTCAGTCTAGCCTTGAACGGCACCCAGGGCCATTATGTTCGGCTTGGCAGTCCGACATCATTTGTAGACTGATCTCCGTGGTTTCCCGCCCAGGAATGGCGCGGCGTCCCTGTATGGATGCCAGCGGAAACGTGCGGAATCGGACGAAGTTCCAGATTCTTTGACTGGGTTCGATGCGGATGCATTCTAGCTCCGGCGCGTCTCCGGGTCCAAAGATCCGGTAGTTTTGACTTGTAGACTGTTCCTTATCGTCGGACGCTCGGTTACTCACTCTGATCGAACCTCTGCAGCAAGACTATATCCCGCGCCGTGCACCGTCCGGATCAGGGACACCCGACCGTTTGGCGATGGGATTTTCTTGCGTAGCCGGGCGATATGGGCGTCGATGGCGCGGTCAGTCACGGTGAGGGCGTGGCCGTAGATCGTCTGCATGATCTTGTCGCGGCTGACCACGTCGCCAGCATTCTCGGCCAGCACTTTAAGCAGATTGAACTCCATCCCTGTGAGCGCTACCTCGTGCGCGTCCGGTCCGGAAAGTTGCCGCTTCGGCAGATCAAGCACAAACCCCATGAAACGCAACACGCGCACCTCGGGCAGTGCCTCGTGCGGGGCCCCCATGGCCTTGGAGCGGCGCAGCACGGAGCGCACCCGTGCCAGAAGCTCGCGCGGCTCAAACGGCTTGGAGACATAATCATCCGCCCCAAGTTCCAGACCGATGATCTTGTCGAAAACGTCTTCGCGCGCAGTGAGCAGGATGATTGGCAGGCGCGAGGAGCGGCGCAATTCGCGCGTCACCTCGAAGCCGTCGATATCGGGTAGGCCAACGTCGAGCAGAACGAGATCGTATTCGGCATGCTCCATCGCC
This sequence comes from Roseovarius autotrophicus, assembly GCF_018069895.1. GTDB lineage: Bacteria > Pseudomonadota > Alphaproteobacteria > Rhodobacterales > Rhodobacteraceae > Roseovarius > Roseovarius autotrophicus. Next base: position 24,009 of record NZ_JAGQDH010000006.1, on the reverse strand, counting down.
AATCCCATACGGGTAGCGGAGCCGACGCAATGCACCTCGAAGCCCTGCTTGGTCAGGAAGCGGTCCAGAAACCCCGTCATCTGACGGTCGTCATCCACGACAAGTATCCGCTCGGTCATGTCAGGTGCATCCTCGCACAAATTCTTGCCACGGCATGGCAATGGCGTGATTGTAGCGGGTGTCCGAAAGGCCCGATATGACCTCGATCAAACGCACCTACACGCTTGCGATGGCTGCTGCGCTCCTGGTGCTGGTAACAGTCGCGACCGGCCTTTACCTCGGTGCGCAGACCCGCGCGCAATTCACCGATATCGCGGAGAGCTGGACAGATTACGCCGAGGATCCCGAGAAGAAAGGCGTCTGGATCAGTTCGCTGCGCGGCTATCTTGGCTATGGCGGGATCATTCACAATTTCAAGAACTATGTTATCCGCAAGGACGAGAGCTATCGTGCGCGGATGATGGATCAGTTGACGCAGTTCGATGCGGTCATGGCCAGCTACCTTTCCGACCCTTTGCCTGAGAGCGAGCGGCGCGCGTTGGAGTCGATCAAGCAAACCATTGAAGAATATCGTGCGAAGATCGAGATCGCGGATCGCGCCGTGGCGACCAACTGGCCAGCCGAGCGCACTGATCGTCTGGTCAAGGTCGATGATACCGAGGCGATTCTCGCGCTGCGCAATCTGGAAATGCTTTGGATGGACAGCCGCGCGCGCAGCACAGCGCGTATCATCGTCGCGGTTACGCGGGGCGAGACGCTGATCGGCTACGGCTTTCTGGCGATGGTTCTGTTGGTGGCGGCGGCACTGAGCATCGCGGTTCTGATCTCCCTATTCATCCGCGACATGCGCGCTGCTAACGCAAGGTTGACCGCAGAGCTGGAGCGCCGCCGCGCGCTGCAACGCTCCGAACAGCGTCTGGCGCAGGCGGTTGAGCAAAGCCCGGCCACGATCCTCATCACCGATACGCATGGCCGCATCCAATATGCCAACCGGCGGTTCGAGGACTTGTCCGGCTGGTCGCGCGACGAGATCGTCGGGCGCACGCCGAAGTTCCTGCAATCGGGCGAGGTGCCCGAGGAGACCTATGCCGATCTGCGCGGCACGCTGGAGCGGGGGGCGGTCTGGCGCGGGGTGCTGCGCACTCTCGACCGGGCGGGCCGAAGCTACTGGGTCGATAGCACGATCCTGCCGCTGCGCGCCGAGGAGGGGACGATCCACAGCTATCTGGGCATCGGCGAGGATATCACCGAAAAGCGTCAGGCCCGCGAACAGGTGGCGCGCGCGCAAAAGATCGAAGCGGTGGGCCTTCTGGCAGGCGGGATCGCGCATGATTTCAACAATATCCTGACATCCATCCTCGGGTCGGCGCATCTGGCGTCACTCGATGCCGAGCCGGGCAGCGACCTGGCCGAAGAGGTGGAGCAGATCGACATCGCCGCACGCCGGGCACAGGCGCTGGTGCGGCAACTTCTGGGATTTGCGCGCAGGGAGCCGGGGACACCGGAGCCGACCGACCTTTGCACTGCCATTTCCGAGGTCAACCGCCTGATGCGCGCTGCCATCCCGCCAACGATCCGGATCGAGGGGGTGCGCGACTGCGCGCCCGTCACAGTGCTGGCCGACCCAACCCATCTGCATCAGATACTGATGAACCTCACGGCCAATGCCGCCGAGGCTATCGGCGATGCCACGGGGCGTATCCGCATTGCCGCGCGCGCGCTTGCCGACGCACCCGAAGGCCTGCCCGTGCGCGCCGAGGGCTGGGTGGAACTGGTGGTCGAGGATGACGGGCCGGGCATGTCCGAGGACACCGCCACGCGCATTTTCGATGCCTTTTACACGACCAAGCCGCTTGGCAAGGGCACCGGCCTGGGCCTGTCGGTGGTGCAGGGGCTGGTGCAAGACATGGGCGGGCGGATCATGGTCGAGACAAAACCGGGCAAGGGCACGCTGTTTTGCCTTCTGTTGCCTGGCGCCGCTGCCGATATGCGGCAAAAGGCCATCGCGCCCGTGCCTGAACGAGGTCACGAGAGCCTGATGATCGTTGACGATCAGACCGAGGTGGCGGCAACATTGCGCCGGTCGCTCATGCGGATGGGCTATCAGGTCGAGGCCTATACCTCGCCGCGCATCGCGCTGGAGCGGTTCGGGAAGGCGCCATTCCGGCACAGCCTGTTGATCTCGGACGTGGTCATGCCCGACATGAACGGGATCGAGATGGCGCGCGCGATGCGCAATTTGCGCCCCGATCTGCCGGTGATCTTCTGCACCGGGTTCAATCCCACAGCGGTTGCACTTCCGGGGGGGGCGACCGAAGTGTTGGCCAAACCGCTCGATCCGGTAGATCTGGCGCGCCATGTGCGGCGCATGCTGGATGCGCGCCGGGCCGCCTGAGCTTGCCGGATCAGGCCGTCACATTTCGTCACAACTTTTCACATCTCGTCACAAGACCCGCAACAACCGTGCGGGTGCATGGCCCTAACCTCTGACCAAAGCCAAGGGCGCGCTCTGGCCGTTTGAAACGGCCATGGCGCGGTCCGGCACAACACAGGACCGGAGGATCAGATGACACGATCACCAAGACCATCGCGGCGCGCGGCGCTTGCCGCCGGGATTTCCGCCTTGGCATTGTCCCTCGCCGCACCGATGGCCGGCGCGCAGGAGGCCGTGCCGCTTGCCCCCCTGCCTGAGGCGAAAGAGATCAACGCCGCGCGCGCAGACCTGGGCAAGATGCTGTTCTTTGACGCGCGCCTGTCAGGCGACACGGGCCATTCCTGCGCCTCCTGCCACGATCCCGAAAAGGGTTGGGGCACGGGCGAGCCGATGTCGCATGCCTATGGCGATCTTTTGTATTTCCGCAACGCGCCGGGCCTTTTCAACGTGGCCAACCGCAACTTCTTCATGTGGGACGGGCGTCTTGACGGATCGGACCTTGGCACCGTCGTGCGCGACATGCTGACGGAATCGCACACCATGAACATGGACAGCCGCCTTGCCCAAGAACGGCTGAAACAGGTGCCGCAATACATGGAGATGTTCGAGGCTGCCTATGGGGCAGAACCCTATGGCGGGCGCATTTACGGCGCAATCGGCGAGTTCCTCAAGACCATCCGCACCGAGAACGCACCGTTTGACGCCTATTTGCGCGGGCAAGAGGATGCGATTTCGGACGCCGCCAAGCGGGGGCTGGCACTTTTCGAGGGCAAGGCGGGCTGTGCGTCCTGCCATGGGGGCGCGATGCTGTCGGATGGCGGGTTGCACGCGATGGGCGTGCCCGATCACCCGGAACTTCTGGGGGATGCGCCGGGTCAGGCAGCAGGCCATGCGGGTCATGCGGCCCCCGCCCCCGACAACGCCACCGCCGTGCGCCAGATCACTTTGCTGAGGCATTACGCGAGCATGGGCACCCCCAATTACATGAACCTGCGCGCGGATGTGGGCCAGTATGTCGTGACCAAGGACGAGGGCGATATCGGCAAGTTCACCACGCCCTCGCTCTGGGATGTGGGCCAGACGGCGCCCTACATGCATTCCGGCGTGTTCGAGACATTGGCCGAGGTCGTGGCCTTCTACAACGCGGGCAACGACCGGATCGCGCCGCTTGGGCTCAGCCCCGAGGAGTCGGCGGATATTGTCGCGTTTCTCGAAAGTCTTACCGGCGACGCGCCCGTCATAACCCCACCTGACTTGCCGGATTACGATCTGCGCGACGTCGGCAAGAATTGAGGAGGTTCGAGAAATGACACGTCACATCACACCTATCCTGAGCAGCGCGGCGCTCACGGCGTTGCTGAGCCTGCCTGCACTGGCAGAGAGCATACCGCCGCTTGCCAGCCTGTCCCCGCCACCCATTCCCGATGACAATCCGATGACGCCGGAAAAGGTGGCCTTGGGCGAAAAGCTCTTCTGGGACGGGCGGCTGTCGGGCAATGGCGCGATGCCGTGCTCGGCCTGTCACCTGCCCGATCTGGGCTGGGGCACCGGCGGGGCCATCAGCTTTGGCTATCCCGGCACGCAGCACTGGCGCAACAGCCAGACGATCCTGAACGCCGCTTATTACAACAAGCTCTTTTGGGAGGGCAATTCCACATCGCTGGAGGCACAGGCCCCCGCCGCCGCCGGTGGCGCGGTCGCAGGCAATGGCGACGGCTCGATGATGGAGATGCGCCTGCGCTTCGTTCCCGATTATGTGCGAGAGTTCAAGGCCGTGTTCGGCACCGATTGGCCCAACCTCGCCCATGCCTGGGACGCCATCGCCGCCTATCAGCGCACCATCGTGACGGATGCCACCAAGGTGCCCTTTGACCGCTATCTTGCGGGCGACACGGACGCGATGAGCGACGCGGCCAAGCGTGGCATGGATATCTACAACGGCAAGGCGGGCTGCATCTCGTGCCACAACGGCGCGCTCGCCTCGGATCAGAAATTCTACAATATCGGCGTGCCAGCAGCGGCGGAATTCGAGCAGGAACCGCTCTATCAGATCACGCTGCGGTGGGAGCTATACCAGAAGGGCGTGCCTGAGGATGTCTATCGCGCGGGCGCGGACGATCTGGGCCTCTACCATGTGACCAAGCGGCCAGAGGACAAGGGCAAGTTCCGCACGCCAAGCTTGCGCGAGCTGCGTTGGACCGAACCTTATATGCACAACGGCGCGCTCTGGTCGCTGGCCGATGTGGTTGATTTCTACGATGCGGGCGGCGGCGAGGGGCAAACCGCCGGGCTGCAACCGCTGGGGCTGAACGACGGGGAAAAGGCCGATCTTGTGGCCTTTCTCGAGGCCATGTCGATGGATGAGCCGCTTTTGGCCGAGGCCCCCGAACTGCCTGAAACCGCAACATGGTCGGAGTTCCTGAAATGACACAATCCGTCAAGACAAAGGCAGCGGGCCACGCCTGTAGCTCGATCAACCGCCGCAACTTCCTGATCCTGGGCGGTGCATCCATCACCGTGCTGGCCAGCTATGGCACCGGCGGCGAGGCGCAAGAGCTGGTCTCTTCAGGCTATACCCGCAAGGTGATCGGCAAGGTCTCGGATCTGGAGCCGGGTCGGGCCATCGCCTTCAGCTATCCCAATGACGATATCGAGAACCTGCTGATGATGCTGACCGAAGAGGCGGGCGGCGGCGTGGGAGAGGCGCGCAATATCGTCGCCTTCAACACCATCTGCCCGCATATGGGCGGCTATATGGGCGAGAGCGAGTTTCGTTCGGAACATTCGGTGCTTGGCCCCTGTCCGCTGCACCTTTCGACCTTCGATCTGACCAAACACGGGATGATCGTGTCGGGTCATGCGGTCGAGAGCCTGCCGCAGATCGTTCTGGAAATTGACGGCGACGATATCGTCGCGACTGGCGTGATGGGGCTGTTCTACGGCTACAGCCACAACCCTACTGGCGCTTGAGAAAGGATCAAACGACATGGCACAAACCGTCGTTCAAAACCGCGAATTCGTCCCGCTTCCGCCCCCCGATGCGGATATCCTGACCACCGCATGCAGCTATTGCATCGTAGCCTGTTCCTACAAGGTCTATCGCTGGCCCGTGGGCCGAGAGGGCGGCACGCAAGCCGATCAGAACGCCTTTGGTGTGGATTTTCCCACCTATGGCGCCCCCTGGATCGCGCGCAGTCAGCACAATATCGGGATGCACGATGGGCGCCCGCATCATTTCGTGGTCATCGCCGATGCCGAGGCCGAGGCGGTCAATCCGGGTGGCAACTATTCGGTGCGCGGCGGCACGCTGGCGCAGAAGATCTACAACCCCGATACGCCCACCAAGGACCGTCTGAAAAATCCGATGGTGCGCATCGGCGGCATTCTGACCCCGGTAAGCTGGGATCTTGTGACCGATGTGATGGCCGAGGTCTCGCAATACGTGCTCTCGAAATATGGCGAACACGCCTGGGGGATGAAGACGTTTTCCTATGAGTATTTCGAGAATACCTATGCCATCCGCAAACTGGTGGATCGCGCCATCGGCACGCCTGTCCATGCCTGGCACGACAAGCCGATGCGCGGCCCCGATGCGACCGGCCTCGACGATGCCGGGCTCAACTCCTTCGCCGCCACCTACGAGGATTGGGGCAAATGCGATGTGGCCTTCCTGTCGGGGGTCGATCCCTACGAGACCAAGACGGTGCTCTTCACCTCGTGGATGATGGGCGGTGACAACCCTGGCAAGGCGATGATCTTTGTCACGCCCCACCGCACGATGGGCGTGGAATACGGGATCAAAAATGGTGGCCTCTGGTTGCCACTCATCCCCGGCACCGACACCGCACTGCATCTGGCGCTGGCCAAGATCATCATCGACAACGGCTGGCAGGATCAGACCTTCATCGACACCTGGGTCAACAACAAGTGGGAGCTGGAATCGGGCTATGGACGAGGCACCCGCAACACCGGCTGGCAATGGCGCACCACTTGGGGGCGTTGGCAATCGGACTGGGAGGATTTCCAGAAATTCATCGCCAACGAACCTGCCGCGCAACTGGAAGAGGCCGCACGCATCACCGGCCTGCCGGCCGAGGATATCCTGCGCTGCGCCGAGATGATCGCCAAGCCGCGCGAGGATGGCAGCCGCCCCAAGACGTCCTTCATGCTGGAAAAGGGCAACTACTGGTCCAACAACTACATGAACACCGCGTCGCTCGCGTCACTGGGCCTCATCTGCGGCGCGGGCAACCGCCCCGGTCAGGTGATCAGCCGTGGCGGCGGACACCAGCGCGGCGGCATGGGCGCGGGTCCCGGTAAGGGGTTTCTCAGCCCCGAAAAGCACCCCGGACGGCGCAAGAAGCCGCTCAATGTCGATCGTTGGGTGATGGATGGCAAGGTGCGCTTCATGTGGACCATGGGCATCACCTGGTTCCCGGCGATGCTGGCCAGTCAGGAACTGGCAAGCCGGGTGGCGGATCTGACCATGCGCAACCCGCACCAGCCGCGCTCGGTCGATCGCGCGCATCTGGTTGAGGTGTTCAAGGCGCGCGTGGACAGCGGCGGCATGGTGCTGGTGGACAGCAACATCTACCCCGTGGAGCCGCTCAATACGCAATATGCCGATATCGTTTTGCCCGCAGCGGGTTGGGGAGAGGTGGATTTCGCCCGCTGCAATGCCGAACGTCGCCTGCGCCTTTACGCCAAGTTCAACGACGCGCCGGGCGAGGCCAAACCCGATTGGTGGGCCATCGGCCAATTCGCGCAGAAGATGGGGCTGGAAGGGTTCGACTGGACCGAGAGCAACGATGTCTTCGAGGAGGCCGCGCGGTTCTCCCGCAACGGCGTGCTGAGCTACAATGTGCTCGTAAAGGAGGCCAGGAAAGAGGGCAAGAAGGGCCACGAGAAGCTGCGCGAACTGGGCACTACGGGCATTCAGACCCCGATCCGCATGGTGAATGGCGAGATGATCGGCACCGGACGCCTGCATGATCCGGCCAATGACTGGGGCGAGGTCGAGGGCGACACCAAGGACCAGAAATGGCTCTACGCTTTTGCCAGCCATACCGGTAAGGCCAATATCCTCAAGACCCCGTGGATCAACGACAGCTGGACGGATTTCTACGAGGCGATCAAGCCGCGCGCCGAGAAGGGCGAGATCTGGATCACCAATGGCCGTGTCAACGAGGTCTGGCAGTCGGGCTTCGACGATCTGCGCAAGCCCTATCTGGCGAAACGCTGGCCTTGGCCGCATATCGTGATCCACCCAGAGGACGCCACCCCGCAGGGCATCGAGTCGGGCGATCTGGTCGAGGGGTTCAACGACACGGTCTATGTCCAGACCGGCGCGCCGATTGGCGTCAAGGAAAGTGATCTCAGCTTTGCCAAACTGATGGAGAACGGCCATATCAAGACCACAACGGGACAGTTCGTGGCCGTGGCCATCGTCTCGGACGAAATCCGCCCCGGCGTGGCCAAGGCGGCCTTCAACTATCCCGGTTCGATGGCCAACTCGGTCTGCCATGCGGTGCCCGATCCGGTGACCGGAAACTATCGCTTCAAGCTGGGTCGCGGCGTGCTGCGCAAGGTGGGCGAGAGCGCCTACAAACACAACTTCCTCGAAATGTCGCTCAAACCGCGTCCCATCGTCTGAGCGATCTCCTGCCGCCGGGGCGTTTCCGGCGGCAGGGACCTTCCACAAGGATCACGACCATGTACATCGCTTTCATTCATGTCAGATCGCACGGGGGTGCCGACGACACCCTGCGCAGCGTCGCCGCCACATTGCGTGTGCGGGGCCACCGCCTTGCCGGGGTTCTGCCGGAGCCCTGCACATCGCCCGATCGTCACGCCTGTGACATGGATCTGATCGACCTCGCCTCGGGCGCTCGGCTCAATATCAGCCAGAAACTGGGGCGTCACTCGACCGGATGCCGTCTGGATGGCGCGGCCATCGAGGCGGTGGCCATGGTTGTCGCGGACGGGCTGGCCACCACCGCCCTTGTCCCCGACCTGATGATCCTCAACCGCTTCGGCAAGCAGGAGGCGAAGGGTCACGGCTTTCAGCCCGTGATCGTCAGCGCGCTGGAGCGCGGCGTGCCAGTGCTCGTGGGGGTCAATGACCTCAACCGCTCTGCATTCGAGACATTCGCGGCAGGACTGGCCGTGGAACTGTCGGATTGCCCTAGCGCCGTACTCGATTGGATCAGGCCGCACCTACGCCGGCACGCCGCCTGAAGAGACCTCTGGCTTCCAGAAATTCACTTCACTTGAACCCGGACGGCTTGCCAGAAAATTAAACCAATCTGGATCGATCACGGGGCAGTAAATTTCCCTCATCACCAAACTCCAAATTCACTCAATAGCCGCTTTCTGAGGTCAGCACGAAATGCCCCGGACCCACCTCTTGATAGACTGACGGTCCCGGCTCGTATCCGACCTGGTGGATGGGCGAGGGGATCGGCTTGAAATTGAGGTCCTTCTCGGCCTTGCGCTGGCGCGGATCGGCGATCGGCACGGCCTTCATCAGCGCCTGCGTATAGGGGTGCTGCGGGTTCTCGAAGACGGCGGCGCGCGGCCCGCGCTCGACGATGCGGCCCAGATACATGACGCCGACATCGTGGCTCACCCGTTCGACCACGGCCATATCGTGACTGATAAAGACGTAGCTCAGGCCAAGATCGGCCTGCAATTCCATCATCAGATTGACCACCTGCGCCTGCACGCTCACGTCCAGCGCGCTCACCGCCTCATCCGAGACGATCAGTTTGGGGTTGAGCGCCAGCGCGCGCGCAATCGCCACCCGCTGCCGCTGCCCGCCCGACAATTCATGCGGAAACCGCCGCAGGAAAGAGCGCGGCAGTTCCACCCGGTCAAACAGCATCGCCACGCGGTCCTCGATCTCGGACCCCGACGCCAGCCCGTAATTGCGCAAGGGTTCCGCCACCTGCGCGGCCAGCTTCATCTGCGGATTGAGGCTGGCAAACGGATCCTGAAACACCATCTGCATATTGACGCGGGCACGGCGCAGCTCGCCGGGGCTGAGCGCCATGATGTCCACGCCATCCAGCACCACCGCGCCCGCCATCGGCTCTACCAGCCGCAGGATCGACCGCCCGGCGGTGGATTTGCCGCAACCGCTCTCGCCCACAAGGCTGAGGGTGCGTCCCTTTTGCAACTCGAACGAGACATCCTCGACCGCGTGGACATTGGCCAGCGTCCGGCGAAAGAACCCGCCCTTGACCGGGAACCGCGTGGTCAGCCCCTTGACGGTCAAAAGCGTCTCGTCGCTGCCCACGATGGGGCGGATTTCGTGGGCGTCTGACCCGACAAGGCGCATTGGTTCGGGATATTGCTTGCCACGCATCTCGCCCAGTTTTGGCACCGCCGCCAGAAGCGCCTTGGTGTAGTCATGCACGGGCGCCTCGAAAATCTGCTCGACCGGGCCTTCCTCGACCTTGTTGCCGCGAAACATCACCACCACCCGGTCGGCCATCTGCGCCACCACCGCCATGTCATGCGTGATGAAAATCACCGCCGTGCCGGTCTCGCGCTTGAGCCGATCAATCAGCGCAAGGATTTCGGCCTGAATGGTCACGTCAAGCGCGGTTGTCGGCTCGTCGGCGATCAGAAGGCGCGGCGCGCAGGCCAGCGCCATGGCGATCACCACCCGTTGCCGCATCCCACCGGAAAGCTCGTGCGGGTATTGATCCAGCCGCCGCTCCGGCTCGGGGATGCGCACCTCTTTCAAGAGGTCCAGCGCGCGCGCCCGCGCCTGCGCCTTGGTCATGCCGCGATGCACGCGCAACCCTTCCGAGAGTTGCCGCCCCACGGTAAAGACCGGGTTGAGCGCGGTCATCGGCTCCTGAAAGATCATGCCGATCTCATTGCCCCGGATCGTGCGCATCAGGCTCTGGTCGGTTTTCACAAGGTCGATCTCGCCGCCCTTGGCGCGGTCAAACAGCATCCGCCCGCCCGTGATCTCGCCGCCGCCGTAATCAATCAGCCGCATCAGCGACAGCGACGAGACGGATTTGCCCGATCCGCTCTCGCCGACGATACAGACGGTTTCGCCGGGGTTGACCTCAAAGGAAACATCCTCGACGCCCACCACCGGGCCGTCGCGGGTCTGGAACTCGACGCGCAGATTCTCGATCCGGGCCAGCGGTCTGTCGAGCATGGAATTCTCCCTGTCACATCGCTGAAACGCTAGGCAGAAGCTGCCCGCCTGTCAAACACCGCGCGAAAAGGAAACGCGGTTTTCTTTCGCCGTGCGAGGACGGGCTTGCTTTTTGCCGCGATCCGGTCTGAGATGCTTGAACCGTCGGGGGATGCGGTGGGGGCGCGTGTTGTCCCTCATTCCCCGTTACACCCTACAAGAGGCGGCGCGAAGCCCGTCCAACAGCGGAGGAAAATCAACGAAATGACCCTGAAACCCTTGCTTTTTGGTGCGACCGCCCTTGCCGGTTTCGCCACCGTGGCGCAGGCCGAGCGCGGCGCGGACGGCCATGTGAACCTGATCTACTGGCAGGCGCCGTCGATCATGAACCCCTATCTTTCGGGCGGCACCAAAGAGGTGGAGGCCGCCAGCCTCGTGATCGAACCCCTGGGCCGCTACAACGAAAAAGGCGAGATGGTGCCCTATCTGGCGACCGAAATTCCCACCGTCGAGAATGGCGGCGTGGCGGCTGACCTGATGTCGATCACCTGGAACATAAGACCGGGAATCACCTGGTCGGATGGCACGCCCTTCACCGCCAATGACGTGAAATTCACCGCCGAATACTGTATGCACCCCGAGGTCGGTTGCGCGCAGCTTGCCAAATACGAGGGCGTGTCCTCGGTCGAGGTGATCGACGATCTGACCGCCAGGGTCAATTTCTCGCAGCCCACCCCCAATCCCTACGGGCCCTTCATGGGCGGTCAGGCCCCGGTCATTCAGGCTGCGCAATTCGCCGAATGTCTGGGCGCGCGCGCGCAGGAATGCACCGATGCGAATTTCTCGCCCATCGGCACCGGCCCGTTCAAGGTGGATGAATTCCGGCCCAATGACGTGATCTCGCTCTCGGCCAACCCGAATTACCGTGATCCGGCGAAACCGCGCTTTGCCACCATGACCTTCAAGGGCGGCGGCGATGCCGCGGCGGCGGGGCGCGCGGTGCTGGAAACCGGCGAATTCGACTATGCCTGGAACCTGCAACTTGCCCCCGACGTGATCGCCAACATGGAGAAGGCGGGCAAGGGCGTGGCCATGTCGGCCTTTGGCACGCTGGTGGAACGGATCGAGATGAACCTCACCGATCCGTCGCCGTCGCTGCCCGAGGGCGAGCGTTCGACCGCCAAGCACCCGCACCCGATCCTGTCCGACATCCGCGTGCGCAAGGCGCTGTCGATGGCCATCGACCGCGATCTTCTGGTCGAAGTGGGCTATGGCAAGGCGGGCCTGCCCACCTGCAACCTCGTGCCCGCGCCAGAGGCATTCGCCTCTGACAACACCGATTGTCTGGTGCAGGATGTCGCAGGCGCCAAGGCGCTTCTGGATGAGGCGGGCTGGACCGTCGGCGCGGGCGGCATCCGCGAGAAGGACGGCAAGAAACTGTCGCTGCTCTATCAGACCTCGACCAATGCCGTGCGCCAGGACTTTCAGGCGCTGGTCAAGCAGTGGTGGCAGGACATCGGGGTAGAGACCGAGTTGCGCAACATCTCGGCCTCTGTGTTCTTCGGCAGCGATCCGGGCAGCCCGGATACCTTCCCCAGATTCTACGCCGATGTGGAAATGTATGCCAACAACTTCGACGGCACCGATCCGCAAAGCTATCTGGCGGGCTATACCTGCGAAAAGGCCCCGCGCCCCGAAACCCAGTGGCAGGGCGAGAACGTCAACCGCTTCTGTGATCCGGCCTATGACGAACTGGTCAGGGAACTGGGCCGCACCGCAGCCCTCGAAGAGCGCGCGGAGATCGCCAAGAAACTCAACGACATGCTGACCAAGGACAGCTACACCATCGTGCCGCTGGTGCACCGGGGCCGGGTTTCGGCGCGCTCCAACACGCTGGGCGGGGTCGCGTTGAACACATGGGACACAGAGTTGTGGAATGTCGCGGACTGGTATCGGATCAAGTGATCTGATCCCCGGCCGCCCCGGACCAACCACCGGGGCGGCCTCTTTGCCTGTCAGACAACGATAAGAACGACCCGCAAGAGGCGCCGCAGATGCTGACCTATACGATCCGACGGCTTGTCCTCGCGATACCGACGCTGCTGTTCATCAGCTTTGTGATCTTCATGCTGCTGGAACTGGCCCCCGGCGATCCGATGGCGCAGGTGCCCCTGACCGTGCCGCCCGAGGTCAAGGAAAAGATGCGCCTCGCGCTCGGGCTGGGGGAACCCACCCATATCCGCTTCCTGAAATGGATGTGGCAATTCTTTGTGGTCGAGCCGATGATGCTGACCGACTGGCTGTTCGGCACCACGCTGGCCGAGGGGCAACAGCGCGTGCTCAGCTGGCAATTCCGCTCTCCGGTGATGGATGTGATCGTGCAGCGGATGCCGCAAACCCTCTGGGTGGTGGCGATGTCCTATGTGGTGGGCATCCTGATTGCCCTGCCCATCGGGATCTATTCCGCCTATCGGCAATATTCGGTGTTCGACCAGACCGGCACATTCGTCACCATGGTGGGCTATTCGGTGCCGCCATTTTTTTCTGGTGTGCTGGTGATCGTGATCTTTTCGGTGCAACTGGGCTGGCTGCCCTCGATCTATGACACCACGCTCAAGGTGGTGGATTGGGTCACGTTCAAGAAACAACTGATGCAGATGGTCATGCCGGTGATGGTGCTGGCGCTGCAAACCACGGCGCAGATCAGCCGCTTCATGCGCGCCTCGATGCTCGACAATCTGGGTCAGGACTATGTGCGCACCGCCCGCGCCAAGGGTCTGTCGGAATGGACCGTGGTCATGGTCCATGTGCTGCGCAATTCGATGATCCCGGTGATCACGGTCATTGCCCTTGGCGTGCCGTCGATCTTTGGCGGGGCGATCATCACCGAGCAGATATTCAAGGTGAACGGGCTGGGCCAGCTTCTCATCACCGCGATCGAGGCCAATGACCTGCCGATGGTGCAGACCGTGACCTTTATCATCGCGGTTCTGATCGTGTTCTTCAACATCGTGGCGGACGTGCTCTATGGCGTGCTCGACCCGAGGATTCGCTATGACTGAGACCCCGCCCCCCATAGCCGCCCTCACCGATACCGGCCCCACCGCGCCGCCGCGCAGCCAATGGCGCGATGTCTGGGACCAGTTCCGCAGCCATCGCGGCGCGCTCATCGGCAGCATCGTGCTGTTCGTGATCATCGCGGGGGTGTTTCTTGGCCCGCTGGTCTGGCCCTATGACGCCACCTTCATCGACATTCGCGCGCGCAATCAGGGGCCAAGCTGGGCGCATCCGTTCGGCACCGATCAACTGGGCCGCGACATGCTGGCGCGGATGATGGCGGGCGGTCAGACCTCGATTGCCGTGGGTCTGACGGCGATGGTGCTGGCGGTGGTGCTGGGGGCGCTGGTGGGGGTGCTGGCGGGGTTCTTTCGTCGCCTCGACGGGGCGCTGATGCGGCTCACCGACCTGTTTTTGTCGCTGCCGCTCTTGCCGCTCTTGCTGGTGATGGTGCTCTTGTTCCGCGAGAGCCTCAATGGCGTGTTCGGCCCGGAACGGGGCATCTTCATCCTCATCGTGGTGGCCATCGGTGTCACAAGCTGGATGCCCACGGCACGGATCGTGCGCGGCGATGTTCTGGCACTGAAAGAGCGCGAATTCATCCTTGCCGCCCGCTCCATCGGCACCACCAATTTCGGCCTCATCACCCGGCATATCCTGCCCAATGTGATGTCGCCGATCATGGTCTCGGCCACGCTTGGCATCGCCAACGCGATCATCACCGAAAGCGCGCTGTCCTTCCTCGGCTTGGGCTTTCCGCCGGATTTCCCGACATGGGGGCGGCTTCTGAATGATGCGGTCCAGTATCTTCAGGACTACCCCGAGCGCGTATTCTGGCCCGGCCTTGGCATCTCGCTCACGGTGCTGTCGATCAACTACATGGGCGACGGGCTGCGAGACGCGCTGGACCCGCGCATCCGGGGGCGGTGAGGGGGCGCGGTCTGTTTCGTGACGAAATTTCCCCGTTTTCGACCTTGCGCGCCAGGCCGCCTTGTTTGTCGCGCGGGCGCACTCTACATCGGGCCGCATGAGACATCTTGTCCCCTTCCTCAAAAAGTCTCCGCGCGTGGCCGTCATCCGGCTTGCGGGGGTTATCGGTTCAGGGCCACGTGCGGCACTGAGCGACGAGACGCTGGCGCCGGTCATCGAGCGTGCCTTTCGCCGCGGCAAGCCGCAGGCCGTTGCGCTGGTGATCAATTCGCCGGGGGGCTCGCCGGTGCAAAGCGCGCTCATCGCCGCGCGTATCCGCCGGCTGGCAGAGGAAAGGAAAATCCCCGTGCATGCCTTTGTCGAGGATGTGGCGGCCTCGGGGGGCTACTGGCTCGCGGTGGCCGCCGACGATATCCGCGTCGATGCCTCTTCGATCGTCGGCTCCATCGGTGTGATCTCGGCGGGCTTTGGCGCGGATATGTTCCTCAAGAGGCAGGGACTGGAGCGGCGGGTCTACACGGCTGGTCAGTCCAAGAGCACGCTGGATCCCTTCCTGCCTGAAAAGCCCGAAGACGTGGCGCGCCTCAAGGCGCTGCTTGAGGATATCCATACCGCTTTCATCGCTCATGTGAAAAACCGGCGCGGCGACCGGCTGTCGGACGACCCGGCGCTTTTTACTGGCGAGTTCTGGCTTGGCGGGCGCGCGATCGCGCTTGGCCTAGCCGACGGGTTCGGCCACCTGGAGCCACGCATGAAGGAGCTATACGGCGACAAGGTGCGCTTTGTCCGCTACGGGCGACGGCTCGGGCTTTTGTCGCGGTTCGGAGTGCGGATCGTCGAAGATGCGCTCGGCACGCTTGAGGCGCGGGCGCATTACGCCCGGTTCGGACTCTGACATGGTTGTGAAGATCGTTTTTGTCTTCCTTGTGGCCATGGCGGTGCTGGCGATGTTCGGAAAGCTCCGTTTTCCGGGACAGAAGCGGCTGGCAGAGGCGAAATGCAAACGCTGCGGTCGCTACCGGATCGGCAAAGGACCCTGCGACTGTGGCAAAGGCCGACAGCCATGATGCCATGGCTGATGGTGACGCTTGGCCTTGTGATCCTGTTGCTGGCGGGCGACGCGCTGGTGAAGGGGGCTGTGAACCTGAGCCTGCGCATCGGGATACCCGCGCTGATCGTCAGCCTCACGGTGGTGGCCTTTGGCACCTCGGCCCCCGAATTGCTGATCTCGGTCAATGCGGTTCTGGTGGGCAAGCCGGCGCTTGGCCTGGGCAACGTGGTAGGCTCGAACACCGCAAATATCCTGTTGGTTCTGGGGATTCCCGCGTTGATCGCGGTGATGCACACAAGCCGATGCAACTGCACGCGCTCTTATCTTCAGATGCTGGGGGCAAGCATTCTGTTCATCGCGCTGGCCTTTCGCGGGGTGTTCGACTGGATTGCGGGGCTGGTGCTTCTCGGTGGTCTCGCTCTGATGCTCGGTGATGCCTTTCACCGCTCGTTGATCCATCGCCGCGAGGTCGCCGCCGCCCGCCTTCTCGATGACGAGGAAGAGGTAGAGGGCGCTGACCCCGACATGCCCTGGTGGCAGATCGTTGTCTTTCTCGTTCTGGGCCTCATCGGCCTGCCACTTGGCGCGGATATTCTGGTGGACCATGCCTCGATCCTCGCTGTTCGCTACGGGGTTAGCGAGGCGGTGATTGGGTTGACGCTGGTGGCGGTCGGGACCTCCCTGCCGGAATTGGCCACGACAGTGATGGCGGCGCTGCGCCAACAGGCGGATGTGGCGCTCGGCAACGTGATCGGCTCGAACATGTTCAACCTTCTGGCCATTATCGGGGTGACGGCGCTCGTCGGGCCTGTGCCGGTGAATGCCGAGTTTCTTGAATTCGATCTCTGGGTGATGCTGGCCGCCTCGCTTGCCCTCATTCCATTCGTGTTTTTGGGGCGTGATATCGGGCGGCTCTGGGGGATTGTCTTGACCGCCTCTTATGCGGGCTATGTCTGGACCGTGCTGACATGAACGGGGGCAGGGCGTGACACGGGCATTGGTGACCGGGGCGGGTAAACGGCTGGGGCGCGCGATGGCGCTGGAACTCGCGCGGCAGGGGCATGACGTGGCGGTGCATTACGCCACCGCCGAGGCCGAAGCCGAAGACGTCGCCGCCCGGATACGCGCCATGGGGCGGCAGGCGGTGACGCTGCGCGCCGATCTTCTGGACGAGGCGCAGGTTGTGCCGCTCATCGCGCGCGCGGCTCAGGCGCTTGGCGGGCCGATCCTGACGCTGATCAACAACGCCTCGATTTTCGAGTATGACAACCTTGCTGCCGCCACGCGGACAAGCTGGGACCGGCACATGGAAAGCAACCTCCGCGCGCCCTTCGTACTCATGCAGGAAATCGCCCGCGCGATGCCCGAACCCGAGACCGACGCAGGCGGCGAGTCGCGCGCGCGTGGCCTTGTCGTCAACATGATCGACCAGCGCGTGCGCAAGCTGACGCCGGAGTTCATGACCTATACCATCGCCAAGATGGGCCTCTGGGCGCTGACCCGCACCGGTGCGCAGGCGCTCGCCCCGCGCATCCGCGTCAACGCCATCGGCCCCGGCCCCGCCCTGCAAGGCCACCGCCAGAGCGCGACCCATTTCGCCAATCAGCGCCAGGCCACGATTCTCGGGCGCGGGACGGATGCGGAGGAGATTTGCGCTGCCCTCACCTACCTTTTGAACGCGCCCGGCGTGACCGGGCAGTTGATCTGCGTCGATGGTGGCCAGCACCTTGGCTGGCAGACGCCCGATGTGCTTGGGGTGGAGTGAAAACATGATCTCCCCGGAGAAGTTTTGCACCTTTCACCGTTCCGTTACGGAAGCGTTACAAAAACGCTAATGTTTTCAAGAGGCTGCTGCTCATGAATATTTTTTCCCTGTAATTTCAAATGGTTGCAAAACTGCCTAAAAAAAGGGCAGATCGACGAAGCCCGCCGGACTCAACGGAAAATTCCGGCTCCCTGAAATTTGTCTCCAGAGTTATCCACAGAAATCGTGGACAGCTTGCCCCTTGCCCCACGGCCTGGTTCGTTGCAGCAAAAGACAGGAATCAGGCTGTTCGCAGATGACAGAGACCGACCAGACCCCCGCCCGCTCCGGGCATGAGGTGATCCGCGATTACCTGCGCACGCTCGACGGCTCGCCGGGCGTCTACCGGATGCTCGATGCGCAATCGCGCGTGCTTTATGTCGGCAAGGCGCGGAACCTGCGTGCACGCGTCTCCAATTATGCCCGACCCACCGGCCACACGCCGCGCATCGCCCGGATGATCTCGGAAACCGCGTCAATGATGTTCCTCACGACCGCGACCGAGACCGAGGCGCTGCTGTTGGAGCAGAACCTCATCAAGCAGCTCAAGCCGCGCTACAACGTGCTGTTGCGCGACGACAAGAGCTTTCCCAACATCCTTGTCACCGCGCATGAATTCCCGATGATCAAGAAGCATCGCGGCGCCAAGCGCGAGAAGGGCGCCTATTACGGTCCCTTTGCCAGTGCCGGTGCCGTCAACCGCACGCTGGCGCAGTTGCTGCGCGTCTTTCAGTTGCGCAACTGCACCGATGCCATGTTCGAAAGCCGCACGCGCCCCTGCCTGCAATACCAGATCAAGCGATGCACCGCGCCCTGTGTGGGCAAGATCAGCCGTGCCGATTATGCGACACAGGTCAGCGATGCAGAGCGTTACCTCTCGGGCCGCTCGACCGAGATTCAGGAAAAACTTGCCGCCGAAATGTCAGCCGCCGCCGAGGCGATGGAATACGAGCGCGCCGCCGCATTGCGCGACCGGATCAAGGCGATGACACAGGTGCAGACCGCCCAAGGCATCAACCCCCGCACCGTGGACGAGGCCGATGTGATCGCGCTGCATCTGGAACAGGGCCAGGCCTGCGTGCAGGTGTTCTTTATCCGGGGCGGGCAGAACTGGGGCAATCAGGATTTCTATCCCCGTGTCGGGGTGGATGTCGAAGAGGCCGAGGCGCTGGAGGCCTTTATCGGTCAGTTCTACGACAGCAAGGAACCGCCGCGCAGCCTGCTCTTGTCGCATCCGATCGAGAATGCCGATCTGATGCAGCAGGCGCTGAGCGACAAACTGGGCCGCAAGGTGACGCTGAGCGTGCCATTGCGCGGGGAAAAGGCGGAATTGATCGACGCCGCGATGCGCAATGCCCGCGAGAGTCTGGCGCGCAAGATGGCCGAAACCGCGACCACGGCCAAATTGCTGCGTGGATTGGCAGAGGCGTTTGACCTGCCCGGCCCGCCGCAGCGGATCGAGGTTTATGACAACAGCCATATTCAGGGCACCGATGCCGTGGGCGCGATGATCGTGGCCGGCCCCGAAGGCATGATGAAGAACCACTATCGCAAGTTCAACATCCGGGGCGATGACATCACCCCCGGCGATGATTTCGGCATGATGAAAGAGGTGCTGACCCGCCGTTTCAAGCGTCTCTTGAAGGAAGACCCCGACCGCAGTCAGGGCCAATGGCCCGGTCTCTTGCTGATCGACGGCGGAGCGGGGCAGGTGAGCGCGGTGGCCAGCATCATGCGCGCGATGGGGGTCGAGGATATTCCGATGGTCGGTGTCGCCAAGGGCGTGGACCGTGACGCGGGCAAGGAAGAATTTCACCGCGTGGGCAAGCATCCCATGGCGCTGCGCCATAATGATCCGGTGCTCTATTTCGTGCAGCGTCTGCGCGACGAGGCGCATCGCTTTGCCATCGGCACGCATCGCGCCAAACGCGCCAAGGCGGTGGGGGCCACGCCGCTGGATGAGGTGCCGGGCATCGGGGCCGCGCGCAAGCGGGCGCTCTTGGCGCATTTCGGCAGCGCCAAGGCGGTGAGCCGCGCCAATCTGGCCGACCTGCGCGCGGTCGAAGGCGTATCGGACGCGATGGCGCAGAAACTCTATGATTTCTTTCATGAACGCAGCTAGGCAGGGCGGCGCTAGACCGGATTGACACGCCGGGGGTAAAATATGAATATGACGTCAGTTTCATATCAAGGCCGCCCATGCCCCCGCATGCCGATCACACCAGCTATCCCGCGTTCCTTGCCGCACAGGTCGAGGGCGAGGCCAAGGGTATCCGCACGGCGCAGACGCTCCGCATCGCGGCCTGCGCCCTGTTGGAACGTGCCGCCCTTCAGGATTTGACCATCGCCACGATCTGCAAGGAGGCAGGCGTCGCCAATGGCACCTTTTACCTCTACTTTCCCGATCAGGCGCATCTGCTCGATGATCTGCTGCAAGGGTTTGCCGCCTTTCTGCAATCCGGGATGATCCGCGCCAGCCAGACCAGCCCCGAGCGCGGCCTGCGCCCCGCGACCGAGGCCTATGCCCGTCTTTTCGAGGCCAATCGCGGGTTGATGAAATGTCTCATCCACCATCTCGATGCCTTTCCGGCGGCACGCGCGGCGTTTCACCGGCTCAATCGGGAATGGATCGAAACCGTGGTTGCCGCCACCCGCCGCAGGCTGGCGCGGGCGGGGCGCGATACGCTCAGCGATGCCGAACTCACCCGCCGCGCCTATGCGCTGGGCGGCATGACGGATCACTATTTTTCCAGCCTCTATCTCTCGGGTGAGCCGGGGCTGGTCGATGTCTCTGCCGACCGCGCGGTGGCGATTGCCACGCTCACAACCATCTGGGAACGAGGATTGCAGCCATGAGCCTGCTTGCCCAAGCCGAATTTACCAGCCCCGACCGGCTGCGCGCGCATCAGGCCGCCGCCTGGGCGGTGCAGAGCGCCACTGTCGCAGCACGGTCGGAATTTCCGCGATCTCTGGCAGGGGCGCACCCCGCCCGCCGATCTGCGCGATCTGCCCCCCTTGGCGGTGCGCGCGATGAAGCGGGTTCTGAACGCCACCGCGATGACCGACCTGCGCCGCGCCATGGATCTTGAGACCGAGGCCACGATTGCCGGGTTCATGGACCCGGAAACCACGCGGCGTCTGCGTGATTTCTAGCTTTCAAGGGCGCTTTCCCTCGCGCCTGTGACAGGATAGAACAAGGGCAATGACGTGGACCTTGCCCAATATCCTGACCACGCTCCGGCTGCTGGCAGCGCCGGCCGTTGCGGTCATGTTTCTCTATTTCACCCGTCCCTATGCAGACTGGTTCGCGCTCATCCTCTTTGTCAGCGCCGCGATTACCGACTGGTTCGACGGCTATCTTGCCCGCAACTGGAAACAGGTGACCAAGATCGGCACCATGCTTGACCCCATTGCCGACAAGGCGATGGTGGTGATCGCGCTGATGGTGATCGTGGGCTATTCCTCGATGTCGCCCTGGCTGGTGCTGCCCGCCACGGTGATCCTGTTCCGCGAGGTGTTCGTCTCGGGCCTGCGCGAGTTTCTCGGCGATACGGCGGGCACACTCCGGGTCACGCAACTGGCCAAGTGGAAGACCACGGCGCAGATGGTCGCCATTGCGGTGCTCTTTGCCCAAGGCGTGTTCGAGCATTATTTCGGCATGTCGGTGTTTGGCATGGATGAGGCGCTTGTGGTGGATATCCTCGACGGGCGCGAGCAGGATGTTCTGGGGCTGTGGTGGAAATATGAGGGCATGATCTGGGCGGGCAATATCGGCGTGGTGCTGCTGTGGCTGGCCGCTGCCCTGACCCTTGTCACCGGGGGGGATTATCTGATGAAGGCCCTGCCCCATCTGAAGGACGAACGCTGATGGATGTGCTTTATTTCGCCTGGGTGCGCGAACGCATCGGACACCCTCTGGACCGGGTGGAGACCGAGGCCGCCACCGTGCGCGATCTGGTCGAGGAACTGCGCACGCGCGAGGATCGCTATGCGGCGGCCTTCGCCGATCTCTCGGCGCTGCGGGTGGCGGTGGATCAGGAGTTGACGGATTTCGACGCGCCGCTTGCGGGCGCGCGCGAGGTGGCGTTCTTTCCGCCGATGACCGGGGGCTGAGAGGTGGATATCCGCGTGCAGGAGGCCCCCTTTGATCTGGGCGAGGAGGCCCGCGCATTCACCGCGCGGCAGACCGGCATGGGCGCGGTTGTCACCTTCACCGGCATCGTGCGGGACGTGGCAGACGGGCTCGATGTAATGGAGATCGAGCATTACCCTGGCATGACCGGGCGCGCGCTGACGAAGATCGCCGAGGAGGCGCGCGCGCGCTGGTCACTGGGCGATGTGTTGATCCTGCACCGTTTCGGGCGGCTGCGGGCCGATGAGTTGATCATGATGGTCGCCACCGCGTCGCGCCACCGCGCCGATGCCTTTCAGGCTGCCGAATTCCTGATGGATTACCTCAAATCCCGCGCGCCATTCTGGAAGAAGGAACATGGGCGCGACGGGGCAGGCTGGGTCGCCGCGCGCGACGAGGATGAGGCCGCGCTCGACCGCTGGTAGGGGGCTTGTCATTGCCGCCGGGCGGGGGCAGGCTCGCCGCGATCTGGACAAGGGAGGCGGCGATGAAGGGCAACAGACGCAATGGCGGGCAATTGCTGGTGGAGTGCCTTCTGGCGCTCGGGGCGCGGCACGGGTTTGGCGTGCCGGGCGAAAGCTATCTTGCCGTGCTCGACGCGCTGCACGACACGCGCGGGCGGCTCGATTACGTCCTGTGCCGGCAGGAGGGGGGGGCCGCCTTCATGGCCGCCGCCTATGGCAAGCTGACCGGCAGCCCCGGCATCTGTTGGGTGACGCGCGGCCCCGGCGCCACCAATGCCGCCATCGGTGTGCACACGGCCTTGCAGGACAGCGCACCGATGATCCTTTTCGTGGGTCAGGTCGGCACCGACATGAAGGGGCGCGAGGCGTTTCAGGAGGTGGATTACCGCGCCGCCTTTGGTCCGCTGGCTAAATGGGCGGTGGAGATCGACGATGTGGATCGCATCCCCGAAATCGTCGCGCGGGCGTGGAAAACCGCCCTTGTCGGGCGCCCCGGCCCGGTGGTGGTGGCGCTGCCCGAGAACATGCTGACCACGTTGACCGAGGTGCCCGCGCTCACCGGTCCCGCCCGCTATGCAGAGGCCGCGCCCGACCCTGCGACGCTGACCGATGCGCGCGCGCTGCTGGCAGGCGCGCGCCGCCCGCTCATTCTATACGGCGGCTGCAACTGGTCCGACGCGGGGCGTGCGGCCTTGCGCGGCTTTGCCGAAGACTCGGATATTCCGGTGCTGTCGGTGTTTCGCTATCAGGACCGCTTCGACAACCACTCAGCCGTTTATTGCGGCGAGGCGGGTGTGGGCATGGCGCCCCATGTGCGCGATCTCATCACCCGCGCCGATGTGATTCTCGCCGTCAATGCCCGCTTCGGCGAGACCTCGACCGACGGCTACACCGCGCTTTCGGTGCCTGAACCGGCGCAACGGGTAATCCATGTGCACGGCTCCGATCTGGAACTCGGCAAGGTCTATCAGCCTGCCCTTGGTATCCATGCCGGGCCGAACGCCTTTGCCATAGCTCTTGCCGCAGGCGGACCGGTCACGGGTGGTTGGGCCGCGTGGTGCGCCGAGGGGCGCGCGGCCTGGGAGGCGACATTCGATCTGCCCGATCAGCCCTCGCCCGTCGATATGGGCCGCGTCTGCGCGCATCTGCGCGAGGTGCTGCCCGAGGATGCCATCATCACCAATGGCGCGGGCAATTTCGCGATCTGGTCGGGGCGGTTCCTGAAGTATGGCGGCGCGATGCGCTATCTTGCGCCGCAATCGGGGGCGATGGGATATGGCCTTCCCGCCGCCATCGCTGCCTCGGTCGTGCATCCCGAGCGGCTGGTGGTCTGTTTCGCGGGCGATGGCGATTTCCAGATGACCTGTCAGGAACTGGCCACCGCCGCGCAGGTGGGGGCGCGGCCCGTGGTGCTGATCCTCAACAACGGTATCTACGGCACCATCCGCGCCCATCAGGAGCGCGAATATCCGGGCCGCATCTCGGGCACCGAGATGGTCAGCCCCGATTTCACGGCGCTGGCGCGCGCCTACGGGTTCCATGGCGAACGGGTGGAGCGGACCGCGGATTTCGCGGCGGCCTTTGAGCGCGCGCGCGCCTGTGGCACGGCTGCGGTGCTCGATCTGGCGATCTCGCCCGAGGCGATCAGCCCGCGCACCACATTGAGCGCGATAAGGGCGGCGGCGGTGGCGCGCGCGGGGGGGTAGCCCCATAGGCGCTAACTTAAGGGTTGGCGTTTGGAGCCTTGCGTGATTCAACATCGGGATGAGGCATGAGATTTCTTCCGATGGTGAATGGTCCGGGCTTCTTGCGCGGATCGGATCCGTTGACGCCCTGGATGCGTCGGCGGGAACGTTTGGGGCGCTGACACGGCGGCGTGGGGTTCGCGACGGTGCGAGCCTGTTGCGGCTGGGTCTTGGCTATGGTCCGGGGGGCATGTCCCTGCGTGAGGTCTCCGCCTGGGCACGGATGCAGGGCAT
>NZ_JAGQDH010000068.1 GCF_018069895.1 Roseovarius autotrophicus | reverse complement strand
CAGGGCAATCGCGTTTGGCTCACGCCGCTGGGGGCGCCGGTTTCACGCCATTGAGAATGCTGCATAAGAAAGCCTCATCCCACCCTGCGCGCTTGAGCTTTATGGAGAGCGAGCCCTTTGAGGGGTCTTGCCGGACGACATCGAGGGCGCGCCTGCGCAAGACCGCGATGTTGCCTGAGGCGTTATCCTTGCGGTTGCGGGCGGCGTCCTCGCGGAAGGACACGTCGAGCTGCCAATGCAGGGCATTCTCGATGGCCCAGTGCGCCCGCACCGTGGCCAGCAGAACCTCTGGTGCGGGTGTCCATGACAGCGCGAAATACCGGGTTTCCGAGCTTGTCCTTCCGTCGATTTCCCGGGTCGCCTCGATCCGTCCGAAAGCCTTGAGGCCGGGGAATTCATGGTGCTCTGCCAATCCTTTGGCTGATGTGACCACGGCCGTGCGCTGTTCCTTGCGACCATGGCCCCTGTCCTCGGTGCGGGCTTGCGGATGACCCTCTGTCAGTTGACCAAAACAGGCGCGGGCATCCGACAGCAGCGAGTCCTGATTGGCCTTGAGCGCCAGGCACCAATCGCCGCCACCGGCGTTGATCGCCGCCACCGTGCGGCGATTGCAATGGAGCGCGTCCGCAGTGACGACCTTTCCCTTGAGAGCGATCAGTCCCAGAACCTCGAGGGCAGCGTCCAGCTCTGTGCCGTGATCCGCAGTGGCCGAGGCGAGCGTCAGGCGCAGGCGCGCGGCGTAGGCCGAGACCATCATGCGGGTGCGCGCGCTCTCGCCCTTGCCGCGCGCGCCTCGAAGGGCCTTGCCATCGATGGCGATGACATCGCCATCACGCAGTAGCGCCGCGACATCGGCAAGCACCTTGCCAAAGGCCGCATCCAGCGCCTTCGGGTCGATCATCCGGAACACCGTTGAGAAGGTATCGTGCGAGGGAATGGCATGCCTGAGTTTCAGGAAGCCTCTGAAAAAGCTTTCTTTTGCACGCCCGAAGGCGGCCATCTCGGCACAACTAGACGAGCCGCAAAGCACCGAAACGAAGGCAATGACGAGCAACTCTGCGAGGTCATGGCGGGCGTTGCTCGCGCGAGGATCGGGGACATCATCAAAGGCGGAAAGGAAGATCTGCATCGGGGTTACGGCTCCAGGACATGACCCCCCCCTCCCAGAATCCATCCACGCGTCATGCGCAAGCGCAGTTGCTCAAACCCTCAGTTCCAAACGCGATTCCCCTG
>NZ_JAGQDH010000067.1 GCF_018069895.1 Roseovarius autotrophicus | reverse complement strand
CGTAAGCGCGACGTCGAGACCCTATGCGGCGAGGCTTGACGGCTGGTTGAAGCGCCATGGCATGAGGTCTTCGATGCCGCTCTGCGGGTGGCCGTCGAGGATGGCGCGCAGGGTGGTGGCGAGATAGTCGACGGGGTTCACGTCGGACATCTTGCAGGTGGCGACCAGCGAGGCCAGCATGGCCCAGTTCTCGGCGCCGATTTCGTTCCCGGCGAACAGCGCATTCTTTCTTGTCAGGGCGATGGGTCTGATCTGGTTCTCGACCGGGTTGGTGTCGAGTTCCAGCGTGCCGTCATCCAGGAAGCGGATCAGACCGGGCCAATGCCCCAGCGTGTAGCGGATGTCTTCGGCCAGTTGGGATTTCTGTGGGATCCGCGAGAGCTGGGCTTCCAGCCATGGTTTCAGCGCGGCGATGATCGGTGCGGAATGCTCACGCCGGGCGGCGAGGCGCACGGCAGCATCCTTTCCGCGCACGGACTTCTCGATCTGATAGAGCAGCGCAATCTGGCGCAGCATCTCTTCTGCGATGGGTGAGCCATCGCTCTCGAAGCGCTTGACGAAGCGGCGGCGGACGTGCGTCCAGCAATAGACCAGTTGCCACGGGCCATTGTCGCGCGTGATGTCCGTCAGCACATTGTAGGACTGATATGCGTCGCATTGCAGGAAGCGGCCCTGATACCCGGCGAGGAAGTTCAGCGGGTGCGCCTTGCCCCTGCCGGGGGCGTAATGGAACAGCACGATGGGTGGGCCAGCGCCGCCATGACCACGGTCATCAGCGACGACCGCCCAGAAGAAGCCGCTCTTGGTGGCCTTGCGGCCCGGGTCCAGCACCGGCGCGCGGGTTTCATCCACGAAGATGCGATGGGCGCCGCGCAGATGCGCGCGCATATGGTTGATGACCGGCATCAGATGGAAACAGGCGCGGCCGACCCAGTTGCCGAGCGTGCCGCGATCGAGATGGATGCCCTGCCGCTTGAAGATCTCGGCCTGGCGATAAAACGGCAGGTGGTCACCGAATTTCGCAACGATAATCCAGGCGATGAACAACTCCGTGGGCAGCCCGCCGGGCACGACATGCTCGGGGGCATGTGCCTGCGCCACGGCCTGTGAGCAGCGACGGCAGGCGTATTTGGGGCGGCGCGTGACCAGCACCCGGAACTGGGCCGGGATCACGTCCAGCCGCTCGGATACATCCTCGCCGATCTTTGCCATCTCACCGCAACCACAGGGGCAGAGCGTGCTGGCAGGCTCGATCACCCGCTCGAC
>NZ_JAGQDH010000066.1 GCF_018069895.1 Roseovarius autotrophicus | reverse complement strand
GGTGATGGAGTGGATGCCTCCCTCCCCTACGGCATCGCAATGTGCCAAGCTTTGGGCGCTGAAACCAAGCAAATCGAAGGAGGCATCCGTGAAAGAAGTTACCATCATTGGCGTCGATCTGGCAAAGAACGTTTTCCAGCTCCATGGCGCAGCGGCCGATGGTTCGGTCGTTTTCCGCAAGAAGCTGACGCGGGTTCAGTTTCACAAGTTCATGTCGGGCCATCCGGCCTGCCTTGTGGCGATGGAGGCCTGTGGCAGTGCGCATTACTGGGCGCGCGAGGTGGCGCAGATGGGCCATGATCCGCGGCTGATTGCGCCGCGTTACGTCAAACCCTTCGTCAAACGCCACAAGAACGATACGGCCGATGCCGAGGCCATCGTCGAAGCGGCCCTGCGTCCGACCATGCGTTTTGTGGACCCCAAGACGCCGGAACAGCAGGGAGGGGCGGTTTTGTTCCGCACGCGCGCGCAGTTCATTCGCCAGCGCACCGAGGCGATAAATGCGCTGCGAGCGCATCTTTATGAGTTCGGCTACATCGCGCCGACCGGGGTTCAGAATGTGAAGCAACTGGCCCTGATCGTCGAGGCGGACAGTAGCGATCTGCCTGCGCTGGTGCGCTTTTCCTGCCGCGAGTTGATTGAACAGATCACGCGGCTGACCGAGCGGCTTGCGGTGCTCGACAAGGAAATCTCTCGTCTTTCAGGCCAGGGCGAGGTCGCCCGGCGTCTGCGGACCATGCCGGGCGTAGGCCCGATCACGGCGCTGGCCGTCGAAACCTTTGCGCCGGTGATGGAAAGCTTTCGCTGCGGGCGTGACTTTGCGGCATGGCTTGGTCTGGTGCCATTGCAGCGATCGACCGGCGGCAAGCAGATCTTGGGCAAGACATCAAAAATGGGCCAGCGCGATATCCGGCGATTGCTGATTGTCGGCGCGATGGCCGTGGTGGGCTGGGCAGGCCGAAGGGGGGCCGTGGAAGGGTCATGGCTTGCGAAAATGCTGGCCCGCAAGCCACGCATGCTGGTCGCCATCGCGCTGGCCAACAAGATGGCGCGCGGCCTTTGGGCCATGCTGACGAAAAACGAGGAATACCGGGGGCCGGTGATGGTGGGGTAAGACTGCGACCCTGCCGCAATCGACCGCCCGGATGTGTGAGGAAGGCAATGACCAGCATGGGCAAATGATCGATCAGATCGGGATCAGGAAAACCAGGGGAAGCCAAAGCGCCAACTTGAGCGCGTCGTGGTGATTTGGACCTGATCCGCGTATCTCCATACCGGCCCGCGGCACGTTAAAAGCCGCACAGAGAGGCCTGACACATGACCGCACTCGATCACATGCTCAGAAAGTCAAAATTTTCCTTGCACAACGGGAGGCATCCACACATGGCTTCC
>NZ_JAGQDH010000065.1 GCF_018069895.1 Roseovarius autotrophicus | reverse complement strand
ATGCAGCTGACCCGGCGGCTGAGCCAGGCCGCTGCTGGCACGGGGCCCGCCGTCGATGCGCTGACCCGGCTGCGCCTCTCGGCCGCAGAGCTTCAGGCGCTGCCGCTCGACCAGCGGATTGCGCTGATCCAGGACCGGCTTGCCGAGTTTGTGCCCGAGGCCGAGCGCGCGGCGGTGGCCTCGCAGCTCTTCGGTGATCGCGCCGCACTGGTGTTCACCCGCATCGACACCGCCACCCTACGCCAGGCCACGCAAGACGTGCACGACTTCGGCGTGGTTGTGTCTGATCAGGATGCAGCCCAGATCGAGCGGACCAACGATGCGATCTCGCGGCTGGGGCTGATCTGGCGCGGGCTCTCGAACCAGCTCGCCGTGGCCGCCGCCCCGGCGCTGGAGGCGGTGGCGGATGCCATGGCCTCTGTTGCACGCACCACCGGACCGCTGGGCATCGCCATTCGCACGCTCTTTGACAATCTCGGGCGGCTGACCTCCTATGCCGCTGGCATCGCCGCACTCATGGCCGGGCGCTTTGTTGCCGCCAAGATCGCCGCTGCCGCTTCGGTGCGCGGGTTGGCCATGGCGCTGGTGATCCTGCGCGGGGCGCTGCTGCGCCTGCCCCTCATTGGCCTTGTGGTCGCAGCAGGCGAGTTGATCCACTGGTTCGTCCGGCTGGTGCGCGGTGCCGGTGGCTTTGGCAATGCGCTCTCCCTTCTCGGCGATCTCGCGCGCGAGGTCTGGGAGCGCATGCAGCTGGGTGCCATCGCCATGGGGCTGGCGATCATGGCGAGCTGGGCCGATATCAAAGCTGCAATCGCCGAGGCGCTGCAGACCTCGCTCGAAGCAGTCGTCGGTTTCGGGAACGGCGCGCTGAACACCTTCCAGGGGGCATTTGAGGCGATCAAGGTGCTCTGGGGTGCCCTCCCGGGTGCCATCGGGGATTTTGCCTTCCAGGCGGCGAATGCGCTGATCGCGGGCGTCGAGGCCATGCTGAATGGCGTGGGCCGGCGCATCAACGGCTTTCTGGACGGGATCAATGCCGGTCTCGAGGCGCTGGGCATCGAACGGCGCGTCTCGCTGATCGGCAATCTGGAACTGGGCCGGATCGACAATCCTTTCGCGGGGTCAGCAGCTGAAGCCGGGACCGAGGCGCGCGCAGCGTTTCTGGCGGCCTTCGATTCCGAGCCGATCGCGATGCCCGATCTGGGGCTGGGCACCTATGCCGAAGAAGCACGTGGCCAGGCCGAGGCACTGCGCGGGGTGATGGCCGGCGTGGTCGAGGCGGCGACCGCGCCGCTGGAGTCGGTTGCGGCGCTCCGCGAGGCCGTAGCCGCGTCGGGGGCCGAGGCGGAAACCGCTCTCACGGGCGCGCGGACCGCCGCCGAGAGCCTCGAGGA
>NZ_JAGQDH010000064.1 GCF_018069895.1 Roseovarius autotrophicus | reverse complement strand
TAGTTCATCCTGAACAACGGCCTCAGGTGGCGATTTGCAGTGCTTGAGGGCTGCCAGCACCCCGCGTGAACCCTCGGAGCAGTGCGATCCGCCAGATGAACTGGCGCAAAAAGACCCTCAGATGGCGCAGGATCATGCGGATGTTGTGACCGCATCCGCACAGGACCGCGAAGAGGGCGTCGCCGGTTGTTCCCTTGAGCGGGCATCGGGTCAGGCGGCCGTCGGTCTTCATGTGGCCGATCATCGGCTCGATGGCGCTTCGTCGTCGCAGCAGTTTTGCGATCGCCCTGGTGACGCCGCGCCGCGCACCGCTGATGAAGACCTTAACCGTCTCGACGCCGTGGCCGCGGTAGCCGCGGTCGACGAAGGCCATGTCCGGGCGCCGGTCGGTCAGGATTTCCACCTGCTCCAGCGCCTCGTGCAGGGTGTGTCCGTCGTAAGGATTTCCGGGCAGTGACCGCATGCCGACGACGAAGCCGCCTGTCGTGGTGGTGGCGACGCTGACCTTGGTGCCGAACTCGTAGCGCTTGTGCGCCTTGCCTTTCGAGATGCAATCGACTGCCGGTTCGTGCAGGCTGTAGAGCTTTTTGCGGTCCTTCGGCTTCTGCGCCAGCAGCCGGTTCACGAGCACGATCATCTCCACCAGGCGCGACCTCAGCGCCCCCTCCGGAACCGTGTCCATCTGCCGCTCGATGTCGCGCAGCACGCGCCCGGTATAGCCTTTGAGCCGACGCAGGGCCTTGCGCATCCGTTTGAACTGACGGGCATGGGCGCAGCGGCCGACCTGCCCGGACAGCCGGGGGCCAAGGCGATTGTAGTTTTGGCGCAGGCTGATGCCGGCCTCCCGCGCCAGGCCGACCAGCTTGCGCCGCGCGACCTCGTAAAGCCGGGCATCGGTGGGATGCGCGATGTTCTTTTCCATCACGGTGGTATCGACGGTGACCGTCTTCAGGTGGTTGTCCTGCACCGTCCCGGCGCGCTGACCGGCGCGGATCGTCTCGGTCAGCAGCCACTCCACACCTTCCTCGCCAATGCGGTTGCGCCAGCGGGTCATCGACGAGGGGTCGATCGGCGGGCGATGCTGGAAGAAGGTCTCGCCACAGAAATGCTGCCAGTAAGGGTTCTCCGACCACCGCGCCACGACCGCCTCATCGGAGAGCCGGAACGCGTGCTGGAGATAGAAGAGCCCCGCGACCAGACGGGTCGGCGTGGCCGGACGGCCGACCGGGGACGGAAAGAACCCGGCCCATTCCCGCTCGAACACCTCCCAGTCGATCAGGGCGGCGAGCTTTACCAGTTCGTGGCGCATGTCGATCATCTCGATCAGGCGTGCGCGCAGCAGATCATCCTGTTCCGGGGGCGGCTTTCTGGGCTTCATATCGCATCTCGAAATTGCAGGGTTCTGGCTGCAATTATACCAAATGCTGCATTCAAAACCAAAGAAAAACGCTACTTTATAAAGCGAAATCAGAAGGATGAGAGCTGTTCAGGATGAAC
>NZ_JAGQDH010000063.1 GCF_018069895.1 Roseovarius autotrophicus | reverse complement strand
TTCCACGGTATAGATCTCCCCACCCTCCCTGCAGCCGCAAGAAGGGAAAAGTGGCAGAATTTTACTCCGCCCGCAGCGAGACTATCCCGCCGCTACCGTGGCCTAATTTTGCACCGCCGTTCTCAGTGCTAGGGCTTCTTCGTCTTCGAGGAGAACTCCGAGAACTGGGTCTCCCAAGGCGAAGCCGATGATCGGTCATGCTCAGGGTCATCCAGCGATGCTGGGTCACCTGAGGGGGCACCTTTAATGGTCTTCTTCCTCTTCGAAGAAGGCGAAGCCGTCACCTGAAGGTTCACCTATATATATACGGAGGGCGGATTATCCGGGGGGTGCATGCTAGGGGTTCCCTTTATTCTATACGGAGGGCGGATTATCCAGCCAGAGCAGCCGAGGTGTCGTCTCCTCCATGAAGTTGCGAAAGGGACTGTTCACCCCACCTCTCACGCCCCGCGAAGAGAACCCCGCAAGGCCACCCAAGCGGGCACCTCACGGGGCACAGGAACAAGGTCATGAGAAGGCAGGCGTAGTGAATGTCACCCCAGAAGACCCGACCGTCGTCGCATAGCTGAACCCCGTGTCGCCGCTACTCGTCACAGGATGGGCCGCTCAGGTCCGGTCTCATTAGGGCAAGGGGGTGGGTTATTCGCATGAAGTCGGTTCAGCTTCCCCACCGTTCCAGCGCCGCCTCGGCCTTCGCCGGGTTCTGGGTGATACGAATGACGGCGTTCCTGTTCACCCCTGTGGCCTTCGCTATCGCTGACTGACCCTGACCAGCCTCGGCCAGTGCAACCACCTGCTCAAGCTGCTCTCTCGTGAAGGTGGGCTTCCTGCCCTTGAACTTCTCAGGAGAGGCCACCTTGTGGTGCGCGATACCGGCCCTCTGAGCCTCCTTCGTGGCCTGTGCCTGCGCCTCTGCCTGCGCCGCCATGAACCCTATCAGGGCGTCCCTCACGGCGCTCTCCATGGCTGTCTTGGGGCGGGCATCGAAGACCATGCCGTTGATCACCGTCTTGACCGTCACGCCCTTCCTGAGGAGGCCCCTAAGGGTGTCCGTGACGTCCTGATAGTTGCGCCCGAGGCGGTCGAGCCACCGCACCACCAGAGTGTCCCCTTCGCGCAGCATGTGCAGGAGCCTCTTGCCGCCCTCCCTATCGGCCAGCCGAGTGCTGACCCCTGAGGTGCCGTGATCGGTCACCACCTCGTCGATGGGGAAGCCTGCCTTGGTGGCCTGCTCAAGCTGGTGGTCGCTGGTCTGCTCCGACGTGGAGACGCGGACGTAGAGAACGTGCATGATCGGGGTTCCTTACCTGTGTTCAAGGGTTCTGCTCACAGACATGGAGTGTTCACAAGGCAATGTCAACCCTCATGAACACCCCTCAGGGCACCTTTCACGCTGCTCTCTGAGGTATACCCTATGAACAGTTCTTGCGAGCAGCCTCTGGGCAACCGCATGGGCGACGGCAAGAACAGGCGCAGGCGGGGCAGATCGACGATGATCTCCACCGGCTCACGCTGAACAAGG
>NZ_JAGQDH010000062.1 GCF_018069895.1 Roseovarius autotrophicus | reverse complement strand
AGAGGGATCGCATTGGGAAGAAAGTCGTGGCTTTTTGCGGGGTCTGAACGCGGCGGCGACAGGGCGGCCTTCATGTATACCCTGATCGTCAGCTGCAAGATGAACGACATTGACCCGCAGGCCTGGAGGTAGTGCCCCAGCGCGTGGTGTAAATCGTTCTCCGGCCGGATGTTGAGCCGGTTTACAGGGCGGCGATTTGCGCCGGATCCATGGTGTTATCCTCGCAGATGGCGGCGACGGTTTCCAGCGTCATGTAACGGCGTGTGACCGCCCATTCGTCGTTCTGTTCCAGCATCAGCGCCCCGACGAGGCGTTTGATGGCTGGCTCGTTGGGGAAAATACCGACGACATTGGTGCGACGCTTGATCTCTTTGTTCAGGCGCTCAAGCGGGTTGGTAGAGTGGATCTGCCGCCAGTGAGCCTGCGGGAAAGTTTTGTAGGCCAGCACGTCGTCTTCAGCGCGGAGCATCAGTTCAGCGAGCTTAGGATGGCGTGGCTGGAAGGCCTCGATCAACTTGGCCCAGTGTTCTTTCGAGTCTGCCAGCGTGTCTTGGTCAAAGGCCGTCCTGAGCGCAGCTGTGACAATGGGGCGGTCTTTTTTGCCGACGCAGGCCAGCGCATTGCGCATGAAATGCACGCGGCAGCGCTGGATTGTGGCGCCCAGCACTTTGGCAGCAGCACCTTTCAGGCCCTTGTGTTCATCCGCGATGATCAGCTTGACGCCACGCAGGCCCCGATCGGCCAGAGCGCGCAGGAACTCGTCCCAGAACACCTCGGCTTCGCTGGGCTGAATGGCGATGCCCAGAACCTCGCGTCGTCCGTCAGTATTGACCGCAACCGCCACTATGGCCGCGACGCTGACGATCCGCCCCGAGCGGCGGACCTTGATGTAGGTGGCGTCCAGCCAGAGGTATGGCCATTCGCCCTCCAGCGGCCGGTTAAGGAAAGCGTCAACACGTTCATCGATCTCGGCACACAGGCGCGAGACCTGGCTCTTGGAGACGCCGGTCATGCCCATCGCTTTTACCAGATCATCGACTGAGCGGGTAGAAACGCCCTGAATGTAGGCCTCTTGGATCACTGCCGTCATCGCCTTTTCCGAGGCCCGACGGGGTTCCAGAAACTCCGGAAAGTATGATCCCTTTCGAAGCTTTGGGATCTGAACTGCGACGGTCCCGGCCCGCGTTTCCCACCGGCGCTCACGATATCCGTTCCGATGGTTTACCCGTTCGGTGCTGCGCTCATGCGTTCCAGCACCGCAGCGCTGGTCCACATCCAGCGCCATCAAGCGGTCGGCGACAAATCCAAGCATCTCGGCCAGTATTTGATGATCCGCGGTGTCCGAAAGAAGCGCCTTCAGCGCGACGGTTTCTGCTATCATGTCTTTGGTCATGGGGGATCTCCTCGATCGGTAGGTCAGTTTTGCAACTCAACCCTACCGGAGAACGTCCATGGCCGCCCAGAAACCGCGCGGGCTTCGCCTGAGCTACGCAAGGCTCCACTCAGCCCGCGCTACCGTCGGAATTACACCACACCCAGGGACGCTACCGGCCTGGATGGCAGATGTCCTGGCGCGCCTGCCCGATATCACCGTGTCACGCTTGCCTGAATTGCTCCCATGGAACTGGAACGCCGAGCAGAAAGCTGTCAAGGCCGCGTGACCGCGTCCCTCGCCG
>NZ_JAGQDH010000061.1 GCF_018069895.1 Roseovarius autotrophicus | reverse complement strand
GGCGGCAAGGGTGGCGCCGAGGACAAGATCGAGGCGATGCAATCCGCCGGCATCACCGTCGCCGAAAGCCCCGCCAGCCTCGGCGAGGCCGTGCTCAAGGCCATCGGCTGATCAAGGGCAAGAGGGGGGCAGACGGGGCGCTGACTTTTGCGGTATCGGGCATGATGCCGCAACCGCAGCAGCGCCCCGATGGTCCTCGCCGCATACCTGTCCAAGCAGTTGCTCGCGCCATATGGCCTCGGCGTTCCGGATGGGCGGCGGGTGCGATCCCCGGACGAGTCGTAGCAGCCGCTCGAACGGCTCGGATACCATTGGCGCGTTGTTTTCCTGCCAGAGCATGTGTTCGGCGGGCGACCTGCCCCGGTTCTCCCTCGCCTCGCAGTCTGCCGTGTCCATGACGACATATCATGCAAGGGCGCCTTTCCAGCCCGAGATCAGATGCGTTCGCGCGCCTCTGCGATCCGCGCCGCCGCCGCGGTTACCAGATCATCGAGCCCCTCGCCCCCGGCGCTGACATGGGCATGCAACTGCGCCAGCATCCGTGGCTCCCAGTAATCGGTCAGATGCAGGGCGACGCGAACGGCCTGATCGGTGCCGGGCTGGGTCTTGAAGAAGGTGGCGATCTGGTTGGCCATATGGACCATTTTCTCAGGCGACATCGGGAACCTCATGGGGGATGCGTTGGGGATGGGAATAAAGATCGAATCCGCCGCCGCGCGCGAATGCGGCAAGGGTGATGCCCGCGTCCTCGGCCAGCCGCAACGCATGGGCGGTGGGGGCGGAGACGGCGATCAACAGGCCGCAACCCGCCATGGCGCATTTCTGCACCAGTTCGACGGAAAGGCGGCTGGTCATCACCATGGCGCCGTCCGCCGGATCAATGCCCGCCCGCCAGAGCGCGCCGATGAGTTTGTCGAGCGCATTGTGCCGCCCCACATCCTCGCGCGCCATCACCACGCCAGCGCCGGGAAGGATAAAACCGGCGGCATGGGTGGCGTGGGTCAGATCATGCAGCGGCTGCTGCGCGGTAAGCGCCTCGGTGGCGCGGGCAATCTCTCGCGCGGCAAAGACCGGCGCGGCATGGGCCACGCGCGGCACCGGGCGCACCGCCTGTTCCAGACTGTCGATGCCGCACAGGCCACAGCCCACCGGTCCCGCCATGAACCGCCGCCGCGCCGCAAGCGCGTCTTGCCGGTCGCCACTAAGCCAGAACCGCGCCTCGATCCCCTGAGCGTGCTCGGCAATCTCGAAACCCTCGATTTGCGCCGGATCGGTCACGATCCCCTCGGTCAGGGCAAAGCCATGGGCAAAATCGGCGACATCCGATGGCGTGGCCATCATCACCGCCTGCGTCGTGCCGTCAAAGACAAAGGCCACCGGCACCTCATCGGGCAGGGCGCGCGAGATGCGGCGCACCCCCTCGCCCTGCACCGAGAGGCCCGGACGGCTCCGGGAGGGAGAAAACCCCATCGCCGTCACTCTGCCGCGGGCAGGATGCGCCGCGCCTGTGCGGCCTGTGCGGCATACTCCTCCTGCCAGTCCGTCGGCCCGTTCGACAGGCTGATCTGCACCGCCGTCACCTTGTATTCCGGGCAATTGGTGGCCCAGTCGGAAGTAAGCGGTCGCTGGCCCTCACCTTTTGTTCGATTGTCTGACCTGCGATGCCGTGTCCGATGGAGATCGGTGCAGGAGTTTCGCGATGGCGACTACGGTGGAGTTTCTCAGGGGCTACGGGGTGGAC
>NZ_JAGQDH010000060.1 GCF_018069895.1 Roseovarius autotrophicus | reverse complement strand
AAGGCGGAAAGGAAGATCTGCATCGGGGTTACGGCTCCAGGACATGACCCCCCCCTCCCAGAATCCATCCACGCGTCATGCGCAAGCGCAGTTGCTCAAACCCTCAGTTCCAAACGCGATTCCCCTGCAGTCATCCGGCGATCTTTCGCCGCGTCGAAGCTGTTCGCGAAATGCGCCTTGCAAGTTCTAAAGAGGCTACCCGCGCAGGATCGAAATACCCGCATCGCTTCGATGAGAAGAGGCAAGAAGGCGGAGAAACCGTTATAGCCGTTCCCCGAGTTTCGTCTGAAAATCGGCAATATCTGCCGTGCGGATTCTTGCCGCCGGACTCCATCGTTTCAGACAGTGCCTTCGCCCTCTACGACGCCCCACTTTGGAACATGGCGCTGATCGCGTCGCGCCTACATCTTGTCTGGATCGCCACGGTTTGCGGAAAGCTGAAAACCGATTTCCGCTATTCCAACACCCTCGGCTGGAACACTTTCCCCGTCCCGAAACTGACCGAAAAGAACCGCGCCGACCTGACAGCGGCGGCGGAAGGCATCCTTCTGGCCCGCGAGGCGCATTTCCCCGCCACTATCGCCGACCTCTACGACCCCGAAAAAATGCCCGCCAACCTCCGCGCCGCGCATGACCTGGGCGACGAGGTTCTGGAACGCATCTACATCGGCCGCCGCTTCCGCAACGACACCGAACGGCTGGAAAAACTGTTCGAGATGTACACGAAGATGACGACGAAGGTGTCCGCATAATGACAAAGTATCTGCCGACCCTCGACGAGCTTGAGGCGTTGTTGGTCAACAACCCAGACCTGCACCGGATCAAATCTCACCTAGGCCGCTTCAACCCTATCAAGGTGATGGGAATGGCGCATATGGAAATTCGGCACTCGGCGATCCTGCGATGGCTATTTGACCCGCAGGAAAGTCACGGGCTTGGTGACGTATTCCTAAAATCGTTTCTTACGGAGGCCGTGCGTGGGGGTGACGACGTTTCGGATCCAACTGCATTGGATATCTTGCGGAGTGATATGATGGATGCAGAGGTCAGGTCAGAGTGGCGCAATATTGACCTGATGATCCTTAGTCCGCGCAATGGATGGGTGTTTGTTATTGAAAACAAATTTCACAGTGGTCAGCACACGGAACAACTGGCCCGCTACATGAACGTGGCGCATTCCACATTCATCGCTGCGGGATCGTTTGACCATGTGCGAGGTGTCTTCCTCACGCTTTGGGACGAAGATCCCCATGACCATCGGTATGTGACGATACGATATGACGCGGTATGCCAACTTTTGGAGCAAGTCTTGGCGACGCGAATACATCCTCTTTCCGCAGAGGTCGCGGCGTTTATTGAGCATTATTTGCAAGTCATCAGAGAGGCTGTTCACATGGATGAGGAACGATTGAAGCTCGAAAAGCTGGCCCGCGAAATTTACCGCGACCACAAAAAGGTGCTCGATTTCATCGTTGAAAATGGAAAGAGCACCGACTTTTCTTTGGCCGCTGAGGCTGTTTTCGGTGAAGGCGTTAAATATCCAGATATTTGCACAGTTGATGGTGCTAAATTTGTTTACAGAAACGCTGACTCTGGAGCGGTCAGTTTCCTCCCCGTGAGTTGGTTCAATGCCTTTGGTGGAGACGAGTATTACTGGCATGGCTGTAAAGATTGGTGGGCGGGACTCCCGCTCATCACGTGGATTCAGCTTACGTCGGGAGCCGACGGAACGAGTGGTCAAATTCGCTTATATGGCGAGGTCGGACCATTGGCAGACCATGCTTTTCGAACGTAAGCATCCGGCGAGGGACGCGGTCACGCGGCCTTGACAGCTTTCTGCTCGGCGTTCCAGTTCCATGGGAGCAATTCAGGCAAGCGTGACACGGTGATATCGGGCAGGCGCGCCAGGACATCTGCC
>NZ_JAGQDH010000005.1 GCF_018069895.1 Roseovarius autotrophicus | reverse complement strand
CCAGTCACCCGCCAGCTACATGGAGAGCGCGGCTGACTGGCCGCCGCCCGCCACGCGCGCCCCGCAGAAACCCCAGGTGGCCTAGTTTTGCGCCGCCCCGTGGCCCAATTTTACTCCGGCGTTGACACCGAGGAGGAGCTGACGGACACCGCCTATGAAAATGCCAAAAAGCTTTTGAACCTAGGATGCAGCGTCAAAACTGGCGTGGATGCCACGCGGTTGGCTGACAGTATCGGGAAACGCCAGTTCCGAACGATCATCTTCCAGTTTCCAAACGTGGCTTCCCGTGATCCACGCTACGGACAAAATCCAAACCATGTCCTGGTGACAAGGTTTCTCAAGAATGCTCGGAACCATCTGAAGCCGGACGGTCTGGTTGTCATCTCGACCGTGGACAGCCCGTTCTACGAGGGCGCGTTCAAAATGGATGAGGCGGCTCGGAAGGCCGGTTTTGCAGCTCCCGCGATCTACACTTTCGACCCCACAGATTACCCTGGATATACCCACCAGAACACGGCTAACGAGGAGTCTGCCGCCGATGGCCACACCGCCTTCGCAACTTTCGTTTT
Source organism: Roseovarius autotrophicus (assembly GCF_018069895.1). GTDB lineage: Bacteria > Pseudomonadota > Alphaproteobacteria > Rhodobacterales > Rhodobacteraceae > Roseovarius > Roseovarius autotrophicus. The sequence continues at coordinate 224,689 of NZ_JAGQDH010000005.1, read as the reverse complement.
TTCCAGCTGAATGGCCGGACGGGCTGACCTATCTGGAAAACTACATCCCTAAGGATGAAGCCGACAGGCTCGTCCAAGAGATCGACGCGGCCCCCTGGCGCACCGATCTGAAGCGGCGGGTCCAGCACTACGGCTATCGCTACGACTACAAAGCGCGGCAGGCCCGGCGGGAAGATTATCTCGGTCCTCTGCCTGAGCTGTTTCATGAGCTGGCGGAACGTTTAACCGCTGATGGCCATTTTCAGGCTGTTCCAGACCAAGTCATTGTGAACGAATATCAGCCCGGACAGGGCATCTCTGCCCATATCGACTGCCAACCCTGCTTTGGTGAGACAATCGCCTCTCTGAGCCTTCTCTCGGCCTGTGTGATGCGGTTTTCCTTCCAAGCCCATTCTCAGCAAATGGAGCTACATCTCCAACCTGCGAGTCTGCTGGTTCTGAGCGCAGATGCTCGCCACTTTTGGACCCATGCCATTCCTGGACGGAAAACGGATGTGTTTGAGGGGCGGAGGTATCTCCGTTCTCGACGTATTTCGCTAACATTCCGAACCATGAAGTTTGAAAACTCCTAACCCGAATAATTCATGATGATGTGGTGAGGGTAGCGTAACCTTTTGAATTTCTGTATTTTTCGGTTGTCGACGCCAAAAACTCCAGTTTCCAAGGCAGGCACCCTCACCATGATGCAGTCTACCTCCCAAAAGCCCGTTTTGTCACCCGTGAATGGCAAGCCCGTCATGCTCAATTTCGATGGCGCGGAGATGAGCGCCGATGCCGGTCTGACGCTCTTGCGGGAAGTCGAACGCCGGCACGACCTGGCGGGTCTTCTGTCGCCATGCCTCACGGACTTGCGTGACCCCGGCAAGACCCGCCATAGCCTGGACGACATCATCCGGTTCCGGATCATGATGATTGCCGCAGGGTATGAGGATGGCAACGATGCGGGCGAACCTTGCCGACAAGAACCGAGAGACGATGGCGACGCTGGAAAAGAGAATGCAAGGCGGGCGAAGATTGTCAAACCTGTCCCCGAAAAGCGTCAAACCCGACCCTAACAAGGACCAGGCATGATCACAAAATCCAACCATTTCAGCTTGTTGAGTGGTGCCCGGGGGCGGAATCGAACCACCGACACGAGGATTTTCAATCCACTGCTCTACCCCTGAGCTACCCGGGCATAGGGTGAAGGCCATGGCCTTCGGGTGGACGTGTCTTAGGCGAGGGCGCGCGGGGTGTCCAGAGGGTTTGCATTGTTTCAGTGCGGTTTTTGCGCCTCTTTTTCCGCCGCTTCTGCGGCCTTGGCGATGTCCTCGGGGTCGCGAGAGGGCACGGCATAGTCACCGGTGAACCATTTGCCGAGGTCGATATCGGCGCAGCGGCGCGAACAGAACGGGCGATAGCGGTCCTCGGCCGGTTTGCCGCAGATCGGGCAGGTCATGCCAACACCTCCGCCAGCGGTGCGCGCGCGCGTTTGCGCTGCAACTCGTAATTGCCAAGGGGCGTCCAGCCCGCGAGCACGGTCTCGATCTCGTCGCGGCGAAAGGCAGCGCGGAGCGCATCCTCGAACACGCGCCGATCCTTCTTGGGCATCGGCGCGAGGTCGAGCGCGATCTGACCACCGAGGCCGCGCAAGCGCAATTGCCGGGGCAATTCGCGCGCGAGCGCCAGATTGGCCTTGAGACCGGCGGCGGGGCTGGTGTCGGTGCCGGTGTTCACATCCACCGCCACCAGCGCGCGCGTGGGCTCAACATAGGCCACGGCCCCGCCGGAAAGGCGCACCTCCGGCCCGCGCAGCGCGTCAAGCGCATCGAGCACGCCAAGCGTGGCAAAGCTGCCTGCCACCTCGACCAGTTCACCCGGCTCCGGCCAGTCTCGCCAGGCAAGACCGTGTGGCCCGTCGCCCTCCACCAGCTTTTCGGGGCTGCGCCCGTCCGCATCGGCCAGAACCACCTGCGCCAGATCGCGCATGGCGCGTATATCTTCGGCGATGGCCTCATCCGCCGCACCTTCGCAGGCCGAGCGCAGAATCAGGCCCATGGCACCCTCACCCATCTCTTCATGGGCAATCTCGTGCAGGCGCAGGCGCTCTTTCTCGTCCTTGATGGCGCGGGAGATGTTGAGGCCGGGCGCGTCGGGGGTAACGATGGCATAGCGGCTCTTGAACAGCACGCGCGCCGTGACCGGGAACGCCTTGCCCGGCTCGGCATGGCCCGTGACCTGCACCAGAAGTGACTGGCCGGGTGCAAGCCCCTTGACCTGCCGCAGAAAGGCCGAACCGTCGGGCGAACGCAGGAACATGCCGCCCTGCCCCTTTACCGGGCGGTCGGCGATGGCGCGATAGATCGTGCCGGGGCGGGGCGTGTGGCTGTCGATCAGGAGATCCTCCAGCCTGCCGCCGACAAGCAGCGCCGCCGCCTCGCGGCCCGCCAGATGATCAAGCGCGATTGTGGTCATGGCCGGTCCTTCCAGAGCGGATAGCCCGCCGCCTGCAAAAGGCCTGCGGTTTCGGCAAGCGGCAGGCCGACAATGCCGGTGAATGAGCCGGAAATCCACGGCACAAAGGCCCCGGCAAGGCCCTGAATGCCATAGCCGCCCGCCTTGCCCTGCCATTCGCCGGAGGCGAGATAGGCGTTGATCTCCTCGTCCGAGAGGCGCTTGAGCTTGACCGCGCTGAGCACGTCGCGCTCCCACAATTGCGCTCCTCGGCGCAGGGCGACGGCGGTGATGACGCGGTGACGGCGGCCCGAGAGCGCGTGGAGGAACTGCGCTGCCTGGCCTGCATCCTCGGGCTTGCCAAGGATGCGACGGCCCATGGCGACGGTGGTATCGGCGGCAAGCACGATGTCATCGGGCCCGGCCTCGGTGGCCCACGCCTTCTCGCGTGCCATGCGCACGCAATAGGGTCGGGGCAGCTCTGCCTTGTGCGGGATCTCGTCGATCTCGGGCGGGCGGATCGCATCCGGGACAACGCCGATCTGTGCGAGAAGCTCGCGGCGGCGCGGGCTACCCGATCCGAGGATCAGTTGCATGATCCAGCGCTTACTTGAAGCGATAGTTGATCCGGCCCTTGGTCAGATCGTAAGGTGTCATTTCCACCTGAACCTTGTCGCCCGCCAGAACGCGGATTCGGTTCTTGCGCATTTTTCCTGCCGTGTGCGCGATAATCTCATGGCCGTTCTCAAGCTCGACCCTGAATGTCGCGTTCGGCAGGAGTTCCTTGACGACACCGGGGAATTCGAGCGTGTCTTCCTTGGCCATGGTCTCTCCTTGCAGTCGCATTCCGCCGATATGCGGAACGCGAGATTAAATGCGCTTCTTCCCGGGCTTTTTCAAGGTCTAATCAGCGCAGGCGCTCAACTGTGATTGCACCGTCACGCCCGGCCTGATCCTCCCAGTGGCAGCGGTTGAGCACAACCCCATCGGCGCGCACATGGGCAACGCGGGTCAGGTCCACCTCCGCCACGGTCCAGCCGGGACGGTTGAGCGCACCCTCGGCCAGCACGCCCGTGGCCGGAAAACCGGTGTCGGGCGGTCCAAAGATACCGCCCATGCCGGTATTGGTATCGACGGCGGGCGACCAGGCCGCATCGCCCACGGTGGATGCCTGAACAGCGACGCATTGCGCCTCGAGCGCGCGGGCCATGGTGCCGATGCGCACCCGCCAATAACCCGTCAGCGCCTCGGTGCAGGAAGGCACGAGCAACAGGTCAGCCTCTGACAGAGCCCGACCGAGCAGGGGAAATTCGCTGTCGTAACAGATCAGGATGCCGATTTTCCCGAGCACGGTATCGAACAGACGCAGTGGCCCGCCGGGGACGACATGCCATTCCTCGCGCTCGAATCGCGTCATGATCTGCTTGTCCTGATGGGCGCGCGCACCGGAGGGCGTGTAAAGGATCGCGCGGTTGACCGGGCGCGCGCCGAGGGCCGGATCAAAGACCGGGGCCGAGGCCCCGAGAATGTGAAGCCCATGGCGCACGGCCAGATCGGCGTGCAGGTCGGCCACATCGTCCATGACCGTGGAGACGGCATGGAGCGAACGTTCCAGATCGCCGGCCACCTCGGACCCTTGAAGTGTGGCCAGTTCCATCGCTCCATACTCGGGAAAGACCGCCAGATCAGCGCCGAGGCGTGCCGCCTCGACCACCCAATCCGAGAGTTTCGCGGCATAGTCCGCCCATCTGTCGAAAGTATCGAGGGGGTAGGCGGCGGTGGCGATCTTCATGGCGGCGCTCCTTGTATGGGCCATTTCTAGCCGCAGGAGGAACCCGCGTCGAGCGATTGCCGCCTCTCGCGCAACCGTGCTATCGTCACGCATAACGAGGCAGGGCAGCCCATGGCGACAACGGCACTTCGGAAATACCAGCGGCTCGAAGCGACGGGCCTCTGGCGGCCTGACGCCGAGGCGCAACGAATAGAGGTGATCGTATCCGTTGGCGAGGCGACGCTGACCATCACCGATACGCGCGAGAGGGTGCAGGCACATTGGTCGCTCGCTGCCATCGCGCGGGCCAATCCTGGCAAGTTTCCGGCAATCTACCACCCTGACGGCGACCCCGGCGAGGTGCTGGAACTTGCCGAAAGCGAAACCGAAATGATCGCCGCGATCGAGAAGCTGCGCGCAGCAATCGACCGCCAGAGGCCGCGCCCAGGACGGCTCCGGCTGGCGGGGATTCTGGCCAGCCTGCTGGCGGTGGTTCTCGTCGTGGGTTTGTGGCTGCCCGGCGCGGCACGCGATCACGCGCTGCGCGTAGTGCCTGCTGTCAAGCGCACCGAGATCGGGCGGGCGCTTCTCGCTCATGTGCAGCGGGTGACGGGCCCCGCCTGCCGCGCACAGGGTGGGGCTGCGGCGCTTGCCGCGCTGGAACGTCGCCTGCCGCCGCAGGCAGGGCGCCCGCATTTCATGGTCGTGCGCAGCGGCGTACGGGATGCGCTGCGCCTGCCCGGCGGCACGATCCTGATCCGGGCCGATCTGGTCGAGGATCACGACACGGCGGATGTGGTGGCGGGCCATATCATCGCGGCGCATCTGCGCGCCGAGAGGCGCGACCCGCTTGCCCGGCTTCTGACCGAGGTCGGGCTTTGGGAAGTGCTGCGCCTTCTCGCCACCGGCAACCTCAGCGACGAGGCCCTGCGCGCCTATGCCGAAACGCTGCTCAAGGCCCCTCCCGTCCCCCTGCCCGATGCGGCGCTTCTCGAGGGTTTTGCCCGCTGGCAGGTGCCCGCGACACCCTATGCCTATGCCCGAGACATCACCGGCGAGTCGGTGCTGGCGCTGATAGAGGCCGACCCCTTCCCACGCGAAACTACCCCTCCACCTGTGCTGAGCGATGGCGATTGGCTGCGATTACAGGGGATTTGCGGGGGGTGACCGGAGTGCGATTCTCTCGCGCTTGTTGCCGGGCTCCGGCCTTTGGGCCAGCGTGTCGCCATCCCGCGACCACAGGCCCCTGATCAGGTCCGGAAGGCAGCGGCTTTCGCATCAACGCCCGGCTTGCCCCGACAAAACCCGCCACTCACATTCCCTTGGCAATCTGACGCAGCTCGAATTTCTGGATCTTGCCGGTCGATGTCTTGGGCAAGACCTGAAACACCACCGCCTTGGGTGCCTTGAACCCGGCGAGGCGTTCGCGGGCGAAGGCGATGAGATCGGCCTCGGTCGCCTCGACCCCGTCCTTCAACTCGACAAAGGCGCAAGGCACCTCACCCCATTTCTCGTCCGGTTTGGCCACAACGGCGCAGAGCAGAACGGCGGGGTGGCGCATAAGCATCCCCTCCACCTCGACCGAGCTGATATTCTCGCCGCCCGATATGATGATGTCCTTGGCCCGGTCGGCTATCTTGAGATAGCCGTCGGGATGCTGGAACGCGATGTCGCCGGAATGGAACCAGCCGCCGCGAAACGCCTCCTGGGTCGCCTCCGGGTTCTTGAGATAGCCCTTCATCACCGAATTGCCCCGGATCATGATTTCACCAAGGGATTCCCCATCCATCGGCACCTGTTCCATGGTCTCGGGGTCGAGCGCGGTAATCGCCTCCATCATCGGCATGAGGATGCCGGTGCGCGCCTTGATGGCATAGCGGTCGTCATCGGGCAGCGCGTCCCACTCGGCGTTCCACAGGCATTCGGTGACATGGCCATAGGTCTCGGTCAGACCATAGACCTGCGTCACCTGGAAGCCGAGCGGCTCGATCGCGGCAAGCGTGGCGGCGGGGGGCGGCGCCCCGGCGGTGAACACATCGACGATGTGCCCGAAGGTGCGCCGGTCCTCATCCTTGGCATTGACGATCATGTTGAGCACGATGGGCGCGCCGCCGAAATGCGTCACCCCCTCATCGGCGATGGCGTCATAGATGGCGCGGGCGGTGATGTCGCGGCAGCACACCACAGCGCCGCCCAGAACCGGCATGAGCCAGACATGGTTCCAGTTGTTGCAGTGGAAAAGCGGCACGATCGTCAGATAGGTCGGATAGCGCGGCAATTCCCAGCTGACCACCGTACCCATTGTCATCAGATACGCGCCGCGATGGTGATAGACCACGCCCTTGGGCCGTCCCGTGGTGCCGGAGGTATAGTTGAGCGCGAGGCTCTCCCACTCATCCTGGGGCATGATCCAGTCGAAAGCGGGATCGCCGGTGGCAAGGAAATCCTCGTAACACATGTAATCGGAATGGGCATGGACCCCGGCCTCGTCATCGGGAACCTCGATGATCGCGGGGGCGGGGCGCTCCATCACCTCAAGCGCGGCGGCAAGTGTGGGCAGGAACTGCGTGTCGCACAGCACCACGCGCGCCTCTCCGTGATCAAGGATATAGGCGATGGTGTCGGCCTCCAGCCGGGTGTTGATCGCGTTGAGCACCGCGCCCGCCGCCGGCACGCCGAAATGCGCCTCGCAATGGGCGGGGATATTGGGCAGGATCGTGGCCACCACATCGCCCGGCTCGACGCCGATACCCACCAGCGCCGAGGCCAGTTGCGAGCAGCGCGCGTGATATTCCGCATAGGTCTTGCGATGTCCGTGATAAACAATGGCGAGCCGGTCGGGAAACACATGCGCCGCGCGTCGAAGATGCGAAAGCGGCGTGAGCGCAACATGATTGGCCGAGCATTTTTCCAGCCCAGTTTCGTCCTTCATCCAGCCCATCTGTTTTTCCTCCTGTTGCGCGCTCTTGCCATGAGGAATAGACAAATGACCGCCTGAATCAATGCAAACGGTCGAGGCCACGGGCACGAACGGCGTTCCATGCGCGACAAAAAGCAACTTTACCCCTGCCAGCCGGGGGATTATGAGACGACAGTGGCATCGGGGCCGATCCTTTTCGGAATGGTTGCCCCGATCATGAAAGGCCCTGTCATGATCGTCTCTGGAAAGCGCGCCCCCAACTACCTCGCAAGCCGTCTCTACCGGCTTCGCTTTGCGCTCGCGCAGGGGCTCGGGATGCGGATCGAGGTGCGTGAGGGGGATACCTCCTATCGCTTCGACTGCCGCAGCTATACCGAGTTCAAGCGCGCGGTGACGCTGTTCCAGAAAGAAGAAGGCACGATCAAATGGCTTCGGGATACGTTGCGCCCCGGGGACACGTTCTGCGACATCGGCGCGAATGTCGGGCTTTATTCTGTGGTCGCGGGTGGCATCGTCGGCGAGACGGGCCAGGTGCAGTCGTTCGAGCCGCACCCGGCGAATGTGATGAGCCTGATGCAGAACATCCAGATCAACGGTCTGACCGAGCGCGCGAAGGTTTTCTCGGCGGCGCTTGGCGACAGCAACGGGTTTTTCGATTTCAACATCCGCGAGGCGGTCTCGGGCTCGTCCATGAGCCAGCTTGGCCGCACCGTCGACGGCAATGACAAGGCCTTTGTGCCGGTTCTGCGCGAGTGCAAGGCCGCCTTTACCCTCGATCACCTTGTGGCCGAGGGGATCGTGCGCGCGCCCGACGTGATCAAGGTCGACGTGGACGGCAACGAGCTTTTGATTCTTGCGGGCATGGCGCAGGTGCTTGGCTCTGACGCGCCGCCACGCTCGGTTCAGATCGAGGTCAACCACCGCTACGAGGCGGAGCTTGACGCGATCATGCAGGGCCATGGCTATCGGCTGACGGATCGCCACCATACTTTTATCGGCAAGCGCAAGATCGCCAAGGGGGCCGATCCGATGTCCGTCGCCCATAATGCAGTCTACGGGCGCGCCGCCTGACCGATCAACGCCGGAGGGTTCCGAGAATGATGTTCAGCTTCGACACTGCCGAATTCCGCTACGAGCCGTTCCCTATCGCCATCGCGCGGGGCGTGTTTGCGTCCGATCTCTACCGCGAGATGCTCGATACATGGCCCGAGACCGAGCGGTTTCTCTACATGCCCAAGCTGGGGCACAAATATTCGCTCTCCGAGGTGAACAACGCGCGGCAATACCACGATTTCATCAAGTCCTCGCCGGTCTGGTCGCGCTTTCACGCCGAGGTCAAGAGCGAGGCATTCATCCGCAGCGTGGTCGATTTCCTGGCCGCGCGCCATGTCGACCTTGACCTGCAACGCCGGATGGTCGTGACCAACGACTTTGCGCCGCGCATCGGCTTGCGGCTTGGCGAAATGCTGCGCGGTGCAGCGCTTCTGGACCGGCGCAAGGTGCCATTGCGCTCGCGGTTCGAATTCTCGATGATGCCGGGCAATGGCGGCTCCATCCGACCCCATACCGACGCACCCACCAAGCTCATCACCCTTGTCGTGGCGATGGTCGAGCCGGGCGAATGGAAGCCCGAATATGGCGGTGGCACCACGGTGGTCTGGCCCAAGGACAATACGCGCAGCTTCAACGCGCGCAATGCGTTCATGGAGTTCGACGAGGTCGAACGGCTCGACTGTTACGAGTTCGACACCAACCAGTGCCTGATCTTCGTCAAGACCTTCAACTCCTGGCATGCCGTCGAGCCCATCACCGCCCCGCGCCCGGACATGTTCCGCCGCTCGCTGACCATCAATATCGAGATACCCAAGAACTGAGCAGGGCTATTCGACCCGGATCGTGCCCTTGTCGATCGCCAGAACATAGCCGCGCCGGGCAATGTTCTTGATCAGCAATTCGCTGACAAGCTGATTGCCGAGCGCGTCGCGCAGCCGCTTGATGCGCGTGGCGCCGGCCGCCTCCTCGCAATCCTCGGGGCGGCGGCCAGAGATCATGGCCTCTATCTCGGCCCCGCTGAGCACATCGTCGTCAAGCCGCGCCTCGGCCAGAATGCTCAGCGTCTCGATGGCGGCATCGGTCAGGCGGAACGCCATATCGTTGAGATAGACGGTCTTCTCCTCGCGGCTGATATGCAGCGAGGCCACCTGAATGCCTGCGCGCTCGATCTGCGCCATGCGTCTGTTCAGCGCCACCAACATCACCAGAAACACCAGCGAGGCCACGAGCAGAGCGGTGGCGAAGATCAGCAGAACGAACATGACCATCCGGTAACTGACAAGTGTTTCGGAGAAAGCCGTGCCCGAGAGCGCGAGGATTTCCAGCAGTTTGATCTCGCCCTCGCCGGTCAGCGCATCGTTCTCGATGAATATTCTCTCTACCCGCGCATTGAAGGCATTGCCGTCAGGCAGGGTCAGGAACAGGAACACGGCGGCGAGGGCGAGGATAGCGACGATAGCGACGACGCCGATGACCACGACGCGATTGCCGGAACGGCGCATTTCCGCGGCTGTAGCTGTCAGACCGCGCACCGTTTACCTCCTTTGCCGATCACGTCTATTTTTCCTTTTTCGACATGATCTTGAGCAGGGTCAATCCCTGCCGCGCCAGTTGCGCGCGCAAGGCCCCCTCGGCCGCCGAACAGGGCGCGTTGACCGTGGTCACGTTATAGAAAAGCTCGAACGGCTTGTCGCGCTTGGCCTTGTATTCAACCTGGCAAGCAGCTTGTGCCGCCTGCGCGGCAAAGCTGAGGGCAACGGCCGTGAAAAGGGGGCGCATGAGGCGTTTCATGCCCGCAAGATGCGCCATGGCCCACAGCTATTCAATAACCCGTGACGCGAAATGACCCTTAAAAGCGGCGTTATCGGATATCATGGGGGCGTTATTGCCTGTCTTCGCGAGGGTGCCCAGCTTTATCGGGACAGCCCCGCCACAAAGCGGACCGGCGCTGTTCAGGAGACTGCACGCAACCGAAAGGACCACGACATGACACGCAAGCTCATTGCCCTCGTCGCCGCCGCCGCGATTGCCGCAACCGGGTTTTCCGCCGTCCCGGCACAGGCCCGCGATCGCGGCGATACCGCCACCATCGTCACCGGTGCCATTCTGGGGGCCACGCTCGCATCGGATCGAAACAAGAACAGGAAGCATCATGGCCAGGTCTCGCGGGGCCAGTATCGGGGTCACGGCTACTATGCACCGCCGCCTCATGCCCGTGCATACGGCTATCGTGCCCAGCGCAATCACGGCTATCGTTCGCATCGCGGCCTCGCATATCGTCCCTATTACGGCCCGCGTAGCTATGGGTATGCGGGTGGGCGGTCCAGCCATCACCGCAGGTGATCCGAGAGGAACCAGACCATGACCCTTTTCCCCCGTCTAACCGCGACCCTGAGCGCCGTTGCGCTCGCGCTTGGTGTCGCCACCACGACCCCCGCCCCCGCCGCCGCAGGCAACGAAGCAGGCTATCTCATCGGCGGTCTCGTACTTGGCGGGCTGGTCGGGGCAGCCATCGCCAATGACAGCAAGCGCAACCGGAGCGGGCATCATGTCTCGCGCGGGAGCGACTATCGCGGCGACAGCTATCGCGGTCGCCATGACAGGCGCGCGAACCTGCCCACAGCTTGCCGCGTCCATAGCGGGCATCGCTCGGGCTATTCCGGGCGCTGTCTGTCTCGTTATGACTACGGCCATGCCGCGCTGCCCTCGGCCTGCGCGGTGCGCGTGGGCGGCCATCACGGCACGATCTACCGTGACGCCTGCCTCAATCGATATGGCTATTACTGAGATTGGCGCCCTGCCGGGTCCGACCGGCAGGGCAGCGCCTTAATCGAGTTCCCGGCGGCCTGTGTAACGGGCCTCGGTCTCGTAATAGGCATCAAAACCCACCCGTGTCCGCAATTCGGCAAAGGGCATAAGCCCCTCGGGCAGCTGACCCGCCTTGAATGCCTCCAGCGCCTCGGACATGGCGCGCATCGCCGCCGACATCAGGGTAAGCGGCCAGGCGGCGTGATTATAGCCGATCTCGGCCAGAACGGCAGGCGTCAGGACCGGCGTATCGCCACCCTCGACCATGTTGGCCATCTTCCAGCCGGGCAGGTCGGCGCAGACGCGGCGCATCTCCTCCTCATCGCGGGGGGCCTCGACAAAGAGAATGTCGGCCCCGGCCTTGTGGAACGCCTCGGCGCGCCACAGCGCCTCGTCAAGCCCATGGGTATGGCGTGCATCGGTGCGCGCGATGATGAGGATATCGCTTTCCGCCTCGCGGCGCGCATCATCGGCGGCGCGGATACGGTCCACCGCCTCGGCGCGGTCCACCACAAGCTTGCCGCGCGTGTGGCCACAGCGTTTGGGGGCTAGCTGATCTTCGATCATCACAGCCCCCGCGCCCGCCCGCGCATAGCCCGCCACCGTGCGGCGCACGTTCATCGCGTTGCCATAACCGGTATCGCCATCGGCCAGCACCGGCAACGAGGTCGCGGCGCAGATATCGCGCACCGCGTCGCGCATCTCACCATAGGAGATCAGGCCAGCGTCGGGCGCGCCGATCCGGTGCGCCGAGACCGCGAAACCCGACATGAACATCGCGTCGAACCCCGCCTGCTCGATCAGCCGCGCGGAAAGCGCATCGCCACAAGAGGGCGTGACGAGCAACGTCCCCGTCTCAAGCCGTGCCCGCAACCGCGCGCCGGCGCTCAGAGAACTCTTGGAAGCCATAGAACGATATCCTCGAACCAGTAGATGATGAACACGGTCAGGAGCATGATCCCCACAAATGGCGCCGCGCCCCGCGCGACCTCTCCCAGGGTGGCGCGCCCGATGGCCTGAATGACATAGAGATTGAGGCCCACGGGCGGGGTGATCAGCGCGCATTCCACCATCAGCACGAAGAAAATGCCAAACCAGATCGGGTCAATCCCGAGCGCGGCCACCGCCCCCGCCAGCACCGGCATCATGATCAACATCATTGACAGCGCCTCCATGAAAAGGCCCATAAGCAGGAGCGCGCAACCCACCGCCACGATAAAGAGTCCCACCGTATCGACATTGGCGGTGATGAAGCCCGAAACATCCTGCGGAATGCGCCAGAGCGCAATGGCCTTGCCAAAGACCTTGGCCCCCGCCACGATCAGAAGGATCGCCGCCGAGGCACGCATGCTGTCCATGACCGCTGCCTGAAGCCCCTTGAGATCGATCGAGCGAAGCACCACGAATGTCAAGAACAGCGCCCCGATAAAGCCGATGGCCGATGCTTCGGTTGGCGTGAACCAGCCCGCATAGATCCCCGCGATAACCAGCGCCGCCAGCCCCATCGTCGGCAGCGCGCGCAAGCCCGTGCTGCGCCGCTCCTCCCAGCCCGCGCGGGGCATGGTCTGATACTTGGGCGAGAACCGTGCATAGAGCATCGAATAGACGATGAAGAGCGCCATCAGGAGCAGCCCTGGCCCGATCCCGGCCAGAAAAAGCCCCAGGATTGAGGTCTCGGTGATCACCCCGTAGACAATGAGAATGATCGAGGGCGGAATGAGAATCCCGAGCGTGCCCCCCGCCGCCAGCAGCCCGAAGACGAAACTGCGCGGATAGCCGCGTTTGGTCATCTCCGGAATGGCGACCGAGCCGATGGTCCCGGCGGTGGCAACAGACGAGCCGGAAATGGCCGAAAAGAGCCCGCAAGACAGCACCGTCGCCACGGCAAGCCCCCCCGGCCAGTGCCCCACCCATGCCTGCACCGCCGCGAAAAGGTCGCGCCCCACGCCCCCGCGCAAGAGCACGTTGGACATCAGCAGAAAGAGCGGCACGGCGATCAGGATAAAACTGTCGAGCGAGGAAAGCAGCGCCGTGCTCGCCATGCGGGGCGCGAAATCCCCGATGATCAGCAGCGCCATGCCAAGCCCGCCGAGGGCAAAGGCCACCGGCACCCCGACAAGCAGGAGCGCGAAAAGCGCCGCGAGAATAAGGATGACTGTGAGCACGGGCGCTATGCCGGATGAGGGGCGTCAGAGGGCAGCGCCGCGCCCATGACGCAGCGCAGGAATTCGAGCAGGGCCTGAAGCCCCACGAGCGCGAAGGCCAACGGCACCGCCGATTGCGCCCACCAGGCCGGGATATCGAGCATCGAGCCGGAAGTGCGCCCGCGCGCAAGGGAATTGAGCGGCGCATCGACCCCGTGCCAGACCAGCAGCGCGCAGAACACGATCACCACCCCCAGCGCCACAAGCCGTGCCACGCGCTGTGCCCTCTGACCCATCAGCGCCGTCAGCGCGGTCACGCGGATATGCTGGTTGTGTCGCAGAAGGGCGGGCGCAGCCAGAAGCGTCGCGAAAACAAAGATGAGCCGCGACAATTCCTCTGCCCAGATGGTCGGCGCATTGAAGAAATACCGCGCCACCACCTCATAGCCGAGTATCAGGCCCACAGCGAAATAGGCCCAGCCGCAGATCCGGGCCAACCCGTCGGAGACCCGGTCCACAAGAGAGGCGATCGCCTGCATCGCGATCAGAACTGGCTGGCGGCGTCAAGCAGTTGCTGACCGAGCGGCCCGGCCTCCTTGAGCCAGGTTTCGATCACCGGGGCAGAGGCAGCGCGCCAGGCGGCAACCTCTTCGTCGGTTGGGAAATGCACCGTCATGCCGTTGGCCTTGGCTTTCTCGACCGCATCGGCCTCGAACTGGGTCATGTAATCACGCACGGCGGTTTCGGCATTGCGCGCGGCGTTGGTCAGCACCTCGCGCTGCGCATCGGTCAGCCCCTCCCAGACATCCCCGTTGATGATCACGAGAAATTCGATATCGGCGTTGTTGACCAGGGTAATCGTGTCCATCACCTCCCAGAGCTTGCGCGAGACGACGCCCGAAAGCCCGGTCATGCCGATATCGACGGTGCCACGCTGATAGGCAAGAAACTGCTCCGAACCTGAAATCAGCGTCGGCGCGCCGCCCAGTTCCTTGACCCATTCACCAAGCCACTTGCCGAAGACGCGCGCCTTCTGGCCCTTCATGTCCTCGGGGTTCTTGAGCGGCGCGCCCTTGCTGAGAAGCACGTTGCCGCCATAGGCCTGCCACCAGAGCACATGCGAGCCGGTTTCACGGATCGCGTCGTCAAGCGGTTGGCGCACTGATGAGCCGGGGGCGACAGCGGCACGCACCTTTTCCTCGGTATTGAGCACGAAAGGCATGTAGAAGATATCGACCGCCGGAATCTCGCCCACGAAACGGGTGAGCGAGGCCACGCCCATCTCGATCTCGCCAGCGCCGACGGCCTCGGGCACCTCTGCATCCTTGTAAAGCTGCGCGCTGTCGAAGATCTCGATCTTCATGTCGGAGTTCGCTTCGACTTCCTCTTTGAATATCAAGAGGTTCTGGCCAAGATGGCTGGCCATGGGCAATTGCAGGGTGATACGCAGCGTGGTCTCGGCCATGGCGGGCGAGACCGCGAAAAACACCGCCGTAGCGGCACAGGTCAACCGTTTGAATTCGAACATGTGAACCCTCCCAAAGTTCGCTGTTGATCGTCGGGCCGTTGGTCTGGCCCACATGCGACCGCACGTTGGGACAGTTTCCCGCCGCAATCAAGCTTTTCGTGGAATGGGTCCGTTCTCAGAAGTCGAGATTCGAAACGTTGAGCGCGTTATCCTGAATGAACTCGCGTCTGGGTTCGACAACATCGCCCATGAGTTTGGTGAAAAGATCATCGGCCTCGGCCACATCGTCGATCCTGACCTGCAACAGCGTGCGCGCCTCCGGGTCAAGCGTCGTCTCCCAGAGTTGACCGGGGTTCATCTCGCCCAGCCCCTTGTAGCGTTGCAGCGTGAGCCCCTTTTCGCCCTCTTTCAGGATCGCTTCGAACAGGTCGAGCGGGCCATGGATCGCCTGACTGCGGTCCTTGCGGACAAGCGTCGCAGGCTCGGCATAGATCTCGCGAAGCGTTGCGGTCATCTGCGCCATGCGCCGCGCCTCGCCGCCACGCAACACGGGACCATCCAGCGTGCGCATTTCCTCGACCCCGCGCACCATCCGGCTCAGCCGAAGCCCGTGATCCTGCGTCGGGCGGCCCTGCCAGCCGCGTTCGTATTCGTTCGAGATGAGATCGAGCCGCAACGCCACGGTATCGGCCACACCCTGCAAGTCGGCATCGACGCGTCCGGGCAAGAACGCCTCGGCAATCGCCGCCTGTTCAAGGATGTGACGGGGGTAATGCGTCGGGAAGGCATCCAGTATCCGTCGCGCCTGCCGCGCCTCCTCGACCACGCGGACAAGGTCCGGTCCGGCAATTTCCTCACCCGAGCCAAGTCGCAGCGCGGCGTCAGTGGTGCCCTGCGCAATAAGATAATCCTCCAGCGCCGGCTTGTCCTTGAGATAGACCTCCGACTTGCCACGCGCGACCTTGAAAAGCGGCGGCTGCGCGATGTAGAGGTATCCGCCCTCGATCAGCTCGGGCATCTGCCGGTAGAAGAACGTGAGCAGAAGCGTGCGGATATGCGCACCGTCCACATCGGCATCGGTCATCAGAACGATCTTGTGATAGCGCAGTTTCGAGATGTCGAACTCGTCCCGGCCTATCCCCGTCCCGAGCGCCATGACCAGATTGCCGATTTCCTGAGAACCGAGCATCCGGTCAAAACGCGCCCGCTCGACGTTGAGGATCTTGCCCTTGAGTGGCAGGATCGCCTGCGTGCCCCGGTCGCGCCCGGTCTGCGCAGAGCCACCCGCCGAGTCACCCTCGACGATGAAAAGCTCGGTCTTGGAGGGATCCTTGGAGGAACAGTCCTTGAGCTTGCCGGCCAGGAAATTCACATCCATCGGGTTCTTGCGCCGGGTGAGTTCGCGCGCCTTGCGCGCCGCCTCGCGCGCGTGTGCCGCTTCGATGATCTTGCCGACGATGATCTTGGCGATGGCCGGGTTTTCCTCGAACCATTCGGCCAGTTTCTCGCCCACCAGCCCCTCGACGGCGGGGCGCACCTCGGAGCTGACCAGCTTGTCCTTGGTCTGGGACGAGAATTTCGGATCGGGCACCTTGACCGAGAGCACACAGGTCAGCCCCTCGCGCGCATCATCGCCGGTAAAGCTGACCTTTTCCTTTTTGGCGATGCCGGTGGTCTGCGCGTAATTGTTGATGGTGCGCGTGAGCGCGCCGCGAAACGCCGCCAGATGGGTGCCGCCATCGCGCTGCGGGATGTTGTTGGTAAAGGGCAGCACCGTCTCGTGATAGCTGTCGTTCCACCACATCGCCACTTCGATGCCGATCTCGTCACGCTCGCCGGTGATGAAGATCGGCTCGGGCATGGCAGGGGATTTGTGCCGGTCAAGGTATTTGACAAATTCCTTGACCCCGCCCTCGTAGAACAGCTCGGATGTCAGCGGCTCTGCCGGGCGCTCATCGCGCAGGATGATGCGCACGCCGGAATTGAGAAACGCCAGTTCGCGCAGGCGCTTTTCGAGCGTCTCGAAGCTGTATTCGAGATTGGAAAACGTCTCGAGCGAGGCGAGAAAGCGCACCTCGGTGCCCTTGCGCCCGTTCGCGTCACCCACAACGCGCAGCGGCTCCACGGTAAATCCGCCCTCGAAGCGGGCGTAATGTTCCTTGCCGCCTCGCCAGATGCGCAACTCCAGCCATTCCGACAATGCGTTGACCACAGAGACGCCAACCCCGTGCAGACCCCCCGAGACCTTGTAGGAATTGCTGTCGAATTTGCCGCCTGCGTGCAGTTGGGTCATGATGACCTCTGCCGCCGAGACACCTTCGCCCTCGTGGATATCCACGGGGATGCCGCGGCCATTGTCGCTGACCGAAACCGAGGAATCGACATGGATGGTGACGTTCACGGCATCGGCATGACCGGCCAGGGCCTCGTCAATGCCGTTGTCCACCACCTCATAGACCATATGGTGCAGGCCAGAACCATCGTCGGTATCGCCGATATACATGCCAGGGCGCTTGCGGACAGCCTCCAACCCCTTGAGAACCTTGATGGAATCGGCGCCATATTCCTCGGGCGCGCGGGCGGGTTCGGACATGCGGATTTTCCTTCGATTTTTGTGACGCTTATACGAAGTCTGGGGGGGAATGTCACGGCCCTCCCCCATATTTTGCGGCGCTTTCGTGCTCAGGTGAAGGGGATCACAAGGCCCACGAGAATGAGAAGCCCGCCAGAGGCCATGTTCATCCGGCGAATGGCCTTTGGACTCTGCAAAAGCCTGCGCGCCCGGTCCAGAAACAGCGCAAGCGCGAGGTTCCCCAGCATCGGCACGACGGCCGAAACCGCGAGAATGGCGGCGATGTCGGGCACCGTCACCGAGGACAGATCGAAGAACCCCGGCAGGAAGCCCATGTAGAAGAGGATCGCCTTGGGGTTGCCGATCACCGCCGCGACGCCCACGGAAAACCCGGCCCAGAGACCGGGTCGCGTCATGCGGCTGTCGGCACCGGGCACCCGCGCCGGAGCGCGGAGGAGCAAGAGGCCCATGCCGATGAACACCCCCGCCGCAATCCAGTGCAGAATTTCCAGCGCACCGCCATAGACCGACAAGACCCAGGCAAGGCCAAGGATTGCGCAAAGCGGCCAGATCAGATCACCAAGCGCGACCCCTACCGCCAGCGGCCAGGCCCCGCGCATCCCGCCCGAGAGCGCGCGCGCCGTCAACGCCACCCAGACCGGCCCCGGCACCGCCCAAAGCCCCGCCATCGCCGCCGCGTAGAGCGCCAGTTGATAGGTCGTGACGGTCATTCGTTTTCCTTGATGACACGGCTCAGACCGCCGCTCTCGGTCACTTTCACATGCTGCGCCCGCGCCCCAAGTTCCGCGAACAATTCCGGCCCCGTGCCGGTCATCCACGCCTGAGCGCCCAGCGCGCAGATTTCGTCATAGAGCGCGGCGCGGCGGGTGGCGTCAAGATGCGCCGCCACCTCGTCGAGCAAAAGGATCGGCGGCGCACCGAAATCGCGGGCAAGCGCGCGGGCATTGGCAAGAATAAGCGACACCAGAAGCGCCTTCTGCTCGCCCGTGGAACAGTCAGCGGCAGGCACCCCTTTGGCGGCATAGACCGCATAGAGATCGGCGCGGTGCGGCCCGACCAGCGTGCGCCCGGCGGCCAGATCGCGGAACCGGCTCTCGGCCAGCACTTCGCGCAGATCGTGGGCACCCTCGGGCATCGCGCCCTCGGTCTGGGTCAGTTCCAGTTCGGCGGTGGGAAAGGCCGTCTCGGCCTGCATCTGCGCGCCGGTGATGAGCGCAAGCGCACGCTGCCGGTTGGCGTGGATATCCGCGCCGCTCTCGGCCATCTGTCGCTCCAGCGCCAGATACCAATGGGCATCGCGCACCTGATCCTTCAGCAGGCGGTTGCGCTCGCGCATGGCCTTTTCATAGGCCAGCACGGCATCGGCATGGGCAGGCAGGAAACTCATGGTCATACGGTCTAGAAACCGCCTGCGCCCGTCGGCCCCCTCGATCCAGAGCCGGTCCATCATCGGGACAAGCCAGAGCACGCGGGCGATGCGCCCAAGCGCAAGCTGGCTTGCGGCCTTGTCGTCGATCCTCACCTGCCGCGCCGCGCCATCCCCGGACCAGATCGCAACCTCATGAACGCAGTGGCGCGACTGCAAAACCCCGGAGATCTTCCAGCCCAGAGCCTCGGGCCGCCGCGCCATCTCCTGCGCCGCAGCCCGCCGCAGCCCGCGGCCGGGCGACAGGAGCGACACTGCCTCGATGAGATTGGTCTTGCCTGCCCCGTTCGGCCCATGGATCGCCACCGGCCGCGCATCAAGCACCAGCCGCGCCGCCTTGTGCGAGCGGAAATGCGAGAGCGCCAGCTCTGACAGGTAAAGGCCGGGCATGCGCGGCCCTTTCATCGTTCGCAAAATACTCCCGCCGGAGGCATCCGACAGAGGTTACACGCGCATCGGCATGACCACATAGACCGCCGTCGTGTCATTGCCCTCGCGCATCAGCGTCGGATCGCCGGAAGAGTTGAACAGGAACACCGCGTTCTCACGATCCACCTGGCTGGCGATTTCCAGCAGGTATTTGGCGTTGAAGCCGATTTCCAGCCGCTCGTCGCCATAGGCCACGGCCAGTTCCTCCTCGGCCGCACCGCTGTCAGGGGCATTGACCGAGAGCACCAGCCGATCTTCGTCAAGCGACAGCTTGACCGCGCGCGAGCGCTCTGAACTGACAGTGGCCACCCGATCCACCGCCTGGGCGAATTCGGCGGCGTCCACTTCCAGACGGCGGGAATTACCTGTGGGGATAACGCGGGTGTAATCGGGAAATGTGCCGTCGATCACCTTGGAAGTCAGCGTGATATCGGGCGTCGCAAAGCGCACCTTGGTTTCCGAGACCGACACAGCGATCTTCATGTCGTCATCTTCCAGAAGCTTGCGCAATTCACCCACGGTCTTGCGGGGCACGATCACACCGGGCATGTCCGCTGCCCCCTCGGGCAGGTCGGCGTCGATCCGGGCCAGACGGTGGCCGTCGGTCGCCACGCAACGCAGCACCTTGCCGCCATCGGCCTCTGAGACATGCATATAGACGCCGTTGAGGTAATAGCGCGTCTCCTCCGTGGAAATGGCGAATTTCGACTTGTCGAAAAGCCGCCTCAGCACCGGCGCGGGGGCCGAGAAATTCGAGGCGTATTCCGACGACGCCATGACCGGGAAATCCTCCTTCGGCAGCGTCGCAAGGTTGAAATTCGAGCGCCCCGCCTGCACCGTCAGCCGACCCGAGGCGCCGTCCTCGGCAATGCTCACCAGCGCGCCATCTGGCAGCTTGCGCACGATCTCGTGCAGCATCACCGCTGAAACCGTGGTCGCGCCCGCCCGCTCGACCTGTGCCGGCGCCTTGTCCACGATCTCGATATCAA
This sequence comes from Roseovarius autotrophicus, assembly GCF_018069895.1. Classification (GTDB taxonomy): domain Bacteria; phylum Pseudomonadota; class Alphaproteobacteria; order Rhodobacterales; family Rhodobacteraceae; genus Roseovarius; species Roseovarius autotrophicus. Next base: position 204,655 of record NZ_JAGQDH010000005.1, on the reverse strand, counting down.
GATCGGTGGCACGGAACTGCACGCGGTCGCCCTCGGCCTCGATCAGCACATTGGCGAGGATCGGGATGGTATTGCGCCGCTCGACCACGGATTGCGCCTGCGCGACCGCCTTGAGCAATGTGCCCCGTTCGATGCTGAATTTCATGCCCTCGCTCCTGTCAGGTGCCGGTCTTGCGCCGGGAGGGGCACGTTAGCCAATTCCCCCGCCGGCTCAAGTGTTTTCTGGACTTTTCAGCGGGATCAGGCAGCGCGTCAAGGGCTGGCGCGCGGCTCAGCCCTCGAGAGCACGGCGCAAAAGCTCCAGATCGTCGGCAATCTCGGCATCATGGGCGCGCAACTCCTCGATGCGCCGCACGCCGTGCATGACCGTGGTATGATCCCGCCCACCAAAGCTGCGCCCGATCTCGGGCAGCGAGCGTGAGGTCAGCGTCTTGCACAGATACATCGCCACCTGGCGCGGACGCGCATAGCAGCGCGTGCGTTTCGGACCGATCATATCGGAGAGGCGGATATTGTAGTGATCGGCCACCTTGCGCTTGATCTCCTCGACCGAGACCTTGCGCTCGAAGCTGCGCAGCATGTCGGCAAGGCAATCCTGCGTCAGATCCTGCGTGATCGGCTTGCCCACCAGAGAGGCAAAGGCGAAAAGACGTGTGAGCGCGCCTTCGAGAACGCGCACATTGGTGTTGATCCGATGCGCGAGAAACTCCAGAACGCCCGGCTCGATCACAAGATCGGGATGTTGCTCGCGATGGCGTTCGACCCGGGTCTGAAGAATGCCGAGGCGCAATTCGTAATCGGTCGGGTGCAGATCAACCACGAGGCCGCATTGCAGCCGCGACTTGATCCGGTCCTCCAGCTTGGCGATTTCTCCGGGCGCGCAATCGGCGGAAATCACGATCTGCTTGTTCTGGTCCACCAGCGCGTTGAACGTGTGAAAGAATTCTTCCTGTGTGCTGTCCTTGCCGGCGATGAACTGCACGTCGTCGACCATCAGCACATCGACCGAGCGGAACATCTGCTTGAAATCCATGATCTTGCGATCACGCAGCGCCTGCACGAAGCGATACATGAACTGTTCCGCCGAAAGGTAGAGGACATTCAGAGCGGGGTGTTTTTCGGTCAATTCCCAGGCGATGGCATGCATGAGATGCGTCTTGCCAAGACCGACGCCACCATAGAGGAAAAGCGGGTTGAACGTGGTCTCGCCGCCTTCGGCCACACGCCGCGCGGCGGCATGGGCAAGGTGGTTGGGCTTGCCGACGACGAAGGAATCGAAACGAAACCGATCGTCCAGCGGGGCGGATTGCAGCGGGGTATCGGGACGCACCGGTTCGGCGGCGGGGGCGGTCTGTCGGGGCCGGACCACCGAATTGGCCGCGACACGGAAATCCAGCTTGCGCACCTGGGGATCGAGGCGGGAAATCTGATACAGGATCAGATCGCCATAATGCTGCGAGACATAGTTACCCAGAAAATTGGTCGGCACGGCAAAGGTCGCCACGCCATCCGCGACTTTGGAAAACTCAAGCGGCTCGATCCAGTTTCGAAAGTTGTTCTGTCCAACCGTTTGCCGGATCTGTTGTTTCAATTCGCCCCATTGTTCCAATGTCATCTGTCCCATTCCGCTGCTCTGTTATGCCACCCGCGACACGGGTCACGGACGCAGTTCCCATTCGGGCGGTTCACGGATAGGGGCACAGCTCGTCCATGCCGTTGACATTCTGCCAACAGCAAGCACCAGTTACCCTCACAGTCCTTTCAGGGCGAACCTCCGGTGCGGACCATCCCTTGGACCGCACGAGAATTTCACCTGAAATACATTCGGACAAGGCCAGAGCAGTAATGCCCATGGTCACGCAAGGGCACCGTTGCGGGTTCCCTATGCGTTTCGACCTGTCCCCCCAAGCGTGAATCGCGTGCTTGAAACTAGCAACCTTGGGCGCGTTACGACAACTCATCAATGCGCTTGACAGGGGCGGTGACAGAAAAGAATCTCTCGCTTGTGCAGCGATACAGCCATTAAAAAAGGCACCGCGCGGCGCCGGTGCCTTTTGAGTCAAGGGGTTGATGCCGGATCAGCCGAGCGCCTTCACCCGCGCGGCCAGGCGCGACATCTTGCGGGCAGCGGTGTTCTTGTGGAACACGCCCTTGGTGACGCCGCGCATCAGTTCAGGCTGTGCTGCGCGCAGGGCGGCGCCAGCGGCCTCCTTGTCGCCCGAAGCGATGGCCTCTTCGATCTTGCGCAGGAAGGTGCGGATGCGCGAACGACGCGCCTTGTTCACGGCATAGCGCTTTTCGCTCTGGCGGGCGCGCTTTTCGGACTGGGGCGTATTGGCCATGGGTGTCGAGCCTTTCTCGGATCTGTATATGCGTTTCGCACGGATACCGACCCTGCCCCGTCACCGGGGCGTCAGCTCTTGCCTGTAAAGCGGGCATCACGCGCATGTCTGCCGCGCCGTATAGCCGAGTCGCCGGGAAATGCAAGCCCTGGGCGTCACTCTCCCAGCTTCGCGTGAATCTCATCAAGGTCGATCTCGCCCACGGGCATCTTGTTGGCAGGGTTTTCGAAATCGTACTTGAACAACTCGAAATCGCGCTTGTAAATCTCATAGACCAGATGCATCGACAGATCGTCGAAATAATCCTCGACGGGATGCGCGCGCTTCGGCCCGTGCCCCTCGGATTCGTTGAAGCGCGGAATTTTCTTCAGATCGACTTTGTGGCGGGTGTCGATGGCGTTGAGCACCTTGCCCATGCCCTCGTTGAATCTCTCGGTCCAGAAAATCGTGTCGTAGCGCCCACCATTGACGATGAAGGTCGAGACATGACCCGACATCGCCGACCAGTGGATGTCGGGCTCCATCGGGCGCTTCCAGCGGATCGTGTCTCGGGCAAACAGCAGAAAGCGGCGAAAGCTGCGGATCTGGTCGAACTCGTCCTTGCCGTCCTCGCCGCCCACCTCGATGCCGTATTTCTGAATCAACATCGGCACCAGCTTGCCGCGATAGCGTTTACCGTTGCGCTGGATGCCGCAGATCTTGTCGAAGAAGGACGACAGAATCCGCGTGTAGGGGTTGCGCACGCAGGTGAAGGCATGGCTGCTGTGGGCGCGCACATTGGCCGCGATCACCTTCTGGCTGTGCTCGATGGCCCATTTGTGCATCCCCGACGTGGCATCATGGATGTCGCCATCGAAGAATGCGCCATGGTCAGAGTAATACATGATCTGCCCGATGGTCGAGCAGGCACATTTGGGCACTACGCGGTAAACCACGCTTTCGCTCTCCGTCATCCAAGTTCCGGGAAAGCCCATGCCCTGCCTCCGATCCCTCATGCCCGCATTTTTCGGGCTTTTCCTTGTCTAAACCGTTCAGATAATCAAAGAAAGCGTGTTTATTCAGGCGGTGTTCACCGTTAAGCATGTAAACAATCATCCAGCAAACAGGTAAACCGTTTCCCGCATGGCCAAGATCGCCTTCATCCTGCTCTGCCACAAGGACCCAGAGGCCATCGTGCGGCAAGCGCGGATGCTGACAGCGGCGGGGGATTACATCGCCATCCATTTCGATGCCAGCGCCAGCTCTGAAGGATTCGCGCAGATCCGCGAGGGATTGGCTGACGATCCCAACGTGGTTTTCGCAAGCAAGCGAATCAGATGCGGATGGGGGGAATGGTCGCTGGTGCAGGCCACCCTGCACGCGGTCGAGGCGGCGCTCGACGCCTTTCCGCGCGCCACGCATTTCTACATGCTCTCGGGCGATTGCGCACCGATCAAGTCGGCCCGCTTTGCCCATGCGTTTCTCGACAATCGCGATGTCGATTACATCGAGAGCTTCGACTATTTCGAAAGCGACTGGATCAAGACCGGCATGAAGGTAGAGCGGCTGATCTACCGTCACTTCTTTAACGAACGCACCCAGAGAAGGCGCTTCTACACCGCCTTCGAACTGCAAAAGCGTCTTCGCCTGACCCGTTCCATTCCCCGTGACATCCAGGTGCAGATCGGCAGCCAGTGGTGGTGCCTACGCCGCCGCACGGTCGAATGGATCGTGGATTTCACCCGCAAGCGTCGCGACGTGATGCGGTTCTTTCGCACCACATGGATCCCCGACGAGACCTTCTTTCAGACGCTGGTGCGCCATCTGGTCCCCGAGATCGAGATCGAGACGCGCACGCTCACCTTCCTGATGTTCACCGATTACGGAATGCCGGTGACGTTCTATAACGATCACTACGACATGCTGCTCAATCAGGATTATCTGTTCGCGCGCAAGATCAGCCCCGAGGCGCTGGACCTCAAACGCCGGCTTGGCGCGCTCTACAACAACGAGGATGCAGCGTTCAACATCTCGAACGAGGGGCGAAGCCTGTTCAAGTTCCTTGCCGCGCGCGGGCGCGAGGGGCGCCGCTTTGCCCGCCGTTTCTGGGAAGCCGAGAGCACGCTAGGCCGCGAGCGCGAGCTGATGATCGTGGTGTGCAAGAAATGGCATGTGGCCAAGCGGCTACTGGCGCGCATCCGGCAGGTGACGAACCTGCCCGCCATCGAATACCTCTTCAACGAGGAAACGACCAAGCTGCCTGATCTCGGCGGGCTTCAGGCGACGCTGGCCAAGCGCACCCGCCACAGGCGGGCGATCATGCGGATGCTGTTCGATTACTACGGGACCGACCGCCTCATCGTCTGTATGGACCCCGGCAACATGGACCTGCTCAGGGATTTCTGCAACGACCGGGCGCGGACAAGGTTGCTCGAAGTTCAGTGCAACTTCACCGACGACTATCTCATCGGCCATGCCAGGCGCGTCGGGCTGGCGGGCGAACAGACCCCTCGGGAAACGCTCGCGCGGCTCCTCCCCACGATCCGGGGCGACATCACCCATGAATGCGACCGCATCCGCGATGCCGAGTTCGATAACCACCTGATCCTGCGCGAGAGCGACGGGCGTGACCAACACCCCGATCTTCTGGCGCGGTTCCTTGATATTCCGCGAGAAAAGGCGCAGGAAATCGCGCAACTCGACCATCTCTTTGCCGATTGAGGAGCGACCATGCCCTACAGCTATGACGACCAGAACATCTTTGCCAAAATCCTGCGCGGAGAGATTCCCAACAAGACCGTTCTGGAAACCGCGCACACGCTGGCTTTCGAGGATATCCAGCCGCAGGCGCCGGTGCATGTGCTGGTGATCCCGAAAGGGCCTTACGTTTGCTACGACCACTTCGCGCAAGAGGCGAGCGAGGCCGAGATCGTCGATTTCACCCGCGCCGTTGGCGAAGTCTGCCGCCTCACCGGTGTGCAGCCGGGCGAGGGCGGCGAGGGCTTTCGAGCCATAGCCAATACCGGCGCGCATGGCGTGCAGGAGGTGCCGCATTTCCATCTGCACATCCTGGGCGGGCGCGTTCTGGGACGGATGGTGGGGCGCGCGCAGGGCTGAGCGCCTGCTTGCAGGCACAAGGAACCGCGCCCATATGAGGCGCGGTCACAGCAGGGGCAGGACATGACATTTCGCAACCGCGTCGGCGCGTTTCTCGACACGACGCTTTTCCAGAACACAATTCTCGGAATCATCCTTTTCAACGCGGTGATTCTGGGCATGGAGACATCCGCCCCGATCATGGACCGTGCAGGCGGGGTAATCGTCGCACTGGACAAGTTCTGCCTGTCGGTCTTTGTCGTCGAAATCGTGGCCAAGCTCTACGCGCGGGGCATCTTGGGGTTCTTCAGGCGCGGCTGGAACATCTTCGATTTCGTGATCGTCGGCATATCGCTTGTACCCGCAACGCAGGGCCTCTCGGTGCTGCGCGCGTTGCGCATCCTGCGGCTGTTGCGCGTGGTCTCGGTCGCACCCTCGCTGCGCCGCGTGGTCGAGGGGCTGGTCAGCGCGCTGCCGGGAATGGGGTCTGTGTTCCTCTTGATGGGGATGATCTTCTATATCGGCGCGGTGATGGCGACCAAGCTCTTCGGCGCGGTCTTCCCAGACTGGTTCGGCGATCTGGGACGCTCGGCCTATTCACTTTTCCAGATCATGACGCTGGAATCGTGGTCCATGGGCATTGTGCGCCCGGTGATGGAGGTGTTTCCTTTTGCCTGGGCCTTCTTTGTCCCCTTCATCATGGTCACCACCTTCGCGGTTGTGAACCTTCTGGTGGGCCTCATCGTCAACTCGATGCAGGACGCCCATCATGCCGAGGATACCGCCAAGACCGACAGTTATCGCGACGAGGTCCTGGCGCGGCTTGCGCATCTGGAAGCACTGATCCGTGAGGGAAATACCGGCTCGGATCGCCGCCCCTGACGCTTGCGCATGGTGGCCATGCGCGCTAACTCGCCTTGACAGTATCGGGGTAAGACACATGAGCGATCTGCGCGAGACCTATCTGAAAGCGATTGCCGGGGCGGGCGACGAGGCCACGCTCGAGGCGCTGCGCGTGCAGGCACTTGGCAAGAAGGGCGAGATCAGCCTTGCCATGCGCGAACTGGGCCGGATGAGCGCGGAGGAACGGCAGGAGGCCGGGCCGCGCCTCAACGCGCTCAAGGACGAGATCAATTCGGCGCTCGCCGCGAAAAAGCAGGGGCTGGCCGATGCCGCCCTTGATGAGCGGCTGCGGGGCGAATGGCTGGATGTGACGCTACCCGCGCGCCCGCGCCGTCAGGGCACGATCCACCCCGTCAGCCAGGTGACCGAGGAGGTCACGGCGATCTTTGCGGATATGGGCTTTGCCGTGGCCGAGGGGCCGCAGATCGAATCTGACTGGTATAATTTCGACGCGCTTAACATCCCCGGCCACCACCCGGCGCGCGCCGAGATGGACACGTTCTATACCCATCGGGCCGACGGCGACGACCGCCCGCCCCATGTTCTGCGCACCCATACCAGCCCGGTGCAGATCCGGGCCATGCAGATGCAGGGCGCGCCGATCCGGGTGATCGCGCCGGGCCGCGTCTATCGTGCGGATTATGACCAGACCCACACGCCGATGTTCCATCAGGTCGAGGGGCTGGCGATCGACCGCGACATCTCCATGGCCAACCTGAAGTGGGTGCTGGAGGAGTTCGTGAAGGCGTTCTTCGAAGTCGATGCCGTCGACCTGCGCTTTCGCGCCTCGCATTTTCCGTTCACCGAACCGTCGGCAGAGGTGGATATCCGCTGTTCGTGGGAGGGCGGCACGCTCAAGGTGGGAGAAGGCGATGACTGGCTCGAAATCCTCGGGTCGGGCATGGTGCATCCCCATGTGCTCCGGGCGGGCGGGATCGACCCCGAGCAATGGCAGGGCTTTGCCTTCGGCATGGGGATCGACCGGATCGCCATGCTGAAATACGGCATCCCCGATCTGCGGGCGTTTTTCGATTCAGACCTGCGCTGGCTGCGGCATTACGGCTTTAGCGCGCTCGATCAGCCGACGTTGCATGGCGGGTTGTCGCGGTAGGGTGGGTGAAAACCCGCCCTGAACCACCTAGGCTGCCACCAGACGCCGCTCCTTGATCGGCAGGTGCACGATGGCCGAGAACGCGCCCACGCCGACCCCGATCCACCACACCAGCGTGTAATCGCCCGTGGCATCGTAAAGCCGTCCGCCCAGCCACACACCCAGAAAACTGCCAAGCTGGTGCGAGAAGAACACGATCCCGTAAAGTGTGCCCATGTAGCGCAGCCCGTAGAGATGCGCGACAAGCCCCGAGGTCAGCGGCACCGTGGCGAGCCAGAGCGACCCCATCGCCACCGAGAAGAGCAGCACCGTGCCCGGCGTGATCGGCGTCAGCATGAAGGCGGCGGCAACGAATGTGCGCGCGGTATAGATCCCCGCCAGCAGGTATTTCTTGGAATATCGCTTTCCCAGCCATCCTGCCATCAACGTGCCGCCGATATTGGCCAGCCCGATGACCGAGATCGCCACCGCGCCCAGCGCCGAAGTGGTGGTGATGCCGATGCTGTGCAGCACACCGCCGGGCATGATCGGCCCGCACATCTCGGTCACCAGCGCCGGGAAATGCGCGGTGATGAAGGCGAGTTGGTAGCCGCAACTGAAAAACCCGAGGAAAATCAGCGTATAGGACGGATCGCGGAACGCCTTGCCGAGGATCGCGCCCATCGATTCTTCGAGTTCCGCGCGGCTCGCCGGTTCGGGCGAGCGTATGAGCGGCAGCATCACGAGAACGGCGAGGATCGTAACGGCAAAAACCAGAAACACGCTCTGCCAATTAAGAAACCCCAGCATCCATTCCGCCAGAGGCGCACCAAAGACCTGCCCCGCCGATCCTGCAGCGGTGGCGATGGCAAGGCTCATCGAACGGTTCTCGTCCGAGCTTGCCCGCCCGACCACGGCAAGGATCACGCCAAACCCCGTGCCCGCGATGCCAAAGCCCACGAGCACCTCGTAGAGCTGATGTGTCTGCGGTGAGACGGCGAAAGACGACAGCACAAGGCCAGCGGCATAGACGATCGCGCCGAGGATGATTGCGCGCCGATCGCCCACTTTCTCGGCCATGGCGCCGAAGATCGGCTGGCCGATGCCCCAGGCAAGGTTCTGGATCGCGATGGCAAGGGAAAATTCGGCACGCGGCCAGTTGAATTCCTCAGCAATCGGAATCTGGAACACGCCAAAGGAGGCGCGGATCGCGAAGGATATCAACAGGATGGTGCAGCCCGCGACAAGCACGGGCGTGATCAGGGGGGCGGATTTCGGCATATGGTCCTCGCGCGTCAGGAGGCGCAGATTAAGATGTCGCGCGGCGGCGTCAATTCAGGCTTTGTGATGACCGCCATCACGAATCCGCAAATCTGCGGATGACCGGGGCCATGATGAGCGGAGTCAGATACATCGGCACCTGGTAGAGCCCGATGAAAAGCAGCAGCGCAGCGACGATCTCGGGCGGCAGCGCGCCGAGAAACAGCGCCAGGTTGCGGTTGCCTGCCATGATGGCAAGCGCCGGAGCATCGCGCGGCGCGCGGCGGCGGGTCAGGAAAAGTGCCGCCGCCTGCGCCCCGAAATTGAGCGCAAAGACCGCCGCCAGCGTGATCCAGAAGGCGGGCGTGGCGGAAAGAAAAGCTGGCCCCACTGCCGACATCAGCCCCACCACCACCGCCGCCATGGCAATCGTGATCACCCCGTCCACCGCGCCCTGCCCCTCGGTCCCGCGCAGCCACGGCACACGCGCGCGCAACAGAACCCCCGCGCCACCTGCCAGCGCGATCACCACAAGCAACCGCAGTGCTGCCTCGACCACCACCAAGGGCGCGCCAAACACCGGCAGGAGCCAGAACACCGGCATTACCGTCAGCGGCAAGAGCGCCGTGCCCAGCACAAGCTGGCGCAGCGCCGGGGTCGGATCACCCCCGGCAAGGATGGTCAGGCCGGGGCTGCCCGTCAGCGGCGGCGCGGCCAAGACCAGAACAAGGCCGATCCCAAGCACCGTGCCAGACGCGCCAATCGCCCAGAGAAATCCGATCGCCACCACCGGCAGGCCGACCTGCATCACAAGCGTGATCGACAGATAGCGCGGCAAGCTTCGCCGCCCCGGAAAGGCCGCGCGCGGATCGACCCGGAGCGTGGCCAGAAACAGCAAAAGCGCGATCATCGGAAAGATGAACGGGATCAGTGCCTCGGCCAGCCGCGGCGCCGACACCCCCAGCACCAGCCCTGCCACAAGCATCAGCCTCCCGTGGCGCGCAAGCGCCCTGAGGCCCGCGATCATAGCGCCGCCGCGCCGCGCGCCGCCTGATCGTAACTGCCCGAGAGCGCGCGCAGGAGGGCCGCAAGCCGTGACATCTCGGCCCGGTCAAGGCCAAGCTGCTGCACCGAGCGCACAAGGAGCCGCTCGCGCACCTGCCCGTAGCGGGTGCAATACTCGGCCCCCGCAGTCGTGACCGCCACGGTCTTTTCCTTGCCCTTGCGCCCGGTCTCGACAAGGCCGTGCCCCTCCAGCTTCTTGACCGCGTAACTGACTAGGTGAGTATCCTCGATATTGAGCACGAGGCAGATATCGGCAAGGCTCTTGGGTCGTGCGCGGTGATGCACCAGATGCACCACCAGCACCTCGAGCGGCGCAATCCCAGGCATCCCGGCGGCGGTCATGCAGCGCGACATCCACCGCTGAAAGGCGTTGTTCGCCATGGTCAACGCGAATTCCATCTCGGACAGTTCGGGCAGGCCGGAGTTGGCCAGATGCGCCGACGAAACAACCGGGCCGCCTATCGCGCGAGCATCGTCTGCGGGATCCATAGCGCGATCTCCGGGAAAAGGGTGAGAATGGCGGTGGCCAGCACCAGAAGCAGGAAGAACGGGAAGGCATAGCGCGCGATCTCGAAAATCCCGCGGCCGGTGATGGATTGCAGCACAAAGAGGTTGAAGCCCACGGGCGGGGTGATCTGACTCATCTCCACCACCAGAACAAGGAAGATGCCAAACCAGATCGGATCTATCCCCGCTGCCAGCACCATCGGCAGGATCACCGAGGTGGTTAGCACAACGATGGAGATACCGTCGAGAAACATGCCCAGCACGATGAAGAACACCACCAGCGCGGCCAGCAGCGCATATGTCGAATAACCCTGCTGCCCGATCCATGCCGCGAGAGCACGCGGAATGCCGGTATAGCCCATGGCCACGGTCAGAAATGCCGCCCCCGCAAGGATGAAGGCGATCATGCAGGTAGTGATCGTGGCGCCGCGCAGCGCGCCCCATGCGCTTTGCCAGTCGAGCGAGCCGCCTATGCCTGACAGGATGAGCGCGCCCAGAACACCCACCACCGCCGCCTCTGTCGGAGAGGCGAGACCTGCATAGATCGAGCCGATCACCGCGACGATCAGCAGGATGGTCGGCCCCAGCAGCATCAGCGCGCTTACTTTTTCGATCCATGTGGTCGCGGGTTCAGGCGCAGGCATCCGTCTGCGGTTCATCAGCGCCCAGAGCATCGTGTAGCCCGAGAACATCGCCGCCAGCAGCAGCCCCGGGCCAATGCCTGCGAGAAACAGCCGCGCGATGCTCTGTTCCGTTGCTGCGCCATAGACGATGAGGATGATCGAGGGCGGGATGAGAAAGCCGAAGGTGCCCGATCCCGCCAGGGTTCCGATGATCATGCGGTCGTCATAGCCGCGTCGTGTGAGTTCGGGCACCGACATGCGTCCAACCGTGGCGGTGGTCGCCGCCGAAGAGCCGGAGACGGCGGCGAAAAGCGCGCAGCCGAAGATATTGGCATGCAGCAGCCGCCCCGGCAGTCGGGTGGTGAGCGGCGCCAGCCCCGAGAACATATCCGACGACAGCCGCGAGCGGAACAGGATCTCGCCCATCCAGATGAACATAGGCAGCGCGGTCAGGTCCCAGATGTTGAGCGCGCCCCAGACCTTGGTGGCAAAGACAAGCTCCACCGGGGCTGAGGAGGCGATGAGCATCGCCGCCAGCCCCACCGCGATCAGCGCAAACCCCACCCAGAGGCCAAGCGCAAGGCAACCGAAGAGGATCACCACAAGGATGAGCGAGAGCGTTTCAATGCCCATCGATCTTGCCTTTCGCTTCCTCGGCACGTTGATAGGCAGGGGTATCGCCACGCAGAAGCGCCAGCAACTCGTCAAGCAACGCCAGCGCGAACAACGCCAGCCCAGCCACCATCACCGCCTGTGGAACCCAGAGCGGAAAGCGCCCCATGCCAAAGGAGACGGCGTTGAAGGACCAAGAATCCCACGCCTGAAGCGCCGCGCTGTAAAGCGCAAAACCGCACAGACCAAGCGCCCCCAGAAGCGCCAGCACCGCCACGCCCCGCGCCAGCGGTGCGGGCAGCGCCCCCACCAGCATCGTCACCCGCACATGCCCGCCCGCACGCAGGCTGCCCGCCAGCGCGAGAAAAGCCGCACCCAGAAAAAGGAAACCGCCCAGTTCCGACAGCGAAGTGATGGCGATTCCCACTGGTTCGCGCCCCATCGCGATCAGGCTGCGGTCGATCACACGGCCCGTGACCTGGACCAGCACCAGCGCGGCAATCGCCACCAGCGCCAGCGCTGCCAGCCCCAGCCCGGCGCCGAAAATCCGGTCGAGCGTCCTGCGCAGCATGGCAAGCTCCTTTTCTGGAAAAAGGGTGCGGGCAGGATGGCCCCGCCCGCGCGCCCGCTCAGTTGCGGGTGAAGTTGTCGAGGATCAGCGCACCTTCGGCACCGGCCTTCGCCTTCCACTCCTCGGTCATGGTTGCACCGATTCCGCGCAGTTGCTCGGCCAGTTGCGGCGACGGCTGGTGCACCTGCATCCCGTTCGCCTTGAGCGCGGCGATCTTTTCATCGGTTTCGGCCACCGACATTTCCCAGCCGCGCAGCTCCGCCGCCGCCGCCGCCCCGAGAATTGCCTCCTGCTGATCCTCGGGCAAGGCCTTGAAGGCGCGGGTATTCACGAACACCATGTTCTTGGGCAGCCAGGCTTGCGTGTCGATGTAGTGGCCGACGAAATCCCATGCCTGCGACGAGACCCCGGTCGAGGGCGAGGTGATCATCGCCGAGACCCGCGAGGTGGAAAAGGCGGTCGGGATATCGCCCGCCTCGACCGTGGTCGGAACCGCGCCCATAAGCTGCGCCAGCCGCTCGGTCGCGGTGTTGTAGGCGCGGAAATTGACGCCTTTCATCTGGTCGATACTGGTCACTTCCTCGGTCACGAACAGGCTCTGGCCCGGCCACGGCACGGCAAAGAGCAGCGTCAGCCCCTGAGCGTCGAGCTTGGCGGCGATCTTATCGCGCGAGGCGTCCCAAAGGCGCGCCGCGTCGTCATAGCTGGCGGCAAGGAAGGGCACCGAATCGGCACCGAAGATGGCGTCCTCGTTGGCCAGCTGCGACATCAGGATTTCGCCGATGGGGGCCAGACCGCGCCGCACCGAATCGCGGATCTCGGGATGGGCGTAGAGTGACCCCGCCGAATGCACGGTGATGGTCAGAGCGCCTTCGGTGACGCTGGCCACATCTTCGGCGAATTGCACGATGTTCTGGGTGTGAAAAACAGAATCGCCGTAGGGCGTGGGCATATCCCAGTTGGTCTGCGCATTGGCCGCACCCACGCCGACCGTCAGGGCCCCCGAAAGGGCCAGGGTGAAAAGATGTCTCATGATCGTCTCCCTGATGGATAAATCCGGCCGGTTGTTGCCCCGGTTCCGGACAGGGTGACGCGTCACTGATAATTTGTCAACAAAATGTCTTTATGGTGCCGTCAACCGCGCCACGATAGCCACATCGCGGCAGGTGCCGCCCCCGGTGACCGCCACAGGTTCGACCAGAAGCTTGAGCCGCAGCGCCTCACCCCCCTGCTGGTAGACATGGCCCATGGAATGCCCCAACGCCACCCGCCAGCCGGGGCGCGGATTGAGCCCTGCCCGCGTCGGGCCGAGACCGGCCTTCATGTGATGCGCGATATCCCAATGCTGCACGTCGCCGTCATGGCGCGTGACCACCCAGCAATGCATGTCATGGGTAACACCGCCCTTCTCGGCAGGGAAGAAATAGCCATAGAGATAACCGGCCTCATACCCGGCAGCGCGCAAGCTTGCGATGAGGTAGGTGTTGATGTCCACGCAGGAACCGGGCGTGGTGCCGCAGGAAAGGTAGGGCACCGCCTCGGTGCCATCGTTGAACCGGTGCTCGGGATGGGCATAGGCAAAGCGCGCCTCCGCCTCGGCCACCAGCGCCGCGATTCCGGCCATCCCGCCACCGGAGGCGTGGGCGGCCTCGACGCTCGCTTGCGCCAGCGCCTCGGCGGCGATGGTATAGGGGGTGACACGCGGGGCAAAGACCGCCTCGGGATAATTCATCCCCTCGGGCGTGATTACATGGCTGAGGGTGAGCGGCCCACCCGCCGCCTCGATCTGCAACGCGGCAAGGCCAAGCTCCGCCTCCAGCGCCACGCCCTTGATCCGCCCTCCCGTCATCACCCTGACCCCGGCCACGGCGCCGTCGGGCGTGGCCATCCCCACCGGAGCGAGGAGGCGCGTGCCGGGGGTGAGGTCGGCGACTTCGACCGTCAGATGTCTCATGCCATGGTCCACAGTTGAAACAATACACCGGCAGCAAAGGCCCCGCTGAGCGAGAGCGCGATATAGAGGGCAAACACCTTTGGCTTTACCAGCGCCCAGACGGCGATCGCTGCGGGCAGCGAGGTGACGCCGCCCGCCACCAGAAAAGCCAGCCCCGCGCCGGGCGCCATGCCCTGCGTCACCAGCCCGCCCACCAGCGGCAGCGCGGCATAGCCGTTGAGATAGGCAGGCACACCCACCAGCGTGCCGAGCGCGATGGGGCCAAGCCCGGTGCCGCCCAGGGTGGCCGTGATCGTCTCGGCAGGGACAAAGGCCAGCATCAGGCTTTCCAGCACGAAGGCGAGCGCGAGCCATTTCAGCAGGAAAAGTGTCACACTCAGCGCCTCGCGCCCGAATTTCGCGCGCCGCTCCGGTTCGACCCAGAAGCGCCAGACCACCGGCCTGGGGGCGCGCAGTTTTGCCCCGCCGCAGCCGCCGTTGCCGATGCCCTCGCGCAGCGGATCGGCAAGGCCCCCGGCGCGCGCCACCAGATGCACCACCCAGCCGCCCAGCAGACCAAGACCAATCGCAGCCAGCATCTTGGCCACCGCGAATTCCAGCCCCAGAACCCCCGTCGTCAGCACGAACATCGACGGATCCATGATCGGAGAAGCCAGCCAGAACGCCATCACGGCCGAGAGTGGCACGCCCATGGCCAGAAGCGCCGCGATCAGCGGGATCACCCCGCAGGAGCAGAACGGCGAGAGAGCACCCGCCAGCGCCGCCAGCAGGATCATCAAGGCCGGCGCGCCGGTGAAGGCGCGCGCGATCAGGTTGTCGGCCCCCGTCGCCGTGGCCCAGGCGGCAATGGCGATGGACAGGATCAGGAACGGCCCCGTGCTGCCCAGCGCATCGAGGGTGAACAGCACCGTCGCCCCGGCCTGCGCCCGATCGGTGAGGATGAGCATCAGCAGGATCAGCGCCGTAGCGAGCCACACCCGCTCCTTGTGCCAGAGGCGGCGCAGGCGCGCGGGCAGGCGCGGTTGAGTCAGGCTTGAGTCAGTCATTTCCATACCCTTAGAATTCTGGTTCTATTGCGGCAAAAAAACTCAGGCTGCGTCGTCCTTTCGGGCCAGCGTCACGCCCACGCAGCATTCGGAGGTGAGGAAATCCAGCATCCGCCGCATCGCCGCGAAATCCACCCGGTTCAGCACCACGCGCCCCCGCCGCTCCTGCACCACAAGCCCGGCATCCACCAGCGCCGAGAGGTGATGCGCCAGCGTCGAAGGCGCCTGATCCAGATGCTGCCCGATCTCGCCCACATTCAGCCCGGCCTCGCCCGCACGCACCAGAAGGCGAAAGATGGCGAGGCGGGTGTCATGGCCAAGGGCGCCAAGGGCGCGGGCGGTGGGGCTTGTGAGGGTCATGGGACACAACATACCGATACTTCTAGTTATGTCAATCCATCTCCGCTCGCGCCGTCATGGTCGCCACACCGTCCACCTCACGCCGCACGCGCAGGTCCAGCCCGCCCTCGGTCTCGCGCGCCTCGATTACCACCGCCGCGCCGCAGATCAGCGGGCTGAGGCCGCGATAGGTGAAGTGTGCGGGCAGGTGGCCCGCAACATGCGCGGCGAGATTCATCATCCACACCGCCTGCATCGGCCCGTGAACGACAAGACCAGCATAACCCTCGACCTCCGTCGCATAGGGGTGATCGTAATGGATGCGATGGCCGTTGAAGGTGAGCGCGGAAAAACGGAACAGCAGCACCGGATCGGGCGTCACCTGCCAGCCGGTCGCGCCCTGCCAGTCCTCGGCGCTCGGGGGCGTCACGGCCTCGCCGGGCTTGGGGTCCTCGCGGTAAACGATGTCCTGCCGTTCGTTGAGGCGCATCTCGCCCACAACACGATAGACGTGGCGGACCGTGACAAAGCCTAACCGCCCGCTGCGCCCCTCCTTGAACGTCACATCCTCGACCGTGGTTTCGCGCGCCACCACGTCACCGGGGGCAAACGCGCCGTGAAACTCCAGCGCGCCCCCTGCCCACATCCTGCGCGGCAAGGGCAGGGCAGGCAGAAACAGCCCCGGCCTCGGGTGGCAATCGCGGCCCAGCAGATCAGGCGTCACCGCGTCGGGCGCAAGGCACCAGTGCAGGCCGACAGGCACCGGCGCCTCGGCCAGCGTACCTGCCAGCGTCACGTTGAAATGGTCGATCAACCGGTCGGTGATCGGCTCTTCGCGGGCAAAGCTGCGCCCGGTCCAGTCGGAATAATCCGTCATCTCCGCTCCTTATTGCCCGCGCCCCGGTCCGTAGGATTTGGGCAGGCCCAGCACCTGTTCGGCGATGTAGCACAGGATCAGGTTGGTCGAGATCGGCGCGATCTGATAAAGCCGCGTCTCGCGGAACTTGCGCTCCACGTCATATTCCTCGGCAAAGGCAAAGCCGCCGTGGGTCTGCATGCAGGCCTCTGCCGCCTCCCAGCTTGCCTCGGAAGCGAGCAGCTTGGCCGTATTCGCCTCGACGCCGGGATTTTGCCCCGCATCATACATCGCCGCCGCGCGGTAAACGATCGCTTCGGCGGCCATCATGTGCGCCTGCGCGCGCGCCAGCGGGAACTGTACCCCCTGATTGGCCCCGATCGGCGCGCCAAACACCACCCGTTCACGGGCATAGGCGGCCCCTTTGTTCAGAAACCACTTGGCATCGCCGATACATTCGGCGGCAATCAGGATGCGTTCGGAATTCATCCCCGACAGGATATAGCGAAAGCCCTTGCCCTCTTCACCGATTAGGCTATCCGCCGGGACGCGCAGATTGTCAAAGAACACCTCGGTGGTGGCGTGGTTGATCATGGTGCGGATCGGGCGAATATCGATGCCGTTACCCACCTTGCCGCGCAGATCCACAAGGAACACCGACAGGCCATCGGTTTTCGATTTCGCCTGATCGCGCGGCGTGGTGCGGACAAGCAGGATCATCAGGTCCGAATGCTCGGCCCGCGAGGTCCAGATCTTCTGGCCGTTGATCACATATTCATCGCCTTCGCGCCGCGCCGTGGTCTTGAGTGCCAGCGTATCGGTGCCACTGGTCGGTTCGGTCACGCCAAAGGCTTGGAGGCGCAAGGAACCATCGGCGATGCCTGGCAGATACGCCGCCTTCTGCGTCTCTGATCCATGGCGCAGGAGCGTGCCCATCGTATACATCTGCGCATGGCAGGCGGCGGCGTTACAGCCCTGATGGTGAATCTCCTCAAGGATCACAGCAGCGGCGGTCAGCGGCAAGCCGGAACCGCCATAGGTCTCGGGGATCATCGCGCCCAGATAGCCTTCATCGATCAACGCGCCGACAAACTCGGACGGATAGGCGCTGCGCGCGTCGAGATCGCGCCAATACGGGCCGGGGAACCGCGCGCAGACCTTCGCCACGCCTGCGCGGATATCGGCGTAATCCGCCGTGGGGTTGAATGATGTCATGCGCGGAGTCCTTGTTTCACACCCGGCGTTTCTCGCAACTTCTTGGCCATAAGGGAAATACCGCGTGCCATTGAGAGGCATTGGAAAACGCTATGGCCGGAGCGTGCCCTCCCAGATGCCCCGACCCACCAGATCGCGGATCACGTCGAGCGTGATCGCCTCGACGGCACGAGAGGCGCTGCTTGTCGGGCGGGCAGGGTTGCTCACAAGCCAGACCGGGCGCACCATCTCGGGGTCGGCAAGGGGCGCGCCGACCAGATCGCCGCGCGCTACCGCGTCATGCACTGCCGAGGGCGAAAAGATCGCGTGACCCGAACCGCGCGCCACCAACTCCTTGATCTGCGTCATCGCGTCCATTTCGATGGTCACATTGAGGCTCAGGCCAAGCGGGCGGGCATAGCCCTCGATGGTCCGGCGCAGTCCGTGCGCGGCCTCGGGCAGGATCATTTCGAGCCCCTCCAGCGCAGCGAGCGGCACAGGCGTGCCGGGGGGCGTGACAAAGGGCCAGTTGTCGGGTGCGGCATAGACATGCAGGCGCTCGTCAAGCACATGTCTGGCGCGGAAATGCTCGGCCCCCTTGAGGTCATAGATAAAGCCGAGATCGACAGTGCCATCCTCGACCCATGCCTTTATGTAACCGCTCATCGCCTCGACGGCGCGCAGGCGGATATCTGGCGACTCAACCCGCACGGTTTCGGCAAGCGGCACCGAAAGCACCATCGAGACCGAGGGCGGCAGACCAAATCCAACCTTGCCACGCGGCGCGCCGCCGACATCGCGCATCTCGTCAAGACAGTGGTCCATCGCGGTGGTAATCTCGCGTGCATGGCGCAAAAGCACCTGTCCCTCAGCGGTGAGCATCGAGCCACGCGGCGAGCGGTCGAGAAGTGATACGCCGAGTTCCGCCTCCATCTTCGTGACATGCTGAGAGAGCGAGGGCTGCGCCACCCCGAGATGAAGCGCCGCCGCCGAAAGCGACGGCGCCTCGGCTATGGCGACGAAATAGCGAAGCTGGCGAATATCCATATCGCGATCCTACACCACCCGCGCACGCGAGAACACAGGCGGATGAGAAGAGCGCAAGCCATAACGTACGACTATGGCTGTGCGAATAGCCGGGTATTTCCCATTTCGCGGCGCTTCGGGCATTTTGTGCGTGTAACGCAGGAAAGGACCGGCCCCATGCGCAGCGATCTCAGCGATGTTCTCGTCGTCTCGATAGAGCAGGCAGTAGCCGCGCCCTATGCCTCGGGGCGGTTGGCCGAGGCGGGGGCGCGCGTGATCAAGGTCGAGCGTCCCGAGGGCGATTTCGCGCGCGGCTATGACAGCCTCGTGAAGGGCGAGAGCGCCTATTTTGTCTGGCTCAACCGCGGCAAGGAATCGGTCTGCCTCGATCTGCGACAGGACGAGGACCGCGCGCTTCTGGCACGGATGGTGGCACGCGCGGATGTGTTCATCCAGAACCTCGCGCCGGGGGCGATTGACCGTCTCGGATTCGCTCCTGCGCGGTTGCGCGCCGACAACCCGCGTCTTATCACCGTATCGATCTCGGGCTATGGTGAGGAGGGACCACTCGCCGATCTGAAGGCGTATGATCTGCTGGTGCAGGCCGAGACCGGGCTTTCCTCGATCACCGGTAACACAGCGGGGCCTGCACGCACCGGTGTGTCGGTCTGCGACATCGCGGCGGGAATGACAGCCTATCAGGCCATTCTCGAGGCGCTGATCGGACGGGCGCACAGCGGTGAGGGGCGGCATATAGCGGTGTCGCTCTTTCACGCACTGGGCGACTGGATGAACGTGCCGTATCTTCAGTATGCCTATGGCGGCAAGGTACCGCCGCGCGTCGGGCTCAACCATCCCACCATCGCGCCCTACGGCGTTTATGAGGGGGCTGACGGCAAGGCGGTGCTGATCTCGATCCAGAACGAGCGCGAATGGGCAGTGCTCTGCGAGGCGATCATCGGTGATGCCGCGCTGGCCCGCGATCCGCGCTTTGACAACAACACGAACCGCGTTTCCAATCGCGCCGCGCTCGACGAAATCCTGCGGCCCGTCTTTGCCGCGCTGCCCCGCGACGTGATGGCCGAAAGACTGCGTGCAGCGCGCATCGCCTATGGCCGGGTCAGCGATATGGAGGATCTGAAAACCCATCCGCAGAACCGCCATGTCACGGTAAAGACCCCGTCCGGCCCGGTGCGGATGCTGGCACCCGGCGCGATCGTTGACGGGGTGCTGTCTGCGCCCGGCCCGGTACCCGCGCTCGGAGAGCATGGTTCGGCGCTTCGCGCGGAGTTTCGCGAAATCTGAGCCAATCTCGAAATTCTGACTCGCACATCATGTGTTTTTATGCTTTTTTTCCCACAGCCGGGAGAAATAGCATTTGTTCAGCTTTGGAGACATGATGGCAGAGGCGTTCGGCCTGATCCTGCGATGGGATCGGGAGCTGAGCGTGATCGTCATGCTCTCTCTTCAGGTGACGCTCTCGGCGGTGGCGCTGGCCTGTCTCATCGGTCTGCCGCTCGGTGCCCTCGTGGGTGCCTTCCGCTTTCCGGGACGGGGTGTGATTACGGTCCTGCTCAATGCGCTGATGGGGTTGCCGCCGGTGGTGGTGGGGCTTTTCGTTTATCTCATGCTCTCGGCTGCGGGGCCTCTCGGCGTGCTGGGGCTGCTCTACACGCCCACGGCCATGATCATCGCGCAGACGATCCTCGTGACCCCGATCATCGCGGCGCTGACGAAACAGGTAGTCGAGGATCTGCACGGGGAATATGCCGAACAGTTCGCCTCTTTCGGGGTAACAGCCCGAACCCGTGTGGCGGCACTTCTGTGGGATGCGCGCTACAGCCTGCTGACCGTGGCGTTGGCTGGCTTTGGTCGCGCAGTGGCCGAGGTGGGGGCGGTGCTGATCGTGGGGGGCAACATCAACCACGTCACTCGCGTGATGACCACGACCATCGCGCTTGAGACGTCAAAGGGCAATCTGCAACTGGCGCTGGCGCTTGGCGTGCTGCTCCTGGGGTTAGCGGTGGTGGTGAATGCGGGCGTGATGGCGCTGCGCGTTTCGGCGGTGAGGGCGGCCTATGCGTGACACGGTAATGGAAAGCGCGCAGGACTGTATCGCGTCAATCCTGACGGCGCGGAGCCTCGGCTTTGCTGCCGGCGGGCAGGTGCTGCTTCAAGGCATCGATGTGGACATTGCCAAGGGGAAGCGCACGCTGATCATGGGGGCGAACGGGGCGGGCAAGAGCCTGTTCCTGCGCCTGCTCCACGGGCTTTTGCCGCCTTCCTTCGGTACGGTGCGCTGGCATGGCGAGCGGCCCGCGAAACGCGCACAGGCCATGGTATTCCAGCGCCCGGTGATGCTGCGCCGCTCGGTCATCGCCAATCTGCGCTTTGCGCTGCGAGTGCAGGGGCTGGGATGGCGCGCGCGTGAGGCGGGTGCGCGAGAGGCGCTTGAGATGGCGCACCTGACCGAAAAGGCGCGACAGCCCGCGCGGCTCCTGTCGGGGGGCGAGCAGCAGCGGCTGGCGGTGGCGCGCGCGCTGGTCTGCGACCCGGAGATCCTGTTTCTGGATGAGCCGACATCGAGCCTCGATCCCGCCTCGACGCAGATGATCGAGGACCTTGTGAACGCCGCGCATGCGCGCGGCGTCACGGTGGTCATGGTCACGCATGATCAGGGGCAGGCGCGGCGCATGGGCGATTCGGTGATCTTTCTTCACGCCGGCCGCTTGGCCGAAGAAGGACCGCGCGATCAGGTGCTTGATGCGCCCCGTTCCGAGGCCGCGCGGGCGTGGATGGCCGGGCGGCTTTATACACGCAACGATTTCTGACACTCAAAAGGAGAAACACGATGCTTCGACGCCACCTGCTTTCGCTTGCCCTCGGGACGGTGCTTGCATTTGGGGCCGGAACGGCCCGAGCGCAGGAGTTCATCCTGGTGCAATCCACCACCTCGACGCAGAATTCCGGCCTGTTCGATCATATCCTGCCGATCTTTCAAGAGAAAACCGGGATCGAGGTTCGGGTGGTTGCCGTCGGCACGGGGCAGGCGATCAAGAATGCCGAGAACGGCGACGGCGATGTGCTGTTCGTCCATGCCAAGGCGGCGGAGGAGAAATTCGTAGCCGAGGGCCACGGCGTATCTCGCGCCGACGTGATGTATAATGATTTCGTCATTGTCGGCCCGGCGGATGATCCGGCCGGTGTGGCGGGCATGAATGATGTTGTCGCGGCGCTGAGCAAGATTGCCGAAGCGCAGGCGCCCTTCGCCTCACGCGGCGATGACAGCGGCACCAACAAGGCCGAGTTGCGTCTATGGAAGATGGCGGGCATCGACGTGCAGGCAGCGTCGGGCGGCTGGTATCGTGAAACGGGTTCCGGCATGGGCGCGACCCTCAATACCGGAACGGGCATGAACGCCTATATCCTGACCGACCGTGCCACATGGATCGCCTTCGGCAACAAGGGGGATTACCGCATTGCCGTGGAGGGCGACGCGAAGATGTTCAACCAGTATGGCATCATCCTCGTGAACCCGGAGAAACACGGACACGTCAAGGCCGAGGCCGGGCAGGCCTTCATCGACTGGGTGCTATCGGACCAGGGACAGGCGGCGATCGCCGATTTCAAGGTGGACGGGCAGCAATTGTTCTTTCCAAACGCAGGAGGCTGACCGCGCAAATCGCGGCCGTCCGGCCGCATCCTTCGTTCAGGGCGAGAGCCAGCGCACCTTGCCCATGTCGGTCGTGTCATAGCCGCCGAAGGCCGCCGCCTTGGCCGCGACCGTGTCAGAGCGCATGAAGGCGACAAGGCGCTGAACCGGCTCGGTGAAATAGGCGCGCCGGTCGATCAGCAGGTCGAACCGCTCGCGCAGGAGCGGGCGGAAGGTCAGGCGGAACTGCCGCGCCATGGCCTCAAGCCCAAGCGTCGCCTCGGCCTCGCCCGCCGCCACCGCCGCCGCTGCGTCGCTTTCTGTATGAGCGGGGCTTGCGGGGATCTTGAGGTCGGCGGGCGCCAGCCCCGCCTCCGCCATGAGCCGCACAAAAAGCGCCGTCGTCCCTGCCCCCTCCTGCCGCAGGATAACCCGCCGCCCGCGCAAGTCAGCGAAATCCTTGACCATCTCGGCCACACCAGGCGTCAGGATCAGGCCCCGCATGCGCCGCGCCCAGCCAATGAGCACCGCGTCGCGCAGGCCCCGCGCCTCGATCGCAGCGATATTCCACTCGGTCTCTCCCGGAATGTGAAGACCGGCCAGCGCCGCGCGTCCCTCAGCAAAGGTGTTCAGTCCCTCGCTACTGCCATTCCACAGCGTCGCCATGCCGGCCCCGCTTTCGCGCAGCGCCCAGTCCAGCAGGGGATCGTGCGAGCCGGTAACAAGCGCGGGTCGCTCCGCCGGACGCAAGTTTCCCTCGCCTTCGATCCAGCCCATGATCTCGGACTTGGGAAACAGCAGCTTGCCGGTGATCTTGCGATGCGGAATCTCGCCCGTGGACACCATCTCGTAAACCTTGCGCTCCTTGACACGCAAAAGGTCCGCTACCTCGCGGGTGGTAAGATAGAGAGGGATCGGGCTGTCCATTCCGTGCCGCCTGTCGAGGATTTCCTGTCCCTGACTAACCCATCTCGTCAGGCAGATCAGCAGGAAAGACTCGCCTCGCGGCCTCGGGTGCCAGAGCGGAGAAGGCGTCATACTGGGCAAGATAGACCTCGCCGGTCATCTCGTGAAGGAAATGCGCGCCTTTGAGGCGATCCATAACCGGCCCCTTGACCTCCGAGAGGTGCAGCCGCACGCCTATGTCTCTGAGCCGCGCGTTGATCGCCTCCAGCGTCTCGACGGCGCTCAGGTCGATCTCGTTGATGGCCGCACACATCAAGACCACATCGCGCACCGGGCCTCCAGGCGCGACCCGCTCAAAGATGTGATCCTCGACAAACCGGGCATTGGCGAAATAGAGGCTTTGATCGGGACGAAAGGTAACAAGCGCCGGATCGGTGATGACCTTGTGGCGCAGGATGTTGCGAAAGTGCTGTGTGCCCGGCACCAGCCCCACTTCGGCAATATGGGGACGCGAACTGCGGTAGAGGTGCAGCCCCACCGACAGGATCACCCCGGCCGAAACCCCCGCCTCGACCCCCAGCCCCAGCGTCAGCAGGATCGTCACCGCGACAGCGGCGAAATCCGCCTTGGAATACGCCCAGGCACGCCGCAACGTCGTGATATCGACCAGACTCAGCACGGCGACGATGATCGTGGCCGCCAGCGTGGCCACCGGCAGGAATTGGATCAGCGGCGTAAGCCAGAACGCCGCCGCCGCCAGCCCTAATGCCGTGAACGCCCCCGCTGCGGGAGTGGCGGCACCGGCATCGAAATTGACCACAGAGCGGGCAAAACCTCCGGTGACCGGATAGCCCCCCGTGAACGCCGCCCCGAGATTTGCCGCGCCCAGGCCGATCAACTCCTGATCCGGGTCGATTCGCTGCCGCCTGCGGGTGGCAAGAGTCTGCGCGACCGACATCGACTCGACAAACCCGATGATAGAGATCAGCAGCGCCGGCACGAAAAGCTGCCCCAGCAGGACCGGCGAGAAGGACGGCATTGTCAGGGGCGGCAAGCCCTGCGGAACCTCGCCCACGACCGCAACGCCGCGCCCCTCGAGCGACAGTGCCCAGACCGCAAGCGTGCCCGCCGCAACGGCCGCCACCGGCCCGGCCTTGACCGCGATATCCGCCGCGCGCAGCCCCAGACCAAGTCGCCGCAACACCGGGTTCAACCCCCGCCGCACCCAGAGGAGAAACGCCACCGATCCCCCGCCGATCGCAAGGGTGACAGGGTTCACATCGCCCAGATGCCCCCAGAGCGACAGAATCATCTCGGGGAGGGTGCCCCCGCCGGCGCCGATCCCGAGAAGATGCCTGACCTGACTGAGCGCGATCAGAAAGCCACTTGCCGTGATGAAGCCCGAGATCACCGGATGCGACAGGAAATTCGCCAGAAATCCCAGCCGAAGCACCCCCATGGCCAGCAGGATAGCCCCCGACAGCCCCGCCAGTGTGAGCGCCGCCACAGCATAGCCCGCCGTGCCGGCCTCGGCTACCGCACCGATTGACGTTGCCGTCATCAGCGACACGACGGCGACCGGCCCCACCGCCAGCACGCGGGAGGTGCCCAGCATCGCATAAAGCAGGATCGGAACGATCGAGGCGTAGAGCCCCGCCTCGGGCGGCAACCCCGCAAGGATAGCATAGGCCAGCGATTGCGGAATCAGCATGATGGTGACGATCACCGCCGCCACTGCATCGCTGCCCAGATCCTGCCGGGAATAGGCTCGGCCCCAATCGAGGATCGGAAGTACACGCTGCAAGGGTCTCGGTTTCATGTCTATCCGCTTCTCCGCCGCCCCGGTGGCGGTGGCGCCCAGTGGCGCCGTATCGTCGCGCTGTCAGAACCGGTTGACCGGCAGCTTGAGCATCGGGATACCGTCACGATCCTTGGGCAACTCGCCCCCACGCATGTTGACCTGAAGCGAAGGCAGGATCAGCCGCGGCACGGCAAGGTTGGCGTCGCGCTCGGTGCGCAGCTTCACAAAGTCCTCGCGGGTGCGCCCACCACCAACATGGATGTTGTGCGCCTTCTCCTCGGCCACGGTGGTCTCCCACCGGATTTCGCGACCATTGGGACCGTAATCATGGCACATGAAAAGGCGCATCTGGTCAGGGAGTGACAGCACCTTCTGAATCGAATCATAAAGCTGCCCGGCATCGCCGCCCGGAAAATCCGCCCGCGCCGAGCCGCCGTCGGGCATGAAAAGCGTATCGCCGACAAAGGCCGCATCGCCCATCACATGGGTCATGCAGGCGGGCGTGTGGCCGGGCGTGTGCAGGGCGAAACAGGTCATCTCGCCCACCTGATAAGTGTCGCCGTCCCTGAACAGCCGGTCGAACTGGCTACCGTCGCGCTGAAACTCGGTGTCCTCGTTGAAGATCTTGCCGAAAGTGTCCTGCACGATCAGGATATTCTCGCCGATGCCGATCTGCCCGCCGAGACGCTCCTGAATATAGGGCGCGCCGCTCAGGTGGTCGGCATGGACATGCGTCTCTATGATCCACTCAAGCCGCAGGCTTTGGCCCTCGATATGGGCGATGATCTTTTCCGCCTCGGCATGGGTGATCCGGCCCGCGGCCATGTCGATTTCCATCACCGGGTCGATCACGGCACAGGCATTTGAGGCGGGATCCCTTACCACATAGCTGATGGTATTGGTGTCCTCGTCGAAAAAGGCGGTGACCTCGGGCCGCTGTCCCATGTTGACCGGATACCCTTTCATGCTGCTGCCCTTTCCCCCGTGCGCGACTGCGCGATGCGCGCCACCCAGATCCCTGCGATCAGTGCCGCGACAAAGACCATCACCTCCCACTTGCCAGAACCGAGCGCCGGGAGCGCCGCGCCGGGGCAGAACCCGGCAATGCCCCAGCCGAGGCCGAACACCGCAGACCCGCCGACAAGCCGCGCGTCGATGTCGCGTCGTGTAGGAAGCAGGAATTTCGCCTCGATCACCGGCGCCGGACGGCGCAGCACGAAGCGGTAGCCGATGAAGGTGGTGATCAGCGCCCCGCCCATGACAAAGGCAAGGCTCGGATCCCAGGTCCCGGCAATATCGAAAAAGTTGAGCACCTTGGCCGGGTTGATCATGCCCGAGACGGCTATGCCCAGGCCGAAGATGAGGCCCACGAGAAAGGCAGAGAGAAGACGCATGGCTCAGATCCCCAGAACGTGACGGATGACATAGACGGTGGCGAAGCAGACCACCATGAAGGTAAGCGTGGCCACTATCGAGCGCGGCGAGAGCCGCGCCATGCCGCAGACCCCATGCCCCGAGGTACAGCCCGAGCCATAGGTCACGCCAACGCCGACGATAAAGCCGCCGACAAGGATCATCGGCAGGCTCACCGGCACATCGACGACGGGCATTTGCCCTGTGACGGCCAGCACCAGAAGCGGCCCCGCGACCATCCCCGCGACCATCGCCGCGCGCCAGCTTCGCTCGCCCGGAGCATTGCCGGTAACAAGACCGGCAAGAATGCCGGTTGCGCCCATGATGCGCCCTTGCAGGAACATCAGAAGCACCGCCGAAAGGCCGATAAGCACGCCTCCGGCCAGCGACTGAAATGGGGTAAAGGCGGTTTCGATGGCTGTCATGGGTCTGTCTCCCTCGTGCTGGGGCGAGCGCGCCCCTCATATCCATGAACGTGAATATAAGGGACGACCCGCCGCCATGACAGGGGAAAACCGCAGAACACGGCGAAGTGAGCGTCAGTCGGCCGGAATCACCTCGAATCGCACCGAAGAATACCACTCCGAGACGGCACGAATCTCGTCATTCGTCATCTCCGCCGCGATGCCGTTCATGATGTCATGGACGCGCTTTCCGGTGCGGAACGCCTTGAGCTGCGTATCAAGATACATCACGGTCTCACCCGCGAGATTGGGCGCGTCCTCGATCAGCGCGATGCCGTCCGCGCCATGACAGGCGACACAGCCCTCGGGCGCGGCGCCCGGTTCCTGACCGGGGCCGAGCGTGGCCACGGGGGTCTGCGCGCCATACCATGCCGCGAGGTCGGCAATCTCTTGATCGCCGAGCCCTGCCGCCACCACGCTCATCATCTCGTGTTCGCGGATACCGTCCCGAAAGGCGGTGAGTTGGTGGCGGATATAAGCCGGATTTTCGCCACCGATATGGGGCACGATGGGCATTCTCGCATAGCCGTCGATGCCGTGGCAGGTGCGGCATTGCCGCGCCAGATCGCGCCCCGAGGCGGGATCGCCCGTCGCCTCCTCGGCCAAAGCCGTCTGGGCGAGGAAACCCCCGCCCAGAAACAGAATAGCCGCCAGCCGCATCAGTTCCCCTCGTAGGAGATGCGGTAGAGCGCGCCCACGAGATCGTCCGAGACAAGGATCGAGCCGTCGCGCAACTGCGCGACATCGACAGGCCGCCCGAGATACTCGCCATTCTCGTCAAGCCAGCCCTCGGCGAAAGGCTCCATCGTGGCGTTACCCTCATCGTCGATGAAGGTGACCATGACGCGTGCGCCGATCGGTTCTGTCCGGTTCCACGAGCCGTGCTGCGCCGAGAAGATGGCGTTCCTGTATTTCGCAGGGAACATCTTGCCGGTGTAGAATGTCATGCCCAGATCGGCGGCATGGGCCACGGTTTCGACTGCGGGCATCACCACTTCGACCGGAACCTCCTCGCCCTTGTATTCATTGGTCCGCACAGAGCCACCACCATACCATGGATGACCGAAATGCTGGCCCATTTCGGTCTGACGGTTCAACTCGCCGGGCGGGATGTCATCGCCCATCCCGTCCACCTGATTGTCGGTCCACCAGAGTTCGCCGGTCTCGGGGTGGAAATCATGCCCGACCGAGTTGCGCACGCCGTAGGTATAGACCTCGCGGCCCGTCCCATCGAGGTTCATGCGGATGATGCCGCCGATGCCCCACTCGTTATAGAGATCAAGCTTTTCGCGCGGCGCGACGTTAAAGGGCTGACCAAGCGAGATGTAGATCTTGCCATCCGGCCCGATCTTGCAGACCCGGGCGGTGTGGTTGAAGCTTTCTTCATCCTCGGGGATCAGATCGCCCTTGGCGACAAGATTGAAGGCCGCCACATCGGGGCTTTCGTAAAAGAATTCGGCGGCGGGAAACAGCAGCACGCGATTCTGTTCAGCGATGTAGAGAAACCCGTCCGGCGAGAAGCAGGGGCCGTTGGGAATGGAAAACCGCAGCGAGGGCGCGAAATCCTTGACCTCGTCGGCAACGCGGTCCTTGTTGCGGTCTGTCACGGACCAGACCTTGTCCTTGCGGGTGCCGACGAAGGTCACAACGCCCTGCGGACCCACGGCAATGTGGCGGGCGTCAGGGACAACTGCGTAAAGCTCGATCTTGAAGCCCGCGGGCAGGGTGATCCGCTTGAGCGTTTCACGGATACCGTCGGCAAAGGGGCCGGATTGCTCAACAAAGGTGAAATCGGTCACGCCGGTGCTCTGGAAATTCGACAATTTTTCCAGGTTGTCCGGCACGTTGGCGGCCTGGGCCTGTGCCAGGCCGGCGGTCAGGGCGAGCGTTGCGATGGATGACAGCAGATATTTCATGTGGGTCCTCCCGGTTGAACGTCAGTTCCTTGCCGCCCAAGAGTTGGCGGGCGGTGCTTCAGCCTCGTTACATCAACTGAAGTGGCGCGCGCTCTCCCCTTCGCACACCGGAGCGGAAGCCGACGCACACGACGACTCCCGGTCGAGAGGGTATCCCGGTTTTCGAAAAGGACAAGTCTTCTCTGCGTCACCTTGACACAGGAAATGAAACAAGGCGCCCCCCTCTTCGCGGTGCCCGGAGTTACCTCGCCGCGATGGAAGCGGGCGTTGTCAGCAGTGTCGGCACGAACTGCTGAACGACACGGTTCCATTTTGTGATGGGTTGTTCCTCGACAAAAACGATATCGTTGGGGCGCATTTCCATCTGTGTCGCAAGCGTCATATTGACCGCGTTGCGCATGTCGAGATGCCAGGCTGTGACGGCGCCGAACTCGACCGGATCCTGCGACTGGCGCAGAACGTAGACATTGGCCGGGTTGCCGGTCTGGGTGGGAAAACCGCCTTCCCCGTAAAGAACATCGGCCAGAACCGCCTTTTGTTCATAGGGAAGGGCGACGCGGCTCTGGCTTCTGACCTCGCCTGCGAGATAGACGTAATCACGCTTTTCCGCCCCCAGTTCGGCGCGGGCCTCGAAATTGGATCGCTGTTCCTGAAGCAGACCCCGGCGCATGGACATTTCTGTGGCCATCATGTCCAGCACATCCTTGCGCGCCTGGCTGCGCAGGCGGATCACGTCCACTTCCTGCCGATAGAATTCGAACGCGCGGTCAAGGTCGTAATTGATGTCCACGAACACCCCGTCGCCATCGCGGAGCGTCAGCTCCCGCAGGTCGGGACGCGCGAGATAGTCCTGATACGGAATCTGGTAAAGCGTGCCGTCGCGATAGATGCGGATCGAGGCGAATTCCGCGTCCCGCACCTCGACCCCGCCGGTCGCGGTGAGCGCATCGCCCAGTTTCAGCGGCACCAGCGTGATCGGCACGCGCGCGGCGTTGCGCACCGCGCCACCGACCGTCACACGTTGCGAGTTGAACCCGCTCACCTCAAGCGCAAAGCTGGGATCGACCTGATTTTCCAGGAGGAAGCGGAAAATGCGGTCCTGGGCCTCGGCCAGGGTCATCCCGGCGATTTCGACCCGGCCAATATCCGGGATCGAGATGGAACCGTCATCGGACACCACATAGCCCTGGCGCTGTTGCTGCGCAGCCAGAAGCCCGGACAACTGCTCGAGCGAGTTGCCGCTGCTTTTCGTGGCCAGAAGCACCACATCGCCCACCCCGATCCGGTAAGGCGGCGGGGTGAAATTCTGCGGCGCACGCAAGTCAAGGCGACCGGGACGCATGTCGGGGGACTCAGGCGCGGCGGGAAGCGCCCCAAGCCCTGCGCCCTGCGAGGCATTCGCCGCCGCGTGAAACTCGCGCGGGAGGTTGCGCGGGCTGTAGGAACTGCGATTGGCTAACAGCACGGTTTCCGGCGTCACCTTGATCTCGCGCACGTCAATCCCGGTGCCCGTGTCACGGCTGACCTTCGGACTTTGGTAAACCACGCCACAGCCCGCAGGCAGCAAAAGCGCCATGGCAAGCACCAAGCCAATTGCGCCCCGTTTTTCGAAACCCGCCTTGCCGTGTCCCATGACCATCCTCCAAATTCCCTGAACCCGTCTATCCTGAAACATGTGCCGTCTCCAGATGGCGCAACGCAGGGCTGATCCATTGATGTGAACGGATCACGGCGCCCATGGAATCCATCCAGTAGGTGTTGGCAAAGCGGTCCTGCGGCGAGACGCACAGCACCTCAACCCGGCGCAACCCGGCATCACGCGTCACGGCACCCCGGATGCACTGATAGCTTCGAAAGACGGTGCGGTCCTCGCCATCGAGATGCGTGCGGATATGCGGCACCGGACCTTCGCCCGCCGCGCCACGCAAGAGCGCCAGAACGCCATCCACCTCCGCCGACATGAGATCATCGCCAAGCCCGCGCGTGCCGATCAACAGCCCCTGCCGCATCGAGAGGGTGATTCCGTCGAGCGTCTGCCAGACCATGACATCGCCAGTGCGCGCGACGGGACCAAGACGCGCCCGCGCCCCGCTTGCAGGAATGGTCACATCAAGCCGGTCCTCGCCGATGAGCTGCGGTTGCACCGCCACGACATTGCCGGTCAGATCGAGCGCGCTCAGCGCCCGGTCGCAACCACCAAGCGCCAGCGCAGCGACCAGTGCCGCACCACCCGCGCGCAAGGGGAAACGGCCGATCATCGCCAGAACCTCCCCCAGCCGTCCTGAAGGGCTGGCTTGTGCAGCGGGCGCACACGCTCGTAAAGCCGTCCGCCCACATCGAGCCGCGCCCCGCCATCCCGCAAGAGCGGACGGATCGTCGTGCTGAAATCGGTCCTGTTCGGCTCGCCCGTGATCCATGTCAGCGGGATTGTCACGCGGATCCCCTTGTCGAAAGAACCTTCGCCGAAATCGTCAAAGGACACGTCGGTGAAGGTCGCGAACGCCCCCACCTTCCAGCCGTTGCCGAACTCGCGGTCGAGCGAAAAGGTCGCCCCCCAGTCCTTGGCCAGATAGCGCCCGGCATCGACCTGCGCGTGAAACCCACCCCCCAGTTCAAGATAGGCCGAGACGTGGCCGGTGGCGACGCTGTATTCCTGAAAGCCGAACAGCTGATCGAAATCGCGCTGTTTGACGTAGTTGATTTCGGCCCCGAGGGCGAAGGGGCTGTCGGTGCGCTTCCACAGGAGTTCGCCCGAGATCCCGCCATACATCCGTTCGAGATAACCACCGCTCACGCGACCATAGAGGTTCTCGCCCGGTTTGAAGTAATAGGCTGCCGTCAGATCGGGAATCGTCGGGTCGCCTTCGCGATCGTAGATGTTGAAATCGCTGCGCACGCGCGGCAGGACTGAATCAGAGAGGCGGGTGGATTCGTCGAGATTGCCGACCGCCCGCTTGCGCAGCGCGCCGCCGAATTCCAGCCCCGGCGCGGCCTCGAAGAGCGCGCGCAATTCGGCCCCGACATCGGCGCGCACCGGGTCGTCGGGATCGAAGAGGCTGGTGGTCAGATAGGGCTTGAGGTTCCATTCAAAGCGGGGATAGCGGCCCTTGATCGGTGCCACCGGGTCGGTCGGCGAGGAAAGCCGCGCGCGGGCAAAGCTCTTCCACGCCCCGTCAAGGTCGTGTTCGAGCGTCTCCATGTCGCCCCGCGCGATCGAGAGCGAGGTGACCGGCACTCCGTTGGTGACAAGGATGATCTCGAACCGCTCGATCTGCGGCGGCAATTCGCGCGACAACACCCGTGCCGTGCGTCCGATGGCCTGGGACTCTTGCGGCCAGGCGAGGTTTTCGATCTCGACGCGCGCCTGCCTGCCCACCATGGAAAAGCCATGCAGCCGCAGCCCCTGCCCGTCGAGCGCCGCGGCGACGCGACTGCTGTAACCCGCGCTCTGCTCGATACTGCCATTCCATGAAAGCGCCGCCACCGGGGCTGCGGCGCGCACAAGGACCGGCGGCGGTGCCGGTTCCCGGCCACCGTGATTCGGACGGTTCTTCGGGTTGACGGCGGTCGAGAGTTGCACCCCGACTTCGCTGCCGTAAAGCCAGCGCAACGAGACATCCGTCATCGGCCCGATCTTGTAGGTCGCGCCGAAATTCAACTGATTCTCCCGCTCGAAGGCCGCCGGATCCTCTCGTGGGTGCGCATCCGAGGAGTATTCGGCGGTAAGCCGGAGCTTGTCGGTTGCCTGCCACTCGATCCCGCCGAAAAGGGCCGCATCGCCCCGGAAGAACTGCTGCGAGCTGACATCCCCCCCGACTCCGACATCAATGGGCGGCCGCGTCTCGAACCGGTCGTCGAGAACCGACAACGGATTCTTGAACCCGCCCGACGTTCCCAGGCGCCCCCACCCAAGGCCGCCAGTGACACGGACCCGCTCGCCGATGGTCTTGGTTGCCACGACATACTCGGACGAATAAACGCCGGTGCCGAGAAAATCGTTCAGCCCGACTGCGAAAGCCGGGCGCCAGATGGTCTCGTCGGCAAAACGGAAATGCACCGAGAAACTGCGGTCAAACAGTGCCCGCGTGCCACCCCCCAGAAGATTCTCAAGCTTCGAATAGCGGAAACTCCCCGACAGCCGGGGCGTCAGCTGAAAGGTCAGCGTGTTCCGGGTCTGGCCGGCGAAGGAACTGACGCTCAAGGCCAGCTCGCTATCGGGGCGGCTGTGGGCCACGGGCATATCGATCATGCCCGGATAACCGTAGCTGTTGTAGCCTGTATCAATTCGACGGGGCGTCTCCTGCGCCGTTGCGGCGGTCGCGCAAAGCGCCCCGATCAGAGGTGCGGCAAGGCGAGGTGTCAGGATCCATCCCATACCGCCGCCATATCAGAAAGTGCGGTGAAGAAAATACCTGCCAGTGATTGTGTCGTGCCACTGATCTGACAACGTGGCGTTGCGGTCACAGACAGGGATGGGACAGGATGATCGCCGGTCGTGCCGGGCCTTCGATGCGCATCTGCCCTGCCTATGCCAGGCTTAGGGGGTTCGAGACCCGGTCTGTTTCACCCGCCGCAACGGGATCGAGCTTTCGATCTCGGCAACGCCCTTGACCTTGGTCAGGCTGCCGACCAGGAATTTCTCGAACTCCGCCATAGAGCGCGTGACCACACGCAACAAGTAATCCCTGTTACCGGTCATCAGCCAGCAATCAACAACCTCTGGGAAGGCAAGGATCGCCTTCTCGAACGCCTGAAGCGCATCGTCGATCTGCCGGTCCAGCTTGACCGAGACAAACACCGACACGCCAAATCCAAGCGCCGTCTCGTCGATCATGGCGCTGTAGCCGGTCACGATCCCGCGCTCTTCCAACCGCTTGAGACGACGCGCGACAGGACTCGGGCTTAACCCGACCGAGTCACCGAGCGCCTGGACCGAAATTCGGCCATTTTTCGCGATTGCGCGCAGGATTCGCTTATCTAGATCATCAGTATTGGTGGTATCCATCATGAAATTGACGATATGAGATTAAATCCAGCGCAACAAGTATCGATCCCGAGCGCATTTGCCGATTTCATGTCCGTCGCATCGGATACGATGTGGAAGACCGGGGGAGAGACATGGCAAGAACGCACCTCAAGACCGTGGAACAGCGGCTATTATGGCTGTCCCACTGGATGATCCACCACGCCAACCACATCCGCCCCAAGATGGACGGGATCAAGGTTGGCGGGCATCAGGCATCCTCCGCCTCGATGGTCTCGATCATGACCGCGCTCTATTTTTCGGTGCTGCGGCCCGAGGATCGCGTGGCGGTCAAACCCCATGCCGCGCCCGTCTTTCACGCGATGCAATATCTGATGGGCAACCAGACCCGCGAGCGGATGGAGAATTTTCGCGGATATGGCGGGACGCAAAGCTATCCCAGCCGAACCAAGGATATGGACGATGTGGATTTCTCGACCGGCTCGGTCGGGCTTGGCGTGGGGATCACGGCGCTTGCCTCGATGGTGCAGGACTTCATCACCGCCAAGGACTGGGGCGCGGATGTCCCCACCGGACGCATGGTCGCGCTCGTGGGCGATGCCGAGATGGACGAAGGCAACGTCTACGAGGTGCTGCAGGAGGGCTGGAAGAACAACCTGCGCAACACCTGGTGGATCATCGACTATAACCGCCAGTCTCTTGACGGGATCGTGCGCGAGGGGCTCTTCGGGCGAATCGAGAAGATCTTCGATGCGTTCGGCTGGGACGTGGTCAAGGTCAAGTATGGCCAGTTGCAGCGTGCGGCCTTTGCCGAGCCAGGAGGCGAACGCCTGCGCGCCTGGATCGACGCCTGTCCCAATGCCGAATACTCTGCCCTGACCTACATGGGCGGCGCGGTCTGGCGCGAACGGCTGATGAATGATCTGGGGGATCAGGGCGATGTAACCGCCCTGATCGAGCGGCGCAGCGACCGCGATCTGGCCGAACTGATGGAAAACCTCGGCGGCAACTGCGTCGAGACGATGGCGGAAACCTTCGCCGCCATCGACCACGACCGCCCGACTTGCTTTTTGGCATACACGATCAAGGGCTGGGGCACGCCCATTGCCGGACACAAGGACAATCATGGCGGGTTGATGACCAAGGCGCAGATGGACGACTGGCAGGCGCATATGGGCATTCCAGAGGGCCAGGAATGGGAGCCGCTGGCCACGGTCAGCAACCCGGACGGTTTCAGGGCATTCCTCGCGAATGTGCCGTTCTTTGCCATGGGGCCGCGCCGCCATGCCACCGCGCGCCTGCCGGTGCCAAACATCGCGTCTGACACAAGCCGCGATATCTCGACCCAGATGGCATTCGGAAAGATCCTCGACAATCTGGCCCGAGGCGACAGCCCGCTGGCTGCGCGGATCCTGACGTCTTCACCCGATGTCACCGGCACGACCGGTCTCGGGCCATGGGTCAACCGGCGCAAGCTGTTCTCGCGGATCGCGCAGAGGGACGCCTTCATCGAACACCGCATCCCGTCCACCGCAAAGTGGAATTTCTCACCCGAGGGACAACATCTGGAACTGGGCATTGCCGAGATGAACCTGATGCTGCTTCTCGGCGCGGCGGGGCTGGCGCACAGCCTTTGGGGCAAGCGGCTCATCCCGATCGGCACGCTTTACGATCCATTCGTCAGCCGCGGCCTGGATGCACTCAATTATGCGTGCTATCAGGATGCGCGTTTTCTTCTTGTGGGCACTCCGTCCGGGGTCACCCTCGCGCCCGAGGGCGGCGCGCATCAATCCATCGCCACACCCCTGATCGGGCTGAGCCAGGACGGACTTGCCGCATTCGAGCCCGCCTTTGCCGACGAGCTTGCGGTAATCATGGAATGGGCCTTGGACTACCTGCAACGCGACGGCGCGAGCGCCCCGGATGCGCGGACCTGGCTGCGCGACGAGACCGGTGGATCGGTCTATCTTCGGCTGACCACCAAGCCGCTGGAACAGCCTGGACAACGTGCTGACGATGCCTTTCGCCAGGGGGCCATCGACGGCGCCTACTGGCTACGCAGGCCCGGGCCGAACTGTGAAGTGGTGATCGCCTATCAGGGTGCCATCGCAGACGAGGCCATCGCCGCCGCCGGAATGATCGCGGAGCACCGCCGCGACGTGGGCGTTCTGGCCGTGACCTCCGCCGACCGGCTCAATGCGGGCTGGACCGCCGCCCAGCGCGAGCGTGCGCGCGGCAATCACGCTGCCCGGAGCCATGTCGAACGGCTTGTCGCCGATCTGTCGGCACATTGCATACTTGTGACGGTGATCGATGGGCACCCGGCCACGCTGGCCTGGCTGGGCGCGGTCGCCGACCACCGCACCCTGCCGCTCGGGGTAGAGCATTTCGGTCAGACCGGCACCATCGGTAATCTTTACCGCCATTTCGGCATCGACGCGCACTCAATCGCCGACCGCGTCAGGGCCCTGACACCGGAACGGCGGATTCTTGCATGACAACGCGCAGACGAAACGCTCTTATGGGACCGCGGAAAGGGGCCCTGCGGAGAGGCGGCCACGGCCCGGTTCATCTTTTCCCGTGCTCGGGCGCGAAGTCACGGATCACTCAGCCAGAACGAAGGGAGACACCCCATGCTTGACCTTGGTAAACGCATCTCGATCTACCAGCCCGAACAGGACGGGCTGATCTTTCCTGAACTCCCCCAATTCGACAAGGTCGAGGACGAGCGCCGCCACCGCAAGGAGCGGCTTGTCGCGGCATGCAGAGCCTTTGCGCTTCAGGGATTCGACTATGGCTTTGCCGGACATCTTACCGTGCGCGATCCCGAACGCCCGGACCTCTACTGGACCAATCCGATGTGCGTGCATTTCGCCAAGGTCCGGATGTCGAACCTCATCCTTGTCGACCATGCGGGCCGCGTTATCGAGGGCAGTCACGCGGTGAACCGAGCCGGTTTTGTGCTGCATGCCAACGTGCACGAAGAACATCCCGACATCATCGCCATGTGTCACGCGCATACCACCTACGGCACCGCATGGTGCGCGACAGGCCGTCCCATCGATCCGATCACGCAGGACGCCTGCGCCTTTTTCGAGGACCATGTGGTGATCGGCGAACAGGGCGGGCAAGTCGCCGTCGAGAACCACGCCGGCTCTGACGTCGCGAAGGCGTTCAAGGGCGTCAAGGCGGCGCTGCATCAGAATCACGGGCTTCTGACAGCGAGTCGGCATTCGATCGAATCGGCTGCCTTCTGGTTCATCGCACTGGAACGCTGCTGCCAGCAGCAACTCGACATCGCCGCCTCGGGAGTTCAGCCGATCCGCATACCCGAGGATCGCGCCCGCTACAGCCGGGAACATGTCGGCAGCGAGTATATCGGCTGGCTGCATTTCCAGACGATCTGGAATCAGCTTGTCGAGGATCAACCCGACATGTTCGAGTGATGCGCGCCCACAGCGCACGGCACCCCTATCAGCAGAACGGAGAATGACATGAATCTGGCAAGACTGGCGGCAGAGGCGGGCGCGCGCGGCGCACCGGTGCGGGCAGGTTTGATTGGCGCGGGCAAGTTCGGCTCGATGTTCCTGTCGCAGGTGCCCACCATCGCCGGGCTGGAAGTCACCGCCATTGCCGATCTCGACCCTGACCGCGCGCGTGCCGCGTGCCGGACCGTGGGCTGGGACGAGGAACGCCTCGCCGCCACCGCCTTTGTTGACGACGGCGCGGCGCTCGCCGCACGCGGCGACGTGGATGTTGTGATCGAAGCGACCGGCAATCCGCGCGCGGGCATCGCGCATGCGCGCGTCGCCATCGCGGCGGGCAAGCATGTGATCATGGTCAACGTCGAGGCCGATGTTCTGGCCGGTCCCGCCATCGCTGCCGAGGCGCAGGCAGCAGGGGTGGTTTACTCCATGGCGTATGGCGATCAACCCGCACTTGTCTCGGAGATGGTCGATTGGGCGCGCGCCGCAGGCTTTCACGTCACCGCCGCCGGCAAGGGCACCAAATACCTGCCCGCCTATCACGATGTGACACCCGATGATGTCTGGCTCCATTACGGACTGACCGCCACGGAGGCGGCGAAGGGGGGAATGAACCCGCAGATGTTCAACTCCTTCCTCGACGGCACCAAGAGCGCCATCGAGATGGTCGCCATCGCCAATGCCTGCGGGCTCGATGTACCCGACGCCGGTCTCGCCTTTCCGCCCTGCGGGGTGGACGATCTCGCGCATGTGCTGCGCCCGTGCGATCTGGGTGGTCAGTTACCGGGGCGCGGCATGGTGGAAACGGTCTCGTCGCTCGAACGCGACGGGCGGCCCGTCTTCCGCGATCTGCGTTGGGGGGTCTATGTTGTCTTTGAAGCCCCGAACGATTACGCGGCAGACTGTTTCCGCCAATATGGCCTGCCGACCGACGCCACCGGACGCTTTGCCGCGATGCACAAGCCCTATCACCTGATCGGGCTGGAACTGTCGATTTCGGTGCTGAGCGCGGCGCTACGCGGCGAACCCACAGGGCAGGCGCGCGAGATGCGCGGCACGGTCGCGGCGGTAGCCAAGCGCGACCTCAAGGCTGGCGAGGTGCTTGACGGCGAGGGCGGCTATACGGTCTGGGGCAAGGCACAGCCGGTGGCGCGGGCGCGCACGGCACTGCCCATCGGCCTTGCGCATGGGGTGGCGCTACGGCGCGATGTGGCGCGCGGCACGATCCTGAGCATGGACGACGTGGCGCTTGGCTCCGATCCGGTCACAGACCTCTATCGCGGGCTGATCGGCGGCGCTTAGCCCTTCCTGCCGATCCTCGGTTCGGTTCCGTCCTTCAGCCGGGCGATGTTGCCGCGGTGCCGCCAGAGAATCACCGCCGCTAGCGCCATTGCCAGCACAACCGCATTGCCGTGACCGAAAATCAGCATGAAAAGCGGGGCTGCCACCGCCACCACCAATGCGGAGAGCGACGATATCCGGGTCGCCACCGCCGTGGCCAGCCATGTCAGACAGGCCGCGATCCCCACCGGCCACGCCAGCGCCAGAACCAGCCCGAGGAATGTCGCCACCCCCTTGCCGCCCGCAAAGCGCAGCCAGACCGGATAGCAATGGCCGAGAAAGGCCGTGAGTCCGGCCAGTTGCGCCGCGTCCTCTCCGGCAAAGGCGCGCGCCAGCAGGACCGCCACCGCCCCCTTGCCCCCGTCGAGCAGGAGCGTGAGCGCAGCGGCTGTCTTGTTGCCGGTGCGCAGCACATTTGTCGCGCCGATATTGCCCGATCCGATCTCGCGCAGATTGCCCAGCCTCATGACCCGTGCCAGCACCATGCCGAACGGGATCGAGCCGAGCAGGTAGCCGATCACCGCCCAGAGAAGGAGGATGGATGGCGCGGTTTCGATCAGGGGCATCAGTCGGCCTCGTATACGCAGGTGCCGGCGACATAGGTCGCAATGACCTTACCTTGCAGCCGCGCCCCGTCAAAGGGTGTGTTCTTGGATTTCGAGCGCAGCGCGAAGCGGTCGAGGATGAAGGGCTTGCCCGGATCGAAGCGCACCAGATCGGCAGGCGCGCCCACGCTGAGCCGCCCGGAGGCCAACCCGAGCCGTTTCGCCGGGTTGAGCGACATCGCCCGCCAAAGGGTCGGCAGATCGAGCGCCTCGGCGTGATAGAGCCGCAGCGCCGCCGGAAGCAGCGTCTCGAGCGCCACAGCGCCGCTGGCCGCCGCCTCGAAGGGCAGGCGTTTGCTTTCCTCGTCCTGCGGCGTGTGCATCGAACTGATGATGTCGATCAACCCCTCGCGCAGCGCCTCAATGACGGCCTGACGATCATCCTCCGAGCGCAAGGGCGGCTTGACCTTGAAGAAGGTGCGGTAATCCGACACGTCAAGCTCGTTGAGCGTGAGATGGTGGATCGAGGTGCCGGCAGTGATGTCGAGGCCGTTCTTCTTTGCGCGCGCCAGCGCCGGGAGCGCCCGCGCCGTGGTGATCTGATCGGCATGATAGCGCGCGCCGGTCATCTCCAGAATCGCGATGTCGCGGTCCAGCCCCATTCGTTCGGCCATGGGCGAGACGGCGGGCAGACCGCGCAGAGAGGCGAACTTGCCAGAGGTTGCCGCCGCCCCGGCGCTCAGGCCGGGATCCTGAGGGTGGCCGATCACCAGCGCGCCAAGACTGCGCGCATAGCTCAGCGCACGGCTCAGCACCTTGGTATCGCGCACCACATGGTCGCAATCGGTGAAGGCCACCGCGCCCGCATCCATAAGAAAGCCGATCTCGACCATCTCGCGGCCGTCGCGCCCCTTGGTGAGCGCGGCCATGGGCAGGACGGTAACGGGCGTGGCCTCATTGGCGCGGCGACGGGCGAATGCGAGCACTTCGGGCGTGTCGATGGCAGGCGACGTATCGGGCCGCGTGACCATGGTCGTCACCCCGCCCGCCGCCGCCGCGAGGCCGGCGGAGCGATAGCTTTCCTTGTGCCGCTCACCCGGCTCGCAGACCTTGACCCCGATATCGACGATACCGGGCGCAAGGCAATGGCCGCCACAGTCGATCACGGTCTCGGCCTGCGGCACCTCGTCCCCGGCCCCGCGCGCGACGATCACGCCCTTGTCTATGAGGAGCCAGCCGGGGGCATCCGTTCCCGCCTCGGGGTCGATCAGGCTGGCATTGGTGAAAAGGGTTTGGGTCATCGCCCGGCTTTCTTCGTGAAATTTCTCTGTCACAGTCATCCCGCCACCCACACCATCACAACCGTCAGCCCGACCAGCACCAGAAGCGCCACCATCGCGATCTTGCCCGACATGCGCGGGTCTTTCGGTTCCTGCATCACCCTCTCCCCGTCGCCGCGCGAATGCGCGCCTCGGTGGCCGTACGGTCGGCCTGATACTTGATCAGGTGCTTGTCGCCCGAGGCGGTGACCACCTGAACCGCGCTGCCCAGACCCCGGACGGCGGCAATCTCCGAGAGTCGCACCGCACGTGTCTGCGGACCAAGCAGGCGACGGTCGGTCAGATCCCACCGCGCCTTCAATTCGTCCGAGGCCACATAGAACGCCCGCACGGCAATCGCCGCCAGACCGCCGACTGCCCCGGTCCAGACATGGGGATTGCCCATCAGCCACAGGATAATCATGCCAAGCACCATCGCCGCCGCCGCCAGCCAGGCGTGATCGCGCCAGTAGGTCGCGCGATCTGGCAGGAAGCTCTCGATCACCCGCTCGTCTGCTTGCAGCGCGGAGGTCGGCGTCATCACATGGATCGGATTCTCGTTCATGCGCCCCTCACCAACCAGATCACCAGCGCCGCCAACAGCGCCAGCCCGCAGAAAAAGCCAAGCACCGCAAGACGTGCGGCGCGCCCTGATCTTCCCTCACCTGAAGGGGCCACCACGCCCTCTGCCCCGCCCGAGGGCAGCGGCGCAAAGCGCACCGGCGTGCGCTCTTCCTCGAAGCGCCCCACAAGGCGCAGCGTCGCCCCCACCTCCAGCCGCGTTGCGCGGCCTCCAAACGCCCGCGTCGGCACAAGCAACACACGGCCCTTGAGGGTATCGAGTTGCCCGCGCAACTCTGACAGGGCCGCCGCGCCGATCCCGTGCCCCTCGGCGAGATAGGACGACAGCGACATCTCCTGCAGATCCGCCACATCGAAAAGCTCGACCTCATCGCGTGCCAGGCCATCCGCCCCGAGCGCTGCGATCACGGCCTCGTCGGACAACGCCGCGTCCATCACCGCGAAGACCCGCAGCACATGCGCCTCATGCGCCGGGATATCGAGTGACAGGCTCATGCCGCGCGCCGCGACCGCAGATTCTGCGCCAGCAGGTCCATCGCCGCCATACGCACCGCCACGCCCATCTCCACCTGATCCTGGATCACCGAGCGGTTGATGTCGTCGGCAATCTCTCCATCGATCTCGACGCCCCTGTTCATCGGGCCGGGGTGCATCACGATGGCATCCGGCTTTGCAATCGCCAACTTTTCGGCATCAAGCCCGTAGCGGTGGTAATATTCCCGCTCCGAGGGGATGAACCCGCCATCCATGCGCTCTTTCTGAAGGCGCAGCATCATCACCACATCGACGCCCTCCAGCCCCGCGCGCATGTCGTCGAACACCTCGACGCCGAACTCGGCGATCCCCGCGGGCATGAGCGTGGGCGGCCCGATCAGGCGCACGCGGTTCTCCATCTTGCCGAGCAACAGGATATTCGAGCGCGCCACCCGGCTATGGGCGATATCGCCGCAAATCGCGATGCTCAGCCGATGCAGCCGCCCCTTGGCGCGCCGGATCGTCAGCGCATCAAGCAGCGCCTGGGTGGGGTGTTCGTGCCGACCGTCGCCCGCGTTGAGCACGGCGCAGCGCACCTTCTGCGCCAGCAGATCCACAGCACCGGACTGGGGGTGCCGCACCACCAGAAGATCGGGATGCATCGCATTGAGCGTGAGCGCCGTGTCGATCAGCGTCTCGCCCTTCTTGAGGCTTGACGCCTGCATCGCCATGTTCATCACATCCGCGCCAAGCCGCTTGCCCGCCAGTTCGAAACTCGCCTGCGTTCGGGTCGATGCCTCGAAGAACATGTTGATCTGCGTCAGCCCTGCCAGCACGTCGCCATGCTTGGTCACGCTGCGGTTGAGCACCACATATTCCTCGGCCAGATCGAGGATCGTGGTGATATCTCCGGGTGCCAGCGGCTCGATCCCCAGTAGATGCGCGTGCGGAAATGCCATGCCGCCTCCCATGCAATGTTCACCGCTTATAGGAACGCCGCCCTGCGGGGGCAAGCCGGCGCGCCCGTTTCACTGTTCCGCAAGGACGCTTGCCCGCGCCCCGCTGGCGCGACCGTTCGGGGCAGAGGGACAACCGCGCGCAGGCCCCTGTCATGCCGGGCTTTACACGGCCCGTCTCTTTCCCTCATCTGTCCCGCATGATTGCCCGATCGAAACGCACATGACAGTCACCACCCCGCGCACCAACCTGACCGGCGCCGCCTATGCGCTTGCGGCGGTGATGTGCTTTTCCGTCAACGATGTAGGGATCAAGTTCCTCTCGGGCGGATATGCTCTGCATCAGGTGGTGTTCATCCGGGCGCTGGTGGCATTGACGGTCTTTGCCGTGGTCGTCATGCCCTTTGCGGGCGGATTCACGGTCCTGCGAACGCGCCGCCCGGTGGTGCATCTGGTGCGCGGGCTTTGCGTGGTCACGGCGAACATGTGCCTGTTTCTGGGGCTGGCTGCGCTGCCGCTTGCCGATGCCACCGCGATCTTCTTCGTTTCACCCCTGATCATCACGCTATTCTCGGTGATCTTTCTGGGCGAAACCGTGGGCGCGCGCCGGTGGGGGGCCATCGCCATCGGCTTTGTCGGCGTTCTGGTGATCGTCAAGCCGGGCACAGCGTCGTTTCAGGCGGCCTCGCTCCTGCCCATTGCGGCGGCAGTCTTCTACGCCACGCTGCATGTGCTCACCCGCAAGATCGGCGGCACCGAGAGCGCGCCGACGATGGCCTTCTACATCCAGCTTACCTTTCTCGTTGCCAGCGTTCTGATCGGCCTCGGGCTTGGCGACGGGCGCTTTTCCGGGTCGGACCACCCCTCGCTCGACTTTCTCTTTCGCGCCTGGGACTGGCCCATGACCCGGGATTATCCCATCCTGATCCTGCTCGGGATCACCGGGCTTTTCGGCGGGCTTTTCATCAGCCAGGCCTATCGCCTGTCCGAGGCCGCCTTTGCCGCGCCGTTCGAATATGCCGCCATGCCCATGGCGATCCTGTGGGGCGTCACCGTCTTCGGCACATGGCCCGACACGACCGCCTGGATCGGGATTGCGCTGATCATCGGATCGGGGCTCTATCTGCTCTGGCGCGAGACGGTGCGCGAGGCGCCACTGGCCACCAAGGCCCCGAAATACCGCCGCTGAGAGAAGGAGACACCATGACCC
This sequence comes from Roseovarius autotrophicus, assembly GCF_018069895.1. Classification (GTDB taxonomy): domain Bacteria; phylum Pseudomonadota; class Alphaproteobacteria; order Rhodobacterales; family Rhodobacteraceae; genus Roseovarius; species Roseovarius autotrophicus. The sequence continues at coordinate 161,144 of NZ_JAGQDH010000005.1, read as the reverse complement.
TCACCTTCATGCATTTCGAAGAGGGCGGCGCGGCGACTTGGGTCTTTCTCGCTCTCGCTCTCGCGCTGGTGCTGGCCGTGCCGCTGTTGCGCGAGGCGTTGAAGCCCCGGATGGACGCGGCGGCGCGAGCCGCGGCACCGGGCGCGGTCGCCACCCTCTCGCGCGGGCAGACGCATTACCGCTGGTTCGGGCCCGAGGGGGGCGCGGTCACGGTCTGCGTGCATGGGTTGACCACGCCCTCTTTCGTCTGGGATGGGCTGGCGCCGGGGCTGGCCGAATCCGGGCGGCGCGTTCTGGTCTATGACCTCTACGGGCGGGGTTTCTCGGACCGGCCCGAGGGGGCGCAGGACGCGGCGTTCTTCACCGGGCAGTTGCATGAGTTGCTGGCCGATCAGGGGATTACGGGACCGATCACGCTCATCGGCTATTCCATGGGCGGGGCGATTGCCACGGCCTATGCCGCCGATCATCCCGGCGCGGTGCAACGGCTCATCCTGATCGCGCCCGCCGGTCTTGGCCACGATCTCGGGCCAGTGGCGCGGATCGTCGCGCAAGGAGGCCCTCTGGCGCTCTGGATCATGCTGGCCTTCTTTCCGAACAGCTTTCGCCGGAGCTGCGAGACCGAGCGCGCGCTGCCTTCCTCGGTGCCGGGGATCGTTGACCGGCAAAAGGCGCAACTGGGCTGGCGCGGCTTTGTCCCCGCCATGACGCGTTCGCTCTCCGGGCTGCTTGCGTGCGACCTCGCACCGCTTCATGCCCGCATCGCTGAGGTCGGCCCACCCGTCCATGCCATCTGGGGGGCGGCGGATACCGTCATCCCGATCGCCTGCAGGGATCGCCTCGCCGCGCTCAACCCCGAGGCCCGCCACAGCGTGATCGCGGGCGCGGGCCACGGGCTGACCTATACCCATACGGGCGATGTGCTCGCCACCTGCCTCGACGAAGCCCCCACGCCCGGCGCTTGACAACCCCCCGCACGCAAGCGATGGACCGCGCCATGATATCCAACTTCCTTCAGGTCGCCATTGGCGGCGCGATCGGGTCTTGCCTGCGCTATGGCGTGGGGCTGGCGGCGCTGCGCCTTGCCGGTCCGGGCTTTCCGGTTGGCGTGCTTGCGGTCAATGTGCTCGGCTCGTTCCTGATGGGCGTGTTCGCGATGCTCGCGCTTGATCGGAGCCTCGCGCATCTCAGCCCGCTTGTGATGACTGGGCTTCTGGGCGGCTTCACCACGTTTTCGGCGTTCTCGCTCGATGCCGTGACGCTCTGGGAGCGCGGGGCCATGGGGCAGGCGGCGCTTTATGTCGGGCTGTCGGTCGGGCTTTCTATCGGGGCGCTGATCCTTGGCGCGGCACTGACACGGGGGGGCCTGGCATGAGCGGCGTTCAGATTATACGGGTGGCAGAGGGCGACGGCGATCAGAGGCTTGACCGCTGGCTGCGGCGACTGTTTCCCCATGTGGCACAGGCGCGCATCGAGAAGATGTGCCGCAAGGGCGAGTTGCGCGTCGATGGCGCGCGCGCCAAGGCAAGCACGCGGGTCGAGGCGGGGCAAGAGGTGCGCATTCCGCCCCTGCCCGTGCCGGGATCGGCCCCGACGGTGCAGAAATCCAAGGTATCCGAGGCCGATGCCGCAATGATCCGGTCCTGCGTGATCTTTCGCGACGACCATATCATTGCGCTCAACAAGCCCCCCGGCCTGCCGGTGCAGGGTGGCAGCGGGCAGGCGCGGCATGTGGACGGGCTCGCCGAGGCGCTGCGCTTTGGCCTCGAAGAGAAGCCGCGCCTTGTCCACCGGCTCGACAAGGACACCTCCGGCGTTCTGCTGCTGGCGCGCACGCGCGAAGCGGCCAAGGGCCTGACGGCGGCGTTCCGACATCGCGCCACGCGCAAGATCTACTGGGCCGCTGTTGCCGGTGTGCCAAGCCCGCGCATGGGTACGGTGCGCTATGGTCTGGTCAAGGCACCGGGGCACGGGGCGAAGGGCGAGGGCGAGAAGATGCTCTGCGTGCATCCCGGCAAGGTCACGGACACACCCGGCGCGAAGGCCGCAACCACCGATTACGCGGTGATCGAGGCGGCGGGCGGGCGCACCGCCTGGATGGCGCTTGTGCCGGTGACGGGGCGAACGCATCAGTTGCGCGCGCATATGGCCGAGATCGGGCATCCTGTTATCGGAGATGGAAAATATGGCGGGTCCGGGCAGGAGAATCTTGGCGATGGCTGGGGGGCGCAACTGGGCGGCGATGTGAGCCGCAAGCTGCACCTGCACGCGCGCTCGCTGAAGATCGAGCATCCCGTGACCCGCGCGATCCTGAGCCTGACCGCGCCGCTGCCCGAGCATATGCGGCGGACATGGGATCTTTTCCAGTGGCGCGACGCGGATGCGTCGGAGGATCCGTTCGAGGGCCTGGCATGAGCCGCCCCCTGCGTCTTGTGATCTTCGACGTGGACGGCACGCTGGTGGACAGTCAGGGCGACATCCTCGCGGCGATGCGGGTTGGCTTTGCCGAGCTGGGAGAGCAGGCCCCTGAAAAGAAAGAGATTCTCGGGATTGTGGGGCTGTCTCTCGACGTGGCGGTGGCGCGGCTCGCGCCGCATTTGCCCGCAGACGCGCGGGCGCGGATCGTCGAGGGTTACAAGGCCGCTTACATGGGGCTGCGCGCCAAGGCCGGGGTGGAACGGTCCTCGCCGCTCTATCCCCATGCCCGCGCGACGCTGGAGGCGCTGCACCGCGTGCCCGAGACCCTGCTGGGCGTGGCCACCGGAAAATCCGCGCGGGGGCTGGACAAGCTGTTGGACGGGCACGACCTGCGGTCCTATTTCGTGACGCGGCAGGTGGCGGATCATCACCCGTCCAAGCCGCATCCCTCGATGATCCGCGCCGCGTTGGCCGAGACCGGGGTTGCGCCGGAAAACGCGGTGATGGTGGGCGATACGAGCTTTGACATGGAGATGGCGCAGGCCGCCGGGATCACCGGGATCGGCGTAAGCTGGGGGTATCACAGGCCCGAGACGCTCACGGCGGCGGCGCGGATCGTGGAGGATTTCCGCGATCTGGCGGGGGTGCTGGACGAGTTCTGGAGCGGGCTGACATGAGCGGTTGGGTAGCAAAACGGTTCTGGAAAGAGGCACGCGCGGTCGATGGCGCATGCGGACATGGTGTCCACCTTGACGGGAGAAGTGTACGCACCCCCGCCAAGGCAGAGCTGCTTGTGCCGACCCGCGCGCTGGCCGAGGCGATCGCCGCCGAGTGGGGCGCGCAGGAGGGCGTGATCCAACCCGCCCGAATGCCCCTGACCCGTGCCGCGAATGTCACCATCGACCGGATGGAGCAACAGCGCGACGCGGTGGCCGCGATGCTGGCCGAGTATGGCGGCAGTGATCTGTTGTGCTATCGCGCGGAAGGTCCGTCCGAGCTGGTCGCACGGCAGATGGCTGCCTGGGATCCGCTTCTCGATTGGACCGAATCGGTCTTTTCCATCCGGCTGCGGGTATCGCGGGGCGTGATGCCGGTGAAACAGGAGGCCGCAGCGCTGGAGCGACTTCACGAAGAGGTGAAGCTGCTCGATAATTGGGCGCTGACCGCGTTTCACGATCTCGTAAATCTGAGCGGTTCTCTCATCATCGGATTTGCCGCGCTGCGTCGGCAGGCGGATGCGGACACGCTTTGGCAGATATCGCGCATCGACGAAACCTGGCAGGAAGAGCAATGGGGTAAGGACGACGAGGTCAGTGAGGCGGCTGAAAGGAAACAATCCGACTTTCTGAACGCCATGCGCTTTCACGATCTTTCGCGGAACACGATTGACGAAACGTAAGTCTTTCGAAACCGACCCCCAAACCCCGATTTTCTGAACAAACACTTGACGTTTTAGCCTGAATCCACACAAACTCGCGGGCACTGATCGGGGAAATACCCTTTTGACAGTACCAGACCGGCCCCGGAAAGGGCCAACGAAACCGCCCTTGAAAGGGTGGACAATCAGGAAGAGGTAAACATGAAGAAAACCGTATTCTTGGGCGCACTGACTGTCGCCGGCCTTGCGGCTGGCGCTTCGGCAGCGGCCACGCTGGATGACGTCAAGGCCCGTGGCAAGCTCAACTGTGGCGTGACCACCGGCCTTGTCGGCTTTGCCGCGCCCGACGCCAATGGAGTCTGGGAAGGGTTCGACGTGGCCCTGTGCCGCGCCGTTGCCGCCGCCGTGCTGGGCGATGCCAATGCTGTCGAGTTCGTGCCGACCACCGGCAAGACCCGTTTCACCGCGCTTGCTTCTGGCGAGATCGACTTGCTGGCGCGCAACACCACCTGGACCTTCTCGCGCGATACCGACCTGAAATTCGATTTCGTCGGCATCAATTACTATGACGGTCAGGGCTTCCTTGTTCCCAAGGCGCTGGGCGTAAGTTCGGCCAAGGAGCTTGACGGCGCCACGGTCTGCATCCAGACCGGCACCACCACCGAGCTGAACCTCGCGGACTTCTTCCGCGCCAACAACATCAGCTACGAGCCGGTGCCGATCGAGACCAACGCCGAAGGACAGCAGCAGTATCTGGCCGGTGCCTGCGACTCCTACACCACGGACGCGTCGGGCCTTGCTTCGACCCGCGCCGCCTTCGAGAACCCTGGCGATCATGTGATCCTGCCGGAAATCATCTCGAAAGAGCCGCTTGGCCCGCTGGTGCGCCATGGCGACAACGACTGGGGCGACATCGTGCGCTGGACGCTCAACGCGCTCATCACCGCCGAGGAACTGGGCGTGACCAGCGCCAACGTGAACGAGCTGGCCTCGGCCCCCGGCAGCAACCCGGAGATCAACCGTCTGCTTGGCACCGAGGGCAACCTTGGCGAGATGATCAGCCTTGACAGTGACTGGGCCAAGCGCGCGATCGCCTCTGTCGGCAACTATGGCGAGGTGTTCGAGAAGAACATCGGCGAGAAAACCCCGATCGGCCTTTCGCGCGGCCTGAACGCGCAGTGGACCGATGGCGGCCTGCTCTACTCGCCGCCGTTCCGGTAAGACCGGACCGACAAGGGGGCGCGGGGAAACCCGCGCCCTTCTCGCCTGTAACGAATGATAAACGTCCCCCCGTGCCACAGAGCGCGAAAAATCAACGGGACGAACAACGGGGAATTTCCCAGATGACAACGATCAGCGACCCGCCAAAGGCGTCGTTTCAGCTGTCGATGCTGATCTACGACACCCGGTTCCGATCCTACACGTTCCAGTTCATCGCGCTCATCCTGTTGATGCTGCTTATCGGCTATCTGGGCGCGAACCTGATGAAAAACCTGTCAGACCAGGGGCAGAACATCTCTTTCCGGTTCCTTCAGGATCCGTCGGGCTATGACATCAACCAGCGGCCCATCGAATATGACAGCCAATCGACCCATTTGCGCGCCTCGATCGTGGGGGTGCTCAATACGCTGATCGTGGCGTTTCTGGGTTGTCTGACCGCGACCGTGTTCGGTGTGGTCGCGGGCGTTCTGCGGCTCTCGCCCAACTGGCTCGTGCGCAAGCTGATGGCGGTCTATGTCGAGGCGTTCCGCAACGTGCCGGTGCTGATCTGGATTCTCATCATCTTTACCGTGATGACGGCGGTCATGCCCGCGCCGAATGCGTTCCGGGGTGAGAACGCGACATCCTCGATGCTGTTCGACGCCGTGGCCTTTACCAATCGTGGGGTCTATGTGCCCTCGCCGGTCTGGGGCTCGGGGTCGATGGTGGTGGTGCTGACCTTTCTCGCCTCGATCATCGGCATGTTCTATTACCGCCGCTACGCGACCAAGCTGCTTTACGATACCGGCAAGCTCCTGCCGATGGGATGGCCGTCGCTGGTGATCCTGTTCGTGCCGTCGATCCTGATGTATTTCGTTATGGGTCAGCCGATCAGCCTCGACTACCCGGAGCTGCGCGGCTTCAACTTCCAGGGCGGTCTGCATATCCGCGGCTCGCTCATTGCGCTGTGGTTCGCGCTGGCGATCTACACGGGCGCCTTCATCGCCGAGAACGTGCGAGCGGGCATTCAGGCGGTGAGCAAGGGGCAGACCGAGGCGGCAGCCTCGCTCGGGCTGCGGCCCAACCGGATCATGAACCTTGTGATCCTGCCGCAGGCTTTGCGCGTCATCATCCCGCCGCTCATCTCGCAATATCTCAACCTCACCAAGAACTCGTCTCTGGCGATTGCGGTGGGCTACATGGACGTGACCGGCACGCTGGGGGGCATCACGCTCAACCAGACGGGGCGGGCGATCGAATGCGTGCTGCTGCTGATGCTGTTCTATCTCACGATCTCGCTCAGCATTTCGGCGGTGATGAACGTCTACAACAATTCCATCAAGCTGAAGGAGCGCTGAGCCATGTCGCGTGACAATCTCGCCTTTGTGCGCTCTCACATGCTGCCGGAAGCGCCGCCGCCCGTGGCCGAGACGGGAGCGGTGAAATGGCTGCGGGAAAACCTGTTTTCCTCGGTCGGCAACACCCTCCTGACGCTGGTTTCGGCCTATGTGGTGGTGCGCATCCTTTTCGGGGTGGCGCCGTGGTTCTTCAACGGGATCTGGGACAGCCCCAGCCTTTCGGCCTGCCGGGAAATGCTGGACGGGCGCACGGGGGCCTGTTTCGCGGTGCTGACCGAACGCTGGAACCAGCTTCTGTTCGGGTTCAAATATCCGCCCGACCTCTACTGGCGCCCGACACTGGCCTTCGTGCTGCTTTTCGTGGCGGCAGCGCCGGTGCTGTTCATGAAGTATCTGCCGCGTCAGATGCTGATCTTTACCGGGCTATACCCGTTCATCGCCTTCTGGCTGATCTGGGGCGGGTCGATCATGGTGCCGATCTTCGCGCTTCTGGGCGTGCTTTTGGGCGCCTTTGTCTATTGGCGCACCCTGACGATCAGCGCGGGCGTCGCCGTGCTGGCCGGGATCGTCGCGGCGCTTGTGTTCTGGTGGGCCTCGCGTCTTGTGACGGCGCCGCTTGGGGACGTGCTTGCGCTGCAACCGGTCGTGTCGCGCGATCTGGGCGGGTTCATGGTGAACATGCTGCTGGGTGTGGTCTGCGTGTCGCTGTCGCTGCCCTTCGGGATCATGCTGGCGCTTGGCCGGCAATCGCGCATGCCGATCATCAAGTGGATCTGCGTGGTCTTCATCGAGTTCATCCGCGGCGTGCCGCTGATCACGCTGCTGTTCGTCGCCAACGTCGTCCTGGCCTATTTCCTGCCGCCGGGCACAACATTCGACCTGATCCTGCGGGTGATCATCATGATCACGATGTTCTCTTCGGCCTATATCGCCGAGGTGATCCGGGGGGGCCTTGCCGCGTTGCCGCGCGGGCAATACGAGGCGGCGGACAGTCTGGGCCTTGATTACGCGCAATCCATGCAGCTGATCATCCTGCCGCAGGCGCTCAAGATCTCGATTCCGGGCATCGTCAACGTTGCGGTGGGGCTGTTCAAGGACACCACGCTTGTCTCGATCATCTCGATGTTCGACATCGTCGGCATGATCCGCGGGCCGATCCTGGCCTCGACGGAATGGAACGGGGTCTACTGGGAGCTGTTCGGCTTTGCCTGTCTCCTGTTCTTCATCGTCTGCTACGGTATCTCTCAATATTCGCAATGGCTGGAGCGTGAGCTCCGGACCGATCACCGGTAAGGAGGGTCATCGACATGGCCGCAGAAACCCAAATGCAGATCTCGGACGAAATCGCCATCGAGATCACCAAGATGAACAAGTGGTATGGCGCGTTCCATGTGCTGCGCGACATCGATCTGACCGTCTATCGCGGCGAGCGGATCGTCGTCGCGGGGCCGTCCGGATCGGGCAAGTCCACGCTTATCCGCTGCATCAACGCGCTGGAAGAACATCAGAAGGGCAAGATCGTGGTGGACGGGACAGTCCTGAGTTCCGACATCAAGAACATCGACACGATCCGATCCGAGGTTGGCATGGTGTTCCAGCATTTCAACCTGTTCCCGCATCTGACCATCCTTGAGAATTGCACGCTGGCCCCGATCTGGGTGCGCAAGACACCCAAGCGCGAGGCCGAGGAAACCGCGATGCATTTCCTTGAAAAGGTCAAGATCCCCGAGCAGGCCGACAAGTATCCCGGCCAGCTTTCGGGGGGGCAGCAGCAACGGGTGGCAATCGCGCGCTCGCTGTGCATGCGGCCACGGATCATGCTGTTTGACGAACCCACCTCGGCGCTTGATCCCGAGATGATCAAGGAGGTGCTCGACACGATGGTGGCACTTGCCGAAGAGGGCATGACCATGATCTGCGTCACCCACGAGATGGGCTTTGCCCGGCAGGTGGCGAACCGGGTGATCTTCATGGATCAGGGGCAGATCGTGGAGCAGAACGAGCCCGAAGAGTTCTTCAACAACCCGAAATCGGAGCGCACCAAGCTGTTCCTGAGCCAGATCCTCGGGCACTGAACCCGTTGCATCGCTGAACATCGCCCGCGTCCGGCATTGCTTGGCGCGGGCTTTTTCGTGGCGGAAATCCCGGTTAGAAGACGCGCGAAACCACGCCGGAGGCCCGCCCCATGTTCACCACCACCCTGATCGCACCCGAGGGCGCGCTGTCGCCCGCGCTGGCCGAGGCGATGCGCAATGCCTGGGGAGGCGGCGATCTGCGCTGGCTTGCGGCCGACGAGGCAGCCGAGTTCGATATGGGCATGGTGCCCGGCAATCGCTGGGAGGTCTGGGAGGAGTTGCAGCGCGCGCGGGTCGATCTGGTAGTGCAGCCATCCGAGGGCCGGCGCAAGAAGATGCTGCTGGCCGATATGGACAGCACCATGATCGAGCAGGAATGCATTGACGAGCTGGCCGAGGTGGCGGGCGTCGGAGATCATGTGCGCGCCATCACCGCGCGCGCGATGAATGGCGAGCTGGATTTCGAGGGGGCGCTTCTGGAACGGGTCGGGCTTTTGCGCGACCTGCCCGAGCGCGTCATTGGCGAGGTGCTGGAGACCCGAATCACTCTCATGCCCGGCGGACCCGAGCTTGTGGCCACGATGACGGCGGCGGGGGCCTATTGCGCGCTGGTCTCGGGAGGATTCACCGCCTTCACGCAAGCCGTGGCGGCGCGGCTTGGCTTTCACGAGAACCGCGCCAACACGCTTCTGGCCAAGGGCGGGCGGCTTATCGGCGATGTGGCGCGGCCCATTCTGGGGCGCGATGCCAAGGTGCGGGCGCTTGACGAGATCAGCGCGCGGCTGGGGATTTCCGAGGGCGACGTGATCGCGGTTGGCGACGGGGCCAACGATCTGGGGATGCTGGCCCGCGCGGGCACGGGCGTGGCGCTTCATGCCAAGCCAAGCGTGGCGGCGGAATGTGATATCCGCATCAACCATGGCGACCTGACGGCGCTGCTGTATCTTCAGGGATATGGGCGGGAAGAATTTTCCGGCGGCACCCGGCGGCCGTGACCGGCGGGTTTTCGGACGTGGACAACCCCGACGCGGGGGCCAGGATCGCACCCCCGGCATGATTGCGCTCCGCCAGGAAAGCGCGCTGATCGCCCGCGTGGTGCCGGGGCGCGCCTGCGCCCGCCCCGGCGTGATCTCAGCCCTCGCTTGGCGGCAGGATGCCCTCGGCCTGCGCGGCGCTGACTTCCTCCTCGCTGAGGGCGCCATCGGCATTCTTGTCCGCATTCAGGAACGCATCCACTGACACGCCGGGAAGAGCCTCCTGAAACTCGGCCATCGAGACATAACCATCGCCATCGGCGTCAAGCGTGTCGAAATCGGCGGCGAGCGCGCCAACACCAAGGCCAAGCGCCATCGAGAGGCTGGTGAGGGTCAGGGTCAGAGTTCTGTTCATGTCCGGTTCCTTTCGGTCAGGTTGCGGGGCGCGGGGATGCGCCACCGCGGGGCAAGATGGCTGCGTCCTGACCGCGTGTCGCGGGGTCGTGGCGATTGTCGGGATTTCACGCAAGAAGATGCCGGATCGGGCGGGTCGGTTGCGCGCCCCTCCGCCACTCCGGAACCGCGCGCGAGGCACCGCCGAGCGCACCCGGCGTTCTCGGCGGTGCCCTGCCCAAAAAGGCGGACGGCCGTGTCGGTCAATCCTTGCCGATGGCGACTCAGGCCAGCGCGGCGGCGGGGCGAATCGCGCCGGTCTCGATCCCGCGCCAGTTGGTGATGGGCGCGTTGCGGAACTTGCGCGCCGAGGGGTGATCGGGATCAAGGGCACCAAGCCGAACGAGGATCGAGGCGATGGCGCATTCCGCGCCGCGCGTGCCGCCATCGACGATCTTGAGCGCCACGCCCATCTTGCGCGCGGGCAGGATCGCGATGAAGAATGCCTCGGCCCCGGTCTTGAGCGCCACCGGCTCGGAACAGGCGCGCATCAGTTCGGTGCAGGCGCGCCCCTCGCCTGCCACAAGCGCGGGATGGGACACCATCGCCTGCCAGAGGCGGCGGGCGGCGCGCTCTTCACTGGTCGCCTCGCCCGCGCCCGCGTACCAGGCCATCGCGCGCGCCATGGCATGCAACGTCGTTGCCGGGTTGGGCGCGGAACATCCGTCGATAACGTGATAGGGCGAGGTTCGATCGGTGACGGTCTCGAACGCCTCGATCACCGCGCGCTGCACCGGATGGGCGGGGTCGATGTAATCGGGACCGCCGCCAAGATGCCGGTTGAGGGTGAGAAAGCCGGAATGCTTGCCAGAACAGTTGTTGTGGATCTGGCACGGGGACTGCCCTGCCCGGATCAGCCTGTCGCGCGCCGCGCGGTCCTGCGGCTCGTGCGCGCCACAGCGGAAATCGCTCTCGGACAGGCCCAGACCGGTGATCCAGTGTTCCACCCGCTCGGTATGGATTGCAGCACCGCTATGCGAGGCGCAGGCGAGCGCAAGCTGCTCGGACGTGAGCCCGTGCGCGTCCGCCGCACCCGAGGCGACAAGGGGCAGGGCCTGAATCATCTTGGCCGAGGAGCGCGGCAGGATGATTTCATCCGTGTTGCCCCAGGCTTCGACAATCCCGCCCGAGGCGTCGCAGATCACGGCATGACCCAGGTGAACGCTCTCGGGGCGCGGGCCGCGCCAGATTTCAGTCAGGGGGACGGCCTGGATCATGCGGGCGCTCCGTTTCGAGAGGGGTGACGCGGGCGAAAATCCGCCACTTCCGCCTTTCACTCCTCGCCTGTTTCAGGCTAATGTTGCATCGTCGAGTAGGGACAGGTCGCATAAAACAAAGACCCCGTAAAGGGCGGTCGGCGGCCAGACAAATGAGGCACGGACAGCTTGGAGGCTGGACAATGAAAGCACGGATAGCGGCAGGGCTTGCGCTTGTTCTGGCGGGAGCGATGGCAACGGGTGTGACGGCACAGGCAACCAGCACGAACCAAGTGGCCACCAGCACGGCATGGAGCGTGTTCGAGGAAAAGGATCCCCGCGAATGCTGGGCAGTGTCGGCGCCGACCGAGACGGTCAACACGCGGGACGGGCGCGTCGTCGCGGTGCGGCGTGGCGATATTCTTTTGATGACGTTTTTCCGCCCCGGCGCCGATGTTCAGGGGCAAACCACATTTACCGGCGGCTATCCCTTCGCCCCCGGCTCGACCGTGAACATGCGCATCGGCGATGCCAGCTACGAGATGTTCACCGAGGGCGAATGGGCCTGGCCCGCAAGCGACGAGGATGACGCGAAAATCCTGGCGGCGATGAAGCGCGGGGCCGATGCGGTGCTGACCGCGCGCTCGGCGCGCGGCACGCAGACGCGGGATACGTTCTCGCTCCTCGGCTATACGGCGGCGGTGGACGAGGCCGAGAAACGCTGCAGATAGGTTCTTATCGCAGCACCTTGCCTTCGGGCCAGTTCATCCGGGTGGTGAGCGTGATTGTGTGCCGCTCGCCGGGCGGCAGGTCAAAGTTCCAGCCAAGCACGCCGCGCCTGTTCTCGACATCGCTCTCGTCGGGGCGCGGCGCGGCTTCCCATGTGATGCGCAGATCGCTCTGCTCGGAGACCGGCACCCGGTCAATCAGATGGAGCGGCCATGTCTCGCCGGTCAGGTTTTCGACCGCGATCTCCACCTCTTCGCGCGCCTCGGTGGCGCGGGTGATAAGACCACGGTCGCCCTCGGTGCGGGCCCTGATCACGCGCGACAGGCGCAGCCCATCAATGGGACCAAAGGACAGGGCCACCGCGTCGCCCCCCGTCACCAGCGGCAGCCAGCGTTGCCCAGTATATCGCCCGTCGAGATAGAACCGCGCCTCGGGCGTAGGCAGAAGCACCTCCTCGGCGGGGATCGTCACGCGCGCCGCAAGAAAGGCCGTCTCGTCCAGCAGCGGCACGGCGCGGGCCTCGATCCGGGCCAACGCCTCGATCGACGGAAGCATGAGGCGCACGCGGTCGGCATCGGTGGCAACATTGACCGGGGCAGGATAGGAATACCTCACGGACAGCCCGTCGAGTTCGGGGCGTGCCATGTCAGCGGCGGCCTCGGCCATGGGGGCGGCACTCATCGCCACGACCTCGGCCTTCATGCGCGGCATCGGGTCGATCTCGTCGGGATCGACAAGGCGGGGAATCCACGGCCAGATCTGCCCCGGCGCACCCTGCTCCGAGGGGCGGCGGGTGGAAAGCGTCAGCGCCACGTCGGCCCAGTTCTCGCCGGTGTTCTGATGCACGAAGGCACCGCGCTCGATGCGCAGCGCGCCGGTGTCGCGGGCAAGGTGCAGGTCATAGAGCGGCTGCCAGCCCGCGTCAGGGATGGTATAGGTCACGCGCAGGGTGCCCTCGGTCGCGGTTTCGGTCGCGACGCTGACGGCGAGCATGGCGCGCGCCTCTGTTTCCGGAACAAGCGCCTTGAGCGCCTGCTCGGCGCGGTCAAGCTCTTGCGTGAGGTCTTGCAGCCCCCGTTCGGCGGCCTCGGCACGGCGGGTGGCCTCGGCACTCTCGCGCCGCGCAGAAAGCGTCTCGGAGCCGATCATGGCCGCCAGGTCGCGCAGGGCGTCGGGGCCAAGCGTGGCCATCCCCTCGCCCCGCCCGATGCCTTCGAGAAAGGCGATGCGGGCGTGCGCGGCCTCGGCCTCGAGGCGGATATCCGCGATCCCGGCGCGGGCGGTGCGCAGCGCGTCTTGCAGGCGCTCCACCTCGGCCCGGGCGGCATTGCGGGCGGCGTCATCGGTCTCGGGGCGGGGCGGAACATAATCGTTGCGCGTGCTGACGCCACCCATGCGCGCACCGTCGAGGGTGACGCGAACCGTGGCAAGCGGCGTGCCCTTGGGCAGATCGGCAAGGATCAGCTCATGCGCGCCGGCAGGCACGGAAAAAGGTGCCTCACGGATGACCGAGGCGCCTTGTGGATAGAGGGTGACTGCGCTTACCCGGCTGCTGAGGGGGATGTCATCGGCGAGAGCGGCAAGGGGCAGGCAGGCAAGGCAGAGGGTGAGAGCACGCATGGGACACTCCTGAAATCGCATGGGAGGACTGTCAGGCGGGAGGCGGCAATGCGCAAGCTTATGGAACGGGTCTGCGCGGATTAACGCCGCTTCCCGGCAAAACCGGCGCACGCATTGTCACGCGCGGACTGTCACGCAGGAAAAAGCGCGCCCCCATGGGGACGCGCCCGTCAATCTCCCGTCGGGCGGGATCAGCCCTTTTTCAGCACCCGCTGTCCCAGCACTTCGGCGATCTGCACAGCGTTGAGGGCAGCGCCCTTGCGCAGGTTGTCGCTGACGCACCAGAGGTTGATGCCGTTGTCAATGGTCGGGTCCTGCCGGATGCGGCTGATGAAGGTGGCGTAATCGCCGACGCATTCGATCGGCGTGACGTAGCCGCCATTCTCGCGCTTGTCGATCACCATGATACCGGGGGATTCGCGCAGGATGTCGCGGGCTTCGGCCTCGTCCAGATGATCCTCGAACTCGATGTTGATCGCCTCGGAATGACCGACAAAGACCGGCACCCGCACGCAGGTGGCGGTGATCTTGATCTTGGGATCAAGGATCTTCTTGGTTTCGGCGACCATCTTCCACTCTTCCTTGGTCTGCCCATCCTCAAGGAATACGTCGATGTGCGGAATCACGTTGAACGCGATCTGCTTGGTGAACTTGCGCGGCGGCTGGTTGTCGGTCGGGTTGTAGACGGCCTTGGTCTGATCCCAAAGCTCATCCATCCCCTCCTTGCCCGCGCCCGACACCGACTGATAGGTCGAGACCACAACGCGCTTGATGCGGGCGCGGTCATGCAGCGGCTTCAATGCCACCACCATCTGCGCGGTAGAGCAGTTGGGGTTGGCGATGATGTTCTTCTTGGCATAGCCCAAGACCGCCTCGGGGTTCACCTCGGGCACGATCAGCGGCACGTCGGGGTCGTAGCGGTAGAGCGAGGAGTTGTCGATCACGACACAGCCCGCCTTGGCCGCGCGTGGCGCGTAGGTCTTGGTCGGCTCGCCTCCGATGGAGAAGAACGCGATATCCCATCCGGTAAAATCGAACGTGTCGAGATCCTGCGTCTTGAGAGTTCGGTCGCCAAAGCTCACCTCGGTGCCGAGCGAGCGGCGCGACGCAAGCGCCGCGATCTCATCGACCGGAAACTGACGCTCGGCCAGGATGTTGAGCATTTCGCGGCCCACATTGCCCGTGGCGCCCGCGACGACGACCTTGTAACCCATGATGTTGCCTCCAGTGCGGGGTTGCGGGGGCGTCATACAGGGAACGGGCGCGGGATTAAAGCGGTTTGCTCAGTCGAGGCTGTCGCGGCTGAAGAGATAGAGCGCGAGGCCAAGCGCCAGCGCACCGGCGAAGAGCGCGAAAATCGCCACATGACCGGCCAGCACGCCCTGCGCCGAAGCGGTGGCATGGAGCGGCCCGGAGGCGAACTGCGCCACCCCCACCCCGCCGATGCCGAAGAGATTGAGCAGCGTGACGCCGCGCCCGGCCAGATGCGGCGGGATGAAGGCGCGGCCATGGGCGATCACCACCGGAAAGGAGGCCCCGGCAAAGCCCACCAGCGCCAGGAGCGCCACCGAGAGCATAAGGCCATTGTCAGGCCAGAGGATCAGCGCGGCAAGCGCCAGCGCGGCCACCAGATTGCCACCGAAGATCACCCATTTGCGCGTGCGGAAAATCCGGTCGAGCGGCCCATAGGCGAATGTGCCCGCGATCATCGCCAGCCCCATGACCAGCGTCGCCTGCCCAACCTGCCCGGTATCAAGCGCGAATACGTCCCGCAGATAGGGCCCGGCCCAAAGCCCGCGCAGCGCCGCCGAGGGCGCGTAGGCCACGAACATGAGCGGCAGGATCGCCCAGAGGGCGGGCATTCGCAGAAGGTCGAGCACCGAGCCGCGCGCCTTGCCCGTTACGGCCTCGGGGTCGCGCACCAGCGCGATGACACCCGCCGCCACCGCCGCCGACAGCCCCGCAAGCCCCCAGAGTGCCGCGCGCCAGCCCATCGTCTCGGCCGCCCAGGCCATCGGCCATGCCGCCACCAGATTGCCGACCGAGCCGACGCCCAGCATCAGCGCCGCCAGCGTGGCGAATCGCGCGGGCGGGAACTGTCGCGCGAAGATGTAGTAGGAGGCCATCAGCACCGGCGAACAACCCGCCCCGATCAGCGCCATCGCAAAGTTCACCTGCCAGGGTGCCGTGGCCATGGCAAAAAGTGCAGCGCCACCGCCCCCGCCAATGAGCAAAAGCCCCGCTGCGGTGCGGCGCGGACCAAGGCGGTCGAGCGCCGCGCCGACGGGAAGCTGCATCGCCGCGAAAACCAGGAACCACAGGCCTGAGGCGAAAGCCAGATCGTCGGGCGTGGTGCCGATATCGCGCTCCAGCGGGCCGCTGAGGACGGCAAGAAAAGCGCGAAAGAACTGGCTCAGCACATAGGCGAGACAGAGAAGCACAAGGCCGGCGCGCATGGCCTCAGGCCGCGCGCGCGATCAGCACATCGACATGCGCCGCCGCACTCTCGGCCAGCGCGTCGAGGTCATAGCCGCCCTCCAGGCAGGTCACCAGCCGTCCGCCGCAATGGGTGTCGGCCAGATCGCAGAGCCGTTCCGTCACCCAGGCAAAATCGTCGGTCTCCAGCCGCAATTCCGCCAGTGGATCGGCGCGATGCGCGTCGAACCCGGCAGAAACAAGGATCAGATCGGGGCGGAAGGCGGCGACGCGGGGAAACACCTTGTCCTCATAGGCGCGTCGGAAGTCGTCAGAGCCGGTGCCAGGGGCCAGCGGGACATTGAGAACGGTGTCATGAGGCCCGGTTTCGTCGGCGGTGCCGGTGCCGGGCCAAAGCGGGAACTGATGCGACGAGACGAAGAGCGCGCGCGCGTCGTCCTCGAGCAGGTCCTGCGTGCCGTTGCCGTGATGCACGTCGAAATCCACCACCGCCACGCGCGAGAGGCCGTGATGGACAAGCGCATGTTTCGCCGCCACCGCGACATTGCCGAAGATGCAAAAGCCCATCGGCGTCTCGCGCTCGGCATGGTGGCCCGGCGGGCGCGCGGCGACAAAGGCGTTGCCCACCTCGCCCGAGAGCACCAGATCGACCGCACGCACGGCCCCCCCGGCGGCGCGATGCGCGGCATTGAGGCTACCGGGCGACATCCAGGTGTCGGCGTCAAGCTGCACCCGGCCTTCGGCTGGGGCGGCGGCGCGGATGCTCTCGACATAGGATTTCGGATGCACGCGCAGAAGATCGTCCTCGGCCACGAGGGGTGCGCTCACGCGGCGCAGCTCCTTGCCATCAAGCGCCGCGAGTATGCGCGCGAGCCGCGCCACCTGCTCGGGATGGCCCGGCGGCGTAAGGTGGTCAAACCCGTCGTCATGGGTGATCAGGGCTGTGGTCATGGCATTCCTCCGTCTTGGCGGGAAAAGACCTTCTTTGCGCGCGCTTGTCCAGAGCGGCGGGAATATCGCGGCTTTTTCGCCTCACATCCGGGCAAGAGCGCGTGCAAGCGGGCTCTTGCCGACAGCGGTTCATTGAAAAGTCACTTTTCTCTTGCTACGTTATAGTCATGTCCGGCACCGGGGCTCTGCGGTGCGTAACGAAGGAGGACGATGTCCTGTCTCTCATGTCTCATGCGGCCCCTGCCGCTGATATGGCGGCGGTCCATATGACCACCGCACCGCAAGCAGATAGCGAAACACAGCTTGCGGCGATCCTCAAATCCCTCGACGATGACAAGGCCGAAGATGTCGTGCAGATCGACCTGCGCGGCAAATCGGCCATCGGCGATTACATGGTGATCTGTTCGGGGCGCTCGTCACGTCAGGTCTCGGCGATCGCGGAGAAACTTGCCGAACGGCTCAAGCAGGAGCACGGTGTGCTCTGCCGGATAGAGGGCAAGGAAACCGGCGATTGGGTGCTGATCGACACGGGCGATGTGATCGTGCATGTGTTTCGCCCCGAAGTGCGCGAGTTCTACCAGCTCGAAAAGATGTGGCTGCCCTCGGGGCAGACCGCTGCCGCCCGGGTCTGAATGAGACTACGCATCTGCGCGGTCGGCCGGTTGCGCGCCGGGCCGGAAAGCGCGCTTGTCGATGATTATCTGGAACGGTTCGACCGGACGGGCCGCGCCCTTGGCCTTGGGCCGGTAAGCGTGCAGGAGGTCGAGGACCGGCGCGGAGGCGGCATGGCCGCCGAAGCGGTGCTTCTGGAGCGGGCGATTCCGCAAGGTGCGGTGGTCGTGGCGCTTGATGAGCGGGGCCGGATGACAGGCTCGACCGAGTTTGCGGACAGTCTTGCGCGGTGGCGCGACGCGGGGCGGAGCGACATGGCGCTGCTCATCGGCGGGGCGGACGGGCTGTCGTCCGAGTTGCGGGCGCGTGCGGACATGGTGCTGTCCTTCGGGCCGATGGTCTGGCCGCATATGCTGGTTCGGGTCATGCTGGCCGAACAGCTTTACCGTGCCGCCTCGATCCTCGCGGGCAACCCCTATCACCGGGCGTGAGGCGCTAGGCTTCCAGCTTGCTGCGCAATTCACGCAGGACCGGCAGGCTGGCGCGCACGCGATCCTCACCCAAGTCGCGGATGAGGTCGGACACCATCGGCGTGATCGCCGATATCGCAGCATCGCGCGCCTGACGGCCCGAGGGACTGATCGAGACCATCTTGCGGCGGGCATCCTCCCAATCGGGGCGGATATGAACATAGCCAGCCCATTCCAGCTTGGAGAGCGTGTTGGTCATCGCGCCACGGGTGACGTGAAAGCTTTTGGCAAGCTGCGCCGGGCTGCGCTCGTCTCCGATACGGGCGAGGTGGTTGAGCACAGAGAAATGCGAGATTTCCATGCCCTTGGGCAGAACACGGGTGAGCCGTGAACGAATCAGCTGCTCGTTCGTGAGGATCTCGCTGAAAAGCGCCACCGCAAGGGAATTGCTGGTCGTTTCATCCATCAGGGGCCGTCGATCTCTCGGTCATGGCGCAGCGAAGGCACGCGTTTGCGTGCTTGTGCCACTTTCGAGAGGTCGAGATCAACCGAAACGATCCCCGGTGCGGTGCCGCCATCGGCCAGAACCTCGCCCCAGGGCGCCACGACAAGGCTGTGCCCATGGGTCCGGCGCGCCTTGCCGGTGCTGGCGGCATGGGTGCCGGTCTGTGCGGGCGCGAGCACGACACAGCCCGTCTCGATGGCGCGTGCGCGCAGCAGGCTTTCCCAATGGGCCGCCCCGGTGACATGCGAAAAGGCGGCGGGCACGGTGAGGATGTCCGCCCCCGCCTGCGCGAGGCGGCGGTAGAGATGGGGAAAGCGGATGTCGTAGCAGATGCTGAGGCCCAGCTGGCCCCAGGGTGTCTCGGCCAGAACCGCGCGGGTGCCGGGGCGAAAGCCGTCGGATTCGCGATAGGTCTCCTCGGGGGAGACGTCCACGTCGAACATGTGGATCTTGTCATAGCGGGCGCGGATGGTGCCCGTGTCGTCGATCAGAAACGAGCGGTTGGCAAAGCGCCCATCGGGGTCATCGGTTTTCAGGGCGAGCGAGCCGATGAGGAGCCAGGTGCCAAGGCGCGCCGCCTCGTCGCGCAATCCCGCAAGCACAGGGTCGCTTTCTTCGGGGGCGAGCACCGCGTTCTGATGGCTGCGGCTGGCCGAGACGCAATTCGTCACCTCCGGGGTAAGGATGAAGTCCGCGCCCCCTGCCCGTGCCTCGGCCATGAGCGCGCGCACGGTGGCGAGGTTCTCGTGCGGATCGTCGCCGGAGGAGAGTTGCAGGAGCGATGCGCGCATGGCTTCAGCCCTTCAGCAGCGCATCAAGCCTGCCCGCCTGTTCCATCGCATAGAGATCGTCGCAGCCGCCAACATGGGTCTTGCCGATGAAGATCTGCGGCACGGTGTGACGGCCATGCGCGCGCTTCATCATCTCGGATTTGCGCGCGGGCTGCGCCAGCACGTTGATTTCGGAGAAAGTCACGCCCTTCTGCTTCAGAAGGCGCTTGGCCGCATGGCAAAAGCCGCAGAGCGGCGAGGTGTAGATTTCGACGGGTTGCATGGGTGCGCCTTCTGATCCTGTTTTGAAAGAATTTAGGCGTCCTTTGACACGCGCGCCAGTGCGAGAATGCACACGTCTGCCGCGCCGGCCGAATAGGCGGCCTGTGTCGCTGCGGAAAGCGTCGCGCCCGAGGTCATCACGTCATCGATCAGAAGGAGCCGCGCGCCGCGCAGCGTGGAGAGGTGGCGGGGATTGGCGCGGATGGCCCCGTCGAGCGTGGCATGGCGCGCGGTCACGTCGAGGTCCTTAAGGCTTTGGGTATGGCGGGAACGGATCAGAAGATCAGGCACCATCACCAGCCCGGTTTCGTTGGCGAGCGCCCGTGCCAGAAGGGCGGACTGGTTGAAGCGACGGGAAAGCAGACGCAACCAGTGGAGCGGCACCGGCGCAAGCAGCGTGTGGGGCGCGAGGAGCGGCGCGGCGGCGCGGGCGAGCCACTTGCCGGCGGGCTGCGCCACATCGTGTCGGTCGCCATGCTTGAGCGCCAGCACCAGCCGCCGCCCGTTGGCCTCATAGCGCAACGCGGCGCGCCCCCGCGCCCAGGGACGCGCGATGCTCAGGCATGCGTCGCAATGCACTGCTCCGGTGCTCTCGCCCGGAAGCGGGGTGCCGCAGAGATCGCAGACCAGCCCGGTGATGAAAGGCGTATCGCGCCAGCAAGCCCCGCACAGGCCGAAATCATCGGCCACCGGCATGCCGCAAAGGGTGCAGCGCGGCGGATAGACAAGCCGAACCGCCATTTGTAAAGCCGGGTGTGCCACCCTATGCTCCTGTCCATGAGCCAGACCTTGCTGACCGACCGCCCTGCCCTGTTGCGCCAGCGCGCGCGCGCCTTGCGCGCCCCGGCGCTGTTCTTGCAGGAACTGGCCGCCGACGAGATCGAGGATCGGCTGGAACTGGTTAACAAATCCTTTACGGCACCCGGTATCGTCAGCGGATTCCCGGAACTGTGGCAGGCGCGCTTTCCCGAGGCGGTGGTGGTGCCCGATGAGGAGGTGCTGGCCCTTGGCCCCGGCGCGCATGATCTGGTGATCCACGCGCTCTGCCTGCACTGGGCCAACGACCCGGTGGGGCAATTGGTGCAAGCGCGGCGCGCGCTCAGGCCCGATGGCCTTTTGCTGGCGGTGCTCTTCGGCGGCGGCAGCTTGCAGGAATTGCGCGCGGCACTGGCACAGGCGGAGGCGGATGTGGCGGGCGGGCTCTCGCCTCGCGTGCTGCCGATGGGGGAAATCCGCGATCTTGGCGCGCTTTTGCAGCGGGCGGGGCTGGCGCTTCCCGTGGCGGATCGGCTGCCGCTTGATCTGTGCTATCCCGATGCGCTGGCGCTGATGCGTGATCTTCGGGCGATGGGAGAGGGCAACGCCATGGCCGCGCGCCCGCGCGGGATGCTGCGGCGGGAGGTGCTGGCGCGCGCCTGCGAGGTCTATGCCGAAAACTTTGCGCACGCGCAGGGTGGTATCCGCGCCAGCGCCGAAATGATCTTTCTTGCCGGCTGGGCACCGGACCCGAGCCAGCCGCAACCGCTGCGCCCCGGTTCGGCCGTTGCGCGGCTCGCGGATGCGCTTGGCACGCAGGAAACGCCGCTCGGCGATTGACCTTTGACCCGCAGCCTTTATGTCACCCCTGACCCGAGACCGAAGGACAGACAGCCATGCTTGACGCCGCCCGCCCCGACCATGCGCCAGCCGATCACCCAAAGGTGCGGCGTGCAAAGACCGGCGTTCTTCTGGCCAATCTCGGCACGCCTGACCATTACAGCTATTGGCCGATGCGGCGCTATCTCAACGAGTTTCTGTCGGATCGGCGGGTGATCGACTATTCCCCCTGGAAATGGCAGCCGCTCTTGCAGCTCATCATTCTGAGCAAGCGGCCCTTTACCTCTGGCGCGGCCTACAAATCCATCTGGAACGAGGACAAGGGCGAAAGCCCGCTGATGACGATCACGCGCGACCAGACCGCGAAACTCTCTGCCGCGCTTCGTGACCGTTACGGCGATCAGGTGATGGTCGATTTCTGCATGCGCTATGGCAACCCGTCCACCAAGTCGAAAGTGCGCGCCATGGTCGAGGCGGGCTGCACGCGGATCCTGTTCTTTCCGCTCTATCCGCATTACGCGGGCGCGACCTCGGCCACGGCGAACGATCAGTTCTTTCGCGCGCTGATGGCAGAGACATGGCAGCCCGTGGCGCGCGTGGCGGATCCCTATTTCGGGCATCCGCTCTATATCGAAGCGCTCGCGCAATCGGTGGAGCGCGCGTATGCGGATGTGGATAAGCAGCCCGAGATCCTTGTTGTGTCCTATCACGGGATGCCGAAACGCTATCTGATGCAGGGCGACCCCTATCATTGCCAATGCCAGAAGACGACACGCCTCTTGCGCGAACGGCTGGGCTGGGAGGCGACCGAGATCACCACCACCTTTCAGTCGGTCTTTGGCCCCGAGGAATGGCTCAAACCCTATACCGTGGACGAGGTCGCACGTTTGGCCCGCGAGGACGGAAAGAAGCGTATCGCCGTGATCGCCCCCGCCTTTTCGGCCGATTGCATCGAGACGCTGGAAGAGATCAACGAGGAGATCCGCGAGAGCTTTGAGGAGGCGGGCGGTGAGGAGTTCACCTATATCCCCTGCCTCAACGATGACGACGCACATATTGCGGCGCTCTCGGCGATTGTCGAAACCAACCTCAAGGGCTGGCTCGACTGAGGTTGACCCGGCTATGAAAACGAAAAAAGGCAGCGAGTTTTCGCTGCCTTTTTCCTTTGGTCCGTGGTCCGGATCAGTCGGCGATGACGACCGCAGCGACGATCGCGAGCAGGAGCAGCGGCACCCAGACGGCAGCGGCCGACGAGCTTGCGCTGGTTTCTTCAACAATCACCGGCGCTTCGATCACCGGCTCTGCGAGAGTGCCGGCATAACCTGTGGATGCAGCAACAGACAGGGCAGCCGCGAGAGCAAATTTCTTCATGATATCCTCCAGATTCAACCGCGGACCTACCCTTAGGGATGACCGCCGGTGCAAGACTTACCTCGTAAGTCCCGATTAATCAAAGAATCTGGAAATTGCAAACTTATCTTTACAGTCTGCCTCCGTTCGCCGCCACGCTTACGTCAAATTAGCAACACTTGTGTGCCAACCTTGGCAAATGCGAAGAGCTCCTGAATATGCTCGTTATAGAGCCCGATGCAGCCGTTGGACGAGCGACGCCCGATCTTGCGCGTATCATGGGTGCCGTGGATACGGTAATAGGTCCAGCTGAGGTAGAGCGCATGGGTGCCCATCGGATTGTCCGGCCCCGGCGGCACATAAGCGGGCCATTCCGGGTTGCGCTTGAGCATGGACGGCGTCGGGCGCCAGCTTGGCCCCTCGACCTTGCGGACGATCGAGGTGCGGCCACGGCGTGTCAGATCTTCGCTCAGCGGCACGGAGGAGGGATAAAGCTTGTAGGTTGTCCCGTCCTCACCCCAGTAATGAACGGCGCGCGAGTCGATGTCGCACAGAATCGCGCCGCCCTTGAGGTTCGAGAAATAGGGCTGCCAGTCGAGCGTGCGGAAAGCCGAGATGTTGCGTCGCACACTCTGGGTCACGTCACGCTCGATCTCTACTGTGTCGTCTCCGTCAACACTCTGCGCAATGGCGGGCGCACCGATCAGTGCCGCGCCCCCGGCGAGAAAGGCGCGTCGATTCCATTTGTCCCGGAAAATGGGGGGCATTGTTGTGTCTCCAGTTTTTCCTGCCGCGATCAGCGTAATATATGGCTTCGAACGCTCAGTCGCAAATCAAACGCTCGTTATATGGCGAAACTTCGCAGATGCCGGTTTGAACAAGGTGGTCTGCCGGGGTATAGCGGGTGAAACAATTCTGCGGGTGGCTTGATCTCATGGCGCGTCTTCTGATTCTTTGTCTGTCGGCCCTTCTGGCCCTTTCGGCATGTGCGGCGCCGCCGCCACCGCCGCCGCAGCTTGGCGCCGACGGCAGGCCCCTGCCCCGCCTCTACCGGATCAAGCCGGGCGACACGCGCGAAATCCAGTTCCGCATGCTTGATTCAGTCAATGCGCTGCGTCAGGCCGCCGGGGCGGTGCCGCTCACGCTGGACGATCGCCTGACAGCCGCCGCGGCGACCCATGCGCGCGACATGTCGGTGCAGAATCGGCCCTGGCATTTCGGCTCGGACGGCTCGTCACCGGTGGATCGGATCCGGCGCGTCGGCTATACCGGCCAGCTTGTCGGCGAGACGATCTCGGAAACCTACGAGACCGAGCTTGAAACCCTCGCCGCCTGGATGGAAGAGGACGTGACCCGCCGTGTGATCCTGTCGCCCAATGCACGCAAGATGGGCTTTGCCTGGAATCAGGACCCGACCGGCAAGATCTGGTGGACGATGACGATTGGCAGCTGATTACGCGTTCAGCGTGATCGGCGTGCCATCGCGCACCATGGCATAGACATCCTCCATCTCGTGATTCGTCACCGAGATGCAGCCCGCGGTCCAGTCCGGCTTGAGAAAGCTGAAGATGTTCGGCTCTCCGTGGATGAAGATGTCGCCGCCGGGTGGTTTTCCATGCGCCTGCGCAAAGGCGATATCCGCCTCGTTGGGATAGGAAATCCCGATCGACAGATGAAAGGCGCTGTCGGGATTGCGGCGGTCGATGTGATACTCGCCCTCGGGGGTCTTGCCATCGCCCTCGAACTGCTTGTGCCCCTCGGGAGCAAAGCCCAGATCCACCTCATACCGCTTTAGAACGCGCTGATGGTGCAGGAGGAACATCTCTCGATTGCCCTTGTTGACAATGAGGCGCGTCACCTCGGGGCCACGATATGTCTTGAATTTCGTTCTATCCGCGCATCCCGCAAGGGTCGCCGCCCCCGCCAGAAGCGCAAATCGCCGTGTCATGCTCATGGTTCTGCCCGCTCTGCTGCCTGCCCGTTTTTTCGGGAAGACTACCCTATTCAGGCCCCGCGAGGTAGCGGAATCTGCCGCGCTCACGCGCCGTTGAGCGTGAATCCGGCCACAAGCTCGACATGCGCGGACCAGCGGAACTGATCGACCACGCGGACCGGGCCGAGCGCATAACCCGCCGCAACAAGCGTGGCCGCATCACGGGCAAAGGTGACGGGATTGCACGACACATGCGCGATGCGGGGCACGCGGGCACGGGCAAGCTCGGCAATCTGTGCCTCGGCGCCAGCGCGAGGCGGGTCGATTACAGCGGCGTCGAAACGGGCAAGTTCTTCGGCCAGAAGCGGGCGGCGAAACAGATCCCGCGTCTCGCTTGTCACCGCGCGCAGGCCGCTTGTGTGGCGAACGCCGTGATCAAGTGCGGCGATCATCTCTGCCGCACACTCGACCGCGTGAACCGCAGCGGTCCGGGCCAGCGGAAAGGTGAACGTGCCACAGCCGGCAAAAAGATCGACGATCCGGCGCGCGCCTTGCAGAATTGTCTCTGTTTCTGCGCAAAGCGCCGCCTCTCCCTCGGCGGTCGCCTGAAGAAAGGCGCGCGGCGGCGGCACCACGCGCACTGTGCCAAACACTTGTTCAGGCGCGCGACGCGTCACCACGACCTCTCCCTCCCAGGCGAGACGCGCAAGATCGTGTCGCCCGGCGAGGGCGGCAAGGGCGATGCGCAGCGGCCCATCGAGCGGCTTGCCGCCGTCAACCGCCAGATCCAGCCCGTGCAGCGACAAGCTGGCCGTCACCGCCAGCGCGCCTTTGCGGCTTGCCCCGGTCAGCGCGAGATCGCGCGCAACAGACAGCGCCGCCATCAGGTCGGGATGGAGGAGGCGACAATCGGGCACCTCGACGATATGATCGCTGGCGCGCGCGTGAAACCCGGCCATGGCCCCGCTCTTGGTGCGCCGTGCAGCCAGCGTGGCGCGGCGACGAGAGGCGGGGGGCGAGGTCAGAGCAGGCCCTATCTCGGCGGATATGCCCTGTGCCCGGAGCGCGCTCTGGACAATCTCGCGCTTCCACTCGGCCACGAAACCATCCGAGGCGTGCTGCACCTGGCAGCCGCCGCAGGCGGTGTAGTGACGGCAGGGCGGGCGCACGCGGTCGGGCGAGGGCGCGCGGATGCGCACATCATGCAGCACCTGCCCCTCTGTCCTGCCACTCACCTCTTCGCCCGGCAGGGTGCGCGGCGCAAAAACCGGGCCGTCGGCGATACCATCTCCGCGCGCGCCAAGACGGAGGATGTGATACGTGCTCACAACAGATCCTCACGGCCAAGCATGAAGCCAGAGGCGATCCAGCGCGCCTCGAGCGCGCGCAGGCGCGCGCCCAGCGCGGGGCCGGCAAGACCGGGCATGAGATCCGCAGGCTTGACCGGAAAAACCGCCGCAGCCCCCCTTTGCAACTCTTGCCAGGTCTCGGGGGTGGGGGCCTCACCGACAAGGGCGGCCCGCACAAGCAGGATATCGCCGCCGTCACCAATCCCGTGGCGATAGCCCAGTTCGGCTGCGGGCCTGTCCTCGACAAGCGCCTTGCGCAGCATGTCCAGCCTACGATCCTCGGCCCGGGACAGGCGAAGCCGTTCGGCCACCGCCTCGCCCCCCAGAAGCGCGAGCCGCCGAATGGCATCTGGCGCCGTGTCGGTTTCTGATTCCAGGTGGACAAGCGGTGCCATCGCTCTTGCATCCGCGCCGGGCAGCACGGCCTGCAAGATCCCCGCCCCCTGCATCGCCGCAAGCGCTGGCGCGGGATCTGGCGCGGCGAGAAGCTTGCGCATCTCCGCACCCACCCTCTCTCGCGAGAGGCCGGCAAGCCCGTCTTGTGCCGCGACACAGGCGGCAAGCGCCTCTGGGTCCAGCCCGGACCTTGGGTCACCATACCAGGCGTGAAACCGGAAGAAGCGCAGGATCCGCAGGTAATCCTCGCGGATGCGGCGGGCGGGATCCTCGATGAAGCGCACACGCCGCGCACGCAGATCCGCGATCCCGCCCAGGGGATCAACAACCGAACCGTCAGGACGGGCATAAAGCGCGTTCATGGTGAAATCACGGCGCCGCGCGTCGGCCACGATGTCCTGGCCAAACACCACCTGCGCGTGACGGCCAAACGTCTCTATATCGGCGCGAAAGCTGGTGATCTCATGGGGCAGGCCGCCGGAAACCACGGTCACGGTGCCATGGTCTATCCCCGTCGGCACGGGCTTGAGCCCGGCCCTGACCGCCAGATCCATCACCCTGTCAGGATGCGCATCGGTCGCGATGTCGATATCCGCGACCGCCGCGCCCAGAAGCGCGTTACGCACACATCCACCCACGAACAGCGCCTGATAGCCCCCCGCCGACAGGATATCGCAGACGGCGCGGGTCTCGGGGCGGGTGATCCAGTCGCCGGTGATCTTCATGACCTGCCCGCCATCGCAGCCATCATCCGCAGGATCCGTGCCGTCGCGCCCCAGATGTAGTAGGGGCCGAACGGCACCGCATAATAGCGCCGCCACACCCCTTGCCAACGGCGCTTTTCAACCCTGTAACGGCCCGGATCCATCAGATGCGACAGTGGCACATCGAACACCTCGGCCACCTCTCCGTGGTCCGGCCGGGGGATGAACGGGGCATGGATGCGTGCCAGAACCGGGGTCACGTCAAAGCCGGTCACCGTCTCGTGGCGCGGCAGATTACCCAGAATGTCCACCGTGTCGGGGGATAGCCCGATTTCCTCGTGCGCCTCGCGCAGCGCGGTGGCACGGATATCGACATCGGCCGCATCCTGCTTGCCACCGGGAAAGGCGATCTGGCCGGGGTGATGCTTGAGTGCGGACGAACGTTTGGTAAGGATCACCCGCGCCTCGGACCCGCGATACACCACCGGCACAAGCACCCCTGCGGGCCGCAACCTGCGCCCCGGCGGCAGGGTGATCTCGGGGTTGAGATCGTAATCCGACGTTCCGCCGCACCCGTGCGAAAGCGCGGCGAGAACCGGCGCGAGGGGATCAGTCGCGCTCACTCGGACCCTCCGGCGCATCGAACCCGAGCGTGGCGGGATCGAGCGTGTAATGCGCGCCGCAAAACTGACAATCTGCGGTTACGGTGCCGTCCGTGGTTGTCATCGTTTCGATATCGCGGGCCGAATAGATCGAAAGGCTGTTGCGCACACGCGCTTCCGAACAGGTGCAGCCAAAGCGCACCGCCTGCATGTCAAAGACACGCGGCCCCTCTTCATGGAACAGCCGCACGAGAAGGTCGGTGGGCGAGACACTGGGGCCAATCATTTCGAGATCCTCGACCGTATCGAGCAGAAGGTTGGCCCGAGACCAGTTCTCGGCGTCGTCACCATCGACAAGATCGTCGGCGGCCAGCAGCCCGTTCTCGCCGGAACCTCCGCCGCTGGCGAAGGGCGATGCCTTGGGCATGTGTTGAAGCATGACACCCCCGGCGCGCCAGTGCTCGGCCTCGCCCGGCGTGGACGACTTGCCAAAGCTCAGCGAGAACCGTGTCGGAAGCTGCTCGGATTGGGCGAAATATGCCTCGGCGCATTGATGGAGCGCAGCGCCGGTCAGCGGTGTGATACCCTGATAGGGCGTCGTGCCCTTCCCCTGATCGATCAGGACCGCGAAGTAGCCCTCGCCCAACTGGTCAAAGGGCCGCGCGTGTCGCAGCCGGGCCGGGTCGAACCCCGCATAGGCGCGCAGCCGAGCGGGTTCGCCTTCCCTGACGGGGGCAAAGTAATCGGTGGCGATCATGCGCACGGCGCCGTTGCTTTGCACCTGAAGCGAGAGCTTCCATCGCAGCTTCATCGTCTGGCCGATCAGCGCCGTCAAAAGCGCCATCTCGGCGATCAGCGCCTCGACCGGCTCGGGGTAATCATGCTGCGCAAGGATCGCATCGAGCACTCCGTCAAGCCGCGCGACGCGCCCCCGGATATCGGCACGGTCAAGCTGGAACGGCAACACCGTGTCATCCCAGGCGATTCGCTGTCCAAGGCTCATGGGGTTTCCTTTTCTGGCCGGCTTCCGCATATCGTGTCCGTCGGGACGGGACAAGCCGAGGGCAGGGAGAGGGCGATGATCCGACGATTTGGCGAAGTGCCGCGCAACGATACAAGGTATCGTCTGCGGCCGGGCGTTTATGCGATCCTCGAGAGGGGCGGGCGTCTTCTTGTGACGCATCAGGCCGAGCCGGTGCCCGAGTATCAGCTTCCCGGGGGCGGCATCGATCCGGGCGAGACGCCATTGCACGCCCTGCATCGCGAGGTCATGGAAGAAACCGGGTGGCGGATCGCACGACCACGGCGGCTCGGGGCTTTCCGGCGTTTCACCTATATGCCGGAATATGATCTCTGGGCGGAAAAGCTTTGCCTGATCTATCGCGCCTTTCCCGCCCGACAGATCTGCGCACCGACGGAACCTGGGCACCGGGCCGAATGGCTTTCACCGAACCAGGCCGCAAGGATGCTGGGCAATCAGGGGGATCGGCATTTTGTCAGCCGGATCGCGGATTTGCTCTGAATTCAACGAGGACCGCCGAAATGTCATCGGAGAACTCTTGGTCGGCGGCATGATCGGACAGTTTCCACATCAGGGAGTCAAGGAAGGCCGGACCGTGTGTCTGGCGCAACTCCACCATGAACCGTGCCAGACCCGGCCCCTCGAGCATGGCACCGTCGGGGGCGGCGCATTCGGTCAACCCATCAGAATGGATGAGCAGCCGATCACCGGGGCCAAGGGTGAAGACGACCGGGTCGAATGTGGCATTGTCGATCAGCCCGACCGGCAGGCCGCCATGGCCCATGAACTCTACCGAGCCATCGCGGCGCTGCACGATCGGATGCGGGTGCCCGGCCTGCGCGAGCAGCACCCGCCCGCTGCAAAGGTCAACATCGGCCAGCACGATAGTGAAATAATGATCGGTATCGAGATCGGACAGGATGATGTGATTGAGTCGGGCGAGGGTCTCGGCCGGGGGGCGCGCGGTAAAGCACCCCGGTGCGACCTCCTGCAGGGCCAGGTTCTGTTCCGGCACGGTGGCGGAAAGGTAACTTGCCAGCCGCGCGGTCATCAGTGCCGAGCTGACACCGTGCCCCGAGACATCGATCGCGTAAAGACCGATCCGCTGACCTGAAATCGGAAACATCCCGACCAGGTCGCCACCCACATGCCCCGCCGAGTGCAGCATGAGCGACACTTCGGCCACCCCGAAATCGCGGTATCGCTCGTTCAGCAATGCCTGCTGAAGTTTCTTTGCCTCGATCAGATCGCTGTCGAGGGAATCATACAGGATCTGCAACTCTTCAAGCGTACTCTTGATCAGACGGTTCTTCTCGGTCAGCTGCCGTTCCATGTCGAGAATCCGCTTGCCCGCCGCCAGCCGTGCACGCAGTTCGGCCGCGTTGACCGGCTTTGTCAGGAAATCGTCGGCCCCGGCATCAAGACCAAGCGCCACCTCATCCTTGTCGCTCTTCGTGGTCAGAAGGATGAAATAGCCATAATTGTCACGCTCCATGGTCCGGAAGGCGCGGCAGAATTCCAGCCCGCTCATGCCCGGCATGATCCAGTCGCTCATCACGATGTCAGGGGGCCTCTCACGGCAGGATGCCAGGGCCTCGACCGCGTTTGCCGCCTCTTCGATGCTAAAGCCCCATTGCCGCAGATATGTGGATACGATGCGGCGCTGAAGCCTGCTGTCATCAACAACAAGAACATGCAGCGCCGGCGCGGCGGCGCACTCATTCTCCGAAACTGTCGTGATCTCAGGTCGCACATCATCACCCGGTCCTCGTCTCGAATCGACAATTGCGCGTGAGGTCCTAAGAATCCGTGAAATTTCAAGTTTTGCCGAATTTCCCGAGGCTGTTAACCCGATCTGAACGAAAAGACCGCATTCTGGCGCCAACGAGGAGAGATTGCCATGATCGACTGGGACCGCGTTCGCGGGTTACGGCTGGAAATTGGACCGAACACCTTTGAAGAGGTGCTCGACCTTTTCCTTGAGGAGGTTGAAACAGGACTTGCCGGCCTTCATGACACCATGCCCGAATCGGAGCGCACCGAGCGATTGCACTTTCTTGCCGGAAGCGCGCTCAACCTTGGCTTTGCGACATTCGCGGGGCTTTGCCAGGCCGTGGAACGCGGCCAGCACACGGCCACTGCGGCCGAGATCCTCGGGTGTTATGACCGCTCAAGGGCCGAGTTTCTGGCGAATATCGGCAAGGCGCTCGCCGCATGAGCTGCCCGAAGCCCCCGAAAGCGGCCGCAATCCGTGGCGAACAACGCTCAGATAAGGAATTCGGCCAGCACCTCGTCGCGGGTTATGTCGCGATACTGAAAGCCTGTCTTGTCGAGTTTCTGGAGAAATGCGTGAAAATTCTCGGATCGGGTGGTTTCGATCCCGATCAGGACCGAGCCGAAGTTGCGGGCGGATTTCTTGAGATACTCGAACCGCGCGATGTCGTCCTCCGGCCCGAGCACGGCAAGGAAATCCCGCAACGCGCCGGGGCGTTGCGGCATGCGCAGGATGAAGTATTTCTTGAGGCCCGCAAACCGTTGTGCCCGCTCCTTGACCTCGGGCAGGCGCTCGAAATCGAAATTACCGCCGGAAGTGACGCAGACGACGCGCCTGCCCTTGATCGCATCGCCCATATCGGCAAGCGCATCGACCGAAAGCGCCCCGGCGGGTTCGAGCACGATCCCCTCGATATTGAGCATTTCGAGCATCGTCGTGCAAAGGCGATCCTCGTCAATTGCCCTGACATCCGCGGGGGCGATGTCCCTGAGTCGGGCAAAGGTGCGCGTGCCGATCTGCGCCACCGCCGCGCCATCGGCAAAGGTATTGACGGCAGGCAGACGCACCGGGGCGCCGCTGGCAAGGGCCGCGGCAAGACAGGCGCCCCCCGCAGGCTCGACCAGCGTCAGCGCGACGGTCCCGCCGAAATAACTGCGGATCCCCGCGGCAAGGCCGCCACCGCCGACCGGCAGGATCAGGTTATCCGGCGCGCCGCCAAGCTGTGCCTCGATCTCGACGGCGACAGTGGCCTGCCCCTCGATCACGTCTTCATCATCGAAAGGCGACAGGAAATGCGCGCCCATCTCGGTGCAATAGGCCTGCGCCGCCGCAAGGGTATCATCGAAATAATCACCGGTAAGCCGGATCGTGACCGCATCACCGCCAAACTTGTCGGTCTTGCCGATCTTCTGCTGCGGCGTTGTCACCGGCATGAAGATCACGCCGCGCACACCGAAATGGCGGCACATGAAGGCGACGCCCTGAGCATGGTTGCCGGCGCTCGCACAGACGAATTGCGTGGTGTCGGGACGCGCGGCGAGAACCTTGCGCATGGCGTTGAAGGCACCGCGCAGCTTGTACGAGCGGACCGGGCTCAGATCCTCGCGCTTGAGCAGGATCTCGGCCCCGTAACGCTCGGACAGATGGTCATTGCGCTGCAGGGGTGTCGGCGCGAACACGGTGCGCATGGCGGCCTCGGCGACGCGGGCGGTATCTTTGAAATCGGACATGTCCGCCTGAGTGCCGCAATCGCCCCGCGCTGGCAAGGGGCGTGGCTTGCCCCGACGCGTAAAACCGGGTAATCGCCCGGAAAATCCGCGAAAGGAACCCGTCATGTCCGCGCCCAAGAAAGTCGTGCTTGCCTATTCGGGGGGCCTTGATACCTCGATCATCCTCAAATGGCTCCAGACCGAATATGGCTGCGAGGTGGTGACCTTCACCGCAGACCTTGGCCAGGGTGAAGAGCTAGAGCCCGCGCGGGAGAAGGCGCAACTCCTCGGAATAAAAGCGGAAAACATCTATATCGAGGACTTGCGCGAGGAATTCGTGCGCGATTTCGTGTTCCCGATGTTCCGCGCCAACGCGCTTTACGAGGGGCAGTATCTTCTGGGCACCTCGATCGCGAGGCCCCTGATTTCAAAGCGGCTCGTCGAGATCGCAGCCGCAACCGGGGCGGATGCCGTTGCCCATGGCGCAACCGGCAAGGGCAATGATCAGGTGCGGTTCGAACTTGCCGCCTATGCGCTTAACCCCGAGATCAAGGTGATCGCGCCATGGCGGCTGTGGGATCTGACGAGCCGAACGCGGCTTATTGATTTCGCGGAGAAAAACCAGATCCCGATCGCAAAGGACAAGCGCGGCGAGGCGCCGTTCTCGGTCGATGCGAACCTTCTGCACACCTCCTCCGAGGGCAAGGTTCTGGAAAACCCGGCCGAAGCCGCGCCCGACTATGTCTATCAGCGGACGGTCAGCCCCGAGGACGCGCCCGACAGCCCCGAATTCGTCGAGGTTACGTTCGAGAGAGGCGACGCCGTGGCGATCAATGGCACGACAATGAGCCCGGCCAGCATCCTGACAACGCTGAATGACCTTGGCGGCAAGCACGGGATCGGGCGGCTCGACTTTGTCGAGAACCGATTCGTCGGCATGAAATCGCGCGGCATCTACGAGACGCCGGGCGGCACGCTGCTGCTGGAGGCGCATCGCGGGATCGAGCAGATCACGCTCGACAGCGGTGCGGGGCATCTCAAGGATTCGCTCATGCCGCGTTATGCGGAATTGATCTATAACGGGTTCTGGTTCAGCCCGGAACGCGAGATGTTGCAGGCCGCAATCGATCAATCGCAACTTCATGTGTCGGGCACGGTACGACTCAAGCTTTACAAGGGACATGTCGCCTGCGTGGGCCGCTGGTCGGATCACAGCCTCTATTCCGAAGCGCACGTCACCTTCGAGGAAGATGCCGGCGCCTATGATCAGAAGGACGCGGCCGGTTTCATCCAGCTCAACGCGCTGCGACTCAAACTGATCGCGGCGCGCAACCGGCGCCTCAAGGGCTAGATCCCCGGACGATCCGCGCTCGACCCGGCTGTTTCGACCCGATCAGCAGGACGCCGCGCTCTGCCATGCCGCGCAGCCGCGTGGATCCGGCCACCGCGCAGCGAGCGCAATCAGGCTGATGTGATCGGATTTGGTCTTGGCCGATGCCGTAACTCTGCTACCAGATGGACGCGCGGGACATCCGCCCGTGGATCAGGCAGGAGAACGGCATTGGAAGCGGGTTTCTGGCACGACCGCTGGAAGACGGGGCAACTCGGGTTTCACGAGGGACAGGTCAACCGGATGCTCGCGGCGCATCTCGGCGCGCTGGGGCTGACGTCCGGCGCACGGATCTTTCTGCCGCTCTGCGGGAAGACGCGCGATATCGCCTGGTTGCGGTCGCAGGGATATCGCGTCGCGGGTGCGGAACTGAGCGATGTGGCGGTCCGGCAACTGTTCGACGAACTTGACGTAAAGCCTGTCATTGCGCGGAAAGGCGATCTGACGCTCTATGCCGCGCCCGGGCTTGATATCTTTGTCGGCGACATCTTCGATCTGACGGCGGAACAGCTTGGCGCCGTTGATGCGGTTTACGACCGTGCCGCGCTTGTGGCACTGCCCGAGGACATGCGCCGCAAATATGCGACCCATCTGACGACGATCACCGGAACGGCGCCGCAGCTTCTGGTGACGTTCGAATACGATCAGACACTGATGGAGGGACCGCCGTTCTCAATCTCTGAGGAAGGCGCGGCGCAATTCTATCAGGCGGATTTCCACATCGCGATGCTGGACAAGGCAGAGGTGCCGGGCGGGCTCAAGGGACGGTGCCCGGCGTGGGAAAAGGCGCTGCTGCTGCGGCCTCTGGAATAGGGAACACCCTGCGCGCGCAAAGCTCAAGACCGCGTGACATCACGGGATTTTCGCTTGGCCAAAAGGCGGACACGCAGGCATCCTGAAGCAAGGAGGGCTTTTTGTCATGCTGATCGGGATGCGGGAAGTAAAAGGCGCGATGCTGGCGCTGCTGATCGCGGGGGCGCTGTGCCTTCAGGCGAAACGGCTCGAAGCGGCAGAGCGCGCGGTGCTGGTCGTCGCCGGCGGCTGTTTCTGGTGCGTCGAGGCGGATTTCGAGAAGGTGCGCGGCGTGATCGAGGCGGAATCCGGTTTCACCGGCGGCACGGTTGCGAATCCGACCTATCGCGCGGTGACGCACGGCGGCACCGGGCATCTGGAGGCGGTCCGAATCACCTTTGATCCGGCCCAGGTGACGCGGGGGCAGTTGCTGCACATGTTCCTGCGCTCGGTGGATCCGACCGATGCGCGCGGGCAGTTCTGCGACCGGGGCGAGACCTATACCACGGCGATATTCGTCTCAGATCAAACGGAAAAGGAGATTGCCAAGGCGGCAGTCGCAACGGCGGCAGCGGATCTGGGGAAAGAGGTGGTGACGCCGATACGCGATCTTGGCACGTTCTGGCCGGCAGAGGCCTATCATCAGGATTACTACAAGAGCCGCGATATCGTGCTCACACGGTTCGGGCCAAGACAGAAGGCGACGGCCTACCGGCTTTATCGCGATGCGTGCGGGCGCGATGCGCGGGTCAGGGAACTCTGGGGCGGGGACGCGCCCTTTGCCGGTCAGTCCTGAGAAAGAAAGGCGCGCACCTCGGCCAGACCGGGGATTGCCTCTGACGCGCCGTCGCGCGTGACCTGAAGCGCGGCGGCGGCGCTGGCCAGGCCAAGAGCGTCGCGAACCGGCTGACCCATGGCAAGCGCAGCAACCATGTAGCCGGCAAAACAGTCGCCGGCGCCAGTCGTGTCACGAACATGCACGCAAGGAGCGGGAACAGAGACGGTTTCGCCTTTTGACAGATCGCGCCAGTCCGCCCCTTTGGCCCCTTTTGTCACCAGCATGTTCGGAACACCAACCGGGCCAAGCGCCGCCTCAAGCTGTCTCGCCTCGATGTGATTGACAATGAGAAGCGTCACCAAGGGCAGCACGGCGCGCGCGGCCCCGACCTCGAACGGTGCGGCGGAATAGGCCACATCCGCACCCGCCTGCCGCGCAAGGCGCGCGGCCTCGACCTGAAGGTTGGTTTCGTTCTGCAAGAGCAGCCAATCGCCGGGTGCTACGCCCGAGAGGGCCTCGGCGACATGAGCCAAGTCAAGCGCACGGTTTGCGCCGGGATGGATCACGATGGCATTCTCGCCCGCCTCATTCACCATCACCAGAGCATGACCGGAGACGCCGCCCTGCGTGACAACGCCACCGACATCGACCCCAGCTTTGGCCAGCGCCGCCACCATCCACGCACCATCGCCGCCAACCGCGCCGACATGGCGCACCTTGGCCCCGGCGCGGGCGGCGGCGATGGACTGATTCGCGCCCTTGCCGCCCAGCATCCGTCGATAGCCTGTGGCGGGCAGGGTCTCGCCCGGTGCGGGCAGGCGGGGCAGGCGATAGATGTGGTCTGCGTTGATCGAGCCAAGGCACCAGACGTGCCCCGGCTTCACCGTTCCGGAAATACTCATGTCCGACCCCGCCACGGGCACACCGGTCAGCCTACCTTGCACGAGGCAAGGATCGCCATGTTGAGGATGTCGTTGGCAGTGAAATTGGACGAGCATATCTGGATCGAGGCATCCACCCCGGTCAGGATCGGACCAATCACCGTCGCCCCGGCCATCTGCTGCATCAGCTTGACCGAAATCGAGGCGGAATGGCGGGCCGGCACCACAAGAACATTGGCCGGGCCACTGAGACGCTGGAATGGATAGTTGGCCTGGGCCGCCGGATTCAGGGCGACATCCACGGTCATGTCGCCCTCGAACTCGAACTCGACGCCTCGGCGCTCCAACACCAGGGGCGCGCGCTGCATCTTTTCGGCGCGCTCGGACTTGGGGTAACCGAAAGTCGAGAAGCTGACAAAGGCGACGCGCGGCTCCAGCCCCAGATGCCGCGCCACATCGGCCCCGCGCATGGCGATGGTGGCCAGATCCTCTTCATCGGGCCATTCATGGACCAGCGTATCGGCGATGAGCACGATCCGCCCCTTGTGCAGAAGCGCGGTGACGCCAACCGCGCCATGTTCGGCATCTGCGTCAAACACGTGATTGATGAGATTGAGCACAGGGGCGGATTTTCTGGTGGCCCCGGTCACAAGCCCGTCGCCCTGGCCGTGGGCCAGCATGAGCGCGGCGAAAACATGACGATCACGCGCGGCGAGGCGGTGGATATCGTGCCGGTCAAAGCCCTTGCGTTGCAGACGATTGTAGAGGAAGGCCTTGTAATCGTTGAGGCGGTCGGTCTTGGCGGCGTTGACTACCTCGAGCTCACGCACCGCGTCGCCCATGCCGGCCGCGTCCAGCCTGGCCTTCACATCCTCGTCGCGGCCCACGACGAGGGCCTTGCCCAGCCCTGAACGTTGATACTGCACGGCGGCGCGCAGCACGCGCACATCGTCGCCCTCGGCAAAGATCATGCGGGCCTGCGCACGCCGCGCGCGCGCATGGATGCCGCGCAGGATGCTGGCGGTCGGGTCCATCCGCGATTTGAGCGAAAGCTCATAGCTTTCCATATCGATGATCGGGCGGCGCGCGGCCCCCGTCGCCATGCCTGCGCGCGCGACGGCGGGCGGGATGGTGTGGATCAGGCGCGGATCGAAAGGCGTCGGGATGATGTAATCGCGACCAAAGCTGAGCTTGCGGCCATAGGCAACGGCAACCTCGTCGGGCACGTCCTCGCGTGCGAGGCGCGCAAGCGCCTCGGCGCAGGCGATCTTCATCTCGTCATTGATCGCGCGCGCATGAACGTCGAGCGCGCCGCGAAAGAGATAGGGAAAGCCCAGCACGTTGTTGACCTGATTGGGATAATCCGAGCGCCCGGTGGCCACGATCGCATCGGGGCGCACGGCATGGGCGTCTTCGGGCGTGATCTCGGGGTCGGGATTGGCCATGGCAAAAATCACCGGGTTGTCGGCCATCGTGGCGACCATCTCGGGCGTGACCGCCCCCTTGACCGAAACCCCCAGAAAAACATCGGCCCCCCTCATCGCCTCTTCCAGCGTGCGCAGGCTTGTGGCGGCGGCGTGGGCGGATTTCCACTGGTTCATGCCCTCGGTGCGGCCTTGATAGATGACCCCCTTGGTGTCGCACATGAGGCAATTGTCATGCTTTGCACCCATGAACTTCAAGAGTTCGAGACAGGCGATACCCGCAGCTCCGGCGCCGTTCAGGACAATGCGCACATTCTCGATCTTCTTGCCCGAGAGGTGCAGCGCATTGATCAGACCGGCGGCACAGATCACGGCGGTGCCGTGCTGATCGTCGTGGAACACCGGAATATCCATCACCTCCTTGAGCTGCTGCTCGATGATGAAACACTCGGGCGCCTTGATGTCCTCGAGGTTGATGCCGCCAAAGGTGGGCCCCATGAGACGCACGGCGTTGATGAATTCGTCGGGGTCTTCGGTGTCAAGTTCGATGTCGATGGAATTGACGTCGGCAAAGCGCTTGAAGAGCACCGCCTTGCCCTCCATCACCGGTTTGCTGCCCAGGGCACCAAGGTTGCCAAGCCCCAGAACGGCGGTGCCGTTGGAAATGACGGCGACGAGATTTCCCTTGTTGGTATAATCATAAGCCAGTTCGGGATTGGCCGCGATCTCCTCGCAGGGCACGGCCACGCCAGGGGAATAGGCAAGGCTGAGATCGCGCTGCGTGTTCATCGGCACGGTGGCCTGGATCTCGAACTTGCCGGGCGTCGGTTCTAGGTGAAAGGCGAGCGCCTCTTCGCGGGTGTATTTGGGGTTGGTCATGGGGCGGACTTTCGGAAGAAGGATTGCACCTGCATAGCGGCGGTTGCGCCGCGCCTCAACAGAAAGGCGCGAAGGGGCTTTCGCCGGGGCGGCGCGGTGAGTAAGGTCCGCGCCAGCGACAAGGGGGGCAGCGTTGAGCGAGGCAGCATCGACCGTGACGCCGATGATGGCGCAATATCTGGAGATCAAGGCGCAATACCCGGATGCGCTCCTGTTCTACCGGATGGGGGACTTCTACGAGCTGTTCTTTGACGATGCTGCGGCCGCAGCCGAAGCGCTGGATATCGCACTGACCAAGCGGGGCAAGCATCTGGGCGAGGATATCGCCATGTGCGGGGTGCCGGTGCATTCCGCCGAGGGCTATTTGCTGACACTCATCCGAAAGGGATTTCGCGTCGCTGTCTGCGAACAGATGGAGGATCCGGCAGAGGCGAAGAAACGCGGATCAAAAGCGGTGGTGCGGCGTGAGGTGGTGCGGCTTGTGACGCCCGGCACACTGACCGAGGAGAGCCTGCTTGACGCGCGGCGGCATAACTATCTGGGCGCTTTCGCACAGGTGCGGGGCGAGGGTGCGCTTGCCTGGGTCGATATTTCCACCGGCGCGTTTCACGTCATGGCGCTCTCATCCGCACGGCTGGGGCCAGAGCTGGCGCGGCTGATGCCGCGCGAGTTGGTGGTGGCAGAGACAGATGAGGCCTGTTTGGCCGAAATAGTATCTGATATTGGTGCGTCCCTCACAGCGATGGGCACGGCGGCGTTTGACAGCACGGGGGCGGAAAGGCGGCTCTGCACGTTGTTTCGCGTCAGCACGCTGGAGGCGTTCGGGGCCTTTACCCGGCCTGAACTGGCGGCGATGGGGGCGATTGTCGAATGGCTGGACATCACGCAGAAGGGCAAACTGCCGCTCTTGCAGGTGCCTGTGCGGGAACAGGCAAGCCGTGTCATGCAGATCGACGCCGCGACACGGCGTAATCTGGAACTGACCCACGCGCTTGACGGGCGGCGGGCCGGGTCTCTGCTGGCGACCATCGACCGGACGGTGACGGCGGGGGGTGGGCGGCTGCTGGAACGGCGGCTGTCGAGCCCGAGCCTTGTGCTCGATGTGGTGCGTTCACGGCTGGCAGCGGTGAGTTTTGCGGTGGAACAGTCTCGAATGCGCAATGATTTGCGCGAGGCGCTACGGCGCGTGCCGGACCTTGACCGCGCGCTGTCGCGGCTGGGATTAGACCGGGGCGGGCCGCGCGATCTCGTGGCGATCCGCAATGGCCTGATGCAGGCGACACACATCGCATCACGGCTGGAGGGGCTGGATCTGCCCGAGGTGCTGCGCGACGCGGCGGCGGGGCTTGGGGGACATGAAGCGCTCTGCGACCTTCTTGATCAGGCGCTGGTGGCCGAACCGCCGCTTCTGGTGCGCGATGGCGGATTCATCGCGGCCGGATTCGATGCCGATCTCGACGAGGCGCGGCAATTGCGAGACGAGGGGCGCGGCGTCATCGCGGCGATGCAGGGAGAGTATGTCGAACAGACGGGCATCGCCTCGCTCAAGATCAAGCACAACAATGTGCTGGGCTATTTCATCGAGGTGACCACGACCCATGCGGACCGGATGCTTGCCCCGCCGCTGAGCGAGAGCTTCAAGCACCGGCAGACCACGGCCAACCAACTGCGCTTTACCACACCGCGCCTGACCGAGATGGAAAGCCGGATCCTCAACGCGGGCGGGCGGGCGATCGGGATTGAAAAACGGCTCTATGATGGCTTGAAAGTCGCTATTCTGGACAAGTCGGTGGAGATTGCGCAGACGGCAAGGGGGTTGGCGGAACTCGATCTGGCGATGGCGCTGGCCGATCTGTCGGTAAGCGAGAACTGGTGTGCACCGAAGGTGGACGAGAGCCGCGCGCTGCGGATCGAGGGCGGTCGGCATCCGGTGGTGGAACGCAGCCTGCGCGCACAAGGAGGTGCGCCGTTCATCGCCAATGACTGCGATCTTGGGGGCGAGAGCGATATCTGGCTTCTGACCGGGCCGAACATGGCCGGCAAGTCCACCTTTCTGCGGCAGAACGCGCTGATCGCGCTTTTGGCGCAGATGGGAAGCCATGTGCCCGCGCGTTCGGCACATATCGGGATGGTCAGCCAGCTTTTCAGCCGGGTAGGCGCGTCGGACGATCTGGCGCGCGGGCGCTCGACCTTCATGGTGGAAATGGTCGAAACGGCGGCAATCCTGAATCAGGCGGATGCGCGGGCGCTGGTGATCCTTGACGAGATCGGGCGCGGCACAGCGACCTATGACGGACTGAGCATCGCCTGGGCGACGCTGGAGCATCTGCATGACGTGAACGGCTGCCGCGCGCTTTTTGCCACCCATTATCACGAGTTGACGCGGCTGAGCGAACGGCTTGGCCGGGTGGCCAATGCCACGGTGAGCGTCAAGGAGCATGACGGCGAAGTGATCTTTCTGCACGAGGTGCGGCGCGGCGCGGCGGATCGCAGCTATGGTGTGCAGGTGGCGCGGCTTGCCGGTCTGCCCGAGACCGTCGTAGCGCGGGCGCGCGTGGTCCTCGATGCGCTTGAAAAGGGCGAGCGGGAGGGCGGTGTGGCGCGCAAGGCGCTGATTGACGATTTGCCGCTTTTCGCGGCCGGGCCTGCGCCGGCACGGCTAACGCACCCCGAGTCGGGAGTGGAGAAACGCCTCGCCGAAGTGATGCCGGACACGCTAAGCCCGCGCGCGGCGCTTGATCTCATTTATGAGCTGAAGGCGATGGTGGCCGGGACCGATTAGCCCCGCACCGAGATGTCACCCGCGATTGGACGACACGCCCACCTGCGCCGGGCGCAGAATACGATCATGCAGCATGAAGCCCTGCGCCGAAACCTGGATGATCTCGCCTGCCCTGGTGCCGGGAACGGGGGCCTCGAACATCGCCTCGTGATGACGGGGGTCGAACTTGTCACCCGGCTGCGGGTCGATCACGGTTATGCCGTGCTTGGAAAACACGTTCACAAGCTCACGCAGCGTCAGCTCGATTCCCTCGACAAGCGCGGCGGAAGCGTTGCGCTGATCCTCGGTGATCGTCTCAAGCGCACGCTTGAGGCTGTCATGTACGGGCAGCATGTCGCGGGCAAGCCGCGAACCGCCATATTGCTCGGCCTCGCGGCGATCCTTTTCCGAGCGTTTGCGCGCGTTCTCGGCATCAGCGAGGGCGCGCAT
Organism: Roseovarius autotrophicus; assembly: GCF_018069895.1. Classification (GTDB taxonomy): domain Bacteria; phylum Pseudomonadota; class Alphaproteobacteria; order Rhodobacterales; family Rhodobacteraceae; genus Roseovarius; species Roseovarius autotrophicus. The sequence goes on along the minus strand of NZ_JAGQDH010000005.1, from coordinate 119,928 downwards.
GAAGCGATCCTGAAATGCGTCGCGCTCGGCCCGCAGCGCGTCGATATCGGCGGCCTCGCTGGTAATTTCTTCACGTCCAAGGGCCTGTTCCTCGGCGGCGGCCTCCTCGATATCGTCGAGGAAGCTTTCTTCTTTCGGCTCTGCCATCTTTCACCTCTCACTCCGGTCGGAGATCAACCTTCCCACAAGCTGTGCCGTGTAATCCACGATCGGCACGATACGCCCGTAGTTGAGGCGGGTAGGGCCGATCACACCCACCGCGCCAATGATCTTACGGTCCGCGTTCATATATGGAGAGACCACCAAAGAGGAACCCGAAAGTGAGAAAAGTTTGTTCTCCGAGCCGATAAAAATGCGCACACCGTCGCCTTCATCAGCGCGGTCGAGGAATTCGGCAATGTCGCGCTTGCGCTCCAGATCGTCAAACAGGATGCGGATGCGCTCCAGATCGGTCTCGTCCACCCCGGCGTCGATCAGATTCGCGCGTCCGCGAACGATCAGGCGCTCCTGGTTGTCGCCTTCGTCCTGCCAGACGGCAAGGCCGCTCTCGACAAGGGCGTGGGCAAGCTGGTCGATCTCCTGACGCCGCGCGGCAATCTCGCGGGCGATGCGGCGTTGCATGTCAGAAAGCGTCCGGCCCTCGACCAGAGAATTAAGGAAATTCGCCGCCTCGCGCATCGAGCTTGGGGTCTGGCCGGGAGGCGGAGTAAAGAGGCGATTCTCCACATGGCCATCGGCGAAGACGAGAACCACAAGCGCGCGGTCATGGCCCAGGCTCACGAACTCGATATGCTTGATCGGGGCCTCATGCTTTGGTGCAAGCACCAGCGACGCGCTTCGGGTCACGCCCGAAAGGGCAGAACCGATGCGATCGAGCATCCCGGTCACATCGCTGGAATTGCTGGTAACGGTGGCATCGATAAGTTCGCGGTCTGTATCTTCGAGCCCGCCAACCTCAAGCAGGCCATCGACGAACATCCGCAGCCCGTCTTGTGTCGGCACGCGCCCGGCACTGATATGCGGGCTGCCCAAGAGGCCGAGATATTCAAGATCCTGCATCACGTTACGGATCGTCGCGGCACTGATCTTTTCGCTGAAATCACGGGTGAGCGTGCGCGAACCAACCGGATCGCCGGTGGCAAGATATCCCTCGACCACGCGGCGAAACACCTCGCGCGAGCGGTCGTTGAGCTGATCGAGGATGGTGCTGGCGTCAGACATTCCCGCGGGCCTCCTGGTCAATCGAGCATTAAAGACGGGTTTGGGCAAAGGTCAATCGGGCTTGCCATCCGGGGTCGCCCCCATATATCCCCGCCCTGTCAGTACAAGGGGACAGAGATGCGGCCTTCGGGAAGAGATTTAAGCGAGATGCGCCCGGTTTCAATCGAGACCGGGATTCTGAAACATGCCGAAGGCTCTTGCCTGATCAGGATGGGCGACACTCATGTGCTTTGCACCGCGACGGTCGAAGAACGGGTTCCGCCGTTCGTGAAGGGCACGGGGCTTGGCTGGGTGACGGCGGAATACGGGATGTTGCCGCGCTCCACCAACAGCCGGATGCGGCGTGAGGCGGCGGTGGGCAAGCAGGGCGGGCGCACGGTCGAAATCCAGCGGCTGATCGGGCGGGCGCTGCGCGCCGGTGTGGACCGGGTGGCGCTGGGCGAGCGGCAGATTACCGTGGATTGCGACGTGATCCAGGCCGATGGCGGCACGCGCTGCGCCGCGATCACCGGCGGCTGGGTGGCGCTGCGGCTGGCCGTGGGCAAGCTCATGAAGGCGGGCGACGTGCTCAGCGATCCGCTGGTCGATCCGGTGGCCGCAATCTCCTGCGGAATTTATGCGGGCCAGCCGGTGCTCGACCTCGATTACCCCGAGGACAGCGCGGCGGGCGTGGACGGTAATTTCATCATGACGGGCGGCGGACGGCTGATCGAGGTTCAGATGAGTGCCGAGGGCGCGACCTATAGCCGGGCGCAGATGAACGCGCTGCTTGATCTGGCGGAAAAGGGCGTGGGCGAACTGGTGGCCAAACAGCGCGAGGCGATCAGTGCGTAAGTTCTCGGGCGATACGCTGCTGGTGGCGACACATAATGCGGGCAAGCTTGAGGAGATCGCCCATCTGCTCCTTCCTTATGGCGTCAAGGTGATCGGCGCGGCAGAGCGGAACCTGCCCGAGCCGGAGGAAACCGAGACCAGTTTTGTCGGCAATGCCCGGATCAAGGCCCACGCGGCCGCAGAGGCCACGGGCCTGCCCGCACTCGCGGATGATTCCGGGATTGCAATTGATGCGCTGGGGGGTGCTCCGGGCGTTTATACCGCGGATTGGGCCGAAACAGAGACTGGTCGCGATTTCGCCATGGCCATGACGCGCGCCCATGACATGCTGCTGGAACGCAAGGCGCGGCAGCCCTGGACGGCACGGTTCTGCTGCACACTGGTGCTGGCCTGGCCTGATGGGCATGATGAAGTGTTCGAGGGCACGGTCGATGGCTGGTTTGTCTGGCCCATGCGCGGGACCCAAGGCCATGGCTATGATCCGATCTTTCAGCCTGAAGGGTATGATGTGACCTTTGCCGAGATGAACCGTTGGGAGAAGAACCGGATCAGCCATCGTGCCGAGGCGTTCCGCAAGTTCGTTGACGGCTGCTTTGGCTGAGGATTGGCAGGAGGGGGGCTTTGGCCTCTATGTGCACTGGCCGTTCTGTCAGTCGAAATGCCCCTATTGTGATTTCAACAGCCATGTTGTCGCCTCGGTCGATCACGACCGCTGGCGCGCGGCTTATGTGCAGGAGATCGCACGTTACGCCGAATTGGTGCCTCATCGCGTGCTCAATTCGATTTTCTTCGGTGGCGGTACGCCGAGCCTGATGCCACCCGAAACCGTGGCCGCGATCATTGATGCCGCCCGCGCCGCCTGGCCGATGGCGAACGATCCCGAAATCACGCTGGAGGCCAACCCGACCTCGGTGGAAGCGGGGCGGTTTGCGGGCTATGCACAGGCCGGTGTCTCGCGGGTCTCGTTGGGTGTTCAGGCGCTCGACGATGTGGATCTAAGGCGGTTGGGCCGGTTACATTCGGTCGCTGAAGCCATTCAAGCATTTGAAATCGCAAAGAAATATTTTACACGGACGAGTTTCGACCTGATCTATGCGCGGCAGGGTCAAACGCTTGGGGGCTGGCAATCGGAGCTGCGCCGCGCGCTCGATCTGGCGGTGGATCACCTCTCGCTCTATCAGCTCACCATCGAGAACGGCACCGCCTTTGGCGAACGCCATGCAGAAGGGAAACTGCGTGGCCTGCCCGAGGAGGGGCTTGCCGCCGATATGTATCAGGCGACGCGGGACATTTGCGGCGCGGCGGGGCTGAACGCCTATGAAGTGTCCAACCATGCCCGACCGGGCGCTGAATCGCGACATAACCTGATCTACTGGCGTTACGGCGATTACGTCGGGATCGGCCCCGGCGCACACGGGCGGCTCAGCCATGATGGGGGTCGTCATGCAACCGAAGCCCGGCGGATGCCCGGAGAATGGCTTGACCGGGTCGAGCGCGGTTCGGGCGAATCGCTGCGCGCGGCCCTTCCGGCACACGAGCAGGCGACGGAATTTCTCCTGATGGGGCTGCGTCTCAGCGAAGGCATTGACATGGCGCGGTTCGAGCGGCTGGCAGGTGCGCCACTTGACGCCGAGACGGTGAGACATCTTGACGAGATCGGCATGATCAGGATCGAAAACGGGCGGCTCTGCGCCACGGAGGCCGGGCGCGCGGTGCTGAATGCGGTAATCTGCGAACTTCTGCCCTGATCAGCTACTCAGAAGCGCCATGAGACGGTCGAGATCGTCGAGCGACTGGTAGCGGATTGTCACCGCGCCATGTTCGTCCCCCGGCTTGTGATCGATGCTGACAGTCATCGAGAGCGCCGCGGAAAGATCGGCCTCCAATGCCATGGTGTCAGCGTCTTTCCCTGTCCTGGCGGCTGATCTGGGGCGGGTTCTGGGACTCACGCCCGTGGTCTCTGCCTTGGCGAGTTTCTCGGTTTCGCGCACCGAGAGCCCTTTCTGGATCACGGTGCGCGCGAGAGCCACCGCATCGGGCGCGGTGATGAGCGCGCGCGCATGACCAGCCGAGAGGCGCCCCTCGCGCAAATAGCCCTGGACCTCATCAGGCAGGTTCAACAGGCGCACGGCGTTGGCGATATGACTGCGGCTCTTGCCCAGAACCTCGGCCAGTTTTTCCTGCGTGTGGCCGAACCTTGTCATGAGCTGGCTGTAACCGGCAGCCTCTTCCATAGGGTTGAGATCGGCGCGCTGTATATTCTCGATAATCGCAACCTCGAGCACTTCGGTATCGGTAAATTCCCGAAGCAATACAGGCACTTCGTGGAGTTGCGCCATCTGCGCTGCCCGCCAGCGGCGTTCACCTGCCACGATCTCGTAAGATCCTGGCTCTCGAGGGTTCAGACGGACGATCAGGGGCTGAATAATGCCCTTCTCGGCGATGGAGCGCGCGAGATCGTCAAGCGCATCCGAATCGAAGTGGCGGCGTGGCTGCTGCGGGTTCGGGTGGACCTTTTCCACCGGCACCATCATGTCCGGCGTCCGTCGCTGCGTCTCGGATACCGGCGCGCTTTCCTTGACATCCGCCATAAGCGCCGAAAGACCGCGCCCAAGACCTCTTCCCTGACTGCGTGTCGTGCTCATCGCCTCAACTCCTTCTTGTCATGCCGCGGCGCGCGCATGCTTCTGCACGATCTCGCGGGCGAGATCCCGATATGCCTGCGCGCCCTTGGACACCGGATCGTAGGTCAGCACCGACAAGGCATAGGAGGGGGCCTCGCTCACACGGACATTGCGCGGGATTCGGGTCTGGAACACAAGTTCGCCAAGATTCTCGCGGGCGTCGTTCTCGACCTGCGCAGACAGATTGTTGCGCGCATCCACCATGGTCAACAGAACGCCCTCGATCCGCAGATCGGGATTGGCAGACTGGCGCACCTCGCGGATGGTGAGCATGAGCTGCGAAAGACCTTCAAGTGCGAAGAACTCGGACTGGAGCGGGATCAGCACGGAGTGAGCCGCCGCCATCGCATTGACCGTCAAAAGGTTGAGCGACGGCGGACAGTCGATCAGGATATAGTCGAGCAGCAGCCCGTCAATCGCCGGTTGACGCAGGGCATCATGCAAGAGAAAGCTGCGTTTTTCGTTTGAAATCAATTCGATATCAGCAGAAGACAGATCGACGGTCGCCGGGATGATCAGCAAACCATCATGTCCCGTGGCCTGCACGATCTGGTCAAGCGGAGCCTCGTCAAGAATGAAATCATAGGTGGTGAAGCCCCGCGATTCCATTTCCACGCCAAGCCCGGTCGAGGCGTTGCCCTGCGGGTCGAGATCAACAATGAGAACCCGCGCGCCCGTATCGGCGAGCGCAGCGCCAAGATTGATTGTCGTCGTCGTCTTGCCCACGCCGCCCTTCTGATTGGCGATCGCAATGATTCGGGGGCTGGTCTGGCGAAGGGGATCAGACACGAGAAATACCTCTGACACGCAGGATGACGGGGCCGGCTTCGGTCTTGCTTTTAACAACATGGGATGTGAATTGCCACGCCGATTGCGCATCGCGCAGCTCATCCTGCCAAGTGACACCCTTCGGGAAAAGCGCTGTGCCTCCGGGCTTCAGATGGCGGTCGGCGAATCCGAGTAGAACGGTCAGATCTGCAAGCGCGCGCGCGGACAGCACGTCGGCCTTCAGCGGGGGAATCGCCTCGATTCGGCCTGTAACGACCGTGGCCTTCACGCCTGTTTCCCTGATCACCGTATTGAGAAAGGCGGACTTCCGAACATCAGACTCGACCAATGTGACACGGGCCGGAGAGCCGGCATCCAGCGCGAGAATCGCGATGACAAGGCCGGGGAAGCCTCCACCGCTGCCAAGATCAGCCCAATGATCGACAGGGTGGGGCGCAAGATCATGGAGTTGCGCCGAATCCGCAAAATGCCGGATGCGATGATTTGCAAGCGAGGCACGGGACACCAGATTGATGCGTGGATTCCATTTCTCCAGCAAGGCGCTGTAGATGCCCAGCCGCTCATTTGTTTCACGTGAAACATCCTCATCGCTCATGCGCTGCGGACCCGCGCATCCTGACGCAGCTTGACGAGAACAAGAGCCAGCGCCGCAGGCGTCATACCCTCGATGCGCGCCGCCTGGGCAAGCGTTTCGGGTCGGGCCGCGCCCAGCTTGGCCTTCAATTCATTGGAAAGGCCATCAATGCCAATGTAGTCAAATCCGGGTGGAATCTCTATGGCCTCATCCCGCCGGAGCATTTCCACATCGCGCGCCTGACGCTCAATATAGTTGAGATAAGTCGCGTCCTTCTTGAGCTGATCGGCGATGCCCGGCGCGATTGCGGCGAAATCGCCGGAAATACGGGTCAGATCGGAAATCTCGACTCCCGGAAAGGCCAGAACCTGCATTGCGCTGCGCCGCGTGCCGTCTTGATTGACGTCGATTCCGACGGCAACAAGATCGTGTGGCGTATAGCTTGTCTCCTCCAATTGCTGGCGCGCGGCGGTGAGGTGCTCCATCTTGTCTCCAAAGCGGCGACGCCGCTCCTCGGACACACAACCGATTGAAAGCCCGATCGGGGTCAGTCGTTGATCGGCGTTATCCGCGCGTAGCGAAAGCCGGAACTCCGCGCGCGAGGTGAACATCCGGTAAGGCTCGGAAACACCGCGCGTGGTAAGATCGTCGATCATGACGCCGATATAGCTGTTTGTGCGGCTGAAATAGACCGGGGCCTCGTCCCGTGCGAAGCGCGCGGCATTGATCCCGGCAACCAGACCCTGGGCCGCAGCCTCCTCGTAACCGGTCGTGCCGTTGATCTGCCCTGCCAGATAAAGACCGGGAACAGAACCGACAGCAAGCGTGCTGTCGAGCGCGCGCGGATCGACGAAATCATATTCGATGGCATACCCTGGTTGCAGAATCTCGGCGCCTTCGAGCCCTGCAATGGAGCGGACATAAGCCTCCTGAACGTCCAGGGGTAACGATGTGCTAATCCCGTTAGGATAAATCACAGAATCGGAAAGGCTCTCCGGTTCGAGAAAAATCTGATGCGATGTCTTGTCCGCAAACCGCACGATCTTGTCTTCGATCGACGGGCAATACCTTGGGCCGATCCCCTCGATATAACCACCATACATCGCAGACCGGTCAAGGTTTGCGCGAATGATGTCGTGGGTGCGCTCATTGGTATGGGTAATGCCGCAGGATACCTGCCGCGCAAGCGGCTTGTCGGACAAAAAGGAAAACATCACCGGATCATCATCGGGCGGCTGAGTTTCAAGGTCTGCCCATGCGATCGTTCGCCCGTCAAGGCGGGGCGGTGTTCCGGTCTTCAACCGTCCAAGAGGAAGGCCAAAGCCATCAATTCGCTGAGCAAGACGAACGCTGGGCGGATCTCCGATACGACCACCCGGTCGCGATACATCCCCGATATGAATCACGCCCCGAAGAAAGGTCCCGGTGGTCAGAATCACCGCCTTGGCCGGAATCTCGCTACCGTCCGCGAGAATGACGCCACGCACAGCGTCATGCACCATAAGGAAATCGGCGGCTTCGCCTTCGATAATGTCAAGATTCGCCGTTTCGCCGAGTATTGCCTGCATGGTCTCGCGATAAATCCTGCGATCAGCCTGCGCGCGCGGACCCTGAACCGCCGGACCCTTGCGACGGTTCAACAGGCGAAACTGGATCCCGGCCCGGTCGGCAACCCGCCCCATGACACCATCAAGTGCGTCAATCTCGCGCACCAGATGGCCTTTGCCCAGCCCGCCGATTGCAGGATTGCAGGACATGACCCCTATCCCGGACCGCGAAAGGGTTACAAGCGCCGTGTTCGCCCCCATCCTGGCTGCGGCATGGGCGGCATCCGCGCCTGCATGGCCACCCCCGATCACAAGCACATCGAATTGTTTCACGTGAAACACTCCTTACTTGCCAAGGCAGAAGCTGGCGAATATTTCACCCAACACCGTCTCGACGTCGATGCGTCCTACCAGAGAATCAAGCGCGCGTATCGCGGCATGAACCTCTTCGGCGGCAAGATCGGTTGCCGACTCGCCCGCGTCAAGGAGTCTGCATGCGGAATCGAGCGCCACGACGCCCTTGCGCATTGCCGACTCGTGCCGTGCCCGGATCGCCACACCCGCGCCCTGCGCGCGACCCTGAAGGCAGTCCGTCACACGCCCGATCAGATCGTCCATGCCCGCGCCCGTCAATCCGGAAACCCCATCGCCACCTGGATAAAGGTCTGATTTCGCTTGTAGAACGATGTCGCCCGGCTGAATGAGATCCTCAAAGCCCTCACCCGTTTCAGTCAGGAAAATACGCAGATCCGCATCCTCTCCGCGGGACCGTGCCCGGGTGATGCCAATGGCTTCGACCGCATCCTCTGTTTCACGCAGGCCAGCCGTATCAAGAAGGGTGACGGGCAGACCGCCAAGGTCCATGCGCACTTCGATTACATCCCGCGTCGTGCCTGCATGTTCGGATGTGATGGCCGCCTCGCGCCCGGCAAGCGCGTTGAGCAAAGTGGATTTACCGACATTCGGCGCACCCAGAATGGCAACCTCAAAGCCTGTCCGAATACGTTCCGCCACGCCGAATCCCGTAATCTGAGTATTCAGCCCGGCCATCACGTCCGACAACAGCGTCCGCACCTCTGGCGTCACGTCAACCGGAACGTCTTCGTCGGCAAAATCGATGGTTACCTCAAGCAGGGCCGCAGCCCGCAGAAGCGCCTTGCGCCACATGGCGCAATTCTCCCCAAGAGCACCCGAAAGCACGCGCATGGCCTGACGACGCTGGGCTTCGGTCTCAGACTCGAGCAGGTCGGCAAGCGCCTCGACCTGGGTAAGGTCGAGACATCCATTGCCGAGCGCGCGGCGGGTAAACTCGCCCGGATCGGCCAGACGAAGGCCAGGAAAATCTCCCAGAATCCGCAAAATAAGTGCGATGACGGCAGCGCTGCCATGAACCTGAAGTTCCAGGACAGATTCACCCGTGAAGCTGGCCCGATCCGGAAAGAAAACAACGATTGCCTCGTCAATGCGTTCGCCTGATCCATCCCGGAGAACGCGCAGCGCCGCATGGCGCGGTGCGGGCAAACCACCGCAAAGCAGATCGGCCACGGATGCCACATCCGGACCTGAAACCCGAATGATTGCGACGCCCGCCTTGCCTTGCGCGGTGGACAACGCAAAGATCGTGTCCATAATCGGGATCCGCCCTGACGCTCAGGTATTCATCGAATCGAAGAATTCGGCATTCGTCTTGGTTTGCTTTAGCTTGGAGAGCAGGAATTCGACGGCATCTGTCGTGCCCATCGGATTGAGAATCCGGCGCAGAACGAATGTTTTTTGCAGATCGACCTTGTCGATCAAGAGATCCTCCTTCCGCGTGCCGGATTTGAGGATATCGATAGCCGGGAACACCCGCTTGTCGGCAATCTTGCGATCAAGAACGATTTCCGAGTTGCCCGTGCCCTTGAACTCTTCGAAGATCACTTCATCCATGCGGCTTCCGGTGTCGATCAGGGCCGTTGCGATGATTGTCAGAGACCCGCCTTCCTCGATATTACGCGCAGCCCCGAAGAACCGCTTGGGGCGCTGAAGCGCGTTGGCATCGACGCCCCCGGTCAACACCTTTCCGGAAGACGGAACGACGGTGTTGAACGCACGGCCAAGCCGCGTGATGGAATCGAGAAGAATAACCACATCACGTTTGTGCTCGACCAGCCGCTTTGCCTTTTCGATCACCATTTCCGACACGGCGACATGCCGGGTGGCTGGTTCATCAAACGTCGAACTAATGACTTCGCCTTTCACTGACCGCTGCATGTCGGTCACTTCTTCGGGTCGCTCGTCGATCAGAAGAACGATAAGATAACATTCGGGATGGTTTTTCTCGATGCTGTTCGCGATATTCTGCAAGAGCACGGTCTTGCCCGTACGGGGTGGAGCGACGATCAACGACCGCTGGCCCTTTCCGATCGGCGCGACAAGATCAATAAGACGAGCTGAGCGATCCTTGATCGTCGGATCCTCGATCTCCATTTTCAGGCGCTGATCGGGATAAAGCGGCGTAAGGTTTTCAAAGGCGATCTTGTGCCGCGCCCGCTCTGGATCCTCGAAATTGATCTGCGTGACCGAGGTCAGTGCAAAGTAGCGCTCGGTATCGTCGGGCTGGCGCATCTCGCCTTCGATCGTATCCCCGGTGCGCAGCGAATACTGGCGGATCATATCCGGTGAGACATAAATATCGTCGGGACCGGGAAGATAGTTGGCCTCGATCGAGCGAAGAAAACCGAAACCGTCCTGAAGAACCTCAAGAACCCCGTCACCATAGACGATCCAGCCGTCTTCGGCGCGTTCCTTGAGGATCGAGAACATCATCTCGCCCTTGCGCATGGTCGATGCGTTCTCGATCTCGAGATCTTCTGCAATTGCAAGCAACGCCTTGGCGCTAAGCGCCTTGAGATCAGACAGGTTAAGACGTTCTACGGACATAGGAGACCTCGACATCGACAAGCCATTCATGGCCATGGATGGACTATTAGGGGATTTCATAGCAACCGGACGGCGCCAATCCGTCTCTTAAAGACTGGGCTGGGAATCGTCAACCGCCTTGGCCAATCTGGGCCGGTGATCCTTTACATATAAAGAGATATGAAAAGAAAATGATGATGATGTAGTGTCTGGTACTCTCTGTGGATTATGACGTTATCATGCTTTTCATCCACATGTGGACAAGCCTGTGGAACGTTTATCGCAGAGTTCCCAGAACCTAGGAGGATCAAAATTTTTAATTTAAATACATATATTTAAATTAATATCTAAGCCTGATTCCATATTGCCGGTCTGTAGATAACCAGCCAGTCACGGAGTTGTCCAAACACCGGATTCATCCTTGTCCCCAATGAAGAAAACCGGGATTGTCAGGCCGTGAGGTGGCAGAGCCTTCGGCCCTTCGCAGGTTTTGCCCGCTCCGTCTGCGGTATCATGGACTTGTCATCAGGTTATCCACATGTCTTTCTCACTCATTCTGGCCTCTGCCTCGCAAGCGCGGCGCATATTGCTTGAGAACGCGGGCTTGAACGTAGAGGTCCGCCCGGCGCGGGTTGACGAAACGAGCCTTCGTGACGCGCTTCTTGCCGAGGGGGCGAAGCCGCGCGATATCGCTGATGCGCTAGCCGATATGAAAGCTCTCAGGGTCGCTCGGAAATCGCCCGATCGCCTGGTGCTGGGCTGCGATCAAATACTTGATTTGGATGGAGAAATCTTGTGCAAGCCCAAGACGATCACGGATGCACGCACGCAACTGATGCGCATGCGTGGACGGACACACGATCTTTTGTCGGCGGCGGTAGTTTACGGGAACGGCACCCCCATCTGGCGCCATGTGGGCCGGGTTCGAATGACAGTCCGACCTTTCAGCGAGGACTGGCTGGAGGGATATCTGGTAAGGAATTGGCCGGATATCGCCGAAAGCGTCGGCGCCTATAAGCTGGAATCCGAAGGCGTCCGCTTGTTTTCACGGATTGAAGGCGATTATTTCACGGTGCTGGGCCTGCCACTGCTTGATCTTCTGGCCTTTCTGACACTGCGTGGGGATTTGCCGCAATGAGCCATGATCGTATACCGCTTGCCGGTGTGATCGGATCTCCGATCGCCCATTCCCGTTCTCCGCAACTGCACGGGCACTGGCTAAGAACCTTGAGTATCCGTGGGTTTTACATACCCATGGATGTCACAGAGACCGATCTTGGCCAGGTGTTGCGCATGTTGCCGAGAATGGGATTTGTCGGTGTCAACATCACCGTTCCGCACAAGGAACGGGCAATGGCCCTCGCCGATATGGTGACGGATCGAGCCGCGATCATAGGAGCGGCGAACACGCTTGTTTTTCAAAAAGATGGCGTGATTCAGGCCGATAATACAGATGGGTATGGGTTCATTGAAAATTTGCGCCAGAATGCACCCGGGTGGGACCCGACCGCCGGGCCCGCAGCGGTTCTGGGTGCGGGCGGGGCGGCAAGGGCCGTGGTCGCGGCGCTTCTGGATGCGGAGGTTCCGGAAATCCTGATCTCTAACCGCACCCGACTCAGGGCGGAAGTCCTGCAACAGGACTTTGGGCACAGGCTGCGTGTCGTGGATTGGGTGCAGGCAGGCAACATGCTGGAACAGGCAGCGACGGTGGTGAATACAACATCGCTCGGGATGCTCGGTCAACCGCCCTTGCGCGTGCCGCTCGACGGGTTGCGAAAGGGCGCGCTGGTCACGGATCTTGTTTACGCCCCTCTCAGAACCCGGCTTCTTGAGGTGGCCGAGGCGATGGGCTGTGTCACGGTCGATGGTCTGGGAATGCTTTTGCATCAGGCTGTGCCAGGCTTCGAGCGTTGGTTCGGTGTCCGCCCCGAGGTGGATGCCGCGACGCGAGCGGCGGCGCTGAGATGACGTTCCGGCTTGGCTTGACCGGCTCGATCGGCATGGGAAAATCGACAACCGCGCGGCTTTTCGTCGAGGCGGGTTGCGCATTGTGGGATGCGGATGCCGCCGTTCACAGAGTTTATGCGCGCGGTGGCGCAGCGGTCGCCCCGATCGCGGCCTTGTGCCCCGAAGCGGTGATCAATGGCGAGGTCAGCCGCGCGCGCCTCAAGGAAATCATCGCGTGCGATCCCGCCGCTCTTGGCCAGATCGAGGCTATCGTACATCCGCTTGTGGCCGAGGATCGCGCCGCGTTCCTGGCCGCGCAAACAGCAGATATCACCGTTCTGGATATCCCGCTGCTATACGAGACCGACATGACGGGTCTTGATGCCGTGGTGGTTGTCACCGCGCCCGCCGAAGAGCAGCGCGCCCGCGTTCTTGCACGAGGTACCATGAGTGAGGCAGATTTCGAGACCATTCAAGCCCGACAGATACCCGATGCGGAAAAGCGCCGTCGCGCGGATTATGTGATCGAAACCGATACGCTTGAGCATGCGCGCGAACAGGTGCAGGCTGTGCTGGCAGACATAAGAGGGCGGCGGATCAATGCGTGAGATCGTTCTTGATACCGAAACCACCGGTTTCGAACCGTCCGAGGGGCACCGCATTGTCGAGATCGGGGCGATCGAGCTTTTCAATCATATGCCCACAGGGCGGACATATCATCAGTATATCAACCCCGAGCGCGGCATGCCGGACGAGGCATTCGCCGTGCACGGCATTGGCCCTGACCTGCTTGCGGCGCCGCGGCCGCCGCGCGACGGAGAGGTGACGTTACGCGACAAGCCGACCTTTGCCGCGATTGGCGCGACATTTCTGCAATTCGTGGCCGATGCACGACTCGTGATCCACAATGCCAGCTTTGACATGAAGTTTCTCAATGCCGAACTGAGTTGCGCCGGATTGCCCGGTCTCGGTTTTGACCGGGCGATTGACACGCTGAGCATGGCGCGCACGCGATTTCCCGGTGCGCCCGCGTCGCTTGATGCGCTGTGCCGCCGCTTTGCCATCGACAACACCGCACGCACGCTGCACGGCGCATTGCTCGATTCCGAGATCCTGGCAGAAGTCTATCTGGAACTGATCGGTGGCCGGCAACCGGATTTTGCCCTGGCTGTGGGGGGCATGGCCAGTGACCCGCAATCGCGGCGGGCGAGTCAGGAAAACTGGCGCCCTGCGCCGCGACCCAGGCCGCTTGCGGCTCGGCTGAGCCCGGAAGAAAGCGCCGCCCATGATGCGTTCGTTGCGAACATGGGCGGTGCTGCGCTCTGGTCGCGGTGATCAGGCGCTTGCGGTTTGCGACTGTGCCTGACGGCGCGCTATCTCTTGCCGGTAAAGTTGTACGAAATCAATGTTTTCAAGATTGAGCGGCGGGAATCCTCCATCGCGCGTCACGTCGCTGACGATGCGGCGTATGAAGGGGAAGATCTGGCGCGGGCACTCGATCAGAAGGAACGGGTGAAGCTGATCCTCGGACACGCCCTCGATGTGGAAAATGCCGACATAGTCCATTTCCAGAACGAAAAGCGGCTCTTCGCCACCCTTGTTGCGCGAGGTGACGTTGATCTTGCACGCAACCTCGAACTGATGATCAAGGGCACGCTTCTTGGCGTCGAGATTGACCGCTACCTGAATATCGGGCTGAACCTCGCCGCCGGTGCCGCGCTGCGCCAACACGTTCTCGAACGAGAGGTCGCGCACATATTGCGTGAGTATGTGCATCCTGAGTTGCGGTTGCTGGCTTGGCTGGGTGCCTTCGGTGCCGTGCGGCGCGGCACCATTCTCGTTTTCGGCCATCGGGATCTCCTGATTGGGCTGTATTTGGCGACTGCTTAGCAGGCGGCTGTCCCTGCCTCAATGCCTAGTCCAGCCAGAAGGATCATTCCTGTCGGGTCTGATCGTCTGGTAGTCGCCTTCGATGATATCGGGGCCGCGCCGGGGCTGGTGCATGTCATGAAGGACGATGCGCTTGCGGATCTGCATGAAGATATGCGCCCGCACGGGCGGCAACAGGAGAGCAAAACCAACAGCATCGGTGAAAAAGCCCGGCGTCAGAAGCAGCGCCCCGGCAAACAGGATCATCGCGCCGTGAACCAGCGGCCCGGAGGGGTCGCCCGAACCGGAAAGCGCGGCCCGCAGCTTGCCAAGTTCGCTAAGGCCCTGGTGTCTGAGCAACATGGTTCCTGCCAGCGCTGTCAGGATCACGGTACCGAGCGTCGGCCAGAGCCCGATCAAACCGCCCACCTGGATGAACAGCGCGATCTCGATCAGCGGGACGGCGATGAACGCCAGCAAGAGCCACATGGGCGGTCTCCTTCGATTTGCGTGGCTTGTGGTGGACTTGGCCACCGGCCTCCCCTACATAGGGTCAAGTGACAGAGCCTGCCATGCCCGCACGACACGAGGTTTTCATGAATTCGCCGATCCTGCAATTACTGGTGCTCGCCGGCATCGCCATTTTTCTCATCGTCCGGCTCAAGAGTGTTCTGGGCTCGCGCGACGGCTTCGAGGGTCCGCCGGCCACGCGCCCGGTTGACAAGACAGTAGAGCGGCGTAGTTTCGAGGTCATCGAGGGCGGGCCGGATCTCGATATCGTCGATCATGTGCCCGAGGATTCCGAGGCCGCCGAGGCCCTTGCCGAGATGAAGCGGATCGAGCCGGATTTCAGCGTGACGGATTTCCTTCAGGGCGCCCGCGGGGCCTATGAGATGATCCTGATGTCATTCGAGCGCGGCACCCTTGACGAGGTGACGCCGTTCCTGTCCCCCGAGGTTTACGAGGCCTTCGCACAGGTGGTCGATGCACGCGAGCAGCAGGGTCTCAAGGTCGATGCCGAATTCATCGGTGTGCGTGATCTGGCGCTGTCCGATGCGCGGTTCGACCCGGCAAGCCGCCGTGCCGAGATCGACGTGCGCTGTGTGGCCGAACTGGTGTCGGTCGTGCGCGATGCGAACGGCGAGATTGTCGAAGGCGAACCGGGACGCAGCAAGCGGCAGAAGGATCTGTGGACTTACGAGCGCGTCATGGGCTCGGGCGATCCGAACTGGCGGCTTGTTGCCACGGGCGAATGACGGGCGCGCTGCGCGCGCCTTCCATGCTCGCCGCGCTATGCTCGGCCACGATCGCGGCTGCCGAGATCCGGCACGAGATGCTGGATTTCTCCGATCTCGCAGATTGGCAAGAGGACGACCACCCACGGGCGCTTTCGGTCTTTGTCGAGACATGCCCCGACATGACCGGCCCCGACTGGCGGGCACTCTGTGCGCTGGCGCAGACCGGCCCCGAGGCACGGACCTTCTTTGAGCTTTTCTTTCGGCCCGTGATGATCACCGACGGCAACCCGGCCTTGTTCACCGGCTATTTCGAGCCGGAATTACGTGGTGCGCTTCAGCCAGACGGGCGCTTTCGCTACCCAGTCTACCGCATGCCGCCCGAGGCAAGAGAGACCAGCCCCTGGCTTTCAAGGCGCGAGATCCTGACCGGAGATGTGATGACGGGCCGGGATCTCGAGATTGCCTGGGTTGATGATCCGGTAGAGTTGTTCTTTCTTCAAATTCAGGGCTCTGGTCGTATCCGTCTGCCGGACGACCGCGTGATACGCGTGGGATATGCCGGGGCCAACGGACATGGCTATCGCTCGATCGGCGTTGAACTGGTCCGACGCGGGATATACGAGCCCCATCAGGCATCGGCCGAGGTGATCAAGAACTGGGTGCGCCGAAACCCCGAGGCGGGGCAAGAGCTGCTGTATCATAATCCTTCCTACGTCTTCTTTCGCCGCATCGACGAGGTGCCGCCGGATCGCGGCCCGCTGGGTGCGATGAACCGATCGGTGACGGCAGGGCGCACTGTCGCAGTGGATCCGGCCTATGTGCCGCTTGGCGCGCCGGTCTGGATCGAAAAGGAGGGGCATAAGCCGATCCGCCGGTTGATGGTGGCGCAGGATACCGGTTCGGCGATCAAGGGGCCGCAACGGGCGGACATCTATTTTGGCACAGGTGCCGACGCGGGGCGTGCGGCGGGGCGATTGCGCGATCCGGGGCGCTTGGTGGTGCTCATGCCGATCCAGCGCGCCTATGCCATGCTGACGGATATGGACCAGTGACCCGCAAGCGCCATCTGCGCCCCGAGGAAGAGGCGCTTTGGCAGGAGGTCGTGCGCCGCACTGTGCCGATCAAGCCGCAAAGTCAGGCGATGTTGCTTCTCTCCAAGCCGGAGCTGCGCCGAGATCCGTCCCCGCAACCGGTCGAGCCGTTCCGCATCGGGCAGAGGGCGCAGCCCGGCGGGCCAGGCCATGATGTCCTGCCCGGTCTCACCGAAAGGATTGCCAGCGCGCCAGTGGCGATGGATCGCAAGGCCTTTCAGCGACTGCGGCGGGGAAAACTGACGCCCGAGGCCAGGATCGACCTGCATGGCATGACCCTCGATCAGGCGCATGGCGCGCTGAGCGGCTTTATCTTGCGCGCCCATGGCCAGGGCAAGCGGCTGGTTCTGGTCGTTACTGGCAAGGGCAAGGACCGCGATGACGGCGGCCCGATTCCGGTGCGCCATGGTGTGTTGCGCCACAACGTGCCACATTGGCTGCGTGTGCCGCCACTCGGGCCGCTGGTGCTTCAGATTGCAGAGGCCCATATCAGCCATGGCGGCGGCGGGGCTTATTACGTCTATCTAAAGCGGCAGCGATAGCTCGGGCCGTGCGCGCACCACGCCGATGCTCATCATCAGGCTCGAAAAGGCGAAATAGGCGGCGATGATGACGAACTGTGTTTCGATCCCGACTCCGAGGTCAATCGCCAACCCGGTAATCCCCGGCCCGAGCGCCGTGCCGAAGACCATGATCGCTGCGGCCATCGCCTTGATCTTGCCCATATTCGCGCTGCCATAGAATTCGGCCCAGAAGGCATTGGGAACCACGCTGTTCGCCCCCGTGGTGAGCGCCAGCATGACGAAACCGGCAAGCAGCAGCCCCGGCCCGTCGGAGACGGCGAAAAGCAGGAAGGCCGCGATCATCGGAAGCTGGATAAAGGGCAGCACCCGTGAAGTTCCGAGCCGGTCGATCAGCAGTCCGGCGACGATCATCGCGATAATTCCGACCACCGTGTAAACGGGAAACATGGCCACAAGCTCGATATGGGAGACGTCCTTGATCTCGGCTACATACACCTGATGAAAGAAAAACGCGGTGTTGAACGCCGACGGCCCCAGAAGCGCCGGGATCATGAACCAGAATAGGAAATGCCGCAGCGCCTGACCCCGCGTCCAGTGCCGCCCGCGCATCCCGAGCGATTGGCTCGTCTGCGCCCAGCTTTGCGGCGTGCGCTCGCGGCGCAAGAGCAGGAGGAGCAGCGGAATGCCGACAAAAGCTGCGATCGCCGCCACAACCCAAAGCGTACGCCAGTCATACGTGATCAGAAGTGCAACGAATATCAGCGGCAACAGCGATTCACCGATGGCATTGCCGAGGGTCGCCACAGAAAGCGCCTTGCCGCGGGTTGCGACGAACCAGCGGGCCATGGCGATGACGGCGAGGTGGCTCATCATCCCCTGACCGGTAAAGCGCAGCGCGAAGACGATCACCGGCAACAGCCACCACACCGGGTTGAGCGCCATGGCGAGACAGGCCAGCACCATGCAGAGCAGGACGATGGGGGCCAGAACGCGCACGCGGAAAAGATCGGTCAGCCCCCCG
Source organism: Roseovarius autotrophicus (assembly GCF_018069895.1). GTDB lineage: Bacteria > Pseudomonadota > Alphaproteobacteria > Rhodobacterales > Rhodobacteraceae > Roseovarius > Roseovarius autotrophicus. The sequence goes on along the minus strand of NZ_JAGQDH010000005.1, from coordinate 101,688 downwards.
GCCCACACCATCAGAAGTGCCGAGGCGGTGGTGCCCAGCGTATAGATTCCGCCCCATTCTCCGTGGCTTAACCCAAAACCCGCCCTGATTTCCCCGGCAAAGATTGAAATAAAATAGGTTTGCCCGAAACTCGACAGAAAGGTAAGCAAGACGCCGACCGTCAGCCAGCGCGCGTTGTCACGGAGAAAGGCGAGAATCACCATGGCCCTTGGTCGCGTGAAACGCGGTGAAAGGAAAGCCCTGGCCTTAGCCCAGGTTGCGACGGGGTTATGAATAGTTCCGGAAAGGTGAAAAGCCTTTTGATTTCATCGTTCTGAAAATACTCAAATCGACGTCACAGCACATAGCGCGACAAATCCGCCGAGCGCATCAGCTCTCCCAGGTTCGTCTCGACAAAGGCGGCATCCACCGTCACTGCCTCGCCCGAGCGGTCTGGGGCAGTGAAGCTGAGCTCTTCGAACACCCGTTCCATCACCGTGTAAAGCCGCCGCGCGCCGATGTTTTCGACCGATTGGTTGACCTCTGCCGCGATGTGGGCGAGCGCGGCGATGCCGTCTTCGGTGAAGCTCACCGTGACTTCCTCGGTGCCCAGAAGGGCGGTGTATTGCAGGGTGAGGGCGTTGTCGGTCTCGGTCAGGATGCGGACGAAATCGGCCTCGGTCAGCGCGCGCAGCTCCACCCGGATCGGCAGGCGGCCTTGCAGTTCGGGCAGCAGGTCCGAGGGCTTGGCGATGTGGAAGGCCCCCGACGCGATGAACAGGATATGGTCGGTCTTGACCGCGCCGTGTTTGGTGCTGACGGTGGTGCCCTCGATCAGCGGCAGGAGGTCGCGCTGCACGCCTTCGCGGCTGACGTCGCCGCCGCGCGTCTCGGCACGGGCGCAGACCTTGTCGATCTCGTCGAGAAAGACGATGCCGTTCTGTTCGACCGCATCGACCGCAGCGCGGGTTACGGCCTCATCGTCGAGCAGTTTGTCGGCCTCCTCGCTGATGAGCAGGTCATAGCTTTCCGCGACGGTGAGGCGTTTTGTCGTGCGGCGCTGGCCGAACGCCTTGCCGAAGATGTCTCCAAGGTTCATCATTCCCATCTGGCCGCCGGGCTGGCCGGGAATATCCATCATGCCCAATGGGTTGGAGGTATCGGCAAGGGAAACCTCGATCACGGTATTGTCGAGCTCACCGGCGCGCAGCTTTTTGCGGAACATCTCTCGCGTGCCTTCGCGGGCGTCCTCTCCGGCGATGGCGGCGATGACGCGATCCTCGGCGGCCTTGTGGGCGCGGGCCTTGACGTCCTCGCGCATATGCTCGCGGGTCTGGGCGATGGCGGTATCGACCAGATCGCGGATGATCTGTTCGACGTCGCGGCCGACATAGCCCACTTCGGTGAACTTGGTCGCCTCGACCTTGATGAAGGGGGCGCGGGCGAGTTTCGCCAGACGGCGGCTGATCTCGGTCTTGCCGACGCCGGTGGGGCCGATCATCAGGATGTTCTTGGGGTAGACCTCGTCGCGCAGGTCATCGGGTAATTGCTTGCGCCGCCAGCGATTGCGCAGGGCGACGGCGACGGCGCGCTTGGCGTCGTTTTGCCCGATGATGTAGCGGTCAAGCTCCGAGACGATCTCGCGCGGGGTCAGGTCGGTCATTTCGAGATCGTCTCCACAGTCAGGTTGCCGTTGGTGTAGACGCAGATATCCGCCGCGATGGCCATGGCCTTGCGGGCGATCTGTTCGGCGGTGAGGGCCGGATTCTCCGCAAGGCCGCGCGCGGCGGCAAGGGCGAAATTGCCGCCCGAGCCGATGGCGGCCACGTCATGCTCCGGCTCCAGCACATCGCCTGCGCCGGTGATGACGAAAAGCTGTGCGCCATCGGTGACGATCAGCATCGCCTCAAGCTTTTGCAGGTACTTGTCGGTGCGCCAGTCCTTGGCCAGATCGACGCAGGCGCGTTGCAACTGACCCGGCGTTGCCTCCAGCTTGGCCTCGAGCCGTTCCAGCAGGGTGAAGGCATCCGCCGTCGATCCGGCAAAGCCCGCCACAACCGCGTGACCGCCGGGCGAGAGGCGGCGCACCTTGCGGGCGGTGCCCTTGATCACGGTCTGGCCAAGGCTCACCTGCCCGTCACCGGCGATTACAACGTCGCCGCCGCGTCTTACGCCGATGATCGTTGTGCCGTGCCAGCCGGGAAAATCGCTCATGGGGGCCTCCGTTTTGCCTTGGCCTATATGGAAGGGGTGCGCGCGGGGCGCAAGGGCGGGGTCAGTTCAGCAGGTCGCGGGCGATGCGGTGAAAGATCCCCGCGCCAAGAGGCAAGAGCGCGTCGGGGAAATCGTAATCGGGGTTGTGCAGCGCGGCGTGGTTCCCCCCTGCGCCAAGAAACAGCATGGCGGCACGGGCGCGGTGGCCGAAGCGGCCAAAATCCTCGGATGCGCGCATGGGCAGGCCGCGTTTGTCATGGGCAAGGTCAAGCGTATCGAGCGCGCGGGCGATGATCCGGGTCGCCTCCGGGTGGTTCTCGCAATGGGCGAAGATGTCGTGCCAGGCGATGTCATGGCCGAGGCCCTGCGCGGCGGCGGTGTCGCGGATGATCGCCTCGGCGCTCGTGCAGAGCGTCGCCATGCGGTCATCGGTGAGCGTGCGCAGCGTGACGTAAAGCCGCGCCTCGCCCGGCGCGATGCCAAAGGCGGGCGCGCCCATCTGCGCATGGGTCACGGTGGCCAAGGTGAAATCCGGGGTTGCGGGCGTGCCATGGCTGAGCGCGGTAAGCGCGGGCATGAGATGGGCTATCGCGGCCATCGGAGAGGTGCCGTTCTCCGGCTCTGAGGCATGGGCGGATTTGCCGGTGAGCGTGACCGCCATGCCGCGCGAGGCGCAGTTCACCGGGCCGGGGGCAAGGCCCACATGACCCAGCGGCAGGCCGGGCATGTTGTGCAGGGAAAAGGCGTAATCGGGTGAAACAGTCTCGAATTGTGGATCGGAGAGCACCGCAGCCGCACCTGCGCCGGTTTCCTCGGCGGGTTGAAAGAGAAGAACGGCGCGGCCCCGCGCGGGGCGCCGGCGCGAGAGCATCCGGCCAAGGCCCAGGAGGATCGCCATATGCCCGTCATGACCGCACAGATGCCCCTTGCCGGGATTGCGCGAGCGATGGGGGAGCGTGTTGCGCTCTTCAATCGGAAGCGCGTCAAGCTCGCAGCGGAACAGCACGGTGGGTCCGGGGGTGGGACCGGCAAAGACGGCGGCCACCCCATGCCCGCCCAACCCGGTGAGGAGCGTATCGGGCGCGAGGCCTGTGAGCGCCGCCTTGATGCGCTGCGCGGTCCCTGCCTCTTCCCCCGACAGTTCGGGCGTTTCGTGGAGCGCGTGGCGGAACGCGGTGAGATCGGCGATGTCGGTTTCGGTCAGGGTCATGGGGCGATCATGCCGATTGGCGGGCAAAAGAAAAGGGGCCGCGCGATGCGGCCCCCGGCAAGCGGCAAGCGATGGTTCAGATGCTGTCTTCGATCCAGCTTTGCAGCGCGGCCTTGGGGGCGGCGCCAGCGCGATTGGAGACGACCTCGCCATTCTTGAAGATGAATAGCGCGGGGATGCCGCGCACGCCCATGGCGACGGCGGAATTGGGGTTGGAATCAACATCGACCTTGACGACCTTGATCTTGCCCTGAAACTCGTTGGACAGTTCCTCAAGCGCGGGGCCGATCTGTTTGCAGGGCCCACACCATTCGGCCCAGAAATCCACCACGACGGGGATATCGGAATTCTTCACCTCGGCGTCGAAGGTGGCATCGGTTACGGCGACGGTGGCCATTGGCTCTCTCCTATGATCGGGCGTTCGGGGGGAACCTATGGAGCGCAGGCGTCAGCGTCAAGGACCGGCGGCGCGGGCGAGCGCCTCTGTCACGAGAGCGTGTGGCAGGGGCATGAGCGTGGCGGTGCGGGTCCACAGCAGCGCGGTCTCGATCCGGCGGTCGGGGTAGATGAGGGCAAGCGCATGGGCATAGGCCCCCATCTGCCGCAACAGCGCCTCGGGCGTGTCATGGGCGTGTTCAGGCACCTCGGCATTGGTCTTGAAATCGACGGCAAGGATACGGTCGGGGGCAATGATGAGCCGGTCGATGACGCCATGCAGCCGTTTCTCGCCCAAAGGCGCGGTGATCGGCACTTCGGCCAGCGCGTCGGCGGTGAACAGCGCCGCGAGGCTGGGATTGTCGAGCACTTTTTGTGCCTCGGCCAGCAGCAGGGCCGTTTCCTCGGGTCCGGCAGCCTCGGGGCCGGAGGCAAAGAGCTGTGCGGCTTTTTCGGGCCAGTCCGGGCGGGGCAGATCGGGGAGCAGCTCCAGCAAACGGTGAATCTGTCGCCCGCGTCGTTTGGCGGCGGCCTCGTCAAGGCCACGCTCTCCGGGGAGTGTCTTGGCCCCACCGAGATCTGAGGGGGTGAGGGGTTTGGGCGTGTCGAGCAAGGGCGCGTGGGTCTGAAACATCGCGGCAAGGGGCGGTGAAGCTGGCGTGCCTGCCTGTCCTGTAGCAGACACTGTTTCGGCCCATTCTCCGGTTTCCACCCGCAATCCGATGCCGGTTGGAAACGTCTGCTCCCTGGCGCCCACGCTCTCTATCCCGCAGCGCACGCGGTCGTGCCATGCAAGCCCGTCCTTGCCGAGATCACCGGCGGCGGCGACGATCAGCCAGGTTTCGGCCCGTGTCATGGCGACGTAAAGCAGCCGGTCGCGCTCGGCCAGTTGCGCAGCGCGGCCTGCGGCGACGGCGGAGGCGATGAGCGGCGGCATGATGTCGGCCTTGCCGCGCCAGAGCGGCACGCCGTCATGCGCGACAATCTCGGGCGCATCGGGCAGCCTCCAGGCCCCGGTTTCGGGCAGGATCACCACCGGGGCCTCCAAGCCCTTGGCCCCGTGCACCGTCATCACGCGGATACGGTCTCCGGCGCTGTCCATCTGGCGCTTGATCTCCAGATCGTCGGTCTCCATCCAGACCAGAAACCCGGTGAGGCTGTCGATGGCGCGCTGTTCATAGACAAGCGCCTGCGTCAGCAGCGCGTCGATGCCATCCTCGGCCTCGACCCCGAGCCGGGCGAGCAGGCGGCGGCGGCCATCGTGTCGGGTCAGCAGACGCTCGATCAGCTCGTAGGGGCGCAGAAAATCGACGTGATCCTGCATGTCCTTGAGAATGGCAAGCGTTTCGGCATGATCCTGCCGTTCGCGGAGCACTTCCCAGAGCGTGCGGGGGCCGCGGCCCTGCGCGAGGCCAAAAAGATCGCCCTCGGACCAGCCAAAGAGCGGCGAGCGCAGCGCGGTGGCCAGCGAAAGATCGTCCTCGGGCGTGGCGAGGAAAGACAGCAGCGCCGCGATGTCGCGCACCGCGAGTTCACCGCCGACCTTGAGGCGGTCCGCCCCGGCGATGGGCAGGCCAGCGGCCTTGCAGGCGCGGATGATCTCGTGAAAGAGCGCGGAGCGGCGGCGCACGAGGATAAGCACATCACCCGCCGTTATCGCGCGGAACGTGCCGGGGGCATCGCGCACGGGTAGGGCTGTGCGCGCGTCGATGAGGGCGCGGATATGTGTCGCGATCCGGTCTGCGAGGATAACGGCGGGATGGCTCTCGCGCCGGATATCGACCGGCAGGTGCCAGGGGGGCGGATCCTCGGTCTCGGGTTTCCCGATCACGGGCCAGAGATCAACCCGGCCGGGGAGGGTGTCGAAAAAGGCAATATGGCTCTGATCCGGCGCAAAACCGCTTTCCTCGGCGCCTTCAAAGGTGGCATCGACGGTGGCGAGGATCGCGGGCGCGGAGCGGAAGGAATGGGCGAGCAGGCGCGATTGCAGCGGTGTTCCGGTTTCCGCAAGGCGCGCGGCGAATTCGCGCTGCATCCGGTCGAACTCGCGCGGATCGGCCCCCTGAAAGGAATAGATCGACTGTTTGCGGTCGCCTACGACAAAGATCGTGCGCCGGATGTTGCTGCGCGCCCCCACACCCGAGGTGAACTCCTGCGCCAGGCGTTCGATCACCTGCCATTGCACGGGGCTGGTGTCCTGCGCCTCATCGACAAGAATATGGTCGATGCCGCCATCGAGCCGGTAGAGCACCCAGGCAGCGACGGCTGGATTGGTGAGAAGATCGCGGGCGCGCAGGATCAGATCGTCAAAATCAAGCAGTCCGCGCCGCTGTTTTAAGCTGGAATAGGCTCTGATAAAGGCCGCGCCGAAAGCGTGAAGCGCGGTGCTGCGCTCGACGGCGAGAAGGGCGAGACGGGTGTCGCGCGCGGCCTCGACACGGGCCATCCACTGCTCGATCTGGGGCATGATCGCGGCAAGACCCTGTTGGGTTGCCTTCGTCGGAAAAGAGCCTGTCTTGGCGGAAAACGGCGATTTCGCGCTTTTGCCGGTGAGGAATATATCCTCAAGCACAGGCAAGGCGGAAAAGTCGCGCGCGGCACCGCGCGCAAGTTTGTCCGCCGCTTTCACATCGTTGGCGGAGCCTGCACGCAAGGTTGGCAAAAGCCGATCGAGCAGCGCGCGCTCGTTGCCGAGAAATACCTGCGCGACGACACTCTCACGGCTCAGATCCGCCGGCTGGTCGAAGAGCGCGCAGAGTGCGGCGCGGTCCAGGGTCTGCGCAAATCCGCCCTGATGGCGGAGGATTTCGAGGGTGAACTTATCCAGCGTTTCACCGGAATAGTGCCTTGCCACATCGTAGAACAGCCCTGCCTCCGGCCCGGCGGCGATTTGCTCGACGATTTCGGCGCGCAGCAGGCGGGCGGTCTGGTCGTCCATCTCGGTGAATTGCGGCGTGACGCCCGCCTCTAGCGGAAAGCGGCGCAGCAGGCTGGCGCAGAACGAGTGGATGGTCTGGATGCGCAGCCCGCCCGGCGTCTCGATCGCCTGGGCAAAGAGGCAGCGCGCACGGCGGAGCGCGGCCTCGTCGATTGTGCCCTCATGGCCGAGTGCGCGCAGCGCGTCGGTCAAGGCGGTGTCGGGCTTCATCGCCCAGGTGCCGAGCCGCGCGAAAAGCCGGTTCTGCATCTCGCTGGCGGCGGCCTTGGTATAGGTCAGGCAGAGGATGTGTTGCGGGTTCACGCCATCGAGCAGCAGCCGCGCCACCCGATCGGTCAGAACGCGCGTCTTGCCCGATCCGGCATTGGCGGCAAGCCAGGTGGAACAATCCGGATGCGCGGCGGCGAGCTGGGCAAGGGTAGCGGCGTCGGTCATGGGCCGACTCTTTCGGGCGCGGGCGGATCCGTGATATCCCATTCCCCAAAGCGGGCAAGCTGATCGTAATTGCCGCGATCGGTGTCGTTGCGCGGGGCGCGGCGGGCGACATAGCCTTTGTCAGGTGCGGCATAGGCGGCGATCAGTTCCGCCAATTCGGCGACGATCTGTGCGATCGGCGTCTCATCAAGCGGCGCGTCGATCACGCCCGGCGTGCCGCCCATGCCGATATAGGCGGCGCGCAGCACGGGCAGGGGCCCGAGATCGTCGAAATCGCCGCGTTCGGCCATGGCGGCCTCGAGCAGGAGCTGCTTGTCGAAATGCACCTGTTCCTTGTTCGAGGGTGGCGTGCCGGTCTTGTAATCGTAGATCAGCGCGCGCCCGTGCGGGTCGATGTCGATGCGGTCGGCCTTGGCGGTGAGGGTGAAGGGCGGTGTTTGCAGGACGAGCGCGCCGCGCCGTTCGATGGCAGCGGGCCGGGCCACAAGACGGCGCGCCATCTCGCCCTGGACGAACCAGTCCGCCACCCGCTCGATCCGGGCAAGCCAGAGCGCACGGGCCTCGGCCCAGGGGACGGTCTGGCTCAGAACAGTCTCTGTTGTGGCCAAAAGTGTCTCTGTGGTCAGCCGTTCGGGATCGTCGCGCGTTTCGGTGATGACGCGCTCCATGATCGTGTGCAGCACCGTGCCGCGCATCAGCGCATCTGGCAGCTTCATTAGCGGATCAAGCGGGCGAAGCCCGAGGATATGGCGCGCATAGATTGCGTAAGGGTCGCGGATCAGCGTCTTGATCTCGGTGACCGAGAGCCGGTCGGGGCGCAGCGCCACGGGTGGGCAGGGCGCGGGGCGCAGGACGCGGGGCGTTTCTCCCGGTTCTTCCAGTTGCGCGGCGCGGGCGAGCCACGCCTGCCCCCGCGCGCGCATGGCGGCAAGAGTTTGGGGGCCGTGCTGTCCAGGCAGCCCTTCAAGCAGGTTCTGAACCCGATTGAGCCATCGCGACACCACCGTTTGCGCATCCGCCGAGCGCACGGAGCGGGTCAACCAGATCTCGCGTGCGGCCACGGCCTGCTGGAAGTCATGCGCTTGAAGGCCGATGCGCCGCTCGGGGAGCAGAAGCCCCGCCTGCGCGCGCAGGGCGCGGTTGAGCCAGGGATCGGGCGCGGCGCTCTGCGGCCAGGTGCCCTCGTTGAGGCCGCCGAGAATGAGCAGATCGCAACCCTGAACACGGGCCTCCAGCGTGCCCCAGATACGGATCTGCGGGTGCGGTTCGTTTGGGTCGCGCACCTCTCGGTTCCTGAGGAGGGAATGGAACAGGTGCGCGTAATCCATGGCTGAGATCGGGCCGCCATGGGCGGCCTCGGCGACGAGTTCGTCCATCGCCGCCTGTGCCTCCTCGCCCGCCTCGCGTTCCCACAGGGTGCCGCTGCCCTCGCCCCGGCAGCCGCGCGCGATATGGTTGGCAAGCCGGAGATGTTCGGTCACGCGCTCGGCCAACGGGCGGTCGCCCGGTCTGTCGCGTCCGGTGAAACAGGAGCAGAGCCACCGCACCCAGTCGGCAGCGAGCGGCTCGGTCCGGGTTTCGCCCCAGGCGCGCAGACTCTTGGCGTCGGGGTAGGGTGGGCCGTGACGGCGCAGGTGCAATTCAAGCCGCGCGGTCAGGTGGTGATGCGCGCCGCGCCCGTCTCCCTGATGGGTGAGCGGATGCTTGAGTAGGGTAAGAAGCGCTTCGGCGCTGAGCCGGTTGGCGAAGATCTCGGCCACATGGCGCAACAGGCGACCGGGAGGCGAGAGGTGCAACGGTTGGCCCGCGCTGTCATCGGGGCGGATGCGCCAGCGGTCGAGCGCGGCGGCAACCTGACGGCCAAGCGTACGATCGGGCGTGATGAGGGTCGCAATCGCGCCGTCCTCGGCGGCTTGCCGGAGGCGCATGGCGATGGCGAGCGCCTCTTGCCGCGTGCTTTGCGCCTCGATCAGGGTGACCGTCTCCATCGCGGTGGGAATGTCGGCGAGCGTGGGCCCGTCGCGCAGCCATTGATCGGTGACGGGCGCGGGGCGGAGCGCGAGCGACATGAGCCGGTTGCGCGCGGGATTGGGCGGCGGCGCATCGGTCCAGGGGCGGATTGCGGTGGGGGCGATGCCCGCGCCCTCGGCGAAACGGGCGAAGCGGAATTGCGGGTGGTCTTCAGAGATGAGCGGATCGGCGAGCGCCGCCCAGACGGCGGCGGGCGCGTCGAAATCGAAACCGGGCAGGACCACGGCCCCCTGCGGCAGCTTTGCCACCGCCTGCATCAGAAGCTGTGTCGCCCCGCGCGAGCCTGTCGAGCCCGCGACGATCACCGGATGCGGCGGCGGTGCCTCCTGCCAGCGAACGATGAGCCGTTCAATCACCATGCGTTGCCGGGTCTCTGGGTCGGGCGCTGTGGCGGCCTCGTCGAAATAGGGTCTGACAATGCCCAGAAACGCCTTGATCCGCGCCCAATGGCCGGATTGATCGGTGATGTCGAGCGCGTCGATGGCCTCGGGCGCAACACCTTCGCCATGCATTTCGTCCATCAGTGCGGCCAGGCTGTCGGCGAGGTCGAAGGCGGCGCTGCGGGGGGCAAGGTCGGGCTGGTGGTCGATCAGTGCGGTGATCAGTTGCACCAGTTCGAGCCGCCGCCGCAGGCGCGGGGCGGGCGGCGGCAGATGGGCCAGATCCCAGCTCTCGCCGAGATCGGTGACAAGGCCGATGCGCGGCAACAGGCAAGGTGGCCCTGCGTCGAAGATCTCGTGCAGGCGGCGGGCCATGCGGCGGGTGTTGACGATGATCTGCACACGGGCGAGCGCCTCGGGCGGGGCCTTTCCAAGCCGCGCGCGCAGCCCGTCAACGAAGGCGCTCGGGAAATCCACGCCGGGGGCGAGGGCAAAGACATGGGGTTGTGAATCAGTCTCGAACATGGCCCAATTCCAGCAGAGACTTGGCCAGCGGGATTCCCTCGGGGCGGCCCACATCGCACCACTGGCCGGGATAGGTGGTGCCGAAAAGGCGGCCCTTTGCGGCGATGCTGTCCCAGACGCGGTTGAGCGAAAAGCTGGTCTCGGGGATGGCGTGAAGATGGCCGGGCGCGATGATCTGCACGCCGGAATAGACGACGCCGGGCCCGCGGGAGAGCCGCCCGTCAGGCGCGTGCGTGAAGTCGCCCGCGCCCGTGTGGCCAATGGCGTTTTCGGGCGGGATGCAGAGGAGCAGCGCGTCCATGCGGCTGGCATCCCAAAAGCCTGTCATGTGGCTGAGCGGGTTTGGCCCACGCCAGACGGCGTCGGAATTCATGGTAAAGACCGGGCCGGGGCCAAGCAGCGGCAGTGCCGCACGCAGACCGCCGCCGGTTTCGAGAATCTCGGGCGTCTCAAGGGAAAAGAGCAGGTCGCGCCCCTTGAGATGGGAACGGATCTGCTCGGGCAAGTAGTGGAGGTTCACCACGGTGCGGGGGGGCGCATAACCGTCCACGACATCGAGCGCATGATCGATCAGCGCGCGCCCCGCCACCCTGATCAGGGGCTTGGGCCGGTTCTGCGTCAGCTTTCCCATGCGGGTGCCGAATCCGGCGGCGAAGACCATCACCGGAAACGTCATGCGGCGCACCGGGATTTGAGGTGGGCGAGAATCGCGGGCGTTGGTGCCGGGAGCTCTGTCTGTATCAGGTCTGCCAGATCGGAGAGCGCAGGGTGGCACAGGTCGTGGAGGAGGTGATGCCAGACGCGGGGGATAAGATCGATGTAATGCGGCTTGCCGTCGCGCAGACAGAGCCGGGCAAAGACCCCGAGAATCCGCAGGTTTCGTTGCGCGCCGAGGCAATGGTAGGCGGTGATGAAGTCTTGCGCGTTGGTCCCTGTCGCGTCGATGTAGCGCGCGACCATGGTTTCGGCGAGGGTGGGTGTCACGTCGCGGCGGGCGTCTTGCAGCACCGAGACAAGATCATAAGCCGGATGACCGCGCATCGCATCCTGGAAATCGAGCAACCCGACGCGGGCGATGCCGTCGCGTTCGGGCAGCCAGAGCAGGTTCTCGGCGTGGTAATCGCGCTGGATCAGAACGCTGTCAGTGTCGGGGAGCGCAGCCAGAACAGTCTCTGTTTCGGCGTGAAAGCGGTTTCTTGCGGGGCTGTCTCTGCCGGTCGCGCCGGGGCGATACCAGTCGAAGGCAAGGCTCGCCAGATCGGCCATGAGCGCGGGCGTGTAGCACGCCAGTCCTTTGGGCGGCGCGTGGCGGTGCAACTCTGCCAGAAGGTCGGCGGCGGCCTCGTAAAGGGGCACTTCCATCTCTGGGTGGGCTTCCACGACGCGGGCAAAAAGGGCGTCGCCCAGATCTTCGAGAAGCAGGAGGCCAGCGCGGGTATCCTCGGCAAGGATCGCGGGCGACGAAAGGCCCAGAGCCGAGAGGTGGCGCGCGATGCGCAGAAAGGGGCGCACGTCTTCGCCGCGTTCGGCGGGGGCGTCCATCAGGACCGCGCGGATGCCATCGGGCCGGGTGAGGCGCAGGTAGCGGCGGTTCGAGGCGTCGCCCGCGAGCGGGCGCGCCCCCGCATCGGCCCACCCGACAGCGGAAAGGAAAGCGGCGATGTCGGTGCTGCGGTCAGGCATGGGCGATCTCTTGCAACAAGGCGGTCCAGCGCGGATCGCTCCAGCGCAGGGTGAGGCGGCGCGCCTCAAGCGCGTCGCCGGGAGCGAAATCGAGCAAGAGGGCGGTTTCGGGGGCCAGTTCGCCCAGACGATCGGGCCATTCGACAAGGCAGATGGCGGTTTCGAATGCCTCGGTCAGGCCAAGCTCGACCAACTCCACCGGATCGGTGAGGCGGTAGAGATCGGCGTGCCAGATCTCGGCCGTGGTGCCGGGATAGGTCTGCACCAGCGTGTAGGTCGGCGAGGGCACATCCTCGGGGGTGGTCAGGAGACTCTGGATCAGGCAGCGCGCGAAATGGGTCTTGCCTGCGCCGACACCCCCCGAAAGCAACAGCACGTCGCCGGGCCGGAGGCGGCCTCCGAGGTGCCGGGCCAGCGCACATGTTTTGGTGGGGCTGGCAAGGGCAAGGGTGCGGCTCAGGGTGGACATGGCGCGACACTACACGCCCCGCCGCCGCCTGCAAGCCGGATGCGCCGTCAGGCCGTCAACGCGCCTGGCTGGACATGCGCGGGGACATGGTGGAGCGAGAGCAGCGCCCGCCCCTGTCCAAGAGGCATCAACCGCACCGCAAGACGCGTGCCGTGGTCGAGCATCGCGCTTTCGGCAAAGGCCGACACGGCCCCGGCCCGGATCCGGTCCTCGACGCTTTGCCAGAGCGTCGCGCGCGGAAAACGGGTGCGGCAGATGGCCAGCAGATCGGGCAGCGCGAGGCCCGTGCGCGCCTCGGGGGCGAGGCGTGTCAGCAAGGCGAAGCGGCGGTTGCAGAACAGCAGCGCGCCATCCCTCGCCAGCACGGCCACAGCTTCTTCTACGCGGTCCAGCGCGGCCTGTCTGAGATCCAGGGCGATGCGCTGATCGCGGGTGACGGCCACCTCGTCAGAGATATCGGCAAAGAGAAAGGCAACGGCACCGTTGGGGTGTGGCCGCCCTGTGACACGATAGGTTCTTCCGTTCACGAGGCTCCAGACGTCCTGATACTGGCCGTCATCGGCGGCGCGGATCATTGCGTCGATCTGTGTGCGCCAGTTCGCATAGTTCCTTGGCTCGGGCATGACCTGCCGATCGCGCAGCGTGTCGAAAAAGTCGAGGATACCGGGGCGCGCGCTGAGAAACACGGGATCGAGGCCGGTCAGATCGACGAGCGCCGGGTTGAACATCGCCAACGATCTGTTGCGATCAAAGATCGCAAGACCGGTGGGCAGGTCTGCAAAGGTCTTGCCAAGTGTGCGGATGAAATCGCGCTGGGCCTGCTCGGCAAGAACGCTGGCGGTGACGTCGCGGGCATAGTGGATCTGGCCGTGGTTCTGCGTCTCGATGGTCATGTCATACCAGCGTGACGGCGATTCGAGAGCGATGCGCCCCGGAACGGTGGCAGCAAGAAGCTCTGCGCGGTCAGGCGCTGACAGGGTGCTTGCGGCCCGGTTTTCGCACCGTATGCGCCCCGAGGGATCGCGCAGCCACATCGGCAGGGGCGCGGCCATGAGGGCGGCGCCCTGCTGCGTGGCCTCGGACAGGCGATGAAGCAGGTCGTGGCGCGCAACGGCGCAGGTTTCGGGATCCGACAGGGTGACGCGCAGGGTTGCACCCTGCAAGACGAGCGCAAGGCGGGCGGCACCATCTTGCAGGGTTTTCCCGTTCTCGACGGTCTCGGGCAGGTCAAAGCGCGGGGCAAGCCAGCGGCGAAAACGGAGCCAGTCGCTTTCATCCGCGTCTTGCGGCTCCGGCAGGGTGAACTCAGCCACATCGGTATCGACAAGCGCACCATCGCGAAAAAGAAAGTGTCTCGTGGTTCCCGGTTCCATCGGCGCAGGATGTGCACGGCGGTCAGGCATCAGCCCCGAGATCCAGACCACCACCAGCGAGAGCACGAGAGCGATCCCGATGAGAACCGTGAAATCGAGCGCCGTCATATCCGCCATTCTGCCTCTCCACCTCTGTCCGCCCGTTAGCGTGGGGTAAAGTGGTTAAGGGGCGATTAACGTCGTCCGGGCGGTTTACCCGGAAATCGGACGGTTCTCGCCAAGGCTGGGGATATCGGACACCTCCAGCACCGCGCGCGGCCAGCTCACCTCGACCAGTGCACCGACAGTATCTGCCCCGTTGGCAAAGGTCAGATTGGCCCCCGACCGTTCCAGAAGCGTCTTGGCGATGAACAGGCCAAGCCCCATCCCCTCGTAGCCTGGCCGTCGCGAATCGGGGGCGGGCGCGCGGCGGCGGATGAACGGTTCACCGATGCGCCCGATCATGTCGGGGGGAAAGCCGCGCCCGTCATCCATGATCCGCAGCGTGATGTGGTCCTTGGTCCAGCGGGTCTCGACCGAGACGGTCGTGCATGCGAAATCGACGGCGTTCTGCACGAGGTTGCGCAGCCCGTGGATGATCTCGGGACGGCGCAGCACGGTGGGCTGCGTCATCGGATCGGCCTTGCCGCCGTGATCGAAGCGGATGTCCTTGCCGCGCCCGATATGCGGCTCGGCAGCTTCCTCCACCAGCGCGGTCAGCGGCGCGCGGCGCAAGTGCAGATCGTCCTTTCCGGCGCGGCCCATGGAGCGCAGGATATCGCGGCAGCGATCCGCCTGCGCCCGGATCAGGAGCGCATCCTCGCGCAGGTCGGGGCGGTCGGCCAGTTCCTCGGCCAGTTCGGCGCTGGTCAGCTTGATTGTGGCGAGCGGCGTGCCCAGCTCATGCGCCGCTGCCGCCACCACGCCGCCCAGATCGGTCAGTTTCTGCTCGCGCGCGAGGGCCATCTGCGTGGCCTGGAGCGCGTCAGACATGGCGCGTATTTCCTGCACGATCCTGCGGGAATAGACCCCGAGAAACACCACCGCAATGACGATGGCCACCCAGTTGCCAAAGCGGAATATGTCGGGAACCTGAAGAATGAATCCGTCCTCGGTGCGCAGCGGCAGGTAGAATTGCATCAGCAGCGTCACGATTATGATTGCCACGACCCCGAGGAAAAGCGTCGCCCGCCCCGAGAGCGCCGATGCCGAAACCGTGACCGGCCCGACGATGAGGATCGAGAACGGATTGTGCATCCCGCCGGTCAGATACAGTAGAAGCCCCAGTTGCAGCATGTCGAACAGCACCACCAGAAGTGCGTCTTGCTCGGACAGGCGCTTGGTTTCGGAAAAGACGAAACTGGCGACAAGGTTCGAGGCGACCGAAACGCCGATCACCAGAAAACAAAGCCCGATTTCAAGGTCGAGCTTGTAGATCCGATCTGCGGCCAGAAGCGCGCTGGCCTGTCCGGCGATGGCCCACCAGCGCAACAGAATGAGGGTTCTGAGCCGGATCAGCTGCGTATTGACGCTGGGCGTGATCGGATCGGGGGAAATATCGGTCATCGGCGCGCCTTGGTCCCGTTGTGTCTGGAGCAGGAGGTGTTACATACAGCTTGCACTCAGACCGAGGGGAGGCAAGCCATTCCGATGACCCGGATGTTCGCCATAGCCGCAGCCGTGATCGTTGTTGCCGTTCTTGGCGCGACCTATGCAATGACCATAAGCCGCGCGCCCGAGGATCGCTTTGCCCAATGCCGCGCTTCGAGCGTGGCCGGGGGAAGCGCGCAGATCGGCGGGTCGTTCGAGCTTATCAGCGAGACTGGCGAGACCGTAACCGACGCGCAGGTCATCGACCAGCCGACGCTGATCTATTTCGGTTATACCTTTTGTCCCGACGTCTGCCCGATGGATGCCGCGCGCAATGCCGAGGCGGTCGATCTTCTGGAAGACAAGGGCCGGATCGTGAAGCCGGTCTTCATCTCGATCGACCCACAGCGCGACACACCCGAGGTGCTGGCGGAATGGACCGGTTACCTGCACCCGCGGATGCTTGGCCTGACCGGCAGCGAAGAGCAGGTGCGCGCCGCAAGTCGCGCCTATCGCACCTATTTCAAGGCGCACGACCCCAAGCAGGGCGAGGGCGACTTTTATCTCGTGGATCATACGACGATGAGCTATCTGACGTTGCCCGAACACGGCTTTGTCGAGTTTTTCCGCCGCGATGAGACGCCGGAACAGGTGGCGGAGCGGGTGCAGTGTTATCTTGACGCCGCCAAGTGACGTGATTGTTTTGACGCGGGAAAATCAAAGGGCTAGAACCTTTGGCACGGATACGCGCAAGGGGAGGTCCGCGATGACCGAGGAACCGCTCGATATCGGCGAGGACAAGTCGCTTCTGCTGGTCGATGACGACGAGGCTTTTCTGAAACGGTTGGCCAAGGCGATGGAGAAGCGGGGCTTTGAGGTCGAGACTGCGGGATCGGTGGCCGCCGGACGCGCGATTGCGACGGCTCGCCCACCCGCCTATGCGGTCTGTGATCTGCGGTTGGAGGATGGCAACGGGCTCGACGTGGTCGAGGCGATCCGCGACAAGCGCCCCGACGCCCGCATCGTCGTGCTCACCGGCTATGGGGCGATCGCCACGGCGGTCGCGGCAGTCAAGATCGGGGCGACGGATTACCTGTCCAAGCCCGCCGACGCCATGGATATCACCAATGCGCTTTTATCGAATGGCTCCGACCTGCCGCCGCCGCCCGAAAATCCGATGAGCGCGGATCGGGTGCGGTGGGAGCATATCCAGCGGGTCTATGAGCTTTGCGATCGCAACGTGTCCGAGACGGCGCGGCGGCTCAACATGCATCGGCGAACCTTGCAGCGGATCCTGGCGAAACGCTCGCCTAAGTGAGGGGCTTGTCCGATTGTTGCGTTACACGTAACAATTCCATGAATCTTAATGATTTGTTCGGGATGAGGGTTGTATTAACCTGTCTCGAATAGTGTGTGGCGCAGAAAATTGCGCGGAGGCGGAGCAGGGTGGGAATTTGGCAGTCATACCGGATGCGGCTTCGGCGCAAACGGGCCAAGGTTCGCGCGTTTCGCAAGCATTTCTCACTGCGCCCGGTGGCAGACCGCACGGGCGACATCCGGCCCGGCGATGTGCTGCTGTTCTCGACATTGCGCGACGAGTATGTGCGCCTGCCCTATTTCCTTCAGTATTACCGCGACCTTGGCATCGGGCATTTCCTGATCGTGGACAATGACAGCAGCGATGGCGGCACCGACTATCTTGCGCGTCAACCCGATGTCTCGCTCTGGACCACCAAGGCAAGTTACAAGCGGGCGCGTTTCGGCGTGGACTGGCTCAACTGGTTGCAGGGGCGATACGGGCACGGGCACTGGACGCTGGTGGTCGATCCAGACGAGTTCTTCATCTACCCGTTCTGCGACACGCGCCCCATCCGCGCGCTGACCGACTGGCTCGATAGTAGCGCCGTCAGGAGCTTTGGCGCGATGCTGCTCGACATGTATCCCAAGGGGCGCATCGATGCGGCGCCCTATCGCGCCGGGCAGGATCCGCTTGAGATTGCCGCCTGGTTCGATCCCGGCAATTACATGATCAGGAAGAACAGGCTTTATGGCAATCTCTGGATCCAGGGCGGGCCGCGTGCGCGGGTGTTTTTCGCCGACAACCCGAAGAAGGCGCCCGCGCTGAACAAGACACCGCTGGTGCGATGGGACCGGCGCTATGCCTATGACAGCTCGACCCATATGCTGTTGCCACGGGGTCTTAACCTGACCTACGACGAGTGGGGCGGCGAGAGGGCAAGCGGCATTCTGCTCCATGCCAAGTTTCTAGACAGGTTCACCGCCAAGGCGGAGGAGGAGTTGATCCGCCGACAGCATTATGCGGGCAGCGTCGAATACAGGGCCTATGCTGCCCATGCGCGCGACAATCCCGAACTTTGGTGCAAATGGTCGGAAAAATATATAAACTGGCGGCAATTAGAGATCCTTGGCCTGATGTCCAAGGGCAACTGGGCCTGAGGCGGGGAGCGGCGCGGACATGAGCCTTGGCATCGTCATGCTGGTTCACACCGCCTTTGGCAGGGCCGAACAGGTGGCGCGGCATTGGGCGGCCTCGGGGTGCCCGCTGGTGATTCATGTGGATCGCGCGGTGCCGCGAAAGGCGTATGACGCCTTTGTCAGATCGCTGTCGGACCTGCCTGACCTGCGCTTTGCCAAACGGCACCGCTGCGAGTGGGGAATGTGGGGGCTTGTGGCGGCGACGCAGAACGCCTCCGAGATCATGCTGCGCGAGTTCCCAGAGGTGCGCCACGTCTATCTCGCCTCCGGGTCGTGCCTGCCGCTGCGCCCGGTGCAGGAATTGATCGACTATCTCGCTGCGCGCCCGCATACCGATTTCATCGAGAGCGCGACCACCGCCGACGTGCCCTGGACAATCGGCGGGCTGGATCAGGAACGCTTTACCCTGCGATTTCCGTTCTCCTGGCGCAAGCATCGCTTTCTCTTTGACAAATACGTGGCGCTGCAACGGCTTGTGCGGCTTCGGCGGCGCATGCCGAACGGCATCCTGCCCCATATGGGAAGCCAGTGGTGGTGCCTGACGCGTCAAACCCTTTCCGCGATTCTCCAAGATCCCGAGCGCGCCACCTACGAGCGGTATTTCTCGAAGGTCTGGATCCCTGACGAGAGCTATTTCCAGACGCTCGCCCGGCAATATTCCCGCCAGATAGAGAGCCGGTCGCTGACGCTGTCGAAATTCGACTATCAGGGCAAGCCGCATATCTTCTACGACGACCATCTTCAGCTTTTGCGGCGGTCGGATTGTTTTGTTGCGCGCAAGATCTGGCCCCATGCCAACCGGCTTTACGAGGCGTTCCTGACCGATCAGGCGGGGGCGATGAAGCGGACCGAGCCGAACCCCGGCAAGATCGACCGCATCTTTGCCAAGGCGGTCGAACGGCGCACGTGCGGGCGGCCGGGCCTCTACATGCAGAGCCGTTTTCCGGTGGAGGGGCGCGAGAATGGGCTGACCTGTGCGCCCTATTCCGTTTTCGAGGGGTTCAGCGATCTGTTCGAGAACTTCGAGTCGTGGCTGGCGCGGATGACCGCGATGCGCGTTCATGGCCATATCTTCGCGCCCGAGCGAGTCGAGTTCGCCGATGGCCAGACCATCATGGCCGGCGCGCTTTCCGATAGCGCGGCGCTGCGTGACTACAACCCGCGCGCCTTTCTCGCCAGCCTGATCTGGAACACGCGCGGCGAACGGCAATGCTTTCAGCTTGGCCCCAAGGATATGTTTCAGGCGGTGGAATGGGACATCGTGAAGGATCCGAACGCGCAGATCTCGGTGATCTCCGGAGCATGGGCCGTGCCGCTGTTTCAGTCCAATGCAAATTTTGCCGATATCCGGTGCGAGGCGGCGCGTCTGCAACAGATCGAGGCGCAGCATCTCAAGGTGCTGCGGTCGCAATGGGTGCGGGCAAAAGTGCGGATCTGGACCATGGCGGAATTCATCGAATCGCCGATGGAGCCCTTGCAGGCGATCATCGACGAGATCGGCAAGGCCAATCCGCGCGGCCTTGCCGAGGTGCCGCGCATGACTGATCTGACCGGATTTGGCCAGTTTCTCCAGGTCCTCAAGAACCAGGGGATGCACCCCTATCTGATGGGTGATTTCAGCGCCGAGGCGGGATTGCACCATCCATCCGACGGCCAGCGCAAGCCGTATCTGGTGCGGTAGGCGGCATGGAGTCACGGTTCGATTATTTCGTGATCTTCGCGGAAATGCGCACGGGGTCCAATTTTCTGGAAACCAACCTCAATGCCTTTGGCGGGATCACATGTCATGGCGAGGCGTTCAACCCGCATTTCATCGGCTACCCCAACCGCACCGAAATCCTTGGTCTGACGCAGGCGCAGCGTGACGAGGATCCCGCGCGCCTTATCGGGGCGATCAAGGCGCAGACGGCGGGCATCGGCGGGTTTCGCTATTTCCACGATCACGATCCGCGCGTGCTCGATCTGGTGATCGACGATCCGCGCTGCGCCAAGATCGTGCTGACGCGCAATCCGATCGACAGCTATGTTTCCTGGAAGATCGCGCAGGCGACCGGGCAATGGAAGCTGACCAACGTCAAGCGGCGGCGCGACAGCACGGTGATCTTTGACGAAACCGAGTTCGAAACCCACCTGGCCGCGTTGCAGGCGTTTCAACTGCTTTTGCTGAACCGGCTTCAGACCTGCGGGCAGACGGCGTTCTATGTCCATTACGATGATCTGCAAAGCGTTGAGGTCATGAACGGGATGGCGCGCTATCTGGGCTGCGAGGCGCGGCTAGAGTCGCTTGACGCTTCGCTCAAGCCGCAGAATCCCGAGCCGTTGGAAAGCAAGGTCGAGAATTTCGAGGCGATGGCGCGGGCGCTGACGCGGCAGGACAGGCTCGACCTCTCGCGCAGCCCGAATTTCGAGCCAAGGCGCGGCGCGATGGTGCCGGGTTTCGTCGCTGCCGCGCGCGCGCCGTTGCTCTACATGCCGGTGCGCTCGGGGCCGGAAGCCGAGGTGCGCGCCTGGCTGGCGGCGCTTGATGGTGTGCCGGAGAACACCTTGCCCACCAAGCTCAACCAGGGCGCGTTGCGACAATGGATGCGGCGCAAGCCGGGGCATCGCCGCTTTACCGTTCTACGCCACCCGGTCGCACGCGCCCATGCGGCGTTCTGCGACAAGGTTCTGATCAAGGGGCCGGGCTGTTACCGTGACATCCGGCGCACGCTGCGGCAGGCCTACAAGCTGCCGATTCCCGGGGGCTGGCCGGACGAGGGTTATGATCTGGCGGCGCACCGGGCGGCCTTCGTGGCCTTTCTGACGTTTCTCAAGGCCAATCTGGCGGGGCAGACGGCGCTGCGGGTCGATGCGCATTGGGCGACACAGGCGGCGCTCATTGAAGGTATGGCGCAGTTTGGCGCACCTGACGTGATCCTGCGCGAAAACGAGATGGGCCCGTGGCTCGGGGCACTGGCGCAGCAGGCGGGCTATGCCAAACCGCCCGCACCGCCAAAGCCCCCGGCGCAACAGCCGTTCGATCTGGCTGCGATCTACGATGACGAAATCGAGCAGATGACGCGCGCGGTCTATCTGCGCGATTATCTGCTGTTCGGATTTCGCAACTGGCGCTGAATCTGGTCAGGCGGCCTGTGCCGCCTGCGCTGCGGTCACGATGGTGTAGAGCGTGGCCGAATCACTGTTGGCGCGAAGCTTGGCACAAAGCGACGGCTCGCGCAGGGTGCGCGAGACCAGCGCCAAAGCCTTGAGATGCTCAACCCCGGCATCGAGCGGGGCAAAGAGGCCAAAGGCGATATCAACCGGCTGACGGTCCACCGCCTCGAACTCGATCGGCTTGTCGAGCACGACCAGAACGCCCACCACCTGCTCAAGCCCGTCAAGCCGAGCATGGGGCAGGGCGACGCCATGCCCCACACCCGTCGGCCCCAGGCTTTCGCGTTCAAGCAGGGCCTCGACGGCTGCGGAATGCGGCACGTCATAGGCCGCTTCCACGAGCGCGCCCAGCTCGTTCATCAGGCGTTTCTTGCTGGTGACGCCGGACAAGGCACGCACCGCCTCGGGTTTGAGGAGCATGGTCAAATCCATTTGCTGTGTCGTCTTGACCGGCGCGCGCGCCGGTCACCTCCGATCAGGGGTCAATCCAGCCGATATTGCCGTCTTCGCGGCGATACACGACATTGACCGTTTCCTTGCCTTCCTTGCGAAACACCAGAACGGGTGCGCCTGCCAACTCCATCTGCATTACCGCCTCTCCGACCGAGAGCGAAGGAATCCTTGTCTCGATCTCGGCGACGATGATTGGTTGCAGGCTGTCGGGCTCCGAATCTGTGTCTTCTTCACTCGCGGCGAGGATATAGGAGGATGCGCCAAAGAGTTCAACCGGCTCTGCGCGGTCGCGGTGATGGTCCTTGAGGCGGCGCTTATAGCGGCGAAGCTGCTTTTCCATCTTCTCGGCACAGGCATCGAAGGCGGCGTAGATCTCGTGGGCCTTGGCGCGCGCCTGCGCCGTCAGCCCGGTGGAAAGATGCACGACCGCCTCGCATGAGAATTCGCTCGCGCTCCTGGAAAAGGTGACTTGCGCGGCGGTCGGGCGCTCGGCGTATTTTGCCACGACGATGCCAAGCTGATCCTTGACATGGGTTTGCAGGGCCTCGCCGATATCGATCTGCTTTCCGCTGATTTGATAGCGCATCTTGCCTCCTTCACTTGACATACCGGGGGCGTAACGGCCCTCAAGGGCCGCGGTCAAACCCGGCTTTTGATGCTGGTAACAGACAGGTGTTGATACTCTCCAAATCCCGCCGCTCGGCGCGGGCGCGGTCCGGAATTCGGGGCACGATCACCACTTGTCATGCTCCAATTGACGCCCGTTCCAGACGATTTGTCAATGCGATTTGCGTTGTGCGCGCCCGCCTTGTCAGGAAATTCGAAAGCTGTCGCCAAGATAAACCCGGCGCACATTCTCGTTCGCGACCACATCGCGCGGCGAGCCGGACATGAGCACCTTTCCGTCGTGCAGAATATAGGCACGATCCACGATTTCGAGGGTTTCGCGCACGTTGTGATCGGTGATCAGCACGCCGATGCCACGCTTTTTCAGATCGGCGACAAGATGCCGGATATCCCCGACCGAGATCGGATCGACCCCGGCAAAGGGTTCGTCCAGCAGGAGATAGCGCGGATTCGCCGCAAGGCAGCGCGCGATCTCTACCCGACGCCGCTCCCCGCCAGAGAGCGCCATGGCCGGCGCGCGGCGCAGGTGCTCGATGGAGAATTCCGACAGAAGCTGCTCCAGCCGCTCGCGCCGCCGTGCGCGCTTGGGCTCGGCGATGTCGAGAATCGCCATGATGTTGTCCTCGACAGAAAGGCCGCGAAAGATCGACATTTCCTGAGGCAGATAGCCGATGCCAAGCTTGGCGCGGCGATACATCGGCAGGTTGCTGACGTCGCGCCCGTCGATATAGATATGTCCGCCCTCGGGATAGATCAGCCCGGCGATGGCGTAGAATGTAGTGGTCTTTCCCGAGCCGTTTGGACCCAGAAGCGCCACCACCTCGCCCTGATCGAGATGCAGCGAGACATCGCGGATCACGATCTTTTTCTTGTAGCTCTTGCGCAGGTTCACGATCCGCAGGCCCGCGGTCTCGTTGCTGTGTGCGAGGGTTAGGGCGGGTTTGCTCACTGGCCGGCCTGTGGTCTCAGGATGGTGCGCACGCGGCCCGTCACCTGTGCCGTGCCCGCATTGGTGTCCACGATCACGGTATCGCCCGAAATCGCGCTGCTGCCCTGCACGAGCAGCACCTCGCCGTGAAGTTCGATCATGCCGGTGCCAAGATTATAGGCCGCGTTCTGCGCCTCGGCGGCATCCTCGCCGCTGGAGAGCGTCACGCCGCCCGAGGCTTCGAGCGTCTCTATTCCGCTGCGGTCCGGCAGATAGACCACCCGCACGCGGGGCGCGGCCAGCCGCATCTCGCCCTGCGCGATCACCACGCTGCCGGTGAAAAGCGCGGAATTGTCGTTCTGATCGACGCTGAGCGCGTCCGATGTCACCTCGACCGGCAGCCCGCGATCCTGCGTTCCTTGACCAAAGGACAACGCTGCGACCTGCGCTGATGCCAGAACCGGCAGGCAGGAAAACACAATAACGGCCACAAACCTGATGACGGCGCTCACTGATCTTTTTCCTCGAATGTTCGGGGTTGGTATATCAGCACCACCCCCCCGGTGAAAAGCACTTCGGCGGTGTCGGTCTCGGCGTTGTGATGCAAGAGCATCTTGCCGGCATCGAGCGACCCGATTGGCCCGGTCGCCCGCACCGCGCCTGCGCTCTCGGCATGGAGCACGTCAAGCCGCGCATCGAGCCTGTCGGTGTCGATCACATAACCTGTCGTTGTGGTGATCCGCACCCCGCCAAGCAGCGCCGCGGTCATCGCCCCCTGATCAAGCCGCGCTTCGTCCGAGCGCAGGTTGAACACGGTTCCCCCGCTCAGCCGCATCTCGCCGCGCACCTGATCGGCGCTCAGGCGTTCTTGCGTGTCGCGGTCGGGGCGGGCCATGTCGGCGGCTATGGTAACCTCGTCGCCCCCGACGGTCATGCCGGCGAAACTCGGGTTGGTCACACCCATCTCTTGCGCGCGCCGCTCAAGGTCAATCTCGGCCAGCGGCACCGATTTCGAGGGATCGATCGTGCGCGAGATCAGGAACAGCGTGGACAAAAGCCCGAGCGCGGCCAGCGGCAGCAGGATCTTCGCCCCCGCGATGATTCGCGAATAGGTATTGTCCGCGCGCGCCATCGCTCAATGCGCGAAAATGTCGATCTCGGGCCAGCCCCCCAGATCAAGACGCGCGCGCATGGGCAGAAAGTCGAAGCACGCCTGCGCAAGATCAGTGCGCCCCTCGCGGGCAAGCATCGCGTCGAGCCGGTCGCGCAGGGCATGGAGATAGAGCACGTCGGAGGCGGCGTAATCGAGCTGCGCCGCGCTGAGGGCATCAGCGCCCCAGTCCGAGCTTTGCTGCTGCTTGGAAATGTCCACGCCAAGAAGTTCCTGCAACAGGTATTTCAGCCCGTGCCGATCGGTATAGGTGCGGATCAGCTTGGATGCGATCTTGGTGCAATAGACGGGGGCCGCGAGCGCGCCGAAGGCGTGGTACATGGCGGCGATGTCGAAGCGTCCGAAATGGAACAGCTTTAGCACGTCCGCATCGGTCAGAAGCCGCTCAAGATTGGGCGCGCTGGTCTGCCCCCTGGCCACCTGCACCAGATGCGCGTTGCCGTCCCCGCCCGAAAGCTGCACCACGCAGAGCCGGTCGCGCATCGGGTTGAGGCCCATCGTCTCGCAGTCAATCGCGACGACAGGGCCAAGATCAAGCCCGTCTGGCAGATCGTTCTGGTAAAGCTGGTTTGCCATGGGGTGCTTTCTCGCCCGGATCGGGGCGGCATCGAGGAATTAATACCAACGCTGCTTAGGCGCTTTCGGCTTCTGTCTCAAGCCGGATATGGGCGGGAAAGCGGTGGAAATCCAGTCTTGCGGCCCCCCATGCGGCTTGCGGTCGCGACGCGGCTCGGCCACAACATGCCGGGAACAGGAGAGGAGCCCGCCATGAGCCGCCCCGAGACACAGCCCCCCCGCGCCGCCGATCACCTTGCACGGCGGCTTTACGAGGCGGGGTGCCGCCATGCGTTCGGGATGCCGGGGGGAGAGGTTCTGACGGTGATGGACGCGCTGGCGCGGGCGGGGATCGCGGTGACATTGGCCCGGCACGAGAACGCCGCCGCCTTTATGGCCGAGGGGGTCTGGCACCGCACCGGCGCGCCGGGGATTCTGGTGGCGACGCTGGGGCCGGGGGTGCTCAACGGTGTCAACGCCATCGCCAATGCGCATCAGGACCGGGTGCCGCTCATTGTGCTGTCGGGCTGTGTCGATGCCGATGAGGGGCTGACCTATACCCATCAGATCCTCGATCACGAGGCGGTGCTTGCACCGATCACCAAGGCCACATTCCGCCTGACCGCGCAAAGCGCCGACATCATCGCCGACAAGGCCATCGGCATCGCCACCGAGGGCCGCCCCGGCCCGGTGCATATCGACGTGCCGATTTCGGTGGCCGATATGCGCGTGACGCTGCCGCGCCTGCGCCGCCGTCCCGATGCCGTGCCGATGCAGCCCGCTGCCCCACTGGCCGCCCGCGATTGGCTGGCGGCGGCCGAGCGCCCGGTGATGATCGTGGGCCTTGATGCGGTCAATGAGGGGGCGAGCGCCGCCATCCTCGAGGCCGCCGAATGCGTGGGCATCCCCGTCATCACCACCTACAAGGCCAAGGGGATCATCCCCGAAACCCACCCTCTCTGCCTTGGTGGTGCGGGTCTCTCGCCCTTGGCTGACGGTATTCTTGTGCCGCTGGTGCAGCAGGCCGATCTGATCCTCTGTGTCGGCTATGACCCGATCGAGATGCGCCCCGGCTGGCGCGAGATCTGGGACCCGGCAGAGGTCAAGGTGATCGACATCGCCGCCGTGCCCAATGACCACTACATGCATCAGGCGACATTGAATATCGTGGGGGCCTGTGCGCCCTCACTGGCCGCGCTTACCGCGGGCGTCACCCCCCGCGCCACTTGGGCAGGGGGCGAGGTGGCCGCGGCGCGCGGCGCACTTGCCCGCGCCTTTCCCACCGATGACGATTGGGGCGCGGCAGGGGTGATCGCCGAGACGCGGCAAGTGCTGCCCAACGATACCATCGCCACCGTCGATAGCGGCGCGCATCGCATTCTTCTGTCGCAGATGTGGACGAGCCATATCCCCCGCGCCCTGCTGCAATCCACCGCCCTTTGCACCATGGGCTGTGCCGTGCCGCTGGCGATGGGGGCGAAACTTGCCACGCCCGAGGCCACCGTCGTCAGCTTTTCCGGCGATGCCGGGTTCCTGATGGTGGCGGGGGAGTTGTCCACCGTGGCGGAGTTGAACCTGCCGGTGATCTTTGTTGTCTTTGTCGATGCCAGCCTTGCGCTGATCGAAAAGAAACAGCGCGAGCGGCAGATGGTCAATCTCGCGGTGGATTTTGGCCATCATGATTTCGCCGCCATCGGGCGCGCCTTTGGTGGCCATGGCGTGCGCGTGACAAACCGTGCCGAGTTGCGCGCAGCCCTTGAGGCGGCGCAAGAGGCTGACACCTTTACCGTCATCGCCGCCGAGATCGACCGCGGCTGTTATGACAACCGTATCTGAGGAGGCGCCCATGCCCGGCCCGCTTGATGGTCTTGTCGTTCTCGATCTGAGCCGGATCCTTGCCGGTCCGACCTGCACCCAGCTTCTTGGCGATCTGGGGGCCGAGGTGATCAAGATTGAGAGCCTAGAGGGGGATGACACGCGTGGATGGGGGCCGCCCTTTGCTTTGGATGCCGAGGGCAAGCCCACCGACCTGTCGGCCTATTTCATGTCCTCCAATCGCAACAAGAAATCCGTGGCCGTCGATCTGACCGACCCGGAGGTGCAAAAGGTGTTGCACGCGCTGGCGGGGCGCGCCGATGTGGTGATCGAGAATTTCAAACCGGGCGGTTTGCGCAAATACGGACTTGATCACGAAACGCTCTGCGCCGCCTATCCCGGCCTCGTCTATTGCTCGATTTCCGGTTTCGGCCAGACCGGGCCGAACCGCGAAAAGCCGGGCTATGACCTGATGGCGCAAGGTTTTGCCGGGATCATGTCGATCACCGGAGAGGCGGGGCGGGAACCGATGAAGGTGGGCGTGGGTGTGGGGGATATCGTTTGCGGCCTCTACGCCGCCACGGGCATTCTCGCCGCGCTGCGTTACCGCGACGCCACCGGCGAGGGGCAGCATATCGACATCGCGCTTGTCGATGCCACCATGGCCTGGCTGGTCAATCAGGGGCTGAATTATCTGACCACCGGAATATCGCCCACCCGCGCCGGCAATGCCCATCCCAATATCGTGCCCTATCAGGTCTTTGCCACATCCGACGGTTACGTGATCGTGGCGGTGGGCAATGACAGCCAGTATGCCCGGTTTTGTGACTATCTGGGGCGGCCCGACTGGGCCAGCGATCCGCGCTTTGCGACCAATACCGCGCGGCTTGCCAACCGCAAGACCCTGGTGCCGATGATCGCCGAGGCGCTGACGACCCACACCATGCAGGACGTGATTGGCGGCCTGGAGGCGCGCAAGGTGCCGGTGGGTCCGGTCAACACGATCGAGCAGGCGCTGGAGAGCGATCAGGCGCAGGCGCGCGGCATGACCGTCACCTTGCCCGCGCCGCAGACCGCCACGCGCGAGGTGCGCCTTATCGGTAACCCGCTCAAATTCTCGCGCACGCCGGTTAGCTATCGCTTGGCGCCGCCCTCGGTGGGGGCTGATACCGATGCGGTGCTGGGGCCGCTCAAGGATAGGTTGTAACCTTTGCTCGCGCTGTCGTGATTTGCCGCGACTCGGGCCAGACCTTAGCCCTCCGGTGTCAACTGGAGGGTTGTTCATGCAACGATTTCTGAAACTTCTTGCCGTTCTCACGCTTTTCGCCGGCAGTGCCCAGGCGCTCGAGCCACGCGAGGGCTGGGTAATCCTGAAAAGCGGGCAATCCTTTGAGGAACTGGTGAAATCCGTCAACACCGTCGTGGAAACCAGCGAGATCCGCATCGTCAATCAGGCGAGCGCCTCGGCGGGGGCCAAGATGCAGGGCATCACCATTCCCGGCAACCGCGTCTTTGGCCTTTACCGAAACGACTATGCGCGCCGGATGCTCGACGCCAGCATCGCCGCCGGGATCGAAGCGCCGATCATGCTCTATGCCACGGAAAATGCCGACGGCACATCGACGCTGGCCTACAAGACCCCTAGCCACGTCTTTGCCCCCTATTTCGACGAAGGGGGTGATGCGCTGCGCGATCTGGCCGCCGAACTTGACGGTGTGTTCGAGGCCGTCGCCAAGGCCGCTGTCGCGGACTGAGCGGTGGGAAATGCGCAAAGACCCGCTCATCTTGAGCGGGTCTTTGCGTATTACAGATCGCCTTAGTATTGAGCGCCGCGTTTCAAGCCGTCACATTCCTCACCAACGGGATAACGTATTGGTGAAGACCTGCCTGCCCTTGTTGCTGGCATCATAGATTGCGGGCTAGCTGAAACAGATTTACTGCCGAAAAGGAACCTCGGGCCATGCGTAATGATCAATTCGGGTATGAAACCTCGCTCTCTTTGCCCGAGGCCGTGCTGGCCTGGGATCGGATGGTGCTGGCGTTTCTGGCCCATTCCGCCGCGACGCCCGACCACCTCGGCAAGGTTCTGAGCGTTGAGCCGGGCTTTGCCATGGCGCATGCCACCAAGGGCCTTTTCTGCATGATGCTGGGCCGCAGCGAAATGGTCGAGACTGCACGCGCCGCCCATGAGGCGGCGCTTTTGTGTGCCAAGGAAGGTGCGCCGACGGTTCGCGAAATGGGTTATGTACGCGCGCTCGGTGCCTGGCTCGACGGGCGGCCCACCGAGACCGTGCGAGAGATGGAGGCGATTCTTACACGCTGGCCCGAGGATGCACTGGCTATGAAGGTGAGCCACGCCACCCGTTTCATCCTGGGCGACAACAAGGGAATGCGCGCCTCGATCGAGGCGTTGTTGCCGACTTATGACGCCAAGAACCCGGCGCGCGGCTATCTCTTTGGCTGTCATGCCTTTGCGCTGGAAGAGACCGGCGATTATGGCCGCGCCGAGACGGCGGGGCGTCTGGGCCTGAGCCTTGCCGCCGACGATGCCTGGGGGTTGCACGCGGTGGCGCATGTGTTCGACATGACCTGCAATTCACGCGCGGGGTTGAGCTGGCTTGAAGGGCGCGAGGCAGCCTGGACGCATTGCAACAATTTCCGATACCATGTGTGGTGGCACAAGGCGCTGATGCATCTCGATCAAGGTGAGATCGACGCCGTGTTCCACCTTTATGATACCGAGATGCGCCGCGACCACACCGACGATTTCCGCGATATTTCAAACGGCGCATCGCTTCTGTCGCGGCTCGAACTGGAAGGGATCGACGTTGGCGACCGCTGGGAGGAGATGGCCGAGATCTGCGAGCGCAGGACCGAGGACGCCTGTCTGATCTTTGCCGATCTCCACTATCTGCTGGCGCTCATCGGCGGCAAGCGCGAAACCGCGATCCGGCGGCTGATGGCACGGCTGCAGAATGACGCCAAGCGCACCGGTTCCTCGGACATGATGGCCCGGATGGCAAATCCCGGCCTGTCGGCGGCGACGGGCCTTGAGGCCTTTGGCGAGGGCGATTACAAGACGGCTTTTCTCAACCTGGGACGGGCACGCCATTCCATGCAACTCGCCGGCGGAAGCCATGCGCAACGCGACGTGTTCGAGCGTCTGACCATCGACGCGGCGATTCGTAGCGGTTTTCTCGACGAGGCCAGATCCATCCTCGATGAGCGCAGCGCACGCCGCGCCGGCAGGCTCGACCGTTACGCCAGCACCCGCCTCGATCTGATCGAGGAGGCGCGCGGCGACTGGTCCGAGGCGGGGCGTCTTCCGGCTGAGTAAGCCCGCGACACAATTAGCAAGGAGCCGACACCGCGATGACGAGTGTTGCCGATCCGGCCATGGTCCATAGTCAAACGCAAGAATCGGTTGCCGCGCCCGTGGCGAGCACCCGCGATATCCGGCTGGATTTCTTTCGTGGGCTGGCGATGTTCATCATCCTTGCCGCCCACACCCCGCGCAATTTCTTCACAAGCTGGATTCCGGCGCGCTGGGGCTTTTCGGATGCGACCGAGATCTTCGTGTTCTGCTCGGGTATGGCCTCTGCCATCGCCTTTGGGCGCACATTCGACCGGGCGGGTTGGCGGCTTGGCACCTCGCGGGTGGGTTACCGCGTCTGGCAGGTTTATTGGGCGCATATCGCGCTGTTCTTTGCCACCGCGGCCCTGCTCGCGTCCTTCGACCATTTCGGCGAGTTCGACAGAACCTATATCGGCACCCTCAACCTGTGGAAGTTCTTTGCAGAACCGGGGCCGCAGCTTGTGGGGTTGTTCACCCTCACCTATGTGCCGAACTATTTCGACATCCTGCCGATGTATATGGTCATCCTCGTGATGATGCCGGTAATGATGGCGCTCAGCCGGGTAAGCGTCTGGGCCGTGTTCGGTGCGATGGGGCTGATCTGGCTATTCGCGCAGCGCGCAGTGCTGGAGCCGCTTGGCCTGATCGACTGGCACCTTGGTTTTCCGGCCGAGCCGTGGTCGGAGCGCAAGTGGTTCT
Organism: Roseovarius autotrophicus; assembly: GCF_018069895.1. Taxonomy (GTDB): domain Bacteria; phylum Pseudomonadota; class Alphaproteobacteria; order Rhodobacterales; family Rhodobacteraceae; genus Roseovarius; species Roseovarius autotrophicus. The sequence continues at coordinate 71,195 of NZ_JAGQDH010000005.1, read as the reverse complement.
TCAACCCGTTCGGCTGGCAACTGATTTTCTTCACCGGTTTCGCCTTCATGCGCGGCTGGCTACCGAAACCGCCGGTGAATGCCTGGCTGATCGGGCTGGCGGCGTTCATCGTTCTCGCCAACATTCCGCTGTCCAATATCGGCGTGCGCGAATTCGGGTTCGACTGGGCGCGCGAGTGGCGGATCGGGAATCGCGGCCTTTTCAACAAGTCCGATTTCGGCATCCTGCGCTATGTGCATTTCCTGAGCCTTGCCTATCTGTGCTGGGCGGCGGCTGGCGATGGCGGCGCGCGGCTCAAGGCCGTCGGAACCGGGATCATCGCGCGGCTCTGGTCGGGGCTTCTGGCGATGATCCTCAAGGTCGGGCAGCAGTCGCTGGCGGTGTTCGTCTTCTCGATGTTCTTCGCCCGGCTCTCGGGGTTCGTGATGGACCAGATCGGGCGCAATACCTGGAACATGACGCTGGCCAACCTTGTGGGCTTCGGCGCGCTGATCGTGGTGGCCTATGTGGCGGCATGGTTCAAGGGCCACCCATGGAGGGCGACAAAATGATCAGGCGCGAGGTTCTGAAAGGGCTTGGTGCGCTGGCGCTGTGGCCGGGGACGGTGCAGGCCGCCGAGGGCGTGGCGTTTTCCGAGACGATGCTCGACGCGCTTGCGCGGGACGTGGCGGCCAGGCCCTATGCCAAGCGCCCGCTGGTGCCGCAGCGCTGGCGCGAGCTGACCTATGACCAGTATCGCGCGATCCGCTATGATACGTCGCGCGCCTTCTGGGCGGGGAGCGATACGACGCTTGAATTCGATCTCTTCCCGCCGGGGCTCTATTTTCCGCATTCGGTCGAGGTCAACATGGTCGAGGACGGCATGGCGCGGCGCGTGCCCTTTGACCTGTCGCTTTACGAAAAGCACGAGATCGTGCCGACCGATCTGCCCATCGACGACCGGCTTGGCTATTCCGGTGTGCGGCTTCGGGCCGAGATCGCCAAACCGGGTTTCTTTCAGGAATATGCCGTTTTTCAGGGCGCGAGTTATTTTCGCGTGATCCCGCGCCATCTGGTCTATGGGCTCTCGGCGCGGGGGCTGGCCGTCAATACCGCTGCACCCGAAGGCGAGGAGTTCCCTGATTTCACCCGGTTCTGGGTTGAGAAACCTGCCCCCGGAGCGCGCCTGCATCGCATCCACGCACTGATGGAAAGCCCCTCGGTCACGGGCATGTATCATTTCACGCTCGATCCCTATGGCGATTCTGCCGATGTCGATGTGCGCTGCACGCTCTGGCCGCGGGCGGACCTTGCCAATGTGGGTATCGCGCCGCTGACCTCGATGTTCTATTTCGACGCCAAGAATCGAGATCGATTCAACGATTTCCGCCCTGCCGTGCATGACAGCGACGGGCTTACGATCCTCAACGGCAATGGAGAGATGCTGTGGCGGCCTTTGGGCAATCCGCGCCATCTTCAGGTGTCGAGCTTTGTTGACAGCAACCCGCAGGGTTTTGGCCTTGCGCAACGCTCTCGGCGTTATTCGGATTTCCACGATCTCGAGGCGAAATATCACCTCCGCCCCGGTCTCTGGATCACCCCCGGCGAGAATTGGGGGCGCGGCGCGGTGACGCTTGTGGAAATCCCCACTGACAAGGAAATTTTCGACAATATCGTGGCCTATTGGCGCCCGCGAGAGCCGCTGGCGGCAGGCAGTGAGCACGCATTCACCTATCGCATGGACTGGACGGGCGAGATCGTCGAGAAGAAGCCCGTGGCGCGGGTGCTGCAAACCCGGATCGGGCGCGGCTTTCCACACAACAAGCGGCAGCTTGTGACCATCGACTTTGCCCGCCATGACGCCCTGCCCGAGGATTACGACGATCTGGTGATTTACGTGAATTCCGCAAGGTTGGATACGTCTCAGGGTCTCATTCAGCGCAATCCCGAGACCGGCGGGCCGCGCCTTGCCTTTTCCTTTGATCCCGGTGACGTGCAGGTGGCCGAAATCCGTGCGCAGCTTTTCCACGAGGGGCGCGGCGTTACCGAGGTATGGCTGTACCGATGGACCGCGTAACCGCCTTTCCCGGCGCGGGGCACATGCCGCCGCTTGCGCCCCTGAGCCACCCGGTTCAACGGCTGAACCTCTCTGTTCGTGACCCGAACGCGCCGGCCTGGCAGCCCGCGCCGCGATTCTGGTGGCGGCGGGCGGCGGCCTTTGTTCCGGCGGTGCTGACCACCGGCGTGCTGGCTCGGATCTTTGCAGACTGGCTGTCCGATGGCGGCATGTGGTGGCTCGAATGGGTGCTACTGGCACTGGTCACGCTCACCTTCTTCTGGATCGCGCTTTCTGTCGGCACGGCAACGTTGGGCCTTGTCTGTCACTTGATGCGCCGACACACACGCGGGCACGTGATTGCGCCGCTGAATGTGGCGCTTCTGGTGCCGATCTATAACGAGGACACCGCAGAGGTATTCGGCAATGCCTTCGCGATGGTGATGGCGCTGCGCGAGAGCAAATCGGCGCACCGGTTTGAGTTGTTCATTCTCAGCGACACGCAGGATGCCGGGATTGCCCTTGCCGAATGCCGCGCCTTCGAGACGCTGCGCGCTGCGCTGCCCCCTGATCTGCGCGTCTGGTATCGCCGACGCGCCCGCAATACCGAACGCAAGGTGGGCAATATCAGGGACTGGATCACGGGCTGGGGCGCGGCGCATGAGGCCATGCTGGTGCTTGACGCCGACAGCCTGATGAGCGCCGAGGCGATCACTGCCCTTGCCGACGAGATGGCCGCCGACCCGACAGCGGGCCTTGTTCAATCCGCGCCAATGGTGATCGGGTCCGACACGCTTTTTGGTCGGATGCAGCAGTTTTCCGCCGCCGTCTATGGCACGTTGCTGAGCGAGGGACTGGCGGGCTGGACCGGGACGGAAGGCAATTACTGGGGCCATAACGCGATCATCCGCACCCGCGCTTTTGCCGATTGTGCCGGGCTGCCCCGGATGCCGTCTTTCTCGGGGACGGGAGGGCTGATCCTCAGCCATGATTTCGTTGAGGCGGGGCTTTTGCGGCGCGCCGGCTGGGCGGTGCGCTTTGTCCCCCACATCACCGGCAGCTACGAGGAGCCGCCCGCGACGCTCATCGACTATGCCCTGCGCGATCGGCGTTGGTGTCACGGAAATCTGCAACACCTGCGCCTTCTGGGCGCGCGCGGCTTTCACGCCGTCTCGCGGTTTCATCTTTTTCATGGCGCGATGAGCTATCTGCTTTCGCCTGCCTGGTTCGGCCTTCTGGTGATCTGGGCGCTTCTGGGCAACGGGCCGGATAGTGTGATCACCTATTTTTCAATGGAGAACCCGCTTTATCCCGTGTGGCCAGAGATGAGCCGCGTCAACTCGGTGCTGATCCTCGTGTTCATGTATGGGATGCTGCTTGCGCCCAAGTTGATGGGCGCGATGGCGCTTGGCCTTGGCGAGGTGCGCATCGCGCGGTTTGGTGGGGCGGCGCGGTTTGGGCTGTCGCTGGTTGTGGAAATCTTGCTCTCGATCCTGTTTGCGCCGATCATGATGGTGCAGCAGATGGTGGCGGTGCTGCGCACGATCGTCGGTATTCGCCCGATCTGGTCGCCGCAGGCGCGCAAGGGCGGCGATTACAACCTTGCCACGGTGGCCATGTTCCACGCGCTGGAAACGGTGAGCGGTGCGCTTCTGGTCATGGGCATGGCGGCAGGTGTCGTCTCGCTCTGGCTGTTGCCGATCGCGGTGAGCCTTGTGGCGGCGGTGCCGCTCTCGATGCTGTCCGGGCGGCGGATGGGGACGCTCATGGCCACGCCAGAGATGATCGAGCCGCCTGCGATCCTGCAACTCGCGCGGCGTCACCGCGAGATGTTTCGCGCGGCGGAAACACCGCCTCTTGCGGCCGAATAGTCCCTATTGCGTTGGTCCGATCTGCGCTTCGAACCAGTCTAGCGCCATGTTGCTCCAGCCGCGCGGCATGCCGTGGCCACCATCGAAAAGTGCCAGTTCCAGCGCCGAGCCGGGCGCGCAATCGAGCCAGACGCGTCGCCAGAAGTCACCGTCGGTCTCGAACTTGTCGGGATAGTGCCGGGCGCAGGCATTGGCCGTGCGCCACAGGTCCATGGCGTGAAACACGTCGCCCTGCACAAAGCCGGGCCGGATCTCGCGCCCCTCAAGGGGCACAACCTGATCGCGCCAGCCATGGGTGTGCAAGAGCCGCACCGGCCCGGCGCAACCCTCGGGATGAGGCCGCCAGAAGCTGCCCGAGACCGGCGCATAGGCGGTGAAATCATCGGGGCGTGCGCAGGCGATGTAGCTGGCAAGCGATCCGCCAATGGAAAACCCGGTGAGCAGGCTGCGCGTGGGGTCGATGCCGAAACGGGCGCTCGCGTCCTGCATGACCTCTTGCAAGAAATCCGCTTCATTGCGCGGCCCCGGAAAATCGGGATGAAAGCCCCAACTGGTGCGGTTGCGCCCCGGACGAACGAGCGCCTCCGGCACGATGAAGGCATAGCCGCGCGCCTGTGCGGCGCGTGCCATGCCGCCGCGCATCGTGCCAGTTGCGCTGCCGCCATAACCATGCAGGAACAGCACCACAGGGAATGGCCCTTTGCCCTCAGGCAGGGCGATGCGATAGCCGCCCGAAGGGATATCGCAGGGCAGATCAGTGCCACAGCCGGATTGCGCCATGGCAGGGGTGGCAAGGCCAAGGCAGAGGGCGACAAGCGAGACGAGGCGCATGGAAACCGGCTCCGTTATACACGCCCAACGTTGCACATCGTCCGGGTCCTGCCTAGCCAAGCCCGGTCACCCTTGCGTGAGGGGCTGCTGAACATCTGACAATCCCGTGATGAGGGACGTGCTGGCTCTTTTTCCGCCTTAGGTTATGAGGCATCCACGGGACATATGATTGAAAGGAGCGCCCGCGCGCATGGAAAGCATTTACTACGTCCTCTGCTGGGCCTGTCACCGCCGCTGCAAGCATTGTTACGAGAGCCGGTTTCGCCCCTATGTTCGCGGCGCGCTGCGCAAGGTGGTGGACGAGGCGAAGGAAAGCTTTCCCAAGGTGCTGGCGAGCCTTCCCGACGAGCTGAGCTATCTCGATCTGAACGCCCCGTCCGAGACCGCGCCGGGCGGCTATGAACGCCGTGCGAGCCGGATCATTCTTGCGGGCGGCGAGGTGCTGGTCGATCCGGTGCGCGAGGAGGTGCTTTATCCGGCGCTCGAGGCTATTCAGGCCAGATATGGCGCGCAGGGCGTGCGGGTGATCGTGCAGACCACCGGCGATCTGGTGACGCCGCAGATCGTGGACGAGTTGCTGGCGCGCGGCGTCTGGATGATTTCCTGCGCCGGGATGGATGATTTTCACGTGGGCCACGAAGGCGACAAGCGCGAGCCGCTCATCGAGCGGTTGCGCGCCATGTTTCAAACGGCGGGGATGCGCGACAGCGCGCTGGCCTCGAGCAACCGCAACTGGGCGGATCAGACATATGATCAGCCGGTCTATTCGATGTTCGGCGCGACCGAGGACGCCTGGATCGGCAAGATCTGGCCGCGCGGGCGGGCCTGGGAAAACTCGCTGTCGAAGGCGACGATCACCGATAATTTCTGCAATGTCTGGTCGGGGGGGCTTGGATTCCTCAATCGGGGCTTCTCGGGGTCTGAGGTCTCCATCGACCCCAATGGCGATGTCTTTCCCTGCTGTCTCAAGACCGCGGCACCCTTGGGCAATCTCTGCGAGGAGCGGCTTGACGATATTCTGGACAGCATCGTGGGGCATCCGGCGTTTGAGGCCATTTCCATGGGCCACCCCGAGCGGATGGGGTTGGCGCATGGCTGGGATGTGGCGCGGTTCCTTGACGAATCCCGCACGAAACGGCCTGACGGCGAACCCTATCGTAATCTCTGCATCGGTTGCGACCGGTTCTTTGAAAAGGTGCTGGAGCCGGAGATTGGGCGCCTTCGGCAAGAGCGGCTGGCGGCAAAATGGGCGGCGGAGTGAGCGGCCCGGCGACAGACCGGCGCGCGGCGGTTCTGCCCGCGCTGATGACCGCGCTTGAGGCGGGCGGCCATGCGCCGGGTCTACCCGAGTTTTTGCCCGATAAGGGGCTGGCGCATGATCATGTCCGGCTTGGCGGCACCGGGCTTCTGGCAAGGCTGCCGAAACAGAGCCAGATGCGGCTCAATGCGGCGGAAAATCTTGCCTATCAGGCGGCCTGTTTCAAGCGGGCGAGCGCCTCTGGTCATGCGCCGCGCCTTCACGCGGTACTGCCGCCGAGTGACGCCCTGCCGCGCGGGGGGCTGATCGTGGACGAGATCGAGGGGCGGGTCGCGCGCCTGCCCGAGGATCTGCCCGCGATCATGCAGGCGCTGGCGGCGATCCATGCCCTGCCGATGCCGAAGGGGCGCGCGCCGCTGCTCGATCCTGCCGATCCGCTGGCCGATCTGCTGGCGGAAATCGATGTGCAGGCGTGCCACCTGCACATCGCGCATCCCGCGACAAAGGTCATAATAGAGACGCATATTGCGGCGTTGCGCCACCTCTGCGAGAGCGATGCGCGCCCGCCCAAGCGGCTCATTTCTTTTGACGCGCATCCCGGAAACTTCCTCATCGACGCCACCGGGCGCGCAATCCTCGTCGATCTGGAAAAGGCCCGCTATAGCGCTCCGCCGCTCGATCTGGCCCATGCCACGCTCTATACCTCGACCACGTGGGATGTGGCGAGTTACGCCGTGTTAGAGCCGCAAGATGTGGCGCGCGCCTGTCATCTCTGGCTGGATCACCTGCCTGATGAGTTGCGCGCGGCGCTTGGGCCGTGGATTTTGCCGATGCGCCGGGCGATGTGGCTGTGGTCGATGACATGGTGTGCGAAATGGCGGGCGCTTTCGGGCACGGGGGCCAAGTCCGACGCCGAAGGCGAGGACTGGGCGGCAGAGAACAGCGACGCCGCGCTCATCGCCCATGTGCGGGGCCGCGTCGATCACTATCTTGATCCCGAGACCGCCAAACGCCTTGACTTGGAGTTCGGTCTTCTGGCCGATGTTCTGTAACCTTCCACCAACAGGAGAGACCGCATGATCCGCCCGATTTTAACCGCGTTGACCGCGCTTGGCCTTGCCGCGCCGCTGGCCGCGCAGGAGGTCACGCCCGACCCCGCAGACTGGGACGCCGTGCTGGAGGCCGCCGAGGGCCAGACCGTCTATTGGCATGCCTGGGCCGGGTGGAACTCTACCAATGAGTATATCGCCTGGGTCGGCGACACGGTGTCCGAGCGCTATGGCGTCAGGATCGAGCATGTGAAGCTCAACGACACCGCCGAGGCCGTCAGCCGCGTGATCGCCGAGAAATCGGCGGGCAAGGATGAGGGGGGTGCGGTCGATCTGATCTGGATCAACGGCGAGAATTTCGCGGCGATGAAGGAACAGGGTCTGTTTTTCGGTCCCTGGGTCGAGGACCTGCCCAACTGGCAATACATAGACCCGGTGGGAAACCCCGGCACAATTGTCGATTTCACCGTGCCGACCGACGGGCTAGAGGCCCCGTGGAGCCAGAGCCAGGTCGTGTTCTACTATGACACCGCACGGGTTGATGCGCCGCCGCGCTCGATCCGCGCGCTGGGCGACTGGCTGCGCGACAATCCGGGCCGCTTTGCCTATCCGCAGCCGCCGGATTTCCTCGGAACGACCTTTCTCAAGCAGGCGCTGATGGAGCTTGCCCCCGATCCTGCGGTGCTTGAAAAGCCCGTGACCGAAGAGGCCTACGCCGCCACGACCGCCCCGCTCTGGGCGTATCTCAATGAGATCACCCCGAACCTCTGGCGCGGCGGTGCGGCCTATCCGCAGATAGGGCCCCGGCTGATCCAGCTCATGAACGATGGCGAGATTGACCTTGCGATCAGCTTTAACCCCAACGAGGCCTCGAACGCCATCGCCAGTTTCGAGCTGCCTGATACGGTGCGCACCTATGTCCTCGATGGCGGCACCATCAGCAACATCAGCTTCGTGGCGATCCCCTATAACGCAAGTGCCAAGGCGGGCGCGATGGTGGTGGCGAATTTCCTGATGTCGCCCGAGGCGCAGGCCCGCAAGGCCGACCCGGTGGTCTGGGGCAGCGGCACGGTGCTGTCGATGGACCGGCTCGACCCCGAGGACCGCGCGCGCTTTGATGCGATCGAGCGCGGCATCGCGACCCTGTCGGCGGAAGAACTGGGCACGACCATCCCGCAGCCGCCGCCGTCGTGGATGACCCGGCTGGAAGAGGACTGGACCGCGCGCTACGGCGTCGGTCAGTAAGGCCCGATGCGCGCGGCGCGTGCCACCACGGCGCCGCCGCGCGCCACGCGACGGGCGCGATTCCTGCCCTGGGCGCCGCTCTTGACGCTGGCCGTCATGCTGGGGCCGGTGCTGGCGGGGCTTGCTGGCACGCTGGCGCCCGCGCTGGGCTACATGCCCGCACTGGGCGGCACGGGTCTTAGCCTTGCCGCCTTTGACGCGCTGTTTGCATGGCCGGGCCTGCCGCGTGCGGTGGCGCTCAGCCTTGGGGTGGGCTTTGCCGCAACCGCGCTCTCGCTTGTCATCGTCACGCTGATTTGCGCGGGCTGGGCGGGCACGCGCGCCTTTGGCGTGATCGAACGCCTCTTGTCACCGCTCCTGTCGGTTCCGCACGCGGCGGCGGCCTTTGGCCTTGCCTTTCTCATCGCGCCCTCGGGCTGGATCACGCGCGCGCTCTCGCCCTGGGCGACGGGGTGGGGGCGCCCACCCGATCTGTTGATCCTGCAAGACCCGGCGGGCCTCAGCCTTATCTTCGGGCTGGTCACGAAGGAGGTGCCGTTCCTCTTGCTGATGACCCTCGCGGCGCTGACCCAGGTGCGCCCCGGTCAGAGCCTGCGGGTGGCGCAGGCGCTGGGCTATGCCCGCGTGACCGGCTGGCTCAAGGTGATCTTTCCGCTGGTCTACCGGCAGATCCGGCTGCCGGTCTATGCGGTTCTGGCGTTCTCGATGTCGGTGGTGGATGTCGCGATCATCCTTGGTCCCAACACGCCGCCGACGCTGGCGGTGCAGGTGGTGCGCTGGATGAATGACCCCGATCTGGCGTTCCGCTTTCAGGCGGCGGCGGGGGCGGTGCTGCAACTGGGGCTGGTGCTGCTGGGGCTTGGCCTTTGGCGGATCATGGAGGTCACGGTGGCGGCGCTCGGCCGCGTCTGGATCGCCTCGGGCGCCCGGGGGCGGCGGGGGGCCGAACAGGCGGTGCGTTTGGGCGCGCTGGTGCTGGGCGGTCTGGCCGCGCTGGCGGTGATTGCCGGGCTGGCGGGGCAGGTAGTGTGGTCCTTCGCCGGGTTGTGGCAGTTTCCCGATTTCTGGCCCGACGCCTTTACCCTGCGCAACTGGCAGCGCCACGGGCCGCGCCTTGCCGGGCCCGTGATGGAGACGCTGCTTATCGCCGGGGCGGCGACGTTTCTGGCGCTTTTGCTGACACTGGCGAGTCTCGAGGCAGAGCATCGCCACGGGTTGCGGCCCGCGACGCGCGCGCTCTGGCTGCTTTACCTGCCGCTGATCGTGCCGCAGGTGGCGTTTCTCATGGGGTTTCAGACCCTCTCCATCGCCACCGGGGTCGATGGCGGGCGCGCGGCGGTGGTGCTGGCGCATCTGGTTTTCGTGCTGCCTTATGTGTTCCTGTCGCTGTCCGATCCGTGGCGCGCCTGGGACCGGAGGCAGGATACGATCGCGCGCGCATTGGGCGCCGGGCCGGATCGCGTGCTCTGGGTGGTGCGGATGCCGATGCTGCTGCGGCCCCTGCTCATTGCGGCGGCGGTCGGCTTTGCCGTGTCGGTGGGGCAATACCTGCCGACGCTGCTGGTCGGCGCGGGGCGGGTGGCGACGCTGACGACCGAGGCGGTGGCTCTTGCCTCGGGCGGCGACAGGCGGGTGATCGGGGTCTATGCGCTGGCGCAGACCGCGGCGGCGTTTGCGCCCTTTACCCTCGCCGTGCTATTGCCGCGATTGGCGTGGCGCAACAGGAAGGGGATGCGCGATGGCTGATGCGCGCGGGCTGCGGTTCGAAAAGGTGACGATCTCGCTCGGTGCGGTGCGGCTTATCGAACTCGATTGCACCATCGGACCGGGTGAGGTGCTGACCGTGATGGGGCCGTCCGGCTCTGGCAAGTCCACGCTACTGGCGGCGATCACCGGCACGCTCGATCCGGTTTTCGACATGGCGGGGCGTATCCGGCTTGACGGGCGTGACCTGATGAGCCTGCCCACCGAGGCGCGGCAGATCGGCATCCTGTTCCAGGACGAGTATCTGTTTCCGCATCTCTCGGTGGGGGCCAACCTTGCCTTCGGGCTGAAACCCGTTGTGCGGGGCCGCGCCGCGCGCCGCGCGCGGGTCGAGGCGGCGCTGGCGGAGGTGGGGCTTGCAGGCTTTGCCGGGCGTGATCCGGCCACGCTCTCTGGCGGGCAGCGGGCGCGGGTGGCGCTGCAACGGATGCTTCTGTCGGAACCGCGCGCTCTCTTGCTCGACGAGGCGTTTTCCAAGCTCGATACCGGGCTGCGCGCGCAGGTGCGCGAACTTGTGTTCGACACGGCCCGCCGTCGTGCCTTGCCGGTGCTTCAGGTCACGCACGATCATTCCGATGCCGAGGCGGCAGCGGGCGAGGTGGTGACACTGGCGTGAGGGGCCAAATGGCCAAACGCAAACGCCGCCCCGAAGGGCGGCGTCCTGTCCGAAATCCGATGCGTGATCAGAAGCCGAGACCGGCGTATTTGTTCTTGAACTTCGAGACGCGGCCACCGGCATCGGTGAGGCGCGTGCCGCCACCGGTCCAGGCGGGGTGCACCGAGGGGTCGATATCGAGCGAGAGCGTATCGCCCTCCTTGCCCCAGGTGGAGCGCATCTGCACGATAGTGCCATCGGTCATCTTGACGTCGATGACGTGATAATCGGGGTGGATGTCCTTTTTCATCGTGCCGGTCCTTATGCGGATTTGCCCGAAAGGGCCTTGTAATTGGCGTCCTCGGCGATGCGGGCGGATTTGCCACGACGCGAGCGCAGGTAGTAGAGCTTGGCGCGGCGCACGCGGCCACGACGCACGACCTCGATCGAGTCGATATTGGTCGAATAGAGCGGGAACATCCGTTCCACGCCTTCGCCAAAGGAAATCTTGCGGACGGTGAATGAACCGGCGATGCCCTTGCCGTTCTTGCGGCTGATGCACACGCCTTCGAACGCCTGCACGCGCGAGCGGGTGCCTTCAGTCACCTTGTAGCCTACGCGGATTGTGTCGCCGGCCTTGAAATCGGGAATGGTCTTCCCGAGGGCGGCGATCTGTTCCGCCTCGATCTGAGCGATAATGTCCATCGCTTCTCTCCTGAACTGCTTGCGGTTTTTTCCGCAAAGATGTCTCGCGCCCTCAGAGCTCTTGGTCTTCTTCCGGGTCCGCGGCTGCGCCCGCCAGAGATCAGGTCGTCATTTCATATGCTGCGCTTTCCGAGGCTGCTGTTTGTGGCCGAAGAAAGCCGGAGCAGGATGCCAACAGAAAACTGGCCCGCAACCACTAGGGCGATTCCGGACCAGCGGGGTATAGGCGGGATCGGCGCGGCAATCAAGCCTTGGTGTCAGAATTCCACGCCTGCCTGCGCCTTGATGTTCTGTTCGCGGAACGGGTGCTTGACCTCTTTCATCTCGCTGACCAGATCGGCGATCTCGATCAGCTCCGGTTTGGCGCTGCGCCCGGTCAGCACGACATGGGTCATCGGCGGTTTTTCCTCTGCGAGAAAGGCCACCACATCGTTGATATCGAGGTAGTCATAGCGCAGCGCGATGTTGATTTCGTCGAGCAGCACCATGCGGTTGCGCTCGTCGCGGATCAACTCCTTGGCCTTCTCCCAGGCCGCCTGCGCCATCTCGGTATCGCGCTCGCGGTCCTGTGTCTCCCAGGTAAAGCCCTCGCCCATGACATGAAACGCGCAGATGTCGGCAAACCTCTGCTTGAGCAGGTCGCGCTCGCCGCTCGGCATGGAGCCCTTGATGAACTGCACCACCGCGCAGGGAAAGCCGTGGCCGATACAGCGCAGGATCATCCCGAAGCCCGAGCTGCTTTTGCCCTTGCCATTGCCGGTATGGACGATGATGAGGCCCTTTTCGCCGGTCTTGTGCGCCATGAGCTTGTCGCGGGCGGCCTTGATCCGCTTCATCTTTTCGGTATGGGCCTTGGGGTCTGTGGTCATCGGCGGCTCCTGCTCTGGCGTGTCGGGAATCACCTACCCCGTTTGCGTCGCGCGCCGCAAGATCAGCTGTCCTCGTCCCGCGCCGGATGCACCTGCCACAGATCGGGGCGGCGTTCCCGGGTGATCCTTTCGGCCATCTCGCGCCGCCACTCCGCCACCCTGCCGTGATCGCCCGAGGTCAGCACGGCGGGGATGGTGCGCCCACGCCACTCGGCGGGGCGGGTATATTGGGGATGCTCCAGCAGCCCTGCGGCAAAGCTTTCTTCCTCGACAGAGGCCTCGTTTCCCAGAACACCGGGCAGAAGCCGCACACTCGCATCGATCACCGCCTGCGCGGCGATCTCGCCGCCGGTCATGACGAAATCGCCGAGGCTGATTTCCTCGATTTCGTAATGCTCGATCACCCTCTCGTCCAGTCCCTCGAACCGGCCACAGATCAGTGTGACGCCCGGACCCTCGGCCAACGCGCGGGCGCGGGCCTGAGTAAAGGGCGCGCCACGCGGGCTGAGGTAGACGAGTGGCCAGTGGGGCGGGGTCGCGGCCATGGCCATGTCGATGGCGCGGCCCATCACGTCGGGGCGCAGCACCATCCCCGCGCCGCCGCCTGCAGGCGTGTCATCGACATTACGGTGCCGTCCCTCGCCGAAGGGGCGCAGGTCGATCGTTTCCAGCGCCCAGAGACCCTCGCGCAGGGCGCGGCCTGTCAGGCTCTCGCCGAGGGCGCCGGGGAAAGCCTGCGGCAAAAGGGTGATGACGCGCGCCGTCCAGATACCGGGGCGCGGTGCCGTCTCGGCCATGAGGTCGCGCGGCGCGAGCGAGGGGCGGACGCTCTTGTTGCCATGAGAGCGGGGCGTGTCGGCCATGGCTTAGAACAACCCCTCGGGCGGGTCGGCGACAATCCGGCGCGCGCCAAGATCGACCGTCGGGACCGCCTCGCGCGTGAAGGGCAGAAGGACGGTGGATGTCAGGCCGGGACCGTGGATCTCGAGCAGGTCCGAGGCGCCGTGATTGAGCACTGCCTTGACGCGACCAAGCGGGGCGCCGCCGGTATCGAATACCTCTAATCCAATGAGATCAGCATGATAGAACTCGTCATCGGGCAGGGCGGGTAGGCACTCGCGCGGAACATGAAGCCGCACACCGCGCAGACCGTCGGCTTGTTCCTTGGTCGCGACGCCCGAGAGCTGCGCGGTCAACGCGCCCGAGGTCTGGCCTGTCAGAGTGATCTCGAAGCGGCGTTTGCCATCTTCGGAAGTGAGCGGGCCATAGGCGGCGATATCCTCGGGGCGCGCCGTAAAGCTCTTGAGCCGCACCTCGCCCCGGACACCAAAGGCCCCGGCGATGGCGCCGAGACAGACCATGTCGCTCATCGTCTCATCCTTTCGCAGCGGGTCATCGGGTTTCCACCGGAACATCCTGACGGCGGCGTTCCCATCCGGCAAGCTCGAGTTCCGGCGTGGCGCATTCCTGTTCGGGCCAGCCCACGCAGAGATAAGCCACAAGTGCCCAATCATCAGGGATATCAAGGTCTTGGCAAAGACGCGCGGGATCGAGAATCGACACCCAGCCAAGTCCCAGCCCACGCGCGCGGGCAAAGAGCCAGAATTGCGTGATCGCGGCCACCACTGAATAGCGGCGCATCTCAGGCATGGTGGCGGCGCCCAGCCCTGCGCCTTTCCCGGTTGCCTCGTCGCAGAAAATGGCAAGCTGAACCGGTGCTTCCCGCATCCCGGACAGTTTCAGCCCGCTGTAAAGGCGCGCCTTCTCGCCCTTGTAGCCGTCAAGCGCCGTGGCATTGGCGGCGGTGAAATTGGTGAGCGCGGCGGCGCGCGCGGCGGGGCTTTGGACGCGCACGACGCGCCACGGTTCGCTCAGCCCAACCGAGGGAGCAAGGGCGAAAGTGGCGAGGCAATCGCGCAGGAGTGCCTCGTCCACAGGATCAGTGCGAAAGCGGCGCACGTCGCGCCGCCAGCACATGAGATCGCGCAGGTCGGCCTGGAAGTCTTGGGAAAACTGTGACATTCCAGCACCTTGCCTAATCTTACTCGGCCGATGCCTCTTCGGCGGGGGCGTTTGCGGACTCGGCGGCAGTGGCGGCCTTCTCGGCTTTCTCGGCGGCGCGCTCCTTGGCTTTCTTGCCCGGCTCGGCCTTCTTCAGGTTGGCGCGCTGTTTCTTCTCGATGACGCCAGCGGCCTCGAGCATGCGGCTGATGCGGTCGGTCGGCTGCGCGCCCTCGGCGAGCCAATGCTGGATGCGCTCGATATCCATCTTCACGCGGTCCTCGCTGTCCTTGGGCAGGAGCGGGTTGTAGGTGCCCAGCTTCTCGATGAAGCGGCCATCGCGCGGCATGCGGCTGTCGGCGGCGACGATACGGTAGAAGGGGCGCTTCTTGCTGCCACCACGGGCGAGACGGATTTTCATGGCCATTTGATATTCTCCTTTAATGGCGTTGGTTTGGCGGGGATCAGACCCGCCTTACGATTGGTGCTTCTGGTGATGTCGGATCACCTCGGCGATGATGAAGTTCAGAAACTCCTTGGCGAAGGCGGGATCGAGGTCGGCCGCTTTTGCCAATTCTTCGAGCCGTTCGATCTGTTGCGCCTCGCGCGCGGGATCGGACGGGGGAAGGTCGTGTGTGGCCTTGAGTTTCCCCACGGCCTGCGTGTGCTTGAACCGTTCGGCCAGCGTGAAAACAAGGATCGCGTCGAGCCGGTCGATGCTCTTGCGATGCTCGGCCAGAAGGGCGGCGGCGCGGGTGGCGTCATTGGTCATGGCGGGGCTCCGATCCGGCGAAAAGGCGGGTTTGCAAGACGTCGGTATTGGGTCGATATCGCGTCGGTGCGCGGGTCTGGATCATATGGGTCATGCGTAGGCCTCGACCGAGCCGTCATCGTCGGGACCGGGGTGGCGATAGAGCAGGTCGCGGCCCATGTGGATATTGTCATATTCGCGCTCGAACCACGCGCCCAGCCGTTCGGCAAGGGCGACCGAGCGGGTATTGCCGGGCACGATGTTGGAGGTGAGCGTGGTGAACCCGAGATCCTCATAGGCCCATTGCCGGGCGCGCGCTGCCGCCTCATAGGCGATGCCCTGCCCCTCGAACCCGTCAAAGACCACCCAGCCCAGTTCCGGCTCGGGCCAGCCTTCGGGGTTCCAGATGCCTGCGATACCTGCGGTCTCGCCGGTGTCTTTCATCTCGATGGTGAAATAGCCGTAGCCGTGGATATGCCAATGGCCCACGTTGAGCGCGAACCAGCGCCACGCCTCGCCCCGGTTGGGGGCGCTGCCAAAGCCCTCGGCGCGCGCGTGGTCGAGCAGGAAGGCGATGGTGGGGTCAATATCGCGCGGCTCTGGCCCGCGCAGGATCAGGCGGGGGGTGTCGAGCACGGGCGCTTGGGTCAAGGTCATGGCAAGACCCTTTCCCGCCGTGCTACGCGGCGCGCGTCGGAAGTCGAGTATTTGGGGAACGATGAAAGCACGGCGCTATTTCTTTTTGCCAAAGCCCGAAAGGCCGGGGGGCAGCGAGAGGCCGCCGCCGAGGCCGGGCATCCCGCCGGGCAGCTTGCCGCCCATGGCGCGGGCGGCCTCTTCCATGGCCTTGGGGTCGGTCATGTCGGGCATTCCGCCCTTGCCGAACATGCCCTTCATCGCCTGTTTCAGCATCCCGCCCTTGTTGCGGCCGAGTTTCTTCATCATATCCGCCATCTGGCGATGCATTTTCAGCAGCTTGTTGAGTTCTGACACATCCTGCCCCGCGCCCGCCGCAATGCGTTTCTTGCGGCTGGCCTGCAACAGGGCGGGGTTGGCGCGTTCCTTTTTCGTCATGGACTGGATAAGGGCGATCTGGCGGGTGATCACGCGGTCGTCAAAGCCCGCCTCCTGCACCTGTCTGGCCATCTTGCCCATGCCGGGCATCATGCCCATGAGCCCTTCCATGCCGCCCATCTTCTGCATCTGCTCAAGCTGGCCCTTGAGGTCGTTCATGTTGAACTGACCCTTGGCCATGCGGCGCATCATGCGTTCGGCCTGTTCGGCCTCGATGGTTTCCTGCGCCTTTTCGACCAACGCGACGATATCGCCCATGCCGAGGATGCGGCCGGCGATGCGCTCTGGCTCGAAGGTCTCGATGGCGTCCATCTTTTCGCCGAGGCCCACGAAGCGGATGGGCTTGCCGGTGATCGCGCGCATCGAGAGGGCCGCGCCGCCGCGTCCGTCGCCGTCCATCCGGGTGAGGACCACGCCGGTCACACCGATCTTGTCGTCGAATTCGGTGGCGACGTTGACGGCATCCTGACCGGTCAGGCCATCGACGACGAGGAGCGTTTCGCGGGGGTTGGCCACGTCGCGCACGGCAGCGGCCTGCGCGATCAGCTCTGCGTCGATATGCAGGCGTCCGGCTGTGTCGAGCATGTAGACATCGTAGCCGCCGAGGCTCGCCTGGGTTTTCGCGCGCCGGGCGATGGCGACGGGATCCTCGCCCTTGACGATGGGCAGGGTATCGACGCCGATCTGACGGCCCAGAATGGCAAGCTGTTCCATCGCCGCCGGGCGGTTGGTGTCGAGCGAGGCCATGAGCACGCGCTTGCCCTCGCGCTCTTTCAGACGCTTGGCGAGCTTGGCGGTGGTGGTGGTCTTGCCCGAGCCTTGCAGGCCGACCATGAGGATGGGTGCGGGCGGGTTGTCGATCTTGAGCGCGCCGGGATCGCCTTCGCCGCGCAGGGTGGCGATCAGGGCGTCGTGGACGATCTTGACGACCTGCTGGCCGGGGGTGACGGATTTGGTGACGGCCTGTCCGGTGGCCTCGGTCTCCACCCGCTTGATGAAATCGCGCGCGACCGGCAGCGAGACATCGGCCTCAAGCAGCGCGACGCGAACCTCGCGCAGGGCGGTCTTCACATCCTCCTCGGAGAGCGCGCCCTGTCTGGTCAGCCGTTCGAGAACGCCGGAGAGGCGGTCGGACAGGTTTTCAAACATCGCGGGCCTCCTCGTGCCGGTTGCTGCCATGCCGCCCCAAGATAGGGGTGACGTCTCAAACATGAACGCCCCCACGGGCGCAACGCGCTGGTGGAGGGCGATCCCGGCGCAAAACCGGGACCGGAAGCGCCTGGCTTCCGGGGACTTGGGCAGGCGTTTAAGCGCGTGGCGGGGCCGAGTCAAGCGCGCGACGCGGAACCGTGACCACGCCGTCGCAGGATCGTGCGGGAGCGGAGCGTGACGGTGCCCGCGCGCGCGTCGAGGATGACTTGCAGCCTTTCGACGAAGATGCAGATTGCGGCAAGGCACATGCCGCCGCCGATCCCGGCCATGACGAAGGCGCCGATCAGGGTCTGGGACGCGACCAGAGAGCCAATTCCGGCGAACAGCAGCAGGCCGAGCGAGAGCATCACGGCAATGACCCATGGCGTATTCTCGGCGATCAGCAGGTCGGGGGTGTCGTGCGTGATCTTCACCGCCATGCTTCTTGTCATGTCTGTCGCGACCGATGCTTCGATGGTAGGAACATCGCGTGAGATTGCAACTCTTTCGTTGCCGTTTCATAGTCGGATCACGAAGACTGGTGGACAGGACAGGCGATGGACAACTGGGATGAGGTGCGCACCGCCTTTCATGTGGCGCGGGTGGGCACGGTGAGCGGCGCGGCCGAGGTTCTCGGCGTCCATCATGCCACGGTGATCCGCCATATCGACGCACTCGAAGAGCGGCTGGGCGTGCGGCTCTTTCAGCGCCACGCACGCGGCTATACGCCGACCGAGGCAGGCGAGGACCTGCTCCGGGTGGCGCAGGCGACTGACGATCAGTTTCATCAGCTTGCGGGCCGGTTGCGCGGGCAGGGCAACGAGGTGGGGGGCGAGCTGGTCGTGACCTCGATCAGCGGGCTGAGCCATCTTCTGGCCCCGGCTCTGGCTGATTTCCAGACCGAGTATCCCGAGCTGATCGTGCGCTATCTGACCGGCGACCGCCTGTTTCGACTGGAATATGGCGAGGCGCATGTGGCGGTGCGCGCGGGCACGGCCCCCGATCAGCCCGACAATGTGGTGCAGCCGTTCTTTCGGCAGGAATTCGCGCTCTATGCCGCCGAAAGCTATGTGGTGCGCCATGGTGTGCCCGAGGGCGAGGGCGATCTGGCGCGGCATCGCTTTGTTGGCGCGGATGACGCCAAGACGCGCGCGCCCTTCCATCGCTGGCTGAATGAGGCGGTGCCGCCCGAGGCCATCGTTTTTCGCTCAAGCGATGTGCATTCGCAGCGCAACGCCATCCTTGCCGGGGCGGGGATCGGCTTTGTCGCCGTGACGCAGGCGCGCGATCATCCTGACCTGCGGCAGGTCATGGCGCCGCGTGCCGACTGGGCCGCGCCGCTCTGGTTGGTGACACATATGGACCTGCACCGCACCACCAAGGTGCAGGCGTTCCTGCGGTTTCTCAAGGATCGTGCGCAGGGCTGGAAAGGGTGATCAGAGAAAGCCGCCGTTGTGCAGATCGGCGCGCAACTGGTGCAGTTCGGGCGGCAGGGTACCCTCGCGGTTGTCGGGCGCGGCGGAGGCAAGCGCGGTGCTGATCCAGGGCGTGATTCCGGCGAAGCCCTCGATCTGGCGCAGGATGGCGTCAAAGACCGGCTGTCGGGTGCGGCGCTGGATGAGGCCGATGCGCGTCTCCGGGTGGGCCACGAAGGGCGCGAGATGAAAGGCCGAGCCGTCGGGGCCAAGCAGCATGCGCGCGGCGCGGTAGGCGGCGATCTGTTCGGGGATGGAATGCCGCTCTGGGTGGAAGATCGCAAAGCCTGCGCGCGAAAGCCATTTCTCGATCCGGCCCTCATGGGGCACCTGTTGGGCCGCACTCTTGAGGCGGCGGCGCGAGATATAAAGGCGCGCGGGGCCATCGGGCGCGATTGCCGAGAGGTGGCGGCGCATGTAGGTGCGCGCCTCGGGCGTGCCATGGGTCCAGTGCAGGTGGCCGAAGCCCTGAGAAGGCAGGATCAGCGTCTCGACCTCGGTCGGCTCCGCCACCAGATGCACGGGCAGACCTTGGCCGAGAAGGTCCATGAGCGGCCCGAGGCGGCGGCGCAGCACGGCGGCGATGTCGCGCCCGGCCATGGGCAACAGGAGGATGCCATCGGGGCGCGCGTCGAGATGATCGAGCGCCCATAGCCGCGGCGTGGCCTCCAGCAGGAAATGCCCGAAATGATGCCGCCCGACCCCGCCAAGGAGCCAGCGACCGGCAAGCCGCGCGGGCGGGGCCTCGGGCGGCGCGGGATCCGGGGTGAAGCGGCTGCCGGAAAGCAATGTGCGTGCCATGGGGACGGGCGCGCCATCCGGGCCGAGCACGCCGCAGGCGTGGTTGCCCGTGCGCATCGGCATTACTACGGCGCGCGCGACGGTTTCGATATGGGCCTTTGGCAGGTGGCGGGTGTCAGGTGCCATCGGGCAGTTCCCGCGCCAAGAACCGCTCGAACGCATCGAGGTTCACCGCCTCGAACTGGCCAAAGCCCTGCATCCAGATCGAGGCGTCGCGCAGCGCGTCCGGTTCCAGCTTGCACCAGACCACGCGCCCGCGCCGCTCCTGCGTGATGAGACCGGCGCGGCTGAGGATGCCGAGATGCTTGGAAATCGCGGCAAGGCTTATCGCGAACGGTTCGGCCACATCGGTTACCGCCATGTCATCCTCGAGCAGCATGGCAAGGATCGCCCGCCGCGTGGGATCGGCGAGGGCGGCAAAGACGGTATCGAGGGCCTGCGCCTTGGACATGGGGCTATAAGCCCGAGGCGCGCAGGCGGCGTCAACCGGACCGGAAGAGGAATTGCCGGGGTGATGCAAAAACTCAACCGCTCGGTTGAATAACCCCAAACCGCCACACACCCCGTCCGGAGCGGTTGCGGCAGAATGACCGCGCTGTTTCACTGTTCAAAAAATACTTGTTAAAACAATCCACTACACAGGGGAGACGCCGCCATTCCGCGTGCTTGACTCGCGCGCGCCGCCGCCATAGCAAGGCGGCAACTTCCCAAGGGGGATGCGCGTGACCGATCCTGACCGTGACGAGCGTCTGAAGGACATCGAGGCGAGGATCGCGAAGCTGCGCGGCAAGGACGCGCCGCGCCCCCACCGGGAGGAGCATTATTCGCAGGCGCAGCATGCGTGGCGGATGGTGATCGAGCTTGTGGCCGGTCTGATGATCGGTTTCGGCATGGGATACGGGCTGGATACGCTCTTTGGCACGCTGCCGGTCTTCCTTGTCGTGTTTACATTGCTGGGTCTTGCGGCGGGCATAAAGACGATGATGCGTTCCGCCGCAGAGATACAGAAGACCAACGCGCCCGGACAGGGCGGGGATGAGAGGGCGAAGGATGGCGACTGAAGCGCAAGGTGCCGGTGACGGCGGTCTGGTTTTCCACCCGATGGATCAGTTCATGGTCAAGCCACTCTTCGGTGCGGGCGAGGTGGGGTTCTTTACCCTGACCAACGTGACGCTGTGGATGGCGCTGACGGTGGCCGCGATCTTCGCGCTTCTGGTGCTGGGCACGGCGGGCCGCGCCACGATCCCGAGCCGGACCCAATCCATCGCCGAGCTGGCCTATGATTTCGTGCGCAAGATGGTCGAGGATGTGGCGGGCAAGGACGGGCTGGTGTTCTTTCCCTACATCATGACGCTGTTTCTTTTCATCCTCTTCGCCAACGTGCTGGGCCTTCTGCCGATGGCCTTCACCACCACGAGCCATATCGCGGTGACGGCGGTGCTGGCGATGATGGTGTTCCTCACCGTGACGATCGTGGGCTTCGTCCGCCATGGCGCGGGCTTTCTTAGCCTGTTCTGGGTCAGCTCGGCACCCTTGCCGCTGCGCCCGGTGCTGGCGCTGATCGAGGTGATTTCCTACTTTGTGCGTCCCGTGAGCCACTCCATCCGTCTTGCCGGCAACATGATGGCCGGGCACGCGGTGGTAAAGGTGTTTGCCGCCTTCGCGCCGATGATCATCATCTCCACCGGCATCGGCCTTCTGGTCACGCCGCTGTCGATCCTGGCGATTGCCACGATCTATGCGCTCGAACTGCTGGTGGCCTTCATCCAGGCCTATGTGTTCACGATCCTGACCTGCGTTTACCTCAAGGATGCGCTGCATCCTCATCATTGAGCAACGGTGGGTGTCCCCCACCTTGTGCCACACGAACCACGAACCACTGCCAATTCCAACGTAAGGAGACATCACTATGGAAGGCGATATCGTTCAAATGGGTGCATATATCGGCGCTGGCCTGGCCTGCATGGGCATGGGCGGGGCTGCGGTCGGTGTGGGCAATGTTGCCGGCAACTTCCTTGCCGGTGCGCTGCGCAACCCGTCTGCCGCCGGCGGCCAGACCGCGACGCTGTTCATCGGCATCGCATTCGCCGAAGCGCTGGGGATCTTCTCGTTCCTCGTCGCGCTCCTGCTGATGTTCGCCGTCTGAGCCTTACGGGTAACTGATCCTTACGGCCGGGGGGCGGCGATGCGTCGCCTTCCGGTGTAACCGGAACAATCCCGAGGGAGAGTGACATGGCGAGCGAACCACAAGCGACCGAGAGCGCGTCGGGCTTGCCGCAGCTCGATTTCTCGACATTCGGCAACCAGATCTTCTGGCTGCTGGTGGCGCTGGTCGTGATCTATTTCATCCTGTCGCGCGTGGCCCTGCCGCGCATCGCCGCCGTTCTGGCCGAGCGTCAGGGAACCATCACCAACGATCTTGCCGCCGCCGAGGACCTCAAGGTCAAGGCGGTCGAGGCGGAAGAGGCCTACAAGAAGGCGCTCGCCGATGCCCGCACTGAGGCGCAGAAGATCGTTGCCGAAACCAAGGCGGCCATCAAGGCCGATCTGGACAAGGCCAATGAAAAGGCCGATCAGGAGATCAAGGCGCGCACCGCCGAAGGCGAAAAGGCGCTGGCCGAGATCCGCGACGGCGCGCTCGAGGCCGTCCGGGACGTGGCCAAGGATGTCACCGCCGAGCTGGTCTCGGCCATGGGTGGCAAGGCGGACGGGCGCAGCGTGAGCGCGGCGGTCACCGCCCGGATGAAGGGATGAGGCCGATGCGCAAGCTGAGTGTGACACTGGCCGCGACGCTGGCCGCAAGCCCGGCCCTTGCCGCAGGTGGCCCGTTTCTTTCGCTGGGCAACACCGATTTCGTGGTGCTTCTGGCGTTTCTGATCTTCGTGGGCGTTCTTGTCTATCTGAAGGTGCCGGGGCTTTTGGGCCGCAAACTCGACGAGCGGGCCGAGGGCATCAAGGGCGATCTCGACGAGGCGCGCCGTCTTCGCGAGGAAGCGCAGGCGCTTCTTGCACAATATGAGCGCCAACAGAAGGATGTGCAGGCGCAGGCCGACCGCATCGTGAAACAGGCCAGGGAAGAGGCCGAGCAGGCCGCCAGGGATGCCAAGGACGAGATCAAGGCATCCATCGCCCGCCGTCTTCAGGCTGCCGAGGACCAGATTGCCAGTGCAGAGGCGCGCGCCGTGCGCGATGTGCGCAATCAGGCCATCCTCGTGGCCACCGCCGCCGCGCGCGACGTTATCGCGCGTCAGATGACCGACGCCGAAGGCGACAGCCTGATCGACGCGGGCATCGCCGAGGTCGGGGCCAAGCTCCACTGAGGCAGCGCAGGAAAGGTTCGCGCAAGGCCGTGCTCCGAAAGGGCGCGGCCTTGGTGCATTCAAGGGGTCGATTGAGGGTTTAACTTTGCACCCCGGCTGAGATATGTCAGCGTGGCAGGGAAAAGGAACCGATTGGCATGGCATTTGACTACGACCTTTTCGTGATCGGCGGTGGATCGGGCGGTGTGCGCGCGGCGCGGGTGGCGGCACAGGGCGGTGCAAAGGTCGCGCTGGCCGAAGAGAGCCGCTATGGCGGCACCTGCGTGATCCGGGGCTGCGTACCGAAAAAGCTCATGGTCTTTGCCTCCGAATTTCCGACTGCCCTCTCCGAGGCGCGGGCCTATGGCTGGGAGGTGGCGCAAGGCCCGTTCGACTGGGCTGTGTTCCGCGCCAGGCTCCACGCTGAATTGGACCGGCTCGAAGGGGTTTACCGCGGCATTCTGGGCAACAATGGTGTCACGACCTACGACATGCGTGCGCGGCTCATTGATCCGCATACGGTGGAACTGGCCGACGGCACGCGGCATAGCGCGCGGCATATCCTCATTGCCACCGGCGGCCACCCCGTGAAACCCGATCTGCCGGGGGCCGAGCACGCGCTGGTGAGCGACGATCTGTTCCTGATGGAGCGGATGCCAAAATCTATCCTGATCGTCGGTGGCGGCTATATCGCCTGTGAATTCGCCTGCATCCTCAACGGTCTGGGTGTCGAGGTGACGCAATTCTATCGCGGTGCGCAGGTGCTGCGCGGCTTTGACGAGGAGGCGCGGGGGCTGGTCGCCGAGGAGATGGCCGCCTCTGGTGTAGGGCTTCGTCTCAATACCAACATCGCCGCCATGGAGAAGGTCGCGGGCGGCTATCGCGTAACCGATACCAACGGGCGGGAGGCCGTCCATGAGGAGGTTCTTTTTGCCACCGGGCGTGCCCCCAACACGGCCGATCTGGGGCTGGAGGTCGCCGGTGTTGCGGTCGGGCGCAAGGGCGAGATCGTGGTGGACGATTATAGCCAGACCAGCGTGCCCTCCGTCTATGCCATCGGCGACGTGACCGACCGCGTGAACCTCACGCCGGTGGCGATCCGCGAGGGCATGGCCTTTGTGGAAACGGTGTTTGGCGGCAATCCGACGCCTGTGGATCACGACCTGATTCCCACGGCAATCTTCACCCAGCCCGAGATGGGCACAGTGGGGCTGAGCGAGGAGGCAGCGCGCGAGCGCGGGCCGATCGAGGTCTACGCCACTTCGTTCAAACCCATGCGCGAGAGCTTTGCCGGGCGCACGACGCGCGTGCTGATGAAGCTAGTGGTCTGTGCCGAGACACGCCGCGTTCTGGGGTGCCATATCGTCGCCCCCGGTGCGGGTGAGATGATCCAGCTTGCCGGAATCGCGGTCAAGATGGGCGCGACCAAGGAGGATTTCGACCGCACCGTTGCGGTGCATCCGACCATGTCGGAAGAGATCGTGACGATGAAAACACCGGTGCGAACGGCTTGAATTCTCGGACTCATCGCACAGGTTAGAAACAAGCCCGCCGAAAGGCGGATACAACAAGGGAAGATGTTCATGGCTGGAAACAATGGTGGCCCGTGGGGTGGAGGCGGTAATCGCGGCGGCGATGACGAGCGACGCCCACCGGGCGGCGGCAGGCGCCCCCCCGAAGGTGGGCCGCAACTCCCCGAAATCGAAGATCTGGTGCGCAAGGGTCAGGATCAGTTGCGCGTGCTCATGGGCGGCCGCGGCGGCGGTGGTCGGGGTGGCGCGGGCGGCGACGGCGAGGGGCCACAATTCGGCAAAGGCACGATCGGGCTGGCGGCGCTCGGTGCCGTGGCGCTCTGGCTGTTTTCGAGCCTCTATACGGTCAAGCCCGAAGAGCAATCGGTCGAACTGTTTCTCGGGACCTATTACAAGACCGGCAACCCCGGTCTGAACTTTGCGCCCTGGCCGCTGGTCAAGGCCGAGATCGTCAACGTGACCTCGGAACGGACCGAGGATATCGGGAGGCGGGTCGGTGGGCGCGAAGAGGGGCTGATGCTGACCACCGACGCCAATATCGTCGATATCGACTTTCAGGTGGTGTGGAACATTTCCGACCCGTCCAAGGTGCTGTTCAACATCCGCGACCCGCAGCTGACGGTGCAGGCGGTGTCCGAATCGGTCATGCGCGAGATCATCGCCGCGTCGAACCTGTCGCCGATCCTCAACCGGGATCGCGGGATCATCGCCGATACCGCGATGGCCAACATTCAGGAAACGATGGACGAATATGCCAGCGGAATCCAGATTGTCCGCCTCAACCTCGACAAGGCCGATCCGCCGCGCGAAGTGATCGACAGCTTCCGCGAAGTGCAGGCCGCCGAGCAGGAACGCGACCGTCTGCAACGTCAGGCCGATGCCTATGCCAACCGTGTTCTGGCCGAAGCCCGCGGTCAGGCCGCGCAGATCCTCGAGGATTCCGAAGGCTACCGCGCCCGCGTGGTCAACGAGGCACAGGGTGACGCAAGCCGCTTCACCTCGGTTCTCACGGAATATGCCAAGGCTCCGGATGTGACGCGCCGCCGTCTCTATATCGAGACGATGGAGCGTGTTCTGGGCGATATCGACAAGACCATTCTCGACAATGCACTTGTCGGAGGCGATGGTGGCGGCGGCGGCGTAGTGCCGTATCTGCCGCTAAACGAGTTGCGCCGCAGCCCGAACGCAGGGGGGAATTGATCATGGGTAAGAGCAAGTTTCTCCTTCCGTTTCTGGCGGTTGTGATCTTTCTGGGCTTGTCGTCGATCTTTGTGGTGGACGAGCGCGAAAAGGCGCTGGTGCTGCAGTTCGGACAGATCAAATCCGTCAAGGAAACGCCGGGGCTCAACTTCAAGATCCCCTTTATTCAGGAAGTGGTGCGCTATGACGCCCGCATCCTGTCACTGGATACCGACACGATCGAGGTGACGCCCTCGGACGATCGCCGTCTGGTGGTCGATGCCTTTGCCCGCTACCGGATCCGCGATGTCGTGCAGTTCCGCCAGGCGGTGGGCGTGGGCGGTATCCGCATGGCCGAGGACCGGCTGTCGTCGATCCTCAACGCGCAGATCCGCGAGGTTCTGGGTGCCGATCAGGTGACGTCGGACACCATCCTTTCGGAAGAACGTCGCAGTCTGATGACTCGTATCCGCGTCGGCGCGCAGCGCAGCGCGTCGTCGCTCGGGCTTGATGTCGTGGACGTGCGGCTCAAGCAGACCAACCTGCCCGATCAGAACCTCGAGGCCACCTTTGCCCGGATGCGCGCCGAGCGCGAGCGCGAAGCCGCCGACGAGATCGCGCGCGGTAACGAGGCGGCGCAGCGGGTGCGCGCGCTCGCTGACCGGACCGTGACCGAGACATTGTCGGATGCCGAGAGGCAGGCGCAGGTGATCCGAGGCGAGGCCGATGCCGAGCGTAACGCGATCTTTGCCGAGGCGTTCGGCGCGGATCCGGAGTTCTTTGCCTTCTACCGCTCGCTCGAAGCCTACGAGAAATCGCTGCAAGGCAAGAATTCGATGCTGGTGATGACGCCGGACAGCGAATTCTTCGATTATTTCCGCTCTGGTAGCGGGCTGCAATGATTGAAACGGCGCTTCTGGCCCTCGGGCTGGTGTTAGTTGTGGAGGGGCTGGTCTATGCGCTGGCCCCTTCTCTTGTCGAACAGATGCTGGTCGCGCTGGCCGCAATCCCGCCCGAGGCGCGGCGGCTGTTGGGTCTGCTGGCGCTGGTGATCGGCCTGGCGCTCGTCTGGGCAGCCAAGACGCTTGGCGCTTGATTTTCGCGTGCCTTGGGGATCACATGGCCGTTACCGGATGGCGAGGGGTTTGCGAAAGCGACGCGCGCTCCTACATTCACGCCAGCGCGCTGGGTCAGACTGGCGATAGCCGGAATTGATCAAAGGAGAGTTCGGAGTGACCAAAGCTGTGATTACTGCAACGCGGCCGGTGCAGGTGCCCATGCGCGCCCTGTGGCTTCTGGCATTGAGCATCGGAGTCTTGATCGCTCAGGCCCTCGTGGCGCAGGCGCGCCCTGACAGTTTCGCTGATCTGGCGCAGAAGGTCAGCCCCTCGGTTGTCAATATCACCACCTCGACCGTGGTCGAGGGTAATGCCGGGCGCTCGCCAATGGTGCCCGAAGGCTCGCCCTTCGAGGATTTCTTCGAGCGGTTCCGCGACCGGATGGACGAGGGCAACCGCCCGCGCCGTTCTTCGGCGCTTGGCTCGGGGTTCGTGATCTCGGAGGATGGCTTCGTAGTGACGAACAACCATGTGATCGAGGGTGCCGACGAAATCAATATCGAGTTCTTCTCGGGTGCGACGCTGCCCGCCGAGGTGATCGGAACCGACCCCAAGACCGATATCGCGCTGTTGAAGGTCAAGAGCGATAACCCGCTGCCCTTCGTCAAGTTCGGTGACAGCGACACTGCGCGCGTGGGCGATTGGGTGCTGGCCATGGGCAATCCGCTGGGGCAGGGGTTCTCGCTCTCGGCGGGGATCGTCTCGGCGCGCAACCGCGCGCTGAGCGGCACCTATGACGATTACATCCAGACCGATGCGGCGATCAACCGGGGCAATTCGGGCGGGCCGCTGTTCAACCTCGATGGCGAGGTTGTGGGCGTGAACACCGCGATCCTCAGCCCTACAGGCGGCTCCATCGGGATCGGGTTTTCCATGGCGTCGAACGTGGTCAAGCGCGTGGTTGACCAGTTGCAGCAATTCGGCGAGACGCGGCGTGGCTGGCTGGGTGTGCGTATCCAGGATGTGACCGAGGATGTTGCCGAGGCCATGGGTCTAGAGAAGGCGACGGGTGCACTGGTCACGGATGTGCCCGAAGGGCCTGCGGCCGAGGCCGGGATGCAGGCGGGCGATGTCATCCTGTCCTTTGACGGGCATGACGTGGCCGATACGCGCGGCCTTGTGCGGCAGGTTGGCAATACCGAGGTTGGCAAGACCGTGCGCGTGGTGGTGTTCCGCGAGGGCAAGACGCAGACGCTGCGGGTGACGCTAGGCCGCCGTGAGGAGGCTGAAGGCGCGATCCCGGTGGCGCAGCCCGATGGCCAGCCGGACTCAGCCGAGCAGAAGTCGGTCTTTGGCCTGACGGTGCAGCCGCTTGATGACGATCTGCGCACGCAGCTCGAACTGGACCGGAGCGTCACCGGCCTTGTCGTGACCGATGTGGATGATCTTTCCGAGGCATTCGAGAAGGGTTTGCGCGCAGGAGACGTGATCACCGAAGCCGGCCAGCAGAAGGTGACGAGCATTGATGATCTCGAGGCGCGCATTGCCGAGGCGCGAGAGGCGGGGCGCAAGTCTATCCTGCTTCTGGTGCGGCGCGGCGGCGATCCGCGCTTTGTGGCGCTGGGGATCGAAAACTAGGCGCAACGGCCCAAGGTCAGTGAAAGGCCCCCCGTGCGGGGGCCTTTTGCATTTGGGGGCAAGGAATGGCTGACGCTTTGTGTGGCGAACCGGCTCAGGATATCGAAAACGGCACCAGCGCCGCGTCCTTGCGCAGGTAGAGCGGGTGCTTGGCCGAACCGTCCTTGTTGAGGCCGAAGCATCTGAGGGGGCGGCCCGTTTCGGTCAGGGCCAGAGTGGCGGCGCGCACGATCCCGGCGTAGCGCGTGTGCAGCTTGCCATAGGCCATGACAATCAGATCCGCCTCATGGGCCATGGCGACAAGCGCGGGGATATTGGCGGGGCTACATGCGAGGTCCGGACCGGGCAGGTCGTGCGGCGCGGTGGCGCGCCAGTCGAGCACATTGCCCTTGAGATAGCGGGTAAAGCCCCAGTCGCGGGCGAAGGTCAGTTCGCGGTGGCAGGTGGGGTCCGACACTTCGGCGCTGGCCACCGATGGGTTCATGCCGACAAAGAGCACGGCGCGGGGTGTGACGCCTTGGGTCGTCCAGTCACGGCTGAGGGTCTGCCGGTAGCGCCCACAGGGCGAAAACGTCGCGCCACCCGTCACGCCATCGGGCAGGCGTAGCCGCACCTTGCCGCCGGGGTCGTGCAGATGGTCGGGCGCACCGGTCATCGGTTGAACACGCGCACGGGGTGCAACTCGCCGGCCTTGTAGTGCCCCACGGCAAGCGCGCGACCGTCGAACGCGGCCCAGCATTCCTCGCCATACTCCACGTCCCGCGCGATCACCATGCCGGGATTGCCGTTGCGCAACCGCGCCGCGCCCTCGGGGGTGGCGGTGACCATGGCCAGATCGGCCAGTCCCTCCTCCAGCGGGCGAATATAGGTGTCAAGATCGCCGGTGCGGGCGAGCGCCTCGATGGTTTCCATGCTCACGCCGTCCTCGGCATCGAAGGGACCGGACCAGAGGCGGCGGAGCGTGACCACATGGCCATGACAGCCGAGCGCGGCCCCGAGATCACGGGCGATGGAGCGCACATAGCCGCCCTTGCCACAGACCATGTCGAGCACGGCGGTATCGGGACCGGGGCGGTCCACGAGCAGCAGTTCCTCGACCCAGAGCGGGCGGGCTTCGACCTCGAATTCCTCGCCGTCGCGCGCGCGCTTGTAGGCGCGTTCACCGTCGATCTTGACGGCGGAGAAGCGCGGCGGGACCTGCATGATCTCGCCCACAAAGACCCCGAGTGCGGCCTTGATCGCGTCATCGGTGGGGCGTGCATCGCTCTCGGCGATGACCTCGCCCTCGGCATCGTCGGTATTGGTGGCCTGCCCGAAGCGCACGGTGAAACGATAGGCCTTGAGTGCCTCTGTGATGTAGGGAACGGTCTTGGTCGCCTCGCCAAGCGCGATGGCCAGAACGCCGGTCGCCTCGGGGTCGAGCGTGCCGGCATGGCCCGCCTTGCGCGCGTCAAGCGCCCATTTGACCTTGTTGACGACGGCGGTGGAGGTCAGCCCTGCGGGTTTGTCCACCACCAGCCATCCCGAGATATCGCGCCCCTTGGGCTTTCGTGCCATGTCTGGCCCCTTGTTCTTTGCGGATCAGGGCCGAGCGCCTAATCGAGCGCGTCCCCGGCGTCAACCACCACCCCCACCATCGGCCCGAGCGGAAAGCCCAGATCGGAGCGGTTCAGCCCCGGCGCGTGAAGCCGAGACACCTTGCCGTCGAAGTAGAGCGCCTGCGGCGCGCCGAGATGGTCGCGGAACACGCGCGCGAAGCGGTGGAAATTCACCGGCGCGTCGGAAATCAGGAACCACACGCGCCGCCCATCGGTGGAGGTGCCGACACCGTTGCGGATATGCAGGCTGTCGCTGTCCGCAAGGAAACGGGGATGGAGCGCGCCGTCGATCACCAGCATTGGCCCGGACTGGGTGGCAAAGCGGCAGGCGGGGGACAACTGCGCGAAGCGGTGCGCTTCGATGACATGGGCACCGGTCTCGGAGATGCAGAACACGCCGTTGGGCAGCATCCCGAAATTGCCAGGACCGGCAGAGGTGATGAGGGGTGCTCGTTCCCGCCTGTCCTCGATAAAAAGGCCCACGGGGCTTCGGTCGGCGTGATACATGCCCGCGTTCATTGCGAAGGCGAGCCGCTTGCCCTGTGGTTTCAGAACCCGATTGATATTGGAGAAACTGCCGAGCGGCGCATCGCTGGCGGGATCGTTGAGAAAAAGGCGGATATCGTCGCGCGCGGCATCGGCCTCGCACAGGGTGTATCCTACGCCCTCGACGGTGATCGCGCGACAGGAAGTCGCAGCGGCGGGAAGGGGCGCAAGCAGGAGGGCAAGGGCGGGACCGCGCAAAAGAGCGCGCGTCATGCTCCGGCTTGACCGGAGCATCTCTTGCCAACTGCTCTGGCCAGCCTGAGAGATTGCCTGGTCAAGCCGGGCAATGACCCGCCCAAAGGGCGCGGGCGACTCACTCGCCCTCCACATCCCGCCGCACCTTTTCATCCGAAAAAAGCCGCCGGGTCTCGTCGATCTGGTCGAAGGTCTCATCGAGACGAAAGCGCAGGTCTGGCGTGAACTTGAGCCCCGCCTTGCGCCCGATGATGCGGCGCAATTCGGCGCGATTGCGAGCGAGCAACTCGATCACCTCCTCCGCGCCCTGCCCGCCCAGTGGCATGACATAGGCGGTGGCGATCTTGAGATCGGGCGACAGCCGCACCTCGCCCACGGTGATCGACAGGCGGTTGAGGTCGGGATCATGGATGTCGCCGCGCATGAGCACGTCCGACAGGGTGCGACGGATCAGTTCGCCCACCCGCAACTGGCGCTGCGAGGGGCCGGGGCCGTCATGTTTATGATGTCGTGCCATGGCGGGCATGTAATCCTTGGGGTGGGCCGTGCCAAGCGGGCGGCGACTCAGTCGTCGAGATCGGCGAAAAGGTTCTCGCTCTCGACAAAGTCGATGCGGTCACGGGCCACGGTGCCGTCGTTGATATCGCGGGTTTCCACCCGCCCGTCACCAAAGCCGAGGATCACCACGTCGCAGATATCCAGAAAAAGCCCGTTCTCCACCACCCCCGGCATCTGGTTGAGTGCCATGGAGAGTTGGTGCGGATTGCCGATGCGGCCAAGGTGCAGATCGACGATGTAATTACCCTCGTCGGTGATGAAGGGGCGGTCGCCGTTCATGCGGAGGGTTGTTTCCCGCCCGAGCACGTCCATGTTGATCAGCAGTTCCTCGACCAGAGATTTCGTGGTTTGCCAGCCGAAGGGGATTATCTCGACCGGCAACGGGAAGGCACCGAGCGCCTCGACCTCCTTGCCCACATCCGCAATGACGACCATCTGGTCCGAGGCCGTCGCGACGATCTTTTCCTGCAACAGCGCCCCGCCGCCGCCCTTGATCAGGTTGAGATTGGCGTCGAACTCGTCCGCGCCGTCGATGGTGACATCAAGCCATTTCGCCTCGTCGAGGCTGATGACCTCGATGCCGACCTCGCGGGCAAGCTCTGCGGTGCGGGTTGAGGTAGGCACACCCTTGATGCGAAGCCCGTCATGGCGCACCATCTCTCCGAGACAGCGAACCATCCACGCGGCGGTAGAGCCGGTGCCGAGGCCAACGCGCATCCCGTCCTCGATAAAATCCACCGAGCGTTTTGCGGCGACGAACTTGGCCTTGTCGATGGGGGACAATTCTCCGGTCATGTGAGGCACCTCCGCGTGGCTTTGCCCGGTCTTATAGGCGCGTTGGCCACCCGGCGCGAGGGGCAATCGCCCTCAGACGGTCATGTGACGCGCCCGCGCCCCGCGCTCGATCGCCGCCGCGTGCAGCCGGTCGATGTTCAACTCGTAGCGCATTTCTTCGAGCAGGCGCAATTCGCGGTCGTTGAGCGTGCCATCGGCGGCGGCCACGTCGCAAGCGAGCGCATAGGCAGTTTCGTAGAGGTGTTCGGGCAGGTTGGCGCGGACAAGGCCGAAAAGCGCGTCGAGACCGTCCTCGACGGCGAAGAGGTCAAAGACGGTTTGCGACATGACGCGCAGCCGGTCGAGATCGTAGCTGGCAAAAACCGGCAGGTTGTTGATCTGGCTTTCGATCTTGACCAGTTCGGCGGTTCGGATGTCCTCATCCGAGGCGGAGACGGCGATCATCACCGCGACAAGGCAATCCTCGGGGCTGAGCGGATGGGGGACGGGATCGGACATGGGGAGCCTTTCAGGGGAGTGGTGTTGCGGCGCAGAATATTGACTGTCCGCCCCCCCGGCAATAGGAAGCGGAATGGCCGCGCGGTCTCATGCGCGCACAGAACACCCGGAGTTTGAGCAATGCCCGATCTGCGCGAAGCAGCGATGCAATCGAAAGCCTGGCCTTTTGAGGAAGCGCGCCGGGTGCTCAAACGCTATGAGAACGCCCCGCCGGAGAAGGGCTATGTGCTGTTCGAGACCGGCTATGGCCCGAGCGGATTGCCGCATATCGGCACGTTTGGCGAGGTGCTGCGCACGACGATGATCCGCCGCGCCTTTGAGGCGATCAGCGATATTCCGACGCGGCTTATCTGTTTTTCCGACGATCTTGACGGGATGCGTAAGGTGCCGGGCAACGTGCCGGGTCAGGAGGCATTGCGCGAGCATCTGCAAAAGCCGCTGACAAGCGTGCCCGACCCGTTCGGTGAACACGAGAGTTTCGGCCATCACAACAACGCCATGCTGCGGCGGTTTCTCGACACGTTCGGGTTCGAGTACGAGTTCTATTCCGCGACCGAGTTCTACCGCTCGGGGCAGTTTGACGAGGTTCTGTTGCGCGCGGCCGAGCGCTATGACGCGATCATGGCGATCATGCTGAAATCCTTGCGCGAGGAGCGGCAGAAGACCTATTCGATCTTCCTGCCGATCCACCCCGAGACGGGGCGCGTCCTTTACGTGCCGATGAAGCATGTGGACGGCGCGAAGGGCGAGATCACCTTTGATGACGAGGACGGGCGGGAATGGACGCTGCCCGTCACCGGGGGCCGCGTCAAATTGCAGTGGAAGCCCGATTTCGGCGCGCGCTGGGCGGCGCTTGGCGTCGATTTCGAGATGTATGGCAAGGACCATTCCACCAACACGCCGATTTATGACGGCATTTGCCGGGCGCTTGGTGTGCAGCCGCCCGAGCATTTCACCTATGAGCTGTTTCTGGACGAGACCGGGCAGAAGATTTCCAAATCCTCCGGCAACGGTATCTCCATTGATGAATGGCTGCGCTATGCGGCGACCGAGAGCCTCAGCTATTTCATGTATCAAAAGCCCAAGACGGCGAAGCGGCTGCATTTCGATGTGATCCCCAAGGCGCTGGACGAATACCACCAGCAATTGCGCGCCTATGTGGATCAGGACGTGGCGCAAAGGCTGAACAACCCGGTGCATCACATCCACAACGGCGATGTGCCCGAGAGCCGTATGGTCGTGTCCTTCTCGATGCTGCTCAATCTCGCCTCGGTGGCCCATGCCCATGACAAGGACGTGCTCTGGGGCTTCATCCGCCGCTATGCGCCCGAGGCCAGCCCCGAGACGCACCCCGATCTGGATGCTGCGGCGGGGGGCGCGGTGCGTTATTACGAGGATTTCGTCGCACCCCACAAGGTTTATCGTGCGCCCACTGATCTGGAGCGCGAGGCGCTTTCCGATCTGCGCGCGCGTCTTGCCGCGCATGAGGGGGCCCGCGATGACGAGGCGCTGCAAGGGATTGTCTATGACGTGGGGCGCGACCGGTTCGAGCCGCTGCGCGACTGGTTCAAGGCGCTTTACGAGGTGCTGCTGGGGGCCTCTCAGGGGCCTCGCTTTGGC
The DNA here is from genome assembly GCF_018069895.1 of Roseovarius autotrophicus. Lineage (GTDB taxonomy): Bacteria > Pseudomonadota > Alphaproteobacteria > Rhodobacterales > Rhodobacteraceae > Roseovarius > Roseovarius autotrophicus. Next base: position 37,164 of record NZ_JAGQDH010000005.1, on the reverse strand, counting down.
GGATTCATCGCGCTTTATGGCGTGGAGGAGACCGTGGCGTTGATCGACCGGGCGCTTGCGGGCGAGTTGGCCTGACGCGGATGATTGCGCGCGGGTCGGGGGCTTGGTAGCTTCGTGGCAAAACAGCATGAGGCCAGCAATGCAGTATCCTGTCGTCACCCTCATGGCCGCCCTTGGCCTTGCCGCCTGCGTTCAGGCAGTGTCGATGCCCGACGCGCGGGAGGGAGCGCCGATTTTTGCCGCAAATTGCGCGCAATGCCATGGCGCGGGCGGCAAGGGTGACGGGCCATGGGCCAAGGGGTTGCGTCCGCCGCCCTCCGATCTGACGCGGCTTGGTGACGGGGCGTTCCCGCGCACCCATGTTCTCTCGGTGATTGACGGCTATGACCGGACCGGGCTGCCGGGGCAGGAGATGCCGGAATTCGGTCTGCTCCTGCGTGGCGATACGGTGCCCTTGGATGTGGGCGACGGCGTGCTGACGCCGACGCCTCGTCCTCTTGCGGCGCTTCTGGTCTATCTGGAAAGTATCCAGGAGGGTTGAGCCAAGGCCGTGGGTCAGGCGGCGGGGCGCATGTCCTGTCGGCCCTCTTTTGCGTGACGGTCGAGGCGCGCCGCGTGATCGGCCACGCGCACCAGCCAGCGCAGAGCATCGGTGCGGGCAAAGACCTCGCCCACGGGAACAAGGCCGACATGTTCCCGCAACAGCACGCCCCTGCGATAGCGCCGCCCGCGCCGGGCCAGCAGGTTGGCCAGGGACACGCTTGCCCGATCCTGTCGAAGCGCGGCGGCAAGTGCCGCCACGTCGCGGTCAAGCCGCGCGTCCTGACGGACGGTGGCGATCCGGTCGCGCTGCGCGCAGCGTTCCAGCAACCGCTGGAAATGATCGATCTGGTGCAGAAGGGCGGCATAGCGCGCGGCCTCATCGGCCCGGTCAGGGGCTATGCGCACCTGTGACAGGAACGTTTCGATGGCGGCCATCACCTCGTTGCCCTGCACCGCGACCGAGGCCAGCCCGCGCAGGTCGCCCTCAGGACCGAGGGCACGCGCCAGTGCGCCAAAGAGAGTGCGGCGCAACCGGTCGGCCACCGCCTGCGCGGCATCGAGCGCCGCGCCCTCGTCAGCCAGGAGCCGCCGATCCAGACCCTCGGCCAGCGGCACCGGGCGCTCGGGCACCAGTCGCGAGACCAGCGCGGCAAAGCGCGGGGTGAGCGGCAGGAACACCGCCGCGCCAAGAAGGTTGAACCCGGTGTGAAACAGCACCAACGCGGTCTGGTCATCTGTTCCAAGCCAGGTGCCATGCAGGAGTGGTGCGACCAGATCGAGCAGTGGAAAGGCCAGCGCCGCCGTGCCGATGTTGAACATCAGGTTTGCCACTGCCGTCATCCGCATCGCGCGCGCCCCGCCAAGCGATGCCAGCAGCCCCGTCGCCGTCGTGCCCATGTTGAAGCCGATCACCAGCGCCGCCGCCTGCGCAAAGCCGATCGCGCCCGCCCCCAGCAGCACCAGCACCAGCGCCATCGCCGCCGAGGAGGACTGGATCAGCGCCACGATTCCTGCCCCCATGAGCAAGAGAATCAGCCGCGCGCCCCAGCCATCGCCGGGCAGCATCCCGGGCGAGAGCCAAGCCCCAAGCCCGCCCGTGGCGGCCTGCATCATGTCCAGTCCGATGAACAGAAGGCAGAACCCGGCCAGCGCCCGCCCGGTCCGCGCAACCCGGTTACGCCCCAGCAGCATCAGCATGGCGGCCACGAACAGCACCGGTAGCGCCAGCGTGCCCAGTTTGAGCTTCAGCCCCAGAATCATGATGAGCCAGCCGGTGACGGTGGTGCCGATATTGGCGCCGTAAAGCACGCCAAGCGACTGCACAAAGCCCAGAAGCCCCGCGCCGACCGCGCCGATGGTGATGAGCGAAACAGCGGTGGATGACTGGATCGTCGCCGTCGCCAGCGCACCCGTCGCCACGCCCCGCAGCGGCGAGGCGGTCAGCTTTGCCAGCGCCCGGCGAAGGCCGCGCCCCGCCACCTCGCGCAGCGCACCGGTCATGATCTCCATGCCCAGTAGAAACAGCCCGACCCCGCCGAGCCCGGTCAGAATGTTACTTGCCATTCCTGCCCTCCTCGCGGTCAAAGGATGCGGCGCTGCGGCATGATTGGCAAGCGCAGAGAGTCAGACCCTGGGCAGACAGGGCATGGCCCCTGCCCGACACGCGCCGGAAAGCGAGAAATCGCCACGCCGTCGCAATTTTCCTCTTGCGGCCCGGCGCGAGGCTTTGTATCTGACGCCTCACCCAAGGACGCGGGCGTAGCTCAGGGGTAGAGCATTACCTTGCCAAGGTAAGGGTCGTGAGTTCGAATCTCATCGCCCGCTCCATTTTCCAAGCATCATCATGCGGATGTGGAGCACCGTCCTGTGTGCGCGTGGCCCTTCCCTTGCCGCGCGCGGCGCAGTATAGACCGCGCATCGCCAGCCGGAGGCCCCATGCGCAGCGCAACCATCACCCGCAAGACCGCCGAGACCGATATCAGCGTGGAGATCACGCTCGATGGCTCGGGCCGCTATGACAACCGCACCGGCGTGGGGTTCTTCGATCACATGCTGGATCAACTGGCGCGGCACTCGCTGATTGACATGGTGGTGCGCTGTTCGGGCGATCTTCATATCGACGATCACCACACGGTCGAGGATGTGGGTATCGCGCTCGGTCAGGCGTTGGCGCAGGCGCTTGGCGACAAGCGCGGCATCCGGCGCTATGGCGCGTGCCTTCTGCCGATGGATGATGCGCTTGTGCGCGCCGCGCTCGATCTGTCGGGGCGGCCCTATCTGGTGTGGAACGTGACCCTGCCCACGGCCAAGATCGGCACGTTCGACACTGAGTTGGTGCGCGAGTTCTTTCAGGCTCTGAGCACCCATGGCGGCATCACCCTGAATGTGGAGGCCCTGCACGGACTCAACAGCCACCACATCGCCGAAGCCGCGTTCAAGGCGGTGGCGCGCGCCCTGCGCGAGGCGGTGGAAAGCGATCCGCGCAAATCGGATGCCATTCCGTCCACCAAGGGCAGCCTCTGAGCGCAGCCCGAAAAGTGGGCACCGGTTTTCGGAGCAAGCTGCGCGACAAAGGACAAAACCCATGACCACTGTCATCATCGATTACGAGAGCGGCAACCTGCACTCGGCGGAAAAGGCGTTTCAGCGCATGGCGCAGGAGACCGGCGCGGGCGATGTCATCGTGACCGCCGACCCCGGGACGATCCGCAGCGCGGATCGGATCGTGCTGCCCGGCGATGGGGCGTTTCCGGCCTGCCGCGCCGCGCTTTTCGATCATCGCGGCGTTTATGAGGCGATCGACGAGGCCGTGCGCCAGAATGCCCGCCCCTTCCTTGGCATCTGCATCGGGATGCAGATGCTGGCCACGCGCGGGATGGAATACGAGGAGACCCCCGGTTTTGACTGGATCGGCGGCACGGTCGCGGCGATCCGCCCTGATGGGCCCTCGCTCAAGGTGCCGCACATGGGCTGGAACGATCTGGTGGTCGACCATGCCCACCCGGTGCTTGACGGAATCGAAACCGGCGATCACGCTTATTTCGTCCATTCCTTTCATTTCGAGGTGGCGGACCCTGCGCACCGGCTGGCGCATGTGGACTATGGCGGCGCGATAACCGCAATCGTCGGACGCGACACGATGCTGGGCACCCAGTTCCACCCGGAAAAAAGCCAGCAGACCGGCCTTCGGCTCATCGCCAATTTCCTGGCGTGGCGACCCTGAGGCTTATTTCACCCGCAACCAGTGGCCGCCGTCGCGGCAAACCCCGAACATGCAGCCGCTGACCTTGAGCGTGTCGCCGCTGAGCTGCAGCCTGGAATTGTAGGTCTTGCCGCGATCCGGGCTGTAGACCTTGCCCTTGTAGGCCCCGCCGCCCGTTGGCACCGTCTCGGAGATGATGTTGCGCCCGATATTGTCGCTCGGGATTTCCTGTCCGGCGGCGTTGAACGACTTGATCAGCTTGCCGCACAGTGTGCTACCGCAGGGGGCCACCTCGATCAGCCCGGAATTGCCGTTGTCATCGCCCGCCGTGCGCCACATGCCCAGAAGCGGCTCGGCTATCGCCGCCCCCGCCCCAAGGCTCAAGACCACCGTCATCATCACCAGTTTGCGCATGCCTTTGTCCTCCCTGACTGCTGGGGCATGCTCTGCCATGGCTTGTGGGCAAATCAAGTCTGACGTCGGGTCGCGTTGCAATTCTCGCGCAGCCGTGCATAACCGCGCCCATCAGAAGGAAAGGTGCGCCGATGATCCTCTACCCCGCCATCGACCTCAAGGACGGCAAGGCTGTGCGCCTCTTGCGCGGCGACATGGAGAAGGCGACGGTGTTCAACGAGGACCCGGCAGCACAGGCGCGCGCCTTTGTCGAGGCGGGGTGCGAATGGCTGCATCTGGTGGACCTCAACGGCGCATTCGCCGGTCAGCCGGTCAATGCCGCGCCGGTCGAGGCGATCCTTGCCGCCTGTCCGGTGCCCGCGCAGTTGGGCGGCGGCATCCGCGACATGGCGACCATCGAGCGCTGGCTGGATCGCGGCCTCGCGCGCGTGATCCTCGGGACCGTGGCGGTGGAAAACCCCGCCCTTGTGCGCGAGGCGGCGCGCGCCTTCCCCGGTCAGGTGGCGGTGGGGATCGACGCGCGCGGCGGCCGCGTGGCCACAAAGGGCTGGGCCGAGGAGACGGATGTGGACGCCACCGACCTCGCGCGATCCTTTGAAGACGCGGGCGTGGCCGCGATCATCTATACCGATATCAATCGCGACGGGGCCATGCAGGGGCCGAATGTCGAGGCCACGGCAGCGCTGGCGCGGGCGGTGTCGATCCCGGTCATCGCCTCTGGTGGTGTGTCCTCCCTGGTGGATCTCATTGCCCTGCGTGATTGCGGCGCGGGTCTGAACGGTGCGATCTCTGGGCGCGCGCTTTATGATGGGGCGCTCGACCTGAGCGCGGCCCTCGCGGCGCTCAGGGGCTGAGCCGTCATTCCGCTGCGGCAGCGGTGAGTTTCGCAAGCGCCCCCGCCATCATTTCGAGATACGGTGCATCGTCGGAAATATCGAGATCTTCGAACATCTCCCTGGGGTCCTGATAGGCGACCCACACCTGCCCCGCCGCATCCTCATAGACCAGCACCCGCAGCGGCAAAAACAGCCCAGCGCGCGGATCGTCTTGCATCGGGGCCGTGCCCATCTTGGGATTGCCGAAGATCAGCAGTTGCGACGGCGCGAGCGCCATAGCGACGCTGGCCGCGCCTGCAGCATGATCGACGCGGGCAAAAACCGTGGCCCCCGCCCCGCTCACCGCGGCCTCGAGCCGGTCCATGGTGGTGGGCACATCGGCCCCGGCGCGAAGGCTGATGATATCGTCATCGCTCGCGACTGCGGGCAGCGCCGCCAGTGTGATTGCCGCTGCGGCCAGAAATTGTCTCATGAAACTCTCCATCAATGATCCAGCGAATCTGTGTTGCATCCTCTGGCATCCTGACGGATTTGCCCATAGAAACCGTGACACTGTCACCAAATCCGGCGAACCCATGCTCAAGACCCGCATCATCCCCTGCCTCGACGTGGCCGACGGGCGCGTGGTCAAGGGTGTCAACTTTGTCGATCTGCGCGATGCGGGCGACCCGGTTGATGCCGCGCGCGCCTATGATGCGGCCGGCGCGGATGAACTGTGTTTTCTCGACATCCACGCCACGCACGAGAATCGCGGCACCATGTTCGATGTGGTCCGCCGCACCGCCGAGCAATGCTTCATCCCGCTGACCGTGGGCGGTGGCGTGCGAACCCCCGAGGACGTGCGCGCGCTACTTCTTGCCGGGGCGGACAAGGTAAGTTTCAACTCGGCGGCGGTCGCCGACCCGGAGGTGGTCGCGCGCGCGGCCGACCGCTTCGGCAGCCAGTGCATCGTGGTGGCGATCGACGCCAAGACGGTCAGCCCCGGCAAATGGGAGATCTTCACCCATGGCGGGCGCAAACCCACCGGCATCGACGCGGTGGCGTTCGCGCGCCTTGTCGCGGCAAAAGGCGCGGGCGAGATCCTGCTTACCTCGATGGACCGCGACGGCACGCGCGCAGGCTTCAATATCCCTCTCACCCGCGCCATTGCCGATGCGGTGGATATTCCGGTGATCGCCTCGGGGGGCGTGGGCACGCTCGATCATCTGGTGGAAGGCGTAACCGAGGGCCACGCCTCAGCTGTCCTTGCCGCCTCGATCTTTCATTTCGGCACCTACACCATTGCCGAGGCCAAGGCGCATATGGCCGCAGCCGGTATTCCGATGAGGCTGGCGGCATGACGCTTGACGAACTCGCCCGCACCATTGCGGCGCGCGCCAGCGCCGACCCTGAGACAAGCTGGACCGCCAAGCTGCTGGCGAAAGGCCCCGAGAAATGCGCCGAGAAATTCGGTGAAGAGGCGGTGGAGGCCATCATCGAGGCGGTGAAGGGCGACCGCGACCGCCTCACGTCAGAGGCGGCGGATGTGCTCTTTCACCTGCTCGTCATGCTGCACTCGCGCGAGGTTGCCCTGTCCGATGTCATGGCCGAGCTTGCGCGGCGTCAGGGCGTCTCGGGCCTGTCCGAAAAAGCCGCCCGTTCCAAAGAGTAAGCTGATGATCCGCCATATCGTGTTCTTTTCCGCCGCCAACCCGGATGATGTCGAACGCATCCGCAAGGGGCTGATGATGCTGGCGCAGATCCCGCAGGCGCGCCATTTCGAGGTGGGGCGCAACCTGCAAAGTGACCCGATCTCGGGCGCGCGGGTCGATCTGGTGGTCTATGCCGAATTCGAGGATGAGGCGGCACTGGCCGCTTACAAGGCCCACCCGATCTATGCCGAGTGCATCGCGCTGGTGAGGCCCCTGCGTGATCTGCGCATCGCCGCCGATTTCACGGCTGGCTAAGCAGGTTTCGCCCCGGAATTTTTTCGAGAAAAAATTCCCGCCCCAAGAAAATTCGAGAATTTTCTTGGGGTTTGTTTTCAAATGGTGAGGGCAATCGTATCCTCGACCGCTTTCGCCACGCGCAAAAGCCGCTCTTCCTGAAACGGTTTTCCACAGAGCATGATCCCGCAAGAGGGTGTGCCTGTGGGCAGCGTCACGGCGCAAAGCCCCATCAGGTTGCCGACCCGCGTGTTGCGCAGCGTCAGAAGGTTCTCGGTCACGTAATAGTCGCTGTCCCGCATAAGCCGTTCGCGGTCGGGCGGCAGGTTGGGGGCAGAGGGCATCAAGACCGCGTCATAGCCTGCCACCCGTGCGTGCCATTGCTCGCGCAGATGTTCGAGCTTCTGCCACGCAGCCACATAATCGGCACCGGAGATTTCGCGTCCGCCCCGGAAGCGGTCCAGAATCGGCGTGAACATCTTCTCGGGGTCGGCCTCGATCACGTCGCGCCATAGGCCATAGGCCTCGCCGGTAAAAAGCGCGGGCGAGAGCGGCATCGCTTCGGCCACTTCGGGTGCGTCGATCTCTTCCACCGTCGCGCCGGCGGCGCGGAGCCTCGCGATCGCTCCGGCAAAAGCGGCCTCGGGGTCGGCGCGCAGATCATCGAGCACCACGGTGGCCAGAACCGCGAATCGCGCGCTCCTGATCGATGTTCCGCGCAGATCGGCAGGCTTGCCGCCTTCGAGCGCCGCAAGCATCAGGGCCGCATCCTCAACCGAGCGCGCGAGCGGACCCACCGTGTCGAATTTCTGGCAGAGCGGCACCACCCCGTCAAGCGAGAGGCGGGTCGCCGTGGTCTTCAGCCCGACCAGATCATTCCACGCCGAGGGGATGCGCACCGAACCGCCTGTGTCCGACCCGATCCCGCAGGCGGCGAGGCCGAAAGCCACGCTCGCTGCTGCCCCCGAAGAGGATCCGCCCGGCACGGCGTCCGCGTCATTGACGCAAGGCGGGGTGGCGGTGATCGGGTTGAGGCCAAGGCCGGAAAAGGCCAGTTCGCTCATATGGGTCTTGCCGAGACAGACGAGACCCGCCGCTGTCGCATTGCGCAACACCTCTGCATCGCGGGCGGGCACACGGCCCCTGAGCAGGGCTGATCCCGCCTCGGTCGCCACGCCCGCGCTGTCGAAAAGGTCCTTCCAGCTTATCGGCACGCCATCGAGCGGCCCGCGCCGCTGCCCCGCCGTCGCGCGTGCCGCTGCCGCCGCCGCCTCGGCGCGGGCGCGGTTCTCGGTCACGGCGCTGTAGATTCGGTCGCGCAGGGGATGCGCCGCGATCGCCCCGAGATAGGCGTCGGTCAGCGCCTCAGGGTCGATCTCTCCTGCCGCTATTCCGCGCCCCAGATCGGCGGCGCTCATGTTCAGCCAGTCCTGCATTGCCATCCTCCACTTTGTTCCATTGCTAGCGGCACGAGGGCGCATGGACAATCCCGCGCGCGAGGACATATTGAGGGACATGAACAAGACCAGTGACCTTCTGATTGTCGGCGGCGGGCTGAATGGCCCGGCGCTGGCACTTGCCGCCGCGCGTTCGGGACTGACAAGCACCGTGATCGACGCGCTGCCCGCCCCAGCTCGCGAGGCCGATGATTTCGACGGGCGCGCCTATGCGCTGGCGCTGTCCTCGGTGCGGCTTCTGCGCAATCTCGGGCTATGGGGCCGGGTCGCGGATAACGCGCAGCCGATGCTGGAAATCAAGGTCTCGGACGGGCGCGCGGGCGAGGGGCCTGCGCCCTTCTTTCTGCATTTCGACCATGCCGAGATCGAGGAAGGTCCGATGGGCCACATGCTCGAAGACCGCTTTCTGCGCCGCGCGCTGATCGCGGCGATGGATGAAACTCCTGAAATCACGCAGCTTTCAGGCGAAGAGGTGATGGCGCAGGAGGTCGGGCCGCAGGGCGTGACGCTCTCCCTTGCCTCCGGCAAGGTGCTCGCGGGGCGGGTTCTCATCGGCGCCGATGGGCGCGGCTCGGGCACGGCGCGGCGCGCGGGGATCGGGCGCACGGGCTGGGGCTATGGTCAGACCGCGCTTGTGGCCGCCATCGAACATGAATTGCCCCATCATGGCATCGCACATCAGTTCTTCATGCCGCCCGGACCTTTGGCGATTCTGCCCCTGCTGGGGAATGTGAGTTCGATTGTGTGGAGCGAGACCGACGAGACCGCCGCGCGCTTTGCCGCCTTGACCGATGATGCGTTCATGGAGGTGTTGCGCCCGCGCTTCGGCGATTTTCTGGGAAAGATCGCGCTGCGCGGCAAACGCTTCACCTATCCGCTCAACCTCACCGTCGCCAACAGCTTTGTCTCCGGGCGTCTGGCGCTCATCGGCGACGCGGCGCATGGGATGCACCCGATCGCCGGACAGGGCCTCAATGCCGGACTGCGCGATGTGGCGGCGTTGGCGCAGGTGCTGGACGAGGCGCGGCGGCGCGGCGAGGAAATCGGCGCCCCTGATGTGCTGGCGCGCTATCAGGAATGGCGGCGCTTCGACACGGCCACGCTGGCGCTGGCCACAGACCTCACCAACCGGTTATTCTCCAACGACAACCCGCTTTTGCGTGCGGCCCGCGATCTGGGCATGGGGGCCATTTCCTGCTTGCCCGCGCTGCGCCGCGGCTTCATCCGCGAGGCGGCGGGGCTGACCGGCGACTTGCCCGCGCTGATGAAGGGCTGAGCGCCTCCCTTGACGCCATGGGGCGAAATGCCCACTGTCCGCGCGAGTTTGCCCCGAGGAGCCGTGATGGCCGCGACGCCCCCCCCTTTCGCCCCGTTCGAATGGATGATCGCCTGGCGCTATCTGCGCGCCCGCCGCGCCGAGGGCGGCGTGAGCGTGATGACCTGGATCAGCCTTGTGGGGATCACGCTGGCGGTTTTCGCGCTGATTGCGACGCTTTCGGTGCGCTCGGGTTTCCGAGCCGAATTTGTCGATACGATCCTGGGCGCGAATGCCCATGTGACGGTTTACAATGCCGGGCAGGCGGATGCCGCGACGGGGCGGATTGATCGCACGATCGAGGATTATACCGGCATGGCCGAGCGGCTTCGGGCCGTCGAGGGAGTGACGCGCGCCGCACCGCTGGTCAAGGGGCAGGTGATGGCTACCGCGAACGGGCGCAATGCCGGGGTGCAAGTGTTCGGCATCGCGCCAGGAGATCTTGCGACGATCCCGCGGGTGGCTGATCCCGAGACATCTCTGGGTGATCTGGGGCAGTTCGAGGCAGGCATCGCCATCGGCTCTGGCGTGGCGCAGGAACTCGGGCTTACGGTGGGCGATCGTATCCGCCTCATCTCGCCCGACGGGGTCAAGACCCCGCTTGGCACAAGTCCCCGTATCAACGCCTATGACGTGGTCTATATCTTTTCGGCGGGGCGCTATGATATCGACCGGGTGCGGGTCTATCTGTCCTTTGCCGAGGCGCAGAGCTACTTCAACCGCGACGGGCGCGCCGACGAGATCGAGGTCATGGTGCGCAATCCAGAGACGGTTGCTGGCATGACCCCCGCCTTGCTGCGGGCGGCGGGAGAGCGGGCACTGGTCTGGACATGGCAGGATTCGAGTGGGGCGTTCCTCAGGGCGCTGGAAGTCGAGGATAACGTCATGTTCGTGATCCTCTCTATTCTGGTGCTGATCGCCACCCTCAACATCACCTCGGGGTTGGTGATGCTGGTCAAGAACAAGGGCCGCGATATCGGCATCCTGCGCACCATGGGGCTGAGCGAGGGCTCTATCCTGCGGGTATTCTTTATCTGCGGGGCGGCGACCGGCCTTGTCGGGACGGTGGCGGGGGTGTTCCTGGGCTGCCTTTTTGCTATCTATATCGATCCGATCTTCTCTTTCGTGAACATGCTGATGGGCGGGCAGGTCTGGGATCCGTCGATCCGGGGCATCTATCACCTGCCCGCAAAATTGCAGGCGGGTGATGTGCTTACCGCTGTCGCGCTGTCGCTTGGCCTGAGCTTCGTGGTCACGCTCTTCCCGGCGCGGCGGGCGGCGCGGATGAACCCGGTGGAGGCGTTGCGCTATGAGTGATCCGATGCTGCGCCTCGCGGGTGTCGAGAAGGGATATAACCGGGGCCGCGTGGGCGAGGTTCTCGTGCTCCAGGGCGTGAACCTGGAGGTTCGGCGGGGCGAGATGGTGGCGCTCGTGGCTCCCTCTGGGGCGGGAAAATCGACGCTTCTGCATATCGCGGGGCTGCTTGACAGCGCCGACAGCGGAACGGTCGCGATCGGTGGCAAGGATGTCACTGGCCTCAGCGACCGGCGGCGCACGGCGGTCCGGCGGCGCGAGGTGGGCTTTGTCTATCAGTTTCACCACCTGCTGCCGGAGTTCACGGCGCTGGAGAACATCGTGCTGCCGCAACTGGCCGATGGCGTGGCGCGTGGCGCGGCCGAGGCACGCGCCGAGGCGCTGCTTACAGAGGTGGGCGTGGCCGCGCGCGCCGGTCACCGGCCCGCGGCCATGTCGGGGGGCGAGCAACAGCGCGTGGCCTTCTGCCGGGCGCTGGCAAACCGTCCAGGGCTGTTGCTGGCGGACGAGCCGACGGGCAATCTCGACCCCGGCACCGCCGATCAGGTGTTCGGGGCGCTGGAACGGCTGGTGCGTGGCGAGGGGCTGGCCGCGCTGATTGCCACGCACAACCTTGAGCTTGCCGCGCGGATGGACCGGGTGGTGCGCCTCGATCAGGGGCGGGTGGTGTAATAAGGCCGCCGCCCCGGTGAGGGGGCGGCGACAACTCGTTCAGGCGCCTACGGCAAGCTCGGTCATCATGCCAGTTTCGAGATGGCCCATGTGGTGACAATGCAGCATCCAGGGCGCTACCTCGCCCGCGTCAAAGGCGATCGTCACCATGCTCATCGGGGGCACCTGCACCGTGTCACGCAGCGCGCCCGCGATGCGGGACATACCAAGCCCCACGACCTGAAACACATGGCCGTGCAGGTGCATCGGATGCGCCATCATCGACATGTTGTGAAACATCATCTCGACCCGCTCGCCGCTGCGGGCGGGGATCGGGGCGTGATTGCCCCAGAGGCGTCCGTCGATGGTCCATTGATAGGGGCTCATGGTTCCGCCGAGCATGACCATGGGCGCGCGATCCGCCGGGCGCTCTGGCAGGGGCGAGAGGGCGCGCAGCGCGGCCTCTTGCGTGAGGTCCATCGAGGCGGGGGGATGATCGGCCTCCGAAAGCCCGGGGATGCGATGGATCTCCGCCCCTTTCGGCGCGAGAATGATTCCGGTGCGCTCGCGCGCGCCTTCGCGCAGGGCGAGGACGGGCAGGGCGCTGCCGTCCTCGGGCAGGTCGATCTCGATATCGAGGCGCTGGCCTGGTGCGATGGCGAAGCGCGACGCGGCATAGGGATGACAGGCGTCCCCATCCGTGGCGACAAGCCGCCCGATGACGGTTCCAAGGTCGAGCCAATAGGCGGTCATCGAAGACGCGTTGATGGCGCGCAGACGCACACGGCCGGCGCGCTCGACGGCGATCACCTCGGGGTCGTCAAGGGTGCGGTCATTGGCGAGATAGGCGTCGAAATCGAAATCGTTGAGGTCCATTTCCATGGCCCCCATGGCCCCCATGTTGCCCATCATGCCATGGTTCATGCCGCCCATCATGCCCTGACCCTGGCTCATGCCCTGCATGCCCTGCATCTGGCCGTGGCCCATCGCGGGGGCTGCTCCATGGCCACCGCCCTGCCCACCGGCATGTCCGCCCTTGACTTCGGCCAGAACCTCATCGGGGGTCTTGAACGAGAAATCGTGCAGGAACAGCACAACCTCCTGCCGGTCCTCGGCCAGGTCGGTCTCGGAGCGCACGATCAACGGTGCGGCGAGCAGGCCGATTTCCTGCGCCGGGATGTGGCTGTGCATCCAGAAAGTGCCGGGGCGGGCGGCGAAATCATAGGCGCGGGTCTCGCCCGGGGCGAGCATAGGGTTGGTATTGGGCACGCCATCCTGGGCATTGGGCGGGATCTGGCCGTGCCAGTGGATGATCGTCTCATGGGCGAGGTCGTTGGTCAGATCGACGCGGAACCGCTCGCCGGGATCGAGAGTGAGGCCAAGGCGCCCGCCCTCGTCCATAAGGCCCAGGACGGTGGCGGCGCGACCCTGCACCTCGATGGTGCGGGTGGCGGCGACAAGGCGGCGCGCGTCAGATGCGGCGCGAACGCGGGCCGGCAGGAGGAGGGCCGCAGATGCGGCGGTGCTGGCGGCAAGAAAGCCGCGGCGGGTGAAGCAAGTCATTCTTATATCTCCGAAAAGAAGGGCCGGGACGCACCCGGCAGGCCAGATGAAGGGGTCAGGCCGCAGGCTTCGGAGGCGGGGATTGCGGGCGTGTCCAGTTGACCCAGAGCCGGGGCGCATCGGACCGATGCGGCGCGAGGCGGAGGGCGGCGGGATGCGAGGCATCCGTTGCGGTGGCCAGAAGCGGACCGGTGCAAAGCGCCTTGCAGGCGATGTCGGCAGAGTCGTTCACGCCCCTGTTCAAGCTGTCGTCGGGGCTTGTGGGGTGCGTCGGGATGTGGTGGAGGTGCTGAGCCGTATCGGTGGCAGGCACCGCCCCATGCGTGAAGCCATGCAGCCCAAGCACCGGCAGGCTCAGCACGAGGGCGAGCAGGACGGCGAAGACGGGCAGGGCTTTGGCAGCTTGGCGCATGGGGCAAAGCTAGGGTCGCGCGGCGTATTCGGCAAGGTCAAACATGCGCAAAGGTGCGGGCGCGCCGCCGAGTGCCCGGTTCTGGCCCCTTGCTGTGGCCAGGAGCCGGGCTATTTCAAGGATTGGAGGAGATGCGATGCGCGCCCTTGTCCTGACCCTGATGCTGAGCCTGGCCCTTGCCCTGCCCGTCCGCGCCGATGGTGCGCGCGCGGTGATCGAAGCGCAGATCGAGGCGTTCCGGGTGGGCGATCTGGCCCGCGCCTATCGGTTCGCAAGCCCCATGATCCAGCAGAAATTCGGCACGCCCGAGGTGTTCGGCCGCATGGTCGAGCAGGGCTATCCGATGGTCTGGCGACCCTCTGAGGTGATCTTTCTCGAGGCGCGCGAGATCGGTGGCCGTCTCTGGCAGGAGGTGTTCCTGCGCGACATGGCAGGGCGTGGCTGGATCGCGGATTACGAGATGATAGAAGAGAACGGCACGCTCAGGGTCAACGGCGTGCATCTGCGCGAGGCGCCCGAGAGCACGGTCCGGGCGCGGGGCATCGTGACGGTGGCCTGATCCCTCGTTAACCGCGCGTTGATAACTCCCTTCCCCGGCACGCGGCCCATACGGGAATTGGAAAGGGATCCGATGAACAAGGCAATCACCCGAGGTATCACCTTCATGCCCCAGCCCTTTGCGGCGGGGCTTGATCAATGGTCGAGCGGCGACGGACGGCCCGGCTCGGACACGTATGCAGGCGCCCCCAATGCCGCCTTTGTCCCTGCCGATCAGGATTTCGGCGGCGCGCTGGAACTCCAGAAGATCGAGGCCGTGCAGCGCCTGCGCTTCATGGGCGAGACGCCGATCCTGGCGGGCTGCTACCTTCAGATCCGCGCGCGGATCAAGGCGGTGGCGGGCAACCTGCCCAATGTGCGCATCGCGAGTTTCGCGGGCGGCGCGGGTGGCGTGGCGCTTTCGGGCGTGACGGTGAGCGGGCCGCAGGTGACGCTGACCACCTATGGTGAAGTGGTCGAGGTGACCGCCATCGTCGGCACCGGGCAGCGCGGCGGCGTGGACATGGTCTGGGGGCCGCAGGCGGTCTTTGGCCATTTCGGGCTGGATCTCACTGGTCCGTCGGGCGGCGTGGTGCGTATTGACGATATCGCGATCGAGGATGTGAGCCGGTTCTTTCTGCGCGACATCATCGCCACGGTGGATGTTCGCGATTTCGGGGCCATCGGCGATGGGGTGACGGACGATCACGCGGCTTTCGAAGCCGCCGACACGGCGGCGGGTGGGCGGGAAATCATCGTGCCTGCGGGCACTTACTTTCTGGGCCAGAGCACCACGATCCAGAGTCGTATCCGGTTCGAGGGCACGGTGGTGATGCCCGAAGCGGCGATTCTGGCGCTGACCAGGAACTATGATCTGCCCGCCTATATCGACGCGTTCGGCGACAGCGAACTGGCGTTCAAGAAGGCGTATCAGGCGCTTTTGAACAACCCCGACCATGTGACGCTCGATCTCGCGGGGCGCAAGATTGCGCTGAGGGCGCCTATCGACATGCAGGCCGCCGTCGGCAACCGCACCGCTTACAACCAGCGTCATGTGATCCAGAACGGGCAGTTCTCGGTCTTTCCGACGCCTGCCTGGGAAACCGAGGTGGTGACGTCGCAGGCCACCTATGCGCCCGACACCAACGCCCGGCGGCTCAACAATGTGGTGAATGTGGCCAATATCCCCGTCGGCTCGCTGGTCGAGGGCAATGGCGTGGGCCGCGAGGTCTATGTCACAGACCGCAACATCGCGGCGGGACGGCTCACGCTGAGTCAGCCGCTTTTCGATGCCGCCGGAACGCAGATCTACACCTTCCGGCGGTTCAGATACATGCTCGACTTCAGCGGGTTTCAGGATGTCTCGCGCATGGTGATCTCGGAGGTGGATTTCCAGTGCGGCGGGAATTGCAGCGCAGTCCTCATGCCGCCGCAAGGTTCGGCCAACCATTTCCGCGACTGTTTCTTCACCCGGCCGAAGGATCGCGGGATCACCAGCCATGGCGAGGGCGATCAGGGCATGATGATCGATCGCTGCCAGTTCATTTCGAACGAGAGCGCGTCCGTGGTGAGCGACCGCACCAGCATCGGCTTCAACGCCAATGCCAACGACCTCAAGATCCGCGACAACCGGGTGACGTTCTTTCGCCATTTCGCGGTCATGGCCGGATCAAGCTCGCTCATCACCGGCAACCATGTGTTTCAGGGCGATTCGGCGACAAACGGGCTGCGCAGCGCGGGTTTTGTGCTGACGCGGACCAACAATCGCGGCACGATCACCGGAAACTATATCGACAACTGCTTCATCGAATGGGGCAACGAGCACGATGCCGCGCCGGATTTCGCGCGCGAGTTCTCGTTCAGCGCGCTCAGCGTGACCGGTAACATGTTTCTGGCCAGCGACATGGCGCCGTGGTTCACCTTTCTTACTGTCAAGCCGTATGGGCCGGGGCATTTTCTCGACGGTCTCATCGTCACCGGCAACACGTTCCGCGCCATCGGCACGATCGACCGGGTGGAGACGGTGGATACGAGCTTTGCCGATCTCAACTATGACCGGGTGCGCAACATCACCTTTGCCGAAAACAGCTTTCACAATGTGGATGTGCATTCCGAAAGCCCGCTGGTGATGGAACATGAGGAGGCGACGGCGAGCAGCACATGGGTGATCAGCCCCGCCCCGCGCCTGCCTTTCGGGGCCTGGGCGCAAACCGTCGAATCGCTTGTGGCAGAGGGGCCGTTGCGCAACGCGGGCGGCACGGTGCAGCATGTCAGCCCCTATTTCGAGGCCAATCAGGGGCAGGGCAAGGATCAGGTGCATGTGGTCTGGCCTTCGGCGGTCAGGGGCAAGGTGATCCTGCGGGTGCGCATCGACGACGCGCGCTGAGCCCTCAGAACCTGCGCCAGAGACCGAGCGTCACGCCGCGCTCGCCGCCGCCTGAAAGCGGCTGGATCAGGCCAAGCTCGATCTGCGCGCCGGGGCGCATCTCGTAGACAAGAGAGGGGGCGAGGCGCAGATAGTCCCGCCCCTCGCCCGGCGCACCGGCCTGAAGCTGGACCACCGCAAGGGTGCGGGGCATGACGGCAAGACCGGCGGTCAGGTCGGTCTCGAAGGCGGTGCCGCCGCCAAGGATCGCGCGCAGATCGGCATTGAGCCAGCCGTGACGCTTGCCAAGGGCGAAGCCCCGGCCAATCGATAGACCGGGGCGCAGGGCGGCAGCGTCCTCGGCCTGCCCTGCCCCCAACTCGAGGGCCAGTTTCAGCGGGCGACCGGTGTGTCCGACCGACCAGCGCAGAAAGGCGATGGCCTTGGACATGCGCAGCGCGTCACCGTTGATATCAAGCCCGAGCGTCAGCCGCTCCGTCGCACCGTATTCGGCGTAGAAGGAGAAACTCTGGCGATTTATGCCGGTCTTGTCGCGCTCTTCGAACTGGCTGGAAAAGGACAGGAACACCTGCCCTTTTTCGCGCGGCCAGGCGCCTGCCTCGACCATGGCGGCGAACCAAGGCAGCAGCAAAAGCGCGACGAGCAGGCGGGCGGGCATGGTTACCTCCGCCTTGAGCTTGATTAAAAAGAGTAAACCGGCGGTTAAGAGCGGCGCGGAATTTACCGACGCGCGGACCGGTGTTATCAAGGGGGCAGGAGGACGCCATCATGCCCCGGATCAGCCAAGACACCAGCCACCAGACCGTCCTGACGACCTTCGAGGTCACGCCCGGCACCTGTCAGGACCTGCTCGACCTGCTCAACGATGCCTATCACCAAGTGATCTCGAAACAGCCCGGCTTCATCGCGGCGGGGCTGCATGTGAACGACGCCCAGACGCGGATCGCCAATTACTCGCAATGGCGCGCGCGCGAGGATTTTCAGGCCATGCTGCGCTCCGACGAGATGCGCACCCGCAACCGGCAGATCAACGAGCTGTGCAAGGGGTTCGAGCCGGTAATGTATGATGTGGTGGCCGTGTTCTGATGGTGGAGAATGCCCGGCAGGACGACGCGCTGGCCGAGGAGGTGCGCGCACTGCGCGCCGAGTTGGCGCTTCTGAACAGCCACCGATTCGTGCGGATCCACAACAGCCTGCCGCGCCTTCTGGCGTTCAATTTCGCGCGCGGGCTGGCGGTGGGCCTGGGCACGGTGCTGGGGGCGACGGTGTTTCTGTCGCTCATCGTCTGGTCGCTGAGTCAGATCGAATTTCTGCCCATCATCGGCGATTGGGCGGCGCAGATCGCGGCCGAGATGCGCACCTCACAGGAGTGATCTGGATCAAGGCGCGCAAGACATGCCAGCATGATAGTCTTTCAAACGAACAGGAAAGGATCATCCAATGTATGCGCACGTTCTGGTTCCCGTCTCTTTCGATGCCGAGCGCGACAGCGCCGGCGCGTTGGCCGTGGCCCGCCTTCTGGCCGGGGAAAGTGGTCATATCAGCCTTCTGCATGTGGTCGAGCAGGTGCCTGGCTATGCCATCTCCTACCTGCCTGCCGGGTATCAGGCAGAGGCGCGCAAGGCGATCGAGGCGGAGTTGGCGAAGATCGCCGCCGATCTATCCGATGCCAGCGCCCATGTCGTCGAGGGCCATTCGGGCCGCACGATCCTCGACTGGGCCGAAAGCCACAAGCCCGATTGCATCGTCATCGCCAGCCACCGGCCCGGAATGCAGGACCTGCTGCTTGGCTCTACCGCCGCCAAGGTGGTCCGGCACGCGCAATGCGCGGTCCATGTGATTCGCTGATCTGCGGAAAACGCGGTTGAAGGGTGCCCCCGCAGCGACTATCGCGGGGGCATGGCGATTGTCTCAAGCATTCTTCTTGCCCTTATTGTGGCGGTTCTGACGCTCAGCTCGGCCCCGGCCGGCCCGGCCGGCATTCCCCATCTGGACAAGTTGGCGCATTTTCTCGCCTTCGCGGCCATTGCCGTGCCTCTGGCGTGGCGCCATCCCCGGCATTGGCGGGCGGTGGCGCTTGGCGTGCTGGCCTATGGCGGAGCGATCGAGCTCATTCAGCCTTTTGCCGGGCGCAGCGCCGAATGGGGCGATCTTGTGGCCGATGGCCTCGGGGCCTTTGCCGGGGCTTTTGCCGCCGCGCGCCTATCCAAAAGGCGTAACATCTGACAGTTAATCAGCCAATCGGGCGGCTTTGGTAAAATTTCTTTACCAGAACGCTTGTGTTTGCGGAACACCGCGATACGATAGCGCTGTTACGGAGGTCGTTCAGTCCCGAATCGCCTGATGGCGAGTGCGTGTGTGACCATCCGGACAGCGACATATGTGAGATCTGGGAGGATATCATGACCGACAAGACCAAACTCGACCGGCGCTCGTTCCTGCGCCGCGCCGCCGTCGGCGCACCCGCCGCAGCCGTGGGCGGCCTCGCGGCCCCTGCGGTGCTTGCGCAGGCACCGATCGTTGTGAAAATGCAGACATCCTGGCCGGCTTCGGACATCTGGATGGATTTCGCGCGCGAATACATTGCCCGGGTCGAGCAGATGTCAGGTGGCCGCCTCAAGGTGGACCTGCTGCCCGCGGGTGCCGTCGTGGCGGCATTTCAGGTGATGGATGCGGTCAGCGACGGGATTCTCGACGCCGCTCACACGGTGCCGGTCTACTGGTATGGCAAGCACAAGGGCGCCTCGTTCTTTGGCACCGGGCCGGTCTGGGGCGGCAATGCCAATACCATGCTTGGCTGGTTCTATCAGGGTGGCGGGGCAGAGCTCTACCGGGAACTGACGCAGGATATCCTTGGCCTCGAAGTTTACGGCTTCATGGGCTTCCCGATGCCCGCGCAGCCCTTTGGCTGGTTCAAGGGCGAGGTGAACACCGCGGCCGACCTGCAAGGCTTCAAGTATCGCACCGTCGGCCTTGCTGCCGACCTGTTGCAAGCCATGGGCATGAGCGTGGCCCAGCTTCCCGGCGGCGAAATCGTGCCGGCGATGGAGCGCGGCGTGATCGACGCGTTCGAGTTCAACAACCCCTCGTCGGACCTGCGCTTCGGGTCGCCTGACGTGGCCAAGCACTACTATCTCTCGTCCTACCATCAGGCGTCGGAGAGCTTTGAATTCCTGTTCAACAAGGACTTCTTCGATGACCTCGACGAAGACCTGCAGGCGATCCTGAGATATTCCGTCGAGGCCGCCTCGACATCGAACACGGCGCTGTCGATGAGGGAATATTCCAACGACCTTCAGCGTATCGAGAACGAGTTCGGCGTCACGGTGCATCGCACCTCCGAGGATATTCTCGCGGCACAGCTCAAGGCATGGGATCAGCTGATCGACGAGTTGAGCGGCGACGATTACATGAAGCGTGTGATGGACAGCCAGCGCGCGTGGGTGGAGCAGGTCGGCTATTTCGAGTTGATGAACGCGCCCGATCTGGCGCTGGCCTACAATCACTTCTTCCCCGGACGACTCAAGATCTGACGGCGATTTCGTCCAGAGTTGACGAAGGCCCCGGCGCGCTATCGCCGGGGCCGACTTTCAATAGAGGAAAGGGGGCTTTCGCGTGATCGGCTTCATTCGCTTCGCCGACAATCTGTCGGCCTGGTTTGGCAAGGCCTTTGCCTGGCTCATCGTCCTGATGGCGGTGGGCACCGGCTATGAGGTGGTGGTGCGCTATCTCTTCAACAGTCCGACAGCATGGGCGCTCGATGTGTCCTTCATCATGTATGGCACGCTCTTCATGATGGGCGGGGCCTATACGCTGTCGCGGGGCGGGCATGTGCGGGGTGACTTCCTTTATCGCCTGTGGCAACCGCGCAATCAGGCCAAGGTGGACCTGGTGCTCTATTTCCTCTTCTTCTTTCCGGGTGTGACCGCGCTCATACTCGCGGGCTGGAAATACGCGGCAAAAAGCTGGTCCTATACCGAGGTGTCCATCAACAGTCCCGCAGGCGTGCCGATCTACCAGTTCAAGGCCGTGATCGCGGCCGCCGGGATACTGCTTTTCATTCAGGGCATGGCGCAGGTCTGCCGCTGCATCCTGGCGATGCGCACCAATGAATGGCTGCCCGCCGATGAAGATGTCTTCGAGACCGAGGACCTGCTGATGCAACAGGCCGCGAAGGCCGAGAAGGACGCACATCCATGACCGATCCGCAAGTCGCCCTGATGATGCTGGGGCTGTTTATCGTTTTTGTGTTCCTGGGCTTTCCCATCGCCTTTACGCTGATGGCTATGGGCATCGGTTTTGGCTATTACGCCTTTTACGACGCGCGGCGCATGTGGCGTGCCTTTGACCGGCTTGGTGAGGATGCGGGCACATGGGATCAATGGCGCCTGTGGTTGGAGGGGTTCTACAACAATCGAATATTCGACCTCTTCGTGAACCAGACATATTCGGTGATGTCGAACGAGGTTCTGACCGCCGTGCCGCTGTTTCTGTTCATGGGCTACATCGTCGAGCGTGCGAATATCGTAGACCGCCTGTTCTCGACACTCAACATCGCGGCCAAGAGAATGCCCGGTTCGATGGGCGTTGCGGCGCTGATCACCTGCGCACTCTTCGCAACGGCCACGGGGATCGTGGGCGCGGTGGTGACGCTGATGGGGCTTCTGGCGCTGCCGGCGATGCTCAAGGCGCGTTACAATCCGTCCTTTGCGAGCGGAATCATCTGCGCGGGCGGCACGCTTGGCATTCTTATTCCGCCGTCGATCATGCTGATCGTCTATGCGGCCTCCTCGGGCGTCTCGATCGTCCGGCTCTATGCGGCGGCGCTTTTGCCGGGGCTGACGCTGGTGGGGCTTTACCTCATCTATATCGTCGGACGCTCCATCCTCCAGCCCTCGGTCGCGCCAAAACCGAGCAAGGAAGAGGTGCCCGATGTCCCGATGCTCAAGCTCGCGCTGATGATCTTCTCGTCCTTCGTGCCGCTGGCTTTCCTCATCCTCGCGGTGCTCGGCTCGATCCTGTTCGGTCTCGCCACCCCCACAGAGGCAGCCTCGATCGGGGCGCTTGGCGGCATCTTCCTTGCCTTCGCCTATCGCGCGATGACATGGCAGCGGATGCGCGAGAGCGTCTATCTCACGGTGCGCACAACGGCGATGGTTTGCTGGCTGTTTGTCGGCTCCTACACGTTTTCGTCGGTGTTTTCCTATCTCGGCGGCGAGCATGTGATTTCCGAATTCGTGCAGGGCCTTAACCTCAGCCCGCTGATGTTCCTGCTTCTGGCGCAGCTCATCATCTTCCTGCTGGGCTGGCCGCTGGAATGGTCCGAGATCATCATCATCTTCGTGCCGATCTTCCTGCCGCTGTTGCAGTTCTTCGATGTCGATCCGCTGTTCTTCGGCATCCTTGTGGCGCTCAACCTGCAAACGAGTTTCTTGACACCACCTATGGCCATGTCGGCCTATTACCTCAAGGGGATCGCGCCGCCGGAAATCCGGCTCACGCAGATCTTTTCGGGCGTCATGCCGTTTCTGGCCTGCGTGATCCTGTCGATGGCGATCATGTATGTCTTTCCGCAGATCGTGTTCTACCTTCCGGAGTTGATGTATGGCCGCTGAGACCATTCCCGAGGCGCATGTCCTGCGTGATCGTCTGGCCTCGGGCGCGCTGCGCGCGTCCGAACTGGCCGACGCGCTGATCGCCAGGATCGAGGCGCGCGAGCCCGAGATCGGGGCCTTTGCCTGGTTCGACGCCGATTTTGTGCGTCAGCAGGCCAAGGCGCTTGACGCGCAACGGCAGGCGGGGCGGCCCATCGGGGCGCTGCATGGGTTGCCGGTCGCGCTCAAGGATATCATCGACACGGCGAAGATCCCGACCGAGAACGGCTGTCTGCTCGACAAGGGGCGCGTGCCGATCGAAGATGCCGCCATCGTCGCCCGGCTCAGATCGGCGGGCGCGATCATCATGGGCAAGACGGTCACGACTGAACTGGCCTATATGCAGGCAGGACACACGCGCAACCCGCACAACCCCGCGCACACGCCCGGAGGCTCTTCCTCGGGTTCGGCGGCGGCGGTCGCGGATGGGATGGTGCCCTTGGCCATCGGCACGCAAACGGGCGGTTCGGTGATCCGGCCCGCGTCCTTCTGCGGCGTGACCGGCTACAAACCCAGCTTTGGTGCGATCCCGCGCACCGGCGTGCTGATGCAGTCGCCCACGCTGGATACGGTGGGCGTGTTCGCTGCCTCGCCACTTGACGCGGCGCTTCTGGCCGAGGTGCTGATGGGCCATGACGCGGGCGACAGCGCCACCGCGCCCGCCCCTGTGCCGCACCTTTTCGAGGTCGCACGCTCCGCGCCTCCGGTCAAGCCAGTGCTGGCCTTCGTGCGCCCGCCGGGATGGGACAAGGCCCACCCGGAGCTGCACGCGGCCTTTGAAGAGCTTTTCGCGGCCTTGGGCGATCAGGTGTTCGAGGCGCCGCTGCCCAATGCCTTTGACGCTGCGGCAGAGGTGCGCGCACGGATCAATTTTGCGGAAATGGCGCGCTATTATCACCGCTATGCGAAAAACCGCGAGGCGCTGGGCGAGCGCACCCGTGCCGCCATCGAAGAGGGCGAGGGCATCCTTGCGCGCGACTATATCGCCGCGCTCGACTGGGCGGATGTGCTCTATGCGGGACTGGGCGAGATATTCGAGCGCTGCGACGCGATCCTCTGCCCCGCCGCCACCGGCCCCGCGCCCGAGGGGCTGGACTTTACCGGCGACGCGATCTTCAACGGATTGTGGACGCTGACCGGCACCCCCGCCGTGACCGTGCCCGCCTTCACCGCCTCGAACGGCCTGCCCATGGGCGTGCAGCTCGTGGGGCCCCGCGGTGGCGATGCGCGGCTGCTGCGCACGGCGAACTGGTTTCACGCCTGGCTCTCCGAGGCCAGCGCATGACGAAAGGATGAGAACATGAACCGGATACTGGCGCTTTTTGCCTTCGTCGTTCTGGCGGGATTTCTCTACATCCTCGCCAGCAAGATCGGCTCGCTCGATCTGTTGTTGGTGACGGTGCTCACGGTGGCGCTGGCCGCTTATGATTTCGTGACCTCCAGCAAGAACAAGAGCTGAGCCATGGCAAGGCCCGCGATCTGGCTCCCTCGCCGTCTGTCGGAGGCGACAATCGCGCGCGCGCGCCGCGATTACGAGGTGATCCTGAACGAGGAGGACACCCCCGGCACGGCAGAAGAGATCATCGCCATGAGCGCGCGGGTGGATGCGATGATCCCCTGCCATTCCGAGCATTTCAGCGCCGATGTGGTGGCGCGGCTCGATCCCCGGCTCAGGATCGTGGCCAACCATTCCGTCGGCGTTGATCACTGCGACCTTGCCGCGTTCAAGTCGCGCGGCATCGTCGTGACCAACACGCCCGACGTGCTCTCGGACGCGACCGCCGAGATCGCCATGCTCCTTATGCTCGGCGCAGCGCGGCACGCGGTCCGCGGGGACCGGCTGGTGCGGCAGGGTCAATGGGATAGCTGGTCGCCGTCCTTCATGGTGGGCAAGCAGGTGAGCGGCGCGCGGCTGGGTATCGTGGGCATGGGCCGGGTGGGCCGTGCCTTTGCTGAAAAGGCACGCGGCTTCGGTATGGAAATTCACTATCACAACCGGTCGCGGCTCTCGCCCGAGGCGGAACAGGGCGCGGTGTTCCACGCCGATGTGGAAAGCCTGCTGGGGGTGGCCGATTTCCTGTCGCTGCATTGTCCCGCGACGCCAGAAACGGTGGATTTTCTCAACGCCGCGCGTATCGCGCGCCTGCCTGCGGGCGCGGTGGTGGTCAATACCGCGCGCGGCGCGCTCATCGACGAGACGGCTCTGCTTGCGGCCATAGAGAGCGGCCATGTCGCCGCGGCCGGTCTCGACTGCTTCAAGGTGGAACCGGGCGGAAACCCCGCCTTTGCGGCGCATGAAAACATCTTCATGCTGCCCCATATCGGCAGCGCCACCCGTGCGACGCGCGACGCCATGGGCTTTCGCGCGCTCGACAACCTCGACGCGTTCTTTGCTGGCAAAGAGCCGCGCGACCGGCTGGTCTGAGCCCTACGAGGCTCGCCGCATCCCCATCACCCGCGCCCGCGCGCGCGGGTCGCTGTCGAAGAGCGCGGCCAGTTGTTCGGTCATGGCGCCCGCCAGTTGGTCGGCGTCGGTTATGGTCACGGCACGCTGGTAATAGCGGGTGACGTCATGGCCGATGCCGATGGCCAGCAATTCCACCTGTTTGCGGCGCTCGACCATGGCGATGACGTCGCGTAGGTGCTTTTCAAGGTAATTGGCGGGGTTGACCGAGAGCGTGCTGTCATCCACTGGCGCGCCGTCAGAGATCACCATCAGGATCTTGCGTGCCTCCTTGCGGGTCACCGTGCGCCGGTGCGCCCATTCCAGCGCCTCGCCGTCGATATTTTCCTTGAGCAGCCCCTCTTTCATCATCAGGCCAAGGTTGTCGCGGGTCCGCCGCATCGGCGCATCCGCGGCCTTGTAAATGATGTGGCGCAGATCGTTGAGGCGACCGGGCAGTTGCGGGCGGCCCTCGGCCAGCCATTTCTCGCGGCTCTGCCCGCCCTTCCATGCGCGGGTGGTAAAACCGAGGATCTCCACCTTGACGCTGCACCGCTCCAGCGTCCGCGCCAGAACATCGGCACAGATCGCGGCGATCGAGATGGGCCGCCCGCGCATCGAGCCGGAATTGTCCAAGAGAAGCGTCACCACCGTATCGCGGAACTCCGTGTCCTTCTCGACCTTGAAGGAAAGCGGTGTGGTCGGGTTGGCCACGACGCGCGCAAGCCGGCCCGCATCAAGGATACCCTCTTCGCGGTCGAACTCCCAGCTTCGGCTCTGCTGCGCCTGAAGGCGGCGTTGCAGCTTGTTTGCCAGACGCGACACCGCACCCTTGAGCGGCTCCAACTGCTGATCGAGATAGGCGCGCAGCCGCTCCAACTCGGCCGGATCGGCCAGATCCTCGGCGCGGATTTCCTCGTCAAACTCGGCGTGATAGACGGTGTAGGTCGGGTCGGCCTCTGATGGGGGCGGCGGCGGGGGCGGATCCAGCGGGGCCTCGCCCTCGGGCAGCTCGGCGTCTTCGTCCATCTCCTGATCGGCCATCTCGTCAAGGCTCACCTGCGCCTGTTGCGCATCCTGCTGGTCGTCCTGAGAACGTTCGGGGTCGGCCTCGTCCTCGTCCTCGTCGCTATCGTCCTCGCCGGTGCTGTCCTGCTGCTGCTCCTCGCCCGATTCCTCGGCCTCGTCCTCCTGGTTATCGTCGGTGCTGTCTGGATCCTCACCAAGCTGATCGCCATAGCCCAGATCCTCGATCATGCGTCGGGCAAAACGGGCGAAATCGGACTGATCGGCAAGGATGTCCTGCAACTTCTCCAGCGTGCCGCCCGCCTGCTCCTCGATGAAGCCGCGCCAGAGGTCCATGACGTTCTGTGCGCCCGCGGGCATGTCGCGGCCCGTGGCGAGATGGCGGATAAGGTATCCGGCGGCGGCGGGCAGCGGGGCGTCGGCGGTCGAGGTGATCCGGTCATAGCCAAGGCGCGCGGCGTCTTGTGCTATCTTGGCGTCGATATTGGTGGCGGTGCCGGGCATGTCGCGCGCGCCCACGGCCTCGCAGCGGGCGGTTTCCATCGCCTCGTATAACTCGCGTGCCATCTCTCCGGGGGGCGCATAGCGGGCGTGGACGCCCGCATCATGGAACTTGTGCCGCAGCGCCAGCGCATCCGCCGTGCCGCGAGCAAGCAGAACCTCTTCGCGCGTCATGCGGCGGCTCACCTGTGGCAGGCGCATCGCCTCGCCCGACAGCCCGCTCGGATCGACCGAATAGGAAATCGTCAGCTCGCTGTCATCGGCCATCACCTTGGTGGCATTGGCGAGCGCCTTCTTGAACGGATCGGCGGGGTTGTCGCTGGGCTTTGTCATGACGCGAAAATGGCGCAGGGGCAGGGCTAAGGCAAGGGGCCATCGCCGCCCCTACCCAGCCGCGAGCCGATCCAGCAGCGCCCGCATGAAGCCGTGACCGGCCTCGAACTGCGCAACGGTGATATACTCATCGGGCTGATGGGCCTGCGCGATATCGCCGGGGCCGCAGATTGCCGCCGAATAGCCCGCCTCCTGGAACTGTCCTGCCTCGGTGCCGTAGCTGACAACGTGGCCGGCATTGTCGCCGGTGATCTGGCGGATCAGCGCCTCGGCAGCGCCATCCGTCTCGGGGCGCAGGCCCGGCACGGTGAACTTCCGCCGCGTCTCTATCCGCGTCTCGGGGCGCACGGCCTGCATGGCGGTCTCGGCCACGCGCACCTGCTCGATGAAGCGCGCGCCCCATGCCTCCGGCTCCTCGCCCGGCACGACGCGGAAATCCATGCCGAAGCGGCAGTCCTTGGCGGTGATGTTATGCGCCGTGCCACCCGAAATCTGGCCGACATGAAGCGTGGTCCAGGGCGGCTCGAACATGGCGGCAAGGTCCGAGGAGGGGGCGGCGCGGTTCTCGGCATTCATGCGGTTGGCCCAGTCGATCAGCGGCGCGGCGGCCATGATCGCGTTGACGCCCCGGTGCATGAGCGAGCTATGCACCTCGTAGCCTTGCACATGCACGTCAAAGCCAAGCCCCCCCTTGTGGCCTGTCACCGTCTGCATCGTCGTGGGTTCCCCGATGATGGCGAGACCGGCGCGAGGCACCACGCCTTGCATCGCGGCGATCATCGGCGGCGCTCCGATGCAGCCCACCTCCTCGTCGTAACTGAGCGCCAGTTGCAGCGGGCGCGCAACGCCCCGCCGATGCGCCTCGACCAACGCCCAGATTGCCAGCGCGTCAAACCCCTTCATGTCGCAGCAGCCGCGACCATAATATTTGCCGTCCCGCTCGACCACGGTAAAGGGATCACTGGCCCAGGGCTGGCCATCGACCGGCACCACATCGGTATGCCCCGAGAGCACGACACCGCCCGCCACCTCCGGCCCGACATGGGCGAAAAGCGCGGCCTTCTCGCCGTTCTTGTCATAGTGGCGATGCGCTTGGATGCCGTGACCGGCAAGATAGCCCGCGACCCAGTCCACCAAGGGCAGGTTGCTGTCCCGGCTGACGGTCGGAAAGGCCACCAGCCGCGCCATGATGTCGAAGGGGGAGAGGTGGACCGGCATATTCGTTTCCCTTACGAGATTCAATTTTTCCAGAAGTGACATTTGACGCTTGATACAACTATGTGCAGTTACCGGCTCTGATGATGTGACCGCCCCCCGACGGCATCGATGTGCCAAGGCGGGGGGTATGGGTTTGCTCATGCAGTCCAGCTATCACACTGGATTCACAAAATGAATCCCTCACGGGATTTGTGAAACAGAGCCGCGCCATTGGCGTAAGCAACATCCTAATTCTCCAGACGTTCTATTTCCGCGTTGCACTCCGGCATGTAGCGGAGCACCGTTTCAGGCGCTGGGCGAATGCTTTCGGGCAAGTCCTGTAAGACTTCATCCATCACCTCGGCGGTTAGCGAGGCCACTTTGCAGGCGTATTGCTTACGCGTGCCCTCGGGGTTTTCCTCCAGCCAGTCCTGAAAGTCTTGTTCCTCAAAGTAAGCGATGGTCAAGGCACCCACAACGGGAATGGCGACCATGGCTCTCCTTAGCCGGGCCTTAGCCTTTGTTCTCGCGACAGCCCTCGCCAGTTGCTTTCGATGCGCGACCGCCTGGCGCTCATTGTGGCGACTGTAGTTGCCATCTGCATCGCCCAGAAGCCCGCAGCGATAGTGGTCGACATCAGTGCGAAGCTAAGCCATCCGAGGAAAACAATGTTCCTGAAAACCCCAATGATTTTCGACATGTGACACCTTGCTTTATGAATTGAATTTCGCCAACGCTGACCACCCGGAGCCGTTCACTCAGGGCAGATTATGCGTGACGACGCAATCCGCAACCATTGTCACCTATGTTCTCAGTGGGAGCGCATGGCGAATGGGTTTGATCCTCGCCTGCCGTGACCCTGTCCCGCCATGACAAACTCTAGCCCTAGGGCTGGGGGCATTTCAGAGCCAGTTCTGGTCTCCGAGGCGTTAGAAGGCTGGTCGAGGGAGCGTTGGCTGGGGTGGTAGGATTCGAACCTACGGTACACGGTACCAAAAACCGTTGCCTTACCACTTGGCTACACCCCAGTGTGAGGCGCTCATTACTCCGGGGGCTGGCGCGGTTCAAGAGTGCAGCGCAAAAAAATTGCAGGTGAGCCGGGGGCGGGTCAGTTGACCAGCTCGTCGGTCTCCACGCCCCAGAGCGCAGTCTTCTGGGCCCAGCCCCGATAACCCTCGGTCGCAAGCGCGCACCATTCGGGACCACATTCCGATAGACGCGCGATCACCCCCGCCTCCAGCCGCGCCACGACCATCGTGGCCGGGTCTGGGCGCGCCCGCAACTCAAGCATGTCCTGCTCCACGATCACGGTGCGCACGCCCGACAACAGCATGTAATGCACCCAGCCGCCCGCGCCGTCGCGGTCCTCGACCCGCCGCCAGTGGCCGAATTCGGCGGTGATGCGCAGCGGCATGTCGCGATGCTTGAACACCCAGTCGATCCGGTGAGTCAGGCTCGGGCCGCGCCGCACATTGGCCTCGGACGCCTTGAGCGAGACATAGCGCGGCAATGGCAGGCCAGTCACCGGCCCGCGTTCCTCCGCCGCCACCATCAGCGGCCAGAGCGCCATCACGATAAGGGTCAGTGCCAGACGCCGCATCGCTTCTCTCCGATTTCCGTCAGTGCCTGCAAAGGGTTCTTGTGCCCCGCTCGTTCCTGCGCCACTCTGGCAGCAACGCGCGGAAAAGAAAAGCCAGAGGAGGGGCTTCATGCCATCTCAACGCCTGAGTGTTGTCGTGACGCGACGCTTGCCGGAGCCGGTTGAACGCCGGATGCAGGAACTGTTCGATGTGCGTCTGCGCGAGGATGATACGCCGATGAACCGTGACGAGCTTGCCGCTGCGTTGCGCGAGTCGGATGTGCTGGTGCCGGTCATCACCGACCGGATTGACGCGGGCCTTGTCGGGCAGGCCGGAGAGCGGCTGCGTCTGATCGCCAATTACGGTGCGGGCGTGGATCACATCGACGTGGAAACAGCCCGGCAGCGCGGCATCCTCGTCTCCAATACCCCCGGTGTGCTGACCGACGACACTGCCGACATGACCATGGCGCTGATCCTTGCCGTTACGCGCCGTCTGCCCGAGGGGCTGGCGGTGATGCAGTCGGGCGACTGGCGCGGCTGGTCGCCGACGGCCTTTCTTGGGGGGCGGATCGCGGGGCGGCGGCTTGGCATTCTCGGGATGGGCCGGATCGGGCAGGCGGTGGCGCGGCGCGCGGCGGCCTTCGGGATGCAGGTGCATTACCACAACCGTCGCCGTTTGCGCCCCGAGATCGAGGAAGCGCTCTGTGCGACCTGGTGGGAGAGCCTTGATCAGATGGTTGCGCGGATGGATGTGATCAGCGTCAACTGCCCACATACACCTTCGACCTTTCACTTGATGAACGCGCGGCGGCTCAAGCTGATGAAGCCCGACGCGGTGATCGTGAACACCTCGCGCGGCGAGGTGATCGACGAGAACGCGCTGACCCGGATGCTTCGCGCCGGAGAGATCGCCGGTGCGGGGCTCGACGTTTACGAGCGTGGGGCCGAGATCAACCCGCGCCTGCGGGATCTCAAGAACGTGGTGCTGTTGCCGCATATGGGCTCGGCCACGGTCGAGGGGCGGCTTGAGATGGGCGAAAAGGTGATCATCAACATCAAGACTTTCGATGATGGTCATCGCCCGCCCGATCTGGTCGTCCCGGCGATGCTGTAAACGGGTGGCCTTCGAGATTTTCCTTGCGACTGCGCCGGGGCTGGAGGCGGCTCTGGCAGAGGAGGCCCGCGCTCTTGGCTTTGCGTCGGTGATTGCGGTGCCGGGAGGCGTGACCTTCACCGGTGGCTGGCCCGAGGTGTGGCGCGCCAATCTCGCGGTCCGCGGCGCGAACCGTGTGCTGGCCCGCATCGGTGAATTTCGCGCCTTTCATCTTGCGCAGCTTGACAAGCGGGCGCGCAAGTTCGACTGGGCTGCGGTGCTGCGCGCCGATGTGCCGGTGAAGGTCGAGGTCACCTGTCGGCGCTCGAAAATCTATCATGCCGGGGCGGCTGCCGAGCGCATCAGCCGCGCCATTTCCGAGACGCGTGGCGCGCCGGAAGGCGGCGAGGGAGCGATCCGGGTGATGGCGCGGATCGAGGACGATCTGGTGTCGCTCAGTGTCGATACGTCCGGCGAGCCGCTGCACCGGCGCGGCCACAAGGAGGCCGTCGGCAAGGCCCCCCTGCGCGAGACGCTGGCCGCGCTTTTCCTGTGGCAATGCGGCTTCGACGGGAGCGAGCCGGTGCTCGATCCGATGTGTGGTTCGGGCACCTTTCCGATCGAGGCGGCCGAGATGGCAGCGGGGCTTCTGCCGGGTCGTGACCGGCGCTTTGGCTTCGAGGAGTTGGCGGGATTCGACACGGGCGCGTGGCAGGCGATGAAAGGCGATATCGCGCCCAAGCCGGTTTCCGTCATGTTCCACGGGTATGACCGGGACGCAGGCGCCGTGCGCATGGCAATGGCCAATGCCGAACGCGCAGGCGTGGCCGCGTTCACGCATTTTGCCTGTCAGCCGGTTTCGGCGCTTGTGCGCCCCGACGGTCCGCCCGGTCTTGTCATGGTCAACCCGCCCTATGGCGCGCGCATCGGTGAGCGCAAACTGCTTTTCGGCCTTTACGGCAGCCTTGGCGAGGTGCTCCGGCGCGAGATGCGCGGCTGGCGCGTGGGGCTGGTGACAAGCGATGGCGGGCTGGCCAAGGCGACCGGCTTGCCGTTCTTGCCACCGGGGCCGCCGGTGGCGCATGGTGGGCTCAAGGTGACGCTCTGGCGCACCGGCCCGCTCTGAAGCGATTGTGGAGAGTTTTCGGTAATGTCCGGATGGCGGTAACGGGGTGTTAACCCGACCTCGGATAGAGTGACGGACAGGAACCTAAGGAGTCGATGAATGCGCGCGTTGCTGCTTGTTCTGGCGTTCCTTGCCGCGCCGCTGATGGCACAGCAGGCGACCGATGCGATCGCGCCCGAGGGGCGCGGGGCAGGGGGTGTGCAGGTGCCCCCCTCGCTTGCCGCTGCGGCGCAGGCCAAGGCGGAGGGGCGAGCGTTCGAGGCGGATAACTGGATGATCGCCGCCGCGCACCCTCTCGCGGTCGAGGCCGGGGCGCGGGTGCTGCGCGCGGGCGGGACGGCGGCGGATGCGCTTGTGGCGGTGCAGGTGGTGCTCGGCCTGGTGGAGCCGCAAAGCTCGGGGTTGGGCGGCGGGGCCTTTCTTGTCTGGCATGACGGGGCGACGGGCGAGCTTACCACCCTCGACGGGCGCGAGACCGCGCCGCTCGCGGCGACGCCCAGGCTCTTTCTCGATGAGGCGGGTCAACCGCTTGAGTTCTTCGAGGCGGTGATGGGCGGGCGCGCGGTCGGTGTGCCGGGTGTGCCCGCGCTCCTGGCCGAGGCGCATGGGCGATGGGGTCGCGCAGATTGGGCGGGGCTGTTCGACGACGCGATCGGGCTCGCGGGTGAGGGGTTTCCGGTCAGCCCGCGGCTGGCCCAACTCGTCGCGCGCGACGCCGCCCGCCTTGCACGCCATCCCGAGACGCGCGCCTATTTCCTGCCCAGGGGGCGTCCCTTGCAGGCGGGCACCGTCCTGAGCAACCCAGCCTATGCCGAAACGCTGCGCATCTTCGCCCGAGAGGGGGTGCGGCCCTTCTACACAGGCAGGATCGCTGCCGATATCGTTGTGCGGGTGCAGGGTGCAGAGGGCAATCCGGGACTTTTGACGGGGACGGATCTTGCCATCTATCAGGTGCGAGAGCGTGCGCCGGTCTGTGTGCCCTATCGCGGTCATGAAGTCTGCGGCATGGGGCCGCCATCGTCGGGTGGCGTCGGAGTGGGGCAGATTCTCGGCCTTCTGGAGCAATACGATCTGGCGGCGCTCGGGTCTGACAATTCTGACGTCTGGCGGCTGATTGGCGACGCTACGCGTCTCGCCTTTGCCGACCGGGGGCGCTTTATCGCCGACAGCGATTTCGTGCCGGTGCCGGTCAAGGGTTTGCTCGCGCCCGACTATCTCGTGGCGAGAGCGGTGCTCCTGCAGGGCGATGACGCGTTGCCCGAGGTCACATCGGGCACGCCCTCTTTCGATCATGCCCTGAATTGGGGGGCCGAGCGGACTCTTGCGCGACCCGCGACCTCGCATGTCTCGATGGTCGATGCCTATGGTAATGCGCTCGCCATGACGTCGAGCATCGAAAACGGGTTCGGATCGCGGCTCATGGTGCGGGGCTTCCTGCTCAACAATCAACTCACCGATTTTTCCTTCGCCAGCCACCAGGACGGCCGTCCCATCGCCAATTCGGTCGCGCCGGGGAAAAGGCCGCGTTC
This sequence comes from Roseovarius autotrophicus, assembly GCF_018069895.1. Classification (GTDB taxonomy): domain Bacteria; phylum Pseudomonadota; class Alphaproteobacteria; order Rhodobacterales; family Rhodobacteraceae; genus Roseovarius; species Roseovarius autotrophicus. The sequence goes on along the minus strand of NZ_JAGQDH010000005.1, from coordinate 4,124 downwards.
CTCGATGGCGCCGACGATCCTGCGGCGCGATGGCGCGCCGGTGATGATCCTCGGCAGTCCGGGAGGCAGTCGGATCATCCCCTTCGTGGCGAAAACCATCATTGCCATGGTCGATTGGGGGATGGACCCGCAGACCGCGGTGGACCTGCCGCATCTGGTCAATCGGTTCGGCATCTATGACTTGGAAGAAGGCGTGTCCCAACTCGCGCCGGGGCTGCGGGCGTTGGGCTATGAGGTGGACATCCGTGATCTTGCCTCGGGCCTGCACGTCATCTCAATCGGCTCTCACCTGCAAGGAGGGGCCGATCCGCGCCGCGAGGGGCTTGCCTACGGCGAGTAGGCTCAGCCTTTTTTCTTCTTGCCACTCCGGGCCTTTCTGTCCTTGTCTTTCTTCTTGTTCTTCTTTCCGTCCTTGTCGGCCTTGCCTTTCTTGCCGGCCCTGTCCTTCTTGCTGTTCTTGGTCTTGCCCTTTGCTTTCGCAGGGGCGGCGTCAGGGGCTGTCGCCACAGAGGGCGAGACAAAGGTTTGTGCCTCGGCGATGAAACGCGCGGCGCGCTCCGGGCTGATGCCGCGCACCTGTGTGAGCGTTGCCGCATCCGCCGCGGCAAGGGCCGCCGGATCGCTTATTCCAAGGTCTTCCAGCGCGCGGCGCAGGGCGGGGCCGATGCCGCCGATGTCTTCGAGTGTGCTCATGCGGTCTGTCCTGAACTGGGGGCCGGGCGCATCAGGACTTGCCTGCGCGTTTGGCCTTTTTCTTCCTTGACTTCTTTTCGGATCCCGCCGCGCCGACGATGGCTGGCGGCACTTCCCCAGGGGACACCCAATGGGCTTCGGTGAACTCTCGGATGAAGCGCCGGATTTCGCGCGCGGCGCTTGTGTCAAGCGCATCGCAGAGATCGACGAACGCATCTCGGTCCGCCTTGGGGATGCGGATCACGAGTTGGCTGTCCTTGGTCTGCTTTCGGCGTCGTCCGGCTTCGGCCACGGGATGCCCTCCTGGGGGTAACCGTAAGGCAAATAATATCGTTTGTATATACATTGTGTTACAAATCAACCATTCGCCAGATCTCGCAGGATCGGGCAGTCGGGTCGGCTGTCGCCTGCGCATTCGCGAACCAGGTGGCGCAGCGTTTCCTGCATTGAGCGCAGTTGCGCGATCTTCTCGTCGATCTGCGCCAGATGCTCTTCGGCGAGTTGCTTGACATCGGCGCTGGCGCGGTCCTGATCCTCGTAAAGCGCCAGAAGCCTGCGGCAATCCTCGATTGAGAAGCCGAGCGCGCGTGCCCGCCCCAGAAAGGCCAGTTTGTGCACGTCCGAGACGCGGAACAGGCGGTAGCCATTGGTGTCGCGCAGCGGTTTGATCAGATTGATTTCTTCGTAATAGCGGATCGTCTTGGCGGGCAGGCCGGTTTCGCGGGCGACATCTGAAATATTCATCTGGCAATCTCCATGGCCGGGCGCAGGCCGCGAAGCCTGAGCGCGTTGCTGAGAACGAAAACGGATGAGAGGGCCATCGCACCCGCCGCCAGCACAGGCGAAAGCATGTGCCCCGTGACCGGATAGAGCACCCCCGCCGCCACCGGGATCAGGGCCGTGTTGTAGGCGAAGGCCCAGAACAGGTTCTGCCGGATGTTGCGCAGGGTGCGCGCCGAAAGATCAAGCGCGTTCATCACACCGCGCGGATCGCCCGACATGAGGACCACATCGGCGGCCTCGATCGCCACATCCGTGCCCGTGCCCATGGCGATGCCGACCTCGGCCTCGGCAAGAGCCGGGGCGTCGTTGATTCCGTCGCCGACAAAGGCAAGCGGGCCGAAGCGGTCTCGAAGCGCGGTGACCGCAGCGACCTTGCCCTCTGGCAGAACTTCGGCCACGACATGGTCGATACCAAGATCGCGGGCAATGGCGCGGGCGGTGGTTTCGCTGTCGCCGGTGACCATGGCCACGATCAGCCCTTTCGAGTGCAGCGCCGCGATGGTGGCACGGCTGGTGGGTCTGGGGGCGTCGGCCACGCCAAGCACGGCGGCCAGCGCGCCGTCAATGGCGACATGGATGGCAGAGTGGCCGTCCTGTGCCAATTCATCGGCTACGGGATCGAGCGATTCGGTCGCCACCCCTTCGCGCACCATCAGCCGGGGCGCACCGATGATGATTTGTCGCCCTTCGACCGTCGCAAGGATGCCGAATCCCGGCACCGCCTCGAAGGCCGTGACATCTGGTAGCGAAAGGCCGCGCCTCGCCGATTCGTTCCCTATGGCGCGGGCGATGGGATGCTCGGACCGCTCCTGCGCCGCGGCGGCGATGGCGAGAATTTCGTCCTCATCAAATCCGGGGGCTGTGGCGATTCGCGTGACCACGGGCTTGCCCTCGGTCAGCGTGCCGGTCTTGTCGAAGGCCACCACGCGCACCTCGTCGAGGCGCTGCAGCGCCTCTCCCTTGCGGAACAGCACGCCGATCTCCGCCGCGCGCCCTGTGCCGACCATGATCGAGGTGGGCGTGGCAAGCCCCATCGCGCAGGGGCAGGCGATGATCAGCACCGACACCCCGGCCACCAGCGCGTAACTCAGCACTGGTGCGGGGCCGAAGGCCAGCCAGAAGGCCACGGCGGCCAGCGAAATGGCGATCACGATGGGCACAAAGACCCGCACTACACGGTCTGCCAGCGCCTGCACCGGCAGTTTGGCGCCCTGCGCCTCGGCCACCATGTCGATGATTCGCGCCAGCACCGTGTCGTGGCCGACGGCGGTGGCCCGAAAAACAAGCGCGCCGCTGCCGTTGATTGTGCCGCCCACCACGCCTGCCCCGGCGGACTTTGCCACGGGCACCGGTTCGCCAGTGATCATCGATTCGTCCACATGCGACTGGCCGCTCGTCACCTCGCCATCGACCGCGATCCTCTCGCCCGGGCGCACATGGACCAGATCGCCGGGGGCAATCGCGTCGATCGCCACCTCGCGGAGTTCGCCGTCACGCTCGACTCGCGCGGTGGCCGGCTGCAGCCCGATCAACCGTTCGATGGCCGCCCCGGTTCGGCCCTTGGCGCGCGCCTCGAGCCAACGCCCTACGAGAATCAGCGTCACGATCACGGCGGCGGCTTCGAAATAGACTGCTCGCGCCGCCTCGGGCAGAAGGCCGGGCAGGAACAGGGCGGCAACTGAAAAGAGCCACGCCGCCGCCGTGCCGAGGGCGACGAGGCTGTTCATGTCGGGCGCACCCCGCCAGAGCGCCGGCAGGCCGATGCGAAAGAACCGTCGCCCCGGCCAGGCCAGAATCAGTGTCGTCAGCGCAAACTGCAAGATCCAGGAAACCTGCATCCCGATGGTGCGCATGATCAGATCATGCATGCCCGGAATGATGTGGCTGCCCATCTCCAGCAGAAAGACCGGCAGCGTCAGGGCGCCCGAAATCCAGACAAGGCTCCGCGTGTGCGCGATCTCCTTGGCGCGGCGCTCGGCCTGATCCTCGGCCTGCGTCTCCTGTGGGCCAGCGGGCAGGCTTGCGGGATAGCCCGCTTCGGTCAGAGCGCGCGCGAGCGTGGAGGCATCCGTGCTACCGGGCAGGAATCGCACCTGAGCGGTCTCCGTCGCAAGATTGACGCTTGCCTCCAGCACCGAGGGCTGCGCCATAAGCGCTGCTTCGGCCCGTCCGACGCAGGAGGCACAACTGAGCCCCGATATGGAAAGCGTGACGCTTTCCTCGCGCGCCGGATAATTGGCTGCGTGCAACGCCGAGGCGATGGCGGTGGCGCGCGCCCCATCCACTACCATACGCGCCTCGCCATTGGCAAAGTTGACCGAAACATCGTGCAGCCCCTCGACCCCGGCCAACGCCCGCTCGGCCCGCCCCGCGCAGCCCGCGCAACTGAGACCCTGCACATCGATTCTGATCGTTCGCGCCGCTGTCATGATGATACCTCGTTGCCAGACGAGACCACAGATGGTCCTTCCAGCTACCGGAAGGTCAAGCGGTGCGCTGCGAAAACCACGCCAGAACAAAAGAAAATCCGCTTACATGCAGAAAAAGTGACGAAAGCGAAAAAAAGCTCTTGCGACTTTTGGGGGTCGCCCGTAAATACGCCTTCACCGGCGGCGCTGAGGCGCGGTTGGTTGGGTCTGGGGATTGTG
>NZ_JAGQDH010000059.1 GCF_018069895.1 Roseovarius autotrophicus | reverse complement strand
GTAACGCTCCGGCGGGGGCCGTCTGACTTCGGTTGCGATCCGATGATAAGTCCGGCTTTATGTCCGATTTCATTCACCGCCCTCAAATCGAAGTTCTCTCCGCGGCCGATGGCGTTCGCCGTCGGCAATGGTCGGATGAGGACAAGCTCCGGATCGTCGAGGAAAGTTTTGTCGGCCACCGGCAAGTTTCGGCCACGGCGAGGCGGCATGGCATGTGCCGATCGCTGTTGACGATCTGGCGTCGGCAGTATCGGAACGGTGAGCTTGGTGCGTCCCGCCCGGTATCCTTCGCCCCGGTGACCGTGACGACGGATGCCCCGGCTTCTCGGCCCGGGCCGGTTGATCCCCCTGATCCCTCACGGACCTCTCAGGTGGAGATTGCCCTGCCGAACGGCCGTCGGCTTATAGTGCCCACCGGGGTCGCGCCGGAAGCGCTTGCGCGGATCCTGTCAGTGGTGGACGGGCAATGATCGCGTTTCCGGCGGGCACGAAGGTGTGGATCGCGGGCGGAGTGACGGATATGCGGCGCGGTATGAATACCCTTGCGCTGGCGGTTCAGCAGGGTCTTGGGCGCGATCCGCATGGTGGCGAAATCTTCTGCTTTCGCGGCCGCAAGGGTGATCTGGTGAAATTGCTCTGGCATGATGGGGTCGGCATGTCGCTCTACACAAAGCGCCTGGAGGCGGGGAAGTTCATCTGGCCAGTGAGTCAGGACGGGACGGCCGTTCCGATATCCGCGGCGCAGCTGGGCTATCTTCTCGAAGGAATCGACTGGCGCAATCCGCGCTGGACACAACGTCCTGCAAAGGCAGGATAAATCACTCTGAAACCCCTGTTTTTATTGGCGATCAGGATCATCTGTGGTAGTCCTCTGCCATGTCAGATGCCGCTTCCGAAATCGCCAGATTGCGCGCTGAATTGGCCGCGAAAACAGCCCGTGCGCAGGCCGCGGAACGCGATTTAGCCCAAGCGCGCGCCTTGGCGTCCTGCACGGAAGCGATGGTCAAGGAATTAAAGCTGGAGATCGCCAAGCTGCGCCGCGACAAATATGGCATCTCCTCCGAGCGCCGTGCGCGGCTGATCGATCAACTGGAGTTGCAGCTCGAGGACCTGGAAGCCACGGCGACCGAGGATGCGCTGGCCGCTGAACAGGCGGTGCAGGACAAGACCAGCACCGTGCGCGCCTTCACGCGGCGCAAGCCCGTGCGCAAACCCTTCCCCGACCATCTGCCGCGCGAGCGTGTGGTGGTCGAGGCCCCGACCAGCTGCACCTGCTGTGGCTCGGACCGAATCGTAAAGATGGGCGAGGATATCACCGAGACGCTGGAGGTCATTCCGCGCCAGTGGAAGGTGATCCAGACGGTGCGCGAGAAGTTCACCTGCCGGACTTGCGAGAAGATCAGCCAACCGCCAGCGCCATTCCATGTCATCCCGCGCGGATGGGCCGGACCCAGCCTGATCGCGATGGTGGCCTTCGACAAATACGGACAGCATCAGCCGCTGAACCGCCAATCCGAGCGCATTGCGCGCGAGGGTATCGATCTCAGCCTCTCCACTCTCGCCGATCTGATCGGTCATGCCTGTGTGGCGCTGGCCCCCATCCATGAGCTGATCGAGCGCCATGTGCTGGAAGGTGCGCGCCTGCATGGCGATGACACGACGGTGCCGCTTCTGGCGCGCGGGGGCACCAAAACAGCACGGCTCTGGACCTATGTGCGGGATGACCAGCCCTGGGGTGGCAGCGCGCCACCCGCCGCCCTGTTCAAGTTCTCGCGGGATCGCCAGATGATCCACCCGAACAAGCATCTTGCTGGCTGGCAGGGTGTTCTGCAGGCCGATGCCTATAGCGGCTATAACGACCTCTACCTGGCCGACCGCAGCCCGGGACCTGCGCGCAGCGCGCTCTGTTGGAGCCACGCACGGCGCAAGTTCTTCGAGCTGGCCGATATCGCGGGCAACGTGCGCAAGAACAAGCCCGCGCATGATATCTCGCCTGTTGCGCTGGAGGCCGTGAAACGGATCGACGCGATCTTCGACGTTGAGCGTGAAATCAACGGCATGGATGCGGCGGCCCGCCTCGCCATGCGACAGGATCGATGCCGCCCAATGGTCGAGGACCTGCACACCTGGTTGCTGGAAGAGCGCGCTCGACTGTCGAAGCACAACAGCGTTGCCAAGGCCATCGATTACATGATGCCGCCCAAGGGCGGCCGGTGGGATGCCTTCACTGCATTCCTGGAGGATGGGCGCATTTGCCTGACCAACAATGCCGCCGAACGCGCCCTCAGAGGGATCGCATTGGGAAGAAAGTCGTGGCTTTTTGCGGGGTCTGAACGCGGCGGCGACAGGGCGGCCTTCATGTATACCCTGATCGTCAGCTGCAAGATGAACGACATTGACCCGCAGGC
>NZ_JAGQDH010000058.1 GCF_018069895.1 Roseovarius autotrophicus | reverse complement strand
ACTTTACAAGAAGGTCCGTCTGGCGTGTGGCGAGGGCATGAGCGCGCGGGCGGCGGCGAAGCATTTCAACATTTCTCGCGGGACGGTTGAGAAGATGTTGGCCTTTTCGGTGCCGCCTGGCTATCGGCGGGAGGCGCCGATCAAGCGGCCGAAGCTGGATGGGTTCACCGAGATCATCGACGCTTGGCTTGAAGCCGACAAGGCCGTGCATCGCAAGCAGCGTCATACGGCCAAGCGGATATGGGAACGGCTTCGGGCCGAGCATGGTTTCATCGGCGGCTATACGATCATCAAGGATTACGTGCGTGAGCGTGAGCGGCGGGGCCGGGAGATGTTCGTACCGCTGGCCCATCCGCCAGGAGATGCGCAGGCGGATTTTGGCGAAGCCGTTGTCGTCATCGGCGGTGTTGAACAAAAGGCGCACTTTTTCGTCATGGACCTGCCGCATAGCGATGCCTATTTCATGCGGGCCTATCCAGCGGCGACGGCGGAAGCCTGGATGGACGGGCATGTCCGCGCCTTCGCCTTCTTCGGTGGTGTGCCGCAGTCGGTGCTTTACGACAACGACCGTTGCCTGGTCTCGAAGATCCAGCCGGATGGCACGCGCATCCGCGCCGCGCTGTTCAGCGGCTTGCAGTCGCATTACCTGTTTCGGGATCGCTATGGTCGGCCCGGGAAGGGGAACGACAAGGGCGCTGTCGAGGGGATGGTCGGCTACGCCCGCCGCAACCACATGGTGCCGATCCCCCACTTTGTCAGTTGGGACGCCTTCAATGCCGATCTTGAAGGGCAGTGCTGCGCGCGCCTGACGCGCACCCTTCGTGGTCACAAGGAGACGATCGGCGAGAGGCTGCAGCGCGATCTGGCCGCGATGCGGCCGCTTCCTGCCGCCCCGTTCGAAGCCTGCGACCAGGCGGGCGGTCGGGTCAGCTCCCAGTCGCTTGTGCGGTATGACACCAACGATTACTCGGTCCCGGTCGCCTACGGCCATCAGGATGTCTGGGTTCGCGGCTACGTCGATCAGGTCGTGATCGGCTGTCGCGGGGAGGTGATCGCCCGACACCCGCGCTGCTATGACCGCGAGGACATGATCTTCGACCCGGTCCATTACCTTCCGCTGATCGAGCGCAAGATCAATGCGTTGGATCAAGCCGCCCCTCTGGCGGAATGGGACTTGCCTGATGAGTTCCTGACTTTGCGCCGCCTGATGGAGGCGCGCATGCTCAAGATGGGCCGACGCGAGTATGTGCAGGTGCTGCGTCTGCTCGAGACCTTCGGTATGGATGACCTGCATGCCGCCGTGAAGAAGGCCCTGAAGCTGGGAGCGGTCGGCTTCGATGCCGTAAAGCACCTCGTGCTCTGTCAGGTGGAGAAGCGCCCCCCGAGGCTTGATCTCGATGTCTACCCCTACCTGCCGCGGGCGAATGTCGAGACGACGCGGGCGGCCAGCTACATGGCCTTGATGTCGGAGGCGGCAGAATGACCGATGCCCCGAAGATCCTGCTTGCCCACCATCTGAAGACGCTGAAGCTGCCCACATTCTTGCGGGAGCACGAGAAGGTTGCGCGCCAATGCGCCGCCGAAGGGTTGGACCATGTCCGGTTCCTGTCGCGCCTGGTCGAATTGGAACTCATCGACCGAGAGCGGCGGATGGTCGAGCGCCGTATCAAGGCCGCGAAGTTCCCGGCCACAAAGAGCTTGGACAGCTTCGACTTCAAGGCGATCCCCAAACTGAACAAGATGCAGGTGTTGGCACTGGCGCGCTGCGAGTGGATTGAACGGCGCGAGAACGTGATCGCCCTTGGCCCCAGCGGAACCGGCAAGACCCACATCGCCTTGGGCCTGGGCCTGGCGGCCTGCCAGAAGGGCATGTCCGTCAGCTTCACCACCGCTGCCGCGCTGGTCAACGAGTTGATGGAGGCCCGCGACGAACGCCGTCTGCTCCGCGTCCAAAAGCAGATGGCTGCCGTGAAGCTGCTGATCATCGACGAACTGGGCTTCGTGCCGCTCTCCAAGACCGGTGCCGAGTTGCTCTTTGAGATGATATCCCAGCGTTACGAGCGTGGGGCCACGCTGATCACCAGCAATCTGCCCTTCGATGAATGGACCGAGACATTCGGCACCGAGCGGCTGACCGGCGCGCTTCTCGACCGGTTGACCCACCACGTCAACATCCTCGAGATGAACGGCGAAAGCTATCGCCTCGCTCAAAGTCGCGCGCGCAAGCCCAGCGACATCAACTGATCCAAGCAACCAGACTTGGACCTGACGGTCCAAGGCGGCCAGTCACCCGCCAGCTACATGGAGAGCGCGGCTGACTGGCCGCCGCCCGCCACGCGCGCCCCGCAGAAACCCCAGGTGGCCTAGTTTTGCGCCGCCCCGTGGCCCAATTTTACTCCGGCGTTGACA
>NZ_JAGQDH010000057.1 GCF_018069895.1 Roseovarius autotrophicus | reverse complement strand
GGTGCAGGAGTTTCGCGATGGCGACTACGGTGGAGTTTCTCAGGGGCTACGGGGTGGACATACGGACCAATGGTCAGCGACGCTGGCCAGATGAGGTCAAGGCTCGGATCGTGGCTGAGAGTTTGAAGCCTGGGGCGACGGTGAACGGGGTTGCTACGCGGTATGGGCTTCGGGCAAACCATCTGTCTGAATGGCGCAGTCGGGCGCGTGACGGCAGGTTGGTTTTACCCGCAGTTGAAGAGGACGACTTTTGTTTTGCGCCGATCGTGGTGTCGGATGATTGCGGCGATGCTCCTGTGCCAGCAGTGTCTGCACCGCTTACCAAGTCTGACGCTGCATCCGCTAACCCTATCGAGATTGAGATCGGCCAAGTGACAATCAGGCTCAATGGCACCACCAGTTCTGACCGGATTGCCGAGATCGTTCGGGCAGTCGGGGCACTGGCATGATGTTCCCTTCAAACCGTGTGCGGGTTCTGGTCTCGACGCAGCCTGTGGACTTCAGAAAAGGTCATGACGGTCTGGCTGCAATCGTGTCATCGGTGCTGCGCAAGGATCCATTCACGGGCACGGTGTTTGTGTTCCGCTCGCGCCGTCTTGATCGGCTGAAGCTGCTCTACTGGGATGGCACAGGTCTGGTGATGGCTTACAAGCGGCTCGAGGAGGCAACCTTCACCTGGCCTGCGATCAAGGACGGGATTATGGCGCTGAACCACGCTCAGTTTGAGGCCCTATTTGCCGGCCTGGACTGGCGTAAGGTCAAGGCCTTGGAGACGCGCCCACCTGCTGCGGCAGAATGAATCAACCGCCGTCTTTTGCGTGGGTTTACTTGGGTTTTATTGTAGTCTCGGGCCATGATCGAGATGCCTGTCATTGACCTTTCCACCATCCCTGCCGCGCAGCGTGCAGTGGTTACGTCATTGATGGAAACGATCGCAGCGCTTCAGGATATCACCCAACGCCAACAGCATCTGATTGCTGAATTGAACCATGCCCTGCATGGCAAACGGTCGGAAAAGCTGACCGAGGATGAGCGGCAGTTGGCCTTCGAAGACTTGTCCATCGCACTGGCCGAGGTCGAGATGCAGAAGGACCATCTGGCTGCAAAGACAGGTGACAAGTCAGCCACCAAGCCTGCAGCAAAGCGCACCATCGGCAATCTGCCGGCCACACTGCCGCGCATCGAAGAGGTCATCGAACCCGACAGCCTGATCTGCCCTTGTGGCTGCGGTATTATGCACAAGATCGGTGAAGACCGCAGCGAGCGGCTCGACATCGTGCCGGCCCAGTTGCGCGTCATTGTCACCGTCCGGCCCAAATACGCCTGCCGGACCTGCACCGACGGCGTGACCCAAGCCCCAGCAATATCGCATCTGATCATGGGCGGCCTGCCGACAGAAGCCACCATCGCCCATGTCCTGGTCAGTAAGTATGCGGACCACCTGCCATTGTATCGCCAAAGCCAGATCCTGGCGCGGGCGGGTCTTGAGCTGCACCGCGCCGTGCTGGCCGACTGGGTTGGCAAGGCTGCATTCCACCTCAAGCCCGTTGTTGACCGGCTGGCTGAACACCTGAAACGATCTGACAAGCTGTTCATGGACGAAACCACCGCCCCGGTGCTGGACCCGGGTCGCGGGAAAACCAAAACCGGGTATCTCTGGGCACTTGCCCGTGATGATCGCCCATGGGGCGGTGAGGATCCGCCCGGGGTGGTTTACTTCTATGCCCCCGGGCGCGCGGGCGAGAATGCCGAAACATTCCTGACGGGCTTTGATGGCATCCTGCAAATCGATGGATATCAGGGCTACAATCGGCTGACCAAACCTACCCGCAAGGGCGGCGATCCCATTCGCGTGGCCCATTGCTGGGCGCACGCGCGCCGCAAGCTGAAGGAAGTCTTTGACCGCGACGGCTCAGAGATCGCCGCCGAAGGCCTGCGCCGCATTGCCGACATCTATGCCGTTGAAGCCGATATCCGTGGCATCTCCCCCGGCCAGCGATTGTCGGCCCGCCAGACCCGCAGTGCTCCACTGGTCGCGGCCTTCGGCGACTGGCTGCAGGCCCAACGCCGCAAGATCTCCGCCAAATCCCGGCTCGGCGAAAAGCTGACCTACATCCACAATCACTGGGACGGACTGCAAACATTCCTGAGCGACGGTCGCGTCGAGATCGACAGCAACCGCGTCGAAAACCTGATCCGCCCCATTGCTCTCAATCGCAAGAATGCGCTCTTCGCGGGCCATGACGAAGGCGGCATCGCCTGGGGTCGCATCGCGTCGCTGATCGAAACCTGCAAGATCAACGGCGTCGAACCCTTCGCCTATCTCAACGCAACACTGACAGCGATCGCCAATGGCCATCCGCAAAGCGGCATCGACGACCTGCTGCCGTGGAACTTCAAGACGTCAAGCTAAGCTGCACGTGATGTCCAGCTAACGCTTAC
>NZ_JAGQDH010000056.1 GCF_018069895.1 Roseovarius autotrophicus | reverse complement strand
TGCCGACGGCGAACGCCATCGGCCGCGGAGAGAACTTCGATTTGAGGGCGGTGAATGAAATCGGACATAAAGCCGGACTTATCATCGGATCGCAACCGAAGTCAGACGGCCCCCGCCGGAGCGTTACGGCTGTGTCAGGGGTTCGGCTGAAGGTGCGCATGACGGCTGAGACGGTCACTGAAGCAGTCGAATATGCTGGTATCGCTGTGCATATTGCCGTGCCTGCCGTCGGTTTCCGCGCTGAGGAGCGATAAGCGCATACGGGCTGAGCCGGGTCTGCGGGGTGCAGCCGGTGTTGTCTGGCATCTGACAGGCGGTGTGTCATGCCGCCCACTCCCGTGGTGGCGCGCGCGACATTGGTTTTTGCCCGCGGCGGAAGACCTCGATGATGCGCATGGGTCCGCCGCAACAGGGGCATGGTTCGCGCAGGGTGAGTGGGATGATCTCGGCGTCGGGTCCTGACGCAGTGGCCTGTTCCGGGCGCTGGATGCAGAGCAAGGCGCGGATTTTTGTGATGTTGGCCTTGCGGGTCGAACTGGCCAGCAGACCGTAATGCCGGATGCGGTGGAAGCCATCTGGCAGGACATGGATCAGGAAGCGGCGGATGAATTCGGGCGTGGCCAGCCGCATGACCTTTTGGCGGTCGCCAGATTTGATGCGGTAGTCCTTCCATCGGAAGGCGACGGTTTGGGCATCGGCACTGACCAGGCGTGCGTTCGAAATGGCTACGCGGTGCGTGTAGCGGCTCAGATAGGCCAGCACCGCCTCCGGCCCCCCGAAGGGTGGCTTGGCATAGACCACCCATTCGGATTTGCGGAATGGGGCGAGCCAGGTGGCAAAAGCCTTTGCCGCCGACAATCCGGCCAGATCACCGAAGAAGACCAGTTGCCCGGCCCGGTGCAAATCCATCAGCCCGTCCAGAAACAGGCGTCGGAACAGCCGCGACAGAACCCGCACATGCAAAAAGAACCCGAGGCGGCAGGCGACCCACTTCGTGCCATCGGGCGACAGGCCGCCGCCGGGGACGATCATATGGATGTGCGGATGATGGGTCAGTGCCGACCCCCAGGTGTGCAGCACGCTGGTCATGCCCACCCGCGCGCCCATACGTTTGGGATCGGCGGCGATGGTCATCACCGTCTCGGCAGACGCCCGGAACAGCAGTCCATAGACGGCCTTCTTGTTCCAGTAGGCGATCTGGGCGATCTCCGCCGGCATCGTGAAGACGACATGGAAGTATTCCACCGGCAGCAGGTCTTCGGCCCGCGCTTCCATCCAGTCGCGCGCCGCTGGCCCTTGGCACTTCGGGCAGTGCCGGTTCTTGCAGGAATTGTAAGCGATGTGATGGTGGCCGCACTTGGTGCAACCGGCCACATGCCCGCCAAGCGCTTCGGTCCGGCAGGCCTCGATCGCCGACATCACCTTCAGCTGCGAGAGGCTGACATGCCCCGCATTGGCCTGCCGCCACGCAGGTCCGTGGGCGCGAAAGATGTCAGCGATCTCCAGCCTGGACCGGGGCAACGCCCGAACCGGTCACTCCAGACTTCGCTTCACTGTTTGATCCTGCAACTTGGCCAGCATCTCATAGGGGCTGACGGTGTCGCGGATCGTCTTGGTGGCCACATGGGTGTATCGCGCAGTGGTCGTCAATTTGGCATGGCCGAGCAGCACCTGGATGACCCGCACGTCGGTGTTGGCTTCCAGCAGATGGGTGGCGAAGCTGTGCCGCAACGTGTGCAAGGTGGCGGGCTTCTTGACCCCGGCCATGTGCTTGGCCGACGTGAAGGCGCGGTTCAGCTGGCGCGGCGAGATCGGGTTGATCTTGGGCTTGCCCGGAAACAGCCAGCCCTCGGGGCGCGCCTCGCGCCACCAGGCGCGCAAAAGCTCCAGCAAGCCGGGCGACAGCATCACCTTGCGGTCTTTCTGCCCCTTGCCCTGCTCGACATGGATCAGCATGCGGTCGCTGTCGATGTCGCCGATCTTGAGGTTGCAGACCTCGGCGGCGCGCAGACCTGCGCCATAGGAAATGCTGAGCGCGGCGCGATACTTGAGCCCCGGCCCGGGTGCGGCCATCAGGATGTCGGACACCTCCTCAACGCTGAACACCACGGGCAACTTCCGCGGCTCGGTGCGAAATTGCATGTAGCGCTTCATCTCCTCCCGCCCGCAGGTCATCCCGAAGAAGAACCGGAGCGCCACAATGCGCGTGTTGAAAGTCGATGGGGTGATCCCTGTGTCTGTCATATGGAGCTGATAAGCGCGCAGGTCCTCCGGCGTCGCCGTGTCGGGTGATCGCCCAAGAAAGGCCACGAAATCCTTGATCGCCCGGATGTGCGACTTCTGTGCCTTGTCGCCCATCCCACGGATGCGCATGTCTTCGATCATCCGCTGGCGCAGCGGGGTTACTCTCTCCTCTGTCATGGGAACCTCCTGTCTGATGATTGAGAAGACCCCAATCGTCAGGCAGGTCAGTCAGATTGCAAAATGTGCAGCGTTATGGGCGTCTCACGCCATCAGCGGCAAGCACCAATGCCGCGGAGCGGCTTCGTCCCTGGGCCGGAACCGACACGCCCCCCCCTCCCGATGGTTCCTCCCCAGCGCTGATCGTATACGGGGGGGCTGAGCGCGCAAGTTTTCTAGCGTCTAGCTTTTTCACCGGGGAATCCACTTCGAAGGTAAGCATCCGGCGAGGGACGCGGTCACGCGGCCTTGACAGCTTTCTGCTCGGCGTTCCAGTTCCATGGGAGCAATTCAGGCAAGCGTGACACGGTGATATCGGGCAGGCGCGCCAGGACATCTGCC
>NZ_JAGQDH010000055.1 GCF_018069895.1 Roseovarius autotrophicus | reverse complement strand
GTTCGCTCGAACCTGTGGCGCTGAACCTGCTCGACCTCAAGTCTTTCGGCGAACGCATCGCCGCGAGAGACCCAGACCGCCAAACCGCCGAAATCCACATCCGCGTCGCACTCATCAACCGCTTCAATGCCCTCGGCACCGCCGAGATCGTCCGCGTGGCCTGAACCGGAAGGGGCAAGGGGAACTCACGCCTCAAGCCACCTTTCTGCAACAACGCCGTACAACCCACATCTTGCGTTCACTCAAACGGCGAGGTTTTCGCTGTAGTACAAAGGATATTGCAGCGCATCATGCTGCGCCGATGTTGCACCGCATCAACTTAGCTTATCGCTGACGATGCTGGCAAGACGGGGTTCCACCTTCTCCCTTAGCAGCGCGATGAGGGCAGGATCGCCGCGCTCATACTCATCAGGGATGTGCAGCGTGATGATGCGGCTGTCTGGCGGTCGCTGTTTGTACTTCTTCCTGATCCGCTCGCGGTGGTGGTTCTCCATCGCGAAGATCAGATCGGCGCTGGCGACAAGCGCCGATGTCAGCGGCCTTGGCGCGTGCGCATCCGTGCCCGCCGATATCGCCTCGATGCCAGGGTAGTCCCTGAACACATCCTCGGCAGTCGGGCTTCTGAGCTTGTTGGCGGTGCAGACGAACAGGACTTTCATGGCTGGCGTTTGCTCCTACCTTTCCCAAAGTGTTAAGCCCTTACTGTAGAGGCATTTTCTGTGGTCAGGCGAATCTATTTGCAGTCGCCGATGAAAATAATCGTTGAAAAGCTTCAGACCGAGAATCAACTTATTCCCAACAGAGAAACTTTTGTGGATTGGACGGTGCCATGCGAACGCAGAGGTAACCGAACCCGCTTGGCAAGCTGCTGGGCGGCGAGTCGATTATTGCCATATCCTACGCCCTCGGGCGTTCGCTGGATGCGCTGGCCGATCCCGTGTCGGCAACGTATCTCGGCGTGCTCGGGCTCTGCGGCGTCGGGCTTGCCGCCTCTGGTGTCGGCGATTTCGTGCGCGGTGTCAGCCTGCATTTCAAGCGCCGCCGTGCGGAGAACCCCACGGGCATCTTCGGAACTGCTAGCTTTGCGAGCCTTCAGGATTGCGCTGACACGGGGCTGACCGATCCGCACGGGCTGTTGGTTGGCGCGCTGAACGGCGTGCCGCTGTTCTTCAATGGAAAGGCGCATCTGGTGACGGTTGCGCCTGCGCGGCAGGGCAAAGGCACGAGCGTCGTGATCCCGAACCTGCTGCATTACCCTGGCTCGGTCTTTGTCACCGATCCGAAGGGTGAGCTTGCTGCCGTGACGGCCAAACATCGGCAGGACACGTTCGGGCACAAGATCATCTATCTCAACCCGTGGGGGCTGCATGACCTGCCGCGCCATCGGTACAATCCGCTTGAGCCGCTGATCGGCATGGCCGCCGATCCGCGCCGTCACCATGATCTTGGCGATGCCGCGCGCTCGCTTGCGCTACAACTTATCCCCGAACCTGCGGGCGGCGACAAGAACCAGTATTTCAGGGACGCGGCGCGGAACCTGCTCGAAGGGCTGATCCTGCACATCGTCACACGCGGCAGGCCGCAGAAATGCAACCTGCCCGAACTCTGGCGGTCGTGAAAAGCACTGACCTTCTGGAAATGACCTTCGTTGATATGGCGAAGTCGGATTCGCTCGACGGTGTTGTGTCGGCTTACGGGCAGGAATTCCTGACGCAGTTCGAAGAAGGCGTGCGGCAATTCTCGGATTTCCGCACGGGCGTTTCGAACGCGCTGCAAGTCTTCCGTCCAGGCGGGCAACTGGCCGAGGCCGTGTCAGGCTCCGATGTCAGCTTCCATGATCTCAAGGCCGAAGGCACAACCGTCTATGTGATGATCCCCGCCGAGCGGACCGCCGATTATGGCGTCTGGCTCGGCCTCGTCACAAAGCACGCGATCAATGCCGTTGCGACGCAACGCGGTGATCAGCGTGTTCTGTTCCTGCTCGATGAGTTTGCCAATATGGGGCGCATCGCGGGGCTGGCCGAAGCGCTGACATTGCTGCCTGGCTATGGCGTGCGCGTCTGGGCGGTTGTGCAAGACCTCTCGCACCTCGTCCAGGTCTACGGGCGCGATACGGCGAACATCATCCTGAGCCAGTCCGAAGTGAAGCAGTTCTTCGCGGTGCAGGACATGGAGCTGTCTGTCCGCCTCTCGCGGCTTATGGGCGAGCGCTCGATCATCACCCGAAACTACAATCTCGGGCAGACCGATGATGACGAGCTTGGGATCAGCGTGTCCGAACGCGGCGTGCCGCTCATGCTGCCGCAAGAAATCATGGCGCTGCCCGAAGATCGGCAACTGCTCTTCGTGAAATCCGCCCCGCCCGTGGTGGCCGAGAAGGTGCGCTACTGGGAGGTGTCGCCATGGCGGGACTGGGCTGCGCCCAACCCCATGGAAGGAGATCACCCCCGCAGCGGCAAGCCGCACGTGCGCCTGCGCTACTCCCGCAAGGGAGGCAGGCATGACTGATTTCAGGATCGATGTGCTGGGCAGGAAAGCCCCGCGCCCGCGCAAGCTCAAGCCAGAGGTCAATGACCGCGTGGCGGCGGCGCAAGGCAAGCGGAGCGTGCTGCGGTTCGCCCTTGGGCTGCTCTGGTGGGTCGTGAAGCCGCGCCGCCCGACATGGGTGCTCGGCGCTCTGGCCTTCGTGCTGATCGCCTACGGCACGGTAAGCGTTAGCTGGACATCACGTGCAGCTTAGCTTGACGTCTTGAAGTTCCACGGCAGCAGGTCGTCGATGC
This sequence comes from Roseovarius autotrophicus, assembly GCF_018069895.1. Classification (GTDB taxonomy): domain Bacteria; phylum Pseudomonadota; class Alphaproteobacteria; order Rhodobacterales; family Rhodobacteraceae; genus Roseovarius; species Roseovarius autotrophicus. Next base: position 54 of record NZ_JAGQDH010000055.1, on the reverse strand, counting down.
CGCTTTGCGGATGGCCATTGGCGATCGCTGTCAGTGTTGCGTTGAGATAGGCGA
>NZ_JAGQDH010000054.1 GCF_018069895.1 Roseovarius autotrophicus | reverse complement strand
TTCCACGGTATAGATCTCCCCACCCTCCCTGCAGCCGCAAGAAGGGAAAAGTGGCAGAATTTTACTCCGCCCGCAGCGAGACTATCCCGCCGCTACCGTGGCCTAATTTTGCACCGCCGTTCTCACCATCATTACTGGGGTCCACATGCGGAATCCAGTTGGACCCCGCCCCCAGAAGCCACCGTGCCGCCCCTCGATGGGCGCGCGCCAACCAATCGAACAGGATCATCCTCATGACCCTCGCCTTCGCCCCTGAGCGGATCGAGCAGTGGCCGCTTGCGCGCCTGCAGCCTTATGCCAAAAACGCCAAGATGCACGGCGCGGACCAGGTTTTGAGGCTTGCCGCCAGCATGGCCGAGTTCGGCTGGACCGTGCCCTGCCTCGTCGCTGACGACGGCGAGCTGATTGCGGGCCATGGCCGCGTGCTGGCCGCCACGCAGCTCGGCCTGACGGAAGCGCCAGTGATCGTGCTGGGGCATCTCACCGAGGCGCAGCGCCGGGCCTATCGGCTGGCGGACAATAAACTGACCGAACTCGGGACCTGGGACGAGGCGCTGCTGTCGGCCGAACTGAACGAGTTGCTGGCCGAGGATTTCGACCTGTCGCTGGTCGGGTTTTCCGACGGCGAGTTGGACAAGCTGTTGGCCTATGTGCCGGAAGGCGAAGGCGAGGATGGTGCTGGCCCGGGTGGCACAATGCCGCCGGTGACCATTCCCGAGCCGCCCCGCAATCCGGCATCGCGCACGGGCGACCTGTGGATCCTCGGCGATCACCGGCTGCTTTGCGGCGACAGCACAAACCACAATGATGTGCGCCGGTTGATGAATGGCGAGAGGGCGATCCTGTTCGCCACCGACCCGCCGTATCTGGTGGATTACGACGGCTCGAACCACCCGACGCGGAATAAAGATTGGAGCCAATCCTACGGCGTGACCTGGGACGACAGCAGCCAGGGCGCGGAGCTCTATGACAGTTTCATCGCCGCTGCGGTTGCCGAAGCCATCGCCGAGGATGCCGCGTGGTATTGCTGGCATGCCTCGCGTCGCCAGGCAATGCTCGAGGCCTGCTGGGAAAAGGCCGGGGCTTTCGTCCATCAGCAGATCATCTGGGTGAAGGACCGCGGTGTTCTGACCCGCTCGCATTACCTGTGGAAGCACGAGCCCTGCTTCATGGGCTGGCGCCGCCCGAACCGCCCGCCGAAGGTCGCCGAGCAGACGCTGCCCTCGACATGGGAGATGCCCAGCTTCGCCAAGGATGAGCGGCCCGACCATCCGACGCCCAAACCGCTTGACGCTTTCGGGATCCCGATGCGCCAGCATGTTGCCCGTGGCGGGCTCTGCTACGAGCCCTTCTCCGGCTCCGGCTCGCAGATCATGGCGGGCGAAGCCAACGGCCGCCGGGTATATGCGATGGAAATCAGCCCGGCCTACATCGACGTGGCTGTGGAACGCTGGCAGGCGGAAACGGGGCGAGAGGCAATTCTCGATGGTAATGGCGGAACCTTCGCGCAGGTGAGAACCGAGCGGCTGGGCAACGATGCCGATGCCCCTGCCAATGTTCCGGACAGGGACGCCGTTCCGGTCACGGACGCCGCCCCCGAACCCGCGCGAAAGCGCAAGACCGCCGCGTGACATGCATGACCTGGCTTTACCTTCCTCCGGAGACACTTCCGGAGCCGCAGACGCATGCCTCTTCGGCCTCTCGCTCTGCTCCGGCGCCGGCGGGCTCGACCTCGGACTCGCCATCGCCCTCCCCGGATATCGTGCTGTGGGCCATGTCGAACGGGAAACCTACGCCGCAGCCACTCTCGTGGCGCGGATGGAAGACGCGTCCCTGGATCAGGCTCTTGTCTGGGACGATGTTGGAACCTTCGACGGCAGCCCTTGGCGCGGCGCGGTGGATATCGTCACTGCGGGCTATCCGTGCCAGCCGTTCTCGGTCGCGGGCAAGCGCAGGGGTGCCGATGACCCACGCCACCTCTGGCCGCATGTCGCCCGGATTATCGGCGAAATCAAACCGCCCTTCGTGTTCCTCGAGAATGTCGCCCATCATCTCCGCCTCGGCTTACCCGAAGTCGCCAGCGGACTGGTCGGCATGGGCTACAAGCTTGCGGCAGGCCTCTTCACGGCGGCGGAAGTCGGTGCGCCCCATAAGCGCGAACGCCTCTTCATCCTCGCCATCCGCGAGGGGGACGAGTTGGCCGACCCCGCGCGTCTGCTCTGGAACCCGGTCGAGTGGTGGGAACCGGACGGAGCTGTTGCGATTGTGGCCCACGCCGATGGCCAACGACGGATGCAAACCGAGCGCGGGCAACCGCAAGACGGCCGATCTGACGCATTCGGCGGGAATGTGGATGACGCCGACGGCGCGGGATCACAAGGACGGTGCAACGACATTGGCGAATACGCCGGTGAACGGCCTGCTTGGCCGCCAGGTCCTGGTGACGCCGATGGCTGGGAGCGATACCTCCGATGTGCGCCGGACGTTGAACCCAGCATTCGTCGAGGCGCTGATGGGCTGGCCCACCGGGTGGACCGGCTTCGCCTCTATGGCAACGGCGTGGTCCCGCTGGTTGCAGCGCATGCGCTGCGAACTTTGGCGGCTCAATTGCTGGCCGATGGATGAGGCGGCGGCATGAAGCAATCGCGCGCCATGTCGCTGGTCGAAGCCGTGGCCAATGTGGTCGTGGGCTACGGCGTCGCCGTCATTACGCAGATCCTGATCTTTCCGGTCTTCGGGTTGCACGCGACGCTGGCCCAGAACCTTAAGATGGGCGCGCTGTTCACAGGTGAGAACGGCGGTGCAAAATTAGGCCACGGTAGCGGCGGGATAGTCTCGCTGCGGGCGGAGTAAAATTCTGCCACTTTTCCCTTCTTGCGGCTGCAGGGAGGGTGGGGAGATCTATACCGTGGAA
>NZ_JAGQDH010000053.1 GCF_018069895.1 Roseovarius autotrophicus | reverse complement strand
CCACGGTATAGATCTCCCCACCCTCCCTGCAGCCGCAAGAAGGGAAAAGTGGCAGAATTTTACTCCGCCCGCAGCGAGACTATCCCGCCGCTACCGTGGCCTAATTTTGCACCGCCGTTCTCAGCCGCTTCTTTCTGGTGCGGCCCTTGCGTAACCTATCGGATACCCGTGTTGATACGTATATTGCACCTGTCAGTGACAATTGGCTGCGCAAAACGCTGTTTCCGTCACTGACGCCCTACTGGACCGTGATTATTGCATCTTTCATGATCAATTCTCTTGGCCTTGCGGGTATCATCTTCTCGATACAGGTCTATGACCGCGTCATTCCAGCACAGTCTTATCCGACTCTAGCCGTGCTGTTCATCGGCGTAATACTGGCGTATTCCTTTGAATTTTTCCTAAAGCATTCTCGAATTGTGCTGCTGGATGTTCTAGGCCGCAAGGCAGGGTTACGCCTTTCCGAGACCGTGTTCGGGCGTGCGCTGCGCGTGCGCAATGACCATAAACCCAAATCGACCGGCAGCTTCATCGCACAGATTCGCGACATTGATACGATGCGCGACGCAATGACGTCTACTTCGGTCGGTGTTGTCATGGATCTGCCATTCTTCATACTGTTCTGCGGGATTTTCTGGGTGATCGCAGGACCCTTGGTCCTTATTCCGATCTGCGCGTTGTTTGCAATTGTTCTGCCGGGACTATTGATGCAGCCCAAGCTGAAGAAAGCGGCGCAATCTGCCCAACGCGAGGCGGCGCTGCGCAACGCGATCCTTGTCGAAACGATACAGGGCATTGAGGATATCAAGGCACTGCAAGCAGAGGATCGGTTTGAACATATCTGGCAGCAGACCTCTGTATCGACAGCCAGCGCCCAGTCATCGGAGCGCCGTCTGATAGGGGGACTGACGTCGTGGACACAGGTTGTTCAACAAAGTGTCTATGCTGTAACCGTCGCAATAGGTGCCCCGATGGTGATGAATGGCGAAATCACGACCGGTACGCTAGTCGGGGCTTCGATCCTCGGGGCACGCATGATTGCCCCGATGAGTCAGGTTTCCGCAGTGCTGTCGCGATGGCAGCAAGCCCGTATCGGGGCACAAGGGCTGAAGAAGATCATGCAGATGCCCATTGACCACCCTCCCGAGGAGACCCGCGTCAGTTGCGCAAGATTGAGTGGCAGCTACGTTTTCGAAGACGTTGCCCTTAAGTATCAGTCGGCCACTTTCTCGGCCTTGTCCGTAAAGCGACTGCATATCGAGGCAGGAGAGCGGGTCGGTCTGGTTGGCCGGAACGGTGCCGGGAAATCAACTTTGTTGCAAGCCTTGTCAGGCCAGCTATTTCCGGAATCCGGGCAAATCCGCGTAGACTCGTTGCCAATTAATGCAATCGATCCGGCCGATTTGCGGCGTGATATCTCCTATCTGTCGCAAAATGCGCGGCTGTTCTATGGAACCTTGCGCGACAACCTGATGTTGGGAAACCCGAATGCAACTGAAATAGAGCTTCTTGCGGCGCTAGATGTGGCGGGCGGCGCGGCGTTTCTGAGTTGTTTCGAAAACGGTTGGGATTATCAGGTATTGGAAGGCGGGACTGGGCTTTCCGGTGGACAAAAACAGTCGATCCTGTTGGCAAGACTGATGTTGAGGCGCCCATCCGTCCTGCTGCTGGACGAGCCGACATCGTCAATGGATGATACAACCGAGAAAGGCTTTATAGAGGAATTGCGGAAAGTGGCAATCGGGCGCACGTTGATAGTGGCGACGCACAGGCACCGGATTCTTCAACTTGTTGACCGGCTGATCGTTCTGGACAAGGGCCAGATCATTCTTGACGGTCCACGCGAAGAGGTGCTGGCAAAAATGCGTGGGGCCAGAAAATGATGCTGATCAGCGACCAAGAGAATTTGCTTCATGGCGATGAGCCTGACGAACGACACCAGAGGCGGATTATATGGCTTGTCGCTTTTCTTTTTGCGGCCGGGTTCTTGTGGGCCTATTTCGCAACCCTCGATGAAGTCACCACCGCGGACGGCGTTGTTATTCCGTTTCAGAATGAACAAGTGATCCAGTCCCTTGAAGGTGGGCTTGTAAGTGAATTGCATGTGCGCGCAGATCAACTGGTAGAGGTAAATGAGGTTCTTGTCCGACTGGATCCGGCGCGGCTTGAAGCTTCGGTCGATGAAACGAGGGCAAAACTCTTTGCTCGCCTCGCCCGGATTGAGCGTTTGGCAGCCGAAGTGTCCGATCGACCATTGAATTTTCCAGCTGATCAAGAGATTCCAGAGGAACTGATCGTGTTGGAAACTGCGCTTTATGAAGCGCGCCGCCAGAGCTTCCTGTCCGCCATCGAACTGATCGAGGAATCGCGCGCATTGTTGCAGGATGAACTGGCGACGATGACCCGCCTTTCCGAACTCGGTGCATCCTCGCGGATGGAACTGGTACGGCTCAACCGTCAGATCGTGGACCTCAACATACGCGAAGATGACGTCCGGCATGACTACTATGTCGTTGCGCGCGAAAGCCTAAGTGTTGCGCGCGCCGAAGCAGAGGCGCTTCGGGCCGAACTCCGGGGGCGGCTTGATCAGCTCCGGCGTGCGACGCTACGCTCGCCCGTGCGCGGCATCGTGAAGGACATTGCCATTACAACCGTCGGCGGGGCAGTGCCACCAAACGGGCAGTTGATGACCATCGTGCCACTTGATGATGAACTGCTGGTCGAGGCGCGCGTCCAGCCGCGCGACATTGCGTTCATCCGCCCCGGATTGCGCGCAACGGTCAAGGTGACGGCCTATGATCATGCGGTTTATGGGTCACTGGAAGGTGAAGTCATGTCGATTTCTCCCGCATCAATCCGGGATGAGAGTGATCCACAGCGACTGTCAACGCCGGAGTAAAATTGGGCCACGGGGCGGCGCAAAACTAGGCCACCTGGGGTTTCTGCGGGGCGCGCGTGGCGGGCGGCGGCCAGTCAGCCGCGCTCTCCATGTAGCTGGCGGGTGACTG
>NZ_JAGQDH010000052.1 GCF_018069895.1 Roseovarius autotrophicus | reverse complement strand
ATCTCCATACCGGCCCGCGGCACGTTAAAAGCCGCACAGAGAGGCCTGACACATGACCGCACTCGATCACATGCTCAGAAAGTCAAAATTTTCCTTGCACAACGGGAGGCATCCACACATGGCTTCCAGGTGGATTCCCCGGTGAAAAGGCCAGACGCTGGAAAACTGCCGCGCTCAGCCCCCCCGTATACACATCGCGCCCGGGAGGAACCATGGGAGGGAGTACATCCGGCCATGGCTGTCTGCTGACCTGTGTAGCGGCCTTCACCGAAGCGGTCGCTCAGACAAGACGGCCCGCTCAGCTTACGTCCTCACGCGTTCCATTCTCGGATCGAGCAGCGGTTTTAGGGACGCTATCGCCGGGACGCTCCGCCCGGCAATCACGATGCTCCAGTTCCCGGACGTCACGCGGTCGGCGGTCAGGGGGGCATCGGTCTGTGCAAAACCGATTGCGACCGCCCCACCTAGGGTGTGACCGTAAGCGCCGACCTGAGTGTAACCGACGGGCTTTCCGTCGAGTTGAATGATCTCGTTTCCATGCATCAGTGGCTCCGGGTCCTGGAGCAGGAATTGCAGCATGCGTCGCTTCGGCGTGCCCGTGGCCTTGATTTCCACCAGCGCGTTGCGGCCGATGAACCCGCTGGGCTTGTCCAACTTTACCGCAAAGCCCAGGCCCGCCTCGATGGGGTTGTCGGTGTTGTCCACGTCTACGCCGAAATCGCGGTAGGCCTTTTCCAACCGCAGCGAGGAAAGTGTCTGCATGCCCGCGTCGCGCAGACCGTGATCGCGCCCGGCCTCTACCAGCAGGTCATATACCTGCACCGCGTGCAGGCTCGGGACGTGAAGCTCCCAGCCCAACTCGCCCACATAGGTCACGCGCAGGGCGTGCACGCGGAAGAAACCGACGTCGATGTGTCGGGCCGACATGAAAGGAAACGCCTCGTTCGAGAGATCGGCCTCGCTGAAGCGTTCGAGGATCGCGCGGGCCTTTGGTCCGTGAATGTTGATCTGAGTGATGCCGTCGGTCACGTCGGTGATGGTGACGAACTCGTCGGCGCCGATGTGACGGCGCATCCAGGTCTCGGTCTGGCCGTGGCTGTTCTCGCCCACAACGACCATGAATTGGTCTTCGGCCATGCGGGTCACGGTCAAATCGGCCTCGAACCCCCCGGCCTCGTTTGTCCAGGCGGTGTAGACAACGCGTCCCGGCGCCACGTCGACCTGGTTGCATGAGATGCGGTTGAGTAGCGCGCAGGCGTCGCGGCCCTGAACGAGGAATTTTGCCATCGAGGACATGTCCATGAGGATCGCGTCCTCGCGTGCGGCGCGGTGTTCGGCGGCATGCCAGTCGAACCAGTTTTGCCGGCCCCAGCTGTAAGCTTCGACCTTTGCCTGTTCCGGTGTGGGCGCGAACCAGTCGGGCAGTTCCCAGCCGTGGCTTTCGGAGAAATACGCGCCGGCCGCCTTTAGCCTTTCATAAAGGGCCGAGCGTTTCAGCCCACGCGCGGTCTTGAACGTATCGTTCGGGAAATGCGCGCCGAAGCTCTTCGCCAGCAATTCGGGCGTGCGCGCGCGGCGGAAGGCGGGGGTGTTGTGCGTGCCGTCAGCGAAACGGTTTACGTTGAACGCTGTGTGATCGACCGGGCAGCGCCCATCGACGATCCAGTGAGCGAGCGTCATGCCGATCCCGGGACCATAGAGGATACCGAGCGAGTTAAGCCCCGCAGCGACCCAAGCGTTGCGCAGCCCCGGTGCCTCGCCCACCAGCGGTGCGAGGTCGGGGGTGAAGCTTTCGGGTCCGCAGAAGAATTTGCGCACGCCCGCCTCGGCGATCTGCGGTACACGGCGAAATGCGGCCTCTAGGTGCGGGACCATGCGATCCCAATCCGGTTCGATCTCGCCGAAGGCGAAGTTTTCGGGAATCGCATCGACCATCCACGGCGCCGCGTCGGGCTCGAACAGGCCAACCAACAGGCCGCCGACCTCTTCGCGGTAATAGGACCAGTTGTGCGGGTCCTCGAGCAGCGGAAGGTCGCTGTTCAGGCCTGCGATCTCCTCCGTGATCACGTAGTAGTGTTCGGCTGCTTGCAGAGGCAGGTTCAAACCCACCTTCGCGCCGATCTGGCGCGACCACATGCCCGCAGCGATCACTACGTGCTCTGCCGCGATCTCGCCCCGGTCGGTCCGCACGCCGACCGCGCGGCCATCGCGCGTCAGGATGTCCCTGACCGCGATGCCCTCGATTATCCGTGCGTCCCTGCTGCGGGCGCCCCTCGCTAGCGCCATAGTGGTATCGACCGAGTTGGTTCGGCCCTCTTCCGGATACCAGAAGGCGGCCAGCGTGTTCGAAAAGTCGCCAATAGGGAAGCGCTCGGCTGCCTCGGCGGGGGAGATTTCGTGGATATCGAAGCCGTGCAGGTTCATGAATGCCGCCCCGCGGCGCATCTCTTCCAAGCGCTCGGGCGTGTCGGCAGGCTGGATATAGCCAACTTTGCGCCACCCGGTTGCCTGCCCTGTCTCGGCCTCCAACTCCGCAATGAGCTTTCGGCCGTGCAGGTAAAGCTCACATTCCCATTCCGCGCCAAGGACGGCGGGAACGATTTCACCTGCGGCGTGCCAGGTCGTCCCGGCAGTGAGCTGGTTGCGTTCCAGAACCACGACGTCGGTCACACCGAGCTCCGTAAGGTGATAGGCGATGTTGCAGCCTATCGAGCCGCCACCTATGATGACGACTTGGGCCTGGGTCGGGAAATTCCGGGCCATTTCAAAAGCTCCTTTTGTGCCACACATTTGATCAAATCATTGCCTTGACCGATGACGGAAATCAAGAAAATGATTGAATGAGCATTCAATGGAGAAGTCATGTCCGGCGCCGCACCTTCAAAACTGACACGCACAGCACCGCCAGAGACGCGTCGCCAGCAGCTTATTGAGGCGACGATCACCTCAATAAGCAAGCACGGGATTTCCGGAACGACCCTGACCAAGGTGACTCAAGAGGCTGGCCTGTCTCTTGGGCTCGTGAACTTCCACTTCGAGAGCAAGGATGCCCTGTTGGCGGAGACGTTGCAGCATCTCGCCAAAGAACACCGGAACCTTTGGACCAGCAAGGTCTGGCGACCGGATATCGACGCGGCGGCCAAGCTCCAGACCATCGTGGACGCGCAATTCCATCCTATGGTTTGCAACCGCCGGAAGCTATCTGTCTGGTTCGCATTCTTCGGCGAGACCCGGCATCGCAAATCCTACCTCCAAACGTCTGGAGCCGTTGATATGGAGCGGCAGATGATGACAGCTCAACTATGCTCGGAGATCATCGCCCAAAGGGGGTATCGGGATGTATCAGCCCCCGACATCTCCTGCACACTTGAAGGCATCTTCGATGGATTGTGGTTGAATATCCTGATGTATCCGAGATTGTTCAACCGACAGGCCGCCCGCGAACAGGTCCGCTCCTATCTTGCACTGTGTTTTCCAGAGGATTTTCCATAAACTGTGCCGGCTTCCTTCAGCTGGCGTCCGGTCGATATCTTTGTGAATCCTACCTTCTCTGGAGCCGAACGCTTGAAGGAGAATTCCGTGGTGTCCTGCAGGAGCAGGCGCACCGCGGCGCGTTCGGCCCAGCCATCCACAGCCTTGTTGGTGCGCTTGACCACCTTGACCGGGGCCTTTCGCCCCTCGGCCGTCAGATAGACCTGCTGGATCGCCAGCACCTCGCCCGCCTCGTCGGTAAGCGTTAGCTGGACATCACGTGCAGCTTAGCTTGACGTCTTGAAGTTCCACGGCAGCAGGTCGTCGATGCCGCTTTGCGGATGGCCATTGGCGATCGCTGTCAGTGTTGCGTTGAGATAGGC
>NZ_JAGQDH010000051.1 GCF_018069895.1 Roseovarius autotrophicus | reverse complement strand
TGTAAAATACCCAGCGTATCTCTCTCAAACGATCCAAAATACAGATACCGCGGGGTGGAGCAGCCAGGTAGCTCGTCAGGCTCATAACCTGAAGGTCACAGGTTCAAATCCTGTCCCCGCAACCAAAAAACCAAAAGAATACAGTAGCTTGGCCTGTGGTATTATTATACCACAGGCCATTTTGCGTTTTACGTCAACGCCACGTCAACAAATCACGAGTCCCCCCTGCGGCACTGGGATCAACCCGGCAATTCGCTCGAGCCCTCCGAACGTACCTTACCTTATTCGATAAGGGGCGCGTGGAACAGTGGGGGCCGTGTCGCGATTTACCGTTAAAGATAAACAACCTTGAAAGCGTGCCTGTCCGCCGTTATCTTTATCGAAAAAGGTAAGGTGGCGCGAATGGTCGACGATGCCGAGAAAACCCTGCTGGCGGAAGCCGGTCGCCGGATCCGCGAGGCTCGGGCCGGGCAGGGTTTGAGCTTGGAGCAGCTGGCGCGTTTGACCGGCATCAGCGCCCCGGCGCTTTCCCTGATCGAAACGGGGAAACGTGATCCGCGGCTGACGACGCTGAAACGGATCTCTGACGCTCTGCGCGTACCCCTCACAGTGTTGATAGCCGAAGGAGCAAGCACGGCTCAGCGCAGTGCCACATCACCCTCCGAGGGCTATGATCTGGGAGACTACCAGTGACGGCTTCCGTCCCCGTCTGGTTTGATGGCCTCGCTGTGGGGCAGGTCGACGTTGCGGCGGATGGGTCTCTCTCGTTCCGATATGCAGATCGCTGGCTGAAGACGGCCGGGGCTTTCCCCTTGTCTGTAACGATGCCCCTTCGGGCGGAACCCTATCCCTCCGCTGACATCTCGCCTTGGCTGGCGAACCTCTTGCCGGAGGAAGACCAGCTCAAGGTTCTGACCAGGTCTCTGGGCCTCGACCAAGGGGACGTCCTCGCGGTGCTGGCAGAGATCGGAGGCGACACCGCCGGTGCTCTATCCTTCGGTGCGGCGACGGATCGGGCGCTGTGGGACTATGCGCCGCTCACCCGTTTCTACGACACCGCCGATCCGCGTCTGGCGCTCGAGCGCCACTTCGAGGATCTCGGTCGTCGGCCGTTTCTGGTTGGCGAGGAGGGCGTGCGTCAGTCGCTGGCGGGCGGCCAGAAGAAGTCTGCCTTGGCCGTGCTCGACGAGACGGGCGCGCCAGTGCTGCGACTGCCACAAGACGGTGACGTACTTGCCATCCCCCTGAACGGGGCGCCGTCCACCTTGATTGTGAAGCCCGACAACCCCAACCTTCCAGGCATCACCGAGAACGAGGTCTGGTGTCTGCGGATGGCGCAGGCCGTCGGAATCGACGCCGCGCAAGCCACCATCCTCCATTCGCCAAAGCGGACGGCCATTGCTGTGCTGCGCTATGATCGCAGGGTCGGGCGTAGCGGTCAGCTCCTGCGCCTACACCAAGAGGACTTTGCCCAAGCCAATGGTCTGCCGCCCGGTCGGAAATACGAGCGCGGCACGCTGCCCGGGCTCGACCTCAAAACCCTCCTCAAGACCGGTCGTCATGTCAGCGCGAGCGATGCCCTGGCGCTGCTGGACCAGGTTATCTTCAACATCCTCGTCGCCAATACCGACGCGCATGCGAAGAACTATTCACTGATCCTCCCTGTGGGTGCCGCGCCGCGCCTGGCGCCCCTTTATGACGTGTCGACGGTGCTGTCCTGGCCCCATGTCGTAAAGGCTTATGCCCAATCCATAGACGGCAAGAAGCGCAATCCGGACATGGTTGCGGGACGACACTGGGAAGCCATCGCCCGAGACGTTGGATATCGTCCGACCGATGTGAAGAACCGCGCGCAGCAGATCGTCGATGCACTGGTGGCCAACCGGGAGAAGATCACGGCTGAGGTGAGCGCGCTTCCCGGTGCCACGAACGGTTACGTTGCACAGACAGCCGAGGCCATTGAGACCAACGCCCGGCGCATGGCGGGGAGGTTGTAGATGGCGGCGAGAGCAACACACAAATGGGCATTCAAGCCGGGTATGCGCGCAGGCGCCTATAGCTGGAAATCCTCGGCCAAGGCAATCGAGCGCCTGAAATCTGCCAGCTCCGAGATCCGGGCCGTTGCGCGCGTCGATCCTGTGACGGCCGCCGAAGGTGTCATCGCGCTTGCCGAGCGCATCTGGCCCGCCTTCGAGCATATCGACACGTCCTCGGGCGCGCTTGGCAATGCCGTGCGTCGGACGCTGGAGGAGTTGCTGCCGGTCCTGATCGAGGCACCTGCGGACGAGAAGACCCGCGCGAAATGGCTTGAGCAGATCCGCGAAGCCATCGAGGATGACGGCGTGGATTATCTTGCGCCTATCGCGCATTGCTTTGGGCAGATCGCAGCATTTCCCTCCCTGATGAACCTGCATGCCGACAGAGACCTCGACATGATCGAGGCCGCCTGGTCTGATCATGAGCGTTTCATTCATGTCGCAACGGGCTCGCTGACGCTGTCCTGCCTGCTGGAAGCCGGGCGTCATGATGAGTTGCTGGCGCTTCTTGCGTGCAAGAAGACGCACCTGTGGTTTGACGACAAGTTCGGCGCCGAGGCGCTGCTGCGTCAGGGCCGTGAAGACGAAGCCCTCGCCTATGCCGAAGCCCTGCTGCAGGGCGATCGTCGGCCATGGGGCTATCAGGACATCGCCCAGTTCTGTGAGCGCGTTCTGGTCGCACAGGGGCGAGAGGAAGAGGCCTATCGCCGCTTTGGCCTGCCCTCGGCCTCGGGCAATACCTATCTCGCGATGTGGCGTGATCTGGTGAAGCGCTACCCTGATCTCGATGCGCGAAGGCTCCTTGAAGATCTGATCGAAACGCAGGGCTCGAAGGGCAAGTGGTTTGCCGCTGCCAAGACCGCGAAGTATTTCGACATCGCGCTCGATTGTGCTGCGCAACCGAGTGCAGTGCCTCCGACACTCATTCGCGCAGCTAGGGATTTCGTCATCAAGGAGCCAGCTTTTGCCGCGCAGGTCGGCTTGCATGCCATCGGCCATCTTCTGGCTGGACGCGGCTATGATCCAGGCCCCTCCGATATCGACGACGCCGTCACCCATGTCATGGAAGCAAGTGCGCGGATCGGGCAGGGGGAGCGGGTGCTGCACGAACTCCACAGGCTGGCTGCCAATACTGCCAGCGACAGGATCATGGCAGCGCAGTTGAAATCCCGAATTGCACATATCGAAAGGGGTGACGCTTGAATGGAGCACTGTGATGGAATGACAACAGCGGATGCAGCGCTCGCAATCTGTCATTGGAAGAAGACGGTTTCAGCGCCGCGCGCTAAGCTATGTTCATGAATTTCACGTTCTATGACTTTGAGACCACAGGCATCTCGCCCGCCTTCGATCAGCCCCTGCAATTCGCGGCCATCCTCACGGACGGCGAATTCCGGGAGATCGAGCGGGTCAATCTGCGTTGCCGCATCGCGCCGCACATCATTCCTTCGCCTTGGGCGCTGGCGGTCACCGGTGTGCGCCCAGCGCAGTTGCTGGATCCGGAACTGCCGTCGCTCTTCGAGTTCACCCAAGCTATCGCGGCCCTGATCGCGCGCTGGTCACCCGCCACCTGGACCGGGTTCAACAGCATCCGCTTCGACGAAGAGATGCTGCGCCAAGCCTTCTACCAAAACCTGCAGCCCGACATCTTCGCCACCCAGTTCAACGGAAACACGCGGCTCGACATCCTTACGGCGCTCTATGCGGTCTGGTATCGTCAGCGGGTGAGAACGGCGGTGCAAAATTAGGCCACGGTAGCGGCGGGATAGTCTCGCTGCGGGCGGAGTAAAATTCTGCCACTTTTCCCTTCTTGCGGCTGCAGGGAGGGTGGGGAGATCTATACCGTGGAACT
>NZ_JAGQDH010000050.1 GCF_018069895.1 Roseovarius autotrophicus | reverse complement strand
AGTCACCCGCCAGCTACATGGAGAGCGCGGCTGACTGGCCGCCGCCCGCCACGCGCGCCCCGCAGAAACCCCAGGTGGCCTAGTTTTGCGCCGCCCCGTGGCCCAATTTTACTCCGGCGTTGACACATAGGAAACATCAGCCGCGCGGCAATGGCTCTCTCCCCCTCCTTGCGCGATTCCGGAGAGCTCATCAACTCATGTAGCTCGACCGCACTGTTCGCCGCCGTGCGGATGGGCGCGCCGACGTCGCAGCACCCGTAGCCGTGTCCGGCGCGGATGTGCCTGTTTCCACCGCCAACTGCCGCTCCAACTCCGCCCACCGCGCTTCCGGCCAGCGATCAGCACCCGCGATCCACGCAGCAGCGCGGGCGTAGACCCGGCAGTCCAACGCCTCGTTGCGCTCGCGCAGTTTTTGCCATTCCAGCTTGGTGAAGCCGCGCTTCGACTTGACCGTGATCAGCTGCTCGGCTGTCAGCTGTTTCAGCCATTCGCTGTCAGCCCAATTGGGCAGATGCACCGTCCCCGCGGGGAACTCCGCACCGCCTGTGATTTCCTCTGGCGTTGGCCGGTCCTGCCGCAGAAAGCGATAGGTCTCGGCCTTGAAGGTCGATGTCGCCACCGACCACAGCCGCGCACCGCGCCGCAGACGCTTGCCGCCGATGGTCGCATCGACATAGGTCGGCCCTGTCACCGGGCTTGACCGGTTGAACCCTTCCAGACCTTTGACCGGTGCGACCTGGCCAAACCCCACCTGCCGCGCCCAGGCGTAGACGGCGCTGGTCTCATAGCCGGTATCAATGGCCAGTTTTGCAATGGTCAGGTGCTGGCCGCTGGGATGCGCCCATGTTCGCCCCAGCAGATCGCTGAGTTTTTGCCAGCATGCCGGATCGCCCGGGCCGCCCTCGATCACCACATGATCAATGAGCCAGCTTTGTAAGCCGCGACCCCAGGCCCAGACATCAACCTCGATCCGGTCCTTCTGCACATCGGCACCTGCGGTCAGGAACAGGCCACCCGCAGGCACCGTGCCCGCTTTCCATGTCTCCCGCCGCTCTGCCAGCCGCTGCCAATCCGGGGCCTCGCCGGTCTCGAACCAGGTCTCGCCAAGGATCGTGTTGCGAAACGCGCGCATGGCCTCGTCATTGCCCTGTGCCGCCTCCCATGCGCGCGCAATCCGCGACCAACTGAGCCAGCCGATGGGCGAATAGAGCGCCGAGAGGTGATAGCCGACCGTGTGCGGGTCCGCCGATTGTGCTGTTGCGCGCCATTCGCCCGTCGCCAGCATGGCCGTCTTGTGGTGTTCCGCGATGGGCTTCTCACAGCCCTCGCAGTGATACTCTGCCGTCTCTGGCTGGCCCTTCTTCCAGCGCAGCCGCTCGAACCGCAGCCATTGGCGATGCCCGCACTGCGGACAGGGCACGAAATAGCGCCGCTGGTCGGACGCCTCGAATTCCCGCTCGATGCGCGAGAGTCCCCGGATGGTAGGGGTGGAGATCAAGAGCGCCTTGCGCCGATGCGCGAAGGTCAGCGAGCGGGCTTCGGCCAGGCTGACAGGATCGCCTTCCTCGTCGGCTGAGGCCGGATAGGCATCGACCTCATCCAGAAACAGATACCGCGCCGGCGTCGAGCGCAGGCCCACGGCCGAGTTGGCCCCCGTCATGATCAGGATGCCGCCCGCGAATTCCTTCGACAGCATCGTGTTGCCCGCGTCACGCGAGCGCGCAGGCTTGATCCGCTCCCGCAGCTCCGGGCTTTCCTCGATCAGCGGATCGATCCGCTGGCGCGAATTGCGCTTGGCCAGTTCCACTGTCGGCTGCACGGCCAGCATCGGTCCCGGTGCGTGGTGCATCACGAACCCGATGAAACAGTTGCCCGCTTCTGTCGCGCCCACTTGAGCTGCCTTCATGAACACCACCCGCTGCACGGGGCTGGCCGGCGAGAGCGCATCCATGATCTCGCGCATATAGGGCGTGCGCGCCGTGCGATACCGGCCCGGTTCCGCCGAGGCCCGCGACGACAGCCAGCGATGGCGATCCGCCCATTCCGACACGGTCAGGTTCGGATCAGGCCGGATCCCGCGCGACCATTGGCGCAGCAGATCCCGGGCGCCATCAAAGCCGGTGACGTCCTCACCCAAGGCCGCTGCGGATATCGGCAAGGCTGTCGAGTTGGGCGCGGACATGGGCTTCCAGAACTTTCTGCATCAACGCCGCCTCCACTGTGATCTCCTCTCCCAGAGCAGCGGCCAGTTCCGAGGCCATCAGCGCCGCCACACGCGCAGGCCATGTCACCCAGGCATCGCGTTCCTCGCGCGCAAGGCGAAACATCAGGGTTTCCGCCCGCGCGCGGTCGACCAGCTCGCCTTTCAGCCTTGAGAGCCGGATGCGGCGTTCCTGCGCTTTCAGCACCTCATTCGCGGTCTTGGCCTGCAGGAAGGTCGTGCCGCCGCCTGCGATCGGGGCAGCCAGCCCTTCCTCGCGCAGGGTCTCGCCCACCGAGGCGACTGCCGCCTCGGGCACGGGTTTCAGTTTCCCCTTTGGCGCAGCAGATGATTTTGGTGCTGCGCGTGATTTCGATGGGTCGGTCATCGTCGCGCGGCGCTGATCGGACGCCTCGGCGTCGATGCTGCCGTCCGCGTGCAGGACAAGCCGGCCAGCTTCCTTGGCCTTCTGGATCGCCCCGCGCGACAGGCCCACGCGGGCGGCATACTGGCGTTCGCTCAGGCCCTGCATGGCTTGACCTCGCCCCACATAAAGCAATGAAATTGCTGCGATTTCAGTTGATTATACTCCGCACCGGAGCGATTCTGTAGATGAAGCAAACGGGTGCATCGCACCGCCCCAAACCACCGCAAGGAGCACTGACCATGACCATCGCAATTCCCTCCGACACGACGCGCATTTTCATCGACCGCAGCCGCTTTATCGCCGCCATGAGCACCGCCGCGCTGCAGGGTCACCTCAACGACATCAACCTGAATGCCGAGGTCTTCGAGATGGCAGGCCGGATCGGGATCGACTGCCTGACGATTGAGTTGGCCGATGTCGTCCCGGTCCTGAAACAGCACGGGTTCATCTGAGCCCGCCTAGAACACCGCTCGGAGGACAGACCATGCCCCGCCGCACAAAAACAGACTTACCCGCACAGCGTGATGCCCTGCTGATGAAGATCGCAGAACGTCATCTTTTCCTCGATACCCTCGAGACCCGCAACGCCGACACCCTCGACTTCAACGAACATGCCGTCTGGGCGGTCCGCTCGGCGCTGGAGGCAGCATTTGAGGCTGGTCGCCGCGCGGGCACTGCTGGCGCCCAATCCTAAAGCAAGTTTATGGCTCTGAATTTCCTACACTTTCCGGCGCGGTCGAGCGATTCTGATGACACAAGGATGATGCAACTCAACTGAGGGAACTCCGCCATGACCCGCCGCGCCACTGACAATTCCAAAGCCCTCGACGCCTTCCTCGCCGCGAAGGCCGAAATCGACAGCATGCTCGCACGCCTCGCCGCGCTGAGCGACGATCATTTTGACACCCACCCCGACGAGATCAATTGGGGCCATGTCGGCACCCTGAGCCACTACCGCGACCGCCTGCGCGAGATTACCGACAGCGCCTTCAAGGAAGGCGAACACGCCGAGTGACAAACAGACACGCAGCTTTCGCGGCCCGCCGCGATGGCGGGCTTCACCGGGTAGAAGCTCGTGCATATCGCGCGGGCCAAAACCGGAGACGATCCCATGCCCCAGATCCAGCTATCCGACGCCCAAGCCGTCATCCTGTCCGCCGCCTGTGCGCGCGAGGACGGGATGGTGTTTCCCGTCACCGCCAGTCTCAAGGGCGGTGCGGTCGGCAACGTGTGCAAGAGCCTCCTCAAACGAGGGCTGATCGAGGAAGTGCCCTCGACCGACCACCACACTGTCTGGCGGCACGACGATGTGCGCGGGCCCATCACCCTGCGCGCGACAGCGCTGGCCTACAGCTCCCTCGGGATCGCGGACGATCCGGAGGAGCAGCTGGACGGGCAGCACGACGCCGTCACCGCGCCTGAACCCGCCCGCCGCCGCAGCGGCACCAAGCAGGAGGCGGTGATCGCCATGCTCCGCCGCGCGGAAGGCGCAACTATCGATGAAATCGCTGCAGCGACACAGTGGGCGCCGCACACAGCGAGAGGATTTCTCTCCGGCGCGCTGAAGAAAAAACTCGGACTCGCCATCACGTCCGAGAGGGTTGAGGCGCGCGGGCGAGTCTATGCCTTGAAGTAGGCGCAGAATGCCTCGACGCGCATCGAAAACAGTGCCATACTCGCATCTAATTCGATGCGCTTCGGGAGGCCCACCATGAACATCACCAAGGACATCAGCCCGTTGACCGAGTTCAAGCGGGACTCGGCGCGCATGATCGCGCAGATCAAGGAGACCGGTCGGCCGCAGATCCTCACCGTA
>NZ_JAGQDH010000004.1 GCF_018069895.1 Roseovarius autotrophicus | reverse complement strand
CGATCATCGGTCCGCTCAAAATGCATGTCTGCAGGACAGGTCTCCAATCCGTCGCATATCGCCTCAGTCAACCAACCAGACAGAGAATACCGCAAATGGCTCAGGGCTTAAGTTAGCGCCTATGGGGATGGCCCCCCGCCCGCGTCATCCCCGCGAAGGCGGGGATCTTGCGCCGACCGGAGATCCTCTGGTCGAGCCAGAGGATGACAGAGCACAAGACACCCCCCGTCATCCCCGCGAAGGCGGGGATCTCCTTGTTGCAAGAGATCCTCCGACCGAACCGGAGGATGACACATCGCCCCTGTTCAAGGGCGTCCTTACCCCCTATCTCCGCACCATGATCCGCCTTGCCCTTCTTGCCCTCCTGCTCTGGAGCCCGCCCGCCCGCGCCGATTGCGTGGTGCTGCTCCATGGTCTTGCCCGTTCCGAGGCCTCGTTTCTGCTGATGCAGGAGGTGCTCGAGGTCAAGGGATATGACGTGTTCAGCCCCGGCTACCGCTCCACCGAGGCCGACATAGACCGTCTCGCGCGCGAGACGCTGCCCTTTGCCTTGCGGGTCTGTGGCGAGACGACCGTGCATTTCGTCACCCATTCCATGGGCGGCATCCTTCTGCGTCACTGGCTGCGCGACAACCGGCCCGAGACCCTTGGCCGTGTGGTCATGCTCGCGCCGCCCAATCACGGCAGCGAGTTGGTGGACGAGTTGGGCGGGTTCGAGCTTTTTTCCTGGATCAACGGACCTGCGGCGCAACAACTCTACACCGGCCGAGAGAGCTTTGCCGAGGGTCTGCCGCCGGTGGATTTCGAGCTTGGCGTGATCGCCGGTAACCGCTCGCTTAACCCGATCTATTCGAACCTGATCGAGGGGCCGGACGATGGCAAGGTTTCGGTCGCCTCGACCATGATCGAGGGCATGGCCGATCACATCACCCTGCCGGTGACGCATACGTTCATGATGAACAACCCGCTGGTCATGGCGCAGGTGCTGGAATTTCTCTCCCATGGCCGGTTCGACCACGAATTGACGCTTGGCGACGCGCTGACCGACCGGCTGCTGGAATGAGGGCGCTGTCGCTGACGCTGCGTGGGGCCGAGGTGCTCTGGCCCGCTGGCCCCGGTCCCGGCAATCTGGCGCTTGACGGAGGCCGGATCGTGACGGGGCGGGGCGGGCGAGTCGTGGACCTGTCAGGGTTCATGATCCTGCCTGGTCTCATTGATCTGCATGGCGACGGGTTCGAGCATCACCTGGCACCCCGGCGCGGCGCGCTCTCGGACCTTGGCGCGGGGCTGTTGAGCGCCGAGGCGGAGTTGGCCGCGCATGGCATCACCACGGCGGTGCTGGCGCAGTTCCTCAGTTGGGAGGGCGGGATGCGCGGCGCGGGTTTTGCCGCGCGGATGCTGGACGCGCTTGACGCGGTGCGCGCCGAGGTGGCCACCGATCTGCGGGTGCAGTTGCGGCTGGAGGTGACAGCGTTCGAGGATTACCCGGCGCTGGAGGAGATGGTGGCGCGGCATGGCGTGGGCCACGTCGTGTTCAACGATCACCTGCCGCATGACGCGCTGGCAAGGGCTGCGCGCCCGCCGCGCCTGACCGGGCAGGCGCTCAAGGCCGGACGCAGCCCGGAGGCGCATCAGGCGCTGTTGCAGGAACTGCACGGGCGGATGCCCGAGGTGCCGGACCGCCTCGCCGCGCTGGCCGCGCGGCTGCGCGCGCAGGGCGTGCGCCTTGGCAGCCATGACGATGCCACCGCCGAGGACCGCCGCGCCGCCCATGCCCTTGGCGCGCATATCGCGGAATTCCCCGAGACGGTGGCCGCCGCCCGGGCCGCCCGCGCGCAAGGTGATGCGGTGATCATGGGCGCGCCCAATCTGGTGCGGGGCGGCTCGCACAAGGGCAATGCGGGCGCGCGCGCGATGGTGGCCTTGGGCCTCGTCGATGCGCTGGCCTCGGATTATCACGCGCCTTCGCTGGCGCGCGCGGCGTTCTGCCTTGTCGATGAGGGCATCTGCGATCTGGTGGCGGCCTGGGCGCTGGTTTCCTCCGGCCCCGCGCGGATCATGGGGCTTGCGGATCGCGGCACGCTGGCCGAGGGCAGCCGCGCCGATCTGGTGGTGATCGAGCGGGCCACGCGCCGGATCGGGGCCACCATCGCGGGCGGGCGCATCAGCTATCTGACCGGCGTGGCGGCGGCGCGGTTTCTGGGCTGACGGGCTGGACAATCGCCGCGCACTCTGGCCTTTCTGCGCGCATGACAGAGCCCATCTATGCCATTCCCGACATTCACGGGCAGGATGCCCTGCTCGATGAGGCGCTCGAGCGGATCGAGGCCGATGGCGGGCCGGGTGCGCGGGTGATCTTTCTGGGCGATCTGGTGGATCGCGGATCCGACAGCCGCGCGGTGATCGAGCGGCTGATGGCAGGACAGGCCGAAGGGCGCGACTGGACCGTGCTGCGCGGTAATCACGATCAGCTTTTTCTCGATTTCCTCGATCACGGGACGATCCATTCGCCGCGTATCTTGTCGGGAAAGTCATGGCTGCATCCCCGGCTGGGCGGGGCCGGGACGCTGGCCTCCTACGGGGTGCGGGCGAGTGAAGGCGCGCCCGCATGGTCCGAGGCCCGCGCCGCCGTGCCGCGCGCGCATCGTGACTGGCTGGCGCGCCTGCCCTATTGGCACGACACAGGCGAGATGCTCTTTGTCCATGCCGGGATCAGGCCCGGATTGCCGCTGAGCGGTCAGGACCCCGCCGATCTTTTGTGGATCCGAGACGGATTTCTCGACCATGTCGGGCCGCATCCCTGGCTTGTGGTGCACGGCCATACCGCGCTCGACCACCCCACACATTTCGGCAACCGGATCGACCTTGACGGCGGCGCGGCCTATGGCCGCCCGCTCTGGCCGGCGGTGTTCGAGGGGCGGGACTGCTGGCTTTTGTCAGAGACGGGACGGATGCCGCTCGCCCCGTCGTGACCGGACATCGCCCTTGCAATGCCGTAGCCGCATAGCCAATCTGCCCTCAGGCTTGAAGAGTGGAGGACAACCATGGACGATATCGTGATTCTCGACGGGTGCCGCACGGCAATCGGCACCTTTGGCGGCGCGCTGGCGGGGACACCGCCGGGCAAGCTTGGGGCCATTGTTGCCAAGGAGGCGCTCAGCCGCGCGGGTGTGGAAGGCGGACAGATCGGCCATGTGGTCTATGGTCATGTCATCAACACCGAGCCGCGCGACATGTATCTCAGCCGCGTCGCCGCCATCGAGGCCGGTATCCCCGACACCGCGCCTGCGATGAACGTCAACCGGCTTTGCGGCTCGGGCGCGCAGGCGATCGTCTCGGTGATCCAGTCGCTCGCGCTTGGCGATGCCGATTTCGGCCTAGCCGGCGGGGCCGAGAACATGAGCCGCTCGCCGTTCATCATCCCCGATCAGCGCTGGGGCGCCAAGATGGGCGATATCAAGACGCTCGACATGATGCTCGGCGCGCTCAACTGCCCCTTCGGCACCGGCCATATGGGCGTGACCGCCGAGAACGTGGCCGCCGAACACGGCATCAGCCGCTCCGATCAGGACGCCTTTGCGCTCGAAAGCCAGCGCCGCGCGGCGCTGGCGATCTCCGAAGGGCGGTTCAAGTCACAGATCGTGCCGGTAGAGGTGCGCGTCAAACGCGATACCGTGGCCTTTGACACCGATGAACACCCCAAGGCCACCACGCCCGAGGCGCTCGCCGGCCTGAAAGCTGTGTTCCAGAAGGATGGCAGCGTGACTGCGGGCAACGCCAGCGGCATCAACGATGGCGCGGCGGCGGTGGTGCTTGCGCGCGCCGAGGCGGCGGAAAAGGCCGGGCTGAAGCCGCGCGCGCGTGTGCTCGGCTATGCCCATGCCGGGGTGCGCCCCGAGGTCATGGGGATCGGCCCGGTTCCGGCGGTGGAAAAGCTGCTGGCGCGCATCGGTCTGACCGCCGCCGATTTCGACGTGATCGAATCGAACGAGGCCTTCGCCGCTCAGGCGCTTGCCGTCAACAAGGGGCTTGGCCTTGACGCGGGCCGCGTCAACCCCAATGGCGGGGCCATCGCGCTTGGGCATCCGGTGGGCGCGACCGGGGCGATCCTCACCATCAAGGCGCTCTATGAGCTGGAGCGCACAGGTGGAAAACGCGCCATCATCACCATGTGCATCGGCGGCGGGCAGGGCATCGCGCTGGCCATCGAGGCGCTGTGAGGCACGAGCCGCGTTAAGCCAATCTTCACCGCGATGCCGGATGGTGGGCCAAACACCATCCGGCATCGCGGAGGAGGGGCATGAGCCTGGCAAACAAGCTGGCCGAGGAGCGGCGCGCGCGACTGGCCGCCGAACGTTTGCTGGAACAAAAACAGGCCGAATTGCAGGACGCCAACCGCAAGCTTGGACTGCATGCGCGCGCGCTCAGCCACGAGATTCACGAGACCCGCGCCGAGGTGGCCGAGGTTCGCGACGAGAACCGGCGCGTCAAGTCCGACCTCACCGTGGCCCACCAGAAGATCGAGATCGCCGAGCGGCGGCTCTGGCATTCGATCCAGACCATCGAGGGCGGCTTTGCCTTTTTTGACGCCGACAGCCGGATGATCGCGGCCAACCACGCCTGGCTTGCGGTGTTCGAAGGCATCGAGGATGTGAAACCGGGGATCAGCTATGTTGAAATCCTCCAGATCATCACCGAGGAGGGGATCGTCAACATTGGCGATATGACCCCGCAGGGCTGGCGCGAGCGGATGCTCGACCGCTGGCAGGGCACAACACCCCAGCCCGAGGTGCTGCGGCTGTGGAACGGGCAGTATATCCGCCTCATCGATCAGCGCGGCCATGGCGGCGACGTGGTCAGCCTTGTGCATAACATCACCGGATCCATCCGCCAGGAGAAGGAGTTGAGGGAGGCGCGCCGCCGCGCCGAGGCCGCAAGTCGCGCCAAATCGGCCTTTCTCGCCAACATGAGTCACGAGATCCGCACGCCGCTCAACGGGGTGGTGGGCATGGCCGACCTGTTGATGGAAAGCACGCTGGACGAAGAACAGAGCCTGTATGTCAACACGATCAGGCACTCCGCCGAGGCGCTGCTGGTCATCATCAACGATGTGCTCGACTACTCCAAGATCGAGGCCGACAAACTGGTGCTGCACCCTGAGCCATTCGATCTCGAGGTGTGCATACAGGAGTTGGTGACGCTGATGCAGGCCCATGCCCGCGACAAGGGCATAGATCTGCTGGTGGATTACGATCTGTTCCTGCCGACGCGGCTTGTGGGCGATCCTGGACGGGTTCGGCAGATTCTGACCAACCTTCTGGGCAATGCGGTCAAGTTTACAGAGGCCGGTCATGTGTTGATCCGCGTGACCGGGGTGCAGGCGGGCGAGGGGGCGGAGGTCGATCTGCGCATCAGCATCGAGGATACCGGCATCGGCATTCCCGCCGACAAGATTGGCCACATATTCGGCGAGTTCAACCAGGTGGACGACGCGCAAAGCCGCAAGTTCGAGGGCACCGGGCTGGGCCTTTCGATCACGCGGAAACTGGTGCGTCTCATGGGCGGCGACATCTGGGTGGAATCCGAGCCGGGGCAAGGCTCGACTTTCGGGTTCTCTTTGCTTCTGCCGGTCGCCGAGGCGGGCCAGCCTGAGGGGTTGCCGCTTGCCCCCGGCCTGCGGCGCGCGCTTGTGGTAGAGCCGCACGACATCAGCCGGGCGCTGCTCGAACGTCAGCTTGGCGCGCTCGGGTTTGTGGTGACCGCGTGCCGGAACGGGGCTGCGGCGCTTGATATTGCACCGGGTGCCGATCTTGTGGTCACCGCCCATGCGATGAGCGGTATGGACGGGATCGAGCTTACGCAGGCGCTGCGCGGGGCCGGGCACGCCATGCCGATCATTCTGCTGACCGCAAGTTCCGGCAGCCTTGCGCAGCACCCGGTGCGCACCCTCTTGCAGGCGGTGCTCCAAAGGCCGCTGGCGCGGCGCGATCTGATCGCGGCGCTCGCGGCCCTCGCGCCCCCCGATGGCGCGCCCGCCGACCCGGCGCGCGCCATGCGTGTGCTGGCCGCCGAGGACAACAAGACCAATCGTCTGGTGTTCTCAAAGATGGTGCAGGCGCTCGATATCGACCTGCATTTCGCCGAGAACGGGCGCGAAGCGGTGGCGCTGTTCCAGAGCCTCGCACCCGATATCGTGTTCATGGACATCTCGATGCCCGAAATGGACGGCAAGGAGGCCACCCGCGCCATCCGAACCATCGAGGCGCGCGAAGGTGGGCATGTGCCCATCGTGGCGATGACGGCTCATGCCATGAGCGGCGACGATGCCGATATCCTCGCCGCCGGGCTGGACCACTACCTGACCAAGCCGCTGTCGCGCGCGGTCATCGTCGATCACATCCGCGCCGCCGCGCCGTTCGATGCGCGCCCGCCCGAGGCCGAGGTGGTTCAGGTGGCAGGCTGATCGCGCAGGAACACGGGGCGGTCGGGTTCCGAAAGGTCAGGCGCATGGGCATAGCCGCCGGTGTCGAAATCCAAAAGGCTGGCCGGATCGCTCAGGCGCTTCTGGATGATGAACCGCGCCATCGCGCCGCGCGCGCGCTTGGCGTAAAAACTCACGATCTTCGCCTCGCCACCGCGCGCTTCCATGAACACCGGCGTGATCACCCGAAGGCCAAGGGCCGCTTTATCGACCGCGCCGAAATATTCCTGACTGGCGCAGTTCACGAGGGTCTCGGTCCGGATCTCTCTGGCCTGATCCTTCAACGCCTTTGCAATCCGGTTGCCCCAGAAGTCATAGAGCGTCCGGCCCCGTTCCGTCGCCAGCCGGCTGCCCATTTCGAGCCGGTAGGGCTCGATCGCATCAAGCGGGCGCAACACGCCATAAAGCCCCGAGAGAATACGCAGATGATCCTGCGCCCAGGCCATCTCGTCAGGGTCGAGCGATCCGGCTTCCAGCCCCTGGTAGGTGTCGCCCGCAAAGGCGAGCGCGGCGGGTTTCTCGTCCATCGAGCCAAAGGCTGCGAACCGGCCGGCGTTGAGTCGCGCGAGGTTTTCTGAAATCTTCATGAGCTTTTGCAAGCCCTCGGCATCAAGCCCGCGCGCCACCTGCGCCAGTTTCTCTGCCTCACCACGAAACTCGGGGCGCGTGGCGGTGATGCCCGTGATCGGGGCCATGTCCATCTTCTTGGCGGGCGAAACGACGATCAGCATTCTTTTCCTCATTCTCCACGGATTTCCGTCAGTGCCAGAGCAGGCCCCGCACGCCACGATGTAACGGCGTGCGGGGGCGCTTCAAGCCGGAAATCGGGGAGCGCGGGATCCGTCGCGTTCCGCCTTACGCGATCAGATCACGCCCTGTGCGCGCATCGCCTCGGCCACGCGGATGAAACCGCCGATATTGGCCCCCAGCACATAGTCGCCCGGCGCACCGTATTCCTCGGCGGTGTCGGCGCAGGTGTCGTGGATGTTGCGCATGATCAGGCCAAGCCGGTCCTTCGTCACCTCGAAGGTCCATGCGTCGCGGCTGGCATTCTGCTGCATTTCCAGCGCCGAGGTCGCCACGCCGCCGGCATTGGCCGCCTTGCCGGGCGCAAACAGAATACCCGCCTTCTGGAACGTTTCGACCGCGTCGGGGGTGCAGGGCATGTTGGCCCCTTCCGCCACCAGCCGAGCGCCATTCCCGATGAGCGCGCGGGCATGGGCGGCGTTAAGCTCGTTCTGGGTGGCGCAGGGCAGGACGATCTCGCAGGGCACATCCCAGATCGAACCCTTGTCGGAGGGATAGAACTTTGCCCCCTTGCGCTCCTTGACATATTCGGAGATCCGCGCGCGGCGACGTTCCTTGATATCTTTCACAAGATCGAGGTCGATGCCGTCCTCGTCCACGACATAGCCACCGCTATCGGACATCGCCACGACCATGGCGCCAAATTTCTGCGCCTTCTCGACCGCGTAGATCGCCACGTTGCCAGAGCCGGAGACGACCGTGCGCCGTCCCTCGAAATCCTCTCCGATCCGTTCCAGCATGGCCTTCGCGAAATAGACTGTGCCATATCCCGTGGCCTCGGTGCGCGCGAGCGAGCCGCCGTAGCTCAGCCCCTTGCCGGTCAGAACGCCCGCCTCATAGCGGTTGGTCAGGCGCCGATACTGGCCGAACATCCAGCCCACCTCGCGCCCGCCGACGCCGATATCGCCCGCAGGCACGTCGGTCTTGTCGCTGATATGGCGGTAAAGTTCGGTCATAAAGGACTGGCAGAAGCGCATGATTTCGCCGTCCGAACGGTCCTTGGGGTCGAAATCAGAGCCGCCCTTGCCGCCGCCGATCGGCAGGCCGGTGAGCGCGTTCTTGAAAATCTGCTCGAAGCCGAGAAACTTGATGATCGACAGGTTCACCGACGGGTGGAACCGCAATCCGCCCTTGTAGGGGCCGAGCGCCGAATTGTATTGCACGCGAAAGCCGCGATTGACGTGGACCTGACCCTTGTCATCGGTCCATGGCACGCGAAAGATGATCTGGCGCTCGGGTTCGCACAGCCGGTCGATCAGGCCCTGTTCAAGATAGCCGGGGTGCTTGGCGATCACGCGGCCAAGGCTTTCCATCACCTCGCGGAGCGCTTGATGGAACTCGGCCTCGCCGGGATTGCGTTTCAGGACTGTCGAAAAGACGGGTTCAAGTTTTTCGTCAATGCTCATGGTGGATCTGTCCCTTGTTGCCGGTTGTTTTTCAGTCTGTTTCAGACCCGGCCCATGCCATGCAGCACTGGCGTTTATTGTGTGCGGTTTGTGAGCAGATAGCCTGAAATTTAAGCAACGGAACATGGCATCGGCCCGACATTGTCCAGAGCACACTTTGCCGCAGGGCTATGGATCAGCGATGGCCAACGGCCTCGTCACTCATCGTCAGAACATCCAGGAACGCCGCGCCAAAGCGTTCGGTCCTTTGCGGTCCCATGCCCGGCATCCGCTCAAGCGCGTCGAGCGTCGCGGGCCGCCGTTCGGCGATCTGGCGCAGCGTGGAATGGGTGCAGGACAGCGGCCGGAGCGTGCCGCAATCCCCGCGCGCCAGATCGCGGCTCACCTCTGCCAGCCGGTCATAAAGCGCGCCCTCGGGCCGCCCGGCGAGTTTGCGGCGGGTGGGGTGCATTTCCTCTGTCGCGCCGGTGATGACCTCGAGAAAGGCCCCGCCGTAACGATCCAACTTGGTTGCCCCCACGCCGCCGATCCGTGCCATGGCATCAAGCGTGTCGGGGCGCGTCTCGGCCATCTCTATCAGCGTGCGGTCGGTGAAGACGATATAGGCGGGAACGCCCGCTGCCTCTGCCAGAGCGCGGCGTTTCGCCTTGAGCGCCGAGAGCAGCGGCGCGTCCTCGTCCGCGACCAGCGCGCGGGGCGCGGGGCGGGCGGCGGCCTTGAGGGTGTCGCGCCGCAGCCGGATCGTGGCCTCGCCGCGCAGGATCGGGCGCGCGGCCTCGCACATCACCAGCGCGCCGTGGCGCTCGGGGTCAGGGCGCACAAGGTCGTGCCCCATCATCTGCCGGAACACCCCCTGCCAGAGCCGTTTGTCATGGGCGCGCCCGACACCGAAGGTCGGCAGCGCATCATGGCCGCGCGTGCGCACCTTTTCGGTGGCGGTGCCGGTCAGGATGTCGATGAGATGGCCCGCGCCAAAGCTTTCGCCCGTGCGCAGGATCGCCGAAAGCGCCATGCGCACCGCCTCGGTGCCGTCAAAGGTCTCGGGTGGGGCGTCGCACAGATCGCAATTGCCGCAAGGGTTGGCCTCCTCCGCGAAATAGCGCAAGAGGCTCATACGGCGGCATTCCAGCGCCTCGGCCAGACCAAGAAGCGCATTGAGCCGTCCGTGATCGGCGCGGCGGCGCTCGGGCGGGGCCAGCCCCTCGTCGATCTGGTTGCGGCGCAGGCGGATATCGTCGGGACCGTAAAGCGTCAGCGTCTCGGCGGGGGCGCCGTCACGGCCTGCACGCCCGATCTCCTGATAATAACTCTCGATGGATTTGGGCAGGTCGGCATGGGCGACCCAGCGGATATCGGGTTTGTCCACCCCCATGCCAAAGGCGACCGTGGCCACGACGATCAGCCCGTCCTCGGTGTTGAACCGCTCCTCCACCGCGCGGCGGGCGGGTGCCTCCATCCCGCCGTGATAGGCGCAGGCGGCGTGCCCGGCGTCAATGAGTGCCTGTGCCAGCGTCTCGGTCCTGGCGCGCGTGCCGCAATAGACGATGCCCGATTGCCCCCGGCGCGCGGCGGCGAAATCGAGGATCTGGCGGCGGGGAGTATCCTTGGGGGCAAAGGCGAGGTGGATATTGGGCCGGTCAAAGCCGTAGAGAAAGGTCTGCGGCGCGGTCCCGTCAAAGAGTTTCTCGACGATTTCGGCCTGTGTCTCGGCGTCGGCGGTGGCGGTGAAGGCGGCGAGCGGCACACCTAGCGCACGACGCAATTCGCCGATGCGCAGGTAATCGGGGCGGAAATCATGACCCCACTGGCTTACGCAATGGGCCTCGTCCACGGCGATGAGGCTGACCCCGATCCGCCGCAGCATCGCCGTTGTCCCCGAGGAGGCGAGTCGCTCGGGGGCGAGGTAAAGCAGCTTGAGCCGCGCCTCGTCGAGCGCGCGCCAGACCTCGGCTGTCTCGTCCTCGGTATTGCCGGAGGTCAGCGCGCCCGCCGCCACACCCACGGCCCTCAGCGCGCGCACCTGATCGCGCATCAGCGCGATGAGCGGCGAGACCACCACCGTCACACCGTCGCGCAGAAGCGCGGGCAGTTGGAAACAGAGCGATTTGCCGCCCCCCGTGGGCATGATCGCAAGCGTGTTGCAGCCCGCGGCGACGGTTTGCACGATCTCTTCCTGACCGGGGCGGAACGCGTCGAATCCGAAGACATCGCGCAAAAGCGTGGCAGCGCCGGACATGGGGTTCCCTGCAAGATTTGACTATATCTGCTCTTGCAGAGACTGTTTCATACTAAGATTTGGTGAACAAGTCCCCGGCTCAGTAAAAAACCGCTGCGTTGTTCATCAGAACGATGCGCAGGGCATAGACACCGATCAGCACGGCAAGCGGCGCAAGGTCGATGCCGGACATGGGGGGCAGGACACGCCGCACCGGGGCATAGAGCGGCTCCAGTATCCGGTTCAGCCCATACCAGATTTGCGCCACGAGTTGCTGGCGGGTGTTGAGCACCTGAAAACTGATCAGCCATGACATGATCACATGCGCGATGATGAAGAACCACAGCACATCGAGAAGCAACATCAGGATCTGGAAAAGCGATTGCATGGGGCGCGTGTCCTCTGGTCCGGGTCGGGAACAGACCTAAGCGGGCTGCGCCCCGAGCGCAAGCCTGACGCGCGGTCGCGGTTGACGGGGCGCGCGCGGGCTGACAGGTCGGGACCAACACAGCGCGGAGACCGCCCATGTATCCCTTTGCCCGCATGATCTGGCAGCTTTACCTGCATCGCAGATCACCACCCCTGCCTGTGACGGGAACCCATGTCTCTTACCATTATTGCCTGCCTTGGGATATCGACCTCTGGCGCGAGTTGAACAACGGGCGCACGCTCACGCTTTACGATCTGGGGCGTATCCCGCTGGCGGGGCGGGTGGGCCTTATCGGCGTGCTGCGGCGCAAGGGCTGGGGGCTGACCATGGCCGGGGCAAGTGTGCGCTATCGGCGCCGGGTGCGGGCGTTCGAGCGGGTCGAGATGCGTTCGCGCCTTATCGGATGGGATGCGCGGTTCATGTATCTGGAGCAATCCATGTGGAACAGGACGGGCGAGTGCACGAGCCACATCCTCTATCGCGGGGCCGTCACCGGGCGGTCGGGCATCGTGCCCCCCGAGGAGGTGCTGGCCGCGCTAGGGGAAACGCAGGCGGCACCAGCCCTGCCGGATTGGGCCCGCGCCTGGATCGCGGCCGATGATACGCGCCCCTGGCCACCCATGCAGGAATAGCTTGCCAGTGCGGGGCCAAGCCTGTCTTATCACGGAAAAATTGAGGCCGGGAACGGGCATGGCAGAGATATCGCAGCGCAAGCGCATTTGGGGCTGGTATTTCTTCGACTGGGCCAGCCAGCCCTATCATACCTTGTTGGTCACGTTCGTTTTCGGACCCTATTTCGCCTCGGTTGCCTCGGCACATTTTCTGGGCGCCGGGCTGGATTCCGACGCGGCGGCGGCGCGGGCGCAAACAATGTGGTCGCAGGCACTGATGATCTCGGGGCTGATCATCGGCTTTGGTGCGCCGTTCATGGGGGCGTTTGCCGACCGGACCGGGAGGCGCAGGCCGTGGATTGCAGTGTTTTCCCTCATGTATGTGGTGGGCGCGGCGGCGATCTGGGGGATGCTGCCGGATGGGTCAAACCTCTGGTGGGGGCTGATGGCCTTTGCCTTCGGCTTCATCGGGGCCGAATACGCGCTCATCTTCATCAATGCGCAACTTCCCTCGCTCGGCACCGAGGAAGAGGTGGGCGCGATCTCGGGCTCGGGCTTTGCCTTCGGCTATGCGGGCGGCGTGCTGTCGCTGTTTCTCATGCTGCTGCTCTTTGTCGAACAGCCCTCGGGCAAGACGCTGATCGGGCTTGATCCGCTGTTCGGGCTGGACGCGGACGCGCGCGAGGGCACGCGCCTTGTGGGGCCGTTCACGGCGATGTGGTATGCGCTGTTCATGATCCCCTATTTCCTCTGGGTGCGAGAGAGCGGCCCGGCCACGCGCGGCGCGCGGGTCTCCGAGGCGCTCGGCTCGCTCTGGCGCACGGTGAAGGGGTTGCGCCACCGGCTCAGCCTCAGCGCCTATCTCGGCTCATCCATGTTCTACCGTGACGCGCTCAACGGGCTCTACGGGTTTGGTGGCACCTATGCGGTGCTGGTGCTGAAATGGTCGATCGTCTCGGTCGGGATCTTCGGCATCATCGGGGCGATCTCGGCGGCGCTGTTCAGTTGGGCAGGCGGACGGCTGGACAAACGCTTTGGCCCCAAGCCCGTGATCACCGTGGCGATATGGGGGCTGATCCTCGTTTGCGTGACGGTGGTGAGCATGGACCGCAGCCAGATTTTCGGCATCACGCTCTCTGAGGGTTCGCGTCTGCCCGATATCATCTTCTTCGGTTGCGGGGTGCTTATCGGCGGGCTGGGCGGCACGCTCCAGGCGGCGAGCCGGACGCTCATGGTGCGCCACACAGACCCAGACCGCCCCACGGAAAACTTCGGGCTATACGGCCTTTCAGGGCGGGCGACCGCCTTTCTGGCGCCGATGCTGATCGGGCTGGCTACGACGTTTTCGGGCAGTGCGCGGATTGGGATTTCCCCGGTCATCCTGCTTTTCCTGATCGGCCTCTTTCTGCTACGCTATGTCACGGCAGAGGGAGATCGCGGGCCATGTCGCGTGTCACGGTAATCGGCACTTTGTTTCTGGCCCTTGCGGGCTGCATGGAGCCGAAAGAGACCACGCCCGCAGCGGCGGTCGTGTCGTCTCAGAACGTGCCCGTGGCAATGCGCGGTGTGCCCGCGAAACAGCTTTTCGGGGCGCAACCGAGGGCCTCGGCGCAAGGGCCCGCGCCCCATGGCGGCTATGCACGGGGATGTCTGGCCGGTGGTGTGGAACTACCCGAGACCGGGCCGACATGGCAGGCGGTCCGCCTAAGCCGGAACCGCAACTGGGGTCATCCGAAAGCCATTGATTTCGTGAAGGACCTGTCGCGTTTCGCGGCAACGCAGCCGGGTTGGAACGGGCTTTATGTGGGCGATATCAGCCAGCCGCGCGGGGGGCCGATGCTGACGGGGCATTCGAGCCATCAGTCGGGCCTCGACATCGATATCTGGCTGCGCCCGGCCACCGATCTGACCCTCAGCCGCACGGCGCGGGAAAATATCTCCTCGGTGTCGATGCAACGTGCCGATGGGGCCTATACCAACAGCCAGTGGACCCGCGCCCATCACGAGATCGTCAAGGCGGCGGCAAGCGATCCGCGCACGGGGCGAATCTTCATTTTCGCCGGGGCCAAGGCACAGATGTGCCGCGACGAGACCGGCGACCGGGCCTGGCTGCGCAAGGTGCGGCCATGGTGGGGGCATCACTACCATTTCCATGTCAGGCTGAATTGCCCCGATGGAGCAAGAGGTTGCGAGGCGCAGGACGCCCCGCCGTCAGGCGATGGCTGCGCCGAGGCGGATCAGTGGGTGCGCAACATCCTCAACCCGCCGCTGCCCGATCCGGACGCGCCCAAGCCCAGGCCGAAACGCGACCTGACCATTCATGACCTGCCTCAGCAATGTGTGGCCGTTCTCCAGTCTCAGTAACAGATTTCGTTTTGAAATCCGGGCGATCCGTGGCAGATTTGAATCAACGGCAACAAAGCGAAAGGAGGTGGTCCAGTGTCTATGAAGGGATTGGAGCGTGAGGTCGGAACAGTTCGGGGGGCGCGCGCCTAGAGCAGCCTCGGGGCGTGATGGCCCCACTCGGATTGGTGCGCCTAACCGGCCCACCTCCGCGACTTCAGGAAGGCCGCTCCGCGAGGGGCGGCCTTTTCAATCGGGCAAGGACTGGACCGACCGGGTATGCTGAAGATCACCGACGAGATCGCCATCGAGGACTGGGAGTTGACCGAGCAGTTCATCCGCGCCTCGGGGCCGGGTGGGCAGAATGTCAACAAGGTGGCGAGCGCGGTGGAGTTGCGGTTTGAGGCTGCGCGCTCGCCGAACCTGCCCTCGCCGGTCAAGACGCGGCTCGAACGGCTGGCGGGGCGGCGCTGGACCGGGGAAGGCGCGATCGTGCTGCAATGCGACGAGACCCGCAGCCAGGCACGCAACCGCGAGATCGTGCGCGAGCGGCTGGCCGAACTGATCCGGAAGGCGCTGGTGGCACCCAGGCGACGCATCCCGACGCGGCCCACGCTTGGCGCGAAGAAACGCCGCCTCAAGGCCAAGAAGGTGCGCGGCGAGGTCAAGGCGCTGCGCGGCAAGGTAGACGGGGAGGAATAAGCGAGATTGGACCGAAAACCGGGCAATACCCTTGACGCCGGGGCCGCTCTCCCCTAACAGACCCCATCCGCAAGGCCCCGGATTCGTCCGGGGCTTAGCTGTTGTTCGCAAGAGCAAACCGAGCCGGGGACCTTCGGGGCCCTATAACCAAAGGTGGGTCCGCCCACCCGACATACAGGCGGGGCAACCCGCCATTAGCTAACGGAAGACAGAAAGCATGGCACTCAAGTCGTACAAGCCGACGACGCCGGGCCAGCGCGGGCTGGTGCTGATCGACCGTTCGGAGCTGTGGAAAGGCCGTCCGGTCAAGGCCCTCACCGAGGGTCTGACCAAGAACGGTGGCCGCAACAACACCGGACGAATCACGATGCGCCGCAAGGGCGGCGGGGCGAAACGCCTCTATCGGATCGTTGATTTCAAACGCACCAAGTTCGACATCCCGGCAACCGTCGAGCGGATCGAATACGATCCCAACCGAACCGCCTTTATCGCGCTCATCCGCTACGAGGATGGCGAGCAGGCCTATATCCTTGCGCCGCAGCGCCTTGCTGTCGGTGATCAGGTGATTGCTTCGGCCAAGGCCGATATCAAGCCGGGCAACGCGATGCCGTTCTCGGGGATGCCCATCGGCACGATCGTCCACAACATCGAGCTCAAGGCCGGCAAGGGCGGGCAGATCGCGCGCGCTGCAGGCACCTATGCGCAATTCGTCGGCCGCGATGGCGGCTATGCGCAGATCCGGCTCTCCTCGGGCGAGTTGCGCCTCGTGCGGCAGGAATGCATGGCCACAGTCGGCGCTGTCAGCAACCCGGACAACTCGAACCAGAATTACGGCAAGGCTGGCCGGATGCGCCACAAGGGCATTCGCCCGAGCGTCCGCGGCGTGGTGATGAACCCGATCGACCACCCTCATGGTGGTGGCGAGGGCCGCACCTCGGGTGGCCGTCATCCGGTCACGCCCTGGGGCAAGCCCACCAAGGGCGCGCGCACCCGCAACACGAACAAGGCGTCGCAAAAGCTCATCGTGCGCTCGCGTCATGCCAAGAAGAAGGGCCGCTAACACATGGCACGTTCTGTATGGAAAGGCCCCTTCGTCGATGCCTACGTCCTGAAAAAGGCCGAGGCGGCGCGCGAATCGGGGCGTAACGAAGTCATCAAGATCTGGTCGCGCCGCTCGACCATCCTGCCGCAATTCGTGGGTCTCACGTTTGGCGTCTACAACGGACACAAGCACATCCCGGTGAACGTCACCGAGGACATGATCGGCCAGAAGTTCGGGGAATACTCCCCCACCCGCACCTATTACGGGCATGCGGCCGATAAGAAAGCGAAGAGGAAGTAAGCCATGGGCAAGGAGAAGAATCCCCGCCGCGTGGCGGATAACGAAGCGATGGCCAAGTTGCGCATGCTGCGCACGAGCCCGCAGAAACTCAACCTCGTTGCCGCGATGATCCGGGGCAAGAAGGTGGACAAGGCGCTGACCGACCTGACCTTTTCGAACAAGCGGATCGCCCAGGACGTCAAGAAGTGCCTGCAATCGGCGATCGCCAATGCCGAGAACAACCACGGGCTTGATGTGGACGAGCTGATCGTCGCAGAGGCATGGGTCGGCAAGAACCTCGTGCTCAAGCGCGGTCGTCCGCGCGCACGCGGCCGGTTCGGCGCGCTGCGCAAGCCGTTCTCGGAACTCACGATCAAGGTGCGTCAACTCGAGGAGCAAGCCTGATGGGTAACAAAGTCAATCCGATCGGCATGCGCCTTCAGGTCAACCGCAC
Organism: Roseovarius autotrophicus; assembly: GCF_018069895.1. Classification (GTDB taxonomy): domain Bacteria; phylum Pseudomonadota; class Alphaproteobacteria; order Rhodobacterales; family Rhodobacteraceae; genus Roseovarius; species Roseovarius autotrophicus. Next base: position 246,148 of record NZ_JAGQDH010000004.1, on the reverse strand, counting down.
CTGGGATAGCCGCTGGTATGCCGACACCAAGGACTACGGCAATCTTCTTCTCGAGGATCTCGCCATGCGCGATTTCATCAAGGAAGAATGCAAGCAGGCCGGCATCAGCCGTGTGATCATCGAGCGTCCGCACAAGAAATGCCGCGTCACGATCCACACCGCGCGTCCCGGCGTGATCATCGGCAAGAAAGGCGCCGATATCGAGACCCTGCGCAAGAAGCTCGCCGCGATGACCGCAAGCGAGCTGCATCTCAACATCGTCGAGGTGCGCAAGCCCGAGCTTGACGCCGCGCTTGTGGCCGAAAGCATCGCGCAGCAGCTTGAGCGCCGGGTGTCGTTCCGCCGCGCCATGAAACGCGCGGTGCAGAACGCCATGCGCATGGGGTCGCTCGGCATCCGGGTGAACGTGTCGGGTCGCCTTGGCGGCGCCGAGATCGCCCGAACCGAGTGGTATCGTGAAGGCCGGGTTCCGCTGCACACGCTGCGCGCCGACATCGACTACGCCCTTGCCGAAGCCTCGACCCCTTACGGGATCATCGGCATCAAGGTGTGGATTTTCAAGGGCGAGATCCTCGAGCACGATCCCGGTGCACGTGATCGCAAGGCCCAGGAACTCCAGGATGGTCCCGCGCCCCGTGGCGCCGGCGGCCGTCGCTGAGGAGGACTGAAAAATGCTTCAACCAAAGCGCACGAAATTCCGCAAGCAGTTCAAGGGCCGCATCAAGGGCGAGGCCAAGGGCGGCTCGGACCTGAACTTCGGCACCTATGGCCTCAAGGCGACCGAGCCGGAGCGTGTCACCGCGCGCCAGATCGAAGCCGCCCGCCGCGCCATGACCCGCCACATGAAACGTCAGGGCCGCGTCTGGATCCGCATCTTCCCGGATGTGCCGGTCTCGGCCAAGCCCATCGAGGTTCGTATGGGCAAGGGCAAGGGTTCGGTGGATCGCTGGGTCTGCAAGGTCAAGCCCGGCCGCGTGATGTTCGAGATCGACGGCGTGGGCGAGGCGGTTGCGGTCGAGGCGCTGCGCCTTGCCGCGATGAAACTGCCGATCAAGACCCGTGTGGTGGTCCGCGAGGACTGGTAAGATCGGCGGGTTGACACCCACCCTACGGACTGGCCCCGTGCGAGAGATCGCGCGGGGCTTTTCATATCGCGCATCGCGCCTGTGGCAGGCGGCGGAGCCTCCGGCGGGGATATTTGAGGCCAGAAGAAACGCGGGGAGAGCGCAAAATTCCCCCCGCGCGAAACACCTGCGTGCTTCTCCTGGCGCGGTCATCGGCGTCCCCGCCTGTACCGCGCCCCGATCTTGTCGGAAAATGGTAAAGAAACCGTTGTTTCTTCTGGCTGAAAATATCCTGGGGTGAATTGGCCGAAGGCCAAGAGGGGCAAGGCCCCTGCCTTACTTCAACTGGCTGTCCTTCGAGCCGCGCCGGTTGATGCCGCCGCGCGGACGCGTCGTCGGGTCGTGCTCGGCGGCGCAGTCCAGGCAGAGCTTGACGCCGGGAATGGCCTGCCTGCGCGCCTCGGGGATGGGCTCCCCGCAATCGGCGCAATGCGCCAGGCTCTCGCCTTGCGGGGTGCGGCGGGCGCGCAGGCGTTCAAGTTCGTCGGCAATGGATGCCTCGATCTGCTCGTTCACCGCCCCGTCGCGTGTCCAGCCGCCCGCCATTGCGCCCCTCTCAGATCAGCCCTTCGGCCGCGAAAAGTGTTGCCACATCCGCCTCGGGGCGCGCGCCGTAATGGCCGATGACCTCTGCCGCCGCGATACAGCCCATGCGCCCGGCAACCGCCAGCGGCCTGTCCGTGGCCAGACCGTAGAGGAAGCCGGCGGCGAACTGATCGCCCGCGCCTGTCGTATCGACCGGATCAACGCGTGTGACGGGCACGGTCACAGTGTCGTTGCCCTCGACCATCACCACATCATGCCCCGAGCGCGTGCAGACGATCAGACCGCTCTCGGCGGCGGCCTGTTCCAGCGCCGCGCCAAGATCGTCGGTCTGGTAAAGTGAGCGCCATTCATGCTCGTTTCCGATGACGAAATCGAGTGATCTGACCAGCCCGCGGAAATCCTCGCGGTGCCGATCGACACAGAACGGATCGGAGAGCGTGATGCCCGCCTTGCCACCACCCGCGCGTGCCGCCTGCGCCGCCGCCTCGAAGGCCGCCTTACCCTTGGGTTTGTCGTAGAGATAGCCCTCGAGAAAGAGGATCTGCGCCTGCCCCGCCACCGCCGCGGGCACATCGGCCTCGTCAAGGTCGGTCGAGATGCCAAGATATGTGTTCATCGACCGCTCGCCATCGGGCGTCACGAAGATCATCGAGCGCGAGCTGGGCAGCGCACCCGCACGCGGCGGGTTCACGAACTCTGTGCCCACGGCGTGCATCCCCTCGGCGTAATAGCGGCCAAGCGCGTCGTCGCTCACACGCCCGATGAAGGCCGTCGAGAGGCCAAGCGCGCTAAGGCCCGCAACGGTATTGGCTACCGATCCGCCGGGCATCTGCCGCCGTTCGGGCATCTGATCATAGAGGTATTCTGCGCGTTCGGTCTCGATCAGTTGCATCACGCCCTTTTCGATCCCCATGCGGGCAAGAAAGGCGTCGTCGCAGCGGCCGATCACATCGACGATGGCATTGCCGATGCCGACAATCTGATACTTGGTCATAGGGTCTTGTCCTCATAGGGGCAGAGATCGCGGATCAGGCAGGTGCCGCAGGCAGGTTTTCGCGCCTTGCAGGTATAGCGGCCATGCAGGATCAGCCAGTGATGCGCGTGGCGCTGGAAATCGACGGGAACATTGTCCTCGATCGCGCGTTCGACGGCCTCGACATCCTTGCCGGGGCAGATGCCGGTGCGGTTGCCGATGCGAAAGATATGGGTATCGACCGCCTGCGCCGGATGGCCCCACCACATGTTGAGCACGACATTGGCGGTCTTGCGCCCGACGCCGGGCAGGGCCTGAAGCGCGGCGCGGGAATTGGGCACCTCGCCGCCGTGTTCCTCGACAAGGATGCGGCTGAGTTTGAGCACGTTCCTGGCCTTGTTGCGGTAAAGGCCGATGGTCTTGATGTGGGCGATCAACCCATCTTCGCCAAGTGCCAGCATCTTGTCCGGCGTGTCGGCGATCTGGAAGAGCGCGCGGGTGGCGCGGTTCACGCCTACGTCAGTCGCCTGTGCAGAGAGCGCGACCGCGACCAGCAAGGTGAAGGCGTTGACATGATCGAGCTCGCCCTTCGGCTCGGGCTCTGCCGCCTGAAAGCGGGTAAAGATCTCGCGGATCGTGTGATAATCGAGTTGGCGCACCATGGCCTGTCTATGACGCGAAACCGGGGATTGCGCAACATTCGGGTCGCGGGGCGCGTGCGCGCGGCCTATCTTGTGGCAAAACCACCGGGGGCCGCTATGTCCGAGAGCTATCATTACAATGTCATGCGCCGGGCCATCGCCCTTATCGACGCGGGCGGCGAGGGGCTGACGCTTGAGGCACTGGCAGGCGAGATGGGGATGAGTGCGGCGCATTTCCAGCGGCTGTTCTCGGCCTGGGTCGGGGTTTCGCCGAAGCGCTATCAGCAATATCTGGCGCTTGGTCATGCGCGTGAGATGCTGGCGCAACGCTTTACCACGCTGGAGGCGGCGGAGGCGGCGGGGCTGTCGGGGACGGGGCGGCTGCACGATCTGTTCCTGCGCTGGGAGGCGATGCGCCCCGGCGAGTTCGCGCGCGGCGGCGCGGGGCTTGTGATCCGCTATGGCTGGTTCGACACGCCTTTTGGCGAAGCGCTGGCCATGGGGACGGAACGCGGCCTCTGCGGGCTGGCCTTTGCAGCCGAGACGGGGCGGGAGGTCGCCATGGCGGACATGCGCGCGCGCTGGCCTGAGGCGCAGTATGCGGAGGCGCCCGGGGCGATTGGCGCTTGGGTCACGGCGGCCTTTGCCGGGCACGGCGAGGCGCGGCTCTGCATGATCGGCGCGCCGTTTCAGATCAAGGTATGGGAGGCGCTGCTCAGTATCCCGTCGGGCCATGTCACCACCTATTCCGAGATAGCGCGCGCCATCGGCCATCCCCGCGCCGTGCGCGCCGTCGGCACCGCCGTGGGGCGCAACCCGGTGAGCTATCTCATCCCGTGCCACCGGGCGTTGCGCAAAACCGGCGCTCTGGGCGGATATCACTGGGGGCTGCCGGTCAAGCGCGCGCTTCTGGCGTGGGAGAGCGCGCGCGCTGACGGCTCGGCGGGAAACCGCGCGAAATTTCCCCCCGATGAGCCTTGGGTGCCGGATTGATATTGAATATCATGAGATCACTCCCGACTTGATCGGGCAGGTTCATCAAAGAGGCATTCCAATGATCCGAGCGAACAAGACCCTTCTCGCCTTCTCCGGCGCGGCCCTTCTTCTGGTGACGGCCTGCACCGATCCAAATCAGGTGGGTGGCGGGACCGATTCGAACCAGAAAGCCAAGCAGGGCGCGATCATCGGCGGCATCATCGGTGCGGGCACCGGTGCCGTGGTCAGTGACAGCAAGGGCAAGGGCGCGGTACTCGGCGGCGTGATCGGCGCGCTTGGCGGCGCGGCCATCGGCTCGGCACTCGACCGGCAGGAGGCGGAACTGCGTCAGCAGCTCAATGACGATGTCCGTATCGTCAATACCGGCGACCGGCTGATCCTGACCATGCCGCAGGACATCCTCTTTGCCGTCGACAGCTTCGCCGTGACGCAGACCCTGCGTAGCGATCTGTTCCGGGTGGCGCAAAGCCTGCAACGGTATCCCGACACAACGGTTCAGGTGGTGGGCCATACCGACAGCACCGGTGCCGCCAGCTATAACCAGCAGCTTTCCGAGCGGCGCGCCAGTGCGGTGGCCAATGTGTTGATGGAGGGCGGCGTGCCCGGTTGGCGCATCCGCGCCATCGGGCGGGGCGAGGACCAGCCGGTTGCCTCGAATCTGACGCCAGAGGGCCGGGCGCTGAATCGCCGGGTGGAAATCGTCATCCTGCCCAACTGAGGCGGCGCTGGCCCCGAGGGCGGCTGGATATTTATGGCAAGATGAAGCGGGGGCGGTCACATGGGGGCCGCCCCCGTTGCGTCATTGGGCGGCCATCTCCACGGCCTCGACGCGCACCGCCGAGAATTTGAACTCGGGGATCTTGCCGTAAGGATCAAGCGCCGGGTTGGTGAGGATATTCGCCGCCGCCTCCACATAGGCGAAGGGCAGAAACACCATGTCGGGGGATATCGCGCGGTCGGCGCGGGCCATCACCGTGATCGAGCCCCGCTTGGTGGTGAGGCGCACCATGCCGCCCGGTTCCACCCCGAGGCGGCGCAGCGTGGAGGGGTGCAGCGAGCAGTTCGCCTCCGGCTCCACCGCGTCGAGAACCGTGGCGCGGCGGGTCATCGAGCCGGTATGCCAGTGCTCCAGTTGCCGCCCCGTGGTGAGCACCATGGGATAGTCGGCGTCGGGCACATCGTCGGGCGGGATGATTGCGGCGGGGGTAAAGCGCGCGCGCCCCTCGGGACGCGGAAAGCCGTCGCCGAATACCACCGCGTGGCCCGGATGATCGGGGGCGGGACAGGGATAGGTGACGGCGCTCTCGCGTTCCAGCCGCTCCCATGTGATGTTGTCGAGCGAGCGCATGTTGTGCTTCATCTCGGCGAAGACATCCGCCGGGCTGTCATAGCGCCAGCCAAGGTCAAGCCGGTTGGCAAGCGCCATGGTGATTGCCCAGTCCTCGCGCGCATCACCCGGCGGCGGCACGGCCGGGCGGCCCATCTGCACCTGACGGTTGGTGTTCGTCACGGTGCCGGACTTCTCGTAGAAGGCCGAGGCGGGCAGGATCACATCGGCATAGTTCGCCGTCTCGGTCAGAAAAATATCCTGCACCACGAGATGTTCGAGCTTGGCCAGCGCGTCGCGGGCATGCTCCACATCCGGGTCGGACATGGCCGGGTTCTCGCCAAGGATATACATGCCCCGGATCGTGCCCGCGTGGACCGCATCCATGATCTCGGTCACGGTGAGACCCTTTTCGGAGCTGAAGTCCTCTGTGCCCCAGACCTGCGTGAAGGCGCCGCGCACCGCGTCACTTGTCACGGTCTGGTAATCGGGCAGGAACATCGGGATGAGGCCCGCGTCTGAGGCCCCTTGCACGTTGTTCTGCCCGCGCAGCGGGTGCAGCCCGGTGCCGGGGCGGCCGACATGGCCGCACATGAGCGCAAGTGAGATAAGGCAACGGGAATTGTCGGTGCCGTGGATATGCTGGGAAATGCCCATTCCCCAGAAGATCATGCCCGCCTTGGCTGTGGCGAAATCGCGCGCCACGGCACGCAGCGTCTCGGGCGGAATGCCGCAGATCTCCGCCATCTTTTCAGGCGAAAATTGCGCGAGATGCGCCTTCTCCGCCTCCCAGTTCTCGGTGAAGGCGGCGATATACTGCTGGTCGTAAAGCCCCTCCTCGACAATGACGTGCATGATCGCGTTGAGCATCGCCACATCCATGCCCGGCTTGAATTGCAGCATGTGGGTCGCAAAGCGGCGCAGGCCCACGCCGCGTGGGTCCATCACGATGAGCTTGCCGCCGCGCTTTGTGAACTGCTTGAAGAAGGTGGCGGCGACGGGGTGATTCTCGATCGGGTTGGCACCGATGACAATGGCCACATCGGCGTTCTCGATCTCGTTGAACGTGGCCGTGACCGCCCCCGAACCGACATTCTCGATCAATGCGGCCACCGAGGAGGCATGACAAAGCCGCGTGCAATGGTCCACGTTGTTGTGGCCAAAGCCCTGCCGGATGAGTTTCTGGAACAGATAGGCCTCTTCATTGGTGCATTTGGCGCTGCCGAAGCCTGCGACGGAAGGCCCGCCATGCGTCTCCTTGAGCCGCTTGAGGCCATCTGCGGCAAAGTCCAGCGCCTCGTCCCACGACGCCTCGCGGAAGAACGCCCGCCAGTTGCCCGGATCGACGTTGAGGCCCTTTTCGGGCGCGTCCGCGCGGCGGATGAGCGGTTTGGTCAGGCGGTGGGGGTGGTGGATATAGTCGAAGCCGAACCGCCCCTTGACACAAAGCCGCCCCTCATTGGCGGGGCCGTTTATGCCCTCGACATACTTGACGCGATCGCCCTTGACCTTGAGTGAGACCTGACAGCCCACCCCGCAGAAGGGGCAGATGCTGTCCACCGCGCGGTCGAAATCGGCGCTGTCGCCCTGCTGCGAATCGTCCAGAACGGTGGCGGGCATCAGCGCGCCGGTGGGGCAGGCCTGCACGCATTCGCCGCAGGCGACACAGGTGCTCTCGCCCATCGGGTCTGCGAAGTCGAAGACGGGATAGGTATCGTGGCCCCGCCCCGCCATGCCGATCACGTCATTGACCTGCACCTCGCGGCAGGCGCGCACACAAAGACCGCACTGGATGCATGCGTCGAGATTGACGCGCATTGCCACATGGCTGTCATCCAGAAGCGGGATGCGGTCTTTTTCCAGTTTGGGAAAGCGGCTGTGCGTGACGCCGTTCGCGTCGGCCATGTCCCACAGATGGCTGGAGGTGTCACGGGCGGTCTCGCGGGCGGGCTGGTCAGCCAGAAGCATCTCGACCACCATCTTGCGCGCGGTCGTGGCGCGGTGCGAATTGGTGGTCACGACCATGCCCTCGCGCGCCTCGCGGATACAGGAGGCCACGAGCGTGCGCTCTCCCTCGACCTCGACCATGCAGGCACGGCAATTGCCGTCGGGGCGATAGCCGGGGGCGGGCTTGTGGCACAGATGCGGTATCTTGAGGCCGCGGCCATTGGCCACCTCCCAGATGGTCTGGCCTTCCTCGGCATCGACCTCGCGTCCATCAAGCGTGAATCGGATCGTGCTGCCCATGCGTTCCTCCCTCGCCTCTCATGACGGGTAGATCATGGGCGAGGGCTGCGCTCCGTGTCAATTCCGACCTTGGGCAAGGATTTTGCGCCAGTCTTGCGCCAGGGCCGCCGGTTTCACCCGGCTGCCCTGACCGTTTGGGGCGGCTAGTGACCGTGCCCTTTCGCCTTGCGCGCAAGGTCAACAGGGATGTCGAGCGTGATCTCGCCGGATTTCTCGAAGATGAGGGTGAGGGGGATCTCTTTGCCCTGCTCGAAGCTTTCGGTCAGCCCCATGAACATCAGGTGATGGCCCCCGCGTTCGAGAATCACAGAGTCCCCGGCGCCGATGGGCAGGCCCTCGGTGAGATGAAGCATCTTCATCACGCCGTCCTCTTCGCGGTGCGTGTGGATCTGCACCATCTGCGCGACAGGCGAGGCAGCCCCGACGAGCCGGTCATCGGCATCGCCGATATTATCGATCAGCATGAAGGCGGCACCGGTCGTGGCGGCGGGGCTCGCCGCGCGGGCATAGGGATCGAGGATGTGGATTTCCTGCGCAAGGGCAGGGGCGGAAACGGCAAGGCCGAACGCGGCGGCGAAGAAAATCCTGAGGGACACGCGGCTCTCCTTTTCATCCGTTACTTGGCTAACGCTTTTCCTGCGCCCGGGGCAAGCCCGGATGCAGGCAGGCTCTTGCCTCGGGCTTTATCGGCGATGCGCGCAACGCCAATAGTGCCGTCGGGGTATCGCGCGGGATCGAGGCGGGTCGCGTCATCGGTCGGTTGTCTTCCGTTTCCCGACGCTTGCGCCACTAGATCCGAAGGCTTTAGTTGCTCTTGGCGTGATCCCCGGCCTTGCGCTCCATATCCACCGGAACCTCCAGCGTCACCTCGCCCGACTTCTCGAAGATCAGCGTCAGCGGCACGCTGGCACCATGCTCGAAGCTGTGAGTCAAGCCAATGAACATCACATGGTTGCCGCCGCGTTCAAAGTTGATCGTGCCGTGGGCGGGCAAGGGAAACCCCTCTTCGACATGGATCATGCGCATCACGCCGCTGCCATCCTCGCGATGGGTATGAAGTTCGACCTTCTGCGCGGCGGGGGACTTGGCGCCAATCAGGTGGTCGGCCTTGTCGCCGTGATTGTGCAGGGTGAAAAACGCGGCCCCGGATGCCGCGGACGCCGCACGGGCATAAGCGTCGTGCACTTCGACGTGCTGAGCAAGGACAGGCGTGGAAAAAGCAAGGCCGCACGCGACCGCAATGGTGAATTTCAGGGACATGATGTCGCTCCTGTTGGTCTGATGATGAGAGATGAGGGGATCAGACCGATCGGGGCGGCGCGCGCGCACGCCGCAGGGGGTGCGGCAGGGTGGTGACGTGGCGCGCTCCGTCCAAGGAATAGCGCGCAGAGGTTTCGGCCAGTTGCGGCGCGGGCAGCGGATCGCTCGGGGCGGTGGCATGAAAGGCCAGCAGGCAGTCGGGGCAGACATGCGGCGGCGCGACGGGTTGACCCTCTGCCCCCACGAGGACGGCCCGTGTGCCCTCTCCGGTGCAGAGCACGACCTGCCCCGCAGGTTGTGGCGCGCCACGCGCCACGGCCTGCCCGACGCTGGTCAGCGCCAGAAAGAGGCAGAGGCCAAGGGCCGTGATCGTGCGCAGGCGGCTCATCGGGATCAGGTATAGGGCCACCCGCGTGCCCGTGCCAAGCGACAAAAGGAAACAGCCCCGCCGCAACGCGGCAGGGCTGTTGTCAGGGGTGCCGAAAGGCGGTTCAGGCGGTGGCGGCCTGCGCCTTGGCGATTTCCTTCTTTACCTTCAGCGCGTTCGGCGAAAGCTCGACATCCTTGGCCTTGGCAAGGAAGGCATCAAGCCCGCCGCGGTGGTCGACGCTGCGCAGCGCATGCGCCGAGATCCGCAGCTTGATACCGCGATTGAGCGTCTCGGATTGCAGCGTCACGTTGTTGAGGTTCGGCAGATACCGACGCCTGGTCTTGTTGTTGGCGTGGCTCGAGTTGTTGCCAACCATCGGGCCTTTTCCAGTCAGTTCGCAGCGGCGCGACATGGGTTCATCCTCGTCTTGGGGTGAGGGCGCGTGCAGGCCCTTCTTAACACAAGCGGGCACCGCCACAGGCGACGCCCCGAATTCCGTCAGCGGTCTTTAGGCGCAAAGGCGGGGGGCGTCAAGGGATTCGGGGGTGAAATCCACGCATTGCATCGCAGCGTGCGCGCCCTAGGATCAGAGCGGATCATGAGGGAGGACGTCATGGAGATCATCAGGACCGAGAGCATCGGCAGCCGCCTGGCCGAACCTGCCTATTTTACCGGGCGGGTCTGGCATGAGGCGGTGATCGAGGCCGCCGCGCCCGCGCGGGTGCGCGTGCTGCGCGTGACTTTCGAGCCGGGCGCGCGCACCGCCTGGCACACACATCCGCTGGGCCAGACGCTGCATGTGGTCTCGGGCGTGGGCCTCATAGGCACGCGGGGTGGCCCGGTCGAAGTGATCCGCGCGGGCGACACGGTCTGGATTCCGCCGGGCGAGGAGCATTGGCACGGGGCAAGCCCGGACCGGATGATGTGTCATCTGGCGATTCAAGAGGCGCAGGATGGGCGCGCGGCGGACTGGCTCGCCCATGTCACCGACGCGGAATACGGCGCGCCCTGAGCGCCGCCCGGTCAGCCGCGCAGGAGCGCCAGGAACCGGGCGATGTCCGTCTCGGTGATGGACCAGTCACAGACGAAACGTGCCAGCAGCGGCGTGTCGCCGGGGCCCTGGTCGAGCGGACCCTCGTAGAGCGCATAGCTCGCCCCCGCCGCGCGCAGCCGCTGATGGGTGGCACGCGGCAGGCGGGCAAAGATCATGTTGACCTCTGGCTCAAAGGCAAAATCCACCTCCGCCACCTCGCGCAGCCCCTCGGCCAGATAGGCCGCGCGCGCATTGGCGGTGCGCGCGGCGTCAAGCCATGTCTCGCCCTCGAGAAAGCCCAGCATCTGGGCCGACAGGAACCGGTGCTTGGAAAACAGATGCGCCGAGCGCTTTCGGCGCAGCTCGAATTCCCAGGCGTTCTCGGGGGAGAAGAAGATCACTGCCTCGACGCCCAGACAGCCGTTCTTGGTGCCGCCGAAGCTCACCGCGTCGATGCCCGCACGCCAGCTCATCTCGGCGGGGGTGCAGCCGAGCGCGGCGACGGCATTGGCAAAGCGCGCGCCATCGAGATGGGTGGGCATCCCGTGCGTGCGCGCCACATCGCAGAGGGCCGCGATCTCGGCGCAGGTATAGAGCCGCCCGCGTTCGGTTGCCTGGGTAAGTGCGAGCGGTCCGTATTGCGGCGCGTGCACATCGCCCGCGGGCCAGGCGGCGATGGCGGCCTGCAACTCGGCGGGGGTCATCTTGTCGGCCTCGCCCACAAGGCTCAGCTTGGCGCCGCCGGTAAAGAACTCGGGCGCGTTGCACTCGTCCACATGGATATGGGCAAGCGGCGTGCAGAACACCGTCTGCCAAGGCTGCGACAGCGTGGCGAGGCCGAGCGCATTCGCCGCCGTGCCGGTGCCGACCAGATAGACGCTGGCCTGCGGGGCCTCGAACAGCTCGCGCAGCCGGTCGCGCACCCGGCCCATCAGCGCATCCTCGCCATAGGAGGGCATGAACCCCTCGTTGGCGGCGATCATGGCCTGCATGACCTGCGGCAGGGCAGGCCCGGCATTGTCGGAGGCAAAGTTCATGGGATTGGCTCCTCGATGATGTGGTATTCCCAGTCCTCTTCGGGGACTTCGTGTTCCGGCAGGGTGCGGTGCTGCATCGACACGCCCGCATCATGCACGCTCTGCGAATCGCCGGATATGAGCGGGTGCCACCGGTAGAGCGGCTTGCCCTCGTGCAAGAGCTTGTAGGCGCAGGTCTCGGGCAGCCAATAGGCGTGGCGCTCGATCGTGTGGGGCTTGAGCGAAATGCATTCGGGCACGAACTGATGCCGGATCGGATATTGCCCGCAGCGGCAGGTGCTGTCATCGAACAGGCGGCAGGCGACGCGGGTGAACGCGACCTCGCCGGTCTCGTCATCCTCCAGCTTGTTCATGCAGCATTTGCCGCAGCCATCGCAGAGCGCCTCCCATTCCCTCTGAGTCATGCGGGAAAGCGGCGTCGTTTCCCAGTAGCGGGGGCGCAGGCCCGTGCGGTCGATGGGATCGCTCATGATATGGCCAGGATGGTGCGGGCGCGGGCGCAATCGGCGTCCATCTGCGCGATGAAGGCGTCGAGGCTTTCGAATGTCTCCTCGGGGCGCAGATAGTCCACGAGACCCACCGAGAGATGCGCGCCATAGAGATCGCCGGAGAAATCGAACAGGAAGGTTTCGAGATTGGCCGCCTCGCCCTTGAACATGGGCCGCACCCCGAGCGAGGCCGCGCCGTGATAGTGCCCCTTGTGCGGCCCGTCGAGCACTTCGACAAGCACCGCATAGACGCCAAAGCGTGGCGGGTGCAGCCCGGCGATGGACATGTTGGCGGTGGGATAGCCAAGTGTGCGCCCGCGCTGCTCGCCGCCCACGACAGGCCCCTCGATCCGATGCCAGTGGCCCAGCATGGCGGCGGCGTCGCGCGGGCGGCCTTCGGTCAGGGCCTGCCGGATCGCGGTAGAGGAAACCTGCCCCCCCTCGCCCTCAAGCAGCGTGGCGATGGTCACGCCAAAGCCCATCTCGGTGCCGAACGCCTGCAACATCGCGGCATTGCCCGCACGCCCCTTGCCAAAGCAGAAATCTGCACCGACGACCACATGGGCAAGGCCGAGGCCGTCGGCCAGCACCTCCTGCGCAAAGGCGCGGGGGGTGAGCGCGGCCATGGCGGCGTTGAAGTTGAGCTCATAGAGCCGCTCGACGCCCAGTTTTTCCAGCCGGTGCGCGCGCGCCTCGGCGCTCATCAGGCGAAAGGGCGGGGCGTCGGGGGCGAAGAATTCACGCGGGTGCGGCTCGAAGGTCAGGATGCCGAGCGGGGCGCCGATGGCCGCTCCTGCCTTGCGCGCAAGCTCGATCACCGAGCGGTGACCAAGATGGACACCGTCGAAATTGCCAATGGCGCAGGAGGCACCCCGATCGGCACTTGTGGCAAAGCTGTGGTCGCGCAGGATCCGCATGGCCGAGGGGTAGCGCCGGATCAGGACCGGCGCAAGACCGATCCGGGGGCAAGAGTTCCGCCCGCGAGGAGCGCGAGGAGTGCCGCGCCGCCCGCGATGAAGAGCGCAAGCGCAGCAGGAACCGGGTCGAGCGGCAGCACCGCGAGAGCTGCGGGCAAGGCGCCCGTCATCAGAACCCAGCCAAGCGTGGCGGCAAACCAGAGCGCCAGCGCCCCCGCCGCCCCGCGCAGCACCAAAGCCGCCCCCGGTGCGCGCCAGCCTCGGCGCAGCGCCACCCAGGGCCGTGCCAGATCGCGCCCGATGGCCAGAAGGGCGGGCACCACGACAAGCACCAGCACCATGCCGAAGCCCAGCCCGTAAACCAGCGTGATCACCGTCGGCTTGAGGAATTGCGCCTGAGTGGACCGCTCGAACAGGAGCGGGGCCAGTCCCAGCACCGTGGTGAGTGTGGTCAGCAGGACGGGTCGCAGCCGGTCCGCCGCGCCCTCGATGATCGCGGGGATGAGGCCACGCTTGCGCGCATGTTGGTCAATCGAGGTCACCAGCACGATGGAATCGTTGATGATGATACCGGTCATCCCAAGAAGTCCGACGACCGAGAACATCGACAGCGGCACATCCCATTGAATATGCCCCCAGATCGCGCCGACAAGGCCGAACGGGATCACCGCCATGATCACCATGGGCCGTGTCCAGCTTGCAAAGACCAGCGACAGCACGAGGTAGATGCCCAGAAGCGTGAGCATGAGGCCAAGGCGCGCGTCCGAAAGGAATTCGCTCTCCTGCTCGCTCAGCCCGCCCATGCGGTATTCAACCTGATAGGTGCCCGCGATCTCGGGCAGGATCTCGGCCTCGAGCACGCGCATGATTTCGGCGGCGCGCTCGGGGTCATCCTCGGAGATGTCGCCGGTCACGTTGACATGGCGCAGCCCGTTTTCGCGCCGCACGGTGGCAAAGCCGGTGCGTGTGGTGACGGTGACGATATCGGCGAGCGGCACATAGTGGCCCGAGGCACTGCGCAACTGCATCGTGTCGAGGAAATCCGCCGAAAGATCCGCGTCGGGCAGTTCCACCCGGATCGCGGCGGATCGCGGCCCGTCGGGATAGGTCGCGGCCTCGATCCCGTTCACGCGGTTGCGCAAGGTGCGGCCCAACTCGTCGATGGTAAAGCCAAGCGCCTGCCCGTGCGGGGTGAGGTCAAGCACCAGTTCGGCCTTGTCCCAGGCAAGGTTGTCCTCCAGCGCTGACACTTCCGGGTAGCGCGCGAGCCGGGACTTGAGCGCCTCGGCGGCGGATTTGAGCGTCTCAGCCTCGGCCCCGTAGAGCGCGATGTCGAGCGCGTCGCCGCCGGGGCCGGAGCGCGCGCCGCGAAAGCTCAGCTCTTCGGTGAGCGGTAGGCGCGGCACGCGATCCTGCAGGTCGGCCACGAAGGCAAAGCTCGAATAGGGGCGCAGATCGGGGTCGATCAGTTCAATCGAGATGCCGCCCACCAGATCGGCGTCTCGCGTGTCGGCACCGGCCATGCCGCGCCCCGCAGCACCGCCCACCTGCGCCATGACATGCTCGATGGGGTTCAGCCCGTGCTCGGCCTCATACTCTGCCCCGAGCGCCAGAACCGCCTCTTGCAGCGCGCGCATCTGCGCCACCGCGTCGGCGCGCGTGGCCCCCGGCACCATGGCGAAGTTGCCTGAAACGCTGCCCTGCTCTGGCGCGTTGAAAAACCGCCATGTCACATCGCCGCGCAGGAAGGCGCCTACTTGCAGGGCCAGCAGCAGAACCACCCCGGCGATGACCGCATAGCGCGCTCGGATGACAATCCCCATGATCGGGCGAAAGGCCCGGTCGCGGAACACGGCAAATCCGCGATTGACCACGCGGCTTGGCCAGTCATACCAGTGCTCTTTCGCGGAATGGGTCAGGGCGTGCGCCATGTGGTTGGGCAGGATCAGGAAACACTCCACAAGGCTTGCCACCAGAACGGCGATGACGGTGAAGGGAATATCATAGATCAGGTCCCCGAAACGTCCGCCGATCACCGCTAGCCCGAAGAATGCGATGAGCGTGGTCAGCGTGGCCGAAAAGACCGGAAGCGCCATGCGCCCGGCGGCGCGTTCGGCGGCGACAAAGGGTGGCTCGCCCAGGGATCTGTGGCGCGCGTCGGCGTGCTCGCCCACCACGATGGCATCGTCAACCACGATCCCCAGCGTGATGATCAGCGCGAAAAGCGAGATCATGTTAAGCGTGAGCCCGGCGGCATACATGATCGCCAGAGCCGCGAGCATCGCCACGGGGATACCCGCCGCCACCCAAAAGGCCGTGCGCGCGTTGAGAAACAGAAACAGCAGCCCGACCACCAGCGCCAGCCCCATGGCGGCATTGTCGAGCAGCATTTTCAGACGCCCCGAGATCGCCTCGGCGCGGGTGCGCACGAGCTCGATGCGCGCGCCCTCGGGCAGCGCGCGCAGCATCTCGGCAGCGACCTCCTCGACCTGCGCCTGAATGCGCAACGCATCACCCTGAGCAGAGCGGCTCACCTGCACGGCGATGGCGGGCTGTTCGCCAATGAAATAGGCCAGCCCGCGGTCCACCGCGCCGGTGCGCACCGTGGCCACATCGCCGATGATAAGCGTGCTGCCATCGGGATTGAGCCGCAGTGGAATGGCGGCAATCTCGGGCGCGCCGCGCGTGGCCTTGCCGGTGCGCAGTCGCGCATTGGCCCCGGTCACGTCGCCCGCAGGCGCGGCATCGACGCGCGCGGCGATGGCAGAGGCGATCCCGGCCATGGTCACGTCATGGGCGATGAGCGCGCGGGCGGGCACCTCGACCAGCGTCTCTGGCGCGGCGACGCCCTGAATGGTGGCGCGGGTGACGCCAGCGGCAAACAGGCGGGCCACGAATTCATCGGAGATGCGCGCCAGTTGCGGCGCCTCCATTGGCCCGGTGATGACCACATCCGTCACCCGGTCGAGCCAGGCCCCGCGCCGTACCAACGGCTCGTCGGCCTCATCTGGCAAGGTGGTGATCTGATCGAGCGCGGCCTGCACCTCGTCGGCGGCGCGGCCCATGTCCCACCCCGGCTCGAACTCGAGCGTGAGGCTGGCGCGCGCCTCGCGCGAGGTGGCGCGGGCGCGGGTGACGCCCTCGACCGCCAGAAGCGCAGGCTCGACAAGCTGGACGATGGCGCTGTCCACGTCCTCGGCGCTCGCCCCCTCCCAGGTGATCGAGACGGTTACGTTATCGACCACCACATCGGGAAAGAACTGCGCCCGCATGTTGGGCAGGGACATGAGACCAAGCGCCACCAGAAGCACCAGAAGCAGGTTGGCCGCGGTGCGGTGACGGGTGAAATACGAGAATACGGTCGCCACGGGCCTAGCCCCCCATCCGGGGCGCGCGCCGCGCGGCGGCGCTGGTCGCGTCCTCGTCCGCCCCGGAGGTGGCGGCCTCGGGGGTCAGGCGGCGCACCTTGAGACCGGGGCCAAGGGCGGGGCTGCGCTCGGTCACGATTTCGCGGCCCGTCACGTCAGCGGCGCGCACCAGCACGTCATTGCCCTGCCGCCGCAAAAGCGTGACCGGCAGCCGTTCAAGCCGGTCGTCGGCGCCGAGTGCCAGCACCGCACCATCGGAGCCAAGCGCCGAGGCGGGCAGGCGGGCGACATCCGTGAGCGGCGGTTCTTCCACGGTGACAGTGACGAAATCGCCCGGTTTCATCGCCGGGGCATCGTCGAGCGCGGCGAAGATCATGCGCCCGCTCTCACCCTCGGCCAGGGCCGCCGCCTCGCGCGCGATACGCCCGGTTGCGGTGATGCGCACGTCGCCGCTGTCAAGCGCAACGGTGACAGGGGCGGGGCGCAGCGTGCCGTTTGCGTCGATGAGCTGCGCGTATTGGGCATTCGAGACGCGAAACGCCACTTCCAGCGCGCGCCCGTCCACCAGCCGCGCAAGCTGTTCATTGGCCGACACAAGACGGCCCTCGATCACGCTCACCTGGCTCAGCCTGCCAGAAAACCCGGCGGTGATCCGGGTCTCGGCCAGCCGCCTCTCGGCCTCGGAGAGCGCCAGGTCGGCGCGGGCGCTCGCGGTGGCGGCCTGATCGACGCGCGCCTCGGCAAGCGCCAGCGCCTGTCGGCCGGAAAGCACGGCCTGACGCGCCTGAACCAGGTTGTATTCGGCGGCCTCGATCGCTGTCAGCGTGCCGACGCCGCGCGATTCAAGATCGCGCTGCCGGGCAAGCGCGCGGGTCTGGATATCGGCCTGTTCCTCGCGCGCGGCCAGTTCATCGCGCGCCAGCGCCAGCGCACGCTCGGCCTCGCGCACCTCGGCGCGGGCATCGGCCAGGTCGGTGCGCGCGCGCGCCAGCGCGGCCTCGGCATCCGCAGGGTCGATCCGCGCCAGAAGCTGCCCCGCCGTGACCGTGCCGCCCTCGACGAAACCGGGCGCAAGTTCGGTGATCACGCCCGCGGCCTGCGTGCGGATCTCCAGCGTGCGGCGGCTCTCGATCCTGCCAAAGGCTGTCATGGTGGGCGTCACGGTCTCGGCCTCTGGCCGGACCACGCGCACGGCAAAGACGCGCTCGCGCCGCTCGGGCATGCGCGCCTCGCGGTTTATCCGGTCTTCGATGGCGAGGCGCAGGGTCTGCCCCGCATAGGCCAGAAGCCCGAGCGTGACCGAGAGCAGAAAGAGACCCAGAAGCCCCTGGCGGAGAAAGCGCATGACGCGGACCCTCAAGACGCGGCGCCGGGATGCAGCGCCTTGCACAATGTAACCGCGACGGGCCGAAAACCAAGTCACGCCTCGGTAATACGGAGGCGCGCGCTATTTCCGGCGTTGATGTTCATCAAGCCGGGGCATGATCTCGACGAAGTTGCAGGGCAGGTGGCGGTAATCGAGCTGAAGGCTGAGAATCTCGTCCCAGGCGTCACGGCAGGCCCCCGGACTTCCGGGCAGGGCAAAGAGATAGGTGCCCCCCGCCACCCCGCCGGTGGCGCGGCTCTGCACCGCCGAGGTGCCGATCTTGCCCATCGAGACCATGGTGAACACCGTGCCGAAGGCGTCGATTTCCTTTTCATAGACATCGCGATGCGCTTCGACGGTGACATCGCGGCCGGTCAGGCCGGTGCCGCCGGTGGAGATCACCACATCCACGCCCGGATCGGCGATCCACTCGCGTAGATGTGCTGCGATCTGGTCGCGCTCGTCGCGCACGATCATGCGGTCAACGAGGAGATGGCCCGCTGCCTCGATCCGCTCGGCGAGCACGTCGCCAGAGCGGTCCTGCGTCAGGTCGCGCGTGTCCGACACGGTCAGAAGCGCAATGCGCACGGGGATGAAATCCTTGCTTTCGTCGATGCGCGACATGGGGTCAGCTCCTTTGCATGAGGGCGAGGCGGGCGGCGAGGCCCGCAAAAATCGCCGCTGAGGCGAGGCCAAGGCCGCGTGCGAAGCGTGCCGAGGTGGCAAGTCGCCGCCCGATACCCCCCGCCGAGACCCCGACCGCACCGTTGATAACCAGCCCGCCAATCGAGAGCACCGCGCCATAGATCAGGAATTGCGGCAGGATCGAGCGCGCGGGATCGACAAATTGCGGCACGAAGGCCAGCACGAACAGGATCACCTTGGGATTGGTGAGATTGACCATGATGCCCTGACGAAAGGCGTGCGTGGACGCAAGGACCGGGGCATCGGGGCGCAGCGGGCCTTGCCGCAGACATTGCACTGCCAGCCACAGCAGATAGGCCACGCCAAGCCAGCGGATCGTATCAAGCGCCCAGGGTGCTGCGGCTATGGCGGCGGCAAGGCCAAGCCCTGCCAGCGCAACATGCACCATTCCACCCGTCGCGATCCCGGCGCTGGCGGCCAGGGCCGGGCGCGGCCCACTGCGCAGGCCAAGCCCGAGGCAGAACATCATGTCCGCCCCCGGCGTGAGGTTGAGCGCAAGGCTTGCCGGGATAAAGGCCAGAAGCGTGAGCGGGTCAACGATCATGGATGGTCTCCGAGGCGCTCACGAAGGCTGAGCAGATCGGCCCAGGCTTCGCGCTTGGACGCCGGGTTGCGCAGAATGTAGGCGGGGTGAAACATGGGCAGAGCGGGCGTGCCATGGGCCTCGGTCCAGTGCCCGCGCAGCCGGGTAATACCGCGCCTGCCGAGTCCCGCCTCGCAGCTTATGTTGCCCATGAGAATGAGAACCTCGGGCGCGACCAGCGCCACGTGGCGCGCCAAGAAGGGACGCATCATGGCGATTTCGTCGGGCTGCGGGTCGCGGTTCTGTGGCGGGCGCCAGGGCAGGACATTGGTGATGTAGACGCTGCACACCGGGTCATCCGAGCGGCGGTCAAGGCCGATGGCGGCGAGCATCCGGTCCAGTAACTGCCCGGCGCGACCGACGAAGGGGCGGCCCTCCAGATCTTCTTCGCGGCCCGGGGCCTCTCCGATGATCATCACGCGCGCCTGCGGGTTGCCATCGGCAAAGACCAGGTTGCGCGCGCCGCGGCTCAGTTCACAATGGGTATAGGCGGCCAGCGTCTCGCGCAGCGCGTCCAGAGTGGTGGCAGCGCCGGCTGCGGCCTCGGCCTCGGCTACGGGATCGGTTTCGGCCAGCGGGGCGATGGGGGCCGTCTCGGCGGGCGGGGTCGCGGGTTTTGCGGACCTGTCGGGCAATTCGTAACGGTTCAGTGGCGCGTCGCCGATCGCCTCGGTCGCGCCAAGCTCGATCTGCCAGGCAAGGCTTGCCAGCGCCGCCTCGGGGGTAAGGGCCGATTCCATGAAGCGAGGCTACCCTGTGGCGTGGGCGGGCGAAAGGGGGCGCCCTTACCTCAGCCGCCCGCCTTTCCCGAACGGCGCACCGCCTGTTCCAGCGCGTCGAGAAACCGCGAGCGGTCAGCCCGGGAAAATCCCCTGCCGCCGCCCTGTCGGAACGGATCGGCGGCGCGCAGATCGGCCATGAGATCGCGCATGGCCAGCACGTTGCCGATATTGGCGCGCGTCAGCACCTCGCCATTGTGGCGCAGAACCTCGGATCCGGCCTCGACGCATTTTGCGGCAAGCGGAATGTCCCCGGTGATCACCACATCGCCGGGGCCAACACGTTCGGCGATCCAGATATCGGCCATGTCCGGCCCTTGCGGCACGATCACCGTCTCGACAAGCGGGTTGGCCGAAGGGCGCAATCCCCCGTTCGAGACCAGCACCATGCGCAGCCGGTGCCGTGTGGCGACTTTCTCGGCCTCGGCCTTGACCGGGCAGGCATCTGCATCGACGTAGATGGTCATTTTGCTTTCCCTTGTCATGCGCCCGCGATCACAACCGCGACAGCTTCGCTTGTTCCGGCATACAAATCCTGCGCGCCCTGGTCTATGACTGTCGGTAGACCCTTTGCAAAGGAGACCCCCATGCCGCTCTTGCCAAGCTTGCCCGACCCCGCGCATCTGAAAGATCTTTATGCGCGCTTTCCGCAGAATGTGCGCCCGCTGATGGAGTATACCGACGGCCTGTTGCGCAGCGAAGGAGAGTTGAGTGTGGGCGAGCGGGAGTTGATCGCCACCTATGTCTCGGCGCTCAATGCCTGCACCTTTTGCGCAGGCGCGCATCGCGCCTATGCCGAGGTGTTCGGGATCGACGGCGATCTGATCGACGCGCTGATCGCGGATTTCGACAGCGCGCCGGTGGACGACAAACTGCGCCCGGTCCTTGCCTATGCGGCCAAGCTCAATACCTTGCCGAGCCGGATGGTGCAGGCGGATGCGCAGGCGGTCTATGATGCGGGCTGGTCCGAGGCGGCCCTTTACGAGGCGGTTCAGGTCTGTGCGCTGTTCAACATGATGAACCGGATCATCGAAGGCACGGGCATCAATTTCGACTATGCGCAAGCACCCGAGGGGCATCCGGCGGCGGGCTCTCGCCCCGAGGAGCAGGCGGACAGCTATGCGAAATTCGGTGCGATGGTCGAGGCGATGGTGAAGGGTTAAGGCCAGTGCTGATCGTCATTGGCCTGATCGTCGCCTTTGTCCTTGTGGCGGTGTTTTCCAACCGGGCCACGCGCGGTTGCCGCTGGCGGGAATACCGCGTGAGCGGCTGCGATCTGCGAACACGCTGGCAGTGCGTGGCCTGTGGCGCGGAGGTCTTTACAAGCGACGGGGCCGCGCCCAAGGTCTGTCATGCCCCGCACCGGACCCGATAGCGCCATGACCCAAACCCCGCCCGACGCCGATACCCGCCGCGCGATCCCGCCGGTGATCTGCTACCCGAACAACACGCTGCCCCGGCCCGATCTGATGCTCTACCGTGCTGCGCGCGAGTGGGCTGAGAAGGTGGACGAAGTTTTGGTGCCCCCGCGCGAGGCCGCCTGCTTTCGCGTGGGCGCGGGGCAGTTCCTTCGCATCACAAGCATCGACGGCCCGCAGGTGGGCGATCTCAACCTGTGGAACGCGGCGGACCTGTCGGAGCGGTTCTATTCCGGCAAGACGCGGGCGCTGCATGGCACCCATGTGACGGCGGGCGAGCGGCTCTGGTCATCGTTTCCGCATCTGCGTCCGATGGCGACGATCATCACCGATACGCTCGGCTGGTATGGGATCGACGAACATGGCGGCTCGGTCCATGACGTGATCGGCACGCGCTGCGATCCCTATACAGGTAACCTGCTGAGCGGGGTGCAGTATCACCATTGCTGCCATTCGAACCTGACCCGCGCGCTGGCCGATGAGATGGGCGTGCCGCTGGTCGAGGCCGAACCCCATGTGCATGACGTGCTCAACGTCTTCATGTGCACCGGCTTCACCCGCGACACCGGGCAATATTTCATGAAGGCCAGCCCCGTGCGCCCTGGCGATCACCTCGAGTTTTTCGCCGAGATCGACCTTTTGGGGGCTTTGAGCGCCTGCCCCGGCGGCGATTGCTCGGCGGAGCATACGAGCGATGCGGCGTCGTGTTATCCACTGCTGGTGGAGGTGTTCGCTCCCAAGGCGGGAACGCTCGAAGGCTGGCAGGCGCCAGATGTCAACGGCTATGACCGAAGCCACGGGCGGTAACATGCGGATGCGCGCCGCCGCCCGTGGTGCGGGCAAAACTTGGGGGTCTTCGGTTGCGATGTTGTTTTTACTGTCAGGGAAACGACCATGGATGTTCGGATAATCGTCAAGACGACCTTTCAAAGCGAACCCAAAAACGCAAAATCTTATCCGCATGTCCGATCCGCTTCGGCAAGCCCAGCCCGAGGAAATCGGTCTCCGGCTAGAGGATGCGAAGACATTGCTTGCGCTGTTGCAGAAGGCCATACTTGATAATCAGATAGCTGAGATATCAGAGGCGAGGCGGATCTGCTCTGACTGCGGCAAGATCAGGGCCATCCATGATTATCGGCCAAGGGTTCTCGACACCTTGTTCGGCCGATTCCGTGGCAAGGTATCGCGCGTTCGCCGGTGTGCCGGTAGTGTCCAGATCGGAGTCTATTCCCGCCAGGCCGCTTTCGCTGCTCGCAGACTTGTTTCCACATCGGTCAACCCCGGAATTGCAGCGCCTTTCAGGCCGGACTCGGGGCACGCTATTCGTTCAGGGAAGCTGCGCGAATTCTGGAGACTTTTCTGCCATGCGTGGGGCAGGTGAACACCACGGTGCGCCCCGTCTGCGTCAACGCGTCGTGCTGGGACAACACGGTAGAGCAGGACGGGCGCGGCGGACTGGCGCTGCGGCTGGGGTTCCGACAGGTGCGGGGGTTGACGCGGGTCGAGGCCGACTGGATCGCAGCGCGGCGCGCTCTGGCAGGCGCGCGCGATCCGCAGCCCCGATCCGCTGCCGCTCTTTGCGCGCGATCTTGATGGCGAGGAGATGATCGAGGATTGCGCCGCGCTGCGCCTTTCCCTGCGCGCGCATCCGCTGGCGCTTCTGCGGCCGCTTCTCACCCCGACCTGAGATCATGGACAATCGCACGCGTTGCGGAAATACTCGGGCGCGAACCACCATACCGGGAGAGCCTCAATGCGCTGCGTCTTCATCAATATCCGCTGCAAGCCCGGCCAGTCCTATCGCGTGGCCGAGGCCATCGCGCTACGCGAGATCCATTCAGAGCTTTATTCGACCTCCGGGCCTTTCGATCTGCTGCTCAAGCTCTACATCCCCGAGGCCGAGGATATCGGCAAGTATATCAACGACAACCTGCTCGATATCGAAGGGATCGAGCGGACAGAGACCACGCTGACCTTCAAGGCGTTCTGACGGCTCGGGCCGGGCGTAGCCGATGGCGCGGCTCTCGTCGCACAGACGCTTCTGCACCAGGATATGGTGGACCAGGCGGCGCTCGACCCTGCCTTGGCCAGCATCATCGGCCTATAGGCCCTGCCCCGCGCCAGCCACAGGGGCCAAAATCACAGGCGGCCGGATATCCGGCCGCCCGAATTGCAACGCCAGGTCAGTTGGTTCCGGTCGAGCTTGAAGAACCGCCACCCGAAGCCGCTGCCGCGATGATGGCGATGCCGACAACGCCTGCGGCAACCGCACCCGCCGAGCCGAGGCCGCCGGAAAGATCGCCACCGGTGCCCGCGGCACATCTGACCTCAAGCAGCGACCCGCCCTGGGCAAAGTTGGCGCTTGCAATGCTTGCGCCGTTGCCACATGCGCCGATGCGGCTTGCCATCTCCAGCGCGGTTTCGCTTCCCTGTCGGGCGAAGGCCTGTTGTGCCACCACCGGCAGGCTTGACGAAATTCCGAGAATTGCGGCCAAAGCCAGTGTTCCGAATTTTATCATGACGTGTAAATTCCTCTGTTGCTGCAATCAGAAGCATAGCGGTTTGGCGCATGCAAGCAAAGAGTGAAATGGGATCGGCGTCGCGTTCGGCGGATAGTTTCAATCGCGGCCCTTGCCGGGTCCGCCGTGCAAAGCCGGGTCGCGCGACGGCTCTTGGCATTCTCCGCACAATGACGTTAACCTGTACGCGACAGGTATTCCGACATCGGGCGCGGCCCCGTGCCCCCTTGAAGCAACAGGCTGGACCTTCGGCGCGCCATGAAAATCCGGCTGACAGCCTTGCAGGATCTTGTTGTCCTCGAACCTGCGCGTTTTGGTGACCGGCGGGGATTCTTCAGCGAAAGCTGGAACCGCCGCCGGATGGAGTCTGCGGGGCTGCATTGCGATTTCGTGCAGGATAACCATTCCCTTTCGCACGAGGTGGGCACGGTGCGGGGCCTGCACTTCCAGTCGCCCCCCCATGCGCAGGCCAAGCTGGTGCGTTGCGGACGCGGGCGGCTGTTCGATGTGGCGGTCGATATCCGGTGCGGCAGCCCGAGCTATGGCCGCTGGTTCGGGGTGGAACTGAGCTTCGAGAACGGCAGGCAACTCTTGATCCCCGAAGGATTTCTGCACGGCTTTGTCACCCGCGAGCCGGATACCGAGATCATATACAAATGCAGCGATTACTATGCGCCCGACTGCGATGGCGCGGTCCGCTTCGACGATCCCGCGCTTGGTATCGACTGGGGGCTGGAGGGGCGCGCGCCGGTTCTGTCGGACAAGGATGCCGCCGCGCAGGGCTTTGCGGAGTTTGTGTCACCATTCGAGTGGAAAGGGTAGGGTATGAGGCTGCTGATCACGGGCGGGGCAGGGTTCATCGGCTCGGCGGTGGTGCGCCGTGCCATTGCGCAGGGCCACGAGGTGATCAATCTCGATGCGCTGACCTATGCCGCCTGTCTCGACAATGTGGCGGAGGTGGCGGACAGTCCGCGCTACTGCCTTGAACATGCCGACATCCGGGACAGCGCCGCACTGGACCGGATATTCGCCACTCATGCGCCCGATGCGGTCATGCACCTTGCCGCCGAGAGCCATGTGGACCGCTCGATCGACGGCCCCGGCACATTTGTCGAGACCAACATCACCGGCACCTACAACATGCTCGAAGCCGCCCGCGCCCACTGGACACGCGCAGGCAGGCCCGGCAGCTTTCGTTTCCACCATATCTCGACCGACGAGGTATTCGGCAGCCTTGGTCCCGAGGGGCTTTTTACCGAGGATACGCCCTACGACCCGCGCTCGCCCTATTCCGCCTCCAAGGCGGCCAGCGACCATCTGGTGCGTGCCTGGCACGAGACC
Source organism: Roseovarius autotrophicus (assembly GCF_018069895.1). Classification (GTDB taxonomy): domain Bacteria; phylum Pseudomonadota; class Alphaproteobacteria; order Rhodobacterales; family Rhodobacteraceae; genus Roseovarius; species Roseovarius autotrophicus. Next base: position 221,110 of record NZ_JAGQDH010000004.1, on the reverse strand, counting down.
TATGGCCTGCCGGTGGTTCTTACCAACTGTTCCAACAATTACGGCCCCTACCATTTTCCCGAGAAACTGATCCCGGTGATCATCCTCAACGCTCTTGCGGGCCGGCCGCTGCCGATCTACGGCGACGGCTCGAACGTGCGGGACTGGCTGTATGTGGAGGATCACGCCGAGGCGCTGCTTCTGGTCGTCCAGAGCGGGCAGGTCGGGCGCAGCTACAATATCGGCGGCAATGCCGAGCGCAGCAATCTGGATCTTGTGCGCGCGCTGTGCGCCTGCCTCGATGATCGCCGCCCGCGTGCGCAGGGCGCTTATGCCGATCTGATCACTTTCGTGGCCGACCGCCCCGGCCATGACGCGCGTTATGCCATCGACGCCACGCGCATCCGCGACGAACTTGGCTGGCGGCCCTCGGTGACGCTGGAAGAGGGGCTGGCGCGCACGGTAGACTGGTATCTCGCCAACGAGGGCTGGTGGCGCGCGCTGCTTGACCGTCATGGGGTGGGGCAGAGGCTGGGCGTCTCGGCATGAAGATCCTGGTTTTCGGCAAGACCGGGCAACTGGCCACCGAACTCGGACGGCGAGCGCGTGACGGCGTGGACATCGTGCGCGCAGGGCGAGACCGCGCCGATCTGGGTGTGCCTGACAGCTGCGCGGTGCTGATCCGCGCCACGGCCCCCGACGCGGTGATCAATGCCGCCGCCTATACAGCCGTCGATCGCGCCGAGCGGGACGAGACGCTGGCCACCACGATCAACGGGACGGCGCCAGGGGCGATGGCGGCGGCCTGCGCGGCCTGCGGTATTCCGCTGGTTCATGTCTCGACCGATTATGTCTTTGACGGCTCTGGCACTGTCCCGTGGAAGCCAGATGACGCCCCCGCCCCGCTGGGGGCCTACGGTCGCAGCAAGCTCCAGGGTGAAGAGGCGGTGCGTGCCGCTGGCGCAACCCACGCCATCCTGCGCACCTCCTGGGTGGTGTCGGCCCATGGCGCGAATTTCGTGAAAACCATGCTGCGTCTGGCGCGTGAACGCGACGTGCTGCGCGTGGTCGCCGATCAGGTCGGCGCGCCCACACCCGCGACCGCGCTGGCCGATGCCTGCCTCGGCATTGCGCTTGCGCTGCGCGCGTCCCCCGAAAAGTCCGGGACCTATCATTTCAGCGGCGCCCCCGAGACAAGCTGGGCCGGGTTCGCCCGCGCCATTCTTGACGCAGCGGGAATTGTCTGCACGGTCGAGGACATCCCGACCGCCGAATACCCCACCCCGGCGCGGCGCCCGCTGAATTCGCGTCTTGATTGCCGCGCGACCGCGGCCACCTTCGGCATTGAGCAACCGGACTGGCGCGCCGGTCTGAACGACATTCTTGAAGAGATCGGAGAGGTTTCCCGATGACGATACGCAAGGGCATCATTCTGGCCGGCGGCTCCGGCACGCGGCTTTATCCGATCACCATGGCCATCTCGAAGCAGCTTTTGCCGCTTTATGACAAGCCCATGATCTATTACCCGTTATCGGTGCTGATGCTGGCGGGCATCCGCGAGATCGCCATCATCACCACGCCACAGGATCAGGCGCAGTTCCGTCGCCTGATGGGCGACGGCGGGCAATGGGGGCTTGTGTTCACCTATATCGAACAGCCCTCGCCCGACGGGCTGGCGCAGGCCTATCTGCTGGCGGAAACCTTTCTTGATGGCGCGCCCTCGGCCATGGTCCTGGGCGACAACGTGTTCTTTGGCCATGGCCTGCCCGAGATCCTTGCCGCCGCCAATGCGCGTGACTCGGGTGGCACGGTGTTCGGCTATCGCGTGTCTGATCCTGAACGCTATGGCGTGGTGGATTTCGACGCCGAAGGCCGCGCCCGCGCCATCATCGAGAAACCCGAGGTGCCGCCGTCGAACTATGCGGTGACGGGGCTGTATTTTCTCGACGGAACCGCGCCTGCGCGGGCGCGCGGGGTGACACCCTCGGCGCGCGGCGAGCTGGAGATCACCACGCTTCTGGAAAGCTATCTGCGCGACGACACGCTTGAGGTGCAACTGATGGGGCGCGGCTTTGCCTGGCTCGATACCGGCACTCATGCCAGTCTTCTGGATGCGGGCAATTTCGTTCGCACCCTGACCGAACGGCAGGGGCTTCAGGTCGGTTCGCCCGACGAGATCGCGTTCCGCGCGGGCTGGATCGACGCCGAGGCGCTGCGCGCCCGCGCCGATCAGTTCGCCAAGAACGACTATGGCCGATATCTTTCGGCGCTGGCCGACTGAACACCGGCGGTCCGACCGCATCCGGTCCGTTGAGAAGGGCGTTGCGCAAACCGTCCCCGGCGCGCGCCGTCTTAACACTTTCTTCGTGTCGTCAACCAAGTGTCGCCCCTGTTGATTTCCGTCCTCACGACACAGCAGGAGTTGCCCTCATGAACGATCCTTTCGCTACCCGTATGCCCTCTCTCGCAGGTCCGGCGCGTGATATTCTTCCGGTCGTGCCGGACGACACGAGCGACCTTCCCGCCGTGGCTGTCGCGCTTTACGTCGAACAGGGCGGGGCTGTCCGGATCACCACCGCCACCGGAGCGCAGCGCACGCTGAATGTCGCGGACTGGTCGATCCTTCCAGTCGGGGTGCGCCGGGTCTGGGCCACCGGCACCACCGCTGGCGGAATCGGCGCGATGGTGGTCGCATGAAGTTCGTCGCGGACCTTTCGCTTACGGCGCATCGCCGCTATCCGCGCGGATTGGCCGCCCCCGGTCTCGTGCTCGATTTCAGGTCGGGCCGTCATCTGGCCAACGGCGAAGCAATTCCCCTGTCGCAGGTGCTGGGCTTTTCGCGGCCAGGCAACGCGACCTATGCGGACGCCACGGGCACGATCCAGACGGCGGCAGCTGACGAGGCGCGGACGCAACACCACGTCTGGCGCGACGGGGCATGGCGACGGCGGCTTCTGATCGAGCCGCAGCGGACAAACTCGTTGCTCAATTCCTCGAACTTTCCGGCGTGGACAGTCCAGGCCGCGTCGGTCAATGCAGATGCGGCTGTCGCCCCGGATGGAACGCTGGCGGCGGATCGGCTTGTCGAGAATACGGCAACCGCAGAACACCGTGTGTTGCAGAACGTCCCTGTGACCACAGGTCAGAGATTTTCATTCTCGGTCTACGCCAGATCGGCCACGCGCGGCATAAGCATAATGTCCTGGAACAGCGCATGGAGCGCGCGCGTGTTCGTCGATTTGCAGACAGGCGAAATCACCGGCACGACCAATGGAGCCGGTGCGCTTGCGGCCTATGGTGTCGAACATGCCGGCAATGGTTGGCATCGCATCTGGGTGTCGGCGGTGGCGCAGTCAGACGGAAACGCGACGAATGTCATCCGTCTGACCGATAACGGAGAGTCCATATATGCCGGCGACGGTGTGTCTCATGCCGAAATCTGGGGCGCCCAGTTCGAGATCGGCCCAACCCCTTCAAGCTATATCCCGACAACCGACGCGCAGGTGACACGGGCGGCGGACGTGGTGCAGATCGACGCGGGCAGGTGGCCCTTCGCGGCGGGCGGCTTTTCCGTCGCGATGAGCGGCGAGGCAACATACTCGGATAATGACCTCCCTGCCGAATTGAGGATCTACAGCGGGCGGCTTAGCGGCACGAGTTTCACAAACCTTGATATTCAAACTCTGGGCGCGGACACTGGCCGGGTCGTTGCATTGCAGCGGGTCGGGGGCGCTCCCGGGGTGTCTTTCACGGGGCCTGATGCCATGACGCCGGGCGTCAATGTGCCATTCAGCGTAGCGGCGCGACATTCTTCTGATGATGTTCAGTTAGCTTCCTTCGGCGTGTCGTTTCCGCCTGCATCAATAGGACTGCCCGATCTGAGCACGGCGCCCTTCCATATCGCGCCGATCGGAATTGTCGCGGTGGAACGATTGCGCATCTGGGCCGCGCCGCTTGAGGATCAGCAACTTCAGGATGCAAGCCGGTGAGCTTGTCGATCAACGGGATCGAGACATTCCTCGCCCGAACCGGCCCATTCGTGGATACGGTCGTGCGCGCCGCAACCGAGGCGGATTGGGTGCGGGGCGCGGTGTTCTACGGGCTTATGACGCCGGGTGAGGAAGGCGACATGGCCCGCAGCCCCGGCGTCCATGTGGATGTGATCGGGCCGGTGGTGATCGAGGAGGGCGATGATGAGACGGGCCGCGCCCCGGTCCTTGACCCGCGTTACCACGTCACCCTGCGCCTTTCCGGTCCTGCGCTGGAAGCGGTGGATGAGAGCGGCGCGCTGAAATGGCAGGCGATGGCAGTGGCGTGGTCCGCCCTGGGCGATTCTGCCCCGGTCCAGAACGCGGCCGAGGAAGCGCGCGTGCTGCACGACGTGGCGCTGATCAACCCCGACAGCCTCCGCACGCCACTGAGGGTCTGGGCCTGGGCGGGTTTCACGCCTTGATCCGGTAGCCGGTGCGAAAGATCCACCACACAATGGCAAGGCAGAGCCCGAAAAACACCGCGATGGCCAGAAGGCTCCAGCCCACGGCCACATCCGCGACCCCGAAGAAGGACCAGCGAAACCCCGAGATAAGGTAGACCACCGGGTTGAACAGCGTCACCACCTGCCAGCCGGGGGGCAGCATCGCCACCGAGTAGAACGCGCCGCCAAGAAAAACGAGCGGCGTGATCACCAGAAGCGGCACAAGCTGCAACTGCTGGAAATTCTCAGACCAGATACCGATGATGAACCCGAAAAGCGCAAAACTGACACAGGTCATCAGCAGGAACGCAAGCATCATCGCCGGATGCCGGATGTCCAGATCGACGAACAGCCCCGCCGTAAGCAGGATCACCCCGCCAATGAGCAGCGATTTCGTGGCCGCCGCGCCGACATAGCCCAGGACGATCTCGAAGAAGTTGACCGGCGCGGACAGCAGTTCGTAGATCGTGCCGATGAACTTCGGGAAGTAGATGCCGAAAGAAGCGTTGGAAATGGCCTGCGTCATCACGCTCAGCATGATCAGCCCCGGCACGATGAAGGCACCATAGCTCACACCCTCCACCTCTTCGATGCGACCGCCGATGGCCGCGCCGAAGACCACGAAATAGAGTGTGGTGGAAATGACAGGCGACAGAAGGCTTTCGAAAATCGTGCGAAAAAACCGCTTCATCTCGTAGACATAGATGGCCCAGACGGCATGCAGGTTCATGCGGTGCCCTCCCTTACCAGACCTACGAAAATTTCTTCGAGGCTGCTTTGCCTTGTCTCGATGTCGCGCAAGGAAATTCCCTCCTGCGCCAGCGCCTGCAAGAGCCGGGTGATTCCCGTGCCCTCGCCACGCGTGTTGTAATGGTAAAGAAGCGCGTGGCCGTCCTCGGCCAGTTCGAGATCATAATGCGCCAGCGCCTCGGGCGCGCCCGCCACTGGCGCGGCAAGGTCGATGCGCAGCGTCTTGCGCCCCATCCGGCGCATCAGGTCGGCCTTGTTCTCCACCAGCAGGATCTCGCCCTTGCTGATGACAGCGACGCGGTCGGCGATGGCCTCGGCCTCCTCTATGTAATGCGTGGTCAGGATGATGGTGACGCCCTGCGCTTTCAGCCCCCGCACCACGTCCCACATGTCGCGGCGCAACTCCACATCGACGCCCGCCGTCGGTTCGTCGAGGAAAAGAACGCGCGGCTCGTGGCAAAGCGCCTTTGCGATGAGCACCCGCCGTTTCATGCCACCCGACAGTTCTCGGAGGCGATTGTCGCGCTTGTCCCAGAGCGACAGTTGCCGCAGGATACGTTCGATCAGGGCATCATCGCGCCCGTGCCCGAATAGACCGCGCGAGAACCGCACCGTGTTGATGACCTTCTCGAACGGCTCAAGCGCCACCTCCTGCGGCACGAGGCCCACGAGGCGGCGTGCGGCGCGATAATCCGCGATCACGTCATGCCCGCCGATCCGCGCCTGCCCGCTCGTGGGCGTCGTGATCCCGCATAGAGCCGAGATGAGCGTGGTCTTGCCCGCGCCATTGGGGCCGAGCAGGGCGAGGATCTCGCCCTCGGCAATCGTCAGATCGACACCGCGCAGCGCGGTGAACCCGTCCTTGTAGGTCTTGCTGAGATTGGTCACCTCGACGATGGCAGTCATGCTGGTTCCTCGCTGTTAAGAGCGAACCTAGAGGGTGCGCACGCGGCTGCAAGCGGTCTTGGGCGCAAGAGGGATGTGCGCGCCCGCGCAGCTTCGATCTGGAAACAGTCTTTTCGCCATCTTTCGTTCATCCTTCATTCCACACTCTGATACGGTCTTACCCGGGTGGGACGGATTGATCCTGGAGAGGCAAGATGTACGCGCGGATCCTGACCGCTGTTGTCCTGGCTGTTTCACTGGCCGCAGGTCCGGCCTTTGCCGAGGGGCGGGCCCGCATCCTGATGATGGGCGATTCGCTTTTTGCCATGCACAAGCTGGCGGGGCAGTCCGTCGGTGCCACGCTGCGAAGCACACTGGCAGAGCCGGTGGTGGACAATTCCATCGCCGGGGCGCGATTCTTCTACAAACTGCCGATTTCGGGGGCCATTGGCCTCAGCATTCCGAAACAGCATCGCGGCGGTTCCTGGGATTGGGTTGTGCTCAATGGCGGCGGCAACGATCTGTGGCTGGGCTGCGGCTGTTCGCGCTGCGAGCGGCGGATGGACCGGCTGATATCGGAAAACGGGCGGCGCGGGGCGATTCCCGGTCTTGTCTCGCGTTTGCGGCAATCGGGGGCGCAGGTGATCTATGTGGGGTATCTGCGCACGCCGGGGGTGAATTCCCCAATCGAGCATTGTGTCGATGAGGGTGATGAGATGGACGCCCGCATGGCGCGCCTTGCGGCGCTGGATCAGGGCGTGCATTTCGTTCCTCTGGCCGACATGGTGCCCCATGGCGACCTCAGCTATCATGCGATGGACCGCATCCATCCCTCGATGAAGGCAAGCCGTGCGATCGGGCTGCGGATCGCGCGGCTGATTGCCGAGACAGAGGGCCGGACTATGGTGTCGCTCAATACCGCGCGGCTTGACTAGAGAGCGTCGCACCTGTTCCGAGTCTTGCCCGGGGCGGGTTTCCGGTTCAATGCGACATGCGCGGGGTCAGCTGATCAGCTTCTTGAACCAGCCCTTCTTCTTGCCTTCGGCCACCCCCTCTTCCTCCCCCTCCGGCGTGTCCTCGGGCGCTTGCGGGCCTTCGATCACCTCTTCGAGCCGGGCAAAGAACTGATCGGCCATCTTCTTGGCAAAGCCGTCCACGATCCGGCTGCCCAGCTGCGCGAGCTTGCCGCCGACGCTGGCCTCGACATCGTAATGAAGCCGCGTGCCGCCTTCGATCTCTTCGAGCCGCACATCCGCGCCGCCCTTGGCAAAGCCTGCAGCGCCGCCCTTGCCCTCGCCGCTGAGCGTGAGGCTTTCATGCTCGACCATGTTCGAGATGGTGACCGCGCCCTTGAACGTGGCCTTTACCGGGCCGACCTTTTGCACCACGGTGGCCTCGAAGCCGTCTTCGGGTGTGCCGGTCACCTCCTGCGCGCCGGGCACGCACTCCTTCAGCACCTCCGGGCTGAGCAGCGCTGCCCAGACTGTTGCACGGTCTGCCTTGATCTCGCGGCTGTCGGACATTTTCATTGGCGTGGCTCTCTTCCTGCTTCAGAGAGCAAACTAGACCAGAGAAAGCCCCGTGAAAAGCGGTCCTTAAGTCGGAGAGGGGCTGTTTTCGGGCGGTGGGTGGCGTTAGGCTCCGGGCTGGATCGACGGTCGGGAACGGAAAGATGCTGCACGGCACGCGCGTGGTGGAATTCGAGGGGCTGGGGCCTGCGCCCTTTGCCGCGATGATGCTGGCCGAACTGGGGGCCGAGGTGGTGGTCATCCATCGCCCCGGCGCGGGCAGTCCGGTCGCGGGCGTACGCAACCTTCTTGACCGGGGCAAGCGCTCGATCGTGCTCGACGTGAAGAACGCGGGGGATCTGGCCGTCGCGCGTGCCCTTGTCGCCCGCGCAGATGCGCTGATCGAGGGGCTGCGCCCCGGCGTGATGGAGCGGTTGGGTCTGGGGCCAGAGGAGATGCGCGCCGCCAATCCGGGCCTCGTCTATGGCCGGATGACTGGCTGGGGGCAGGACGGGCCGCGCGCGCATCAAGCCGGGCATGACCTCAATTACATCGCCACCTCCGGCGCGCTGTGGTATGCGGGTGTGCCCGGCACGCCGCCACTCACCCCGCCGACGCTGGTGGGCGATGTGGGCGGTGGCGCGCTTTATCTGGTGGCGGGGGTTCTGGCGGGGCTGATCCATGCCGCGCGCACCGGGCAGGGCACGGTGGTGGATGCGGCCATTGTCGATGGCTCGGCGCATATGATGGCGCTGCTGATGTCGATGAGGCCCACGGGGAACCTCTCGATGGTGCGGGGGCAGAGCCTGCTTGACGGGCCGCACTGGGCCCGTGTCTATGCCTGCGCCTGCGGCGGCTGGCTCTCGGTGCAATGCCTCGAGCCGCAATTCTACGCCACGTTTCTGGGGTGTCTCGGGCTGTCGGACGATCCCCGCTTTGCCGCGCAGAATGATCCCGCGCAATGGCCCGCGCAGACCGAGGCGCTGGCCGGGATCCTTGCCGCCGAACCGCGCGCGCATTGGGAGGGGGTCTTTGCCGGGTCAGATGCTTGCGTGGCCCCGGTGTTGCGCCCCGATGAGGCGGCGTGCGATCCGCACATGGCGGCGCGCAGGGTGTGGGGCGAGGGGCTTGCGCCCGCTCCCGCGCCGCGTTTCGACGGGGTGGTGCGGGAGGTGGGCGCGCCGCCCGAGCGCGGCGCGGACGGGGCGGCGATCCGGGCTGAGCTTGGGCTGTGAGGGGCGGCGAGTGGTCTGAAGCTGGCGCGGAGCTACGGAATCTTGAAAAAATTCCGCTCAAGAAAATTTTGAACTTTCTTGGTCTTGCCCGTCGGCAGGGACATCAAGTGCGCGGCCTCGCAAGACTGCTTCAGGCCCATCATCCCCCTCAATCCACCCGTCGGACCAGAAGTTGATTGCCCGATCCCGGCTTGGTCTCGAACACCTTCAACTCGGCAATGAGGTCGCTCAACTTCTTCTTGCCATAGCTGCGCGTGTCGAAATCTGGCTTGTCGGCCTGAATTTGCTGGCCGAGGCGCCCCAGCGGATACCACTCGTCCTCGCTGTCGATCTTTTCCATCGCGTCAAAGATCAGGCGACGCGCGTCGGCGATCCGCGCGCTGTCAAGCCGCGCCTTGGGCGCGCTCGCGGGCGTATCGCCCGCCTCCTCATAGATGTTCTCGATGGCCACGAACCGATTGCAGGCGTTCTTGAGCGCGTCGGGCGCCTTGGCCTCGCCGATGCCGATGACCGTCAGTCCCTGTTCGCGGATGCGGCTGGCCAGCCGGGTGAAATCGCTGTCCGAGGAGACCAGAACGAAGCCATCGAAATGGCCCGCGTGCAGGATATCCATGGCGTCGATCACCAGCCCGATATCCGAGGCGTTCTTGCCCTTGGTATTGGCCGTCTGCTGGTATTGCACAAGGCCCAGCTTCTGCGCCGTCTTGGTCCAGCCTGAAAGCTGCTGGCTCGACCAGTCGCCATAGACGCGGCGCAGCCCCGGCTCGCCATAGCTTGTGACCTCGCGCAGGATCGCGTCGGCGAATTTCGCGGGCACGTTGTCGGCGTCGATCAGGACGGCCAGAAGGGGGGTGTCGCGGCTGGGCATGAAGGGGCTCCTTTTGCCCCATTCATGCCCGATCCCGTGCGCGGGCGAAAGCAATTAGGCGCTCTCGCCGATCTTGTCCTGGGTTTTCGTGTCGAAATCCTCGGCCGAATGGCGTTCGTGAAGCTGCATGTGCGGCTCGCCAAAGCTGCGATTGACCATGCGGCCGCGTTGCACGGCCTTGCGCGCGTCGATCCTTTCGGCCCAGGCCATGACATGCGTGTAGCTGGCGACGTCGAGGAAGGTCGCGGCACTGTAAAGCCGCCCGAGGCACAATTGCCCATACCACGGCCAGATCGCCATGTCGGCGATGGAATAGTCCTCACCGGCGATGAAGGGCCTGCTCTCAAGCGCGCGGTTGAGAACGTCAAGCTGGCGCTTGGCCTCCATGGCAAAACGGTCGATCGGGTATTGCCATTTCTCGGGCGCATAGGCGTAGAAATGGCCAAATCCGCCGCCGAGATAGGGCGCGCTGCCCATCTGCCACATGAGCCAGTTGAGGGTTTCGGTGCGCGCAGGCCCTGAAGCGGGCAGGAAGGCCCCGAATTTTTCGGCCAGATGGATGAGGATAGAGCCGCTCTCGAACACGCGGACAGGTTCCGCGCCGCTGCGATCCACAAGCGCGGGGATCTTGGAATTGGGGTTCACCGCGACAAAGCCCGAGCCGAACTGTTCGCCCTCGCCGATGTCGATCTTCCAGGCGTCGTATTCTGCGTCATGGCCAGCGGCCAGCAACTCCTCGAACATCACGGTGACCTTGACGCCATTGGGCGTGGCCAGCGAATAGAGCTGGAACGGATGGTCGCCCACGGGCAATTCCTTGTCGTGGGTCGCGCCCGCGACGGGGCGGTTGATCGAGGCGAACTGTCCGCCCGAGGGCTGATCCCATGTCCAGACCTCGGGGGGCGTATAGGTGTCGTCGCTCATGCTGTTGGTCCTCTGGTTGGTTGGTCGCAAGGTATATGCGCCGGCGCGCCCCGCAAGGGGGCAAGCCGCACAAGGCGTTGTGCAGGGCCGCGCGACCCGACTCTGGCAGATCTGTGCCCTGTTTTGAAACAAAAGAGGAACAAATCTGCTGTCGCCATGCCCGCCCGTCGCATCCTGTCCATCTGGTTTCCCCGGCCGGGGGCCGGGCGCCTCATGCGGCGGCGCGCCACCCGTACCCGCGCGGCAAAACGCGGGGCAAGACACCAGGCCCCGCCGCCTGCACATCTGCTGACCATCGCGCCACCGGGGCTGGTGCTGACCACGCGGGGCGAGTGGCTCTGGCTCTATCAGGCGCACGGCGCGGCGTTTTCGGGGGGCTGGTTCTGCCACGGGCGCTTTGCCTGAGCCATCATTCTCCTGTGAATTTGCTTGATTTGCGGGACATTTGGCGCAACTCTTTATCCATGAACGCGCAACCGCCGATCCCGTTCACGCAGACCCAGGGGGTCGAGCAGGTCGCCTTTCAACGCGACGAACTGGGCGCGATCCTGTCGCTTTACGGGCGCATGGTGGCGGCGGGTGAATGGCGCGATTACGGCATCTCCTGCCTGCGCGAGGTGGCGGTGTTCGCGATTTTCCGCCGCACCGCCGAACACCCGCTCTACCGTATCGAGAAACGCCCCCGCCTGCGCGAGCGGCAGGGGCAATATGCGGTGATCGGCCTTGACGGTCGGATCCTCAAGCGCGGGCATGACCTGCGCACGGTGCTGCGCGTGCTTGAGCGCAAGCTTATCCGCGCGATCGAATAGAGCGCGCCATCACGCAGAGCAGTTCGAACATGATCGACGCGCCCAGAAAGGCCGTGCCGCCCGAAGGATCGAAGGGCGGCGAGACCTCGACCAGATCGGCCCCCGCGATCCGCACGCCGTCAAGTCCGCGCACCACTTCGAGCGCCTGAAAGCTGGTTGGCCCGCCCACCTCCGGCGTGCCGGTGCCCGGCGCGAAGGCGGGATCGACGAAGTCGATATCATAGCTCACATAGGTCTCGCCTGCGCCTGCGATCCCGCGCGCCTCGGCCATCACATCGGCGGGCCCGCGCGCATGGAACTCCTCGATCAGGATGAGGCGGATACCCTCTGCGCGGGCAAAATCGCGGTCCTCGGTGTCATACATCGTGCCGCGCAGCCCGATCATCACCACGCGTTTCGGATCGAGCAACCCCTCCTCCACGGCGCGGCGAAAGGGGGTGCCGTGCGTATACATCGTGCCGCCGAAATAGGAATGATAGAGGTCTGTGTGGCTGTCGAAAAGGATCATGCCCAGAGGCGCGCGGCGCGCCAGCGCGCGCAGCACCGGCAGCGTGGTCAGGTGATCGCCCCCCGCCGTGAGCGGCGTGATGCCCGCCTGTGTCACCCGGTCATAAAAGGCGGTGATCCGCGCCATGCTGTCGGGGATATCGGCGGGATTGGGGCCGACATCGCCCAGATCGGCGCAATTCATCGCCTCGAACGGGCGCATTCCGCTTGTGGGATGCTGCGCGCGGATCATGGTCGAGGCGTCGCGCAACTGCCGTGGCCCGTGGCGCGGGCCGGGGCGGTTGGTGGTGCCCGAGTCCCAGGGCACGCCGATGAGGCCCACCTGTGTTTCGGCAAAGCGAGGATGATCCGGCGTGAGATACGGCAGGCGCATGAAGGTCGGCACCCCGGCAAAGCGCGGCAGATCGAAGCCCGAGACGGGGTGAAAGAAGGGGTCTCTGGTCATGTTGGTCCTTTCAGTCGCTTGCGTGCCGTGACCGGCCCGCCGTCCTGCGCCGCGATGCGGGCGATGGCCTTGGGGATCGGTTCATGGGCCACGGCCATGTGATGCGCGTTGGCGTGGAGGAGCGTGCCGTGGTCGCAGACCCAGGCCACATGGCCCTTCCAGAACAGCAGGTCGCCACGTTCGAGGGGCGCCTCCTCGGGCAGGGCCTCCCCAAGCGCGGTCTCCTGCGGGCCGCTGTCGCCGGGGCAGGGGAGCGCGCAGGCCAAAAGCGCGATCTGCACCAGTCCCGAACAATCGATCCCGAGCGCCGAATTGCCGCCCCAGAGATAGGGCGTGCCGAGAAGGCGCTCGGCCACCGCGACGGGATCGGTCTCGGGCACGTCGAGCGGCGCGAGATGGGCAAGCGGCACAAATCCCTGCGGCGTCTGGGCGAAGCTGCCGGTTTGCCCGATCACCTCCAGCCGTGCGTTGAGGCTGAGCATGGCACGCTCTCGCGCCTTGATGTCCGGCGCGGGGTAGAGATGGGTGGCGCGGCTGCGCACCCGGTGGGTCATGCGCCCCGTGGTCAGGGCGGCCTCGGGGATGAAACCCTCATAGCCGTCACGCGCGGCGCGGACCTCTGCCCAGCCGGGGGAAGATCCTCGGGTCAGGCCCGAGGATGACGGGGCGCGTATCTCGACCGCTTCGCCCATGAGCAGTTGCCGGTCGCGTGGCCCGTTTGGTGTGCGGCAAAGATCGACAAGCGGCCAGGCGATAAGGCGCGTTCCGTTCACAGCCCCAGCACCTCCGGCAGCGCCGCAAGCAGCGCGCGCGCGCCCATGCCCACCCCGCCCTTGGGGCGCGCGGGCGCGGCCACGGGTTGCCAAGCGTAGATGTCGAAATGCGCGAAAGGAAGACCCCCGGCAAAGTGGCGCAGGAACAGCGCGGCGGTGATAGAGCCCGCCATGCCGCCCGAGGGCGCGTTGTCGAGATCGGCGATACCTGGCTCGATCATCGCCTCATAGGGGGTATGGAAGGGCATCCGCCAGACCGGATCGGCCACGCGCGCGGCGGCGCTTTCCAGCGCCCGCGCCAGCCCCGCCTCGTCGGTGTAATAGGGCGCAAGATCGGGGCCAAGCGCCACCCGCGCCGCGCCTGTGAGCGTCGCCATGGAGATCATCAGATCGGGCGCGCCCTCGGCCCCAAGACTGAGCGCATCCGCGAGCACAAGCCGCCCCTCGGCATCGGTATTGTTGACCTCCACAGTTGCGCCATTGCGCGCGGTCAGGATGTCGCCGGGGCGGAACGCGTCTGCGCTCACCGCGTTTTCCACCGCCGGGATCAGCACCCGCAGGCGAATGTTAAGCCCGAGCGCCATGATCATATGCGCCAGCCCCAGCACCGTCGCCGCCCCGCCCATGTCCTTTTTCATCAGCCCCATGCTGTTGCCCGGCTTGAGGTTGAGCCCGCCGGTATCAAAACACACGCCCTTGCCGACAAGGGTAAGGGCGGGTCCCGCCTCGCCCCACTGCATGTCGATAAGCCGGGGCGCCTGCGCCGCGGCGCGCCCGACGGTGTGGATGAGCGGCAGGTTCTGCGCCAGCAGATCCTCGCCGGCGGTGACTGTGACCGATGCGCCGTGGTCCGTGGCAACCTTGCGGCACGCGGCCTCAAGCGCGTCAGGCCCCATGTCATTGGCGGGCGTGTTGACCAGATCGCGGGTCAGGCACTCGCCCGCGGCGATGATTTCAAGCCGCGCGGCGTCGATCCCCTCGGGTGCGATGAGCCGTGCCTTGGCGGGGCTTTGCGCGCGGTAGCGGTCAAAGGCGTAGTGCGAGAGCAGCCAGCCGAGCGCTTCGGTCTCGGCCTGCGCGTTGGCCAGCCCCTCAAGCCGGTAGGTGCCTTCGGGCAGCGCGCTTGCAACGCTGGCAAGGTGAAACCGGCCGCGCACGCGGCTCTTCTCTGTGCCAAAGCCCGCGACGGTCAGCGCGATCCCGCCCACCTCGTCCGGGACCAGAGCCAGCTTGCCCAGAGCGGCGGCAAAACCCGTGGCGCGCAGCCAGTTCGCGACGCGGGGCTGTTGCGCGCCAAGCCAGCCATCAAGCGCACCCTCCTCCACCACATGAAGCGGGATGGCGGGCGTGCCGGGGGCGGCGAAACTCGGGCGCATGGCGGGTCTCCTTGAGATCTGGTCAGAGCCTAGCGGAGATTGCGCCGCCTGCAAGGCTCAGAACGGGCTGTCGGCCATGTCCCAGATCTCGCAAAGCGAGCGGTCGGCGATCCGCAAAAGCCGCGCAAAGGTGGCGGCGAGGGCGATGCCGTCGTCTGCGTCGATGCAGCCTGTCACATCGCCCGCCACCCGCGCCAGCAGCGACATGCCCACCTGATCGGCCATGGCGATCAGACTGCGGCAGCCCTTGCGCATTTCCGAGACACGTGCGGCGCGATAATCGCGCTCGGCCTGAGCGAGCCGCGTGGCGATCTCTTCAAGCGCGCGACAGACCACATCCTCAGCCCCTCGCACGCCCAACTGTCTGTAAAGTGTTTCCAGCCGGTCGGCATCGAGCCGGACCCGCTCCTGCTGTTGCAGCGGTGTCACTTGTTCCACGGTCTCACCCGTCCCATTCCCCTTGCACCCCCACGGCACGCGCCATCATGGCGCGATCGGGGTTCCCAAATCGTTGATGCGCGCCGAAATAATCTCTCGAATTCGCGGCGAATGCGCCTTATATCGCCGCAAGGCCGAGCCAGAAACCGGAGAGACCATGAATTACGTCCGACCGTTGCCCACGCATCTTGCCCGCCGCTATCTTGGCTGGAAGGCCACCAGTTTCGCCGAGAACGAATCCTGGTATCGCCACCTTGCCCAACAGGGCCAGCACCCGCGCGCCATGATGATTTCCTGCTGTGACAGCCGGGTTCACGCGGCCTCGCTGTTCAATGCCGAAGCCGGAGAGTTCTTTACCCACCGCAACATCGCCAACCTGATCCCGCCCTACGAGCCCGATGGCGGCAAGCACGGCACCTCGGCGGCGCTGGAATTCGCCGTGACCGCGCTTGAGGTGGCGCATGTGATCGTGGCGGGGCATTCGGCCTGTGGCGGGGCCAAGGGCTGTCTTGACATGTGTTCGGGACATGCGCCGGAACTGGAGCAAAAGACCAGTTTCCTCGGGCGCTGGCTTGATGTGCTGCGGCCCGGTTACGAGCGGGTCAAGGATATCGGGGATGATGCCGAGAGGCTGCACGCCATCGAGCGGCAGACGGTGGTTGTCTCGCTGGAAAACCTGATGACATTTCCCTTCGTCGCCACGGCGGTCGAGGATGGGAGGCTCACGCTGCACGGGCTTTGGATCGACATCGGCACCGGCAAGCTGGAGCAATATGATCCGGCGCAGAACGGGTTCGCGCCGCTCTGAGCGGGACGGCCCCGCGCGCCCGAGACGCGCGGGGCTATCATGTTACGCCGCCTCTGAATGACCGCCAAAGCGGGCGTAAAAGCCCTGCCCCTTGTCAGCCATTTCACGCAAAAGCGCGGGCGTGGTGAAACGCGGCCCGAATTTCTCGGCCAACTGGTCACACCGTTCGGCGGCATAGGGCGTGCCGATGATGTCGAGCCACGAGAACGGCCCGCCCGACCAGGGCGCAAAGCCCCAGGCCAGGATCGCGCCCACGTCGCCCTCGCGGATGTCCGTCAGCACGCCCTCGTCAAGCGCGCGCACCGCTTCCAGCACCTGCGCGAACATCAGGCGATGCTGCACCTCGTGCAGGTCGGGCTGGTCTGCCGCGCGGGGGTATTTGGCGGCCAGACCCGGCCAATAGCCCTGCCGCTTGCCCTTGTCGTCATAGTCAAAAAACCCGGCACCCGCCTTGCGGCCCAAGCGCCCCTCGCTCTCCATCCAGAAGATCACCGCGTCAACGGCCTCGTCGGGATAGGCATCGCCCATGGCGGCCTTGGTCGCCCGCGCGATCTTGGCGCCCAGATCAATCGAGGTCTCATCGACCAGTTGCAGCGGCCCCACCGGGAAACCCAACTGCCGCGCCGCGTTGTCGATCAGCGCGGGCGCGACGCCCTCGGCCACCATGCGGATACCCTCGTTGATATAGGGGATGATGCAGCGGTTGCAGTAGAAGAACCGCGCATCGTTCACCACGATGGGCGTCTTGCGGATTTGCCGGACATAATCGAGCGCTTTGGCCACGGCGCGCGGGCCGGTTTTTGCACCCTTGATGATTTCCACCAGCAACATCTTTTCCACCGGCGAGAAGAAATGGATGCCGATGAAATTCTCGGGTGTGTCGGACGCCTGCGCCAGATCGGTGATCGGCAGGGTCGAGGTGTTGGTGGCAAAGATGCAGTCCTCGCCCACCTCGGCCAGCGCCTGTTTCGTCACCCCGGCCTTGACGCCGGGATCCTCGAACACCGCCTCGATGATCAGATCACAGCCCTTCAAGGCGCTGTAATCCGTGGTGGCGGTGATCCGGTCCAGCACCTCGGCCTTCTTCGCCTCGGTGGCCTTGCCGCGCTTGATGCCCGCATCCATGAAGCTGGCGCTATAGGCTTTGCCCTTGTCCGCCGCCTCCTGTTTCTGGTCAATCAGGACAACCTCTATCCCGGCCTGCGCCGAGACAAGGGCGATCCCTGCGCCCATCATGCCCGCGCCCAGAACGCCCAGTTTCCTGACCTTCTGATCGGGGGCGTCGGGGCGGTTCGCGCCTTTCTCCAGCGCCTCCTTGTTGATGAAGAGCGAGCGGATCATCGCGCTTGACGAGGGGTTCATCAGCACATTGGTGAACCAGCGCGCCTCGATCTTGAGGGCGGTGTCAAAGGGCACCAGCGCGCCCTCATAGACCGCACTGAGCAGCGCCTTGGCCGCCGGGAACGCGCCCTGGGTCTTGCCGTTGACCATGGCGGAGGCCCCGACAAAGGTCATGAAGCCCGCCGGATGATAGGGCGCGCCGCCGGGCATTTTATAGCCCTTGTCGTCCCAGGGCTTGACGATGGCGGGGTTGCTCAGCACCCATTCGCGCGCCTTCTCGATCAGCTGATCGGCGGGCACCACCTCATCCACCACCCCGGCGGATTTGGCCTTTCTCGGATCATTGAGCTTGCCTTCGAGCAGCAGCGGCGAGGCGGCCATGGCCCCCAGCTTGCGCACAAGGCGCGTGGTGCCGCCCGCGCCGGGGAAAATCCCCACCATGATCTCGGGCAGGCCGATCTTGGCCGACGGATTGTCAGCGGCAAAGATGCGGTGACAGGCAAGCGGGATCTCAAGCCCGATGCCAAGCGCGGTGCCGGGCAAGGCTGCGGCAATCGGCTTGCCGCCCTTCAAGGTCTTGGGGTCCATGCCCGCGCGCTCGATCTTGCGCAGGATGGCGTGCATCCCCATCACCCCGTCAAAGAGCCCCTTGGCGGGGTTGTCGCCCGCGTCATCGCGCATCTTGGCGATGATGTTGAGGTCCATGCCACCCGCGAACGATCCCGGCTTGCCGGAGGTGAGGATCACGCCCTTGACGGCATCATCCGCCAGCGCATCGTCAATCAGCGCCTCAAGGTCCAGAAACCCTTGGGCATTCATCACGTTCATGGACTTGCCAACCGTGTCCCAGGTGATGATCGCGACGCCATCGGCGCCTTTTTCCATCGTGAAATCAGTCATTTTGGTCATCTCCTCTTACACGCGCTCGATGATGGTGGCGGCACCCATGCCGGACGCGATGCACAGCGTCGCCAGCCCCGTGCCCTTGCCGGTGCGCTCCAACTCATCCAGAAGCGTGCCGATGATCATGGCCCCGGTGGCCCCCAGCGGATGGCCCATGGCGATGGACCCGCCGTTCACGTTCACAAGCCCCGGATCGACATTGAAGGCCTGCTGAAACCGCAGCACCACGCTGGCAAAGGCCTCGTTCACCTCGAACAGGTCAATATCGCCAATCGCCATGCCGCTGTCGCGCAGCGCCTTTTCGGTGGCGGGCACCGGGCCGGTCAGCATGATCGTCGGATCGGTGCCGATCTTGGTGGTCTGCACGATGCGTGCGCGCGGCTTCAGGCCCCATTTCTCGCCAAACGCCCTGGAGCCGATCAACACGCCCGCCGCGCCATCGACGATGCCAGAGGAATTGCCGGCGTGGTGGATATGGTTGATCCGCTCCAGATGCGGATATTTCATGCGGGCCACGGCGTCAAAGCCCGGCATCACCTCGCCCATCGCCTGAAAGGCGGGGGTGAGCGCGCCCAGCGTCTGCATGTCGGTGCCGGGACGCATGTATTCGTCATGGTCGAGAATGGTCAGCCCGTTCTGATCCTGCACCTCGATGATGGATTTGGCGAACCGCCCGTCATCCCAGGCCGCCTTGGCGCGACGCTGCGATTCCACGGCCAGCGCGTCAGCCTCATCGCGGGTGAAGCCGTATTCGGTGGCAATGATGTCCGCCGAAATGCCCTGCGGCACGAAATAGGTCTCCATCGCGATCGAGGGATCGACGGCAATCGCCGCCCCGTCGCTGCCCATGGGCACGCGGCCCATCATTTCGACCCCGCCGGCGATATATCCCTCACCGGCGCCGCCGCGCACCTGATTGGCGGCAAGGTTCACCGCCTCCATGCCGCTCGCGCAAAAGCGGTTGATGGCAAGGCCGGGGATACGCTCATCCAGATCAGAGGCCAGAACGGCGGTGCGCGCAAGGCAGCCGCCCTGCTCCATCACCTGCGTGACATTGCCCCAGATCACATCCTCGACGGCATGGCCCTCAAGCCCGTTGCGCGATTTCAGCGCGTTGAGCACCTGCGCCGAGAGCCGCGCGGCGGTCACCTCGTGCAGCGCGCCATCCTTGCGGCCCTTGCCGCGCGGCGTGCGCAGGGTGTCATAGATATAGGCGTCAGACATATCGGTCTCCTTCATTCAGGCGCGGTCAGCGGGGCTGCCGGGCATCAGGTCATAGGGGTGTTTCCAGCCGGGGGTGGCGCTGATATTGCGCAGCCAGCGGTCGATATTGGGCCAATCCTTGCGGTCAAAACCGAAAGGCTCGGGGTAATAGAGATAGCCGCAGCACGACAGATCGGCATTGGTAAGGCCCGCGCCCACGATCCAGTCGCGTCCCGCAAGATGGGCGTCGAGCGCACTATAGGCGGTCTTGAGGCGCGCCTGGGTAAAGCCGATCACCTCCTTGGGCCGCTTCTCCTCGGGCAGGAAGTTCATCAGAAACCGCACCATCCCCGCCGGAGAGCTGAGCTTGTGATTGTCCCAGAACATCCAGCGCAGCACCTCGCGGCGCTCCTCGGGCGTCTCACCGCCGAATTTTCCCGTCTTTTCGGTAACATAGCCCTGGATCACGCCCGATTGCGTGAGCGTCACATCGCCATCCACCAGCACCGGCACCTCGCCCATGACGTTGAGCGCGCGAAACGCGGGCTGGCGCGTCTCGCCGCCAAAGAAATCGACAAAGACCGGCGCCCAGTCGAGACCGGAAAGTTCCAGCGCCAGCGCCGCCTTGTAGGCATTGCCGGATTCGCCGAAACAGGAGAGTTTGATGGTCATGGCGTCGGCTCCCGTTGTGGTGTTGGATTTGAGTATTTGAAGAACAGTGAAAGCGCGGTGTGTGTTTCATTGTTCCACAAATACTCCACGGGGGTCCGGGGGTGTGAAACCCCCGGACCCGCACGCATCAGACAGAGCGCCGCCCGGAGCATCACAGCGCCCTCGCAATCAGATCCTTCATGATCTCGTTGGTGCCGCCATAGATGCGCTGCACGCGGGCATCGGCCCACATTTCGGCGATGTCATATTCCTGCATATAGCCATAGCCGCCATGCAGTTGCAGGCACTCATCCAGCACCTCGCCCTGGGCATCGGTCAGCCAGTATTTCGCCATCGCGGCCTTTTCCACGCTGAGGTCGCCGCGCAGATGCTCGGCGATGCAGGCATCGAGAAAGGCACGGGCGACGGTGGTCTTGGTCCGGCATTCGGCCAGCTTGAAGCGGGTGTTCTGGAATTGCAGGATCGGGCCGCCAAAGGCCTGACGCTCCTTGGCATAGGTGATGGTGCGGTCCACCGCGCCCTCCATGGCGCCTTGCGCGCCGCAGGCGATGATGAGGCGTTCCTGCGGCAATTGCTGCATCATCTGGTAAAAGCCGCGCCCCTCCTCTTGCCCGAGAATATTCTCGGGCGGGATTTCGACATTGTCGAAGAACAACTCTGATGTATCGCCCGCGTGCATCCCGACCTTTTCGAGATTGCGCCCGCGTGTGAAACCTGTCGCGCCCTCGGTCTCGACCACAACCAGAGATATGCCTTTTGCGCCCTCCTTGGGGTCGGTCTTGGCCGCGACGATGATCAGGTCGGCGTGCTGCCCATTGGTGATGAAGGTCTTTTGCCCCGAGAGGCGGTAGGCGTTGCCATCCCGAATGGCGCGCGTCCTGATGCCCTGCACATCCGATCCGGCGGCGGGTTCGGTCATGGCGAGCGCGCCGACCATCTCGCCCGAGACCATTTTCGGCAGCCATGTCTGTTTCTGCGCCTCGGAGCCATAGGCGAGGATGTAATGGGCGACGATGCCGGAATGGATCGGGTTGCCCCAGCTTGCCAGATTGGCGCGGCCCTGTTCGATGCAGATCACCGCCTCATGGCCGAAATCACCGCCCGCGCCGCCGTATTCCTCCGGGATCGACGGGCACAAGAGGCCCAAGGCACCCGCCTCACGCCAGCACTCGCGGTCCATGATCCCGGCCTTGCGCCAGCGCCCGAAATGCGGGCGCCATTCCTCGGTGATGAACCGGGCGGTCATCTCGCCGAGCATCCGGTGCTCGTCGGTCATCCATGTCATGGCCGGGCCTCCCTTCCCTGTGGTTTCAGCGTTTGCGCGCGTCCAGCTCCGAATTGAACAGCCGGAGCCGGTGCGCGAACGTGTCCTCATTGATCACGCTGTCGAAGTTCTCGAACAGAAAGGACAGCGCCTCGCCCTCATCCAGCCCCGCCTCCTGCGCGAAGCGGCGCAGGCGGCGATAGCCGTCCTCGGTCATCGCCGCGTTGAAGCGGCGGGTGAGGCGAAAGCGTTTCGGCATCTGTCCCTCCCTTGTGGTCGTTTCCTCAGAACGCCTCGGCCTCCAGCGCCATGACGGTATCCGCACCGCTCTGGATGCGCGCGAGGTGCAGCGCCGTGGCGGGCAGGCGGCGTTTCATGTAGTAGCGCCCGGTGGCCAGCTTGGTGCGGTAGAACCCCTCGTTCGAGGTGCCCGCCGCCAGAGCGCCATTTGCCGCCCTGGCCATCCGCGCCCACATCAGCCCAAGGCAGACATGGCCGAAAAGGTGCATGAAGTCATAGGAACCGGCAAGCGCCGCGTTGGGGTTCTTCATGCCCTGCTGCATGAAGAACATCCCCGCCGCCTGCAAATCCTTGGACGCCGCCTTGAGCGGGTCGAGGAAATCGGCCTTGAGCGCCGCGTCGTCCTCGTTTTCCTTGAGGAAGGTCTTGACCAGATCGAAGAAGGCCATGACGTGTTTGCCGCCGTCCTGCGCCAGCTTGCGGCCCACCAGATCGAGCGCCTGCACGCCGTTGGCGCCCTCGTAGATCATGGCAATGCGCGCGTCGCGGGTGAATTGCGACATGCCCCATTCCTCGATATAGCCGTGGCCGCCATAGACCTGCTGCGCGCGCACGGTCATGTCATAGCCTTCATCGGTGAGAAAGCCCTTGATGACGGGCGTCATCAGCGAGATCAGCCCCTCAGCGGCGGCGTCATCGCCGCGATGCGAGCGGTCGATAAGCTCCGCCCCCCACAGCATGAAGGCGCGCGCGCCCTCGATAAAGCTCTTTTGATCCATCAGCGAACGGCGGATGTCGGGATGCACGATCAGCGGATCGGCGGGGCCATTCGGGTTTTCCGTGCCGGTGACGGCGCGGCCCTGAAGCCGGTCCTTGGCATAGGCGAGCGCGTTCTGATAGGCGACCTCGGCCTGTGCCAGCCCCTGCATGCCGACGCCGATCCGCGCCTCGTTCATCATGGTGAACATGGCGCGCATGCCCTTGTGTTCCTCGCCCAGGAGGTAGCCGGTTGCGCCGTCATAGTTCATCACGCAGGTGGAATTGCCGTGAATCCCCATCTTTTCCTCGATCTTGCCGCAGGTCACGGCGTTGCGCGCGCCAAGGCTGCCATCCTCGTTCACCAGGAATTTCGGCACGATGAACAGCGACACGCCCTTGATTCCCTCCGGCCCGCCGGGGATTTTGGCCAGCACCAGATGGATGATGTTCTCGGCCATGTCATGCTCGCCCGCCGAGATGAAGATCTTCTGACCCGTCACCTTGAAGCTGCCGTCGCCCTGGCGTTCGGCCTTGGCGCGCATCAGGCCCAGATCGGTGCCGCAATGCGGCTCGGTCAGGTTCATGGTGCCGGTCCAGTCGCAGGCGGCCATTTTCGGCAGGTAGGTGGCCTTTTGCGCGTCAGAGCCGTGCGCAAGGATCGCCGAAGCCGCGCCATGGGTCAGGCCCTGATACATCGTAAACGCCTGATTGGCGCCCGAGAACATCTCGCCCACCGCCGTGCCAAGGACATAGGGCATGTATTGCCCGCCAAATTCCTCGGGCAGGTCGAGCGCGGTCCAGCCGCCCTCTTTCATCTGCTCGAACGCCGCCTTGAACCCCGTGGGCGTGCGCACCACGCCGTTTTCCAGATGACAGCCCTCGGTATCGCCCACGGCATTGAGCGGCATCAGCACTTCGGACGCAATCTTGCCCGCCTCTTCCAGAACGGCCTTGGTAAAGTCAGGCTCAAGATCGGCATAGCCGGGCACGTCCTGTTCCGAAACGTCGAGAACCTCGTGCAGGATGAACTGCATGTCGCGGGTGGGGGCGGTATAGCTGGGCATGTCTTCTCTCCCTTGAGACGGTCACGCCGCTTATTCGGCGGCTTTCCTGGTGTCCTTGAGCGAGGCGAGCATCCGCGCGCCCCAGGTTATCTGTTCGCGCAGCTCGGCGATGGCGGCGTCAAGCTCGGCGCGCTCGGCTTCCATCGCGGCAAGGCGGGTCTGCGCCACCTCATAGGCGGCTGTGATCTGGGTGTATTGCTGGTCGCCCTTGTCGTAGAGGTCGAGCAACTGGCGCAGCTCCTCGAGGCTGAAGCCGAAGCGCTTGCCGCGCAGGATGAGCTTGAGCCGGGCGCGGTCGCGTCGGGTGAAAAGCCGCCTTTGCCCCTGCCGGATCGGCGCCAGAAGCTCCTTTGATTCGTAGAACCGCAGGGTGCGGGGCGTCACGTCGAATGCCTCACACATCTCGCGGATGGTCATGGTGGTCTCGCTCATGGCTATGCCCTTGCCGCACAGGATATGCCGACAATCTGAGGGCCTTTGGCCATGGTTACAACAGGCGTGCGGCTTGACGTAACCGCTACGTCGCGTCACTTTCAAGTTGACGTAAGATCAGGCAAGGTAAGGCGATGCGCGACGTAATTATCGTATCGTAAGGTCAGCCGAGACTCGCCTCGGTTTCGTCGCGCAGCTTGCGCAATTCGGCCATCGCGTCCTCGATCTGCGCGCGTTGTTCGGCCAGTTCGGCCAGCTGGCGATCGGCAAGCTCGATCCACTGGCGCATCTGTGCCTCGGTGCCCTCTTTCTCGTAGATGAGCAGCCATTGCCGGATTTCCTCGAGCGCAAAGCCGAATTTGCGGCCCCGCAGGATCAGCGTCATGCGCGCGCATTCGCGTGGCCCATACCAGCGCGCGCGCCCGTCGCGCTCGGGCTGCAAAAGCTCGATATACTCGTAATAGCGCAGCGTTCGCGGCGTCACATCGAAGCGCGTGCACATTTCCTTGAA
Organism: Roseovarius autotrophicus; assembly: GCF_018069895.1. Taxonomy (GTDB): domain Bacteria; phylum Pseudomonadota; class Alphaproteobacteria; order Rhodobacterales; family Rhodobacteraceae; genus Roseovarius; species Roseovarius autotrophicus. Next base: position 196,942 of record NZ_JAGQDH010000004.1, on the reverse strand, counting down.
GGACAGCCTCTTGTCGGACATTCCTTCCCTCCCTTTGGGGGAAAGTTAGGACCAACACGCGCGCCGCGCAACAGCCACCCTTGCAGCCGCGCTGATTTGACCGCCATAAAGGGCGCACGAACGGCGGAGGCGACATGGCAACCCAGAAGGACAGGATCGCGCGGCAGTTCATGGCGGCGCTGCCCCATGCGCGTGCACTCGGCATGCGGCTGACGCTTCTGGAGGACGGGCATGCGTGGATCGAGATGGATTACGACCCGCGCTTCATCGGCGACCCGGAGACGGGCGTGATCCATGGCGGCGCGGTCTCGGCGCTCATGGATACTTGCTGTGGCGCGGCCGCGATGAGCCATCCTGACTCGCCCGGCGGCACGGCCACGATTGATCTGCGCATCGACTACATGCGCCCCGCCACGCCGGGCCAGACGATCCGGGCGCGGGCCGAGTGCTATCACATCACCCGTTCCGTGGCCTTCGTGCGCGCCCGTGCGATGGACGATGACGACGCCCTGCCCGTGGCCACCGCCACCGGCGCCTTCACCGTGGAGGGCAAGTGATGGCGCGGCCCCGTCCCGAACCCGTGCAGGTGGTCAAGCAGCGCCGCGATGCCGCGCTAAAGGCGTTGGTGGATGGCGTGCCCTATATCGGCTTTCTCGGCGTGCAGTTCGACCGGCGCGGCGACGAGTTGACGGCGATCATGCCGTTTGACGAGAAACTCATCGGCAATCCGCTTCTGCCCGCGCTTCATGGCGGGGCGACGGCGGCGTTTCTGGAGATCACGGCAATCATCGGGCTGAGTTGGGGGATGCTCTGGGAAGAGATCGAGAGCGGCGGCTTCGACCCCGAGGCCATTGTCGGCGGCAAGCTGCCGCGCCTGCCGAAAACCATTGATTTCACGGTGGATTACCTGCGCTCCGGGCTGCCGCGCGATGCCTATGCGCGCGCGCAGGTCAACCGCTCTGGCCGCCGTTATGCCTCTGTGCATGTCGAGGCGTGGCAGGACAACCGCGCGCGCCCCTTCGCACAGGCCACCGGGCATTTCGTGATGCCGCGCCGCGATGGCTGAGACCACCCGGCCCGTCACCCATGGCCGGGTCCTCAAGATCGCCGTTCCGATCGTCATCTCCAACGCCACCGTGCCGATCCTCGGCGCGGTGGATACCGGCGTGGTGGGGCAATTGGGCCTCGCCGCGCCGATCGGCGCTGTGGGGCTGGGGGCGATCGTCCTCACGGGTGTCTACTGGGTGTTCGGCTTTCTGCGCATGGGCACCACGGGGCTGACAAGTCAGGCGGTGGGGGCCGGGCAGGCGGGTGAGGTGGCGGCGCTTCTGACGCGGGCGCTGATGATCGGGGTCGCGGGGGGGCTTGCGGTGATCGCGCTGCAGCTTCCGCTGTTCTGGGCCGCGTTCCGGCTTGCCCCCGCCAGCGATGAGGTCGAGGGGATGGCGCGCGGCTATATGGCCATTCGGGTCTGGTCGGCCCCGGCGATGATCGCGCTTTTTGGCGTCACCGGCTGGCTTATCGCACAGGAGCGCACCCGCGCCGTGCTTGCCATTCAGGTGTTGATGAACGGGGTCAATGTCGGGCTTGACCTATGGTTCGTGCTGGGCCTCGGGTGGGGCGTCGAGGGGGTCGCGCGCGCCACCGTGATCGCCGAATGGGGCGGGCTGGCGCTTGGGCTTTGGTTGTGCCGCGCGGCCTTTGGGGTGCCCGCATGGCGCGACTGGCCGCGCGTGTTCGACCGCGCGCGCCTGCGCAACATGGCTTCGGTCAATGGCGATATCCTGCTGCGCTCGCTCATGCTTCAGGCGATCTTCATTTCCTTCCTGTTCCTCGGCGCGGGGTTCGGTGATGTGACGCTCGCGGCCAATCAGGTGCTGTTGCAGTTTCTGAACATCACCGCCTATACGCTCGACGGCTTCGCCTTCGCCGCCGAGGCGATTGTCGGACAGGCCTATGGCGCGCGCGCCCTCACGGTGCTCCGGCGGGGCGCGCTTTTGTCGAGCCTGTGGGGCTTTGTCATCTGCCTCGGGATCGCGACGGGCTATGCGCTTTTCGGCGGCGCGCTCATCGACCTGATGACGACCGCGCCCGAGGTCCGGGAAGAGGCGCGCCGCTTCCTGCCCTATACCGTGGCCGCGCCCCTGCTTGGCCTTGTGCCCTTCATGCTGGACGGGGTGTTCATCGGTGCCACCCGCACCCGCGACATGCGCAACATGATGGCGGTGAGCCTCGTGATCTACATTGCCACCGTGGCGGCGCTCATGACCCCACTGGGCAATCACGGCCTCTGGCTCGCGCTGCTCATCAGCTTCGTCGCGCGCGGCATCACGCTGGGCCTGCGCTATCCGGCATTGGAGCGGGCGATGGTCAGTCCACACTCCTGAGCCGCGTGCGCTGCACCAGCGCCACCGCCACAAGTGGCAGGGCCACGGTCAGGCCGCTCACGATCAGGATCAGAAGACCCAACTGGCTGTAATCGGCGGGGGTGGTGACCGCGCCGCTCACCGGGTCATGCACCTCGCGCGCCACCACGAAAATCTGGTTGAGATACTTGGTGAAAAGCGAACTGGCCGACAGCGCCAGATTGGTGAATGAGGCCATCACGGCAAAGAACGTGGCCTTGAGATCGGGCGGCGCGTTGCGCGCGATCCAGGCCAGCATCGGGATCATCGCGATCTGCCCCAGAGGCGATTCAAGCGCGGTATCCATGATCGCGATGAACCGCGCATCGACAATGCCGCCCGTCAGCGGCGCGGTCACGTCCTGAATGCCGTAGTAAAGCCCGATATTGGGCAGCGACAGCACGCCCCCCGCCACGGTCAGGATCACGATGATATAGACAATGGTGTGATTGGCGATAAGCGGGCGCAGGATCACCATGCCCACAAGCGTCAGCACCGAGGCGATGAGCGACAGCACCGACAGGAACTGCTGGTCGAAGCCTAGCACGTCGATGGAAAACCAGGTATAACCGTCGCCCACACGGGGCACGGCGCGGAAGATGAAGATGATGAGCGCCGTGCCGATGAGCGCGCGCGCCTGTGCCACCGGCAGCACCGTCACAAGCTGACGCATGAGCAGCAGGACAATCGCCATCGACCCGGCAAAGATGATTTCCTGCCCGAAGGGAATATCGCTCAGCCCGACGGTGAGCGAGAGCGCGACAAACCCCGCGCCGCCGATGAAATACCACGGATTGGGCGTGGTCTCCTCGTCCGACCGCTCAAAGAGCGCGTCGGCCTCTGCCTCGGTAAGGCCGCGCCCCAGAAGCCCCCGGCGCGCACGCCATTTCTGCACCCCCGCCAGCACCACCCCTGACACCGAGACCAGCGGAATAGCCAGCGCCGCCAGATATATACTGGCATAGACCGCGCGCTTGCCCTCGGCGTCGAGCGCCTCGATCCCCGCGAACATCGACAGGTTCAGAAGCGCCACCGCCAGCGTGCCGGTGATCAGCGCAAATCGCCCCAGCGTCTGCATCGTGGTATGCAGCGCGCGCGAGGTCTCGGGGTCGAGCGGCGCGCCGGTCTCGTCAAAACGCGGCACCGCCTCGACCGACATGGCATCGGCCACCGCGTCCTGAACCACCAGGCCCGCAGGCGCGAGCAGATAGGAGGTCACATACCACGCGCCCATCGGCATGATCGCCACCATCGCCTCGGTCTGCGTGAGCAGCAGATACATGATGAAGACCGATCCCGCGATCAGTCCCGCGCCAAGATAGATAAGCAGCCATTTCCACCGCCACATGATATCGACCAGATGACCCAGCGGCATCTTGAGCGCCCAGGGCAGCCCCGCCCAGAAGGCGAGCCCGGCAAGGAAGGCGGCCGACAGATCAAGGTATTCCTTCACAAAGAAGGTGCCCACGATCATCGTCAGCCCGGAAAATCCGGCGGCGAAATAGACCATCAGGGGCGGCAGGAAGGTCCAGCGCATCTGCCGCCAGAGATCGAATACGACTGCATCGGCCCATTGCGCGGCGCGCGTGGCGGGGCTCATGCGGTGGTCCATGTGGCAGGGGTGGCGCGCAGGGCCGGCACGACGATGTCAAGCGTTTCGGCGGGCAGGATGACCAGCATCTTCGGCGCGGTCACGGCAAGGCTCACCGGCCCGACCGACAGGTTCGAAGTGGCAATGCGGCCATCCGGGGCCAGGTTTAGCCCGCCGATGGGCCAGCGCAGCCCGTCGGACGCCCCCTCGACCGCGCCCATGGGAAAGAGCGACACGCGACAGCCTTCGGCCAGAGGCAGCACGAGCGACGGCGGACACAGGAACATGAGGTCCGCCTCGCCCAGAAGGATACAGCGTTGCGCGGCGTGGCGCACAAGCGCCGTGCAGGCGGCCATCTGGTGATCGAGCCTGTCTCCGACAAAGCCCAGACCGATCAGCAGCGGTGCGGTCACCTGCGTCAGGCATTTCTCGAAATCGGTCGTTTCCTGATCCTCGAAATGGTGCAGCACATCCTCGGGAAGCCGGGCGCGGGTCTGCGCAGTGATGCTGTCGAAATCGCCGATGACCGCGCGGGGCACAAGACCAGCCTCGACCGCCGTATTGGCCCCGCCATCGGCGGCCACCACGACCGGCGCAAGCCGCAACGCGGCCCTGAGAATGGCGGGGGAAACGCTCGCCCCGCCGATCAGGGAGATTGGCTCCTTTTCGCGGACAATCATTTCCCTTTGGCCTTTATCGTTGCGTTGAAACTTCTGATGACACATTCCGACCACGAAATGATACAGTAAAGACCGAAGAATCGGACCTCTTTGGTCGTTGAGGTCATGGTAAATACTGTCTTTGCGGGCAAGCAAAGCGAGCGATTGACATGGTAGGTTCAAGCAAGATTCTCACGGTTTCCTACGGCACGTTCTCGTGCACGCTGGAAGGTTTCGATGATTCTTTCGAGACTATGAAGGCGATTGCCGAGTATTTTCGGGATCTGGCCGCCGATGATCGCTATTTTGGCGCAGAGCCGCCGACGCCGGACGCCGAAATGCTGGCCCGGATCGCCCAGCGCGAGATCACGCGCCGGGTGGAAGCGCACGAGCATCAGGGGCGAATCGTGCTCAAGGCGCAGGACGACACGGTACCGGTCGCGCCCGTAACGCCGGCCACCGCGCATGCCGCCGCTGCCGTGAACGAGCAGGCCGCGCCGCCGGAGTTTCCGCAAGACGCGTTGCAACCCGAGGGGCTTGAGGCCGAGGACAGCGGCATATGGCAGGATGAGGATGTCGTTGCGACCGGACAGACCACCGATCAGGCGCAGCCGTCCGAGGCCACCCAGGCCGTCGAGGCGGATAGCCTTGCCGCGAAACTCAACCTGATCCGCTCGGTTGTCGGCGGTGACACGCAATACAGCGAAGACGAGCACGCGCAGGACTTCGCCGAGCCGGACGCGATGAAAGAGCCGCTCTGGACGGACAGCGCCGAGGGTGATGCCGACGCCGCGCAGGACGACATCGCTTCGGTCGCCATGCCGGAATTCTCCGAGCAGCACGAGGCAGAGAAGGCCATCTTCGACGATGAGGCCCCCGAGGCAGACGCCTTCGACGAAGCCGACAGTGCGATCCGTGACGAGATCCCGGCCCTCGCTGATGCCCCCGATCAGGCTGTTTTCGAGGATACGCTCGCGGCCCTGATGGCGGATGCCGCGCCGGGATCCGAGGCCGCCTTCGCATCTGGCATCGCGCACCACGAGCACAAGATCTTGGACGACGAGGCTGCAATGCCGGACGCGCGTGTGCTCAAGGTCAGGCGCGAGGATTTCGATGCCGCCCTGGCCGATGACATCTTCGACGAGACCACGGACGAGATGCCTGATGTCGATCACGATGCGGCCTCGAATATCTTCGATGAGGACGACAGTGACCTGAGTCCCGAGGAAGAGGAGGAACTTCAGCGCGAGCTTGCCGAGCTTGAAGCGGAGCTTCTGGACGAGGAGCCCGAGATCGCGGCGCAAACCCCGCCCGCCCCGGAGCAGCCCGAGCGTGACCTGCCGGCCGATGTGGCGCAGGACAGCGACCTCGAAAGAATTTTCGACAAGGCCGCCAGCCAGATGGCGGCACCCGAGACCAGCCGGCGCCGCAACACGATCCAGCACCTGCGCGCCGCGCTTGCCGCCACCCGCGCCGAAAAAGAGGCCGGGGCCGATCTGACCCGCAAGATCGACGACAGTCCGTATCGCGGCGATCTTGCGGCGGTCGTGCGCCCGCGTCGGCCCGAGCGTGCCGCGACGACCGCCCGAGGCGAGCGTCCCGCAGAAGTGCGCCCGGCCCCACTGAAGCTCGTGGCCGAACAGCGGGTGGACGCCGAGCACCTGGCTGTGCGCCCGCGCCGCGTCGCGACGCCGCAGCCAGAGGTGTTTGAGGCGACCGGAAACGGCTTTGCGGAATTCGCCGAGGAACAGGGCGCCACCGCGTTGCCCGACCTGCTTGAAGCCGCCGCCGCCTACCTCGCGGATGTCGAGGGGCGCACGCAATTCTCGCGACCGATGCTCATGGGCAAACTGAGAGAGGTCGATGAGGCGGGCTTTTCCCGCGAGGAAGGGCTGCGCTCTTTCGGCAAGCTTCTGCGCGAGGGCAAGTTGCAAAAACTTTCGGGTGGCCGCTTTGCCGTGACCGAGGAGACCGAGTTTCGCGCCTCCGGATGCCGCCGGGCAGGATAACCCCCAGAGGCCGCCGTCCGAACAAAGCGCGTCCGGATCACTTGTGCCGGCCCGATCAGGTGGTCAGGCGGCGCGTGACACCGGGCGGCCGGTATAGATCCGCGTGCCCACACGCACCTGCATCAGCCCGTTGTCGAGCAAGCGCACGAAAATCCCCTGAATGGACGCGGCAGATCCGATCTGGATGGTGCGAATCATGATCCCCCCGATCATGAAGTGGCACGATACGCTTGTGTGACAGAACAACTGGCATCATCATGCCGGAGTTTTGAAAAACGTCCATCAAAATCGCAAAAATTATCGCGATCCGCGATCAGGCAGACGAGGGGCCGCCCGGCGTCACAGCCAGTCGCGCAGGATCGGGATCAGCGGCAGGTCTGCAGGGGGCATGGGATAGGCGCGCAGATCCCGCGCGCGCACCCATTTCAGCGCCTGCCCCTCGCGCCCCTGCGGCACGCCCTCCCATTTGCGGCAGGCAAAGAGCGGCATGAGCAGGTGAAAGCTGTCGTAGCTGTGGCTGGCGAATGTCAGCGGCGCGAGGCACGAGGCCCAGGTGTCGATGCCCAGTTCTTCGTGCAACTCGCGGATGAGCGCGGCCTCGGGGGTTTCTCCCGGCTCGACCTTGCCGCCGGGAAATTCCCACAGCCCCGCCATGGACTTGCCCTCGGGCCGCTGCGCCAGAAGCACACGCCCTTCCACGTCGATCAGCGCCACAGCCGAGACAAGAATGGTCTTCACGACCGGTAATCCGCGTTGATTTCGATATAGCCGTGGGTCAGGTCGCAGGTCCAGACCCGCGCGGTGCCGCCGCCAAGACCGAGATCGACATGGATCACGATCGTCTGGTTCTTCATGTAGGCGGCGGCGCGGGCCTCGTCATGCATCGGGCTGATCTCGCCTTCGCGCGCCATCTCCAGATCGCCGAACCAGATCGAGAGCCGGTCGCGATCCGCCTGCGCACCAGATTTTCCGACCGCCATGACAACGCGGCCCCAGTTCGGATCCTCACCGGCGATGGCGGTCTTGATCAGCGGCGAATTGGCGATGGATTTGGCGTGGATATGCGCCTCTGCATCCGAGGCTGCGCCGGTCACCGATATCTCGACGAATTTCGTCGCCCCCTCGCCGTCGCGCACCACCTGATGCGCCAGATCGAGCATCACCCGGCGCAGCGCCTCCATGAAGCCCACATTGGTTCCGGTCACGCGCACGCCCGAGGCCCCCGTAGCGGCCAGCAAGAGCGTGTCGGAGGTCGATGTGTCGCTATCGACGGTGATGCAGTTGAAGGTGCTGCAATTGAGGGCGCTTACCATGTCCTGCAACACTGCCTGCTCCATCGCGGCATCGGTGAAGATATAGACCAGCATCGTCGCCATGTCGGGTGCGATCATCCCCGACCCTTTGGCAATGCCCGCGATGCGCACGCTTTGCCCGTCAATGGCGATTGTCTCGCTCGCGCCCTTGGGGAAGGTGTCGGTGGTCATGATCGCGCGCGCGGCATCGGCAATGCCGCCGGGCGCAAGGCGCCCCGCCAGATCGTCAAGGCAGGCGGTGATGCGCTCATGTGGCAAAGGCTCGCCGATCACGCCGGTAGAGGAGGTAAAGACGCGGCCCGCCGGAACGCCAAGGCGTTCGGCCACCGCCGCCGTCACCGCCTCGACCGAGGCCACGCCGCGCCGCCCGGTAAAGGCGTTGGCATTGCCCGAGTTGACAAGGATCGCCGCACCGGGTGCGGAATCGCCGCCGATCTTGGCCTGACAGTCCAGCACCGCCGCCGAGCGCGTGGCCGAGCGGGTGAACACCCCGGCCATGGTCGTGCCCGGCGCGAGACTGACGAGCATCACATCGGTGCGCCCCTTGTAGCGGACCCCCGCCTGCGCGGTTGCGAACCGCACACCGCCGATCTCCGGCAGGTCGGGAAAGGCCGCAGGGGCGAGCGGTGAAACAGGTGCGGGCTTGCCCATGGCTCAGTTCTCCAGAAGATCGAACCGGTTGATCAATTCGGGATCGGCGGCATCGCCGACCGCGCGCTCGATCCGGGTTTCGGCCTGAAGCGAGGCGAGATAGGCCTCGAACGCCTGCCGCTGAAGGTCATCGGTCAGTTCCGGGCGCACCTCGTCCAGCGTCGGGCGCTCCTTGATGCGGGTCTCGTTGAGCCTGATCACATGCCAGCCGAACTGTGTCTGCACCGGGCCCGAGACGGCGCCGACCTCGAGCGCGGCAACCGCGTCAAAGAATTCCTGCACCATCACGCCTTCTGAAAACCAGCCAAGTTCACCGCCCGAGGGGCCGGAGGGGCCGATGGAACGTTCCTGTGCCAGCGCGGCGAAATTCGCGCCGTCCTCGATCTCGGTCACGAGGCGCGCGGCCTCTTCTTCGGTTTCCACAAGGATATGGGCCGCGCGATACTCGGTCTCGTCCTCGGCCTCGGCGAATGCGGCGTTATAGGCGGCCTGCAGATTCTCCTCGGTCGCTGCGTCGTCCGTCACCTTCTGGATCACTTCGGAAGCAAGGATCGCGCGGCGTTCGTTGTCGAGCCGCAGCAGCGTGACCGCCGAAGGCGCGCCATCGAGTGCCTGCATCAGCAGGGTTTGCTGCACAAGCTGATCAAGCACGCCGCGAAACAGGATCTCAGCTGGCAACTGGGCATATTGCTCGGGCAGGCTCGCGCGAAGCGCAAGCATATGGCCAAGCGTGATCTCGGTCTCGCCCACCGTCGCCATCACGGTATCAAGCGCGGGCGCGTCTTCCTGCGCCATCGCGGGCGCACCGAGGGTCAGTGCCGCCACCGCGACCGAGGAAAGAAACTGTCGGAACATCAGGCCATCCTTTTTCCAAAGAGCCGCAGCGCCGTCCGGGCTCGCGACGTTGACACTTCTCGGGCCGCCGCTTACATCGCCTTGAGTTGTGGCGCGCGGGGCCAATCCGCGCCCGTTCTAGGGCGCAGGCGCAGGCGGGGCAAGCGATTGCCGGTCACGAACGGATAAAACGGCGGGAACGGACAGAACATGCTGGGTATTGGAACGCTTGCCAGAAAGGTCTTTGGCACGCCGAACGACCGCAAGATCAAGGCAACCCGCCCGCTGATCGCGCAGATCAACGCGCTCGAGCCGGAATTCGAGGCACTGAGCGATGCCGGGCTGATCGAAAAGACCGAAGAATTCCGCAGGCGCATCGCCGGGGGCGAGAGCCTCGATGCGCTTCTGCCAGAGGCATTCGCCAATTGCCGCGAGGGCGCGCGCCGCGCGCTTGGCCTGCGCGCCTTCGACGTGCAGCTGATGGGCGGGATTTTCCTGCATCAGGGCAATATCTCCGAGATGAAGACCGGCGAGGGCAAGACGCTTGTCGCCACGCTGCCCGCCTATCTCAACGCGCTGTCGGGCAAGGGCGTGCATATCGTCACGGTCAACGATTACCTGGCGAAACGCGATGCCGAATGGATGAGCAAGGTCTTTGCCGCGCTTGGCATGACCACCGGCGTCGTCTATCCGCAGCAGCCCGAGGCCGAGAAAAAGACGGCCTACGGCGCCGACGTGACCTATGCCACCAACAACGAGCTTGGCTTCGACTATCTGCGCGACAACATGAAGGCGTCGCTCGAGGAAATGAGCCAGCGCGGGCACAATTTCGCCATCGTGGACGAAGTGGATTCGATCCTGATCGACGAGGCGCGCACGCCGCTGATCATTTCCGGTCCCAGCCAGGACCGCAGCGATCTCTACCGCACCATCGACACCGTGATCCCCGAGTTGCGCGAAGAGCATTTCAAACTCGACGAAAAGACCCGCAACGTCACCTATACCGACGAGGGCAACGAGTTTCTCGAAGATTTGCTGCACCAGCGCGGCCTGCTGCCCGAGGGCCAGTCGCTCTACGATCCCGAGAGCACCACGATCGTTCACCACGTCAATCAGGGCCTGCGCGCGCACAAGCTGTTTCACAAGGACAAGGAATATATCGTCCGCGGCGGCGAGGTGGTGCTGATCGACGAATTCACTGGCCGGATGATGGCCGGGCGGCGGCTCTCGGATGGCCTGCACCAGGCAATCGAGGCCAAGGAGGGCTGTCAGATCCAGCCCGAGAACGTGACCCTCGCCAGCGTGACCTTCCAGAACTATTTCCGGCTCTATGACAATCTGTCGGGCATGACCGGCACTGCGCTGACCGAGGCCGAGGAATTCATGGAGATCTACGGGCTTGGCGTGATGGAGGTGCCCACCAACCGCCCCATCGCCCGGATCGACAAGGATGACGCCGTCTATCGCACCGCACGCGAGAAATACGAGGCCATCGTCGCCGAGATCGCCAAGGCGCATGAAAAGGGCCAGCCGATCCTTGTCGGCACCACTTCGATCGAAAAATCCGAGATGTTGAGCGGGCTTCTGACGCAGGCGGGCATCCCCCACAGCGTGCTCAACGCGCGCCAGCACGAACAGGAAGCGCAGATCGTCGCCGACGCGGGCAAGCTGGGCGCGGTCACCATCGCCACCAACATGGCCGGGCGCGGCACCGACATCAAGCTTGGCGGCAATGTCGAGTTCAAGATCATGGAGGCCATCGCCGCCGACCCCGACACCGACCCCGAGGCGATCCGGGCCCGGATCGAAGAGGAGCACGCCGCCGATGAGGAAGCGGTGAAACAGGCGGGCGGTCTCTTTGTGCTGGCCACCGAACGCCATGAAAGCCGCCGCATCGACAACCAGTTGCGCGGGCGTTCTGGGCGTCAGGGCGATCCGGGGCGATCGGCCTTCTATCTCAGCCTCGAAGACGATCTTATGCGTATCTTCGGCTCGGAGCGGCTCGAGAAAGTGCTCTCGACCCTTGGCATGAAAGAGGGCGAGGCGATCATTCACCCCTGGGTCAACAAATCACTGGAACGCGCGCAGGCCAAGGTCGAGGCGCGCAATTTCGACATCCGCAAGCAATTGCTGAAGTTCGATGACGTGATGAACGAACAGCGCAAGGTGATCTTCAAGCAGCGCCTCGACATCATGAAGGCCGAGGATCTGAGCGGCATCATCGGGGATATGCGCGGTGAGGTCATCGCCGATCTTGTCGATGAGTTCATGCCGCCTAAAACTTATGCAGATCAATGGGATACCGAGGGTCTGCGCGACGCGGTGCGCGCGCGCCTCAACATGGACCTGCCAGTCGTCGAGTGGGCCGCCGAAGAGGGCGTGGATGACGAGGAGATCATCGAACGCCTCGAGACGACCGCCAACGAGATGATGGCCGCCAAGGCCGCGCAATTCGGTCCAGAGACCATGCGCATGATCGAAAAGCAGATGCTGCTTCAGACCATCGATGCCAAGTGGCGCGAGCACCTGCTGACGCTCGAACATCTGCGCTCGGTGGTGGGCTTCCGTGGCTATGCGCAGCGCGATCCTCTCAACGAATACAAGACAGAGGCGTTCCAGCTTTTCGAAACGATGCTTGACAGCCTGCGCGCCGACGTGACGCAGAAACTCGCCCAGATCCGCCCGATGACCGAAGAGGAACAGGCCGCGCTGATGCGCGATCTGACGCAGCAACGCGCGGCGATGGAGGCGGCGGCAAAACCCGAGGGCGAGGATTTCCCCGATGCGATCCCCGGTTTCAATGCGGCTGATCCTGCCACCTGGGGAAATCCGGGGCGCAACGATCCCTGCCCCTGCGGATCGGGCAAGAAGTTCAAGCATTGCCACGGGCGCCTTGCCTGATCCTGCCTGAATGACTCCGTGATCGTGCCTCGGCCCGGCCTTTTTTGACCGCTATCCCCTGCCCGATAACGAGCAGGGGAATGGAGGGCAGGATGGCCTCTGGCAGACGTTACATCATGGCAGGCGGCACGCTGGCCTGCGCGCTGGGCATTGCCTATCTGATGCAGGCCAGGCCGGGCCCCGCCGCGGTGGCGCCCGTGACCCCGGTGGCCGATGCCCCGCTTGAAATCACCGGGATCGTGCTGACGGCGGCCCCGGCCCTGCCCGATGTCCAGCCCCCTGCGCCTGCAATATTGCCCGCAGTGCCGGTGACGCGGGTGGTCGCGCGCGATATGCCCATGCCCGACGCCTTTCCCGCTGACGAATCGATACCAGGTCTCGCCTGCGAGGTCACAATGAGCGCCACCGTGATCGAGGCCGCCATGGCGCGCCTTGATATCGCGGCACCCTGCAAGCCTGGCGCGCGGTTCACGCTGCACCATACCGGCATGATGGTTTCGGCCATGACCGACGCGCAGGGATATGGCCGTATCACGGTGCCCGCACTGTCGGAGGCGGCTGTGTTCATCGCGTCGTTCGAGGGCGGAGAGGGGGCCGTGGCCGTCGCGCAGGTGCCCGATCTGGCCGGCTATGACCGGTTTGTGGTGCAATGGCATGGTGACGCCGACAGCCTGAGGTTGCACGCGCTGGAATACGGGGCCGATTTCGGCCAGCCCGGCCATGTCTGGAGCGGTGTCGAGGCAGCCGATGGCGACGGAACGCTGTCCCGGCTTGGCGGGGGCGTGCCCGCGCCTGCCCATCACGCGGAGATCTACACCTTCCCGACGGCGGCGGCCCTGCGGGGGGGCTCGATCACGCTGCGGCTCGAGGCGGAAGTGACATCCGCCAATTGTGGCCGTGATCTCGAAGCGCAAAGCCTGAGCGCGGGTGCGCCTGGCGGCCTTGTCGTGCAGGATGTGCTTCTGCCCATGCCGGATTGCTCGGCGATTGGAGAGTTTCTCGTGTTGCAAAACCTGTTTGATGACCTGAAGATCGCGCAGAACTGACGGTACGATTTCAGGGGGCAAACCATGGCGGGACTGCGGGCGGCCAGCCTCGCTGCGGGGTTCATCCTTGTCTTGATGGCAGCGCCGCTTGCGGCGCAGGATGTCACCTTGCTGTCTCATGACCGCAAGGTCGAGATCGAAGGCGATCTTCTGGGCTACGACGGAGAGTTCTACCGTGTCGAGACCGCCTATGGTGAACTGACCGTCGATGGCTCCGGCGTCACCTGCGAGGGTCCGGGCTGCCCGGATCTCGAAGCCTTCATTGCGCGGCTGGTGGCGTCGGGCGCGCCCGCGATCGGCCGTGTGCTGATGCCCGCCCTGCTCGAGGCCTTTGCCGTTCGCGACGACTATATCCTGCATCGCCACGACAGCGGGCCGGATGTGCTGCATTTCACATTGCATGCGCCCCGGACCCCGGAAATCGTGCTTGGTGATTTCCGGTTCCTTTTGACCAATTCCGAAGAGGGCTTTGCCGACCTTCTGGCCAATGAGGCCGATATCGCGATGACATTGCGCGAGGCACGCCCGGATGAGCGCGCGCGGGCGCGCGATGCGGGCCTGGGTGATCTGGGCAAGCCGGGACGGATGCGCGTGCTCGCGCTTGACGCGCTTATTCCGGTGGTCGCGCCTGCCAATCCGGTGCAAGGCATCAGCCTGCAACAGCTTGCGGCTATTCTGACCGGCGAGATCGACAACTGGTCCGGCCTGAGCGGCCTGGACGCGCCCATCGATCTGCATCTCTGGGCCGCCGATACCGGGATTGGTCAGGCCAGCAAGGATATGATCCTCGCGCCCACGGCGCAGACCTTTACCAGTCGGATCACGCGGCACAGCGACGGGGCCGCCTTGTCCGAGGCCGTGGCGCGCAACCCCTTCGCCCTGGGCCTTACTACCCGCTCCGAGCAGGGCGCAACATGGGAGGTGCCGCTGGTCGGGGCGTGCGGATTCGCCCTGCGCGCGCATCGGCGCACGGTCAAGACCGAGGATTACCCGCTGACCGCGCCGCTTTTCCTTTATCTGCCCGCGCGGCGGATGCCGAAACTTGCGCGCGATTTCCTGGCCTATCTGCGCGACCCGTCCGCGCAACTGGTGATCCGGCGCGCGGGCTTTGTCGATCAGTCCCCCGAGGAAATCGAGATCAATGCGCAGGGCGACCGCTTTGCCAATGCCATCGCGCAGGCGGGCGAGGAGGTCGGGCTGGACGAATTGCAGCGCATGGTGGCACTGCTGGCCCCGCTCAAGCGGCTGACCACGACATTCCGTTTCGAGGCCGGGTCCGCGCGCCTTGACGCGCAGTCGCGCTCGAATGTCGAACAACTGGCGGCCGCGCTTGAACTGGGGCTTTACGACAATCGGCGGCTTGTCCTTGTCGGGTTTTCCGACGGGCAAGGCCCGGCAGAGACCAACCGCAAAATCGCGCTGCGCCGGGCCGAAGCGGTGCGCGAGGCCGTCACCCGCGCCGCCGAGACGGCACGGTTCGACCGGATCGACCTGTCGGTCGATGCCTTTGGCGAGGCGATGCCGATGGCCTGCGATGATACCGCCTGGGGTCGACAGGTGAATCGCCGCGTCGAGGTCTGGGTGCGCTGAGATCACAGGTAGCCCTCGCTGCGAAAGCTGACCTCGGACGATTTGCCGATCACCACATGATCATGCAGCATGATCCCGAGCGCCACCGCCGCGCGCTGCACCTCGGCGGTCATGGCAATATCAGCCTGCGACGGCGTGGGGTCGCCCGAGGGATGGTTGTGCACAAGGATAAGGGCACTGGCATCCAGCAGCAGCGCGCGTTTGACCACCTCGCGCGGATAGACCGGGACGTGATCGACCGTGCCGCGCCCCTGTTCCTCATCGGCGATGAGCACGTTCTTGCGGTCGAGGTAGAACACGCGGAACTGTTCGGTGCCGCGATGTGCCATGCTGGCGCGGCAATAGGCGATGAGCGCGTGCCAGGAGGAAATCACCGGCCGCCCGATCACCCGCGCCTGCGCCAGACGGTGCGCCGCGGCCTCGACAACCTTCAACTCGGTCACGACGGCGGGTCCGATCCC
Source organism: Roseovarius autotrophicus (assembly GCF_018069895.1). Taxonomy (GTDB): domain Bacteria; phylum Pseudomonadota; class Alphaproteobacteria; order Rhodobacterales; family Rhodobacteraceae; genus Roseovarius; species Roseovarius autotrophicus. The sequence goes on along the minus strand of NZ_JAGQDH010000004.1, from coordinate 181,482 downwards.
GGCCACTTCCGACAGGCGTTCTGGCGGGGCGGAAATCACGCCGCTGAAATCGCCGAACCGGTCAATCAGGGCGCGCGCCAGCGGTTTCACGTCACGTCGTGGAATGGCGCGAAAGAGCACAAGCTCCAACAGCTCGTAATCCGGCATTGCCGCCGCGCCGCCGCCGAGAAATCGTTCCCGCAACCGGCTGCGATGGTCGCGGATATAGGAGGGCAGGCGCGCCGGACCCGCCAACGGGGGCGAACCCGCAAACAGCGGCAGGGCAAGATCGTGAAAGGCGCGTTCCGTGCTCATGCCCCCTTATCGCACCGGGGCCTTAGCAAAGCGTTAACGCGCGCCCGTCAGCTCTTCATCGAATCCCAGAAGCTGCGCACCGAGGAGAAAAAGCTGTTGCTTTTCGGGTTGTTATCCTCGCTCAACGCTTCGAATTCGCGCAGCAGATCCTTTTGCCGCGCGGTGAGGTTCACCGGGGTCTCCACCGCAAGCTCGATCATCATGTCGCCTTGTGGGCCACCGCGCAGCGCGGGCATCCCCTTGCCGCGCAGGCGCATCTGACGGCCCGATTGCGAGCCCGCCGGGATCGTCACGCGCGAGCGCCCGCCGTCGATCGTCGGCACCTCGATGTCACCGCCCAGGGCGGCCTTGATCACCGAGACCGGCACGCGGCAATAGAGGCTCGTTTCCTCGCGCTCGAAAATCTCGTGCGGGGCCACTTCGATGAAGATGTAGAGATCACCCGCCGGACCGCCGCGCATCCCGGCCTCGCCCTCGCCCGAGAGGCGGATGCGGGTGCCGGTCTCGACGCCCGCGGGGATGTTGACGCTGAGCGCGCGTTCCTTCTGCACCCGGCCCTGGCCCTGGCAGGTCTTGCACGGGTTCTTGACGATCTGGCCTATGCCAGAGCAGGTCGGACAGGTGCGCTCGACGGTGAAAAAGCCCTGTTGCGCGCGCACCTTGCCCATGCCCGAACAGGTCGGGCAGGTGACCGGCTGTGCGCCGCCCTCGGCGCCCGAGCCGTCGCAGGCGTCGCAGGTCGTGGCGCTGGTGACCTTGATGGTCTTTTGCAGGCCAGAGAACGCCTCTTCCAGCGTCACGCGCAGGTTGTAGCGCAGGTCCGCGCCGCGCGCCGCGCGCGGCCGCCCGCCGCCGCGCCCGCCGCCCATGAAATCGCCGAAAAGATCGTCGAACACATCGGAAAATGCCGAGGCGAAATCGCCTTGCCCGCCAAAGCCGCCCGCACCGGGGCGCGGTCCGCCATTGCCCATGCCCCCCTCGAAGGCGGCATGGCCGAAGCGGTCATAAGCGGCCTTCTTGTCGGGATCCTTGAGCACGTCATAGGCTTCGCCCGCCTCCTTGAAGAGACGTTCGGCCTCGGGGTTGTCCTTGTTGCGGTCGGGGTGCAGGTCCTTGGCCTTCTGGCGGTAGGCCTTCTTGATCTCGTCCGCGGAGGCGCCCCGCTTGAGCCCGAGCACCTCGTAATAATCGCGTTTGGCCATCGGGGAACTCCTTCAAACGAAGGCCGGGGCCGCTTGGGCCCCGGCTCGCAGGCTGTGGCCTCAGCGGCGCTTGTCGTTGTCGAGATCCTCGAAATCGGCATCGACGATGTCGTCCTCGCCGGGGCCCGCATCGGCGGCCTTGATCTCGTCCTCGTCCGCCTGCTGGCTGGCCTTGTAGATCGCTTCGCCCAGGCGCATCGACACCTCGGCGACGTTCTGGATGCCGGACTTGATCTTGTCGGCGCTGGCATCCTCTTTCTCAAGGTCATCCTTCAGTGCGGCAATGGCCAGTTCGATCGCCTCGATCGTGGTCGGATCGACCTTGTTGCCATGTTCCTCGATGGATTTCTCGGTCGAGTTGATAAGGCTCTCGGCCTGGTTGCGGGCCTCGACAAGCTCGCGCCGGGCCTTGTCGGACTCGGCGTTTTCCTCGGCCTCGCGCACCATGCGCTCGATATCCTCATCCGAAAGGCCGCCCGAGGCCTGGATGGTGATCTTCTGTTCCTTGTTCGTGCCCTTGTCCTTGGCGGAAACCGAGACAATGCCGTTGGCGTCGATGTCGAAACTGACCTCGATCTGCGGCATGCCGCGCGGCGCGGGCGGGATGTTCTCAAGGTTGAACTGACCGAGCATCTTGTTGTCGGCGGCCATTTCACGCTCGCCCTGGAAGACGCGGATGGTCACGGCGCTCTGGTTGTCCTCGGCGGTCGAGAAAATCTGCGACTTGTTGGTGGGGATCGTGGTGTTGCGGTCGATGAGGCGGGTGAAAACGCCGCCAAGCGTCTCGATCCCGAGGCTGAGCGGCGTCACGTCGAGCAGAACCACATCCTTGACGTCACCCTGAAGCACGCCGGCCTGGATGGCGGCCCCCATGGCCACCACCTCGTCGGGGTTGACGCCCTTGTGCGGCTCGCGTCCGAAGAATTTGGTCACTTCCTCGATCACGCGTGGCATCCGCGTCATGCCACCGACAAGCACCACCTCATCCACGTCAGAGGCCGAGAGCCCGGCATCCTTGAGCGCGGCCTTGCACGGCTTGAGCGAGGCGGCGATGAGATCGCTCACCAGGCTTTCGAGCTTGGCACGGGTAAGCTTGACCACCATGTGCAGCGGCTGGCCGTTCGCGCCCATCGAGATGAAGGGCTGGTTGATCTCGGTCTGGCTGGCGCTCGACAGTTCGATCTTGGCCTTCTCGGCGGCCTCCTTGAGACGCTGGAGCGCCATCTTGTCCTGCGTCAGGTCAACGCCATGCTCTTTCTTGAACTCCTCGGCGAGGTAATTGACGATCCGCATGTCGAAATCCTCACCCCCGAGGAACGTATCCCCGTTGGTGGATTTCACCTCGAAGAGGCCGTCGTCGATTTCAAGAATGGTCACGTCGAAGGTGCCGCCGCCAAGGTCGTAGACCGCGATGGTGTGGGTGTTTTCCTTGTCGAGACCATAGGCGAGCGCCGCCGCTGTCGGCTCGTTGATGATGCGCAGCACCTCAAGCCCGGCGATCTTGCCGGCATCCTTGGTGGCCTGACGCTGGGCGTCGTTGAAATAGGCGGGCACTGTGATGACGGCCTGCGTCACCTCTTCGCCAAGATAGCTTTCGGCGGTTTCCTTCATCTTGCCGAGGATGAAGGCGGAAATCTGAGACGGTGAATATTTCTCGCCCCGCGCCTCTACCCAGGCATCGCCATTGCCGCCGTCGATGACATTGAACGGCATGTTCTTCTTGTCCTTGGCCAGATCGGCGTCGTTGGCACGCCGCCCGATCAGGCGCTTGACGCCGAAGACCGTATTTTCCGGGTTGGTCACGGCCTGCCGCTTGGCGGGCTGGCCAACCAGCCGCTCGTTCTCGGTGAAGGCGACGATGGAGGGGGTGGTGCGCGCGCCCTCGGAATTCTCGATTACGCGCGCCTGACTGCCGTCCATGATCGCGACGCAACTGTTGGTGGTTCCGAGGTCAATACCAATGACTTTGGCCATGTTTTCGATCCCTTCTTATTCAGGCGATGTGGCAGAGACCTGACCCGTTTCGGCATCCGGTCCCCGGTTTTGGAACGGAGGCGACAAGCTGTCGCCCCCGCGTGTCCCGGCGTATATAGGCGGGGGGTTTGCGCCCTGCAAGCGTTGCAACCCGCGTCTTTCGCTCAATTTTGGCGAAACGTGAGGCCATGTGTCGGACGAGGGGATCACGCCAATGACGCGCGCGGTCGCGCGCTCTTCACGTTTGGCGTCTTTCAACGGCACAGCGGCCCTGCTGTCATACCTCTGTCATGCTACACATCTAGATGTCCCCACGAAAAGATTCGGGAGACGCCCAATGCCTCAGCTTGTCAGACAGTCTGGCCTTGCCGTCTGGGCGCAGATCGCCGCAGCATTGCGCAGCGAGATCGAGCGCGGCTTTGACGAGGGCGACTGGCTCGCCTCCGAGCCGGAACTGGCCGCGCGCTTTGGCGTGAACCGCCATACCCTGCGCCGTGCGGTGGATGATCTGATTGCCGAAGGGCTGGTCGAGCGGGTGCACGGGCGCGGCACGCGGGTTCTGGCGCGCGGGCTGATCTATGGCATCGGGCGCGACACGAAGTTTACCGAGCGGCTGGCGGCCAGCGGGCGGCGCGCCGAGGTGACGCTCTTGGACAAGCAGGAGGTGGTCGCCGACGGCGGTGTCGCGCGCCGGTTGCGGGTGGCCGAAGGCGCGCCGCTGCTACGTCTGCGCACGCTGCGCGGCGATGGCGATGTGCCCTATGCCCTGACCCTGCATTTTCTGACCGGCGACGCGGCGCAGGCCGCGCGGGATTACACGGGCGGTTCGCTCACCCGCCATCTGCGCGCGGTTGCGGGCATCACGCTTGACCGCATCGAGAGCCTCATCACCACGCGCCTGCCTCTGCCCGAGGACGCGCTTGCCCTGCGGATGCCGCGCACCCAGCCGGTGCTGCGCGTCAAGGGCGTGAATGCCTGCCGCGAATGCGGTTTGGTGCAGGAATACGCGATCAGCCAGTTTCGCGGCGATCGCATCCAGCTTTCGGTGGCCGAGCCAGTGCAGGCCGCCAAAAACCCGCTGCCGGACGGATAGGTGCGGCCGCAACCCTGACTCCCCAGTCAATCAACAATCATCAAGAGGAAGACAGATGTCTCTGCTCAGGACTTTTGCCGCGGCTGCGACCGCGACTGCCATGTCTATCACTGCCGTCATGGCGCAGCAAGCCGACGGCTCTGCGTCCAGCCCCTACCGGGTCATGCTGGTGCCCGCGGATGGCGGCACCGAGGACGGCACCCGCGCCGATTTCAAGCCGGTGTTCGATGCCGTGACGCAGGCGACCGGCGTGCATTTCGACATCAAGGTGGGCCAGACCTATGCCACGGTGATCGAGGCGATCTGTTCGGATGTCATCGAAATCGCGTGGTTCGGCCCCGCCTCCTATCTGCCCGCCAAGGAACGCGGCTGCGCCGAATTGCTCGCCGTCGATGTGAACAAGGGCGCGTCGGTCTATTACTCCGGCATCTATGCCCACAAGAACAGCGGCATTGCCACCGTGGCCGATCTCAAGGGCCGCGAAATGGCCTTTGGCGATGCCAATTCCACCTCGTCCTTTGTCTATCCGGTGGCGATGATCGTGGAGGCGGGGCTTGATCCGGTGAACGATCTGGGCACCATCCGCATCACCGGCAGCCATGCCAACAGCCTCAAGGCGCTGGCCGAGGGCCAGGTCGAGGCCGCCGCCGCCTCTTTCGACAGTTTCGAAAAGGCGATCAACGGCGGCACGATCAGCGCTGCGGATTTCGTGGTCGTGGGCAAATCCGACCCGATCCCCAACCCGCCGCTGGCCATGTCCATCAAGCTGCCTGCCGATGTGAAGGACAAGCTGCGCGCCGCGCTCAACACCGTGCACGAGGCCCCCGGTGTCACGCCCGAGATGATCCGCGGCTATGGCGGCAAGCAGGTTGACCGCTATGATGCCAGCATCTCGGAAGAGATGATGGCCCCGGCGCTGGTCACGCTCTCGGGCGTCTCGGGCGATCTGCGCGCGGCGATCATCGAGAAGGCGTCGAACTGATGTCGGCGGCGGCGATCCTTTCCGCCGCGCTGGGCACCGGAGGGGAGGGGCAGGCGCACCTCTCCTTTCGGAACCTGCGCAAGGTCTATGCCGACGGGGTTGCCGCGCTTGACGGCGTGTCGGCCCATGTTGCGCGCGGCGAGTTCTGCGTCGTGCTTGGCCCTTCCGGCTCTGGCAAATCCACCCTTTTGCGGGTGGTGAACGGGCTGACCGATCTTTCTTCGGGTGAAATGCTGCTGGGCGATACGGCGCTGTCGCCGAAAACCCTGCGCGGCATCCGTCGCCGGGTGGCGATGGTGCATCAGCAATTCAATCTGGTGGAACGGGCGACTGTTTCGTCCAATGTGCTGTCGGGCGCTGTGGCCGAGGTGGCGGGCTGGCGCGCGATGCTGGGCTGGTATCCGCCCGAGTTGCGCGCGCGCGTCTGCGAGGTTGTGGCGCGCGTGGGACTGGACGAGATCCACCTGCCGCGCCGCGCCGCAGCCCTGTCGGGCGGGCAACAGCAACGGGTGGGCATCGCCCGCGCGCTGCTGCTGCGCCCCGAGGTGATCCTTGCCGACGAACCGGTGGCGAGCCTTGATCCGGCGATCAGCCGCGAGGTGCTGGGCCTTCTGCGTGAGGCCGCCCGCGAACAGGGCGCGACCGTGCTGTGCAGCCTGCACCAGACGGACCTCGCGCGCGAATTCGCCGACCGCATCATCGGGATGCGCAAGGGGCGCGTGGTGTTTGACGGCAAGCCTGCCCTCTTTGACGCCCGCGCCGAGGCCGAACTTTACGAAGGTCTGGCCGTGCCGGGCCATGAGCCGAAGGAGAAGGCCTATGCGTGAGGCAATTCTGGAAACCGGCGGGCATCCGCGCCCCGCCTCTGAATGGCACCTGCGCGCGCCCTATGACTGGCGCGCGGCGCTGGCCGTGCTGCTGATCGCCACCGCGCTTCTGTGGTCGGGGCAGCGCATGGAAGTGGGCAAGATGCTCAGCCTGAGCGGCGAGGCGGTGGTTGCGGGCGTGGGCCTGAAGGAAGAAAGCCAGGTCGGCAAGGGGCTGGGCCGGATGATCGGCGCGCTTTTCCCCTTTGTGATCGAGGACCGCCGCGAACTGGCGCGGATCACCGATTTGGACCGTGACGCCCTGCCGATTTTCACCCGGATCGAGGCGGTCGAGGTCACGACCTATCACCTCAACGCCGACACGCTTCAGGTTGAGCAACAGGTCGAGGTGAAGGAATATCTGGTCCATCCCTTCGGTTATCTGACCAAGGTGCTGAGCAAGATGGTCGAGACCTTCGAGATCGCCGTCTGGGCCACGATCATCTCGGTCCTGCTGTCGATCCCGCTGGCGTTCTTTGGCGCGCGCAACTACACGCCCAACCGTTTTGCCTATTCCGCCAGTCGGGGCGTGGTCAGTTTTCTGCGCTCGATGCCGGAACTTATCATCGCGATGTTTCTGGTGCTGGGCTTCGGGTTCGGGGCGATTGCGGGCTATCTGGCGCTTGGCCTGCACGGCGCGGGCTTTCTGGGCAAGTTCTATGCCGAGGATATCGAGGCCGCCGACCGCAAGCCGCAAGAGGCGCTGACCGCGCTTGGCGCGGGCAAGCTGCGGGTGCTGCGCGCCGCCGTGCTGCCGCAGGTGGCGCCGTCCTATGTGGCCTACACGCTCTATGTTCTGGATCGCAACGTGCGCATGGCCGCCGTCATCGGCCTGGTCGGTGCGGGTGGTATCGGGCAAGAGCTGAAGGGCCGTTATGACACGTTTGACTATGGCCATGTCGGCACGATCCTTTTGGTGATCTTTCTCACCGTTTTCGTGCTGGATCAGGTTTCGGCGCGGGTGCGTTCCCGCCTGATTGGATAAGGAATTGATGATGAGACCGGAAAGAGAAGACTGGGCCGCAGCACTGGCCGCCGCCGATGCGGGGCGGGTGGCGGCATTGGCCGACCGCATCCGCGACCGCGCCACGGTGGAACCGCTGGCCCCGCCCCGTGAAGGGCTGATGCTGATGCAGTTGCGTGACTCGGTCGCGGGCGCTGCGTTTCATCTGGGCGAGATCCCCATGGCCCGCGTGCATCTGCGCCTGACCACGCCTGAAGGGATGGCCGAAGGCGGTGCGGCGTTGATGACCGACGATCTGGCCCTTGTCACCCGGCTGGCCATTCTGGACGCGGCCTTGATGGCTGATCTGCCCGAGGCGCCCGAGATCGAAGCGCTGCTGGCGATGGGCATGGCGGCGCGCGCCGAGGTGCAGGCCCGCCGCGCGCTGGCGCTGGACCGCACCCGCGTCGATTTCCAGCTTCTGTCGGAGGACGGCGAATGAGCGTGCTTGACCTGCCCCGCCTCTGGCGGCCCGAGACGCATCAGGCCCTTTTCCGCCGGATTCTGGACGCCACCGCGCGCCCCGGCACGCTGGCCGATACCGCCGATCTGACCGAAGGTGCCCCTGCCGCGCTGGCGGCGCTGGCCACTTTCTGCGACAATACGCAGACGCTGGCAGACCTGACCGGCAGCCTTGGCGCGACCGACTGGGCCTTTCTGGACGTTGCCCGCGCCGCGCCCGAGGCGGCGGATTTCATCCTTGCCGATGGTGCCACCGCGCCCGGTTTCACCCCGCGCCTCGGCACGCTTGATCTGCCCGATGGCGGGGCCACGGTGATCGTGACCGTTGCGGCGCTGGACGGCGGCGCGACGCTTGTCCTGCAAGGGCCGGGTATCAAGGACAGCCGCAGCATCGCGCCCAGGGGTCTTGCGCCCGGCTGGCTGGCGGCGCGTGCGCGCTGGTGCGCCGATTTCCCGATGGGGGTGGATTTCGTTCTGGCCGATGGCCAGAGCCTGATGATCCTGCCCCGCACAACCCAGATCACAGGAGCCTGAACCATGGCCTATGTAGCCATTCGCGGCGGCGCTGACGCGATCAAGGGGTCGTCCCGCCTGATGGACGCAATGCGCGCCATGGGCGAGAGCGCCCCGCTGGAATTGGACCAGATCGAACGCCAGATGCCGCTGTTGCATTCCAAGGTGCTGTCCGAAGGCAGCCTCTATCACCCGCGCCTTGCCTCGCTGGCGTTGAAACAGGCGTTGGGCGACAGTCTGGAGGCGGCGTTTTTTCTGCGCGCCTATCGCTCGACCAAGCCGCGCCTTGGCGAAACAGCACCCCATGACACACGACATATGCGCGTGGTGCGCCGTGTCTCTGCCGCGTTCAAGGATATTCCCGGCGGTCAGATGCTGGGGGCGACGCCCGATTACCTGCACCGGCTGTTCCGGTTCGAGTTGATGGACGAGGGCGCAGAGCGGTTCGACGAGATCACCCGCGACTGGCTGGGCAACCGCGCCGCAAGCGACACGCCGCTGACCTTTCCCAAGGTGCTGGACAGCTTGCGCGACGAGGGCCTGCTCGCCCCGCTGGAAAACAGCGACGAGACGCCTTTTGACATCACCCGCGAACCGCTGATCTTCCCCGTGCCGCGTTCGGCGCAACTGGCGACCATGGCACGCGGGGAAACCGGCGGTCTGCTGGCGCTCGCTTATTCCAACATGCGCGGCTACGGCGATGTGCATCCCACGGTGGGCGAGTTGCGCGTGGGCTATGTGCCGGTGATGGTGCCGCATCCGGTCACCGGCAAGCCGATGGAGGCGGGCGAGGTTCTGGTAACGGAATGCGAGATCGTCGCCATGTTCGAGAAATCCGATGATGGTGCGCCCGTGTTCACGCTCGGCTATGGCGCGTGCTTTGGCCATAACGAGGTCAAGGCGATTGCCATGTCGGTGCTGGACCGCGCGATCAGCGTCGCCAAGGACAAGGGCCGTATCAACAACCCCTCGGAAGACCCCGAATTCGTGCTGCTGCATGTGGACGGGATCGAGAGCATGGGGTTCTGCACCCATTACAAGATGCCCCATTACGTCACGTTCCAGTCCGACATGGACCGCCTGCGCGCAGCACAGGGCAAAGCCGAGGAGGCCACAGATGCACCCCGTTGACACCATGGGCCAGACCCGCGAAGGCGCGGAATACGGCTTTGCCTTCCTTGATGAGGACGCCAAGCGTGAATTGCGCCGCACGATCTTCAAGGCGGTCTGCATCCCCGGCAATCAGGTGCCCTATGCCAGCCGCGAAATGCCCATTGCGCGCGGTTTCGGCACCGGGGGGATGCAGTTGACGCTGGCGCTGCTTGGTCCCGATGATACCTGCAAGGTGATCGACCAAGGGGCGGATGACAGCGTGAACGCGGCCAATATCCGCAACTTTTTCGCGCTGACCTGTCCGGGCGTCACCGGCACGCTGCGCACCGAGGCGGCAAGCGTGATCCAGACCCGCCACCGCATTCCCGAACTGCGCTTGCGCGCCGATCAGATATTGGTGTTTCAGGTGCCTTACCCCGATCCGCTGGTGGTGGTGGAACCCAACGCCGCCACCCGCCGCCGGATGCACGGGCGCGCCGATTACGCGCGGCTCTGGGTCAAGCTTTACGAGGATATGGTCGCCTTTGACGAGATCACCATCTCGCATCGCTATCCCACGCGGATCAACGGGCATTACATCATCGACCCCTCGCCGATCCCGCGTTTTGACGTGCCGAAACTGCATCAGGCCGATTGCCTCTATCTGTTCGGCGCGGGCCGCGAAAAGCGTATCTATGCCGTGCCGCCCCATACCGATGCGGTGCCGATCACCTTCAACGATGTGGCCTTCGCGGTGGAAAGCTTCCGCGACAAGGCCACCGGCAAGCGCCATTGCTGCCGCCGCTGCGGGGCTGATGACAGTTTCCTTGATGAATTCCTTGACGATGATGGCGCGCGCGTTTTCCAATGCTCGGATGCCGCCTGGTGCGACATGCGCCTCGAACGGCTGGAGGCCGCAGAATGAAACCGATCCTTGACGTTGACAACCTGACCCGCATCCACGGCCCCGGCTGCCCGGCGTGCCTCGACGTGACCGGCCCCGTGCATGACACCAACATCTGCCGCCATTGCGGGTCTGTCGTGGCCGTGGCGGGCGCGTCCTTTCGCCTGCACAAGGGCGAGGTGCTGGGCATCATGGGCGAGAGCGGCTCGGGCAAGTCATCCCTCGTGAAGATGCTTTATTTCGATGACAAGCCGACCTCGGGCCGCGCGACATTCCACGACGAGGGCCAGGCGCATGACCTGTTTTCGCTCAACGAGGCGCAGCAATTGCGCCTGCGTGATACCCGCATGGGGATGGTCTATCAGAACCCGTCGCTGGGGCTGAATTTCGATATATCAGCGGGCGGCAACATCGCCGAGCGGCTGTTGATGTCGGATGAACTCAGCTACCGGGTGATCCGCGAAAAGGCGACCGCACTGCTCGCGCGCACCGAGGTGCCGCCCGCGCGCATGGACGAGCTGCCGCGCAATTTTTCCGGCGGGATGCAGCAACGGGTGCAGATCGCGCGGGCGCTCTCGACCGGCGCACCGCTTTTGCTGCTGGATGAGGTGACAACCGGCCTTGATCTGTCGGTGCAGGCGCGCATCCTCGATCTGATCATGGAATTGCAGGAGGTGACGGGCGTGTCGATGCTGGTGGTCACGCATGACCTTGGCGTGGTGCGCCACCTGACCACCCGCACCATCGTGATGAAATATGGCCGCATCATCGAATCCGGGCTGACCGACCAGATCCTTGAGGATCCGCAGGCGGCCTATACGCAACAACTTGTCTCCAGCGCATTGTGAGGGCCTGATGGACACCATTCTTTCCGTGCGCGATCTGGGTAAGGGGTTCTATATCCACGACCGCGCCAAACATGTGCCTGCCGCCGAGGGGATCAGTTTCGATCTGAAACCGGGGCAGTTGGCGGCGCTTGTCGGCCCGTCGGGGGCGGGGAAATCCTCGCTCTTGAAGGCGATCTACCGCACCTATGTGCCCTCAACGGGGCAGGTTCTCTATCGCACCGCCGCCGGTGATCTGGTGGATCTTGTCACAGCGCCCGAGACGCAGATAACCGATCTGCGCCGGTCCGAGATCGGCTTTGTGACGCAATTCCTGCATTGCCTGCCGCGCCTCTCGACGCTGGACGTGGTGGCCCGGCCCCTGCTGCAACAAGGCGTCGCGCGTGACGCCGCCCATGACAAGGCGGCGAAAATGCTGGCCGCGCTGGCGATCCCGGAGCAGCTTTGGGATGCCACCCCCGCGACCTTTTCCGGGGGCGAGCGGCAGCGCGTCAACATCGCGCGGAGCTTTACCCAAGGCGGGCGCCTGATGCTGCTGGACGAACCCACCGCCAGCCTCGATCCGGTGGCACGCGAAAACGTCTGCGCGATGATCGAGGCCGCCAAGGCCGAGGGTGCCGCCATGGTCGGTATCTTTCACGATATGGCCATCGTTGACCGGCTGGCCGATGTAAAGATCACCGTAGAACGCCGCGCATTCGAGGCGGTGGCATGACACAGCATCTGGAAAACGCCCGCATTGTCACGGCTGACGGGGTGCACCATGGCAGCCTGACAATTGAAAACGGCCAGATCGCGGCCCTTGGCGCGGACGCGCCCAAAGGGGCCGCGCGGATCGACCTGCACGGTGATCTGCTCTTGCCCGGTCTGATCGACCTGCACGGCGATGCGATTGAAAAAGAGGTGGAACCCCGCCCCAACGCCTTTTTCCCGCTGCCCGTGGCGCTGGATGCCATCGACCGGCGCATGGCGGCGGCGGGCGTCACCACCGCCTTTCACGGCATCAGCTTTGCCGAGGGCGAATTGGGTGTGCGCGACGTGGACTTCGCGGAAACGCTGGCGCGGGCGTTGCACGGGTTTTCAGGCGCGGTCGATCACCGCGTGCATATCCGCTATGAGCTGACCGATGCCGGATCAGAGGCGCGGGTGACGCGGCTGATTGATGAGGGCGTGGCGTCCTTGCTGTCCTTCATGGACCACACGCCGGGGCAGGGACAGTTCAAGGATGCCGCCGCCTATGGCGCCTATCTGTCCCGCGTCTATGCCAAGGACGAGGGCGAAATTCTCGACCGGATCACCGCCAAACAGGCCGAGGCCGGCAATCTGGTGGCGCGTGTCGAGCGGCTGGCCGATCACGCCCGCCCGCATGGCGTGGCGCTGGCCGGTCACGATGACGAGGGGGCGGACCGCGTGGCCTTCATGGCCCGCGTGGGCGCGACGATCAGCGAGTTTCCCCTTGATCTGCCGACGGCGCAAGCCGCGCGCAAGGCCGGGCTGGTGGCGCTCTTTGGCGCGCCCAACGTGCTGCGCGGGCGCAGCCAGTCCGGCGCGCTCTCGGCACGCGAGGCGATCGCGGCGGGGGTGGCGGGCGCGCTCTGCTCGGACTATGCGCCGCAGGCGATGCTGCCCGCGCTGGGCGTGCTCACGGGAGAGATGGGCCTGGCCTGGCCGGATGCTGCATCCCTGATGAGCGCAAACCCCGCCCGTGCCGCGGGGCTGACCGACCGGGGCGAGATTGCCCCCGGCAGGCGCGCCGATCTCATCCGGGTGTGCGACAGCGGGGCGCTGTCGGTCGTGGCCACCTGGGTGGCCGGGGCGCAGGTCTACTGTTTCGGCGCACCCATGATCGGGGCCTGACCCGACCCGTATCGGGGGCCTCTGCCTCTGTGGCAGCCCACCGGGCAAACCGCCCCCTTCATCGTTCCGAAAATACTCCGGGGGGTGCGGGGGGCTGGCCCCCCGCCTTGGCGCGGACGGGGACGGTGGCATAGTCGTGGCGCATCACCCGCTGACGACGGCCGCCACGCGGTTCATCATCGTCGTCATCCTTCATCTTCATGACGGCGATGGCGAATTGCACGCCGGCAAATACGATCCCATTGGCAAGCCAGAGGATCAGCACGGCCAGAACGCCCTTGTCCGAATGAGTGACAAGATGCCAGAGATTCGCGATATTGAACCACAGGAGCATCGCCACGAACACGCCCGCAAGGCCGAATCCGATGGCAACCTGCGTGATGTAAAGGCGAACGAGCTTGGGCATGGCGAACCTGGGCATGAAGAACCTCCGTTTCTGCCACTCCGAGCCTAAGCCGTTAAGACGGAATTACAACCGGTGAAACAGAGAAGTGATCCGGCCTGCGACATCACGCCCGCGCCGGGTCAACGGCAATAGGGCCCGCCACGATGGCGCGCGGTGTCGAAATGGAAGTGATCGCGGTGATAGCGGTCCGATTCGGGGCCAAGCACCGTGCCGAAGGGCCCGCAGGCATCGCGATGCACGCGCCGCAAGATGCGCCCTTTCTGCCCCTTGCCCCAGTCGTCGAGCACCGAAATTTCCGAGCCATCGCGCAGTTGCAGTGCGGCAATGTCGATGGCGCGGCCCTTGCCATGCTCGGAGATGCGCGCGCCGCTTTGATGGTTGCGGCTGCGGCAGGCGTAATGCGCGGGCACGCGCAGGCCCGCAAGACCTCCCCCCATGCGCCCCACTTCTGGCTGCGCGCTCTTGCGCACCCATCGGCCAAGGCTGCGCGCGGTCGGGCAATCGAGCGTGGCGGGCTGGCTGAGGCGCACGCCATGCACCGCCTCGAGCCGCACCGCGCGCTCCACCCCGCAACCCGAGATCGCACCGGGCACAAGCCCCGAGACAGTGCCCGAGAGACCCGGCACGCCGCAAAGCGCGCCCGCTCGGCTCACGTCCGTGTCACCGCGCCCGCAGGAAGTGGCGAAAACCCCGAGGGCAAGGGCGAGCACCGCCCGCCTCATGCCTTTGTGGCCCGGCCAAAATCCGGCGCGGCAGTGTCCTGACCGGCCTCGATGATGCCCCGCCGAATGGCGCGGGTGCGGGTGAAATAGGCGTGCAGGTGATCGCCATCGCCGGTGCGGATGGCGCGTTGCAGCGCGAAAAGCTCCTCGGTAAAGCGGCCCAGAATCTCCAGTGTCGCTTGCCGGTTGTTGAGAAACACATCGCGCCACATGGTCGGATCAGAGGCGGCAATCCGGGTGAAATCCCGAAAACCCGCAGCGGAATACTTGATCACCTCGGTATCGGTGACGCGGCGCAGGTCGTCGGCCACGCCCACCATCGTATAGGCAATCAGATGCGGCGCGTGGCTGGTGACCGCCAGCACCAGATCGTGATGCTCGGCGTCCATCTCATCGGTGTTCGAACCAAGCGCCTGCCAGAACCGCTCCAGCTGCTCCACCGCCGCCCGGTCGCTGCCCTCCTGCGGCACGATCAGACACCAGCGGTTGTCAAAGAGTTCCGCAAAGCCCGATCGTGGCCCTGAATGTTCGGTCCCCGCCAGCGGATGCGCAGGCACGAAATGCACGCCCGCCGGGATATGCGGTGCGACCGCCTCGATCACCGCCTTCTTGACCGATCCGACATCACTGACCGTGGCACCGGGCTTGAGCGCGCCCGCAATCTCGGCGGCAACCGCCCCCATCGCGCCCACCGGCACGCAGAGCACCACCAGATCAGCGCCCGCGCAGGCCTCTGCCGCGCTGTCGCACACCCGGTCACAGAGACCGATCTCGCGCGCCACATCCCGCGTCTCGGACGAGCGCGCATAGCCCGTGACCTCTCCGGCCACGCCCGCGCGCTTCATCGCCCAGAACATCGAACTTGCAATCAGCCCCAGCCCGATCAGCGCCACCCGGTCATAGATCTGCGCCATCACCGAACCCCCTTGAACTGTCCGATCACATGCGCCACCCGGCGACAGGCGGATTCCTCGCCCACAGTGATCCGCAACCCTTGGGGAAAGCCATAGCCGCCCACCCGGCGCACGATGATCCCATCGGCGCGCAACGCCGCGTCACAGGCCGCCGCCTCGTCGCCCGAGGCAAACCGCGCCAGCACGAAATTGGCGTGGCTCTCGTCCACCGCCACGCCTGTCTCGCGCAGCGTCTCGGTCAGCCACGCGCGATTGCGCAGCGTGTCGCTCACCACCCGGCTCAGCCATTCCCGATCCCGCACCGCCGCCTCGGCGGTCGCCAGTTGCGTGGGCGAGAGGTTGAAGGGCTGGCGAATACGGTTCAGCACCTCGATCATCGCACCCGGCGCATAGCCCCAGCCGATCCGCAGCCCGCCCAGACCATAAGCCTTGGAAAAGGTGCGCGTCATGATGACATTGTCGCGCGCCTCGACCAGTGCCACACCGCCGTCATAGCCCGCCGCAAATTCGGTATAGGCCCCGTCCAGCACCAGAATAGCGCCGTCGGGCAGGCCCTCCGCCAACCGCGCCACTTCCGCCTCGGGCAGGAGGGTGCCGGTCGGATTGCCGGGATTGGCGATAAAGACGATCCGCGTCCGCGCCGTGCAGGCCCGCAGGATCGCGTCCACATCGACCACGCGCTCCCGCTCGGCCACACAGACCGGCGTCGCCCCCACAGCATGCGCCAGAATGGGATACATGGCAAAGCCATGCGCGGTGTGGATCACCTCATCGCCCGCCCCGGCATAGGCCTGCGCCACGAATTGCAACACCTCGTCCGAGCCCACGCCACAGATCACGCGCTCGGGGTCCAGCCCATGCACCTCGGCAATCGCGCTGCGCAACTCGGCGTGGTCGGTGCCGGGATAGCGGTGCAGCGTCGCCGCCGTGCGCGCAAAGGCCGCCTTGGCCTCGTCCGACGGGCCATAAGGGCTCTCATTGGCCGAAAGCTTCAGGATCTCGGATTTGCCCGCGATCACGGCCTCGCCACTCTTGTAGAGCGCGATTTCCATGATGCCCGGCTGCGGCGTGATCTTGGTCATGGCGGGTCTCTCCTTGGCCGTCCCCGTATCTAGCCTCGGGCGCGGGTCAAGGAAAGATCGAAACTGTCACCATGCGGCCATGAGATCCCCGCCTGCGCGGGGATGACGGCCGAGGATGGGGATCTGCGGTCTTGTGTCGCGCGTCGTCACCCTCTGGCTTGCCCCAAGGGTCTCGTGCTGCGCGCCGTCACCCTCGGGCTTGACCCGAGGGTCTCGTGTCATTGTCGGATTCCCACTTGCGCGGGGAAGACGGTGCAAGGGGACGGGCCGCCTCGGGTCACGCAGTCTTGAGGCTGCGCAGCAACTCGAAAAGCTGCGACTGTCGCCGGGTCTGCCGGGCGTCGCGGTGATAGGGCAGCGCGGGCGCGGCGTCCGTGCTGTGCTTCACCACCGACTTGAGCCACCTTTGTTTCATCCGCCTCATCCTTCTGATCGTTTGCCCCGTGGGCATTGTTTCGCTTGGGGCAACGATGCACCTGGTTTGCGGCCAAGTTTTGACGAAACCGGGAAAATATCGGGCGGGGCAGGGCCTGTTTTCGCCACAATCGACCGGCTCAGGCCGCGAAACCCGCTTCGCGCATCAGCCGGTTCGAGGCGGTCTCCACCTCCGCCTCCAGCCGCGCCAGAAAGCTTGCCTTGTCCATGCCTGGCGCGATCTCGGGCAGGAACTCGATCACCGCCACCCCTGGCTTGCGATAGATGCCCCGGCGTGGCCAGAACACCCCCACATTGGTCGCCACCGGCACGCAGGTCTGGCCCAATTCCTCATAGAGCACCGCCGCGCCCACCTTGTAGGGCCGCACCGCCCCCGGCGCGACACGCGTGCCCTGGGCAAAGATGATGAGCTGGCCCGGCCGCGCAAGTCCGCGCGCGACATCGGTCACCATCTTCCTGATCGCCGCGCCGCGCTTGCCCCGATCCACCGGCACGCAACCGATGCGCAGCCCGTATTGCCCGACCACAGGCGTCCAGATCAATTCGCGCTTCATGATGAACTTGCCTGCAGGCACGCTGCCAAAGATCATCAGGATGTCGAGAAAACTCTGGTGCTTGGCTGCGATCAGCACCTCGCCGGTGGGCGGCGTGCCGCGCACCTCGGTCTTGAGGCCCACCATCCAGCCGGCGGTCCAGCACACCCAGCGGCAATAGCTCTTGCAGGCGGCGCGTGCGCCGCGCGCGCTCAGCACCGCCCAGGGCAGAAAGCCGATGCCGATCACCGCCAGCATCACATACATCTGCACGACGAAAATCAGCGAGCGCAGCCATTGCACCGCATATCTCATGGCATCTCCTCCAATGTGCGGCGCGCGGCGGCCAGTGTCGCGGCAAAGGCCACCAGCCCGGCAAGCGGCGGAATGGTCAGCGGCCAGAGCCAGTGCCAGCCCTGAAATCCGAGGCCGGTGAGAAACCCGCCCTCGATCTGCGCAGAGGGCAGGCCAAGAATGGCAAGGCAGCCCAGAACCGTGCCCGCCGCCGCCCCCGCAAGACCGCGCGATGCGAACCGGCGCACGAAGGCGCGCGCAATATAGCCATCCTGCGCCCCCACCAGCCGCAAGACGGTGATCACCTGCGTATTGGCCGCCAGCGCCGCCTGCGCCGCCAGCGTGATCATGGCCGCCGTGGCCGCCGCGATAAGGCCAAGCGCCACCAGCCCCAGAAGCCGCAAGCGCTCTGCCGCGCGCACAAGCGGCTGCCGCCAGCGGGTGTGATCGTCGAGCACCGCCCCCGGCACCTCGGCGGCCAGGCGCAGACGCAGGCCCTCGGGGTCGAACCCGGCCTCGGTCTCGATCACCTCGATCAGGCGTGGAATCGGCAATTGATCCACCGGCAGGCCGGGGCCGAACCACGGCTCCAGCAGGGCTGCCTGTTCGGCATCCGAGAGCGCGCGGGCGCGCGCCACGCCGGTCGTCGTCTCCAGCACCCGCAGGGCCGCGGCGGTCTGCGCCTCCATCTGCGCCATCGGGGCCGAGATGCGCACCGTTGCCGTGCGCGCAAGCTCATTACCCCAGCGATCCGCCAGCCGCCCCGTCGCCAGCGACAGCGCCAGCGCGAACACCGCCAGAAATGCCATCGCCCCTGCGCTGAACAGCGTCAGCCGCGCGGTGAATCCGGTGGGCGGCACCACTCGGTCGGCCTGCGCGTCCCCCGCAAGCATCGCCCGCGTTGCGTTCAGGTCGAGCTTCACAGATCCGCCCCCGCGAATTGCAGCCGCCGCGCCGCGATCCGCAGCACCCGCGTCTGCACATGTGCCTTGGCGGCGCGGATGAGCGCCAGATCGTGCGTGGCGATGAGGATGGTCTTGCCCATGCGGTTGAGTTCGATCAGAAGCCGCAACAATCGCTGCGACATCTCCCAATCCACGTTGCCCGTGGGTTCGTCCGCCAGCACCACATCGGGCGACATGATCACCGCCCGCGCCAGCGCCGCGCGCTGTCGTTCACCGCCAGACAGTTCCGGCGGCAGGGCATGCGCACGCTCCTTGAGGCCGACCCAACCCATCAATTCGCGCAGGTTCGGTTCTTCTTCCAGCAGGTCACGCCCCGAAACCGACAGCGGCAGGGCAATATTCTCCGTCACGCTCAGATGGTCGAGAAACTGACAGTCCTGATGCACCACCCCGATGCGTCGCCGTGCCATGGCCACGTCGTCGCGCGTCATCGCACGCCGGTCCTGCCCGAACAGCCGCACCAGGCCCGCGCTCGGCACCAGCGCGCCATAGCAGAGCTTCAGAAGCGTGGTCTTGCCCGAACCTGACGGCCCGGTGAGGAAATGGAACGAACCGGGGCTGAGCGAGAGCGATACATCGCCCAGCAACTCCCCTCCGCCATAGGAATAGGCCACAGACTCAAGCTCGATCACCGCACCGCCCCTTGTGCTTACGCCCCCTTCATGCCCCAGAGGCCACACATGTGCAATCGCTGCGCGCGCGATTCGCTTTGGCCTTTTCGATGGGCGGATAAGTGCTTATGCTCGCATCTGATGCGACGGCTCGAACCGAGACGACTTGCGGCAGGGGATGGTATGAGGCTGACTTGTCCGAATTGCGGGGCGCAATACGAGGTGCCCGACGCGGTGATCCCGGCCTCGGGCCGGGATGTGCAATGCTCCAACTGCGGCAACACCTGGTTTCAGCATTATCCTGACAACACGCCGCCAGATGCCGATCTTGCCGCGCCCGAGGCCGCGTATCAGCCAGAGCCAGAGCCCGAAGCCCGGCCCGATCCGGCCCCCGCAACCCAACGTCGTCTTGATCCCGACGTGGCCGAAATCCTGCGTGAAGAGGCCAAGCGCGAGCGCGCCGCCCGCGCCGTCGAGGCGGGGATGCGGCTCGAAACCCAGCCCGATCTAGGGCTCGACGCACCACGCCCCCTCGACGCAAGCCACCCCGACGAGCGCAGACAGCAGGTGCGCACCCGGCTGGAGCGGCTGCGCGGCGGGGCCGCTCATGCCAAAGCCCCCTCCGCCCCGGCCAGAGACTCCACGCCAGAGGACATCGACCCGCCCTCGCGGCGCAACCTCTTTCCCGACATCGACGAAATCAACTCCTCTCTCAGTGCGACCGACGATTTCGACGCCGCGCAACCCCTCCTGCCGGAAGAGGCGCTGCCCCCGCCACGCAAGAGCGGCTTTCGCACGGGTTTTCGCCTTGCGGTGATCACCTGCGTTCTGGCGCTGATCGTCTATCTGATGGCCCCGCAGATCGCCGCTCTTTCCCCCGGACTCGAGGCGCCGCTTGGTCAGTATGTCGCCACGGTCGATGCGCTGCGGGGGCTTCTGTCACACGCGGTCGCGGGGCTGCTCGGGCTGGGATAACTCCGCCCTCGTTGCCCCCGCCCGGAACGGGTCTTCCAGTCAAACGCGACAGGCTAGAACCGGTCCAGCAACCGCTTGAGATATTCCAGTTCCACATCCGGTCGTTCGCCCTCGCCCGAGCGGCGGCGGATCTCGTCCAGAAGGTCCCGCGCGCGGCGGTAGACATCATCGCCCTGTAGCAGATTGTCCTGCGTGCCGGCCTGGCGGCCCTGACCGCTCTCGCGGCCAAGCGGATCGGCCTGCGCCATGCCCGGCTGGCCGCGCTCGCTGCCCGGACCGCCCGGCTGGCCCTCCTGCGCCATCGCCTCGCCCATGTTGCGCATTCCCTCGCGCAGCGCCTCCATGGCGTCGGCCTGCTCGCCGAGCGCCCCCGCCAGATCGTCGTTGCGCAGCGCCTCCGCCGCGCCGTCCATTGCGCGTTCGGCGCGCTCCAGCGCGTCGCGCGCGGCCTGACCTGCCTCACCGCCCAGTTGCGGCAGCCCGCCGCGCTGGCGCTCCAGCTCCTGCCGCAGCGCCTCCTGCCGGTCGGCAAGCGATCCGCCCTCGGCCTGCTCCTGTCCCTGCCCGCCGGGGCGCGCACCGCCCTCGCCGCCGCCCTGACCCTGCTGGCCATCATGGCTTTCGCCACGCCCGTCGCCGCCCGAACGGCCCTCGTTCTGCTGCGACTGGCCGCGCTGCGCATTGGGGTTGAACTGTTCCTGAAGGTCGCGGAACGCCTGATCCGACAGGCCCTGCTGCTCGCGCAGGGTCTCGGCCAGCCCCTCCATCGCCTGCTGGCCCGCCGACTGGCCCTGCCCTTGCGTGACCTGCATGTTCTCCATCATGCGCTGGAATTCCTCCAGCGCCTGCTGCGCCTCGGCGAAACGGCCCTGCTCCATCAATTCCTGGATGCGGTCCATCATGTCCTGCAGATCCTGACTGTTCATCTGCATCATGTTCTCGGCGCTCTGCTGGCTACCGCCCTGCTCGTCCTCGCGCTGTGCCTCGGCCATCTTCTGGCGCAGATAATCCTGCGTCGCGTCGCGCAGATCCTGCATGAGCCGTGCGATCTCCTCGGGGCTGGCCCCGTTGCGCATCGCCTCGCTCAGCCGCTCCTGCGCCGCGCGCATCCGCTCCAGCGCATCGGCGATGTCGCCATCCTCCAGAAGCAGCGCCAGATCCCACAGCGCCTGCGCGATCTCGTTGCGCCCCGTCTCATCCAGACCGGCGGCGGTCCCCGCCTCCAGTTGCCGCAGGATCACCCGCAGCCGCAGATAGGCTTTCTCCGACCGGAAAAGCCCGTCGCGCGGTTTGTAGGACACCGCCCGCAGCACCTGCGCCACGCGGGTGGCATTGTCGCGCGTCCATAGCAGATCGCGCCGCTGCTCGATCACCGCCGCTGCCAGCGGGTTGAAGAACCGCCGCGCCGGAAGGATCATCGCCACCGGCTCCGACAGCCCCTCCTGACCTGCCGCATCGCTTACCCGCATCCGCAGCGTGACCGGCAGATGCGCCCAGGGATGCTCCGAAAGGTTCTCGATCAGCGTCTCGGTGAACGCGGCCCGGTTGCCACTGAGCGGCATCGGCAGATCGAGCGTGATCGCCTCGCGCGGCTCCGGCTCCGCAGTCAGGCCATGACGGCGCAGCACCCGGTTCATATCGAGGGCGAACACCGCCGCGCCCCCGGTCACACCATAATCGTCGCGCGCCTCGAAGGGCTGGCTCATCTGGCCGTCAAAAGTGGTTCTTGCCTCACCTGCCAGGATCTCCACCGCCGGCGGGGCATCCGGAATCGCCGTCACCAGCCAGCCGCGCCCGCCCGGTCCGGTGATGCGCAGCGCGCCATCCTGCGTGATGGTCAGGCTCTGCTCCGGCGCTGTCTGCGGCTCCGAGACCTGTCCCGACACCGTCTCTTCCAGCCTGAGCGCCCCCACCTCGCCGTAAAAGCGCAGCGTCACACGGCTGCCCACCGGCGCGCGGATCCCTTCGCGCTGATCGGCCAGATAAAGGCTCGGCAGCCCGGTATGGGCCGGCGGCTCGATCCAGCCCTCCCAGGCCGGACCCTGCGCCAGCGCCGCGCCATGGCCCGCCCCCGGCACGATCTGCGCCACCGTGCCCACGCGCCAGACAGAGCCAAAGACCAGCCCCGTCACCAGCACCAGCAGCGCCACATAGCGCATCCCGTAAGGGTCCATGCGCGCCAGCCGCAGATCGGGGGCCACGGCGCGCGCGCCCCGCGCGCGCTCGGCCATACGCGCCTGATGCGCCCGCCAGAGCGCGGCAGAGGCGGCATCATCCGCGCCCACCGCCTGCACATCGCCCAACGCCGCCAGCGGCCGTCCCGGCAGCACCGCATCGACGCGCGTCAGCGCCTCGGCGCGCGTGGGCCAGCGAAAGCGCCGCCAGCCGAGCAAGGCAAAACCGATCACGGCCAGCACGACAATCCCCGCCCCGGCCTGCGCCACACCCGGCACCACCATCTCGTGCAGCCCCAGTAAAAGCGCCGCCGCCCCCGCCGCCAGCACGCTCCAGACCGGCCAGAAGGCACGCGCCAGCCGCTCGGCGATCAGCCCGGCCCACGTCAGCCACAACACCCGGCGCAACCGCGCCAGGATCGGGATCAACAGATCATTCGGTCGGGTCATCGCGCCACCGCTCCTCTCCGGCCCGCGACGCACCCGCGTCAGAGCCATTCGGGGATGGTATCGCGATTCAGCATTTCGTCAAAGCTCGGGCGTGCGCGGATCACGGCAAAGTCACGCCCGTTCACCAGAACCTCCGGGATAAGGGGCCTTGTGTTGTATTCGCTCGCCATCACCGCGCCATAGGCCCCGGCGCTGCGAAACGCCACCAGATCGCCCGCCGCCACCGGGGGCATCTGCCGCGCGCGCGCGAAGGTGTCGCCGCTCTCGCAGACCGGGCCCACCACGTCATAGGGGCGCGGCTCGGCCCCCGGCACAGGCTCGATCACCGGCACGATATCGTGATGGGCGTCATACATGGCGGGGCGGATGAGATCGTTCATCGCCGCGTCGAGAATGAGGAAATCGCGCCCCTCGCCCTCTTTGACGTAGATCACCCCGCTCACCAGAACTCCCGCATTGCCGACGATAAGACGGCCCGGCTCGATCTCGATCTCGCAGCCCAGATGCCCCAGCACCTCGCGGATGAGCGTGCCGTAATCCGTGGGCAGGGGCGGTGCCTCGTTCGACCGGGTATAGGGAATCCCCAAGCCCCCGCCCAGATCGAGACGGCGGATGTCATGGCCATCGGCGCGAAGCACCCCGGTCAACTCGGCCACCTTCTCATAGGCGGCGCGAAACGGGGCCAGATCGGTCAGCTGGCTGCCGATATGCACGTCGATCCCCACCACCTCCAGCCCCGGCAGGCGCGCGGCCTCGGCATAGACGGCGCGCGCCTTCGCGATGGGAATCCCGAACTTGTTCTCGCTCTTTCCGGTGGCGATCTTGGCATGGGTCTTCGCGTCCACGTCCGGGTTCACCCGGATGGTGATCGGCGCGACCTTGCCCAGGCTTGCCGCCACCTCGCTCAGCGCGCGCATCTCCGGCTCGCTCTCGACATTGAACTGCCGGATGCCGCCAAGAAGCGCCACGCGCATCTCCTCGCGCGTCTTGCCGACGCCGGAAAACACGATCCGTTCGCCTGGCACGCCCGCCGCGATCGCGCGCGCGTATTCCCCGCCCGAGACCACATCCATCCCCGCGCCAAGCGCCGCGAGCGTCCGCAGGATCGCCTGATTGCTCGCCGCCTTCATGGCGTAGCAGACCAGATGGTCCATCCCCGCCAGCGCCTCGTCGAACAGGCGGTAATGTCGCGTCAACGTCGCGGTGGAGTAGCAGTAGAACGGCGTGCCCACCGCGGCCGCGATCTCGGGGATCGGCACATCCTCGGCATGAAGCACGCCGCCGCGATAAAGAAAATGATCCACGCCTAGCCCCGCTTCATCGTTCCATAAATACTCATGTCCTCACGCCCGCCGCAGCGTGCGCAGGAAAAGGTAGAGCGGCAGACCGCAACTGACCCCGATGCCGAAGGTCGCCGGAATGGCCACAAGGCCCAGCCACGCCCGCTGCCCGATGCTCTCCACCAGAACCCAGACCGTCAGCGTCACGGCGGCGATGGTCAGATCCCAGACCAGCCCGCTCGTCGCCGCGTTGACATGCCATGCATCGACCATGCCCATCAGGTCAAAGCCGTTCTCCGAGAACCACGCCAGAAACCACGCCATCGGATGCACCGTGCCCCAGAGCGCAAGCGCAAGCCACACCCACCTCACAACGCGACCCCCACGCCGACGCTGACATCCTTTCCGGTGGTGCTGGCGCTGACATTGCCCATCTTCACCCCCACCCCGGCCGAGACATTGCCGCCGCTGCCGGCGGTCACCACGGTGCCGACCTTCGGGCGCACCGGATCGCCCTCCACGCCGCAGCCCGCCAGCACGAGCACGGCCATTACCGTCAGAACCCTCATCCCAGACGCTCCTTCCACCGGGCCACCTGCGCGCGCACCTGTTCGGGCGCCGTGCCGCCATAGCTCATCCGCGAGGCGACCGAATTATGCACGCCCAGCACATCATAGACCGACGCGGTGATTTCGCCATGCACCGCCTGCATCTCCTCCAGGCTGAGATCGGGCAGGTCGCAGCCTTTGGCCTCGGCCTTCGCCACCAGCGCGCCGGTCACATGATGCGCCTCGCGAAACGGCATGCCCGCCACCCGCACCAGCCAATCCGCCAGATCGGTCGCAGTGGAAAAGCCCGAGGCGGCAGCGGCCTCCAGATTGGCGCGCTCCGCCTGCATGTCGCGCACCATGCCTTCCATCGCGGCCAGCGCCAGCATCAGGTTGTCGGCAGCGTCGAAAACCTGCTCCTTGTCCTCCTGCATGTCCTTGGAATAGGCCAGCGGCAGCCCCTTCATCACCATCATCAGCGCCACGTTCGCCCCGAAAATCCGCCCCACCTTGGCCCGGATCAACTCGGCGGCGTCGGGATTCTTCTTTTGCGGCATGATGCTCGATCCGGTCGAGAACCGGTCCGACAGCGCCACGAACCGGAACTGCGCCGAAGACCAGATCACCAACTCCTCCGCGAACCGGCTCAGATGCATCGCGCAGATGCTCGCCACGCCGAGAAACTCCAGCGCGAAATCCCGGTCGCTCACCGCGTCGAGGCTGTTCGCGCAAGGCCGGTCAAACCCGAGATCCCTCGCCGTCATTTCCCGGTCGATCGGAAACGAGGTGCCCGCCAGCGCCGCCGCGCCCAAGGGGCATTCGTTCATCCGCGCCCGTGCGTCGCGCACGCGGCTCAGGTCGCGTCCGAACATCTCGACATAGGCCATCATGTGATGCCCCCATGTCACCGGCTGCGCGGTCTGCAAATGGGTGAACCCCGGCATCACCCAATCCGCACCCGCCTCCGCCTGCGCCAGCAGCGCCCGCATCAACGCCACCAGCGCCTGATCCACCGCGTCAAGCTGATCCCGCACCCAGAGCCGGAAATCCGTGGCCACCTGATCGTTGCGGCTCCGTCCCGTATGCAGCCGCCCGGCCGGTGTGCCGATCACCTCCTTGAGACGTGCCTCGACATTCATGTGAATGTCCTCCAGCGCGGTCGAAAAGGTGAAATCTCCGGCCTCGATCTCTGACAAGACCGTGAGCAGCCCTTCCCGGATCGCCTCGGCATCGCTATCACTAAGGATACCCGTGGCCGCCAACATGGCGGCATGGGCGCGTGATCCGGCGATATCCTGCGCCGCCAGCCGCTTGTCGAACGAGATCGAGGCATTGATGGCCTCCATGATCGCATCCGGCCCGGCGGCAAAGCGGCCGCCCCACATCTGGTTCGAGGTCGTGTCAGTCATCTGCTGCGGCCCTTTGGAGGGAAAATGAAACGTCTTCTCGGGTTCGTCCTTTATATGGCCCTCGCGCTTGGTGCAAACCCCGGCCTTGCCGACACCGCCGCGCTCGAGGCGCTGCGCGCGGGCGACATGCGCAAGCTCATGTTCCACGCCGCGCCCAAACCCGCGCCGCTCACCGAATACGAGCGCGCAGACGGCACGCCCGGCACGCTCGCCGATTATCGCGGGCAGCATGTGGTGCTGAACTTCTGGGCCACATGGTGCGCGCCCTGCCGCGCCGAGATGCCGACGCTTGCCAATCTGCAAACCGAGTTGGGCAATGAGGCGTTTTCCGTTGTCACCGTCGCCACCGGCCGCAACCCGCCCCCCGCGATGAGGAAATTCTTCGACGAGATCGGCGTAACCAACCTGCCGCTGCACCGCGATCCCCGCAGCGCGCTCGCCCGCGAGATGGGCGTGTTTGGCCTGCCGGTCACGATGATCCTCGATCCCGATGGCAATGAGCTTGCCCGCCTCACCGGCGACGCGGATTGGGACTCCGAGAGTGCCAAGGCCATCGTGCGCGCCCTGATCGAAGGGGGCGCGGGCGGCTGAGCGGGCGCAGGAACCGCGCCCCTGCCGCCGGACACGTCAGCAGATTGACGCAGGTGGGAAAATCATCTGGACATGTCGCAAACCACACCCTAAATGCCGCTTATCCGCCGCGAAAGAATGTTTCGCGGCCATCGCACAAGGGGGCGGGACATGCCGGGTTACAATTCAAGGTTCGAGTTGTCGGTCGAGGATATGGACCTGATCGAAAACGCGCTGCTGCGCAGCAAGACCGAGCTTTCGGCGCGCGCCATCGCGACCGGTGCCGCCGCCAACGATGACGCGGCCCCCGCCGAGACGCTGCGCAAGATCCACGATCTTCTGGGCCGCCTGCACAATCAGAAGGTGTTTTACCGTCCGCGTCGCGGGCGCTATATCGGGGGCTGAACCGCCCCTGAATGGCTCGTGTCCGGCCCGAAGCGCCGCCTTGCCGCGTCGGACACGGCAGGGTTCGGCCGTGAACGGACGATCCTTGCAGAACGGCATCCCGGCGGGTTGCCGGCGCTGACGCTGCGTCCCGCGACCCGGGCGCGCTGAAACCGGTTTGCGGGTCCGCGCCACGCGGTGCATGATCGCCCCAAAGCCGGAGGACCCATGGCCGACCCATCCTTTCTTGACACCGACACAGGCCGCCGCCTTGCCTATCACCGCACCGAGGGCGCCGGGCCGGGGGTGGTCTTTCTTGGTGGCTTCAAGTCCGACATGGAGGGCACCAAGGCGCTCTGGCTTCAGGACTGGGCGCGCGCACGGGGCCGCGCCTTTCTTCGCTTCGACTATTCCGGCCATGGTCAATCCTCGGGGGTCTTTACCGAGGGCTGCATCGGCGACTGGGCGGCGGATGCGCGCGCGGTGCTGGAGAGGCTGATGACGGGCCCCCAGATCCTCGTCGGCTCCTCCATGGGCGGCTGGATCGCGCTCTTGCTCGCGCGCGCCATGCCGGGCCGCATCGCGGGGCTTGTGACCATCGCCGCCGCGCCGGATTTCACAGAAGATTCCATGTGGGCCGGGTTCGACGCGGCGCAGCGCGACGAATTGATGACCAAGGGACAGATTGCGCTGCCCTCGGACTATGGCGCCCCCTATGTCATCACCCGCCGCCTGATCGAGGAGGGGCGCGCGAACCTCGTCCTGCGCGCGCCGCTCGACCTGGCGTTTCCGGTGCGGTTCCTGCAAGGCACCGCCGACAAGGATGTGGACATGGCCGTGGCGCTGCGCCTTCTCGACCATGCCGAAGGCCCGGATATCCGCCTTGCTCTGGTCAAGGGGGCCGATCACCGCTTCTCCGATCCCGACTGCCTCGCGCTTGTCGGCGCGGCGGTGGCGGAGGTGAGCGCACGGGCCGTGATCCCATGATGCGCTGGCTTCTGGTCCTTGTGGCCGTCGTCGCAGGGCCGCTCCTGCTTGCCCCGCGCGAGCCGGTCGAAATGCCGCCCCTCTTCGAGTCGCGCCGCCTTGACGAGGGCGTCGGCATCTATCTCGACGCGATGGAATCGCGCCATGACGACATCCGCCCCGACAGCCAGAAGCGTGTGATCTGGGCGGGCGAACCCGAGACGCGCGCGCCCCTGTCGCTTGTCTATTTCCACGGCTTTTCCGCCTCATCCCAGGAAATCCGCCCTGTGCCGGACCTGCTGGCGCAGGCCTTTGGCGCAAACCTTGTCTATACGCGGTTTCGCGGCCACGGGCGCGACGGCGATGCCATGGCCGAGGCGCGGGCCTCGGACTGGCTTGCCGACGCCGCCGAGGCGCTGGCGGTGGCCCGCGCCACGGGCGATCGGGTGGTGATCCTCGCCACCTCCACGGGCGCGACCGTGGCGGCGGTGGCCCTTCAGGATCCGGCCTTGCGCGACCGGGTGGCGGGCGTCATTTTCGTGTCGCCCAATTTCGGGGTCAACAACCGGCTTGCCCCGCTGCTGACATGGCCCGGCGCGCGCCACTGGCTGCCGCTTTTGGCAGGGAAGCGCCGCAGCTTCGAGCCGCGCAGCCCGGAACAGGCCGCCGAGTGGACAACCGACTACCCCAGCACGGCCGTCCTTCCCATGGCGGCGCTGGTGGCCCATGCCCGCAGGCTCGATTACAGCGCCATGACGCTGCCCGCGCTCTTCTACTATTCCGACGCAGACCGGGTCGTTCGTCCTGATCTCACCGACAGGGTGCTGGCGCGATGGGGGGGGGCGGTCACGCGGATCGCGCCGGACCTCGGGGCGCAGGACGATCCTTTTGCCCATGTGATCGCGGGCGATATCCTGTCGCCGGGCAATACGCGCGCTGCGGTTGACAACATGACCGCATGGCTGGCCGGGGTGCTTGCGCGATAGGACTTGCCCCGAGGCGGGGCACGATGCCATGCTGCGGGCAAGGGGGGCGCAGACCCTCGCAGCAAAGGCCACGACAATGAGCAGCGATCCGGTTGTGTTTCTGCCCGGCATGATGTGCGACGCGCGTATCTTCGCGCCGCAGATCGCCAACCTGAGCCGCGACATGGCGGTGACCGTGGCGCCCGTCACGCGCGGCGAGCGGATCGAGGAGATCGCCTCGAACCTGCTTGACCTGCTGCCGATGCGCTTTGCGCTGGCGGGGCTTTCGATGGGCGGGATCGTCGCCATGGAACTGCTGCGCCGCGCGCCCGACCGGGTGACGCGGCTGGCGCTCATGGATACCAACCCGCTTGCGGAAACGCCGCAATCGGCCACCGGATACGAGCCGCTCGTGGCCAAGCTGCGTGCCGGCATGATCGCCGAGGCGGTGCAGATGATGCTTGGCGGGGATGTCCTCGCACCGGGGCCGGAACGGGCCGAGGTGCTGGCGCTGGTGGTGGAGATGGCGCAGGGGCTGGGCGCCGAAACGGTCATCCGGCAGGTGCGCGCGTTGCAGCGGCGGCGTGATTATCAGGCGGTGCTGCGGCGCTGCAAGGTGCCCGCACTGGTCCTGTGCGGGGCCGAGGACAGGCTGACCCCGCCGCGCCGTCACAGTTTCATGGCAGATCTCATTCCCAACGCCACCCTATGCCTCGTGGATGGCGCCGGGCACCTGCCCGTGCTGGAACAGCCCGACACGGTGACGCGGGCGCTGCGGGACTGGCTGGCGCAACCCTATGTCCTACAGAGACGCGTGGACGCCTGAAGGGTCAGGCGCTGGCGGCGTTGCGGTTGGCTGGTTTCGGCGCCAGCGCCTTGGCCGTGTTCGAATCGATGAAATCAAGCACCAGCGGGCGGATGTTGTTCCGCCATGACCGGCCCGCGAAGATCCCGTAATGGCCGGCCTCTGGCTCGATATAGTTGGCCTTCATGTGATCGGGCACGCCGGTGCACAGATCAAGCGCGGCAACGCATTGGCCGGGGGCGGAAATGTCGTCCTTGCCGCCTTCGACGGTCTTGATGGCGACGCGGGTGATCTTGCCCATATCGACCCGGTGACCATTCACGACAAAGCGGTTCTGCGCGATCTCCAGCCCCTTGAAAACGCGCTCGACCGTTGAAAGATAGAATTCGGCGGTCATGTCCATCACCGCGAGATATTCGTCGTAAAAGCGGTTATGCGCGTCGTTGTCACTGGCCTCGCCCCGTCCGACGCGGATGATCTGGTCGGTAAAGGCCTTGGTGTGCCGCTCCGCGTTCATCGACATGAACGAGGCAAGTTGCAACAGACCCGGATAGACCTTGCGCCCGACGCCCTTGTAGGTAAAGCCGACGCGCTGAATCATCATCTCTTCAAGCTGGCCCATGGTTACACGGCGGCCGAAGTCGGTCACGTCGGTGGCGGCCGCATCGGGATTGACCGGGCCGCCGATGAGGGTGAGCGTGCGTGGCTGCGCGTCGGAGTCAAGTTCGGCCAGATAGGCGGTGGCGGCCAGCGTCAGCGGCGCGGGCTGACAGATCGCGATCACGTTGATATCAGGGCCGAGCGCCTTCATGAAATCGACAAGGTAGAGCGTATAGTCCTCGATATCGAACTTGCCCTCGGATACCGGGATATCGCGCGCATTATGCCAGTCGGTGACATAGACCTCGCAGTTCACGATCAGCGATTTGACGGTCGAACGCAGCAGCGTGGCGTAATGGCCCGACATGGGGGCGACCAGCAGGATCTTGCGCGGCTGTTCCTTGCGGCCGGAGACGTTGAAGTGGATCAGATCGCCAAACGGGCGCGAAACGATCGTGTCGATGTTCACCAGGTGGTCGCAGCCGTCCTCGTGGGTAAAGGTGCGGATGCCCCAGTCGGGCTTGGTCACCATGCGCTGAAAGGCGCGTTCCGTCACCTGACCCCAGGCCGACATCCACTGAAAAGCAGGATTTGGCACCATGCTGAAAAGTGGATAGGATGCAAAGGAAAGGGCGGAGGCACCCAACCATTGATTGGCGTTGCGGAAAGATTCCATCAGGTCATAAGTTGCCATCTGGCGCATGATCGTCTCCTTTTGCGGGAGTGGGCGGAAAATTCACCGCGGTCGAGTCTCCGGCAGGAGAACGGTATGCTGCATGGCAGAATTTGTTAAGGGGAAATGTAAAAAATGACAACTCAAGACGATGTCGCAGGTAAAAATGTCGATAAGCTCAATGAGAACCTCGCAAAAGTCGAAGATTTGTCGCAGCGACTCATTCAGGCGCTGGCTTCGCGCAAGCCTGCCAACCCCACGCTGAATGCGCCCTCTCAGGATATTTTTGTCAAGGCGGCGCACTCCTACTGGTCGGAAATGCTCGAGAATCCGGGCCGGATTTACGAAAAGCAACTGGAATACTGGGGCAAGTCGGTTCGCCATTTTCTTGATGCGCAACAGGCGCTGATGCGCGGAACCGCGCCCGAGAGCGAAGAGCCCGATCCGCTCGGGGGCGACAAACGTTTTGCCAACCCGCTGTGGAACAGCCACCCCTATTTCCGCTACATCAAGCAGCAATACGCGCTCAATTCGCAGGCCATCGAGCGCGCGCTCGACGAGATCGACGAGGATCTGCCGCCCAAGGATCGCAAGCGGCTCGACTATTTCGTGCGCCAGATCATCGACATGATGTCGCCCACCAATTTCCTCGGCACGAATCCCGACGCACTCGAACGCGCCGTCGAGACCGAGGGCGAAAGCCTCGTGAAGGGGCTTGAGAACCTGATCGCCGATCTCGAGGCCAACAATGGCGAGTTGGTCGTGCGGCTGGCCGATGACCGCGCCTTCGTGCTGGGCGAGAACATCGCCAGCACGCCCGGAGAAGTCGTGTATCGCAACCACATGATGGAACTGATCCAGTATGCCCCCACGACCGACGAGGTTCACGCCACGCCGATCGTGATCTTTCCGCCCTGGATCAACAAGTTCTACATTCTCGATCTCAAGCCCGAGAACAGCCTGATCAAGTGGATCACCGATCAGGGTTACACGCTTTTCGTGGTCAGCTGGATCAACGCCGATACCAGCCACGCCGATATCGGCATGGAGGATTACATCGAGGACGGGTTTCTCACCGCCATCCGCGAGGTCAAGGCGATCACCGGCCAGAAACAGGTCAATGCCGTGGGCTATTGCATCGCGGGCACCACGCTGCACCTGACGCTGGCGCTTATGGCCAAGCGCGGCGACAAGTCCGTGAAATCGGCCACCTTCTTTACCGCGCTCACCGATTTCTCCGAGCAGGGCGAGTTCACCCCCTTCCTTCAGGACGATTTCATCGACGGGATCGAGGCCGAGGTGGCGGCCCAGGGCGTGCTGCGCTCATTCATCATGGGGCGCACCATGTCTTTCCTGCGCTCGCGCGACCTGATCTATCAGCCCGCCGTGCGCCACTACATGATGGGCGAGGCCCCGCCCGCCTTTGACCTGCTCTACTGGAACGGCGACGGCTCCAACCTGCCGGGCAGGATGACGGTGCAATACCTGCGGGGCCTGTGCCAGCGCAACGAGTTCGTCACCAGCGGTTTCGAGATATGCGGCGAGCGGCTGCACATTTCCGATGTCACGGTGCCGATCATGGCCGTCACCTGCGAGACCGACCATATTGCTGCGTGGAAGGACTGCTATCGCGGTTTTCAGCAGACCGGCGCCAAGGACCGCACCTTCATTGTCTCGGAGTCCGGGCATATCGCCGGAATCGTCAACCCGCCCACCAAGAAGAAATACGGCCATTTCACCAATGACGACCTGAGCGGCGATGCTGATGCCTGGATTGCGGGCGCGACCCGTCACGAGGGCTCGTGGTGGCCCCGCTGGGAGGCGTGGCTTGCCAAGCGCTCGGGCAAGATGGTGCCGGCGCGCGCGCCGGGCGATTCGGATCACAAACCGCTCGCCCCGGCCCCCGGAACCTATGTTCGCAGGAAGGCAACCATCTGAATACAAGGCTTGAATTCCGCCTTCATGACAGTTTTGCTGCAGCGCAGAAAAAACCCTTGAAATGCTGCGGTGCAGCAAGTATATTCCTCTCAGTTGCAAAACACAGCGGATGCCCCCGCTTCAACTGAAAGGACGAAGATCATGACCAAGACCCAGGACTTTACCGCCGTGTTCAAGGATTTCCTCGGCGCGTTCCCGGTTGACACCAAGGCGATGGAAGACGCCTTCAAGAACCAGGCCGCCCTGAACGAGAAGCTGTCGGGCGTTGCCCTCTCGGCCGCCGAGCAATCGGCTGAAATCTCGAACAAGTGGGCCAAGGAAACCCTCTCCAGGCTGAGCGATATCTCCAAGGCCAAGACCGAGCCGGCCGACTATGCCAAGGCGATGACCGATTTCGCGTCGGCAAATGCCGAAGTGGCCGCCGAGAACCTCGCCGCCTTCGCCGAAGTCGCGAAGAAAGTGCAGATGGAAACCGTCGAGCTGCTCCTCGCCGCCGGCAAGACCATTCAGGAAGACGCCGCCAACGTCGTCAAGAAGGCCACTGATGACGTGACGGCCGCGACCAAGAAAGCGACCACCGCCGCCAAGTGATCGGCCACGGTCGGATTTGCCAGGCTGTCCCTTTCCCCTCCCAAGCGGGACAGGCCCTGCGCAGGGCGAGCCTTTACGGCTCGCCCTTTCTTTTTGCTGCGCGCGCGTCTAAGCTGCGGCGCAGCACTGCATACCCTGGGAGGGTTCGCCTTGGCCGATACGAAAAAACCGCTGCTGATCAAACGCTACGCCAGCCGCCGCCTCTACAATACCGAGACATCGGATTACGTCACGCTTGAGGATATCGCCACCTTCATCCGTGAGGGGCGCGAGGTGCAGATCATCGACCTCAAGTCAGGCGATGACCTCACCCGCCAATACCTGCTCCAGATCATCGCCGAACACGAGAGCCGCGGCGAAAGCGTGCTGCCGATCAACGTGCTCAACGATCTGGTGCGCAGCTACACCACGCAGGCCACCAGTATCGTGCCCGAATTCCTCGCCGCCAGTTTCGAGATGCTGCGCGACGGGCAATCGAAACTGCTCGAGAACATGACCAAGGCCAATCCGTTGGCCGCGATGCCCGGAATGGAGGCGATGCGCGCCCAGCAGGAGGCGTTCATGAAGGCGATGACCGGCGGGTTCAGCGGGCTTGCGGGCACTGCACCCCGGAAAGAGTCCGGCGAGGAGGCTGAGGATCTCGACGAGATCCGCAAACAGCTTGCCGAGTTGCAGGCCAAGCTCTCCAGGCTCGGCAAGTAGGCCGCCATGGGCGAGAGCAGGGGGCGGATAACCCTCTGGGGGATCGAGGTGTTCATGGCCGCTGCCGATGAACGCTCGATCTCGGCTGCCGCCCGCCGCCTTGGCGCCAGCCCCTCGGCGGTCAGCCAGCAACTCACCAACCTCGAAGGCGCGGTCGGCGCGACGCTTCTGCAACGCAACGCGCGCCCCATCCGCCTCACGCCCGCGGGCGAGATCATGCACCGCCGCGCCCAGGCGATCCTCGACGAGGCGGCACAGGCGCGGGCCGAACTCGCGATGTCGCATCTCTCGACGCTCACCCGTTTCCGCCTTGGCACGATCGAGGATCTGGAGGCCGATGTGACGCCGCATCTGCTCACCCACATGGCGGACGACCTCAAGGGCTGCCAGTTCCTTCTGGAAACCGGGGCAAGCCATGACCTCTACGACCAGCTTGATGCGCGCACGCTCGACATCATCGTGGCGTCAGAGCTTGGCGAAGGCGATGACTGGACAGAGGTGCACCCCGTCTTGCGCGAATGTTTCGTGGTGGTCGCCCCAAAAGGCGCGATCCGCCCCGAGCGCGAACTTCTGCGCGAGCTGAAGCGCCTGCCACTCATCCAGTATACCCAGCGTCATTACATGGGTCGGCTCATCTCGGCCCATCTGGCGCGCGAAGGTCTCAGCCTGCCCTACCGGTTCGAACTTGACAGCTACCACTCCATTCTCGCGCTGGTCGGGCAGGGCACCGGCTGGTCGATCCTGACGCCGCTCGCGCTCATGCGTGCGCGCCGCTTCGCCGATCAGATCGACGTCATGGAACTGCCGCTTGCGCCGCTCACCCGCACGATCAGCGTGACCGCGCGCAAGGGCATCCTGCAGGACATGCCGGCCAGGATCGCCGCGCGGCTGAAGCCGGTGCTGCAAGAGGCCGTCGTCGCGCCTGCCATTGCGCGCCACCCGTTCCTTGCCTCGGGGCTGACGCTGCTATAACCCGCGCCGCTCGGCAAAGAACCCGCGCAACAGCACCTCGGCCTCACGCGCGGCGATCCCGTCATAGACCTCCGGCACATGGTGGCATTGCGGATGGACAAACACCCGCGCCCCCTGTGCCACCCCGCCCGACTTGGGATCGGCCGCCCCGTAGTAAAGCCGCGCAATCCGCGCCACAGAGATCGCCGCCGCGCACATGGCACAGGGCTCCAGCGTCACATAAAGGTCATGACCGGGCAGCCGCTCCGACCCCGCCGCCGCACAGGCCAGCCGCAGCGCGAGAATTTCCGCATGGGCCGTCGGATCGCTCAACTCCCGCGTCCGGTTGCCCGCCCGCGCCACGATCCGTCCCGTGGGCGCAACCACGACCGCGCCCACGGGCACCTCGCCGCGCCGGGCGGCGGCCTGCGCCTCATCAAGCGCGGCCTGCATGTGGCTGCGAAACCCCATGATCCGCTTGTCGCCCGCGCATCGCCCTTTCGCAAGCCCCGGCTTTGCGCTATGCGCGCCCCCATGAACAGCACATCCCCAGAGGGCGAGCGCATCGCCAAGGTCATCGCCCGCGCCGGACTTGCCAGCCGCCGCGATGCCGAGCGCCTGATTGCCGAGGGCCGCGTCACCGTGAACGGCCAGAAGATCACCTCGCCTGCGCTCAACGTCACCGCCGCCGATCGAATCGTGGTGGATGGCCGCGCGCTCGACGCCCCCGAACCTGCCCGTCTCTGGCTTTATCACAAGCCCAAGGGCCTTGTGACCACCAGCCGCGATGAAAAGGGCCGCCCCACCATCTATGACGACCTGCCCGAGGACATGCCCCGCGTGATGAGCGTGGGCCGACTCGACCTCAACTCCGAGGGGCTCTTGCTGCTCACCAATGATGGCGCGCTCAAAAGGCGGCTGGAACTGCCCTCGACCGGCTGGCTGCGCCGCTACCGCGTGCGCGTGAACGGCACGCCGTCGGACACCACATTCGAGCCGCTGCGCAAGGGGCTGACCGTGGACGGCGAGCGCTTCCAGCCGATGACCGTCACGCTCGACCGGCAAAAGGGGGCCAATGCCTGGATCACGGTGGCGATCCGCGAAGGCAAGAACCGCGAGATCCGCCGCGCGATGGAGGCGATAGGTCTCGTGGTCAACCGCCTCATCCGCCTGTCCTATGGTCCCTTCCAGCTTGGCAAGCTCGTCCCCGGCGCGGTCGAGGAAATCCGCGCCCGCGTGCTGCGCGACCAGCTTGGCCTCACTGCCCCCGATGCCCCCGCGCCGCTCAAGCCCAAGGCCAAACCGCAACGCAGCCGCCGCCCGCGCCCCTGATTTCTTCTGGCTGAAAATATCCCGGGGGTGTGGGGGCTGGCCCCCACTTGAACCTGCGTGTGGGGGCCGTGCCCCCGCTCGGGCCTCAAATCTCGATCGCCGCCATCACCTCCGGCTCGATCACCTTCACCCCCGGCAGCGCCTTGATAAGCGGTGCCGCCGACTGCTCCAGCAGTGGGAAGGTGCGGTAATGACACGGGATCACCACCTTGAAATCAAAGAAGGTTTTCGCCGCATAGGCGGCGCGCGCCATGTCCATTGTGAAATGCCCGCCCGCGCAGAGAATGCCGATATCGGGGTGGTGCAGGTCGTTGAACACGCCCATGTCGGCCATCACATCCGTGTCGCCCGAGACATAGATCACCCGGCCCTCGCCCGCGATCATGTAGCCGCATTCGCTGCCCACCACCTGCGGCCCCTCGGGCGTGGCGATCGAGGTGGAATGGGTGGCGTGTACCATCGTCACCCGGACGCCGCCCAGATCGACCGTGCCACCCTTGTTGAAGCCCGTGGTCTCGATCCCTTCGGCCTCGGCCCAATGGGACATGAGATCGTATTGCCCCACCACCGGCACGCCCAGCTGCTTCGCCAGCGGCAGCACATCGGCCACATGGTCGAAATGCGCGTGCGTCAGCAGGATATGCGTGGCCCCTTCGGTCGCCGCCGCGTGGCTTTCTTCCGCCAGCATCGGGTTGCCGTTGAGCCAGGGGTCGATCAGCAGGACCTGCCTGCCGATCTCGATCCGGAACGAACTGTGGCCAAGCCAGGTGATGCGCATGAGGGGCTCCTTCCCGTGTTTCGCGCTCAGCCTAGCAGACCCGCCGCCGCTGAAAACCCCCGCCCGCTTGCCTCTGCCGCGTCGCGCGGGTAAACGCATCCCGACCCGATCAAGGAGGGCTGCATGTCGATCGATCTCGAGACCGCCGCCAAGGTGGCCAAACTCGCCCGCATCCGCGTGGAAGAGGCCGCGCTGCCTGCGCTTGCGCAGGAATTCAACACCATTCTCGGCTTCATCGAGCAGTTGAATGCGGTCGATGTCGAGGGCGTCGAGCCGATGACCAGTGTCACGCCCATGCGCCTCAAGCGCCGCGCCGATGTGGTGACCGACGGCAACCGGCAGGCCGAAATCCTGTCGAACGCACCCGATGCGCGCGAAGGCTTCTTTGCCGTGCCGAAAGTGGTGGAGTGAACATGACCGACCTCAACACACTGACCATCGCCGAGGCGCGCGACGCGCTGCGCCGGGGCGAGGTGACAAGCCTCGATCTGACCGACGCCTGCCTTGCCGCCATCGAGGGGGCGGGGGCGCTCAATGCCTTTGTCCATCACACTCCCGATCAGGCGCGCGATCAGGCGCAGGCGGCGGATGCGCGGATAGCCAAGGGCGACGCGCCCGCGATGTGCGGGATTCCCCTGGGCATCAAGGATCTGTTCTGCACCAAGGGCGTGCCCTCTCAGGCCGCAAGCCGCATCCTGCAAGGGTTCAAGCCGGAATACGAATCGACCGTGACACAGAACCTGTTTGACGCAGGCGCGGTCATGCTGGGCAAGCTCAACATGGACGAGTTCGCCATGGGGTCGAGCAACGAAACCTCCTGCTATGGCAATGTGATCAACCCGTGGCGACGTGGCAACGACGCCACGCCGCTGACCCCGGGCGGATCTTCCGGCGGTTCCGCGGCGGCGGTGGCTGCCGATCTCTGCCTTGCCGCGACGGGGACGGACACCGGCGGCTCGATCCGCCAGCCCGCCGCCTTCGCCGGCATCACCGGCATCAAGCCCACCTATGGCCGCTGTTCGCGCTGGGGGATCGTGGCCTTTGCCTCGTCGCTCGATCAGGCGGGGCCGATGACAAAGACAGTGCGTGACGCGGCGATCATGTTGGGGGCCATGTGCGGCCATGACCCCAGGGACAGCACCTGCGCCGACCTGCCCGTGCCGGATTTCGAGGCGATGCTGTCGGGCGACATTCGCGGCAAGGTGATCGGGATTCCGCGCGAATACCGCATGGACGGTATGCCCGCCGAGATCGAGAAGCTTTGGGTAGACGGGGCCGCGATGCTGCGCGACGCCGGTGCCGAGATCCGCGACATCAGTCTGCCCCACACCAGATACGCGCTGCCCGCCTATTACGTCATCGCCCCTGCCGAGGCGTCTTCGAACCTCGCGCGCTATGACGGGGTGCGCTATGGCCACCGGGCGAAACTCGCGCAGGGCGACGGCATCACGGAAATGTATGAGAAAACCCGCGCCGAGGGCTTCGGACCAGAGGTGCAGCGCCGCGTGATGGTGGGCACCTATGTTCTGTCTGCAGGGTTCTACGACGCCTATTACAACCGCGCGCGCAAGGTCCGCACCCTCATAAAGCGCGATTTCGAAGAGGTCTTCGCCGCCGGTGTCGATGCGATCCTGACACCCGCCACGCCCTCGGCGGCCTTCGGCCTTGGCGAGATGACCGATGCCGACCCGGTGCAGATGTATCTCAACGATGTGTTCACCGTGACGGTGAACCTTGCGGGCCTGCCGGGAATCGCGCTGCCTGCCGGCCTCGACCGGCAAGGGCTTCCCTTGGGGCTGCAACTCATCGGGCGGCCCTGGGAAGAGGGCGATCTGCTCAATACCGCCTATGCGCTCGAACGCGCGACGGGGTTTGTGGCCAGGCCCGCGAAATGGTGGTAACACTGGCCCGTTAGGCTGGTCTTCAGGATGTACCAAATGCGCGTTACTTCTGTACTTGTTGTCCTCGCGGCACTGACGGCCTGCGCACCGGGGATCCCCGATAGCGGGGCGGGTGTGGGCTTTGGCGACTATAACGAATACCTGCGCCAGAAGGCCGCGCGAGAGGCGGCGCTGACCGGCAATGCGTTGCCGCCACCCAATTCCGTGTCGTCCGAGCCGCTGAGCGCCGGAGCCGCCCCCGCCTCCGAGGCCGAACAGCTTGCCGCCGATACGCGCGCGGCTCTCGGGGTCGATCCCGCCACGGGCCGCGAAGCGGTGCAGGCCAGCCCATCGAACCCGCCCCCGGCGGTGGTAAACGCAGCTGGAATCTCGCGCGAGAACTATTTCGAGGCGGTCGATGCCGAACGCTCGATCGAAGAGGATGCCGCCCGCATCGCGCAGAACCGCGCACAATATCAGGTCATCCAGCCAGAGGCGATCGGTCCCCGACCCGGCGATGTCGGCCCCAATATTGTGGCCTATGCGCTGGGCACCAGCCATACGCGCGGCACACAGATATATCGCCGCATGGGCGTCAACCTGCCGGCCAAGGCTGAACGCGCCTGCCGTGCCTATCCGTCTGCCGACCAGGCGCAACTCGATTTCCTGCGCCGGGGCGGGCCGGAGCGCGACCGCCTCGGGCTTGACCCGGATGGCGACGGCTATGCCTGCGACTGGGATCCAGAGCCCTTCCGCCGGGCGGTGCGGAACCGAGGGTGACGGGGACGGTCCTTTCCTGTCCCTCTCCCAACCATGGTCCGCGCCGAGACGGCGCGCGCCCCGACCTGATCGTGCTGCATCACACTGCCATGACCAGTGCCGAGGCGGCGCTGGAGCGGCTATGCGATCCGGCGGCAGAGGTCTCGGCCCATTACCTTGTCTCGGAACGAGGCGTGATCTGGGGGATGATGCCCGAGGAGTTGCGCGCCTGGCATGCCGGGACCGGGCGTTGGGGCAGGGTAAGCGATGTCAATTCGCACTCCATCGGAATCGAGTTGGCCAATACCGGCGTGCATCCCTATCCCGCGCCGCAGATAGCGGCGCTGCGGTCGCTCATGGCCGGGATCATGGCGCGCTGGTCCATCCCACCCGCCCGGGTTATCGCCCATTCCGACATGGCGCCCGCGCGCAAATCCGATCCGGGGCCGCGCTTTGACTGGCGCGGGCTGGCGCGTGACGGGCTGTCGGTCTGGTCCGACGCGGCAGGGGAGGGGGTGAACTGGGGCGCGTTCCTGCGCGATGCCGGGCGGTTCGGCTACGCCATTGGCGACAATGCGCCCGAGACTGTGCTTGGTGCCTTTCGCCTGCGCTTTCGCCCGCATGCCAGCGGCCCGCTCGACGGCACCGACTGCGCGCGCATGGCCGATCTTGCCGCGCGCTTTCCCGTTGACCGGATGCCACCGAGCGCCTAAGTCGGGCAATGCGCGGAGGGCCGGATGGCCGCGGCATCCCCTCAAGGGGTGACGAGGAAAGTCCGGACTCCACAAGACAACGGTGCCGGGTAACGCCCGGCCGGGGCAACCCGAGGGAAAGCGCCACAGAGAACAGACCGCCCAGCCGGCTCGGCCCTGCCGACGCGGCTGGGCAAGGGTGAAACGGTGGGGTAAGAGCCCACCGCGGGACGGGCAACCGGACCGGCACGGCAAGCCCCACCGGGAGCAATGCCGAATAGGGATCGCGCGCGGGGACCGGTCCCGGACCATGGTCCGGGATACCGCCCGCAGGCCATGTCTTGGCCTGGCGATCCGGGTAGGCAGCCAGAGGCGCGCGGGCAACCGCGTGCCGAGACGAATGGCCATCCAAGGGGGCCTGCCCCCTGGACAAAATCCGGCTTACAGGCCCTCCGCGCGCTCTTTTCATTTCCCGCAGTCAGGCTAGAACTGTCGCCATGCCGTATCACTGGAGCGCTCCGCCACAGGGGGCAGAGAACGAGATCACGCTTACGCTCTGGCCGCACCGCTCCTTGCCGCGCCGGGGCTTTGCCGCTTTTGTTCTGGCAACCTTCGCGCTGATCTGTATTCCGCTCTTGCCGCTTCTGGGCACGGTGGTGCTGTGGGGGATGCTGCCGTTCCTGCTTTTGGCGGTGGGCGGTATCTGGTGGGCGCTCGAAACCACCTATCGCAGCGCGCGCATGAGCGAGGTGCTTACGCTCGGCCCCCAGGAGGTGCACCTGCGGCGGATCGAGGCGAAGGGGGGCGAACGCGACTGGCATTGCAACCGTTATTGGGTACGCGTGCATATGCACGCGACCGGTGGGCCGGTTACGCATTACGTCACGCTCGCGGGCAATGCCCGCGAGGTCGAAATCGGGGCCTTTCTGTCCGAGGACGAGCGAAAGGGGCTTTATGACGATCTGTCGCGCGTCCTGACAGCGGCGCCGCGTGCCGGTTGATGCTCGGACACCGTCCCGTCAGACGTCCCGCGCGGGGGGGGCGGCTGCGGCCCGCGGCCCGGTTTCTTCAAGCTGCGACAGAAGCATGGTCTGCAATTCCGCCTCCAGATCGCGCGCCCGTTTGATATAGGCGGCGTTCTCGAGCGTCGGTATGTTCGGATCCCAGAGCGAGGCCAACTCGCGCACCGATTCGCGGTCATGGCGATAGAAGGTCCGTTCTGCCTCGGCCGCCTCGTATTCGGTCAGTCCCACGTTCTCGAGTACATAGCGCCCCGCACGCAGGGAACTGTCAAAGACCTCGCGCACGATGTCATTGGCCCCGGCCTGATAGAGCCGGAACACATGAGTGCGGTCGCGCGCGCGCGCCACGATATGCAGATCGGGTCGTTCGCGGCGGGCGAAACTGACCAGCCGCACGCAGGCATCCGGATTGTCGAGCGCGGCGACGAGGACGCGCGCCTGTTCAAGACCGGCGGCATGGAGCAGGTCGGGTCGCGTCGGATCGCCGAAAAAGCCCTTGACCCCAAAGCGCCGCATCCGCTGGATCGCACCCAGATCGTGATCAAGCACCACGGTGTCGAACCCGCTTGAGCGCACGAGCCGGTTGACCACCTGCCCGAACCGCCCGATTCCGGCGATGATCACCGGGCCGGTACTGTCGATTTCGTCGGCTTCGGGCGTATCGCCCCCCTCCTGCATGCGTCGCGACAGCCAGTCATAGACGAGAAACAGCAGGGGCGTGATCAGCATGGTCAGTGCGATCACCAGAAGCAGAACCTCGCCCATGCCGCGCGGCAGCACGTTCTGCTGATCGGAAAACGCCACAAGAACAAAGCCGAATTCGCCCGCCTGCGCCAGCGACAGGGTGAACAGCCAAAGGTCGCGCCCGCGCAGCGTAAAAGCCCGACCAAGAATATAGAGGATGACCCCCTTGGCCAGGATTACCGCCCCGGCGATGCCAAGGATCGTGAAAGGCGCGCTTGTGAGCACGGCAAAGTTGATCCCCGCGCCCACGGTGATGAAGAAAAGCCCAAGCAACAGGCCTTTGAAGGGTGCCAGGTCGCTTTCCAGTTCGTGCCGGAATTCGCTGTTGGCCAGAACCACCCCGGCAAGGAACGCGCCAAGCGCGGGCGAAAGCCCCACCAGCATCATCAGAAATGAAATCCCCACCACGATCAGAAGGGCAAGTGC
This sequence comes from Roseovarius autotrophicus, assembly GCF_018069895.1. Lineage (GTDB taxonomy): Bacteria > Pseudomonadota > Alphaproteobacteria > Rhodobacterales > Rhodobacteraceae > Roseovarius > Roseovarius autotrophicus. Next base: position 138,819 of record NZ_JAGQDH010000004.1, on the reverse strand, counting down.
GGTATACATCTCGCGCATCCGCGCGGCATGGATGAAGCGGAATACGGGCCGCGTCAGGTAGATGCCGGCAAGGATGATCGCCGCCACCGCGCCCACGGTGACCAGCGTCGCCCCCCAGCCGGGCAGACCCGCGATAAAGTTCTGTGCCGCCTCGTGGGCGGCGCCGCCCGTCGGGGGCGCGCTTCCCGCACGATCCCGCGTTGCGCTGAACACCTGCTCGACGGTGCGTGGAAGTGTCAGCAGCGGCAAGAGCGCCAGCATCGGGATGACCGCGATATCCTGCGTCAGCAGCACCGAAAAGGCCGAGCGCCCGCCGCCTGTCTGCATCAGCCCCTTCTCGTTCAGCGTCTGGAGCACGATCGCGGTGGACGAGAGCGCAAAGATCATGCCCACGGCAAGCGCCACGGTCCAGACCTGCCCCAACCACATCGCTGTGACCATCACCGCCACCGTGGTCAACCCGATCTGGAGCCCGCCCAGCCCCAGAAGCCGGTGGCGCATGTTCCAAAGCGCGCGCGGCTCAAGCTCCAATCCGATCAGGAACAGCATCATCACCACGCCGAATTCGGCCATGTGCTGCAACTCGGCGGTCTCGTGCCCGCCCACAAGCCCCAAAACCGGGCCGATGACGATGCCCGCTGCGAGATAGCCGAGCACCGAGCCAAAGCCCAGCCGCGCGGCGATCGGCACGGCGATGACCATGGCCATCAGAAACACTGTCGCCTGAAACAGGAACACGTCCATGGGTCGACCTATCCTTGTGCGGGAGAGGACACCGCGCCTCAGCCCTTGGGCATGCGCAGGACAACGTCGCGGCTGCCCTTGCGATAGCGCAATTCATCATTGCCGATTGCCGAGACGCGCCCGCCGTCGATTCTGTCGCCCACCTGCACCTTCTGATAGCGGCCATTGGCAAGGCGCACCAGCGCGCGGCGGTTGGTGGGCGTGCCATAGACCCCGATCAGGTTGACCTGCCGCAGATTGACCGCATTGCGGGAGGTGGCCTGTTGCGCGATCGAGGCCGAGGTGGGGATGCGCGGTGCGGCGGCGGCGGTGCGGGTCAGCTCGGGTTCGCCATCCTCGATATCGGCCTCGGGGGTGGTCTGGCGCGTCGGAGCCGGGGCAGCTGAGGTCCGGGCTGCGACACGCAATTGCTCGGGGCGCAGGCGCGGCTTGAGCGAACTGGCGACGGCCTGTTCCGCGGCCTCGGCAATCGCCGCGTCGATCGCCTCGGTATCCGGGCGCAGCGCGGTGGCCAGCGTGGTGGGCCGCTGCCGCGGGCGCAACACTGCAAGTTCGGTTCGGCTGCGCCCGCCAAGCGCACCGCGTTCCTGCTGTTCGATCAGGTTCTCGGGGCGCGGACGCGGGCGAATGCCCGAAAGCCGCTCGCGCGCGGCAAGCGCCTCGGGCGTCGGCGTCAGGTCCGGGATCGGCACGGCGCGCACCGGCATGGAGGCGGGGCGCAGCGGCGGCGGTCCTGTGCGCACCAGCACGCCGCTTGGGGTCAGTGCCCCCTCGGGCGTCGCAGTGACAAGGCCGCGCGCGTCCAGCGCGAAGCTCTGGCCCGGCAGGGGCGCACGCGCGGGCGCTGGTGGAGGGGCATCGGCGACAAGCTCTCTCGCAGTCGGCAGCGCGACTGCATCGCCAAAGCGCAGCCCCTCGTCGATAGATGTCTGATAGAACGTGTCTAGGGTATCGCTCGGCGGCTCGGCCGGGGGCGCTGGCGCACGGGGCCAGATACCGGTGGCGGCATAGCGCGCAAGGGCCTCCTCGGGCGTGCGCGGCTCGGACCATTGTGGGGCGCGGGGCTGCGGCGCAGGCGCGGGTTGTTGCTCTGGCTCAGCGTCGGGCAGCGTGGCAACCTCCGGAGCGGGCGCGTCGCGCGTTGGCTCGGGGGCGGGTTCTTGCCCCGCCGTGGCGACAAGGGGCGCGGGCGTGGTGGGTTGCGGAAGGGACCGGGCCAGTTCCGGGATATCCGGTGTCACCGCGATCTGCGGTTCGGACCCGCGCAGAAGTCGCCCGAGGCTGCTTTCAGGATATATAGAGGCGAGGGCCGCGACGCCGATCATCAGAAGCACGAGCGCGGCAGTCAGAGCCAGCGCCAGCGAGCGCGATTTACGGGGCGACGGCTGCTTCTGGCTGCGTGCTCCGAAAATGGTCAGGCGCTCGGCCTCGTTCTCGGGAAGCGGAAGGGCGAGCGAGACCACAGGGACCGGGGCGGCTTGGGGCGCAGTTTGCGGTTCAGGGATACGCGGCGCCAGGCTGGCCATGGCAGCGCCGGACAGCGCGCGCACCTCGGCCTCGGGGAGCGGCGGCGCCGGGGTGAAGCGCGCCACGCCGCCCAGCCTTGGCGCGGCGGCGACAGGCGCGCCGCATTCGGCGCGAACGCTGGCGAAGACAAGCGCCCCGTCGTTTGGGTGGTCGGCTTCCGCGAGGGCGGGTGGTGCCATCTCGCGGGCCTCGGCGCTTTCGGCGGGGCCAAAGAACGGCTCACCATCGAACAGACCCGGGTCGGGTCTGGCGACAAAGCCGGTCGGGTTGAACCCGTGTTCAAGCGCAAAAGCCTCGGCCTCCTCAAGGGTTTCGCGTGCGACGGCGGCCACCTGAAGGCGCGTGCCCGATACGTTCCAGTCGAAGGCGAGATCGGCCAGCGCATAGGGCGTGGCCCCATCGAGCGCATCCGCCGCGGCCGCATCATAATCGCCGTGCGGCGCAGAGGCGGCGGGCAGGTCAAGATAGCGGATCTGTTCTTCGGGGATGATCAGCTTGGTCGCCATGCCCGACGGGTCAAGCGCCATAGCCTGCGCGCGCAGCGCCGCAAGATTATCCGACAGGTCTGCGCTGTTCAGCGCCACCTCACCCACTTGTGTCCAGTCCGCATCCCCCGCCCGATGCAGGAGCGCGATGCCGTCAAACGAAAGGCTGAGGGCAAAATTCGGTTTCATCACTGCTTTCTTCGCGCGCACCACTACCAGAGTCGACACTTACGCCGTTCAGTCTAGAGCATGTCGCATTGAATTGGAAATACCTGTGCCGGCCTTGAGCCTGGGCGGGAACAACCCGAAACAGATGCGACACGCTGCAAGGCCAAACATCACGGCCGCGCGTGGTTGCACGCGCGGCGCGGTTCGCGCTCAACCGCCGGCGCGGGCCAGCGCCTGATCGAGGTCGGCGATGATGTCGGCTGCATCCTCGATCCCGATCGAGATGCGCACTACATTGGGCGCGGCGCCGGCGGCTTTCTGCTGCTCGGGCGTGAGTTGTCGATGCGTCGTCGAGGCGGAGTGGATGACTAGACTGCGCGTGTCGCCAAGGTTGGCGACGTGGCTGAAGAGTTCCAGCGAATCGACAAACCGCACGCAGGCGTCATAACCACCCTTGAGCGCCACGGTGAAAAGCCCGCCCGCGCCCTTGGGGCAGATCCGCGCCACCCGGTCATGCCAGGGCGACGACTTGAGCCCGGCATAGGTGACACTCTCGACCGCCGGATGTTGCTCGAGCCAGCCGGCCACGCGTTCGGCATTCTCCACATGGCGCTGCATTCTGAGCGAAAGCGTCTCGATCCCCATCAGCGTGTAGTGCGCCGCCTGCGGGTTGAGCGTCATGCCCAGATCCCGCAGCCCCACCGCGATGCCGTGAAAGGTGAAGGCAAGCGGCCCGAAGGTCTCGTGGAACTTGAGCCCGTGATAGGCTGGTTCAGGTTCCGACAGCGAGGGGAACTTGTCCGAGGCGGACCAGTCGAACTGGCCTGAATCCACCACGCAGCCGCCCGTCACCGTGCCGTTGCCGGTCAGGTATTTGGTCATCGAATGCACGACCAGCGTCGCACCATGCTCGATCGGGCGGCACAGGTAAGGCGTGGCCGAGGTGTTGTCCACGATGAGCGGTAGCCCGGCGCGATCCGCCAGGCCCGCCACCGCGTCGAGATCGGTGATGTAGCCGCCGGGATTGGCGATGGATTCGCAGAACACGGCGCGCGTGTTCTCGTCAATCGCGCCCGAGATGGCGTCAAGATCGTCGAAATCGACGAATTTCGCAGCCCAGCCGAAGCGCCGGATGGTCTGGCTGAACTGCGTCACCGACCCGCCGTAAAGGCGGGTGGACACGACCACGTTGCAGCCCGGCCCCATCAGCGGGAAAAGCGCCATGATCTGCGCCGCGTGCCCCGACGAGCAGCAGACCGCCCCGGCACCGCCTTCGAGCGTGGCCATGCGCTCTTGCAGCACGGATACGGTGGGGTTGGTCAGGCGCGAATAGATATAGCCCACCTCTTGCAGGTTGAAGAGCGCCGCCGCGTGTTCGGCATCGCGAAAGACATAGGCCGTGGTCTGGTAGATCGGGGTTTGCCGTGCGCCGGTCGCTGGATCGGGCCGCGCGCCCGCATGTATCTGCAATGTATCGAAACCATAGGCCATGAGGCGCTCCTCCTTGCGAAATGCTTGTGTTCCGGGTTACGGCATCCGGGCGGACCACGCAACGGTCCGGGGGGGAAGAGACATGCCGAATCCGTTCCATCTGGCGATCAACGTGACTGATCTGGACGCCGCGCGCGCCTTTTATGGTGGGGTGCTGGGGGCGGTCGAGGGGCGTTCGACCGAAACCTGGGTGGATTTCGATTTCTTCGGCCATCAGCTCTCGCTGCATCTGGGCACGCCTTTCGCCACCGAGGCCACCGGCAAGGTGGGCAATCACTTGGTGCCGATGCCGCATTTCGGCGTGGTGCTGCCGCTGCCGCTCTGGCGCGATCTGGCGGCGCGGCTCGAACTGGCGGGTGTGGATTTCGTGATCCCGCCCTCGGTACGCTTCGAGGGAGAGCCGGGCGAGCAATGGACCATGTTCTTTCGTGATCCTTGCGGCAACCCGGTCGAGGTCAAGGGCTTTGCCGATATGGGCGCGGTGTTCGCGGGGTGAGGCGGGCGCAGGCATCACCCGCTTGGCGCCCGTCATCCCCGCGAAGGCGGGGATCTCGCTGCACCAGTAGATCCTCGGGTCAAGCCCGAGGATGACGGGCGCGGGATGTCAGGAGATCCTCCGGTCGAGCCGGAGGATGATATGCATCGACATCGCCCCTCAGCGCATCCAGAACCCGTTGCGTTTGATCGCGTTGCGTATGACCTGTTCGCGCGGCGGCAGGTTGTCGCGATCGAAGAGCGCGCGCACCTTGATCCCCCGCCCCTGATAGATCATTCGCTTGATCGGATCGTAGTCCTTGAGAACCTTCTTGATCCGATGGGGCGCGGTCACGTCCTCCAGCACCTTGACCACATGATCGCTCTCGCGCGCATAAAGCAGCGGCAACGTGCGGTAATGGCAGGTCACGTCGCCATCCAGACGCCCCTTGGGCAGCGTGTCGCGCCCGCCGCCGAGGCCATGGATGACCAGAGGCAGTGCCACCTGGTCGAGCCAGGGATCGAGCGACTGACAGACAAGTTCCGGTGGCGGATCGTCCCGGATCGCCACCGCATAATCCAGAAAGCGCTGCCCGAACACGCGCGGGCAGCGGTAAAAGAAGAAGCCCGCGTTGAAGTAGAGATACCGCTTCCAGTATTCGTCGGGTTGGCTCAGGTCCAGCGAGCTTTCATAATCGAGACCGAACCTGTCATAGAGCGATTTCCAGATCGCGCCGTAGCCGGGGCCGTAAAGCTCGATCTGCGGCCATGTCCCCTCGCGCCGCAGCGACGCGGTGGGGCGCGCGAAATCGAACGGCACCTGCGCAAGATCCCCTGTCACCAGCGTGTCGGTGTCGAAGAACACGAAGGGCGCGCCCTCGGGCAGGGACAAGAGCGCCTCGATCTTGTTGCCATAGGGGTAGGCATGGCCGAAGTGGCGGCTGTCGAAGGGCACGATCTCGGCCCCGAAGCCGTCGAGCAGAGCGCGCGTCCCGTCATCCTTTATGCGCGGATCGTTGGGCCAGAGCGGGCCGGGCTGTGGCTCTGCGACAAGAAGGCGGCCCGCGAACCCTGGTGACATGGCCCGCAGCGAGGCGGCAAAGATCACCGCCTCATATTGCAGCCGCCCGCCCTGCGCGACGATCACGATGTTGAACGCGCCCGGTTTGGCCGGTGTCGCCATGCCTCTGCCCCCGCCTTTTGCGCTGCACTATAGGCGCGGGGGTGGATTGTCAGAAAGGGGGAAAGTGGTGGGCGACCTAGGAATCGAACCTAGCGTGCGTCTCCGCGAGGGAGTTACAGTCCCCTGCCACACCTTGCGGCCTGTCGCCCACGTAACGGGCGTCATAAAATCGGCGCGTCGGGGCGTCAACCGGAAAATCGCTTGCATGACAGGGCGCGCGCGTGTCATTGCCCGCGCCGGACAGGAAAGGGCGCGCGATGAAGAAACCCCGCTGGGTGATCGACAAGGAACAGGCGAAAAAGACCGCCGCCGCCGAGACGGTCTGGCTTTTCGGCCTGCACGCGGTGCGCGACGCGCTGGAAAACCCGCGGCGCGAACGGCTGCGCCTCATCGTCACGCGCAACGCCGCCGACAAGCTGGCAGAGGCCATCGCGGCAAGCGGGATGGCCCCCGAGATCGCCGACCCGCGCCGCTTTTCCGCGCCGCTCGATCCGGCGTCGGTGCATCAGGGCGCGGCGCTAGAGGTCAAGCCGCTCGACTGGGGCAGTCTGGCCGATGTGGCGTTGCGCGACGGCCCCGGCGCGCCGCGTCTGGTGCTGCTCGATCGCGTGACCGACCCGCATAACGTGGGCGCGATCCTGCGCTCGGCCGAGGTGTTCGGCGCACGCGCAGTCATTGCGCCGCGCCACCATTCCACGCCCGAGACCGGGGCGCTCGCCAAGACGGCAAGCGGCGCGCTGGAGCGGCAACCCTATCTGCGGGTGCGCAACCTCGCCGATGCCATCACGGAATTGCAGGGCATGGGCTATCTCGTGCTCGGGCTTGCGGGCGAGGCCGAAACCGATATTGAAACCGCGCTTGAGGGCCGCCGCGACCGGCCTGTGGCTCTGGTTCTTGGCGCCGAGGGGCCGGGGCTGCGCGAGCGGACCCGCGAGAGCGTCGATATGCTGGTGCGGATCGACTTTCCCGGCGCGTTCGGGTCGCTCAACGTCTCGAACGCTGCCGCGGTGGCGCTTTATGCCGTGCGCGGCTGAGGGGCGGTGCGCGCGGGGCGAAGGGACGAAATTGCGGTCACAGCTTCTTTACAGCCCCTTTTTATAGCTGAGATCGGACCTATATCTGTCTTAGAAGCGCCGTAGACGGAACCTCGGTGCTTCGTATCACTGTCCCTCGTTCCGCGACTGGCGCCCAAGCATTGACTTGGGCGCTTTTTTCTTCTCCGGTATCGTGATTGACTGCGCCCCATGAGCGAGACCTACAGCGATTCCTTTCTGCGTGATATCCTCACCCGCACGCGGCGCGTGGCGGTTGTGGGGGTGTCCATGAACCCGGTGCGCCCGTCCTACTATGTGGCGCGTTACCTGTCCCTGAAGAAATTCGACGTGGTGCCGGTCAATCCCGGCCATGCGGGCGAAATGCTCTTCGGGCAAAAGGTGGTGGCGCGGCTGAGCGACATAGAGGGAGGCGTGGACATGATCGACATCTTCCGCCGCTCCGAGCACGTGCCGCCCATCGTCGACGAGGCGCTCGACCGCTTTCCCACGCTGCGCACGGTCTGGATGCAGATCGGGGTGGAACATGAGGCCGCCGCCGAGATGGCGCGGGCGCGCGGCGTCGATGTGGTGATGAACCGCTGCCCCAAGATCGAGTATCAGCGGCTTTTTGGTGAGTTGCGGATGGGGGGCTTCAACACCGGTGTGATCTCGTCGAAGCTCTGAACGGGACATGAGTATTTTTGGAACGATGAAGCCGGGGCTTTTCCAGATTCCCGGCCATAAGAGTTGAAAAGCATGAGCCATATATCCGCCACGCCCGAGTTTCTGGCCGCCCTGCCTCTGCCGCCCGCGGCCCTGCGCGAGGCCGCGCCGTGCTATTTCGAGGAGCCGCGCGGGCGCTGGAAGGGTCAGGGCCTTGTGGTGGCCCCCCAAAGCACCGAGGAGGTGGCGTCGGTGGTGCGTGCCTGTGCGGCCGCGCGCGTGCCGGTGGTGCCCTATGGTGGCGGCACCGGGCTGGTCGGAGGGCAGATTTCGCCGGGCGGCGCGGTGCCCGTGATCCTGAGCCTTGAGCGGATGCGCGCGGTGCGGGGTCTCTGGCCAGAGGAGAACGTGATCGTGGTCGAGGCGGGCGCGATCCTTGAAGAGGTGCACGGCGTGGCGCGCGAGGCCGGGCGGCTGTTTCCGCTGTCCATCGCCGCCAAGGGATCGGCGCGGATCGGCGGGCTGTTGGCCACCAATGCGGGTGGGGTCAACGTGCTGCGCTACGGCAATGCGCGCGATCTGTGCCTTGGGCTGGAGGTGGTGATGCCCGACGGGCAGGTGTGGCATGGGCTGAAGCGGCTGCGCAAGGACAATACCGGCTATGACCTGCGCAACCTGATGATCGGGTCCGAGGGCACGCTGGGGGTGATCACCGCCGCGGCGCTGAGGCTCTCGCCGTTGCCTGCGGGTGAGGGCACGGCGTTTTTCGTGGTCGAGAGCCCGCGCGCGGCGCTCGATCTGCTGAGCCTTGCCCGTGACCACCTTGGCGAGGGGGTGAGCGCCTTCGAGTTGATGCATCGGCAGGGGCTGGAATTTCTTGCCGAGACGCTGCCCGGGATCCGTCAGCCCTTTGCCGAGCGGCCGGAATGGTTCGTGCTGGTCGATGTGGGGCTGGCGCGCGGGCTTGATCCGGCGGCCGCGCTGGAGTCCTTGTTCGAGGCAGGGATGGCGGCGGGTCTGGTCAGCGACGGGCTGATTGCGCAGTCCGAGGCGCAGCGGCGCGAATTCTGGGAGGTGCGCGAGCAGACCCCCGAGGCCAACCGGCGCATCGGTTCGGTCAGCTCGCATGACATCTCGCTGCCGCTTTCGGCGGTCCCGGATTTCATCGCGCGCGGGCGGGCGGTGATCGCCGGAATCGGTGCGTTCCGCATCAACTGTTTCGGGCATCTGGGCGATGGCAACCTGCATTACAACGTCTTTCCCATGCCGGGGCAGAGCCGCGCCGACCACATGGCCGAGCGCGACACCATAAAGCGGATGCTGCACGATCTGGTGCATGAGATGGGTGGATCGGTCAGCGCCGAGCACGGGATCGGGCGGCTCAAGGTGGATGATCTCGAACGTTACAGCGATCCGGTGAAGCTTTCGGCCATGCGTGCGATCAAGGCGGCGCTCGATCCGTCAGGCATCATGAATCCCGGTGCCGTCCTGCGGTCGGAGGATTAGATCTCCACCTCGCCTTCGGGCAGATCGTCCTTCAGCTCCTGCGGGGTCTTGCGGCGGATGATGATGTCGCCATTGGGCAGCACCTCGGGCGGGTGATAGGCGCTCAGATCGCCGATCTTGTCCATCATCTCGCCAAGCGCCGGCCCCATCCGTTCGACAAAATCGCGGATTGCCGGCTCGATCTCGTCCGCGCGTTCGCGCAAGGAGTCGAGGGCGGGGCCCATCTCGCGGCGGATACCTTCCCAGAACAGCCGCGCGCCCTCTTCCATCAGCGAGCGGCCCTCGCCCTCCTGCGCGGGCGCGGGCGCGGCGGGGAGCGTGAGCGCGAGGATGAGGGCAAGCCGTTTCATGGGGGTAAGATAGGGCAGGTGCCGGGCGGTTTTAAGAGGCGCGCGCGGCGCTGATCTCTTCCCAGGCGCGGTTGATATCCTTCAGGCGCTTTTCCGCCAGCAGCACCGCCTCTTTGGGCACGCCGCGCGCCTGCATCCGGTCGGGGTGGCAATCGCGCACCATCTGCCGCCATACGGCGCGGATCTCCTTCATCGGCATATCCGCCGTCACGCCAAGAACCGACCATGGGTCGGGCAAGGCCTCGGGGACGAAACGCGCGCGCAGCGCGCGGAAATGCCGTTGGGGCAGGCCGAAAATCTCGGCCACCCGTTCCAGAAAGGCATCCTCGTTGGGGTGATAGATCCCGTCGGCCATTGCGATGTGGAAAAGACCTTCCATGAGATCGCACAGCGTCTCGGGGGCACCGTCGAACATGCGCGCGATTCGCGCGGCGTAATCCTCGAACCCGGCCACGTCCTGCCGTGCGAGGTTGAAGACGCGGGCGGCGTTTGGTTCTTCCTCGGGTGGAATCTGGAACACCTCGCGAAAGGCGGTCACCTCGTCGCGGGTCACAAGCCCGTCGGCCTTGGCCATCTTGGCCGAGAGCGCGATCACCGCGATGGTGAAGGCGACGCTGCGTTCGGGCGGGGTGCGCAGAAGGTCAAAGACATGGGCAAGGCTCTCGCCATTGGCGAGCGCCTGAAGCGCCTCTGTGATACGGGTCCAGATCGACATGGGCGCAGACTATCGCGGAACGCGGGCGGTGTCAGCGCAAACCGTCAGAAGGTTTTCTGCAAAAGCACGAGATCGAGCCATTGCCCGAATTTTCGCCCGACCTGCGGCAAATGGCCCACGCGGTCAAAGCCGATCGCCCTGTGAAAGGCGATGGCCCCCGGATTGGCCCCGCTCACGGCACCGACAAGGGCGTGAATGCCCTGCCCGCGCGCCGCCTCTTCAAGCCGCGTCATAAGCGCGCGCCCGATGCCCTGCCCGCGTGCCGGCCCGGACAGGATCACCGTGTGCTCGGCGGTATGGGCATAGCCGGGGCCGCCGCGAAACGGGCCGTAGCTGGCAAAGCCAAGGAGCGTGCCGATGCTCTCAGCCACCAGAAAGGCCGGGCCGCGCGCGGCGATGTCGGCGGCGAGTGTTTCGGGCGTCTTCTCGATGGTGGTGAAGGTGATCGACGTGTCCCGGATCAGCGGGTTCCAGATGGCGAGGATCGCCGGGATGTCCGCAGGCGTGGCAGGACGCAGGATCATTCGAGCACACGGCTCCCGTGCGGCGTGGTGATCTCGGCCCGGAGTGCGGGCGTGCCGGGTTCGATCACGACGCGCGGGTCGGCAAGGTCCGATAGAACGTCCCGCAGGGCCACCGCGTCGGGATGGGCGATGACAAGGCGCGTCAGCCGCGCGCCCGAGGGCGCAAGGCGCTGCGCCGGATGCGCCGTGCCCTGCCATTCGATCAGCGCCGGAAAGAGGTTGTCGAAGGGCAGGATGCCGCTTGCGGGCACGGCCATGCGCCAGCGCAGATCGCCGCGTTCAAGCGCAAGCGGCGTTCCGGCATCCGGGTGGCGGGTGAGCGCGGCGTCGAGGTCATCGACGCGGGCGATCCATGTGCGCAGATGCGGAGGGCCTTGCAGCCGGTCCAGATCGAACCAGCGCGCACGATCCGGCGCGGGTGCAGCGGGGTCGATGGCAATGGCCTCCAGATAAAGCCCGTCCTCAAGCCCCAGAAGCCGGTTATGGGTGCCGAAGCGCGCGTGTGCCCCGCCCGCCTGCAAGGGCAGGCCAAGGGCGGCCTCAAGATGGGTCGCCGCCGCCTCAAGGCTCTCGCCCGCGACCGCGAGGTGATCGAGTTGCATGACTGCTCTCCCGCGCCAGTGACGCGGGGATGTTTGCCACGCGCCTCGCGCCCTGTCACGCCCCGTTGCGGATCACCTTGGCGAACTTGTCGAAAATCTTCTCGTTGGCGGCGATCACCTCGCCATCGTCCAGGATATTGCCGCCCGGCGTCAGCGGCTCCACCAGCGCGCCCGCCTCGCGCGCGATGATGACACCGGCGGCCAGATCCCAGGCGTTGAGCCGCCGTTCCCAGAAGCCGTCATAGCGCCCGGCGGCCACATAGGCCATGTCGAGCGCGGCCGAGCCCCAGCGGCGCACACCGGCGCAGGCGGGCAGGAGACGCGCGAGATCCTGAAGCGTCTCGGGCAGGTCGGATCGCCCGCCAAAGGGCAGGCCGGTGGCAAAGATCGCCTCGATCATCTTGTTGCGCCCCGAGACGCGCAGACGCGTCTCGTTCAGCCAGGCCCCCGTGCCCTTTTCGGCAAAGAACGCCTCGTCCTTGACCGGGTCATAGATCACGCCGGCCACCACCTCGCCCTTGTGTTCGAGCGCGATGGAAACGGACCAGTGCGGCAGGCCGTGCAGGAAATTCGTGGTCCCGTCCAGCGGATCGACGATCCAGCGGCGGGTGGGATCGGTGCCCGGCTCCTCGCCACCCTCCTCGGCGGCCCAGCCGTAATTGGGGCGGGCGGAGGTCAGTTCGGATTTTATGATCTTCTCGGCGGCGATGTCGGCGCGGCTCACGAAATCGCCCGCGCCCTTCATCGACACCTGAAGGTTCTCGACCTCGCCGAAATCCTTGACAAGCGAGCGTCCGGCCTTGCGCGCGGCCTTGAGCATCACGTTGAGATTGGCGCTGCCTTGCATGTCGGGCTCCTTTGCGGTCAGGGCGGGGCTATACGCCGGGGCGCGGTCGCGGGCAAGGGGCCAACAGGATTGCATGGCCAGCGGCCCCGCCGGCGTCTGTCCGTGCGTGCGGTCCGGTTCCTGTTGGCATTACCCGCATAAGTGGTCTAAACACCCCATCACACATCCCGGAGAAACTACCCCCTGGCAAAGCAGCGGACGCGACGTGACCAGTTCTTCAAGTGCCCAGACGGTGGACAAGCTTTATCCCCCTCGCCTTGTTGCCGACGATCAGGGGGGCGCGACGCAGACTCCGGCCGATAATGACGAGATCGACCTGGTCGAGTTCGCCGCAACCATATGGCGCGGCAAATGGCTTGTCGCGCTCAGTGCCGCCGTGACGGTATTGATTGGGGCCGTCTATGCCTTTGTCCTGGTGGTGCCGCTCTATACCGCGACCACAACCGTGATCTACGAGGACAATCAGCGCAGCGTTGCCGGTCTCGACAGCTTGATCGGCGGCGGTCAGGTCAGCACGGCGACGATCACGACCGAGATCGAGGTTCTGCGTGCCCGGAGCCTGATGGGCAAGGTCGTTGACCGGCTCGACCTGGCGGCCGATCCGGAGTTCAATCCGGACCTGCGCGCGCCCGGCCCCGTCGCCCGCATCCGGGCGTGGTTTTCCGATGCGGCCTCGCCGGCAACCGAGGCGGCGCAGCTTGTTGACAACCGCGAGCGGAATCAGGCGATCACCGGCCTTCTTGAAAGGGTCAAGATCAGCAGCGTCCGCAACAGCCTTGTCTTCGACATCAACGTGATCACCGAGGATCCCCGCAAATCCGCTAGGATCGCGGATGCCATCGCGGATATCTACATTCGCAACCAGATCGAAGTGAAGTTCGACAAGATGGAGCAAGCGACCGAGTGGCTCAGCGAGCGCGTGATCGAGCTGGAACGCGAGGTCGAGGCCGCCGAGGAGGCCGTATCGCAGTTCAACACGCAGACCGATCTTGTCTCGGTCGAGGTGCTTCGCGGGTTGGAACGTCAGCTCAAGGACACGCGCGAGCGAATCGCTTCGCTTCGGGAGGCGCGCAATGCCTCCCGGCAGAGGCTTGCCGCGCTCGAGGGGGAATCGGGGCGCGCCGAACGCGCCGAGATTGCGGGCGATACGGAGCTGACACGCCTGCTGGCACAGATGGACCAGGGGCGCGCCGATGCCGATCTGCTGTTTGACCGCCAGTTCCAGCGTGTGCTGGAGCGGGCGCGCGTGGATGATCAGCGCAACGCCCAGCAGCTTGCCCTCGTGGAACAGGCCGAACAGGCGTTGTCGCGGCAGATCGAGGCGCAAGGCCGGGATCTGATCCAGTTGCAGCAACTTACCCGCGTGGCCGACGCGACGCGCCTGCTCTACGAGCATTTCCTGACACGCCTCAAGGAGACCTCGGCACAGCAAGGCATCCAGCAAGCCGACAGCCGCGTCCTGTCCGCCGCAGTCGTGCCGGTCTTCCCCTCCTATCCCCGCAAATCCCTGGTTCTGGCGCTGGCTGGTGTCTTGGGCGTCATCTTCGGTGTCGCGCTCGTGCTCCTGCGCGAATTGCGCAGCAACGGATTTCGCACGTCTGGCGAACTCGAACGTCATACCGGGCTGAACGTCATGGGGCAGGTGCCGCGGATCCCTGGCGCGAAACGTCTCGATATCCTTGCCTACATGCGCGACAAACCGACCTCGGCCGCCATGGAGGCGGTGCGCGACCTGCGCACCTCGCTTCTGCTTTCGAGCATCGACAATCCGCCACAGGTCATCGTGTCGACTTCATCCATTCCGGGCGAGGGCAAGACGACAAACGCGCTGGCGCTGGCCGACAATTTTGTCGGTCTCGGCAAGAAGGTGCTGCTGATCGAGGGCGACATCCGTCGCCGCACCCTGAACGAATATTTCAGCGACGCGCCGAAACATGGCATCGTTTCGGTGCTTGCCGGCGATCGCTCCCTTGACGAGGTGGTGTTTCGCCCTGCGGGTTTTGGCGCCGATGTCATTCTCGGCGACAAGAGCGTCGTCAACGCGGCCGACCTGTTCTCCTCCGAGAGGTTCCGGCACTTTCTCGCGGCATTGCGCGAGAGGTATGACGTGATCATCATCGATACGCCGCCAGTTCTTGTCGTGCCCGATGCGCGCATCATCGCAAAGACCGCCGATGCATTGCTCTTCTCGGTCCGCTGGGACAGCACGAGCCGTGCGCAGGTCAGCGAATCCCTGCGCCAGTTGCATGCGTCGCGGATCCAGCCGACCGGTCTCATCCTCAGTCAGATCAACACTGCCGGGATGAAGCGGTATGGCTATGGCGGGCGCTACGGTGCCTATGGTGGATACGGTTCGAAATACTACACGAACTGATGGCGTCCGGCTGCGCGCCGGCTGGCCCGCCCTGGATTGGCCCGCTCAGATCGCCGCCTTGCGGCTTTCCTCAAGGTAGATTTCGCGTAGGCGGGTGGCCACAGGTCCGGGACTGCCCTGTCCAAGCGTCACGCCGTCGATCTCGACCACCGGCATGACAAAGGCGCTGGCAGAGGTCAGGAATGCCTCGTCCGCCACCTTGGCCTCGTCGATGGTGAAGGGGCGTTCCTCAACCTGCATCTGCGCCTCGCGGGCAAAGCGCAGCACGGCGGCGCGGGTGATACCATGCAGGATGTCGTTGGACAGCTGCCGGGTGATGATCCGGTCGCCCTTGACGATATAGGCATTGTTCGAGGTGCCCTCGGTCACATGCCCGTCCTCGATCATCCATGCGTCATCGGCACCGGCCTTCTTCGCCATCATCTTTCCCATGGACGGATAGAGCAGCTGCACGGTCTTGATGTCGCGCCGGCCCCAGCGGATATCCTCGATGCCGATGACCTTGATGCCTCGTTTTGCCGCCGGATTGTCGGCAAGGCCCGGCTTCGACTGGGTGAAAAGCACCACCGTGGGCTCGGTCGTCTCGGGATCGGGAAAGGCGAAATCGCGGTCACCATCGCTGCCGCGCGTGACCTGAAGATAGATCAGCCCGTCGGTGATGTCGTTAAGGCGCACCAACTCGCGGTGGATTTCCAGCAGATCGTCAAAAACCGCCGGTTTCTTCATGTCGAGTTCCGACAGCGACCGTTCCAGGCGCGCGACATGGCCGGGAAAATCAATCAGCTTGCCGCCCAGAACGCTCGTCACCTCATAGACGCCATCGGCCATCAGAAAGCCCCGGTCGAAGATCGACACGGTGGCCTCGGTCTCGGGCAGGTAGGTTCCGTTCACATAGACAGTGCGCATGGCGTCATCCCCACAGGGCCGCCTCGGGCGGATGAACCCCGGCGGCGTCATATCTCAAAGCGTGCGCCCGGTCTTCGGCCAGAAGCAGCGGCCCGTCAAGGTCCGTCACCATCGCACCCTGTGCGACCAATGTCGCAGGGGCCATGGCGAGCGAGCTTCCGATCATGCAGCCCACCATGATGCCGTAACCTTGGTCGCGCGCCGCCTCGCGCACGCTGAGCGCCTCGGTCAGCCCACCGGTCTTGTCGAGCTTGATGTTGACCACATCATATTTGCCGCGCAGCCCCGGCAGGCTGGCGCGGTCATGACACGATTCGTCGGCGCAGAGCGGCACCGGGCGCTCCATCCCAATCAGGGCCTCATCCTCGCCCGCAGGCAGCGGCTGTTCCACCAACGCCACGCCAAGGCGCAGCAGATGCGGTGCGAGATCGGCATAGATCTCCGCGCTCCAGCCCTCATTGGCATCGACGACGATCCGGGCGTCCGGCGCGCCGCGCCGCACCGCTTCGAGCCGGGCCATGTCGTCGGGCGTGCCCAGCTTGATCTTCAGCAGCGGTCGATGCGCATGGCGTGCCGCCTGCGCCTCCATCGCCTCCGCGCTGTCGAGCGAGAGCGTGTAGGCGGTGATCTCCGGCCCCGGCGCGGGTAGCCCCGCCAGTTCCCAGACCCGCCGCCCCGCGCGCTTGGCCGCGAGATCCCACAGCGCGCAATCCACCGCGTTGCGTGCCGCGCCGGGTGGTAGCAGGTCTTGCAAGTCGGCGCGGTCAAACCCTTCGGGCAAGCCCTCGATCTGCGCCGCCACTCTGTCCAGCGTCTCGCCATAGCGGGCATAGGGCACGCATTCGCCACGCCCGGCCGCGCCACCCTCCGAGACCGTCACCGTCAGCACCTGCGCCTCGGTCCGCGAGCCGCGGCTGATGGTAAAGACCTGCGCCAGCCGAAAGCTCTCGCGCGTTACCGTGATCTGCACGCCGCCCCCCGTTTTCACTGTTCCACAAATACTCACTCTCAGATCGCCGCCAGTGCTGCCACCAGTTTTCCCGCACCAAAGCGGAAAGGGTCGGTGGCAGGCAGGCCCAGATCGGCACCGCAGCCCGCCAGGCGCAACTGACCGACCGCGTTCTCGGGCCGCCAGTCGCGGATGCCGATGGCAACCTTGGCGGCGAGCATATCGGGGTCGTCGCCGAGGAAAACGAGATAGGGCGTTTCGATCATTGGGGTGTCTTTCCTGTCCTGCACTTGGGGAAAAGATGACTCATGTGACGCACTATTTCGTTTCTGCTTCAGCGGTCGGGCAGAAATTCACGCAAGATTCTTCAGAATAACGCCGGTTTGCACCACTATTACGCGCTCCGGTCGCGTCCCGTTGCCGCGTTGCGGCAGATGCGGCTTGCGAAACGGAGTGCGATTGCATACCAGAGCCGCGATTCCCGTGCCCCAACCCGGAGGAGATCCCCAGATGAGCTTTCGCATCCAGCCGACCGCGCCCGCCCGCCCCAACCGCTGCCAGCTTTTCGGCCCCGGCTCGAACACGAAACTCTTCGAGAAGATGGCGGCAAGCGATGCCGACGTGATCAATATCGATCTCGAGGATTCGGTTGCCCCCACCGACAAGGATGCGGCGCGCGCCAACACCATTGCCGCCATCAACGAGGTGGATTGGGGCAACAAGTATCTCTCGGTGCGGATCAACGGGCTTGATTCGCCGTTCTGGTATCGTGATGTGGTGGACCTGCTGGAGCAGGCGGGCGAGCGGCTGGATCAGATCATGATCCCCAAGGCAGGCTGTGCGGCCGATATCTACGCGGTCGATGCGTTGGTGACGTCCATCGAGACCGCCAAGGGCCGCAAGAAGCGGATCAGCTTCGAGGCCATCATCGAATCCGCCGCCGGCATCGCCCATGTCGAGGAAATCGCCGCCGCCAGCCCGCGGATGCAGGCGCTCAGCCTCGGCGCGGCCGATTTCGCCGCGTCCATGGGGATGCAGACCACCGGCATCGGCGGCACGCAGGAGAATTACTACATGCTGCGCGAGGGCGCGAAATACTGGTCGGACCCCTGGCACTGGGCGCAGACCGCTATCGTCGCCGCCTGCCGCACGCATGGCCTTTTGCCCGTGGACGGTCCCTTTGGCGATTTCTCGGATGACGAGGGCTTCCGTGCGCAGGCGCGCCGCTCGGCCACACTGGGCATGGTCGGTAAATGGGCGATCCATCCCAAGCAGGTGGCGCTCGCCAACGAGGTCTTCACCCCTTCTGACGAGGCGGTTCAGGAGGCTCGCGAGATCCTGAAGGCGATGGAAGAGGCCAAGGCGCGCGGCGAGGGCGCGACCACCTACAAGGGCCGTCTGGTGGATATCGCCTCGATCAAGCAGGCCGAAGTGATCGTCAAACAGGCCGAGATGATCGCGGCGCAGTAAGCACGACAGGGGCGGTTCAATGGACCGCCCTACTCTGCCGCGACGCGGATCACCGGCTCCATCCGCGCCAGCGCCGCCTCGGACAAGTGGCATTTGACCTGATGCCCCGGTGCGATCTCGCGAACGGGGGGCACCTCGCGCTCGCACAGATCCCCCGGCACCTCCGGCTTCCAGCGGCAGCGGGTCTGGAACGGGCAACCGGGTGGCGGGTTCATGGCCGAGGGCACATCGCCCTCGAGCACGATATGGGTCTTTTCCACCCGCGTGTCCGCGATCGGCACCGCCGACAAGAGCGCCTCGGTATAGGGGTGATAGGGCGGCGCGAACACCTGATCGGTGCTGCCCAGTTCCACCACATGCCCCAGATACATCACCATTACCCGGTCGCTGAGATAGCGCACGATGCCGAGGTCATGGGAAATAAACAGCAAGGTCGTCTTCTGCTTGCGCTGAATCTCCATGAGCAGATCCGTCACAGCCGCCTGCACGCTCACGTCGAGCGCCGAAACCGGCTCGTCCGCCACCACGATCCGGGCACCGCCGGAAAAGGCGCGGGCGATGCCCACCCGCTGTTTCTGCCCGCCTGACAACTGTCGCGGCATCCGTTCGGCAAATTCGCGCGGTAGCTTGACAATATCCAGCAGGCGCAGCATCTCCTCGCGCCTCTCGGCATCGCTTGCCCCGTGGCCAAACACCTCCAGCGCGCGGATGATCTGGCGGCCCACCGTCATTGACGGGTTGAGCGTGTCGAACGGGTTCTGGAACACCATCTGCACATCGGCGATGGTCTGCGTATCGCGCTTTTCGATCGGGGTCTGCTCGATATTGCGGTTATCCAGCAGGATCGCGCCCTCGGTCGCGGTCTCCAGCCCCATCAACACCTTGGCAAAGGTGGATTTGCCACAACCCGACTCGCCGACGATGGCCAGCGTCTCGCTCTCGCGGGCCTCGAAACTCAGGGTCTCGTTGGCCTTGACCACCTTTTTGCCGCGGCTCCCGCCAAACAGCGCGTTGGCCGACACCTCGTAGTATTTCTTGAGGTTCTCTATCTTGAGCACGACCTTGCCGGGAGCGGTCGCTTCATGCTGCGCCATGGCCTCGACCGGCGCGGTCCAGTCGATCTCGGCAAATCGCAGGCAGCGGGTAAAATGCCGGTCATCGCCGGTGATCCCCGCCATGGGAATATCGCCCGTATCGCACAGCCCCGCCTGAAAATAATCGCAGCGCGGCCCGAAATTGCACCCCTCGGGGCGCTCATGCGGCAGCGGGAAATTGCCCGGAATGGCCTTCAAGGGCCGCGTGTTCTTGTCCGCGCCGGGCAGGGGGATAGAGCGAAAGAGAGCCTGCGTATAGGGATGCTGCATCTTGTCGAACACATCCTTGATGCTGCCGGTCTCGACCGCCTCGCCGGAATACATCACGCAAATCCGGTCGCAGGTTTCCAGCACCAGCCCCAGATTGTGACTGATGAACAGCATCGAGGTGCCGTATTTCTTGCCCAGATCCTTGACCAGTTCCACCACCGCCGCCTCGACCGTCACGTCAAGCGCGGTGGTCGGCTCGTCAAGGATCAAGAGCGACGGCTTGGACATCAGCGCCATGGCAATCACGATCCGCTGCTGCTGTCCCCCCGAAAGCTGATGGGGATAGCTTTTCAGGATGCGTTCAGGATCAGGCAGTTTCACATCGCGCACCACCTCCAGCGCCCGCGCCCGCGCCTCGGCCTCGGAAATACCCTCGTGGATCATCGGCACTTCCATAAGCTGTCGGCCCACCCGCATCGCCGGGTTGAGGCTTGCCATCGGCTCCTGATAGATCATCGCGATCTCGCGCCCGCGAATGTCGCGCAATTCGGCGGCGCTTATCTCGCCCAGATCGCGGCCCTTGAACCGCACCGTGCCGCCGACAATGCGCCCGTTCACCCCAAGATCGCGCATCACGCCAAGCGCCACGGTGGATTTGCCGCAACCTGATTCGCCCACCAGCCCCACCGCCTCGCCGGGTTGCACCGTGACGGAGAAATCCATCACCGCCGGGATCTCGCGCAGGCGGGTGAAGAAGGAAATCGACAGGTTCTCGATCTCGAGGATCGGTCCGTCATGTTCTGCCATGTCGCGCTCCTTCACTGTTCCCCAAATACTCAATCCCGCAGGCTCTCCTCGCGCAGACCGTCGGCCAGCAGGTTGAGCCCCAGAACGAGGCTCAGCAGCGCGACAGCGGGCGGCAGGGCGGGATGCAGATACATCGACAGAAGCTTGCGCCCCTCGTTGATCGTGCTGCCCCAATCCGGGCTCTCGGGGCTGAGGCCCAGACCGAAGAAGCCGAGCGTGCCCAGAAGGATCGTGGTATACCCGATGCGCAGGCAGAAATCGACGATCAGCGGGCCGCGCACATTGGGCAGGATCTCCCACAGCATGATATACCACGTCCCCTCGCCCCGCGTCTGCGCGGCGGCCACATAGTCGCGCGTCTTGATGTCCATGGTCAGCCCCCGCACGATGCGGAACACCGTGGGTGCGTTGACAAAGACCACGGCGACGAAAACCACCAGCAGGTTGGGCGGAAAGCTCACCAGCCCCAGCGGGTCGGCATCCCAGGCGATACCCGCATAAAGCCATGCCCCCACCACCAGCGTCACACCGACATAAAGGTTGCGTGCCGCTGGCTGGGTGTGAAAGCGCGAATTCCACAGCAATATGAGAAAGATGATCGGAAAGACGAACAGCACCGCCGCCATGTAGACCGGAATCCCGGTCTGGATGATCTCGGGTGTGACCAGCAGATAGAACAGCAGGATCACCGGAAAGGCGAGGATGAGGTTCGCCAGAAACGACAGGACCGTATCGAGCCGCCCGCCATGATACCCCGCCGGCAGGCCAAGCGTGATCCCCACCATGAAGGCGAACAGGCTGGCGAAGGGCGCGATCTTGATCACCTCCCAAGCCCCCACGACCATGCGGCTGAACACGTCGCGACCCAGATTGTCGCCACCCAGCAGGTAATAGGGATAGGCATTCGGGTCGGGTGTGCCCATCATCTGGCTATAGGGTGTGCCCGGCCCCTTGTTCTTCATCGCGGCGGATTGGTCGAGCACGTCATGGGTGAGGATCAGGTCGAACGCCCCCGCGAAAATCCCGGTATAGGTCCAGAACATGACAAGGCCGAAACCGGCCATGCCGATCGGGCTGTCAAACAGCTTGCCATAGAGGCCAAGTCGCCGCCTGAACGCGACCGACAGCGCGAAGGTCGCCACAAGGGCGATCCAGACGGGGGTAAGTTGCGCGGCGATGCGCAGGAAAATCTCTGTCCAGCTCAGCGGGTCCATGGCAACCTCCCTTGTGGTCCGGCCTGCCGGACCACCCTTTCCACCGTCATGCCCCGGCTCGACCGGGGCATCGCCGGGTCAATCCCGAGAGATTGTCCGGTCAAGCCGGACAATGACGCGGTTCTTGGCGCGAAACGGGCGCTCATGTCACGCTGATCCGGGGGTTCAGGTAGACATAGCCGATATCGGAAATGAGCTGCGTCACCAGCACCACGACCACCGACACGACCGAGACCGCCAGAAGCAACTCGATGTCGTTGTTGCTTGCCGCCTGCACCAGCGTCCAGCCGAAGCCCTTGTAGTTGAAGAGCGTCTCGACGATCACCACCCCGTTCAGAAGCCAGGGAAATTGCAGCATGATCACCGTGAAGGGTGCAATCAGCGCGTTGCGCAGCGCGTGTTTCAGCACGATATTGGGGAAACTCACCCCCTTGAGCCGCGCGGTGCGGATATATTGCGCGGTCATCACCTCGGCCATGGAGGCGCGCGTCATCCGCGCGATGTAGCCCATGCCGTAAAGTGCGATGGTCAGCACCGGCAGAAAGAAGTTCTCGAAATTTGGATTCGTCATCGCGCCCGTGGCCGTGCCCTTGAACCATTGCAGCCCCACGGCGGAGCTTGCGAATATGGCGATGAACAGCACCCCCGAGACATATTCCGGCGTGGCCGTCGTGGTGATGGCAAAGGTCGAGAGCGTGCGATCGGTGCGCGATCCCTCGCGCATCCCCGCCAGCACGCCCAGGATCAGCGCCGAGGGCACCATCAGGAGCATCACCCAGAGCATGAGCCAGCCGGTGAGCGCCAGTTTTTCGGCGATGATCTCATCCACATCCTTGCGGAACACGGTGGAATGTCCCCAATCGCCCTGAAGGATGCCGCAAAAGCGCGGGGCCTCTTCGGGGGGCTGCCCCGGCGCGATGCAGCGCCCGCGCGTGACGCTATCTTCCTCGATCACCCAACCGGGCCAGACTCCCATCCACTGCCCGTATTTCGACAGCATCGGATCGAGATAGCCGTTGCGCGACAGGTAGCTTTCGACCTCCGCATCGGTCATGCGGAAATTGCCTTGCGTCTTGGCCAGTTTTTCGAGGTTGGGATAAAGGTTGGTGAGGAAGAAAACGATGAAGGTCAGGCAAAGCGCCGTCAGAACCATGACGCCGACACGGCGCAGGATGAACGTGACCATTTCTCGCCCCCTGTTGGCGTTTTCCAGCCACGCTAGGCGAGAGGGGCGGCCCGGTCCAGCAAGTTTTGCGACATGACCGGCCCGAAAACGACCCCCGGCCCTGTGAGAGGCCGGGGGGCGTGCTCAGATGAGCGATTTGGGATCGACGGTCTCGATGCCCAGAGCCTCGCCCACAGCGGCATAGGTAAGTTGGCCCGCGTGGACGTTGAGACCGTTCAGCAGGTGCGGATCATCGGCGCAGGCCCGTTTCCAGCCCTTGTTGGCCAGCGCCAGCATGAACGGCATGGTGGCATTGCCCAAGGCCAGCGTCGAGGTGCGCGCCACGGCACCGGGCATGTTGGCCACGCAGTAATGCATGATCCCGTCCACCTCATAGATCGGGTCCTGGTGCGTCGTGGCGCGCGAGGTCTCGAAACAACCGCCCTGATCAATCGCCACATCCACCAGCACCGAACCCGGCTTCATCGTGCCGAACTGATCGCGGCGCACCAGTTTGGGCGCAGCGGCACCGGGGATAAGCACCGCGCCGATCACCATGTCGGCCAGCGGCAGAAGTTCCGCGAGCAAGCCGGCCGAGGAATAGCCGGTCTTGAACGTGCCGCCGAACACATCGTCGAGATAGCGCAGACGCGGCAGCGAGCGATCAAGCACGGTCACATCCGCGCCCATCCCGGCGGCGATCCTGGCCGCGTGGGTGCCGACCACCCCGCCGCCGATCACGATGACGCGCGCAGGCCCCACACCGGGCACGCCACCCATCAGCACGCCGCGCCCGCCGTTGGCCTTCTGCAGCGTCCATGCGCCCACTTGCGGCGCAAGACGCCCCGCCACCTCCGACATCGGCGCCAGCAATGGCAGGCCGCCCGCGCGGTCCGTTACCGTCTCATAGGCAATCGCCGTGCAGCCAGAGGCCAGCAGATCACGGGTCTGCGCCTCGTCCGGCGCGAGGTGCAGATAGGTAAAGAGCACTTGCCCCTCGCGCAGCATCTTGCGCTCGACGGCTTGCGGCTCCTTGACCTTGACGATCATGTCAGCCTCGGCGAACACCTCTTGCGCGGTGGCGATGATGCGCGCACCCGCCGCCTCATAGGCGGCATCGTCGAACCCCGCGCCAAGCCCCGCGCCGGTCTCGACGATGATCTCGTGACCCGCGCTCACCGCCTCCTGCGCGGCAATGGGCGTGATGCCCACGCGAAATTCCTGCGGCTTGATCTCTTTCGGGCAACCGATCTTCATCTGGGTCTCCTCCCCTGTCCATTGTTGACAGAATGCCGCAGATTGCGCGCAAGGCGATTGATATTTCCCTCGCCTGGCACTGGATATTATGAATAAAATCGCGCTTGATCGATGTTTATTCGAAAGGTCTTGCGCGCATGTCCCTGGATCCCACCGACCGCCGTATCCTCCAGGTGCTTCAGCGGCGCGGGCGCATTTCCAATGCCGATCTGGCCGAGGAGGTCAATCTCTCGGCCTCGGCCTGTCACCGCCGCGTGCAAAGGCTCGAGGTGGAGGGGTATATCAAGGGTTATGTGGCGCTGCTTGATGCGCGCAAGCTGCGCGTTCCGGCGGTGATCTTTGTCGAGATCACCCTGACTACCCAGGCCGATGAGGTGCTCGACGCCTTCGAGAGGGCAGTGGCGCGGGTGCCTGACGTGCTCGAATGTCACCTGACGGCTGGGGCGGCGGATTATGTGCTCAAGGTCGTGGCCGAGGATACCGAGGATTTCGCCCGCATCCACCGACAGCACCTCGCCCGCCTGCCCGGTGTCGCCAAGATGCAGTCCAGCTTCGCCCTGCGTACGGTGTTCTCCACCACGGCGCTGCCGATCGACATGTAAAGCGCCCCGCTCCGAATGACGGCGCGGGGCAAGTGGTTAAAGCCGTGAGTGGTGTGTTTGCCTGATTATGAAGCGCCCTGCGCTGAAAGGCCACCTATCCGGGCGCATAGGCCAGTGCGATCACATGCGTTGTGCAGGCATGCGGATGTCGGCGCGCGCGCCAAGCGCCGAACAGAGCGCTGCAAAGCGCGTCTGTGCCACCTCGCCGAAAAGCGGCGCCGTCTCGGGCGAGAGACGCAGTTCCAGCACCTTGCGCTTTGGGTACCAGCGCAGTTCCCCCATATGCGCGTCGTCCTTGAGCCAGAGCATCGCCGCAAAGCGCAGCGCCTTGCCCAGAACCTCGGCCTCGAACCGCTCGCGCTCGGAAATCAGCCCGGCCAGCGCCTCGAACCGCGTGCCCTCGCGCTTGTTGGAATAGCGATAGAGCAGGGCCAGCCCCAGCCAGACCCTCTCGGAATGATTCAGCCCGCCGAGATTGGCGCGGGTGGCGTTGTCGAAACAGTCCTCGGCGCGGTAATCGGGGTGGGCGCGCCAACTGACGTCATGCAGCAGACAGGCCGCCTTGACGATGCGCAGTCGCTCCTCGCCCACGGATTTGAAGATCGGCAGGATGAAATTGTAGAGCACCCGGCCAAAGCCCGGCAGGCGCGCATCCTTGGCCTCGGCAAAGCGGCAGGCCTCGATCAGGGGATCACGGTCGCGCAAGGGCTGTGGCATCTGCTCGTAAAGCAGGCCCTCGCGGATACCGTAGCTGGAAATGGCGATGTCATGGGGGCGGAAAGTGCGCACCACCTCGCGCAGCACCTCCGCCGCATAGGGCACCAGCGCAATCCGCGCCAACGAGACGCCTGATTGTGCGCGCAGCGCATCGGTACCATGCTTTTCGATATGTTTGATCGTGGCGCGAACGTCCGCTGCGCTCATCCGGTATTCGTGCAGCACATGCAGCGGATAGCCGCGCCGCGCCATGTCGATCCGGGCGAAGGCCCGCCACGATCCGCCGACAAGGAAAAGCCGGTTCTTCTGCTCGCCCAGATCGGCGCGCAACTGGTCGAGCGTGGCACGGATATGGGCACGGCGCGCTTTCTTGCCGCCCTTGATATCGCGCAGCTTGAGCGGCCCGAGAGGCGAGGTGACGCGGCGTCCGACGCGGCCGCCATTGATTTCGGCCAGTTCCATCGACCCGCCGCCCATGTCGCAGACCAGACCATAGGCCCCCGGCCAGCCCAGAAGCACGCCCTGCGCCGATAGCCGCGCCTCTTCCGGCCCGTCGATCACGAAAAGCCGTATGCCGGTCTCGCGCAGAACCTCGGCGCGAAACGCCTCGCCATCTTCGGCCTCGCGCACCGCCGCTGTGGCCACGGCAGTCAGCGGGCCGGTGCCCATCCCCTCTGCCAGCAGAGAGAAACGGCGCAGCGCGTCAAGCGCGCGCTTGCGCCCCTCGGGGTTGAGCCGACCCGTAACCGCCAGCCCCGCACCAAGCCCGCACATGATCTTTTCGTTGAAGAAATAGGCCGGGCTGCGCGCCGCGCCGTCGAACACCACAAGCCGCACCGAGTTCGATCCGACATCGACCACCCCGACGCGAGACAGCGCGCGCGCCTCGGGGCTATCGAAGAGCGGACGGCCAAAGGGGCCGTCAGTATGCTCTGCGGGATCGTTCACGCCGTCCATCGCCTGCCTTGCCGGTTTGCACCCCGTCTATGCGTCAGGCATGCCGCTGGGTCAATCGTCGGTATGGGTGAGTTTGGGCACATCCGCCGCCCCCGCCGAGCCCCGGCCCGAAAGCGAGGGGTTTTCCATGAAGAACCGGTGGCAGTTGAAGGCAAACGCGCCCTCAGGAACCGGATCCCGGCGAAAGCTGCCGTCGGGGGCCATGACCCAGCTTTGCGCCACATCTGCCATGTTCGCGGCCATGACCTGAGAGACGATCTGCGCCTTGACGGTGGGGTTGGTGGTCTCGATCAGCGTTTCCACCCGCCTGTTGAGGTTGCGCCCCATCCAGTCGGCCGAAGAGATGAACACCCGCGCCTTTTTCGACGGCAACCCCGCCCCATTGCCGAAACAGACGATGCGCGAATGTTCGAGAAACCGCCCGATGATGGATTTGACCCGGATGTTGGACGACAGCCCCTTGATGCCGGGGCGCAACCCGCAGATGCCGCGCACCACGAGGTCGATCTTCACCCCCGCCTCTGAGGCGGCATAAAGCGCATCGATCACATCCGGCTCGACCAGCGAATTCATCTTGGCCCAGATCGCGGCAGGCTTGCCGGCGCGGGCAAGATCGGCCTCGCGGGCGATCAGCTCGAGCAGGCGCGGCTTGAGCGATTTGGGCGAGATGGAGAGGTTTTCCAGCCCCTCCGGCTCGGCATAGCCCGAGAGATAGTTGAACACCTTGGTGGCGTCCCGGCCAAGGGCGGCATCGCAGGTGAAAAAGCTCAGGTCGGTATAGATGCGCGCGGTGATGGGATGGTAGTTGCCTGTGCCGTAATGGGTATAGGTCACCAGACTGTCACCCTCGCGGCGCACCACGGTTGAAATCTTGGCATGGGTCTTGAGGTCGATAAAGCCGTAGACCACATGCGCGCCCGCGCGCTCTAGCCGCCGCGACTGCCGGATATTGGCGGCCTCGTCGAACCGCGCCTTCAACTCCACCAGCGCGGTGACGGATTTGCCGTCCTCGGCGGCTTCGCACAGCGCCTCGACGATGGGGGAATTGCGCGAGGTGCGATAGAGCGTCTGCTTGATCGCCAGCACATTCGGATCACGCGCCGCCTGTTGCAGGAACCGCACCACCATGTCGAAGGTCTCATACGGGTGGTGCAGCAGCATGTCCTTTTGCTGGATCGCGGCGAACATGTCGCCGCCATGATCCTGCACCCGCTCGGGCACGCGCGGGGTGAAGGGTGGCCACAGAAGATCGGGACGCGCGTCAAGCACCAGTTCCTTGAGATCGGCCAGCCCGATCATGCCTTCCACTTCCACCACCTCGTCGGGGCGGACATGGAGTTCCTCCGTGATCACCTCGCGCAGCGCCTCGGGGGCATTGGCGGTGATCTTCATGCGCACCACCTCGCCCCTGCGGCGACGCTTCAAGGCGACCTCGAATTCGCGCACGAGGTCTTCGGCCTCTTCCTCGACTTCCAGATCGCTGTCGCGCAACACGCGAAAGGCACAGTGGCCGACATAGCGATAGCCGGGAAAGATGCTGTTCAGGTGCAAAAGCAGCAATTCCTCCAGCGGAAGCGCGCGATGCGCGCCCTCGGTGGCGGGCAGGCCAACGAAACGGTCGATCTGCTGGGGAATCGGCAACAGCGCCTGAAGCGCGCGGTGGTCGGCCTTGCGCTCCAGTTGCAGGGCAAGGACAAATCCGAGGTTGGGAATGAAGGGGAACGGGTGCGCCGGATCGATCGCCAGAGGCGACAGCACCGGAAACACCTTGTGAAGGAACACCTTGGCAAGATGGGCGCGGTCGGCCTCGTCGAGCGCCTCATGGGTCAGGATCGAGATCCGCTCGTCCTCCATCTCGGCGCGCAGGGTCTCGAAGGTCGCCTGCTGTGATTCCAGCAGCTTGCGGGCGTTCTCGTTGATCAGCACAAGCTGTTCGGCAGGGCTGAGCCCGTCGGCGGCGGGGGTGGTGTTGCCCGCCTTGGCCAACTCGCGCAGACCAGCCACCCGCACATTGTAGAATTCGTCGAGATTGGTGGCCGATATCGACAGGAAGCGAAGCCGCTCCAGCAGCGGCACGCGGGGGTTCTGCGCCTCTTCCAGCACCCGCCAGTTGAAACCGAGCCAACTGAGTTCGCGGTTGAAGAACCGGCCCGGACCAGTGATGTCAAGATCGGTCAGCTCGACGGGTTCCGGGGCAGGGTGCTTGAGGAAATCGGCTAGGGTCATGACGGCCTTATGGCGACGGCGTGTAACGGTTGCATGACGCCAAAAGTGACCTCAAAGCGCGGGGTTGTCCAGCACCTCGGCCGCGAAGGCACGGGTGATCGCGCGCCCTTCGGCCAGCGCGCGCGCGTCAAGCTCCGCCACCACGCGATGTGCCGCGTCAAAGGCGCGCTCGATCCGCCGCGCCAGATAGGGCACAGTGTCGGGCGAGGGCGAAATCTGCCGATCTGCAAAGAGCTTTGAAAGAACCGCCGCCAGTAGCGCATCATCGGGCGGGCCGAGCCGGGCCATGAGCGTGCCCGCCATCCGGCTTGCCAGATCGGGCAGGCCAAGGCCCCAGAGGGCAGGGGCCTCGCGCGCGGTGATCAAAAGCGAGTAGCCTTCGGCCAGCACGAGGTTGTGGAGGTGGAAAAGCGCCTCCTCGGCGGGGCGGTCGCGGGCGATTGCGTGGGCATCCTCGACCACCACCGGGCCAGCGGCGAGTGCCGGAATATCCGCCTGCACCAGCGCCTCTGCCATCACGATACGCGCGTCCGAAAGCCCGGCCCAGACATGTGCCAGATGGGTCTTGCCCGCACCGCCCGGCCCCGCCAGCATCAGCTTTCGCGCGGGCCAGTCGCGCCAGCCCTCGATCAGCGCCACCGCCTGCGCGTTGACGGGCGAGACGAAGAAATCCTCGCGCCCCAGCGCTGTGCGCACGGGCAGATCAAAGCTCAGTTGTCGTGCGCTCATCGCTTGTCCCGTTCCCCGTCCAGCCCGCGATAGAGGCGGCTCTGCTTGTATTCGGCGATGCCGAACCGCGCGATCACGCCGATGGCCGCGGCCATCGGCACCGCCACCAGAAAGCCCACAAGGCCAAAGAGCGCGCCAAAGACCGACAGGGCGAACAGCACCCAGACCGGATGCAGCCCGACCGACCTTCCGACAAGGCGGGGCGTCATGAAATTGCTCTCGAACATCTGGCCAGCGCCAAAGACGGCGGCAACCAGCCCGACGCTGAGCCAGTCACCCCAGAACTGAAAGAGCGCAAGGCCGATTGCCACGATCCCGCCCAGGATCGCACCCAGATAGGGGATAAAGGTGATCAGCCCCGCGAACACCCCGACCGCCAACCCGAATTGCAACCCCACCGCCATCAGCCCCAGCCCGTAATAGGTGGCCATGATCAGGCAGACCGTGCCCATGCCCCGGATAAAGCCCGCCAGCGTCGCGTCGATCTCACGCGCAAGGCGGCGAATGACGGGGGCATGATCTCGTGGCAACAGATCGTCGATACTGGCCAGCATCCGGTCCCAGTCATAGAGCAGGTAGAACGCGACGACCGGGGCCACGATCAGCAGCACCACGATATTGAGCAGCGACGCCGCCGAGGTAAGCAGCGTCTGGATAAGCTGCGCGCCGCGCTCGCGGATCGTCTCTCCCACACCGGCCAGCGACTGGCGCAGCGCCGAATCCGCCTGATCCAGTTGCGGGAAGTGCTCGAACAGAAAGCCTTGCAGCCGTGCGACAAGCTGGGGCGCGGTGTTGAAGAGGGCGGCCGCCTGCTGCACCAGCATCGGCACCACCAGAAGCGCCAGCACCGTCATCGCCATCAGGCCAAGCACCACGATCACCACCACCGCCCAGAGCCGCCCCAGCCCCATCCGCTCCAGCCGGTCGGCGATGGGATCGAGGAAATAGGCCACCGCCGCGCCGAGCACGAAGGGCAGGATCACATCGCCCAGAACCCACAGCATGGCCAGACCAGCCGCTGCCGTGAGGCTCCAGTACTTCACCTGATCCCGGACCGGCAGGGCCATGCGCACGCTCCTTTTCGCCTTGGCCTATCTCGCCTCTGACGGCGTGGCTTTCAAGGGGAAACGCGTTGTGCGCCCTTGCCGGCAAGCGATGTCGCGCCGCCTTGCCCCGCCTTGCGTTCCCGTCTAGAACCTGCGCGATATTCAGCCCCACGCGAAAGGCCCACCCATGCGTCTGAGCCGCTATTTCCTGCCTGTTCTCAAGGAAACCCCCGCCGAGGCGCAGATCGCGTCGCATCGCCTGATGCTGCGCGCAGGGCTCATCAAGCAGGCGAGCGCCGGGATCTATTCGTGGTTGCCTATGGGCTTCAAGGTGCTTCGCAAGCTGGAAAACATCGTGCACGAGGAGCAGGTGCGCGCGGGCCATATCCCGATGCTCATGCCGACGCTGCAATCGGCCGATCTGTGGCGCGAGAGCGGCCGCTATGACGATTACGGCGCGGAAATGCTGCGGATCAGGGACCGCCACGACCGCGACATGCTTTATGGTCCGACCAATGAGGAACTGATCACCGACATCTTCCGCTCCCATGTCGGCAGCTACCGCGACCTGCCGCTGACGCTCTACCATATCCAGTGGAAGTTCCGCGACGAGGTGCGCCCGCGCTTTGGCGTCATGCGGGGGCGCGAATTCCTGATGAAGGACGGCTACAATTTCGACCTGACCAAGGAGGACGCGCTGCACAGCTACAACCGCCACCTTGTCAGCTACCTGCGCACCTACGAACGGATGGGCCTTCAGGCGATCCCGATGCGCGCGGATTCCGGTCCCATAGGCGGCGATGACACCCATGAATTCCTCGTTCTGGCCGAGACCGGCGAATCTGAGGTGTTTTATGACAGTGCCATCACCGATCTGCGCTTTGGTGACCGCGCCATCGACTATGACGACCCGGTGCAATGCCGGGCGGTGCTGGAAGAGTTCACCTCGCGCTATGCCCGCACCGACGAGACCCATGACGAGGCGCTGTTCAACGCGATCCCCGAAGAGCGCCGGCGCGTCGCGCGCGGCATCGAGGTGGGGCAGATCTTTTATTTTGGCACCAAGTATTCCGAACCGATGGGCGCGACCGTGCAGGGCCCAGACGGCAAGCCGGTGCCCGTCCACATGGGCAGCCACGGCATCGGGGTGAGCCGCCTTGTCGGCGCGATCATCGAGGCCAGCCATGACGAGCGCGGCATCATCTGGCCCGAGGGCGTGACACCTTTTCATGCGGGCATCGTCAATCTCAAGCAGGGCGATGCGCAGGCCGACGCCGCCTGCGAGTCTGTTTACGCGTCGCTTCAGGCGCTTGGGATGGAACCGCTCTACGATGACCGCGACGAACGCGCGGGGGGCAAGTTTGCCACCATGGACCTCATCGGCCTGCCATGGCGGATCACCGTCGGACCGCGCGGCCTGAAGAACGGGGTGGTGGAACTGACCTCGCGGCGGACGGGCGAAAGCGAGGAGATGCCACCCGAACAGGCGGTGGAGCGGCTGGCGCGCGCCTATGCGGGGCATGTGCTGCGCCCCGCGCTCTGAGCGGCGCGGCCATCGCCTCAGCCCGCGCGCAGCGCGAAGCCCAGGATCGCAAGCGCCAGAACCGCGAGGATGAGCGCGACGGCCAGCCGGATACGGTGCCGGGTGGGCAGGGATGAAAACCGGTCAATCATAGACGAACTGCTCCGAGAGGATGCGCCGGGACGGGATGCTGAGCGCGAGCAGCGCGTCCTCGACCGCGCGCATCATCGGCGGTGGACCACACAGGACATACAGCCAGTCGTGCCGCGACGGATCCGCGAACCTTGCCCGCAGCAGATCGGCATCGATCAGTCCGGTTGCCCCGGTCCAGTCCTCGGGCGGTTCGGACAGGACATGGACGATCTCGGTGCCCGCGCGGGCACCGATCCGGTCAAGCTCGTCCCGGGCGACGATCTGGGCCTCGGTCCGGTTGCCGTAAAGCAGCACGCAGGGCCGCGTGTCGCTTGTTGCCTCCATCTCGCGCAGGATACCGATCAGCGGGGCAATGCCCACGCCGCCGGCGATCAGCGCGATTCCGGGGGCGTCGGGGTGGTCCGAATGGGTGAGATGGCCATGCGGCGCCTCGAGCCAGGCGCGTGTGCCGGGGCGGATCTGACCGATGGTGCCCGTGAAATCACCCAGTTCCTTGATGATGAATTCCACCTCCTGCCCTGAGGCGGGGGCAGAACTGACCGAAAACGGGTTCTCGTCGAGCGAGAATACCCCGCGCCCGATATTGACCCAGGCAAACTGTCCGGCCCGGTAATCCAGCCCGCCGTCAAACGCGGGGTCGAGCGTCACCGTCCAAGTGCGCGTGGCGGCGGGGCGGATTGCCGCGACACGCCAGGGCCTGCGCCAGCGGCGCAGCGGCGCCAGCACATAGACCCAGGCCAGTGCCGCCAGCGCCAGCGTGAGCAGCGCCAGCCAGACCCAGCCGAGCACGGGATCGGCGCTGTAGCGTCCGGCGCGTAGCGCGTGGAGAACGCCGAACCCCGCCACCAGCACCGCGCCCAGCCCGTGCAAAAGCCGCCAGACCTCGTATCGCAGGCCGCAGATGTCACGCCCGATGGCCATGGCGACCAGCCCGCCCAAAAGCAGAAGCGCCGCGATTCCGGGCCACAACCCCGTCCAGCCATAGTTGAGCGCGCCTTGCGCGGT
The DNA here is from genome assembly GCF_018069895.1 of Roseovarius autotrophicus. GTDB lineage: Bacteria > Pseudomonadota > Alphaproteobacteria > Rhodobacterales > Rhodobacteraceae > Roseovarius > Roseovarius autotrophicus. Next base: position 106,103 of record NZ_JAGQDH010000004.1, on the reverse strand, counting down.
CACGTCCCAGACCGGCGGCGGTACCATGGGCGAAACGTAGAGCACCGGGTGCAGCACCACCAGCACCAGGGCCGCCCGTGCCAGAAGTTGATGCGCACGCATCACCACATCCGATCCCGCCCTCCGGGTGATGCTGCGGAACCGGCCCAGCAGGAAGAATTCGGCGAGGATCATCGCCATGGCCACCAGCCCCGCGCCGCTGGCCAGTTCGTCCATCAGATGGCGCGGCGGCAGCCCCTGTGCCCAGGCCAGCCCCAAGGGCAGCAAGGCGAGGAAAAGATAAAGCGGGATCAACAGTGCGGCAGGCATGGCAGCAGACCTCCTTGGGGTCTGTCTAGCAGATTGCGGCGGGGGTCAACAGGCTGTGGAATGCGCCGGTGAATGGCGGTTGAGCTTCCCTCTTGACCTTGCCGCGCAAATTGCGCAAATCAAACGCCATCGGGGCCGTAGCTCAGCTGGGAGAGCGCGTCGTTCGCAATGACGAGGTCAGGGGTTCGATCCCCCTCGGCTCCACCAAATCAACAATCTGGTTGTTGCTGTTAAGACGATTTTTCGGCTCCTGTCGTTTTGTCCCACCGTTTTTCCCACACTCGATTCCAGTGCTGAAACAGGTTGCAGATCGTCACATCCGCTTCGGGCGCGGCTTACTCGATTGCGGGGAAAGGGTCTTATCCTGGACGAGTCGGGACAGCTGGGCGGTGTGTCAGCGGGTTGTGTTCCCTGCCGGGCAAAGCGCCCACAAGGCCTGACAGCGACGAAAAATGGTCGAAGGCAAAACTGTGTGGCAGGTCCTCGACCGGCGTGCTGCGATAGCCGCCGGTATGCAGACCAAAGGGCAGGTCGATGGCGTGGGCGGTCTCGGCATCCACCTCGCTGTCGCCGACATAGAGAAGCGGGGTGGCATCGAGCGCCGCAAAGGCGGCACGGAGCGGGGCGGGGTCGGGCTTTTTCTGCGGCAGGCAGTCGCCGCCGATCACCACCTCGAAGAAGGCCGAGAGGCCGAGCGCGTCAAGCACCTGCACCGAAAGGCCGCGATACTTGTTGGTGCAAACCCCCATGACATGGCCCGTGTCGCGCAGCGCCTCAAGCGCCGCGAACACGCCGGGATAGGGCCGGGTGAGGTCGGCGGGGCGCTCGGTGTAATGCGCGAGCATCCGCGTGGTCATCGCCTTGTGTTGCGCGGGATCGAGCGTCAGGTGCTCGATCACCCGGCCCACGAGGCGAGGAATACCATGGCCGATGAAGGATGTGAGCAGAGGCACCGGAAGGGGCGCGTGATCCATCTCCGAAAGCACGCGATTGGCGGCGGCGGCGATGTCGGGCGCGCTGTCCACCAGCGTGCCGTCGAGATCAAAGACGATGGCGCGGCGCATGGGCTACTCCGTGAAATGAGTGAGATCGGGCAGGATACGAGCCGCCCCTGTGAAATCCTCGCCCGCCGTATAGGCCGAGGGCGTGACGATCACGCCAAGTCCCGCGCCCAAGGCAGACAAAAGCCCGTTGCGGCTGTCCTCGAATGCGATGCAGGCGCCGGGCGCAAGGCCCAGCCGGTCAAGCGCCAGATGGTAGACATCGGGGGCGGGTTTCTTCGCCGCCACCTCGTCACCGGCGGCGATCACGTCGAATACTTGCGCTGCAGGGCGGGCGAAACAGGCAAGGCTTAGCGCCTCGACATTGGGGCGGCTGGTGGTGGTGGCGATGGCAAGGCGCTGGCCCCTGTCGCGCGCGCGCTCGACAAGGGTCGCGACGCCGGGGCGCAGGCGCATTGCGCCTTCGGACATCAATGTGGTGTAACGCACCGTCTTGGCGGCGTGGAGCGCGGGGATATCGACCCCCTCAACACCGATCTCGGCCATGAAGGCGGCAATGCGCTCCTTGCCGCCGGTGGTTCTGAGAAGCCGCGCGTAATCGTCGCGGCTCCAGTGCCAGTCGAGACCCTGCTCGGCAAAGGTCTCGTTGAAGGCGCGGCGGTGCAGTTCCTCGGTCTCGGCCAGCGTGCCGTCCACGTCGAATATCAGCGCTTCAACCACGGGTCGCCGCCTCTGCCGCCGCACGGATGGCGCGGATATTATCGCCATAGGGGCCGGGGTTGGCTACGCTGCCGCCCTTGAACACCGCCGAACCGGCGACCAGCACATCGGCCCCGGCCGCGACGACCAGAGGCGCGGTCGCTGGGGTCACGCCGCCGTCGATCTCGATATGGATGGGGCGGTCGCCGATCATGGCGCGCAAGGCGCGCACCTTGGTGGTCATGTCGATGAAGCTCTGTCCGCCAAAGCCGGGATTGACCGTCATCACGCAAACAAGGTCCACCATGTCGAGAAGATGCGCGATCGCTTCGGCGGGCGTCGCCGGGTTGAGCGCCACCCCCGCCTTCATCCCCGCGCCGCGAATGGCCTGCAAGGTGCGGTGGATATGCGGCCCGGCCTCGACATGGGCGGTAAGAATATCGGCCCCGGCCTGTGCATAGGCGTCGATATAGGGATCGACCGGCGCGATCATCAGGTGCACATCCATCACGGTCGTCACATGGCGGCGAAAAGCGGCGACGGCAGGCGGGCCAAAGGTGAGGTTGGGCACAAAATGTCCGTCCATCACATCGACATGGACCCAATCGGCCCCCTGGGCCTCGATCGCCTGAATCTCGCGCCCGAAATCGGCGAAATCGGCCGACAGGATCGAGGGCGCGATCTTGATGGAACGGTCAGGCATGAGCAGCCTCCATGGCGTGGATGAGGGGGATGAACGTCTCGGATGCGAGCGAGGCGCCGCCGACCAGTGCACCGTCCACGCCCCGCAATGCGAGGATCGCGGCCGCGTTGGCCGGGCCGACCGAACCGCCATAGAGGATCGACAGCGCCGGGTCGGGCAGGCGCGCGCGGATAAAGGCATGCGCGCGCGTGATCTCGTCGGAAGAGGGTGTCAGGCCGGTGCCGATGGCCCAGACCGGCTCATAGGCGATCATAGTGTTGGCGGGCGTGGCCCCTTCGGGCAGCGATCCGGCGATCTGCGCCGCCAGCACGCCGAGCGTCTCGCCCGCGCGATACTGCGCTTCGGTTTCGCCGATGCACAGGATCACGGTCAACCCTGCCTCCCACGCGGCCAGCACCTTGGCGGCAACCTGTGCGTCGATCTCGGCGTGATCCCGGCGGCGCTCGGAATGGCCCAATATCACCCAGCCTGCGCCCGCGTTGCGCAGCATCGGCGCGGAAATGTCACCCGTGTGCGCGCCCTCGGCGCGCGCGTGACAGTCCTGCCCGCCGATCTCCATACCGACAAGGTTGCGTGCCGAACGAATGAGCGTCGCGGGCAGGCAGAGCACCACCTCGCAGGCGGCGGTTTTCGCGGCGGTCGAGATTTCCGCGACTGTGGCCAGATCGGCCACCGTCCCGTTCATCTTCCAGTTTCCCGCCACGATCCTGCGCCGCATCAGAGCGCCCCGTCGGCGTAGCGGCGCGCCATGTCGTCGAGCGGAATGACCTTGATCCTGCTGGCCTGACCGGCGGTGCCGAACCGCTCGAACCGGTCCAGACACAGCGCCTGCATCTCCTCCATCGCGGGAATGGTGAACTTGCGCGGATCGAACTCGGTGGGGTTGGTCATCGCCACCTTGCGGAATTGCCCGGTGATGGCCATGCGGTTGTCGGTGTCGATATTGACCTTCCGCACGCCCGAGCGGATGCCGCGCTCGATCTCCTCTACCGGCACACCATAGGTCTGGGGCATCTCGCCGCCATGCGCGTTGATCAGATCCTGAAGGTATTGCGGCACGGAACTTGATCCGTGCATGACCAGATGCACATGCGGGATCTTGGCGTGGATTGCCTCGATCCGCGAAATGGCCAAGGTCTCGCCGGTGGGTTTCTGGCTGAACTTGTAGGCCCCGTGGCTGGTGCCGCAGGCGATGGCGAGCGCATCCACCTTGGTCAGCCGCACGAACTCCGCCGCCTCGTCTGGATCGGTCAGAAGCTGATCGTGGCTGAGCGTGCCCGCCGCGCCCGATCCGTCCTCTTCCGCCGCCTTGCCGGTCTCCAGACTGCCCAGAACACCCAATTCCCCCTCGACCGATGCGCCCACCCAATGCGCCATGCGCGCCACGCGCTCGGTGATGGCGACGTTGTAGTCCCAGGAGGCCGGGGTTTTCATGTCCTCTTCCAGAGAGCCGTCCATCATCACGGAGGTAAAGCCGTGTCGGATGGCCGAAAGGCAGGTCGCCTCGTTGTTGCCGTGGTCCTGATGCATGCAGATCGGGATGGCGGGATACATCTCGACAAGCGCCGCGATCATGTGGCGCAGCATGATGTCACCCGCATAGGCGCGCGCGCCACGGCTGGCCTGAAGAATCACCGGCGCGTCGCATTTCGCCGCCGCGCGCAGGATGGCAAGGCCCTGTTCCATGTTGTTGATGTTGAAGGCGGGCACGCCATAGCCCTGTTCGGCGGCGTGATCGAGAAGCTGGCGAAGGGTGATGAGTGCCATGGGTCAAACCTTTTCGTCTTGCAGGAGGGCGGCCACGCCCGGCAGGGTGCGGCCTTCGAGCCATTCGAGAAACGCGCCACCGGCGCTGGAAACATAGGTGAAGCGGTCGGCCACTCCGGCCGCGTTGAGCGCGGCCACGGTATCGCCCCCGCCCGCGACACTGACCACAGTGCCGCCGCGCGTCAGCTCTGCGGCGACACGCGCGAGCGCAACGGTGGCGGCGTCAAAGGGCGCAATCTCGAACGCGCCAAGCGGGCCGTTCCACAGGATCGTCCGCGCGCCTTCCAGAACGCGGGTGAAATCGGCCACCGCGTCCGGCCCCGCGTCGAGGATCATCGCATCCTCGGGGCAGGCATTGGCGGGCAGGGTCTGCGCCTCGGCCCCGGCGCGGAACGCGCGCGCTACCACGACATCGACGGGCAGGTGGATGGCGCAGCCTGCCTTTTCGGCCAACGCAATGATCTCGGCCACGGTGCGGATCTGATCCGCCTCATGCAGCGATTTTCCCATGGGTGCGCCCTGCGCGAACAGAAACGTGTTGGCCATGCCGCCGCCGACGATGACGTGATCGAGCTTTTGCACGAGGTTCTTCAGAACGGCGATCTTGGTCGAGACCTTGGCGCCTCCGACGATCGCCACCGAGGGTCGCGTCGGGGCCTCAAGCGCGGTTTGCAGCGCGGTCAGTTCCTCCATCATCAGCGGCCCGGCGGCGGCGGGCAGGAGCCGCGCCAGCGCCTCGGTCGAGGCGTGCGCCCGGTGCGCGCAGGAAAACGCGTCGTTCACATAGAGATCGCCCAACTCGGCAAGGTGACGCGCAAACCCCTCGTCATTGGTTTCCTCGCCCGGATCAAAGCGCAGGTTCTCGACCAGCAGCACCTGACCGGGACCAAGATTGCGCGCCTCGTCGGCGGCGGCCTCGTGTTCGGCAAAGCGCACCGGGCATTGCAGGGCGCAGCTCAGGGCATCGCGGATATGGCGCAGCGAGGCCCCGGCCACCACCCGCCCCTTGGGCCGCCCGAAATGCGACAGCACCACCAGCGCGGCCCCCTTCGCCAGCAGGGGGCGCATCCCTTCGGCAAAACGGGTGATGCGGGTGGCGTCCGACACCCGGCCATCGGCCATCGGCACGTTGAGATCGGCACGCACCACAAGACGCTTGCCCGCGACCTCCATATCACAGACGGCGCGGATCATATCAGCCGCCCCATCGCCACGGCAGTATCCGCCATGCGGTTGGAAAACCCCCATTCGTTGTCATACCAGCTCAGAATGCGGCACATGCGCCCCTCCATTACCTTGGTCTGGTCCATGTGAAAGACCGAAGAGCGGCTGTCATGGTTGAAATCGGACGAGACATTGGGCCGGTCGGTATAGCCCAGAACCCCGTTCATCGCCCCTTGGGCGGCGGCGCGGATCGTCTCGTTGATCTCTTCGGCGTCGGTGTCGCGCGCGGCCTCGAATGTCAGATCGACCACCGAGACATTGGGCGTCGGCACCCGGATCGCAAACCCGTCCAGACGACCCGCAAGCTCAGGCAGAACCAGACCGACGGCCTTGGCCGCGCCGGTCGAGGTCGGGATCATCGAGAGGCCCGCGGCCCGCGCGCGGTAAAGGTCCTTGTGCATGGTGTCGAGCGTCGGTTGATCGCCGGTGTAGCTGTGGATCGTGGTCATGAAGCCGCGCGTGATGCCGATGGCGTCGTTGAGCGCCTTGGCCACGGGGCTAAGGCAATTGGTGGTGCAGGACGCGTTCGAGACGATAAGATCGCCCGCCGTCAGCGCGCCCTCGTTGACGCCAAAAACGATGGTTTTGTCCGCGCCCTCGGCGGGGGCCGAGACCAGCACGCGCTTGGAGCCGTTTTTCAGGTGCAGCGCCGCCTTGTCGCGGGCGGTGAAGATGCCGGTGCATTCCATGGCGATATCCACGTCGCGCCAGGGCAGATCCTCGGGGTTGCGGATGGCGGTGACGCGGATCCGGCCCCGGCCCACGTCGATCCAGTCCTCACCGGTGGTCACTTCACCGGGAAAGCGACCGTGGATGGAATCGTATCGCATCAGGTGGGCGTTGGTCTCGACCGGGCCGAGATCGTTGATCGCCACGACCTCGATATCGGTGCGACCCGATTCCACGATGGCGCGCAGCACGTTGCGGCCGATTCGGCCAAATCCGTTGATGGCTACCTTGGTTGTCATGTGTCCGTCCTCAGATCAGGGTTTTCGCCTTGGCGGCCACCGCCGATGCGGTGATGCCGAAATGGTCATAAAGGGCAGGGGCGGGGGCAGAGGCGCCAAAGCCGGTCATGCCCACAAAACCGTCGTCGTGCCGCAGCACTGCGTCCCAGCCCTGTCGGATCGCCGCCTCGATGCCGACGCGCGGCGCGGTGCCCAGCGTGGCGCGGCGGTAAGCCTCGGGCTGTGCCGTGAAAAGCTCGAAGGACGGGGCCGAGACCACCGCCGCCGCGATGCCGTCAGCGGCCAGCAGATCGGCGGCGTCCATGGCGATCTCCACCTCCGAGCCGGTGGCAATGAGCGTCACCTGCCGGTCATTTCCACCATGCAGCAGATAGCCCCCCCGCGCGGTCAGGTTCTCGTCCGCGCCGTCGCGCAGCACCGGCAGGTTCTGGCGCGAGAGCGCCAGCAGCACCGGACGGTTCGTCGTGGTCATGGCAATCTCCCACGCCTCCGCCGTTTCCACCGCGTCGCAGGGGCGCAGCACGGTGAGGTTCGGGATGGCGCGCAGGCTGGCAAGGATTTCGACCGGCTGATGGGTTGGCCCGTCCTCGCCCAGACCGATGCTGTCATGGGTCATCACGAACATGCTCGGCACACCCATGAGCGCCGCCAGCCGGATCGCCGGGCGGCAATAATCGGCAAAGGCGAGGAAGGTGCCACCATAGGGCCGGAAGAGGCCCGACAGCGCGATGCCGTTCATCGCCGCCGCCATGCCATGCTCGCGGATGCCGTAATGGATGTAGGCGCCGGTGAAATCGCCCGGTTTCACCGAAGCCTGCCCCTTGGAGCGGGTGAGATTAGAGCCAGTGAGATCGGCCGAGCCGCCGACGGTGAAGGGCAGCGCCGCATTGACCACGTTCAGCGCCATCTCGCTGGCCTTGCGGGTGGCGATCTTGGGCCGGTCGGCCAGAAGCTGCGCCTTGTGCGCGGCCATCGCCGCGCCAAGCGGGGCCATGTCCTGCGCCAGATGCGCCTCGAAGGCGGTGCGCACGGGGGCTGCATCGAGGCGCGCCTGCCATGCGGCGCGCGCCTGCGCGCCGCGCGCGGCCACGCGGTGCCACGCGGCATAGACCCCCTCGGGGATCTCGAAGGGCGCATGATCCCAGCCCAGATGGGCGCGCGCGGCGGCGATTTCCTCGACACCGAGCGGCGCGCCGTGCACGTCATGCCCGCCCTGCTTGTTGGGCGCGCCGCAGCCGATCACGGTGCGGCACGCGATCATCGAGGGGCGTGGATTGCGCGCCGCCTCGGCAATCGCATCGGCGATCTCAACCGGGTTATGGCCGTCGCAGGCCAGCACATGCCAACCCGCCGCGCGAAAGCGTGCAAGCTGATCGGTGGACGTGGACAGGTCCGTGTCGCCGTCGATGGTGATGCGGTTGTCGTCCCAGAGCACGATGAGCCGCCCGAGTCCGAGATGCCCGGCGAGGTCGATCGCCTCGTGGCTGATCCCTTCCATCAGGCAGCCGTCGCCGGCGATCACCCAGGTGAAATGCTCGATCAGGTCAGGAAAGCGCGCGTTCCCCAGCCGCTCCGAGAGGGCCATGCCGACAGCGGTGGCGATGCCCTGTCCAAGCGGGCCGGTGGTAACCTCGATGCCCTTGGCATGGCCATATTCCGGGTGCCCCGCCGTGCGCGCGCCCAACTGGCGAAAGGCCCGGATCTGTTCCATGCCCATGTCATCATAGCCCAGCAGGTGATTGATCGCGTAAAGCAGCATCGAGCCATGCCCCGCCGAGAGCACGAAGCGGTCGCGGTTGGGCCACCTGTCATCGGCGGGATCGAGCGTGATGAAGCGGTTGAAGAGCACGGCCGCCACATCGGCCATGCCCATTGGCATACCGGGATGGCCGGAATTGGCGGCCTGCACCGCATCCATGGCCAGCGCGCGAATGGCATTGGCCATCTGGCGCTCGTCGGCGGGTTTGACGGCGGCGTTCATAGGAAAACCTCCTCTCAGCGCAGCTTGCGCGCGGTAGAGACCAGCCGCTCGATGAGCGGGGTCAGGATGAGTTGCATCGCCAGGTCCTGCTTGTTGCCGGGAATGACGATGGAATTGGCGCGCGTCATCCACGAGCCCTGGATCATCGAGGTGAGATAGGGAAAGTCGATGCCGCGCGGGTTCTTGAAGCGGATAACGACAAGGCTTTCGTCGGGGGTGGGGATCCAGCGGGCGATGAACGGGTTCGAGGTGTCGACCACCGGCACGCGCTGAAAGTTGATGTCGGTTTCGGTGAACTGCGGGCAGATGCAGGTCACATAGGCGTGCATCCGGCGCAGGATCGTATCGGTGACGGCCTCGGTGGAATAGCCGCGCGCCTCGCGGTCGCGGTGGATCTTCTGGATCCATTCGAGGTTGATCACCGGCACCACCCCGATCTTGAGATCGGCCAGTGCCGGAAGATTCACCGTGTCATTGACCACACAGCCGTGCAGCCCCTCGTAGAACAGCAGGTCCGCGCCGTCCTCAAAGGGCGTCCAGGCGGTGAATTCGCCCGGCGGCACACCGTGGCGTTCGGCCTCTTCCGCGTCGTGGATGTAGTGGCGCGTGCGGCCTTTGCCGGTTTCGCCGAACTCGCGAAAGACCCGCTCCAGCTCGCCCAACTCGTTGGCTTCATAAGAGAAATGCGAAAACGTCTGATCCCCTTCGGCATAGCGGCGCAGCAATTCCGCCTTCATGTCGGCGCGGTTGTAGCGATGAAAGGCGTCGCCCTCGATCGAGACGGCGCTGACGCCCTCGCGGCGGAAAATATGCTCGAATGTGCTCTTGACGGTCGATGTCCCCGCCCCCGAGGAGCCGACGACGGAAATGATCGGGTAGATATTACTCATGTCGCTCTCTCCAGGGCTTAGCTGCGAAACAGGCCACGGCTGCCAAAAAGCGCCGAGACCTCGGATTCGGGCAGGTCGTGATAGGTGGCTACGCGCGCGACCTTGTTCGCGCTGCCAAAGACGAAGGGCGTGCGCGCGTGCAGGCTCCGGGGCTGGCGGTCGCGGATGGGCAGGGTGCCGTCGCTTGCGCGCCCGCCTGCGCCTTCGATCAGGTGGCCGATGGGGCCGCATTCATAAACCAACCGCAACCGCCCCTGCGCATAGCCTTTTCGGCTGTCGCCAGGGTAGAGAAAGATGCCGCCCCGCGTCAGGACGCGATGTGCTTCGGCCACCAGAGAGGCGATCCAGCGCATGTTGAAATCGTGGCCCAGCGGGCCTTCGGTTCCGGCCACGCGGTCGTCGATATAGGCTCGGATCGGGGCTGGCCAGTGGCGGTAGTTCGAGGCGTTGATCGCGTATTCCGAGGATTCGGTCGGAATGGCGGCGATCTCGCCCAGAGAGCGGAACCGCCCGGTTTCAGGATCGAGGACATATTTCAGGACGCCGCCCTCGCCCACCCGAAGTATCAGGCAGCATTGCGGACCGTAGATCACATAGCCGGCGGCAAGCAACTCGCGCGATGGCCGCAGCACGCTGGCCTCTGGCGTATCGGCGGCGGGGTAGACGCCAAAGATCGTGCCCACCGACACGTTGGTTTCGATGTTGGACGACCCGTCCAGCGGGTCGATCACCAGCGCGAGCGTGCCCGCGCCGAGCGTCACCACCTCTTCCTGTTCCTCCGAGGCCAGATAGCGCACCGCCCCGCCATCGAGTGCGGCGCGCGCCATGTCGTCGGCGATCACGTCGAGTGCTTTTTGCGTGTCGCCATCGGCATTGCTGCCCTGCGCCGTGTCGAGCGCCTCATCAAGCCCGCCGCGCGCGATGCGCCGGGCGAGCGCTACACCGAACCCCGCGAGCCGGTCGAGCGTATCGGCGAGATCGGCAGCGGTGCCCTCGGGCAGGTGGTCGAGAAATTCCGGCATGATGTCTCCTCCCATCATGCCGCCAGAGGTTGCACGAGAGAGGATTTCATGAAATTTAAAGTATATATTAACAAATTAAGAAAAATCTAAAACATGCTGTCTGCCGCCATCACCCTCAAGCAGTTGCGCACGCTTCTAAGCGTGGCCGAACACCGCTCGCTCACGGCTGCCGCCGAGGCGCTCCACCAGACAACCCCCGCGATTCACAGTCAAATTCGCAAGCTGGAGGATCTGGCTGGGCGTCCGCTCCTGATGCGCGAGCGCGACGGGGCGGGCTATGTGCTCACTGCGTCCGGCGAGGCAATCGCGCGCGCCGCACGGCGGATTGACGCCAATTTGTCGCATGCCGCTGACGATCTGCGCGCGATCTCAAGCGGGTTTCAGGGCCATGTGCGACTCAGCACCGTCTCGACCGCGCAGTATTTCGCCCCTCTTCTTGTGCGAATGTTGCGCGACGCGCTGCCCGAGATTGATGTGGGTCTGCATGTGGGCAATCGCCGCGAGGTGATCGCCGAGCTTGATCAGGGGCGCGCGGATCTCGCGGTGATGGGTCGCCCGCCACGCGCGCCGCTGGTGCGCTCCGAGCCTCTGGGCGCGCATCCTCACGGCATCCTTTTGCCGCCGGGCCACGGCCTTGCCGGAAAGGACGGCTTCGACGCGGTTGAGCTTCTGCAGGAAACTTTTCTTGTGCGCGAGGAGGGGTCAGGCACTCGCGCGCTGATGATGCGCTATCTCGACCGGCTGAGCGAGGGGGCGAGCCCGCCAATGATCGAACTCAGCAGCAACGAATCGATCAAGCAGGCGGTGATCGCGGGGCTGGGCATCGCATTCCTGTCGTTGCACACGGCACGCGACGATCTGGTCTCGGGGCGTCTGGTGCTGCTCAGGGGGATGGGCCTGCCGGTGATGCGGCAATGGTATCTGGTGCGCCCCGCAGAGACGATACCCACGGCGGCCTGCGACCAGGTTGCGCGTGCGATCACGGGTTTTGCAGGGGCCTACTTTCCGGCGCTCTCCGGCCTCACCGGGTGAGGGCGGCGTAAAGCGCGGGCAGCCGCTCGGGCAGGCGCTCGACCTTATCCACCACCTGCACGTTCCGCGTGCCGAAGATGCGCTGCGCATAGGCATCCGCGCCGGGATCGAGCGTGAGGCAGAAGAGAGTGATTCCGCGACGCATCGCCTCTTCCACCGCGCGGCGGGCATCGGCGCGCAGATAATGCGGGTCACGCACGTCGATATCGGCTGGCGCGCCATCGGTGATCACCAGCATGAGCCGCCGCGTGGCGCGCACCTGTCCCAGAAGATGCGCGCCATGGCGGATTGCCGCGCCCATCCGGGTCGAGAGCCGCCCCTCGGCCCCCATGATCCGCGCCTTGGCCAGCCCGCCCCAGGGGTCGGAGAAATCCTTGAACCGTTGATAAAAGACCTGCGCGCGCCCGTCCGAGCAGAACCCGTGCACGGCAAAGCTGTCACCCACGCGCGCCACCGCCTCGCCCAGAAGGAGTGTGGCGCTGCGTGTGAGGTCAAGCACGGTCTGCCCGCTCGCCGTGGGATCGTTGGTGGATTCCGACAGGTCGAGCAGCACCAGAACGGCGGTGTCCCGCTGATTGAGCACGCGGCGCATCATGATGCGCTGGTCGGGCTGCTGCCTCAGCCGCGTGTCGATCGCCGCCGCGACGGCCGCGTTGAGGTCGAGATCGTCGCCATCCTCGAGCTTGCGCACCCGCGTCACCCCTTGCGGGCGCATCGCCTCAAGCCGGTGGCGCAGCCGCTCCATCACCGCGCGATGCTCGGTCAGGATCGCCTCGGCGCGCCCCGGATCACCCGCCCGCGCGCGCCGCTCCAGCACCGTGGCCCAGGCGGGGCGCATCATCTGGATGGTGTGGTCGAACTCGTCGTAGAAAACCGGCGGCGCGAGCGGCTCTTTTCCCTCGCGCTCGTTGAAGCTGATGCCGTCATCGTCGAACAACTCATGCGCCTGCACCCAGATTTCCTGCGCGTCCTCGCCTGCGGTCTCAACCTCGACCTCGTTCACCATCTCCATGACCGAGACGTATTTGCGCACCTGCGCGGGCGCGGCGGCGATGGAGTCGAACGCCATCTCCTCATACTCCCACAGCACGCGATTGTCGCAGCGATAGGGACAGGACGGGCGGTCGCGATACACGGAAAACGGCTGCGCGTGCAGCCGGTCGGCCAGCGCAAGGCCCAGCCGGTGCGCGGCGGCCATGTCCGCCGGATCAATGGCGGCAAAGCCGCGCACCGCCCAGCCGGACAATTCGTCCTCGGGTGTGCCGGTCAGCAATGCGCGCGCGATCCTGTCGAAGATCCCGGCGATGCCCGATCCCGTCACGGCGTGAAACGGCGCCCACAACTCGCGCAGGCGCGGCAGGCGGGCGATCGCCAGTGCCTCGGCGCGGGCGTCCTCGATCAGCCCCACGCAGGCCATTTGCAGCGCATTGAGTCCCTCACCCTGATGCGCGCGATCAAGCGCCGCCAGATGCGCCGCAAGATGCGCCAGTTGCGCGCGGTAGAGATCAAGTGCGGCCATCCCCTGCCAGTCGTCGAGCGCGTCGGGCAGATAGAGCGTGTAGCCCTCGATATGGGGTTGCAGCCCGGCGCGGTTGTCGAAATCGCCCGCCGTCGGGGCCATGACGAAATCGCGCCCCCAGAGCGCGCGCAGATACATGCCAAGGCGGCGCTGGACATCGACCAGAAGCGTGCCCTTGCGCTCGCGCTTGAGCACGGCACGCGACTCCTCGGTGGCCAAGGCGAAAAAGCGTTCAAGCTCTGGGTAATCGGTGCGGTGCGCCTCGGCCCCCCAATCGGCCCAGCGTCGCAGGCCGCCAAGCGTGAGCACGTCGAGCAAGGCACCCAGATTGTCGAGCATCGGCCGCATCCCACGCGGCGCGCGGGACAAGAGGTGCTCCAGAAAGCGGAGGTAGCTGCGGAAGAGCGTGACATCGCCCAGGCGGCGCGCGGCGATGGGGGCGGTGGCGATGATGCGGGTGATCACCGCGCCCGAGGTGCGTGAGGCGAACCCGGCGCAATGCCCGGCGAAATCGGCCAGGATATCCTCGCCCAGATCGCGCGCCACCTGCGGCGCGGCCTCGATCCAGGCGAGTGTCACGCTCTCGCCGCGCCCCAGACGGTGCAGCCCGTCCACGCCCCGCAGCCAGGTGTCGAGGCCGCGCGGGCTGAGCCTGCGGCGCGCATCGGGCAGGGCGGCGGCCAGCGCGGGATGGAGTGCAGCGGGCAATTCACCCGCCAGGCCCGTGTGATCGGGCGGCAGGAGTGCTGCGAGGTCAGAACCAGGTGGCGACGGCGGCATCGAGGGCATCGCGCATGTCCGGGTCATCGGTGATGGGACGGCTCAGCGCCATGGCGCAGGCCGCGCGCGGCGACACGCCGCGCACGATCAGCCGTCCGGCATGGATGAGCATCCGTGTGGACAGCCCCTCGTCCAGCCCGTGCCCCTTGAGATTGCGCGCCCGCGCACCGATTTCGACAAGTTTTCCGGCAATTTCGGCCGCAACGCCCGATTCATGCGCAACGATCTCGGTTTCGGTCTCGGCCCCCGGCCAGGTGAAATCGAGCGCGCCAAAGCGTTGCTTGGTCGATTGCTTGAGGTCCTTCATCAGGGACTGGTAGCCAGGGTTATAGCTGATGACGAGCAGGAAATCGGGATGCGCGCGCAACAGTTCGCCCTTCTTTTCCAGGGGCAGAACGCGGCGGTCATCGGTCAAAGGGTGAATCACCACTGTGGTGTCCTGTCGCGCCTCCACCACCTCATCGAGATAGCAGATGCAGCCATGCCGCGCGGCGAAGGTGAGCGGACCGTCCTGCCAGCGCGTGCCGTCGGCGTCGAGCAGGAAGCGGCCCACGAGATCCGAGGCGGTCATGTCCTCGTTGCAGGCCACAGTGACAAGCGGGCGGCCCAGCCGCCAGGCCATGTGCTCGACAAAGCGGGTCTTGCCGCAGCCGGTGGGACCCTTGAGCATCACCGGCATCCGTGCCTCCCACGCGGCGTGGAAGAGCGCCACCTCCTCGCCCACGGGGCGATACCACGGCTCGGTGCCGATGCGGTGCTCGGCGGTCGGGTCGGGCCTGTCCATGTGCTCTGCTCCTCTCGTCTGTCGGCCCGCCCCCATGGGGACGGGCCGTTGCGTATCAGACCGGCGTGCCGCGATAGACGACCATGTTGGCGCCCTGGCTCTGGGTGAAATTATCATATCCCAGCAGGCGCACATGGTTGTCGGGGTTGGCCTCGTGGCAGGCCTTGAGCTCCGCCAGGATGACATCGACATCGGTCTCGCCGAACATCGGCAATTTCCACATATACCAGTAGTTCGAACCCGCGAATTCCGGCTCGGTATGCTCGATGGCCGGGTTCCAGCCGTGTTGCACGATCCAGTCCACCTGCTTGCGGATTTCGTCATCGGTCATCGGCGGCAGGTAGGAGAACGTGCCCATCTTGCGGCTGGCCGGATCGGATAGGCGGGAGGTGTAGTCTTGAACGCTCATGGGATGGCTCCTTGTGATGGCTTGCGGGCCATTGAGTATTTATTGGAACGATGAAGGCTCAGCGGTGCTGCACGTCGAGCTTGTCCACGGTGTCGAACTCGAACTTGATTTCTTTCCACGTCTCCATGGCGATCCTGAGTTCGGGGCTGTGGCTGGCGGCCTTGAGCAGGATCTCCTTGCCCTCCTTCTCAAGCTCGCGGCCCTCGTTGCGGGCCTGAACGCAGGCCTCGAGCGCGACGCGGTTGGCGGCGGCGCCGGCGGCGTTGCCCCAGGGATGCCCCAGCGTGCCGCCGCCGAATTGCAGAACCGAATCGTTGCCGAAGATCGCCACCAGAGCGGGCATGTGCCACACGTGGATGCCGCCTGACGCGACCGGAAACACGCCGGGCATGGAACCCCAGTCCTGATCGAAGAAGATGCCGCGATCGCGGTCCTCGGCGACGAAGCGGTCGCGCATCAGGTCGATCCAGCCGAGCGTGGCGGCGCGGTCGCCCTCGAGCTTGCCCACCACCGTGCCGGAATGCAGGTGATCGCCGCCCAGAAGCCGCAGCATCTTGGCCAGCACACGGAAATTGATGCCGTGATTGGGGTTGCGGTCGATCACCGCGTGCATGGCGCGGTGCACATGCAGCAAGAGGCCGTTGTCGCGGCACCATTTCGACAGCGAGTTATGCGCCGCCCAGCCCAGCGTGAGGTAATCCGACATGATGATCGGCGTGCCCAGTTCGCGGGCGAATTCGGCCCGCTGATAGACCTCTTCCATGGTCGGCGCGGTCACGTTCATGTAGTGGCCCTTGCGCTCGCCGGTCTCGGCCTCGGACTTGTCGATCGCTTCCTGGCAGAACAGGAAGCGGTCGCGCCAGCGCATGAAGGGCTGGGAGTTCACGTTCTCGTCGTCCTTGGTGAAATCGAGCCCGCCGCGCAGGCATTCATAAACGGCGCGGCCGTAGTTCTTGGCCGAAAGCCCCAGCTTGGGCTTGATCGTGCAACCCAGCAGCGGGCGGCCATACTTGTCCATCTTGTCGCGCTCGACATGGATGCCGTGCGGCGGGCCGAAGCAGGTCTTCACGAACCAGATCGGAAAGCGCACATCCTCAAGGCGCAGCGAGCGCACCGCCTTGAAGCCGAAGACATTGCCGACAAGCGAGGTGAAGACGTTGACGACCGAGCCTTCCTCGAAGAGATCCGCCGGGTAGGCGACGAAGGCATAGAATGCGTCATCGTGGCCCGGCACGTCCTCGATCCGATAGGCGCGGCCCTTGTAGAAATCGAGATCGGTCAGAAGGTCGGTCCAAACCGTCGTCCAGGTGCCGGTGGAACTTTCGGCGGCGACGGCGGCGGCGGCCTCCTCGCGCGGCACGCCGGCTTGCGGGATCACCTTGAAACAGGCGAGGATATCGGTCTCTTTCACCGCGTAATCGGGTTCCCAATAGGTGGCGCGGTAGTCCTTGACACCCGCATCATAGGTCTTGCGTGTTTCCTTGTTCATCTCGCGCCCTCCTCCGGCGTGCTGGATGGGCAGAGAATGCGGTATCGTCGGGGTAATCGGAAATCGTTTGTTTTTATTCCGGGAATAGACGATCATCTATTCATGAGGGTTACGCTGCGCCAGCTCCAGGTGTTTTCGGCGGTGGCCGAGCGGCTGTCCTACACAGCGGCCGCAGAGGCGCTGCATCTCACGCAACCGGCGGTCTTTGCGCAGGTGCGCCAGCTTGAGGCGCAGGTCGGCGAGCCGCTTATCGCGCGGGCGGGGCGACGGCTGATGGTGACGGAGGCGGGCGCGCTGGTGCTGCGCAGCGCGGCGGCGATCCTGGCCGAGGCAGACCGGCTAGAGGCCGGCATCGCGGCGCTGCGCGGGCTCTCGGCGGGACGGCTCGACCTGGCGGTGGTCTCGACGGCGAAATACACGCTTCCCTGGCTCATAGGCCCGTTCAGCCGCGCCCATCCTGGCATCGACATCCGCCTGACGGTGGGTAACCGGCGCGAATTGCTGGAGCGCTTCGCCGATCACCGAGACGACCTATACGTTCTGGGCGCGCTGCCCGATGATCTCGACGCCGATCATGTGCCGCTGGCGGAAAACCCCATTGTTGTCGTCGCTGCGCCCGATCATCCGCTGGCAGGCCGGGTGGGGGTCGCGCTGGCCGATCTTGCCGCCTTTCCGCTGGTGATGCGCGAGACCGGATCGGGCACGCGCCGTGCCGCCGAGGCGCAGTTCGCCGAGGCCGGGCTTGTGCCGCGGATCCACTATGAACTGGGCGCGAACGAGGCCGTGAAGCAGGCGGTCATCGCCGGGCTTGGCCCCGCAATCCTCTCGCGCGGCACGGTCGAGTTGGAACTGGCCCACGGCTATCTGGTAGAGCTTGATGTGGCGGGCTTTCCGCTGCGCCGCTCCTGGTCGATGGCCTGGAGCCGGGCACGCCCGCTCTCGCGCGCCGCCGAGGCGCTGCGCGCCGCGCTCGTCGCCGGGATCGAACCCGGCAAAGGCACCAGTTATTTCGGCAATGCCTGAGCGTCAGGCACGGCTGTGACCAATGGACCGCATGTCGGACCGATCCCGCCCTCATTTCCAGCTCTCGCGCCTATCGCGGTGGCATGCACGAGGGTGCCCTGATCTGTGTTGGCCGGCGGGTTTGCCGCCAACGCGTTCCGGGGTGGTTCAAGTGACCAACACAGATTGGCATGTGACGCACCTACACAGGGTGGCCTGCCTATGTCGGTCGCGCATCGACACGATTTCTCTGCCACTGGCTTCTGTGTGGGCGCTTTACCGTTGTCACGATCTCCGCCAAAGCCCGTTGGATCGCCCCAACAGCAACACATGCCCGCGCGTCTCAGCCACCGACCCGGATAGCGGCAATATCGCCAAGCAGCCCGAAGCCGCGTAACAGCCACAGGATCACGAGGATCACGACAACCACGTTGAGGATCGACTTGATCTTGTGATCCATCGGCAGGTAGGTGTTGATTGCCCAAAGGGCGATGCCAACGACGACAAGTGTGACGACAAGATTGACTAATGACATCAATGGTTTCCTTTTATTTCGCCCAGAACTGAATGGCGGCGAACCGACTGTGCGACGGCAATAAGCTGTGCACCGCGCCCGGTGCGTCGCCTACTGCATCAGGAGCGAAGCAAGCCCCGCATGAGCAGTGCCCCACCCGCAACGACGCCGATCAGACCGGTGATCATGAACCACATCGTGTTTCCCGAAAAGCGACCGGTCATCGCCTCGGTCATCTGGTCGACCGGGGCGTTGCTTCCCCTCCACGCGAAGAAAAGCAGAAAGGCACCAACGACAAGCGCGACAAGACCGAAGATGTTTGACTGTGTCATTATGTAATCTCCCGGGGCGGGTATATCCCGGCGCGGCGCATGGGCCGCTGTGGGGACAGACCTTGACCTTTGCCCCCGCGAGGTGCGGCGGTGAGTGGGCAATATGGCGGGTTTCCACACCAACGCACTTACCTGGATCAGCCTTGGAAAGACTTGTCCCTTCCACGGGCATACTTTACTTTTCTAGGGTACTTTCCCCGATATATGATCCATGTTGTGTCACACATCGGGTTGGCTGCTAATGTCGCACATAGGGATCCCAATCTTGGTGATCCCGAAGGGAAAAGCACCCCCGATGAACCAGATCATCTACTTCACAGGACTGTTCGTGGTCATCGTGTTTGTCCTGGGCTTTCTGGGACTACGCTGAACGAAAGCGCCCTTCGCCGCGCCCAGTAACAAGACCCGCCAGCGTCAGCCCATCGAGACTGGCCCGCACCAAAGTGGGCCATGGCATAACCCGCGGCATCCGATCCGAAGTCTGTAGATTTTCCCATGAACAAATCCGCCCCCCTGAACACAAGTGCAACCCCGACCGAGCATGACATTGGCCAGCAGATCGAGTCCCCGCGCGGTCACCGGTTCTGCGTATCCCGATTCGCCCCGATCAACCCGCCGACCCCGGCTCCGACCGCACCGCCGATGACCGTCGCACCGGTTCCTCCCCCGGCGATCTGCCCGGCGGCCACGCCGGTCAGGCCACCGATGATGGCGCCAGTGCCGGAGTTGTTCGCTGTCCCATCCCGGTTCGTGCAACCTGCAAGAACCGTGGCCGCCATCAAGACGGTTACAATCGTAAGTCCATGATAGTTCATCGCGCGTGTCCCTTCACAGGTGCGGCCTGCACAGGAAGCTGCGAGGCGGTCACACCAGACCGTGGTGACAGTGCCATGGATCGACATTCATCCGGCTGATCTGGGTTAGGGGCAATCGCCGTTCGAGGCCATTTCAACGCCCGTTAATCGGTGAGACTTGAAAAGGCGCGGCGTCAGGACGACGGCGTCTGTTGGTGCACGAGCCGCAGCCATGTGCCGGTGTCGTTGAGATAGGACGATGTGCAAAGCGCCTCATAGATCGGCGTGTCGTCGCGCTCGGCGGAGACGTGATAGGCGAGGATGGCAACATCCTTTTCCCGGGCAAAGCACCGCTCCGAGAGAACGACCGAACGCCATCGCTGTGCGACCTGGCTTTCCCGCCAGAGTTGATTGCCCTGAAGAATCCCCACCGGATATGGAAAGACAAAGACGGCCCCCTTGGCCGTCATAGTCCTGGCGCTGTCGGAACCTTCGGTCCAGAACCGCTGTTCCATGGCCCACAGTGCGTCTTCATCTGTCATGGTTCAATCCCTCATCATGAATTTCATCGTTCTCTGCGTGATGCCGCTTTCCGTCCGGATCAGCGAACGACGTCCCTGGCAGGCTTGTCCAGAAAGAAGCGCACCATTTGCGCCGAGGCATCGGGGCCCTTGGTGTCGGTATAAGAGCCCGCCGCCCGTCCCCCGGACCAGGCATGGCCAAAGCCCTCGATCATCCAGAGTTCGACCCGGACCGAGCCCTTGGTGTCCGTGAAGAAACTGCGGGAATAGTCACGCCCTTGCACAGACCGCTTGCCCACCCTGGTGGGCGCGACATGCCCGCCCATCGCTGCCGCGACGATAAATCCGGCGTTGAGCGGATTGACCGTGCGATCGTCTGTGCCCTGGAAAATAATCCGGCGCACCGGACCTGCCCGCTTGGGGATACTGGCGACAATCCCGTTCGGCGCACCACCGTCATGCATCGCCGACATCGCCGACATCGCGTCCCATGCCGCCCCCCGCGCGAGGCCCGAATGCACCCCGGCGGCGGCGAAAACATCCGGATAGACGTCGGCAAGGATCGCCGCCATTGCGCCGCCTGCGGACAGCCCAGCCACAAAGACGTCATCGCGACATAGGCCGAATTCCCGCATGAGCTTGCGCGTCAGTGCTGCGAGAATGGCAGGTTCTCCGGTGCCGCGCATCTGGTTGCGCGGCTTGAACCAGTTCCAGCAGCCACCCCTGTTTTGCCATCTGGTCTGCGCCGGATAGGCAAGCGCAAGGCCATGTTTTTCGGCAAGAGCATTCATGTGGGTGCCGAGGGCAAAATCATCCGGGCTTTGATTGCAGCCATGCAGCATCAGGATGAGTCCTCTGGGCCGGCCGGGCCGGCTGGCCGGCAGATAGAGTCGGTAGCCACGCGACCCTGCCGCACTGCGATGCCTGCGGGTCAGATACTGCGCCTGTGCCGGAATGCGGGGCAACGTCTGATCACCGCCTGCGCGGATGGCGGAGCCGGTCGCAATCGGTGACGTGCTTTCCCTGCGACGGATAAGCGCCCCAACCGTGCGCCCCGCTTTCCGCGCGGCGGATATTCCGAGATTTGCCGATGTCTCATAGCTGCGGGTTTTGAAGAGCAGCAATGCCGCCTGGACAACGAAACCGCTCAGCGCCGCCTGGAACGAAACGGACGAGCGGGCCAGGCGTCCTGGCCATTGCACCACCTGTGTCGCTGGCTTCATAGTATCTGTCATTCGGGGCTCCTCCAATAGGGTGATATCCGGCCGCGGACATCGGGTGACTGCCCAGCGCGCCGGTTCTGGCCTTTCGGAAACCTGTCCCGAATCGAAAAAACGCCGGTCCAACAGCTGTCGAACCGGCGTCTTATGTCGGTGATTATTCCCCGATGCGCTCAACGATACTCGTGGCGTAGGCATCGATCAGGGCATTGTAGAAATCGTCCTGCGACGGGGCTATTGTGACCCAGTCTTCGGGCACCTGCGGCTCTCCGCTGACGGCCTGCATGCGAAGGGCATAGCTGCCGATCAGAGCATCCCGGCTTGATCCCTTGGCAACCGCAGCAGGGCTGTTGCTGCCTTCATGTGTGGTTATGGTGCCTTCAAGTTGGTTGAACTCACCCGAGTCCGTCAGCACCGGGTTGCCGTTGATCGCCACGTTGTTGATCTCGACCGAGATCCGCGGCGCGTCAGCCTTGTCGTCGATGGTCAGTTTCGAGGCGATCGCGGTGGCGAGGTCCTCGTTCAGCGTCGGCCAGAACTTGAGGACGTTGTTTTCCTCATAGGCGCTCAGGGTGGATGTGACTTCCAAACCGGAGAGGGTCTTTTCGAGAGCGGTCAGCGGGCCGGCTGCGGCGAGGATGAACGCACTGCAAATTGCTGTGGTCTTGAGAAGGTTCATTGGGACTTTCCTTGATTCTATCATCATCGCCAGAGGTCTGTGGACTGCCGTGACAGGCAGGTCGCACGAGTCCTGTCCAGAGGTGAACTGTGAACGTCTACGGGTGTCATACAGATTTTCCCGCTCGGTCGTTGCTTGTCGCAGAGACTATGGCCTCCCGCACTTACCTGCATCAGCCTGAAGACGACTCGTTTCATCTAGATTTCAAACAGATGAAACCATCAGGCCGCGAGTATGCCTTCACGAGATGCGAGGTGCCGCGCTTGCAGGGCCGCTGTTGATGCGCGGGATTGATATCCGCAATGTGCATCCTGGCCCTCTTTTGAGAGGAAACCGACGTGACGAATTATTCCCTGAAATCGACCACGGCAATTCTCGCCGCCATGTCTTTGCTGCAACCAGCACCCGCGCTCGCACAATCCAACGCAAACGCAAACGAGAACGCTGCCGGTGCCAGTGCACAGGTCGAGATCGTGACTGAGACCGAAGCTCAGGCTGCGGCTGAGGCCGAGGTGGTGGCCGCAGAAGTAGCCGCGGCTCAGGCCGCAGAGGCCGCAGAGGCAGCCGAGGCCGCAGAGGCTCAGGCCGCAGAGTCAGCCGAAGCTCAGGCCGCAGAGGCAACCGAGGCGGAGGCCGCAGAGGCAGCGGAGGTCGCGAAAGAACAACAGACCGGATCAGCCATACCCGACACGAGCGTGATCGAAACCCTGACAGGTGCCCGGCTCGACGCGCTCGCGGCGGACGCGGATGCTGAAACCGCAACCGATGTGACGACCGAGACGGTCACCGAGCAGACAAGCCGCTCGAGCAATGAAGAGTTCAAAGAATGGATCGCTGAAGAACAGGACGCCGTCACCACCCAACAAAGTGCTGCACCACAAGCAAAGTCCAAGAAGGGGATGAGCGATCTGCAAAAGGCAGGTCTGCTCGCGCTTGGTGCGGCGGTGGTTGGCGCGGTGTTGTTGAATGGCCAGCGCGTCGAGGCGAATACCGGAGACCGGGTCATCGTGGTCGATGAAGACAATGACTACCGGATCCTCAAAGACGACGATGCGTTGCTGCGCCAGCCGGGTTCGGATGTGCGCACCCAGCGGTTCAGCGACGGCTCTACGCGCACCAATGTCATGCGCAGCGATGGCACTGAGATCGTCACCATCCGCGATTCGGACGGGCGCGTCCTGAGGCGCGTTCTGATCGAGAGGGACGGGCGAGAATATATGCTGTTCGACGACACCCAGAGCTTTGCGCCGGTGGTGGTGCATGATCTGCCCAGCCCATCCGTTGACCCGTTCGACTACCAGGCGGCCAGCGACCGCGAGAGCCTGCGCGCGGCCCTGCTTGCCGCCGACCGTCGCGACATCGGACGCCGCTTCAGCTTGCAACAGGTGCGCGACATCCACGAAGTGCGACAGTTGAGCCCCGAGATCAATCTTCAGAACGTCACTTTCGCCACCGCCTCATCCGCGATCCAGCCCTCACAGGCCGAGCAATTGCGGCAGATGGGCATGCTGATGCGCGACATGATTGCCGAGGATCCGACCGAGCTGTTTCTGATCGAGGGCTACACGGATGCGATCGGCGAGCCGGGCTACAACCTGCTGCTGTCTGACCGGCGCGCCGAGTCCGTCGCGCTCGCCTTCAATGAGTATTTCGATGTGCCGACCGAGAACATGATCGTGCAGGGTTATGGAGAGCGATTCCTGAAAATCCCAACGCAAAAGGCCGAACGCGCCAACCGGCGTGTCGCCGTACGCCGGATCACAACACTCATGCGGGAAAGCGGGCGGTGACCGACAAGACCCGGCTATCCCTGTCCGCTGCCCAGTATCACCTGGCCGACGCGCTCGGGCTGAGTGTGGTGCATGTGAACCGCGTGCTGCGTCATCTTCGCGATGACGGCCCTGTCACGTTCCGGAAGGGGCATGTGATCTTCAACGATATTGACCGCCTTCGGGAGATGATGGCCGGGTTTGACACGGCCTACCTTGACCAGGACGGGCCGCTCCTGCGCTGACGCGCCGCCCCGGCAGGTCTTGCCGGAGCGGCGCGTTTCAGTCTCGCCGAAGCTTATGCCAGCGCGTGCGTGGCCGCGTCGAGTTCGCGGTTGCAGTCGCTGTCATTCTTCGCGGTGTGCGCCTTTTCAGCCGCGTGGAAGTGCTTCATCGCCGAGTCCTTCTTGGGACCGGCGGCGGCCTTGTCGCAGGCCGCCTTGACGGTCTTCATCTTCTCGGCGGTGTTGGGTGCAGGTGTTTTCGAGTCCATCGAATGGATCCTTTCAAGTGTCTGATGCAACTTGACAAAGTTCCCTGTCGGGCCGGGCTGGAGACCGGATACCCCCGACAGGAAACCTTGCCGATACTCGTACCAAACGTCCGACGACTGAATATCATGCCGTCACCAAGAAACCTACCCGGTTCTCTTTGCTGCGGGACTGATCCAGGTTGGTGTCGAGGTGTCTTTCGGCGGCTCCTTTGCCCCCGACATGAAAGGAACGGCTCTTTGCACGATGTCTCGGAACGACGCCTTACCGGTTATTCACCGACCTGCGCCTTGATCATGGCCGCAGCCTGTTGCGTGAAACCGATCCGAGCGTGACCGAGGTCGCGCTCGCGTCGGGCTTCCTGTCGGCGATGGCGTTCTCGAAGGGATTTCGCGAACGCTTTGGCTTTTCCCCCCGCAAGGGCACGCGCCCATGGTTCAGGCGCATTTGCTGTGCCCGCAACTTGCGCAGGTCATGCAGCCTTCGATCATGCGCATGTCATAGCTGCCGCAGGCCGGGCAGGCGGGGCCGCGGGGTGGGTCGAGGCCCACCACCTGCGCCTGCGGGTCTTCCTTGAGGCCCATGCCCTCGCCCGCGAGAAACCCGATCGAGATCATGTGCCGTTCCAGCACTCCGCCGATGGCCGCGAGGATCGAGGGTATATACTTGCCCCCCATCCACGCCCCCCCCCGCGGGTCGAACACGGCCTTCAACTCCTCCACCACGAAGGACACATCGCCGCCGCGCCGGAACACCGCCGAGATCATCCGCGTGAGTGCCACCGTCCAGGCGTAATGCTCCATGTTCTTGGAGTTGATGAACACCTCGAAGGGCCTGCGGTGCCCGTTGAGCACGATGTCGTTCACCGTCACATAGATCGCATGGTTGCTGTCGGGCCATTTGAGCTTGTAGGTCGCGCCTTCGAGTTCGGTCGGCCGGTCAAGCGGATCGGCCATGTAGACCACTTCGCCGCCTTTAGCAGGGAAATCGCCCCGGATCTGATCCGGGGCCTCTCCGGGCACTTTCTCGGCTGTTTCCGACACGCTCAACACGGACCCGGTCACATCGTTCGGTCGATAGGTCGTGCACCCCTTGCAGCCGGTCTCGTAGGCTTGCAGATACACATCCTTGAAGGCGTCGAAACTTATATCGGCGGGGCAGTTGATGGTTTTGGAAATGCTCGAATCCACCCATTTCTGTGCCGCCGCCTGCATCCGCACATGGTCCTGCGGGGCAAGATCCTGCGCGGTGACGAACCACTCGGGCAGGGGCGCATCGCCCATCGTCTCGCGCCACATGGCCACGGCGTAATCAACCACCTCCTCCTCGGTGCGGCTTCCGTCCTTTTGCAGCACCTTGCGGGTATAGGCATGGGCAAAGACCGGCTCGATGCCGCTGCTGACATTGCCCGCATAGAGGCTGATCGTTCCCGTCGGCGCGACACTTGTCAAAAGCGCGTTGCGGATGCCATGCCGCGCGACAGCCTCGCGCACCGTTTCGTCCATGCCCTGCATCGTGCCCGAAGCGAGGAACTTGTCGGCGTCGAACAACGGAAACGCCCCCTTTTCCCGCGCCAGATCGACCGAGGCGAGATAGGCCGCCACGGCGATCTTGTGCATCCAGATCTCGGTCTGCCGCACCGCCTTGTCGTCCCCATAGCGCTGCCCCACCATCGCCAGCGCATCGGCGAGGCCCGTGACCCCAAGCCCGATCCGCCGCTTCGCCCGCGCTTCCTCGGCCTGCTGCGGCAGTGGAAAGCGGCTCACGTCCACCACGTTATCCATCATTCGCACCGCCATGCGCACCAGATCCTTGAGCGCCGCCACATCGAGGCGCGCACGGGGCCCGAACGGGTCGATGACCAGCTTTGCAAGGTTGATCGAGCCCAGCAGACAGGCGCCGTAGGGCGGCAGCGGCTGTTCGCCGCAATTGTGAACGTAGAGCCCGTTGGCGTCGAAGGCATTCACACCCGGCACCGAGACGTCAAAGACATCGGCCTCGCCATCCGGAGCGATCCGCTCCACCACGGCGGTAAAGCGCTCGCGATTGAGCGCACGGCGATAGCCGCCGAGCGTTGCCTCGAGCCGGCGGGCCTTTTCCATGTCGGCAAAGCCGATCCTGTCGGCATATACTGGCAAGTTGTCGCCCGAGATGACCAGTTCGTGCTGCGCGCGGACACCATAGGCGCGTTGTCCGCCCTTGCCGTCCGGCAGGGTGCTCTCGTCTGCCGCTCGGCGATCTCGGTAGAGCGATGATTGCACCCCCAGCCGAGCCAACATCCGCTGCGCCGCCTCTAGAAGACCCGCGTCGCTCTGCGCGAGGCGAACCGAGACGCCCTTGGTCTGGGTGCCTTGCACCGACCCGTCGGCATCGAACAGCCCGCGCAGTACGGCAGCACAAAAGCCGGGGGGTGCGGCCTCGATCTCGGGGGTCAGGGTCTTGTGCCCTTGGCACAGCCCGTAGTCGCGTGCGAACGTGGCCAGCGCGGCGGTACCGATGCGATGCTCGCCCCGGCCCTGCACCTCCTGCCAGCCTGCGAAATCGGCGCGATGCGGAAGGTCGCGCAGCAGCGTCTCGACGTGCTCCATGACCGCGTTCGGCGGGGGGGTGCCGTTGCCGCAGGCCGCACGGGGCCAGACTGAGATGAGGGTCTTGTCGGCCCTGATCACGCCATCGCCGATCAACAGGCCCAGCAGATAGCCGCGTTCATCTCCGGTTTGTACCGTCACCCCAGCGGGACGGTGATCGTGAAGCATCACCTCATCCCCGGGGTGCAGATCGCCCACCGGCACCCAATCGCTCTCCAGCCGCCAGCGGGACTTGTCCACGACCTTGCGCACGAGGTGATCGGCGGTCAGTCGCAGGCTGCGTCCGCAGGTCGTGGAGAGCCGCACCACCGGCTTTACCCCCGTGGCAAAGAAACCGTCCGGCCCGGTGTCATACGCCTTGCCATCGACGAGGGCGCGGAACGGGTGGCCGATCAGGTCGCGCACCTGTCGCGTGCCCGCGTCGGTCGCAACCCATGTCTCGGCGGTGACGCAAGGGTTGGTCGCCGCGATCGTCTCGCAATAACCCAGATTGTTCGCCTGATTGATCCGGTCGATGAAGATCACTCCCGGTTCGGCATAGTCATAGGTGGCCTGCATGATCCGGTTCCACAGGTCGCGCGCCTGAACCGTGTGATAAACCTTGCCGTCGAAATGCAGGTCCCACGAGCCGTCCGCCTTCACGGCCTCCATGAAGGGATCCGTCACCAGCACCGAGAGGTTGAACATCCGCAGGCGCGTCGAGTCGGATTTGGCGGCGATGAAAGCCTCGATATCCGGATGATCGCAACGCATCGTGGCCATCATCGCGCCCCGGCGGCTGCCGGCGCTCATGATCGTGCGGCACATCGCGTCCCAGACATCCATGAACGACAGTGGCCCGCTCGCATCCGCCGATACGCCCCGCACCGCCGCGCCCTTGGGCCGGATGGTCGAGAAATCATAGCCGATCCCGCCACCCTGCTGCATGGTCAGCGCCGCCTCGCGCAGGTGATCGAAGATACCGCCCATGTCGTCGGGGATCGCGCCCATGACAAAACAGTTGAACAGCGTGACCGTGCGCGTCGTGCCCGCCCCCGCCGTGATCCGACCCGCGGGCAGGAACTTGAAATCCTCAAGGGCTTCGTAGAACCGCTCTTCCCAGAGGTCCGGCTCCGCCTCCACCTCGGCCAACGCCCGCGCGATCCGCCGCCAGGTATCCTCGACGCTGGCATCCACGGGCGTGCCGTCCGCCTCTTTGAGGCGGTATTTCATGTTCCAGATCTGTTCGGCGATCGGGGCGGCGAAACGGGTCATCGGCGGTTCCTCGGGCGGGGTGTCAGGCCAGACACCCACAATAGCTTGAAGCCCCCGCCATTTCCACTACCCTATCTGCCAATCGGGGGAATCGCATCTTGGCCTTGCATCTCATCAAACTCAGCGTCGGCACCACCTCTGTGGAGGACCTCGACGCCTGGCAGCGCGATCCGCGCACGCATGGCCCGGACGGGCTGCCGCGCCACGTCACGCGGATGTGGCCCAAGCGCGCGGCGGACATCCTCGATGGCGGCTCCGTCTACTGGGTGATCCAGGGTCTCGTGCAATGCCGCCAGAGCATTCTCCGACTTGACGAGGTGACAGGCGGCGACGGCATCCGCCGCTGTGCCATCGTGCTGGAGCCAGGGCTGATCCGCACCGCCACGGCGCAAAAACGCCCGTTTCAGGGCTGGCGCTATCTGGAGGCGCGCGATGCCCCGCCCGATCTTGGCCGCGCGCGTCGCAACGAAGAGAGCCTGCCCCCCGCCCTCTCTGCCGCGCTGGCCGAGATCGGCGTGATCTGAGGTGGCACACGGAGCCTTCACCACGGCTTGATGCGCCGCGACTGCTTCGTTCATTGCGACAATCCGCCCCGGGCTCCATCCTTGCCCCATGCAGAATGGAAAGGACAGACCCATGCGTCTCTTGCTCCCGGCCCTTGCCGCCTCTCTCGCCCTCGCCTCTCCCGCCCTTGCCCAGAACGCCTCGGACACGGCGCGCGCCCCCGCCTTTCCGCAGGCGACCGGCTATCCCGTCTCGACCGACCTGAGCTTTGACGGCCAGTCCGAGGTCTCGCGCAGCACCAATTCGGTCTTCTCGACTCGCGGGCGTGCCATCGGCGGCGACGTCAATTGGACCGGCTTCTATGTCGGCGGCCAGTTGGGCGTGGCCTTCGGGGACGCCGATTTCGAGAGCAGCGACGAAAGCGTGATCGGTGGCGTCACCCTCGGCTATGACCACGATTTCGGCCAATGGGTTCTCGGCGGTGCGCTCGATTACGATTTTACCGATATCGACATCGCGCCTAATGCCTCGCTCGAAGAGATTTTCCGCGTCAAGCTGCGCGCCGGTCCCAAGATCGGGCGCGGATTGCTCTACGGCACCGGCGGCTATGCCTATGCCGACAGTGACAACATGGGCAGTGAGAATGGCTGGTTCATCGGTGGCGGCTACGAATACATGGTCAACGACCGGTTCTCGGTCGGCGGCGAACTGCTCTACCACGAGTTCGACGGGTTTGACGGCACCGGCAACGATGTCGATGTGACCACCGTGCAGGTCCGCGCCACCTTCCGCTTCTGACCGGAAGGCCGCGCAGCGGCGAAGGCGGGTCCGTCCTCCAGCGGGCCCGCCTTTTCGTTCAAGGGGTTCCGCCTCGGGAAATGCCAATCCGTTGCATCTTGGCAACGCAACGCGCGGGAATCCCCCGCTTTCGTTCATAAAATCAGCGATCTCCTGCCATTTACAGGCTCGTGAGCCGCGTTTGCGGGCCGCGCCCTTGCCCGATTGCCCGTGTGAACCGATATGAACTCCAACGGTGAAAGCCGTGTTTTCGGGCCAACACCTCCTCTCTTGGCCCGCATGAACAGGACTATGAAAGGAAGAACCATGTTGAAGACGACAACGGCACTTGCGACAGTGGCCACCCTTCTGGCGGTTCCCGCGTTTGCGGGCAACATCACGCCGCCTGCACCAGAGCCGGTAATCACGGCCCCCGTCCCGGTGGCCCCCGTCACCCCGAACTGGACCGGTTTCTACGCCGGTGGCCAGCTTGGCTATGCCTGGGTCGATACGGATATCGGTGGCGTTGATGGCGACGATATCATCGGCGGTATCGTCGTGGGTTATGACTATGATTTCGGCAACTGGGTTCTGGGTGCTGGGCTTGATTACGACTTCGCCGATATCGGTCTTTCGGGTGCCAATGCCAGCGTCGAGGAAGTGTTTCGCGTCAAGCTGCGCGCTGGCCCCAAGATCGGACGCGGTCTGCTCTACGGCACCGGCGGCTATGCCTGGGCCGATACCGACAACCTCGGCAGCGATGACGGTTGGTTCATCGGTGGCGGCTATGAGCACCGGATCACCGATCAGTTCTCGCTCGGCGGCGAGTTGCTCTATCACGAGTTCGACGATTTTGGCAACGCCAACACGGACGTGGATGCCACCACGCTTCAGGCGCGCGCTACCTTCCGGTTCTGAGCCCGAGCGGCCAGGCCGATTTCCGGCGGGCGGTCCTTCGGGGCCGCCCGTTTCGTTCGCTCAGTCGATGGAAAGCTGCGCCTTGAGGGTGGCCAGCGTTGCCCGCATCTCATCCGTCATCGCCGCCGCGCGCGCCCGGTAGAGCGTCGCCTGTGATCTCAGGATGAGACCATCGTCGAGGATCTTCAGATGGTTGGCGCGCAGCGTGTCGCCGGTCGAAGTGATATCGGCGATGGCCTCGGCGGTTTCGTTCTTGATCGTGCCCTCGGTCGCGCCCTGGCTGTCCACAAGCTGATAATCCGCCACCCCGTTCTCGCGCAGGAAATCGCGCACAAGCCGGTGGTATTTCGTGGCGATCCGAAGGCGAAACCCGTGCCGTCGCCGAAACGCGGCGGCCACGGCGTCCAGATCGTCAAGGCAAGAGACATCTACCCAGGCCTGAGGCACGGCCAGAACCAGATCGGCCTGGCCAAAGCCGAGTTCGGCCAGTTCCTCTACCTGCTGCTCCCATTGGCCGAGCTTCTCTCTCACGAGGTCGGTGCCGGTCACGCCCAGATGGATGCGCCCCGCCGCCAGTTCGCGCGGGATTTCACCGGCGGACAGAAGGATCAGTTCCACCCCCTCTATCCCTCTGACATAGCCCGCATATTCCCGATCCGAGCCGGACCGGCCAAGGGCGATCCCGTGCCGCGCGAACCACTCCACGGTCTTGTCCATCAGCCGTCCCTTGGACGGCACGCCCAGTTTGAGGCTCATGCCGCACCTCCCAAGCTTAGCACCAGACCGGGGCGGATGACGCCGCCCACGGCGGGAATCTCACGTCCCTGCCCAAGCTGCCGGGTCAGCGCGTCATAGCGCCCGCCGGTCGCCACCGGTGGCAGGTCAGGGCGGTTCTCGGCGTAAAATCCGAACACGAAACCGTCGTAATATTCCATCTGCGTGCGCCCGTAGCTCGCTTCGAAATCAAGCCGCGTGATATCAAGCCCGCGCGCGGAAAGCGCGTCGAGCCGCCGCGCCAACCGTTCGACGGCGGGCAGGATCGCGGGCAGGTCCACGGCGATATCGCGCAGATGCTCGAGCGCGTTGTCCGAGGTCTCGCGCACCGCCAGAAGCGCGTCGAGCAACGCCACCTCCGCCCCAGAGAGCGGCCCCGCTGCTGCATCCTCGCGCAGGGCGGTGATGCGGGCGGCAACCTCGTCGGCTCCGCGCAGCCCGATCAGCGGCCCCGCCCCGGCCAGTGGGTCGTGCGTTGCGAGCAGAGCCGCGCGCGCCTCGGGCACCGGCATGCGGCCCGCATAGCGGTCGATCAGCGCACGAAACCGGCGCGGCCGCCAGATATGGCGCAGGAGCGCAGCCTTGCGTGCCTCGGTCGTGCGCAGCCCCCCGACGGCGGCCATCAGGATGCCGATATCGCCGGTCGCCGCGCGCAGGCCAAGCGGGCGCAAGACATCGCAGATGAGCGCGAACACCTCGGCGTCAGCCGCTTCCGGCATCTCGCGCGCGAAGATCTCGAACCCCACCTGGATATATTCGTTCGCCCGCCGCGCATCCTCTTCCTGACGGCGGAACACCTCGCCGGCATAGGTATAGCGCGCGGGTTCGGCCCCGTGGGTCATGTGCATCTGCACCACCGGCACGGTGAAATCGGGCCGCAGCATCTGCTCGCCCCGCAACGTGTCAGAGGTCACATAGGCGCGCGCGCGGATATCCTCGCCGTAGAGGTCAAGCAGAACCTCGGCGGGTTGCAGGATCGGGGTTTCGACGGGCACGGCCCCCGCCGTCTCGAAGATACCGCGCAGGCGTGTGGCCTCGGCAAGGATCGCGGCACGTTCAATCATCAGACGTGCTCCGACAGGATATTGCGCACCGTGTCCACAAGTGCCTCGCGCGGTGCCTCGGTTTGGCTCGGGCGGTCCTTCCATTCCTCCAGCGTCGCGCTTTCGGCGATTCTAGCGCCAAGGATCAGATCCTTGACCTGCACCACGCGGCGCGCGAATTCGTCCTCGCCCGCGATGATCGCCACCGGGCTGCCGCGCCGGTCTGCATATTTCATCTGGTTGCCGAAATTCTTGGGGTTGCCGAGATAGACCTCGGCCCGGATGCCCGCGCGGCGCAATTCGCCGACCATGGCCTGATACTCGGCCATGCGGGTGCGGTCCATCACGGTGACGACCACCGGGCCTTGCGCCTCGCCACCCATGCGGCCCTTTTCGCGCAAGGCGGCCAGCAGGCGGTCAACGCCGATCGAGACGCCCACGGCGGGCACCTGCTGTCCGGTGAACCGCGCCACAAGATCGTCATAGCGCCCGCCGCCTGCCACGCTGCCGAACTGGCGCGGGCGACCTTTTTCGTCGAGGATTTCAAAGGTCAGTTCCGCCTCAAAGACCGGACCGGTGTAATAGCCAAGGCCGCGCACGACGGAAGGGTCGATGACGATGCGGTCAGGGCCGTAGCCTTGGGCCTCCAGCAGCGAGGCGATTTCCTCCAACTCGTCAACGCCTGCGCGCCCCGTCTCCGATGTGCCGACCGCTGTGCGCAGATTGCCGAGTGTCTCGACAGGATCGGCGCCCCTGGACGTGAGAAAGGCCAGCACCGGCACGGCCTGCTGATCCGACAACCCCACCCCGTCGATATAGGCCCCCGAGGCATCGAGCCGCCCCTTGCCCAGCAACTCGCGCACGCCTGCCTCGCCCACCTTGTCGAACTTGTCGATGGTGCGCAGAACAGCGGCCTGTTGGTCAGGGTCCGAGACGCCGGTTGCCTCCAACACCCCATTGAGAACCTTGCGGTTGTTCACCCGCACCACATAATCACCGCGCGCGATGCCCACCTCTTCCAGCGCATCCGCCAGCATCGCGCATATCTCGGCGTCCGCCGCCATGCTGCTCGTGCCCACCGTATCCGCATCGCATTGATAGAACTGCCGAAACCGGCCCGGTCCCGGCTTTTCGTTGCGCCAGACCGGTCCCATGGCATAGCGTCGGTAAGGCGTCGGTAAATCGTTGCGGTGCTGCGCATAAACGCGGGCCAGGGGCGCGGTCAGGTCATAGCGCAGCGCCAGCCATTTCTCGTCCTCGTCCTGCCAGGCAAAGACGCCCTCGTTGGGCCGGTCCACATCGGGCAGGAACTTGCCCAGGGCCTCCACGGTCTCCACCGCGCTGCTTTCCAGCGCGTCGAACCCGTAGCGATGATAGACCCCGGCGATGCGGCGCAGCATCTCGGCGCGTTCGGTCACGTCCGAGCCGAAATAATCGCGGAATCCCTTCGGGGTCTCGGCCCTCGGGCGGGGGGTCTTGACGGGTTTGGCCATGAGGTCTGGTCTTTCGCGGGGAACTCGCGGCGCGGTCTAGCCCAAGGGGCAGGCGGGGGCAAGGTTGACCGCGCTCGCGCGCCCGCGTAATCCCGTGCCATGACCGAGATTGAGGAAAGACTGGCCCATCTCATCCGCGCCGTCGATGACCTCTCCGAGGTGGTCGCGCGGCAGGACCGCGAGATCGAGCGATTGCGCACGGCGGTGGCCCTGCTCACCCGCCGCGAGGCCGAGCGCGCGCGCGAGGGCGAGGGCGGCATCGTGCTCGGCGACGAGCGCCCGCCGCATTATTGAGCAATCCCGCCACGACCCCAGAAACCGCGTCATCCTCTGGCTTGACCAGAGGATCTTCGGGCGCCGGAACAGAACACTCGCGCGGGGATGACGGCGCGCGGGTGTCTCGCGCCTTCGCGCGCGCAGCTTGCGCTTGCCCCGTCGCCGGGGCGCGGCTAGGCTTTGCCTCACACCGGGCCGGATGAGCCCAGGAAACACGAAGGGAGATCACCATGACCAGACTGACCGGACTGGCGCTTGCCGCGCTGATGGCCTCGACGGCCCTGCCCGTAAGCGCCGAAACCCTGAGATGGGCGAGGGCAGGGGATTCGCTCACGCTCGATCCGCACGCGCAGAACGAGGGGCCGACGCATACGCTGGCGCACCAGATTTACGAGCCGCTCATCATCCGCGACATGACCGGCGCGTTCGAGGCAGCACTTGCGACCGATTGGGCCCCCAAGGCGGATGATCCGAACGTCTGGGTGTTTACCCTGCGGCAGGGCGTCAAATACCATGACGGCGCGGATTTCACCGCCGAGGATGTGGTATTCTCGATCAACCGCGCCAAATCCGACAATTCGCGGATGAAGGAATTGCTGTCCTCGGTCGTCGAGGTGCGCGCGGTGGATGATCACACCGTCGAATTCGTCACCGACGGGCCGAACCCGATCCTGCCTTCCAACCTGACCAACCTGTTCATCATGGACAAGGGCTGGACCGAGGCCAATGGCGCGGTCGAGGTGCAGAACATGGACGCGGGCGAAAGCACCTTTGCCGCCACCAACACCAACGGCACCGGCGCCTACAAGCTTGTGAGCCGCGAGCCGGACGTCAAGACCGTGCTCACCCGCAACGAGGACTATTGGGGCAAGGGCCAGTTCCCGCTTGAGGTGAGCGAGATCGTCTATACGCCGATCCAGAACGCCGCCACGCGCGTGGCCGCTATCCTCTCGGGTGAGGTGGATTTCATCCAGGACGTGCCGGTGCAGGATCTTGCGCGCGTCGCGGCCACCGATGGCCTTGTGGTCAAGACCGCACCGCAGAACCGGGTGATCTTTTTCGGCATGAACCTCGGGCCGGATGACATCGCCAACGACAATGTCGAGGGCAAGAACCCGCTGTCGGATGTGCGCGTGCGCCGGGCTATGAACCTTGCGCTCAACCGTGATGCCATCCGTCAGGTGGTGATGCGCGGCCAGAGCCAGCCCGCGGGCATGATCGCGCCGCCCTTTGTCAACGGCTGGACCGAGGAGATGGACAAGGCCGAGACCGATGTCGCACAGGCCAAGGCGCTGATGGCCGAGGCGGGCTATGGCGATGGGTTCTCGATCCAGCTTGATTGCCCGAATGACCGCTACATCAACGACGAGGCGATCTGTCAGGCCGCCGTCGGCATGTTCGGCCAGATCGGTGTCAAGGTGAACCTCAACGCCCAGTCCAAGGCGCAGCATTTCCCGCTGATCTCCTCTGGCGGGACGGATTTCTACATGCTGGGCTGGGGCGTGCCGACCTATGACAGCGAATATATCTTCAACTTCCTCGCGCATACCCGCACCGACCAGCGCGGAAGCTGGAACGGCACCGGCTACAGCAACCCCGAGCTTGATGCCAAGATCGTGAGCCTGTCGTCGGAAACCGATCTGGACAAGCGCAACGCCACCATCGCCGAGATCTGGCAGGTCGTGCAGGACGAGGTGCTCTATCTGCCGATTCACCATCAGGTGCTGAACTGGGGGATGACGGACAAGATCGGCATCGAGGTCAGCCCCGAGGATGACCCGAAGATCAAATACTTCTCCATGAAGTGACCGAAACCGGGCGGCGGACTCACGCCGCCGCCCATTCACAAGGGGTGCGCGATGCTGGCCTATATCCTACGCCGTGTCGGGCAATCGGTGCTGGTGCTTCTGGTCGTGGGGCTGGTGGCGTTTTCCATGTTCCGTTTCGTCGGCGACCCGGTCGATGCGATGCTGGGGCAGGAACGCACCCAGGCCGATATCGAGCGGCTGACCGCCGAGCTTGGGCTTGATCGGCCCTTCCCGGTGCAATACTGGAAATTTCTCACCCAGGCCGCGCAGGGCAATTTCGGGCTGAGCTATCGGCAGGGGCGGCCCGTCACCGATATATTGATCGAGCGCGCGCCCGCCACGCTGGAACTGGCCTTTGTGTCGGGGATCATGGCGCTGGTGGGGGGCATAGCCCTTGGGGTCTTTACCGCGATCCGGCGGCGGGGTGTCGCGGCCAATGTGATCATGACCGTCTCGCTCATCGGGGTGTCTTTGCCGACCTTCCTCATCGGTATCCTGCTGATCTATATTTTCGCGGTCGAATTGAAATGGCTGCCCAGTTTCGGGCGCGGCGAGGTGGTGCGCCTCGGCGGCTGGACCACCGGGTTTCTGACGGAAAGCGGATTGAAGGCGATCATCCTGCCCGCGATCACGCTGGGGCTGTATCAGATGACGCTGATCATGCGGCTGGTGCGCACCGAGATGCTGGAGGTGCTGCGCATGGATTACATCCGCTTTGCCCGCGCGCGGGGCCTGCGCGAGAAATCGGTCAATTTCCGCCACGCGCTCAAGAACACGATGGTGCCTGTGATCACCGTGACGGGGCTGCAACTGGGGTCGATCATCGCGTTTGCGATCATCACCGAGACGGTGTTTCAATGGCCCGGCGTGGGGCTTCTCTTCATCAACGCGGTGCAGTTCGTCGATATTCCGGTGATGGCGGCCTATCTGATGCTGATTTCGGTGATGTTCGTGGGTATCAACCTGATCGTCGATCTGCTCTATTTCGCCATTGATCCGCGTCTGCGGCTGGATCGTGGCACGGAGGCCAAGGCATGAGCGACGAGGCCCTCAACACCCCCGCCGCCGCGCCCGCGCGCCTGCGCCGCGCATGGGAGAGCGATTTCATCTGGTCCTTCCGTCACGCCCCCGTGGCGATGGCCTCAACCGCTGTGGTGCTGATCCTTGTGCTGGCGGCCGTGCTGGCGCCGCTCATCGCGCCGCACAACCCGTTCGACCCCGCCACGCTCAACCTGATGAACGGGTTTACCGCGCCGATGGCGCCCAATGCCTTTACCGGCGAGGTGTTCCTGCTGGGCACCGACGATCAGGGGCGCGATGTGTTCTCGACCATCCTTTACGGAATGCGGATCTCGCTTTTCGTGGGGTTCTCGGCGGTGATGCTGGCGCTGGTGATCGGCGTGACGCTGGGGCTTGTGGCGGGCTATGTCGGCGGTTGGACCGAGACGATCATCATGCGCGTGGCCGATGTGCAACTGACCTTTCCGGCGATCCTGGTCGCCATGCTGATCTTTGGCATCGCCAAGGGGATCACGCCGCCCGAACATCGTGACCAGATGGCGATCTGGGTGCTGATCCTGGCCATTGGCCTCAGCGACTGGGTGCAGTTCGCGCGCGTCGTGCGCGGCGCAACCATGGTGGAGAAAAGCCGCGAATATGTGCAGGCGGCGCGGCTCATCGGGCGCAAGCCGGTCTCGATCATGCTGCGGCATATCCTGCCCAACGTGCTCAACCCGGTGCTGGTGATCGCCACCATCTCGCTGGCGCTGGCGATCATCGCAGAGGCAACGCTGTCGTTTCTGGGCGTCGGCGCGCCGCCCACGCAACCCTCGCTTGGCACGCTCATCCGCATCGGGCAGGGGTTCCTGTTCTCGGGTGAGTGGTGGATCCTGCTGTTCCCGGCGATTACCTTGCTGGCGCTGGCGCTGTCGGTGAACCTGCTGGGCGACTGGCTGCGCGATGCGCTGAACCCGAGGCTGCGATGAATTGGAAATATCCCCCTGAGAAAGTTTAAGTTTGAAATGGTCAGTGAAGCAATCGAACTTGAGAAAGCGTTTCCGCCCTATGGGGATCTTCAAGCGCAGGACAAGGAAGCGATTCGTGAATTTTCGCTTATATGGACGTGTTTTGAAAGAACGATATCAGAGAAGACAATTATATTGAGTGGTTCTGAATCCCTGAATGCTGGGAAGCTCCGAAAACTTGCCGCGCACCTGAGACATAAAGGTTTTTCTGGTCCAAGATGTGAAGCGGCTTATCAATTTTGGCATGCCAGGTATGACGGGCTTTGCAGCGAAGGTCTCAAGGATGCGTTGCATTGCCAAGCTAGCGATAAATCCGACTTGTTACACATTGATCTTTTTAATCCTGATAATGATAAAGCTGCACTGAACGCAGCATTTGTCATAACCTACAGGCTTCGAAGCAATCTGTTCCATGGAATGAAGTGGCAGGATAGGATGGTCGATCAGAAAGAAAACTTCGATCATGCATCCCAAGTCATGCTTGAGGTGATGCTTCACCTGAACAAAGGTGCGTCAGCATGACCACCCCCGTCCTGTCCGTCCGAAACCTGACCGTGGAAATCCCCACAAGGCGCGGCGTTCTGCGGCCTGTGGACGGGATGAGCTTTGACATCGCGGCGGGCGAGACGCTGGGTGTTGTGGGCGAATCCGGCGCTGGAAAATCCATGACCGGCAATGCCGTGATCGGTCTGCTGGACCGCCCTGCGCGGATCACCGGCGGCGAGGTGCGGCTCAAGGGCGCGCGCATCGACAACCTGCGCCCCGAGGAGATGCGGCGCATTCGCGGCAAGCGGATCGGCATGATCTTTCAGGATCCGCTGACCTCGCTCAACCCGCTCTTGACGGTGGGGGAACAACTCTCGGAGACGATCCGCCTGCATCTGGGCGTGAGCGAGGCCGAGGCGGGGCGGCGCGCCGTGGCCGCGCTTGACGAGGTGGGTATCCCGGCGGCGAAGGCGCGCATCGGCTCTTATCCGTTTGAATTTTCGGGCGGGATGCGGCAGCGCGTGGTGATCGCGCTTGCGCTGTGCGCCGAGCCGGAACTTGTCATCGCCGACGAGCCGACGACCGCGCTTGACGTGAGCGTGCAGGCGCAGATTGTGGCGC
The DNA here is from genome assembly GCF_018069895.1 of Roseovarius autotrophicus. Taxonomy (GTDB): domain Bacteria; phylum Pseudomonadota; class Alphaproteobacteria; order Rhodobacterales; family Rhodobacteraceae; genus Roseovarius; species Roseovarius autotrophicus. The sequence continues at coordinate 67,638 of NZ_JAGQDH010000004.1, read as the reverse complement.
TCTTGCGGCGGCTCTGCCGCGAACGCGGGCTGGCGGTGATGCTGGTCACGCATGACATGGGCGTGATTGCCGAGGCCGCTGACCGGGTGGCGGTGGTCTATGCCGGGCGGCTGGCCGAGATCGGGCCGGTGCGCGATGTGATCCAGACCGCATCCCATCCCTATACGGCGGGGCTGATGGCCTCGACCCCGCTGGCGAGTGCCGGGCAAAGACGCCTGCGCCAGATCCCCGGCGCGATGCCGCGCCTCGATGCGCTGCCCGAGGGCTGCGCCTTTCATCCGCGCTGCGAGCGGGCGGATGCGCAATGCCGCCAAGACCCTGCGCCCACGGTCACGGGCTGCGGCGGGCGCGCGGCCTGCTGGTATCCGCTGACGCAATCCGCCGGCGAGGATGTGGCATGAGCGCGCTCATTTCGGTGAAGAACCTCACCCGCGTTTTCGACGTGTCGAAACCCTGGCTCAATCGCGTGATCGAGCGTCTGCCCAAGGCGCATCTCACGGCCGTTTCCGATGTGTCCTTCGAGGTGCCGGAAAGATCCGTCTATGCGCTTGTCGGCGAAAGCGGATCGGGCAAATCCACCATCGGCAAGATGGTGGTGGGCCTGCTGCGCCCCTCGTCGGGGGCGGTCGAGATCGAGGGTGTGGACCTCGCCAATTCCGCCGATGCGGCGGCGGTGGCGCGGGTGCGCGCAGATATCCAGATGATCTTTCAGGATCCTTTCGCCTCGCTCAACCCGCGCTGGCGGGTGCGCAGCATCATCGAAGAGCCGGTGGCGGTGCAGGGCGGCGATACGCAGGGCCTCGCCGAGCGATTGCTGGAACAGGTGGGGCTGGCGGCGGTGGATGCCGACAAATACCCGCACGAGTTTTCCGGCGGCCAGCGACAGCGCATCTGCATCGCCCGTGCATTGGCGTCAGAGCCGCGCGTGATCGTCTGCGACGAGCCGACATCGGCGCTTGACGTGAGCGTGCAGGCGCAGGTTCTCAACCTGATGAGCGATCTGCGCGAGGAATTTGGCCTCACCTATCTGTTCATCAGCCACGATCTGACCGTGGTGCAGCACATGGCCGATGTGATCGGCGTGCTCTATCTGGGGCGGCTGGTCGAGGAGGCGCCGCGCGACGAGCTGTTCGCCACCCCGCGCCACCCCTATACGCAGATGCTCTTTGCCGCAGCCCCCCGGATGGATGGGTTTGGCCGCGAGATCGTGCCGCCCAAGGGCGAGATTCCCGATCCGATCAACCCGCCCTCGGGCTGCGCCTTTCACCCGCGCTGCCCCATCGCCGTCGAGCGGTGCCGCCGCGAGCGCCCCGAGATGCGCGCCGTTGGCGGCGCACGCGTGGCCTGTCATCTGGCGCAATAGGCGGCCTCAGCCCCGCGGGGCAAAGCGGATGACCTGCGCGCCCCGTGGCGTGGTGTTGCGATGGACCACAATGTTCGGCAGCGCGATACCAGACTGCACGTGCCCAAGCGCCGGCATCCAGCGCAGTCCTGTGTCAAGGCAATTCGCGGCGGCGCCCGTGTAATCGCCGCGCGCACTCACCCGCCGCAGCGCACCCGGATCGACCGAAAGCGCGCGCCCGCCAAGCGTAACAACCGCCTCGCGCAGCACCGCGCGCCCAAGCGGTTCGGTCTGCGGCACCTGCCCCGGCAGGTCCGACCACACCCCGCAAAGCGCTGCACGCCCGTTCACCGAAACGATCTCGGCGGCCAGCCGCAAGCCGCCGCCGCTGCTGTAACGCCCCTCCACCACCCGTGCTGCGGGCGAAAGCGGCACCAGGCCGATGTGGCGCCGCACCAGCGGCACAAGATCGAGCGCATCCGCCATCGCCCCCGCCCCGGTCGGGTCGAACCGCACCAGATTGTTGCCGGTGTCACGATTGCCCGGCTGAATCACGCGACGCGGCAGGAACACCTCGGGCACAAGCCCGGCGCGCCAGGGCAGATCGACCAGCCGACACCGCGCGGGCGCGCCTGCGTAATCGAGGCGCGGCGCGATCTTCGGCAAAAAGCCCAGATCCTGTGCGATCCGCCGCCCGCCGACCGATACGCTCGCGTGATCCAGCACCCGCCGCGCCTCGCCTGCGGTATAGGCTGCCTGGCTCTCGCTTTCGGCCCAGACGCCGCAAAGCGCCGTGCCCCCCGTCGACGTGCGCCGCAACTCCGCCGCCACGGTCATGCCGCCGCCGGTGTTGAAACTGCCCTGCGCGAGGGACACCCCCTCGCTCAGTCGCGTCTCGGATGCCGCCGCCGCGCCGCCCAGGGCGATCATCATTCCGAGCGAAACGAGCAGGCGCATGGCAGGACCTCCGAGCCTTGGCCACCCTAGCAGAGCCGCGCGCCGCGCTCAATTCATCCCGCGCGCGCCAGCAACGCCTCTTCCACCATGCGGTCGGCCATCGGCGCGGGGCTCACACCCTCGCCCGCCGCGCGCGCAAGAAGACGCTCCATCGTGACGCGCATCGCGGCAAGCCGCTCCTCAACCCACGGTCCCCGGTCTCCGATCCGCAGGATCTCGGCGGCGACGTTGATGATGCCGCCGCCATTGGCCACGTAATCGGGCAGGTAGAGGATGCCGCGCGCATGGAGCGCATCCGCATCCTCCGGCGTGGCAAGCTGGTTATTGGCCGCGCCGCAGATCATCTTCGCGCGAACTTCGGGGATGGTTGCGGCATTGAGCACCCCGCCGATGGCGCAGGGCGCAAAGACATCCACCGCCACCGCGTGAATCCCGTCGGGCGACACTTCCCGTGCGCCGAAGGCGCGCACCGTCTCGGCTGCCCGCACCGGGTCCATATCGGCCACCACCAGACGCGCCCCCGCCTCGTCAAGCAACCGGCAGAGATGCCAGCCCACATGGCCCAGCCCCTGCACCGCTACGCTGCACCCCGTCAGATCGTCGCTCCCCCAGAGCCGCGAAGCCCCGGCGCGCATCGCCCCCAGCACGCCCCGCGCCGTCACCGGGGAGGGATCGCCGCTTGCATGTGCGCCGGCATCCAGCCCCGCGACGAACCGCGTCGCGCGCGCGATTTCTGCCATGTCCTCGGGGGCCATCCCCATGTCCTCGGCGGTCCAGTAGCGGCCCCCGAGCGCATCAATGGCCCGCCCCATCGCCCGCAAAAGCGCGGGCGTCTTGTCGCGTGCGGGATCGCCCATGATCACCGCCTTGCCGCCCCCCAGCGGCAGACCGGCGGCCGCGTTCTTGTAGCTCATGCCGCGCGCAAGGTTCAGCACATCGGCAAGCGCGGCCTCCTCGCTGTCATAGGCGCGCATCCGCAAGCCGCCCGCAGCCGGGCCAAGCCGGGTGGAATGCAGCGCGATGAACCCGCGCAGGCCGCTGGCGCGATCCTCGACGCGGTAAACCTCTTCATGGGTTGCAGATGCCAGACGTGTCAGCATGGTGGAATCCTCCTCTCGCCCAAGGTAGAAGCAAAGCAGCGCCGAAAAACTGCAAATCTTGCTCAATTCGACGTGAGTATTGGGGATTTGCCCCAAAACGGGCCGGGAGATTGGAAAGAATGGACAGTATCGACCGCCGCATCATCACCGCCCTGCAACGCGACGGGCGCGCGCGTCTCGCCGATCTCTCGGCCGAGGTGGGGCTCTCGCCCACACCGCTTGCGCGCCGCATCGCCCGGCTCGAGGCCACGGGCGTGATCACCGGCTATGGCGCGCGCGTCGATCAGGAGAAACTCGGCCTGCCGCTCAGCATCTTCATCTTCGTGGAACTGGAACAGCACAGTCGCGATGCGATCCGCGCTTTCGAGGACCGCTTGCGCCGCTTCGACGAAGTGATGGAATGCTACCTCATGACCGGCACGCGCGATGTGCTCCTGCGCGTGGTCGCCGCCGACCTGGCCGCCTTCGACCGCTTCCTCGAAGAGGGGCTGATGCAGACGCCGGGCATCCGCGCTCTGCGATCGAGCTTCGCGCTGCGCACCATGATCCGGCGCGACGTGCTGCCCGAGGTCTGAATGCTCAGCCGCGCCGCAGGATCGAGGAATAGAGCATCAGCCCGTAATCGCCCAGTTCCCGCTCGATCCGCGCCCAGAGCGCCCCCATGGCCAGCGGGTCGGTTCCGGTAGCCTGAGCGATCTCGCTCAGGCTGCGCCGCCCGTCCACGGCGGCGATCAGCCGCCCCGCTTCGCGCGGCAGCGAGAGCCGCGCGCGCATTCCGCCAAAGCCCAGTTTCGGGCTTTGCCCCGCCGACACCGCCCGCGCCAGATCACCCGCGCGCACGCCCTTGAGATGCGGCACCAGCGCCCGGTTCGTGCCCTTCGCCGGACTGCGCGCCTCAAGGCCGCGCACCGCATAGCCCACATGGGTCTTGATCGTGCCGCGCAGCTTTTCCGCCACCGCCATGCGCGCCACCGGACTTAGGTGGTCAGGCACTTCCGTGATCCGCCCCGGATCGTACAGTGCGGGCATGGTGAACCCCGAGAGGTGCCAGCCCGTCTCCTCCAGTATCGCCACCAGCGCCGCCACGTCAAAGGCGCGGTCCTGGCTATGCAGCAGAAGGTCGTAAAACCCCGCTTCGCTATCCTTGTGATCGCCCAGATTCGGGTTGCAGGCAAAGGGATGTCCCTCGGGCAGATCCGCCACCAGTTTCTTCGCTGCCCGAAGACGTGCCTCGGGGGGCAGGCCCTCGTAAAGTGCGCCGAATGCCTCCTGCAACGGATAGACGCCTGACCTCCCATAGGGCGCATAGACCATGAAGCCCATGCCGCCCCCCGGCGCCAACGCCGCCAGCAGCGCACGAAACCCCGCCGCCGGATCGGGCAGGTGATGCAGCACCCCGCAACAGTCGATATAGTCGAACTCCCCATGCTCGGTTGCGTCCATCAGGCTGCCGGTGACGAACCGTATCCCGGTCAGCCCGCGCACCCGCGCCCGCTTCTCGGCAATGGCACGCGAGGCGGTCGAGAGGTCGAGATAGACAATTTCCGCCACCCGCCCCGCCTCCGCCATCTGCTGCGCAAGTTGGATGAGCCCGTCACCGGTGCCGCCGCCCGCCACCAGCACACGCAAGGGCCGCGACCAGTCGCGCGCGCCCTGAAAGACGAAATGATCCACCTCCAGCACATGCGAGGGCGAGCCGGTAATCAGCCGCTTGCGCTCCTCCTGCGGGTCGCGCGACGGATAGGGATAGGCCTCGTATTGCGCCCGAACCTCGCTCATACCGGTCCTCGCTTCATCGTTCTGAAAATACTCAAATCCTGCGCCTCAGTCGAAGAGCTTGCGCAGCTTCTTTGTTGCCTTGTCCTCAAGCTTCTTCTGGATCGCATCCTGCGTGCTCTGCCCCTCCTGCGGGGTCACGCCAAGCTGTTTCTGCATCTCGCGTTCGATGCGCTCCTCGGCCTTCTTCTCCAGTTCCTCGCGCTCGGCCTTGAGGTTCAGATCAAGCGCCTTTTCCAGATCGGGCGTAATCTTCGGATTCTCCCATGTCCCCCTGATCCGCACCGGAATGGCAAGGCCCCGGCTGGTCTCGCCTTCCAGCAGCACCGGCGTGAAGAGATAGTCGAGATCGCGCGCGCCAAGGCCCACGCGGCCCTTGCCTTCGGCCCGCGCCAGCGGCAGCCGCATGGCGAGGTCCTGATTGAACAGGTTGCCACCTTCCATGGTGAAACTCGCGCTCATCGAGTCAAAAACCGTGGTTCCGCCCGTGACATCGCCCGAGCGCATCAACCGGTCGAGGTCAAACCCCGAGATCACCCCCCGCCCGGTCGAGACGCGGCCCTTGCCGCTCAGGCTCTTCATGATTGCCTCGACCGAGGCGCCCGAGCCGAGAAAACTCATTTCGCCCGATCCGCTTGCGGCAAAGCGCGTGATCCCCATCGCATCGGTCAGAAACCGCTCCAGGTTGATGCCCTCGGCCCGTGTCGCGCCCCCCACCGACAGGCCCGCGCGGTTGTTGACGACAAACTCGCCCGTCACCAGCCCGTCATAGGCGCGCACCTCGCGCAGATCGAACGCGGCGCGCGACCGGTCCAGCACCATCAGCGCCCGCGTCCTGCCCAGTTTCAGATCGCCCAGATTGACGCTATCGGCGGCAAAGGCCAGTTCGCCATTGGCCAGCGCCAGCCCGCTTGCGTCGATCCTCTCCTTGGACCAGCCCGAGGCTACGCCGCCCCCGGTCGTATCCGCCCCGGCCAGTTTCGACAGGTCAAGCGCGCCCGCATTGATCTGCGCGTTGAAGCGCGGCACCTCGCCCGCAAGGTCGATATCGGCGGCGCCCGTCAGGGAATTGCCCCCAAGCCGCAGGGCCACCTCGCGCAGTGCCACCGCTGTGCCGTTCGTCACCGTCACATCGGCGCGGCCTGTCACGCTGCGCCCCAGACTCTGGGGCAGGTCCACCCCACCGACACCAAGCGACGCCAGAAACGCACCCGTGTCACCGATATCGAGATCGAGCCGCCCCTGCGCCTCTGGCCTCAACCCCGCGCGCCCGGCAAACCCCACCGTGCCGCCGCCCGCCGATAGTGTCGCCGCGACACCGGTTGCCGCTCCGTCGAGAAACGCCCCCACCTCATCAAGATGCCCCGAGACCCGGATCGCCCCGCTGCCCCGCCGGAATGACGCCTCCAGCGTCGCCGTGCCGTCATAGTCGGGCCAGCGCAGGTCAAGATCGAGACCGGTGATCTGGTGCACCTCGCCCGAGCTGTGATCGGTAAGGACAAGCCGCGCGCCGGTGATGAGAGCCCGGTCGAGCGTCAGGCCAAGACGCGCCGATCGCGCGGGCGTGCCCCCCTCCGACTGCCCCGAGGGCGCAACACCTTCGACGCCCAGTTCCCAGTTCACCCGCCCGTCGGTGGCGCGCTCCAGCCGGATCTCGGGATTGATCGCCTCGAGTCCGGTGATGCGGATATCCCCGCCCCAGAGCACCTTGGGATCAACGCCCACCTTGAAGCTGTCGGCGCGCAGCATGGGCCCGGCCTTCGACCAGTCGGCATTGGCGATTTCCACCGCCCCGGTCGAGACGCCGAGTACGGGATAGAGGCTCAGCCGCGTCTCGCCGCTCATGGTAACGGTGCGGCCCGTGGCGCGGGTGATCTGCTCGGCGGCGATCTTCGCGATCCGTTCGCCGGGCAGGAAGAACAGGGCGCCGAGGAAAAAGGCCGCAAGCACGACCACAAGACCGATCAACCGAACCAACCACCGCATGACATGCCTCCCGCAATCACTGTTCCGACTCTAGGGCGCGCGCTTCCCGCGCGGCAACCGTTTTTGCCCTTCCCGCGCGTGGTCGTGATCGCTATATCGCGCCTCATGTCGCAGAACCCAGTTGATCTTCGCCCCGACCTCGCGCCGCGTGCGCGTTTGCCCGAGACGGCCCGCGAGGGCCAGCCGAGGATCGGCATGGTCTCGCTCGGCTGCCCCAAGGCGCTGGTCGACAGCGAGCGCATCCTGACGCGCCTGCGCGCCGAGGGCTATGGTATCTCGCCGGATTACGCCGGGGCCGATGCGGTGATCGTCAACACCTGCGGCTTTCTCGATTCCGCCAAGGCCGAAAGTCTCGAAGCCATCGGCGAGGCGCTCAAGGAAAACGGCCGCGTGATCGTCACCGGCTGCCTCGGGGCCGAGCCCGACTATATCACCGGGGTGCACCCCCGCGTCCTCGCCGTCACCGGCCCGCACCAGTATGAACAGGTGCTTGACGCGGTCCACGCCGCCGTGCCGCCCGCGCCCGATCCGTTCATCGACCTGCTGCCGGCCTCGGGCGTGCGCCTCACCCCGCGCCACTACAGTTATCTCAAGATTTCAGAGGGCTGCAATCACAAGTGCCGCTTCTGCATCATCCCGGACATGCGCGGGCGCCTGCAATCGCGTCCCGCCCATGCAGTGATCCGCGAGGCCGAAAAGCTGGTCGAGAGCGGTGTGAAGGAACTGCTGGTCATCTCTCAGGACACCTCCGCCTATGGCGTTGATCTCAAACATGCCGAGGCGAAGGGCCACCGCGCCCATATCACCGATCTTGCCCGCGATCTGGGATCTCTGGGGGCGTGGGTGCGGCTGCATTACGTCTATCCCTACCCGCATGTGCGCGACCTCATCCCGCTGATGGCAGAGGGGCTGGTGCTGCCCTATCTCGACATTCCGTTCCAGCACGCCCATCCCGACACGCTCAGGCGCATGGCCCGGCCTGCGGCGGCGGCCAGGACGCTGGAAGAAATCGCCGCCTGGCGGCGCGAGTGCCCCGAAATCGCCCTTCGCTCGACCTTCATTGTCGGCTTTCCCGGCGAGACCGAGGAGGAGTTCCAGACGCTGCTCGACTGGCTCGACGAGGCGCAGCTCGACCGGGTGGGCTGTTTCAAATACGAGAATGTCGCCGGCGCGCGCTCCAACGCCTTGCCCGATCATCTTGCCGAAGAGGTGAAACAGGAGCGGTGGGAGCGGTTCATGGAGCGGGCACAGGCCATTTCCGAGGCCAGGCTTGCGGCGAAGGTCGGCCAGCGCCTCGCGGTGATCGTGGACGAGATCGACGCGGATGGCGTGGCCTCCTGCCGCACCATGGCGGATGCCCCCGAGATCGACGGCAATCTCTTCATCGACGAGGGCACAGATGCGATCTCGGTCGGTGATATCGTCACCGTCGAGGTGGACGAGGCCGGCGAATATGACCTCTGGGGCGTGCTGTGCGACGGCCCGCGCTGACCTAGCGCCCCCGCCGTTTGACGTTCCCCCCCCGCTGCCCCGGTCGCCCCGCCGTTGACCGCCCGCGCGACCCGACCGCCGCCTCGGAGGCCCGTTCCACCGCCTGTTGGCGCGCCAGCGGGTCGTCGGCGATGGCGAGTTCCACCGCCTCCAGCCGTTTCACCTCGTCGCGCAGGCGGGCGGCTTCTTCGAATTCCAGATTCTCGGCGGCCTTGCGCATATCCGTGCGCAGCCCGTCGAGCACGGCGGCGAGATTGGCCCCGGCCAGCGGCTTGTCGATCTTGGCTGTCACGCGGTTCATGTCTGCATCGCCCTTGTAGAGGCCTTGCAGGATGTCCTCGACATTCTTGCGGATGGTGGCGGGGGTGATGCCGTGTTCCTCGTTATAGGCGATCTGCTTGGCGCGGCGGCGGTCGGTCTCGTTGAGCGCGCGTTCCATCGAGCCGGTGATGCGGTCGGCATACATGATGACGCGCCCCTCCGCGTTGCGGGCGGCGCGGCCGATCGTCTGGATCAGCGAGGTTTCCGAGCGTAGAAAACCCTCCTTGTCGGCGTCCAGAATGGCGACAAGGCCACATTCGGGAATATCCAGCCCCTCGCGCAAGAGGTTGATGCCGATCAGCACGTCAAAGGCGCCAAGGCGCAGGTCGCGCAGGATCTCGATCCGCTCGATCGTGTCTATGTCGCTGTGCATATAGCGCACGCGGATGCCCTGTTCGTGCAGGTATTCGGTCAGATCCTCGGCCATGCGTTTCGTGAGCGTGGTGACAAGAACCCGGTAGCCATCGGCGGCGACGCGGCGCACTTCGTCCAACAGATCATCGACCTGGGTTTCCACAGGCCGGATTTCGACCTGTGGGTCAAGCAGCCCGGTGGGCCGGATCACCTGTTCGGTAAAGACGCCGCCGGTCTGCTCCATCTCCCACGCGGCGGGGGTGGCGGAGACAAAGACCGATTGCGGACGCATGGCGTCCCATTCCTCGAACTTGAGGGGTCGGTTGTCCATGCACGAGGGCAGGCGAAAGCCATGTTCGGCCAGCGTGAACTTGCGCCGGTAGTCGCCTTTATACATGCCGCCGATCTGGGGCACGGAAACGTGGGACTCATCGGCAAAGACGATGGCGTTGTCGGGGATGAATTCAAAGAGCGTGGGGGGCGGCTCTCCGGGGGCGCGGCCCGTGAGGTAGCGCGAATAATTCTCGATCCCGTTGCAGACGCCGGTGGCCTCGAGCATCTCCAGATCGAAACTGGTGCGCTGCTCCAGCCGCTGCGCCTCAAGCAACTTGCCCTCGTTCACCAACTGATCAAGGCGCTGGCGCAACTCGCGCCTGATGCCCTGAATCGCCTGCTGCATGGTCGGCTTGGGCGTCACATAATGCGAATTGGCGTAGATGCGGATTTTCTCGAACGTGTCGGTTTTTTCGCCGGTGAGGGGGTCGAACTCGGTGATGCTCTCCAACTCCTCGCCAAAGAACGAGAGCCGCCATGCGCGATCCTCGAGGTGGGCGGGCCAGATTTCCAGGCTGTCGCCGCGCACCCGGAACGATCCGCGCTGGAACGCCTGATCATTGCGGCGATATTGTTGCGCCACCAGATCGGCCATGATCGTGCGCTGGTCATAGTCGGTGCCGACGGCCAGATCCTGCGTCATCGCGCCGTAGGTCTCGACCGAGCCGATACCGTAGATGCACGACACCGACGCCACGATGATGACGTCATCGCGTTCCAGAAGGGCGCGAGTGGCCGAGTGGCGCATCCGGTCGATCTGTTCGTTGATCTGGGATTCCTTCTCGATAAAGGTGTCCGAACGCGGCACATAGGCTTCGGGCTGGTAATAGTCATAGTAGCTGACGAAATATTCCACCGCGTTTTCGGGAAAGAAGCCCTTGAATTCCCCGTAAAGCTGCGCCGCCAGGGTCTTGTTGGGCGCAAGGATGATGGCGGGGCGCTGCGTCTTCTCGATCACCTTGGCCATGGTAAAGGTCTTGCCGGTGCCGGTTGCACCAAGCAGGACCTGATCACGCTCGCCGCCCAGTATCCCCGCGCATAATTCGGCAATGGCACCGGGCTGATCGCCCGCGGGCTGAAATTCGGTGTGCAGGACGAATCGCTTGCCGCCTTCGAGCTTTTCACGCGCGCGCACGTCCGGTGCCGGGTTGGCGAGGGCGGGCGCGGTCTTGTCGGAATGGGCGTAGGGCATGGCTGCCTCCTGTGTCGCTGCACAGTTGTGCGATTTTGGCCCAGGTTCAAGGGCGGCGGCGCGGATCGCCGGGCATGGGGTGAGTCGCGCCACGCGGCGACTGTAAATATCTTGACAAGATTTTTGCAGAATCTGTTTCAAATTTTCACAGGAATTGCTCGGCGTAAAAGCAAACTGTTAATTTTTTGCTCCGTTTGAAATAAAGTTTCTTTTGGGAGATGTTCAGGGGCGCGGCGCTGGCCGCACTCACACAAGGGATGGAGGATTTTCGGATATGGCCGATACTGTTGCTGGTGCAGGCGCAAAGGGTTTTCACATCGACGCCGACACCTATGCGCGCATGTATGCCGAATCGATTCGCGACCCCGAGGGGTTCTGGCGCGAGCATGGCAAGCGAATCGACTGGATCAAGCCCTACACCAAGGTGAAGAATACGTCGTTTGCCTATGACAATGTGTCGGTCAAATGGTTCGAGGATGGCACGCTGAACGTTTCGGCCAACTGCATCGACCGGCATCTGGCCACGCGCGGCGACCAGACCGCGATCATCTGGGAACCGGACTCGCCCACCGACGAGGCGCTTCACATCAGCTATCGTGAGTTGCACGCACAGACCTGCAAGATGGCCAATGTGCTCAAGAGCCTTGGCATCGGGCGCGGCGACCGCGTGGTGATCTACATGCCGATGATCCCCGAGGCGGCCTATGCCATGCTGGCCTGCGCGCGGATCGGTGCGATTCACTCGATCGTCTTTGCCGGGTTCTCGCCCGACGCGCTGGGCGCGCGGATCAACGGCTGCGACGCCAAGCTGGTCATCACTGCCGATCACGCCCCCCGCGGCGGCCGCGCGACCAAGCTCAAGGACAACGTCAATCAGGCGCTGCTGCACGACACCACGGATGTCAAATGCCTTGTGGTCAAACGCACCGGCGGGCAGGTGGCCTGGCGCGACGGTCTTGATTTCTGGTGGCACGAGGAGGCCGAAAAGGTCAGCGCCGATTGCCCGCCCGAGGAAATGGGCGCAGAGGATCCGCTGTTCATCCTCTACACCTCCGGTTCAACGGGGATGCCCAAGGGCGTGGTGCACACCACCGGCGGCTATCTTGTCTACGCCTCGATGACGCATGAATACATTTTCGATTACCACGAGGGTGATATCTACTGGTGCACGGCCGATGTGGGCTGGGTCACGGGCCACAGCTACATCGTCTATGGGCCGCTTGCCAATGGTGCCACGACGCTGATGTTCGAGGGCGTGCCGACCTACCCCGATGCGGGCCGCTTCTGGCAGGTCTGCGAAAAGCACAAGGTGACGCAGTTCTACACCGCCCCCACCGCCATTCGCGCGCTGATGGGCAAGGGCACCGGCCCTGTCGAGGGCTCTGACCTTTCCAGCCTGCGCATTCTGGGTTCTGTCGGAGAGCCGATCAACCCCGAGGCGTGGAACTGGTATAACGAGAATGTCGGCAAGGGCCGCTGCCCGATCGTCGATACCTGGTGGCAGACCGAAACCGGCGGCATCCTGATCACGCCGCTGCCCGGCGCGGTGGATACGCCCAAGCCCGGTTCGGCCACCAAGCCCTTCTTTGGCGTGCAGCCCGTCGTGCTTGATGACAAGGGTAACGAGCTGGACGGCGCGGTCGAGGGCGTGCTGGCGCTCAAGGATAGCTGGCCCGGCCAGATGCGCACCATCTGGGGGGATCACAGCCGGTTCGTCTCGACCTATTTCGAGATGTTCAAGGGTTACTACTTCTCCGGCGACGGCTGCCGCCGCGACGAGGACGGCGATTACTGGATCACTGGCCGCGTGGATGACGTGATCAACGTCTCGGGGCACCGGATGGGCACGGCGGAAGTGGAAAGCGCGCTGGTCGCCCATGCCACCGTCAGCGAGGCCGCCGTGGTGGGCTATCCGCATGACATCAAGGGGCAGGGCATCTATTGCTATGTCACGCTGATGGACGGGGTTGAGGCCACAGATGCGTTGCGCACCGAATTGCAGAACTGGGTGCGCCAGGAAATCGGCCCGATTGCCAAGCCCGATGTGATCCAGTGGGCGCCGGGCCTCCCCAAGACCCGCTCGGGCAAGATCATGCGCCGTATCCTGCGAAAGATCGCCGAGAACGATTACGGTTCACTTGGCGACACCTCGACACTGGCCGATCCGTCGGTGGTCGATGATCTCATCGCCAATCGCGCGAACGCCTGAGCGGGGTCATGGACATGGATGGAACCGACACCGCACAGGGATGCGTGAACCTTGTCCTGCTCGGGCCTCCGGGCGCGGGCAAGGGCACCCAGGCGCGGATGCTGGAAGAGAGCTTTGGCCTTGTGCAGCTTTCGACCGGCGATCTGCTGCGCGCGGCCGTGGCCGCAGGCACCGAGGCGGGCCGCGCGGCCAAGGCCGTGATGGAGGCGGGCGATCTGGTCTCGGACGAGATCGTCATCGCCATCCTGCGCGACCGGCTGGCCGATCCCGATTGCGCACGTGGCGTTATTCTCGACGGCTTTCCGCGCACCACGGTGCAGGCCGAGGCGCTCGATGCGCTCATGGCCGAGACCGGGCAGAGCATTGGCGCGGCGATCAGCCTCGAAGTGGACGACGCGGCGATGGTGGCACGCATCGCGGGCCGCTACACCTGCGCCAAGTGCGGTGAGGGGTATCACGACAGCTTCAAGACACCCGCCAAGGCGGGCGTCTGCGACAAATGCGGGGCGACCGAGATGACGCGGCGCGCCGATGACAATGCCGAGACAGTGGAGCAACGCCTGCGCGCCTATCATGCGCAGACCGCGCCGCTGATCGACTATTACGACGCGAAGGGTGTGCTTGCCCGCGTCGATGCGATGGCCGAGATCGGGGCCGTTTCGCAAGCGCTGAACGCGATCGTCCGCAAGACGGTCGTTTAAGGGGAGGTCCGTTCCGGCGTGTGCCGGTGCGGGCAGGAGGAAACCATGAAAAAGGGAGGACAGGCTTTGTCCGATCAAGACTCTGCTAACGCATATTGGAAGGCCAATCTGCGTCTCATCACATGGAGCCTGGTGATCTGGGCTCTGGCATCGTTCGGGTTCGGCATCCTGCTGCGGCCGATGATCTCGGGGATTGCCGTTGGCGGCACCGATCTCGGGTTCTGGTTCGCGCAGCAAGGGTCCATTCTCGTGTTCCTCGTGCTGATCTTCTTCTACGCTTGGCGTATGAACAAGCTTGATGCCGAACACGGCGTGGAAGAGTAAGGGGGGCAAGACATGGATCAAACGACACTCAACATGATCGTCGTCGGACTGAGCTTTGCGCTCTATTTCGGCATCGCGATCTGGGCCCGCGCGGGATCGACCGCGGAATTCTATGCCGCAGGCCGCGGCGTGAACCCGGTCGTCAACGGCATGGCCACGGCGGCTGACTGGATGTCGGCGGCTTCGTTCATCTCGATGGCGGGTCTCATCGCCTTCGTGGGCTACAACAACTCAACCTTCCTCATGGGCTGGACCGGCGGCTATGTTCTCATGGCCATGCTGCTTGCGCCCTATCTGCGCAAGTTCGGCAAATATACCGTGCCGGAATTCGTCGGCGACCGCTTTTACAGCAACACCGCCCGCGTTGTGGCGGTTATCGCGCTCATCACCATGTCGGTCACGTATGTGATCGGTCAGATGGCCGGTGCTGGCGTGGCCTTCTCGCGGTTTCTTGAGGTGGACAACACCACCGGTCTGCTGATCGCGTCGGCGGTGGTTTTCGTCTACGCCGTGCTTGGCGGGATGAAGGGCATCACCTACACGCAGGTGGCGCAGTATTGCGTGCTGATCATCGCCTATACCATTCCGGCGATCTTTATCTCGCTGCAACTGACCGGCGTATTCCTGCCGCAGATCGGCATGTTCTCCGAGCATACCGCATCCGGGCAGCACCTTCTGGTGACGCTTGACGGGCTTCTGACGGATCTGGGTTTCAACGCCTATACCACCGGCTCCAGCCCTTGGCTGATGGCGCTCTTCACCCTGTCGCTGATGATCGGCACCGCGGGCCTTCCGCATGTGATCATCCGCTTCTTCACCGTGCCGCGCGTGGCTGATGCGCGCTGGTCGGCGGGTTGGGCGCTGGTGTTCATCGCGCTGCTTTACCTCACCGCTCCGGCTGTGGGTGCCATGGCGCGTCTGAACATCATGACCACCATGTGGCCGCAGGGCGTGCAGGGCGAGGCCGTCGCGGTCGAAGATCTGCCCGACTGGTTCGAAACCTGGCGCGTGACCGGTCTGCTCGGCGTCGAGGACAAGAACGGCGATGGTCTGATCCAGTACTATAACGAGAAAAGCCCCAAGATGCAGGCAATGGCTGCCGAGCGTGGCTGGGCGGGCAACGAGCTTGTGACCTTCAACCGTGACATCCTCGTGCTGGCCAACCCTGAAATCGCCGGTCTGCCGGGCTGGGTCATCGCGCTCATCGCCGCCGGTGGTATCGCCGCGGCGCTCTCGACCGCTGCCGGTCTTCTGCTGGCCATCTCCTCGGCCATCAGCCACGACCTGATCAAATCGACGATCAATCCCGGCATCTCGGAAAAAGGCGAGCTTCTGGCCGCCCGTATCTCGATGTCCGTGGCGATCGTGGTGGCGACCTATCTGGGCCTGAACCCGCCGGGCTTTGCCGCTCAGGTGGTGGCGCTGGCCTTCGGTCTGGCGGCGGCCTCGCTCTTCCCGACGCTGATGATGGGGATCTTCTCCAAGCGCATGAACTCGGCGGGCGCGACGGCTGGCATGCTCGCCGGTCTGATCTCGACGACGCTCTACCTGTTCCTCTACCTGGGCTGGTTCTTTGTCCCCGGCACGAACGTGCTGACCGCGGATCAATACCTGTTCGGTATTCCGCCGACGCATTTCGGCCCGATCGGTGCGCTGCTGAACTTTGGCGCGGCCTATCTCGTGGCGAGCATGACGGCAGAGCCGCCGAAGGAAATCCAGGACCTCGTCGAAAGCGTGCGCATCCCGCGCGGTGCCGGTGCGGCCACGGGTCACTGAACAAGGCATGGACAGGGGCGGCACATGCCGCCCCTGTCCCCTACGCCCGCCGGTATTTCCGGCATGACAGGGCGCTTTTAGGTCCTTTTCCCAAACTCGCGAGGGAGCCACGCGATGGCCAAAGCCGAGCCAACCCCGATCGAGATTCTGTGTCGTAACGCTCCGTTTGGCGCGGTGCCGGGGGCGCTGCGCACCGAGCTGGCCCCGGTCCTGCGCCGAGTGACGCTCGAAGCGAACGAAGTGCTCTTTGCCACCGGTGATCCGCTCAAGGGGCTCTATCTGGTTGAGACGGGCGCGCTCGATATCGTCACGGGGGGAAGCGAGCCGGTCTCGCGGCGTGGCCCCGGTGACATGATGGGCGAGCGCGGCCTGTTACGGGACGGCACCGCGCAACTGACCGCGCGCGCGGTCGAGGCGACGCAACTCATCCTTGTGCCCGCCGACTGGTTCCTGCGCCTGATGGACGAGGTGGCCGACGTCGGGCAATGGTTTGCGCGCGCTCGTCCCGTCCGCAATTCCGATGACGGGCCTTATGCGACCGGGCTGACCGCGCTTCAGGTCTCGGATCTGATGGCGAAAACACCCATCACCTGCGCGCCCGACGCCACCATCACCGATGTGGCGCGGCTGATGCGGGCACATGTCATTTCCTCAGTGGTGGTGATGGAGGGCGCGCGCCTTGAGGGCATAATCACCAGCCACGACCTGACCAACAAGGTTCTGGCCGAGGGGCTGTCGGGCGAAATCCCCGTCGCGCAGGTGATGACCCGCGACCCGGTGACCATCGCGCCGACGCAACTGGGTCTTGACGCGCTGATGAAGCTCGCGGAACTGGGCGTCAACCATCTGCCGGTGGCGCAGGGTGGGCGTGTCGTGGGTATGATCGGCAAGACAGACCTGTTCCGCCAGCAAGCCGCCACCGCCAGCCACATGGTCGCGGACATTGCCAGCGCAGGATCGGCCGAGGACATGGCGCATGTCATGGAGCGCGTGCCGGGTCTTCTGGCGCAACTCGTGCGGGCGGGGGTCAAGCCGCACTCAATCACCCGCCGGATCACCGATATCACCGACGCAATCACCCGGCGCCTGCTTCGCCTGGCCGAGACCGAACTGGGCCCCGCGCCTGTGCCCTACCTCTGGGCCGCCTGCGGCTCTCAGGGGCGGCGCGAACAGACCGGCATCAGCGATCAGGACAATTGCATCATCCTCGATGATGCGTTCGAGTCGGACAAGCATGACGCTTATTTCAGCGCGCTTGCGAAATATGTCAGCGATGGGCTCGATACTTGCGGTTTCTTCTACTGCCCCGGCGACATGATGGCGACCAACCCGCGCTGGCGTCAACCACGCCGCACCTGGCGCAACTACTTCGCCGGCTGGATCGCGCAGCCCGACAACCAGGCGCAGATGCTGGCCTCGGTCATGTTCGACCTGCGCCCGATCGCGGGCGAGACGGCGCTGTTCAAGGATCTCCAGGCCGAGGTGCTTGCGGCCGCGCGCAAGAACTCGATCTTCGTCGCCCACATGATCGCCAATTCGCTCAAGCATACGGTGCCGTTGGGCCTGTTCCGGGGCTTTGCGCTGATCCGCTCGGGCGAGCACAAGAACACCATTGACCTAAAGCATTCCGGGGTTGTGCCGGTGGTGGATCTGGGGCGTATCTATGCGCTTCTGGGCGAACTCGAAGTGACGGGCACGCGCGAGCGCATCGAAGCGGGGCGCGAGGCGGGGGTGGTGTCCGAGAGTGGATCCCACGACCTGCTTGACGCCTACGACCTGATTGCCGAAACCCGGCTGCGCCATCAGGCGGCGCAGATCCTGCGCGGCGAGAAGCCAGACAATTTCATGAATCCCGCCGATATGTCGGATCTGGAGCGCAACCACCTGCGCGACGCCTTCATGGTCATCAAGACGATGCAATCGGCCGTGGGACAATCCCGAGGGGTGCTGACCTAGAATGTTCCTTGAACTCATCGCGACCTTTGCCGCCGGGATCGGGGCGGCCGCCGCAGTCTTTGCCCTTGCACACCTGACCGGTGGCAGGCTGCCGCGTTATGCCGCGCCAGCGGCGGCGGGTCTGGCGATGCTCGCCTACGCCATCTGGTCGGAATACAGCTGGGCCTCCCGCACGGCGGGCACCCTGCCCGAGGGGGTCGAGGTTCTGGTCGCGATCCCGGAATCGAAACTGTGGAGACCCTGGACCCATGTCGTGCCGCAGGTCACGCGCTTCATGGCGCTTGATCGTGCGGGGGTTCAGACCAACCCAGAAGCGCCCGGCGTGCTTCTGGCCGATATCTATCTTTTCGCCCGCTGGAACCCTCCGGCGCGGCTGCCGCAATTCGTGGATTGCCCCAACCGGGCGCGCGCCGAGGTCACCGAGGCCGCGCTTGCCGATCTGTCTCAGGCCGCCTGGAGGAGCGCGCCGAAAGATGATCCGCTCCTGGAGGCGCTCTGCACGTCCTGACCGGGAGAGGAGGCCCGCGATGTCGCAAAAAACGGTTCTGCTTGTCGAGGACGAGGACAATATCGCCCTTGCGCTCAGCCATCTGATCGGGCGGGCGGGTTATGCGCTGAGGCGTGTGGCCACCGGCACGGATGCGATGGTCGCACTGGCCGAACAGCGCCCCGATCTTGTGGTGCTTGACGTGATGCTGCCGGGCAAGTCGGGCTATGAGATCTGTCAACTCATCCGGCGCGATGAGGCGCTGAAAGGCGTCAAGGTGTTGATGATTACCGCTGGCGGCGGCGAGATGGAGCGCCGCAAGGGCATGGCCGTGGGCGCCGACGCCTTCATGACCAAACCGTTTTCCACGGCCGATCTGACGCAAAAGGTCTGCGCGCTTCTGGAGGGGACTCATGATTGAGCGGCTGACCCAGCAGCTTGGGCTGCGGCTGCGTTTTGCGCTTTTCTTCGCGGCGCTCGGTCTCGGGGGGGCGGTGATCATCGGCGCGGCGCTCTGGTTCGGGCATCTTCGCGGCGGCGGGCCGGTCGATGGCTTCCTGATGGGCGGGATCATTGCCGCTCTGGGCCTGCTGGGCCTCTCCGCCTGGATCGGGCTGCTGTTCGATGAGAACGTGGCCAAGCCCATTCTCGCGCTCGCCTCTGACCTTACCACCCGCGCGCGCGCCGATGTCGATTTGCAGATCGACGAGGCACAGGCCAAACATCTCAGCACGCTTGCCCCCGCCGCCAATGCGATCAACGCTGCGCTGGCCGAGGCGCGCGCCGCGCGGCAACGCGCGGTCGAACGTGAAACCGCCCGCATCGCCCGCGAAAAGGCCCTGTTCGAGGCGCTGTTCCGTGATCTGGGCGAAGGCGCGGTGGTGGCTACGCCCGACAACCGGGTGATGCTCTACAACCGCATGGCGCAGGAACTTCTGCCGAAAATCGGGCTCGACCGCCCGCTTGACGCGGTGCTGCGCCCCGAGCCTGTCACGGATGCGCTGCGGCGTGTAGAGGACGCGCGCATCGCGGGGCGCATCGCGGCCGAGACCTTTCTTGCCGCTTCGAGCGATGGCAAGCGCTTTCTTCAGGGACGCGTCACCCCGATCCTCTCGGATGAGGAACTGTCGGGCCATGTGCTGATCTTTCGCGACGCCACCGACGATCTGCGCTCCCATGCCGAACAGGCCCACCTTTTCAACGCCTTGCTGGAAGGCGTGCGCCGCCCCTCGGGCACTATCGCGGCGCTTCTGGACGTGCTCGAGACCGGTGCCGACCTGCCCCCCGAGGCGCGCGCGAATTTTCGCAAGGGGATCTCCGAAGAGGTCGCGCGGCTTTTCGAGGTCATCGACAGCATGGCGACCGAACAGGCCGCGGCCACCTCGCGCCGCTGGCCGGTCTCTGCCGTGGCGGCAAGCCATATCTTTGACGCGGTGCGCGCGCGCGATGCGCTGAGCGTCATCGCCACGCCCACCAACGCCATGATCGCCTGTGACGGCTTTGGCATCGCCACACTGCTCGCGCGGCTGATCGAGCGGCTTGGGGCCAGCGGCACGCGCGAGGGCTTTACCCTCGTCGCCGAGGAGGATGGGGCCGAGACGCGCATTGTCCTTGGCTGGCAGGGCGAAGTTGCCACCGACGGCGAGATCATGGCCTGGCTCGCCGCGCCACTCTCGCCCGCCTATGGCCATTACTCGGGCCGCGATGCGCTTGAGGCGCATCAGAGCACGATCTGGGCCGAGGGGCAGGGCACATCGCACCGGATCGTGCTGCCCCTACCAACGGCCAGCGCGCCGCTTGCCCCCGGCGATGCGCGGCCCGAATTCTACGATTTCAACCTCCCCTCCGCGCCAAGCGCCGAAATGGCCGCGCGCGAATTGTCGGAGCTGAGCTTTGTCGTTTTCGACACCGAGACCACGGGCCTGTCACCGCGTGGCGGCGACGAGATCGTGCAGATCGCGGGGCTGCGCATCGTCAACGGGCGCATCCTGCGCGGCGAGACCTTCGATGCGCTGGTCAATCCCGGCCGTCCGATTCCGCCCGCCTCGACCCGTGTGCACCACATCACCGATGCCATGGTCGAGGGCGCGCCCGACATCCGCGACGTGGGCCAGCGGTTCCACGATTTCTGTCAGGGGTCTGTTCTGGTGGCCCATAACGCGCCCTTCGATCTGGCCTTTCTGCGGCTCAAGGAACAGGTGATCGGTCGGCGCTTCGACAATCCGGTGCTCTGCACGGTGCTGATGTCGGCGGGCCTGTTCGATCATACCGGGCAGCATACGCTCGATGCGCTCTGCGCGCGCTTCGGGGTCACCATCCCGCCCGAGGCGCGCCATACCGCCATGGGCGACACGGTGGCGACGGCAGAGGTCTTCGTGCGGATGCTGGCACTTTTGCGCGACAAGGGGGTGAAGACCCTCGGCGGTGCAATCGCCGAGGAAGGCCGGATGACGAAAATCCGCAAGGCGCAGAGTTACTGAGCCACCGCTTGACCCGCGCGGCGCGCTGTCCTAATTGGAAGGCAATGCGGGCGTTGTGTAATGGTAAGACCTCAGCCTTCCAAGCTGATGATACGGGTTCGATTCCCGTCGCCCGCTCCATCCTTCGAATCGTCCCTGCGGCGGCGCCTTTATGCGGTTGTGAATTGAAAATCAGCCGGGTTTGCGCCATCTACGCCTGTAACAGACCCTCGGCTGCACGGGGGCAGGGGCAGCAGAGGCAGAACACATGAGACAGGTGACATTCTTCGGGCTGGTGCTTGTGCTGGCCTCCTGTGGCGGGGGCAGCCGCTTTGACGGCGATGGGCGCGGCGGGCGACCGATGGCATCGGGGCCGATCTCGGATGCCTGCATGTCCTCTGACCGTCGGGCGCGCTCGCCCGCGCTTTGCGGCTGCATCCAGGCGGTGGCGAACCAGACGCTGAGCAGCGCCGAACAGCGCCGCGCCGTCGGCTTTTACCGAGATCCCCATTCGGCGCAGGAGGTGCGCACATCGACTCGCCCCGCCGATCAGCGATTCTGGAGCGCCTACAAGGTCTATGCCGACCGCGCCGAACAGGTCTGCCGATAGCCCTCAGACCTTGAGTCGCCAGCCCCGTGCCAGCATCGTCCAGGCGAGAAGACAGATCGCCAGTGTCGTTGCGAAGCTGATGGCCAGACCCGCCAGAGGTGCACTGTCCGACACACCGATCATACCGTAACGCACCCCGTCGATGAGGTAGAAGACCGGGTTCACATGGGTGATCGCGTAAAGCACGGGCGGCAGCGCCTCGACCGAGTAGAAGGTGCCCGAGAGAAATGCCAGCGGCGTCACGATGAAATTCGTGATTGCCGCCATCTGGTCGAACTTGTTGGCATAAATGCCCGCAACAAGGCCAAGCGCACTGAGAAGTGTTGCGCCCACCACGACGAAGGCGGCCACCCACAAAGGATGCGCCGGCACGATCCCCAGCACCAGCCACAGCCCGAACGCGATGGCCAGAGCCACCAGCACCCCGCGCCCCACACCCCCCGCCAGATAGCCCACAAGCAACTCTCCCCCCGAAAGCGGCGGCATCAACGTATCGACGATATTGCCCTGCACCTTGGAAATCACCACCGAGGAAGAGGTGTTGGCAAAGGCGTTCTGGATCACCGTCATCATCAAGATGCCCGGCGCGATGAAGGTGGTGAAATCCACCCCCATTACCGCGCCCCTGTGCGGCCCGATCGCGATGGTAAAGATCACCATGAACAGCGCCGCCGTCACCAGCGGCGCCAACAGCGTCTGCGTCCAGACTGCAAGAAAGCGGCGGTTCTCGCGCCCGGCCAGCGTCACAAGGCCCAACCAGTTGACCCGCCCGAAGCGCCGCGCGCCCATGGGCTGCGGGTGCGGCTCGGTGGCATGGGTCATGGGGCGCTCCTTTTCCGTCTCAGGCGATTCGGTGCCTTGTAACTCACCGGCGAGTGATTAGAATAGGACCCTGATCCGAATGACAAGGCGGGCGGGCGCTACTGTGTCCAAGCGCGCCTTTTACCATCAAGGGAAGCCCCGAATGTCGTGGAGCGATGAGCGCGTCGATCTGTTGAAGAAGTTGTGGACCGAGGGGCAATCCGCCAGCCAGATCGCCAAGGAACTGGGTGGGGTCACGCGCAACGCGGTGATCGGCAAGGTGCACAGGCTGGGCCTGTCGAACCGCAACGGCGGCGGCGCACCTGCGGCTGCACCCGCGCCTGCGACACCCGCGCCCGAGGCTGCGAGGCCCGCGTCCAAACCCGCGCCAAAGCCCGCCCCAAGGCCGGTGGAAAGCGTCGAGCCGGAGCAGCCGGTGACGAGCGTCTCGCAAGCGCGCGCCAAGGCGATCATCCCGGCGGGTCGCCCCTTGCCGCCGCAGCCTTCGGCCAACGAGATCGACCCCGAGGCCCTCGCCAAGGTCAACGAGATCGAGAAGAAGGCGAAAAGGCTCACGCTGATGGAACTGACCGAGCGGACCTGCAAATGGCCCGTGGGCGATCCGGCGACACCGGATTTCTGGTTCTGCGGTCTTCCGGTGCAAAGCGGCAAGCCCTATTGCGAGGCGCATGTCGGCGTCGCCTTTCAACCGATGTCGAGCCGCCGCGACCGCAAGCGCTGATGTTCGCAGCCTGAGAAAAGGGCCGATTGTCGGCCTTTTGCTGACTCACAGGGCTTGGTGACCATGCGCGGAATCAAGGCGCGCTACGCGCCGCCGCGCAGCGCCCGACCGCCCCCCGGGCGGGCGCTTTTTCAACGCCGTACACCCGCAAAACTGTTCAAGAATCTTGCACCATAAAATGCCAACCACGACCGTCGTAACGCCCACCCGCGGTCAGGCACTGCGCGGCAGCCCCGTGCCGATCATCGAATCGCGCGTCACCAGCTTGGCCAGCGCCGCTTCGTTCATGCCTTCGGTCCCCTCGGGGCGTGCGGGTAGCACGATATAGCGCATGTCGGCGGTGCTGTCATGGACGCGCACGGTGACATGATCGGGCAAATCCAGTCCGAACTCCTGCAACACCGTTCGTGGCTCGCGCACGGCGCGGCTTCGATAGGCGCGGGTCTTGTACCAGTCGGGCGGCAGGCCCAGCAGATTGCGCGGATAGCATGAACACAGCGTGCAGACGATGAGGTTATGGGTGTCCGCGGTATTCTCGACCGCGATCAGGTGAAGCGGCCCGATATCGAATCCCATCTCACGGCTCGCCTCCGACGCATTGGCCAGCAGCCGCGCCTTGAACGCGGGGTCGATCCAGGCCCGCGCCACCACCGCCGCACCGTTGGCGGGGCTGCGTGCGTCCATCGTCTCGATCTGCGCGGCGATTTCGGCGGGTGTCAGGTGGCCTTTTTCAAGCATGAGCTCGCGCACGGCGATCTCCATGCGCTGCCAATAGGTGAGCGGACCATCGTTGTCGCCACGATAGGGATGGCCCGAGGGGCTCATCCCCTCATGGTGGAAATGGTCGTGATCGTGGTCGTGGTGGTCATGGGGCATCGGCGTCAAGTCTCTCGATCCAGTGGCCATAGATCTCGGCATCGAGCGTGTCGCCGGGGCGCTCGGCCCGCGCGCCCCAGATCTCGGCCATGGTAAAGCGCACGCGGTAGAGC
The DNA here is from genome assembly GCF_018069895.1 of Roseovarius autotrophicus. GTDB lineage: Bacteria > Pseudomonadota > Alphaproteobacteria > Rhodobacterales > Rhodobacteraceae > Roseovarius > Roseovarius autotrophicus. The sequence goes on along the minus strand of NZ_JAGQDH010000004.1, from coordinate 43,732 downwards.
GGCTTTCGCTCGGCAGGCAGCCCATAGGCCAGTTGCTCGGGATTGCCGAACTCGCCGAGCGTGCGCTCGATCACGCCCACCTTGCCGCGCAGGTAGAAGGGCGCGCGCACATGCCCGGGCGGCGTCAGCGCCTTCACACGCACCCGCTCAGCCATTCGACTGCGCCTCGCCATAGCTCTCGCCGCGCGCGGCCACCTCATCCATCCGCGCGGCCAGTTCCTCGATGCTGTAGACCCCGGCCTCGATCAGGTTCTGGTTCACGGCGGCGATCCAGCGTTCGTAATAGCTGTATTTTTCGAACGCCTCCTCGCCCATGTCCTCAAGCGCGCGGCGCAACCCATCGACGGTGAAAAGCCCCTTTTGCCCGCAGAGCACCATCAGCGCATCCACGCGCTTTTCCCACAGCGCGAAATCATGTCCCTCCATCGGCACAGGCCCTGCGTCCTGTCCGCCCATGTCATGCCAGCGCCTGCCGTCCCAATCGGTCATGCCCCGGATGCTAGGCCCGTCCGCACGCCCTGTCCAGCCCGCACGAAAGCCTTGACGCCCGCCCGCGACATGGTAGCAGGTGGTCAGGCCGGGCCTGTAGCTCAATTGGTCAGAGCAGGGCGCTCATAACGCCTTGGTTGGGGGTTCGAGTCCCTCCGGGCCTACCAAACCCCATGTTATTTTCCTTTCATTTCAGATGCTTGGGTGTCATTTTTGGCGAACCTACGGGGTAGGTTCACCACGGTTTGTTCCCGATTTGGCCGGGAAATCAGCTTGGCGAAGGCTTGATCTGCCAGCCCCTCGCGCATTGCAGATTCGGTGTAGCGCTGGACCTCGGCCAACGTCTTGTGGCCCGTCACGGCCATGATTTCATGCGCAGTTGCGCCAGCCTCGGCCAGCCGCCGGGCGCAGGCTTTGCGCAGGCCGTGGGCTGAACAGGTGGACAGCCCGGCCTTGTCGCACCATTCGCGCATGACGTTGCCAAGGCCCTCGGGTGAGCGTGGCTTGCCATATGCCGTGGCCAGAAAGGGGCGATCATCGGGCAGGCTGGCCAGCACTTCGGCAAGATCCGGGTGAATGGGAATGCTGACCAGAACCCCATTGCTGCGAATGGTTTTCTGGCGGCGGTATTCGATCCGCCCGCCCTTGATGTTCCACGGGCCAAGCTTGACGGCATCGACACGGGCCGCGCCCGTGTAAAGCATCAGCGTGACCGCGCGATGCGCCAGCGTGCCGGGTTCGTGAACCTCGAAGAAACGGGCAATTTCGCCTTCGTCCCAGGCGTGGAACCCGCTGCTTTCAATCCGATAGGGTTTGACCAGGCGCGCGGGGTTGGCCTTGATCCAGTCCAGCGCAATTGCATGGTCCAGAAGCTGCGCCAGCCGCTTGCGCAGGTTGTTCGCCGCCGCCGGGGTATCGACCTTCTGCGCCAGAATGGCCATGACGTGCCTGCGCTCAAGCGCGGCAATGCGCTTGTCGCCGTGCTGGACGCGCAGGCGCTCGATCGGGCCGCGATAGGTGCGCTTGCTGCTTTCCGACAGGCCGCGCCACTCAGGGGACTTGTAATAGCTGATGACCAGATCGGACAGGGTGCCGGGGATCGTGCGATCCGCTCCGGCCCCGGCGCGCCCCGGCCCCATAAGTTCGGCCTCGGCCTCGGCATAGCGACGCTTGAAATCGTCGCTGCCAAAGTCGGTTCCCAGTTCGCGCGCAAAGCCTCGATGGCGGAACCGCCAGCGCGTGCGCCCGTGCCGGTCGCGGTATGCCTTGGCCTTGGGGAACCGGGACGGCTTCATTTTAGAACCTCGTCCCACTCGTTCCCGGACGTGCCGTCAGACGCGCCAGCCGGCCAGATGATGACCTTTCCGTTGCGCTGGTCTATCTCGACCCTGCCCACGGCCAGACCAGCCGCGACAGCGCCCTTGACGGCGCGTGTCACGTCAGCCTGTTTTACCGTGGCGGGCCGGTTTGGCATGGGTCACAACCCCTTGGAAGTCAGGAAGCGAAGCGCGCCAGGCGCGGGGCGTGTCGCGCGTGCAATGCGCCGTTCCAGATCGGCCAGCGCAGCGGCCATTTCCGAGTCGCTGGCATAGGTGTAGGATTTCCCCTCATAGGACAGCGACCGCGTGCCAGCCGCGCGCGCCCTCAGAAGGGCATCGCGCAACTGGACAAGTTCGTCAGCCTCGATCGGCATTATTCGGCCTCAGGATCGTGTTCGGCGCGGTGCCAGCCGCGATAGTCCACCCATCCGCAACCGTAATCCAGCCGGACCTTGATTTGCGTCCCGTCAACCTCGAACCCGGCGCGGGTTTCGATCTGCGGCCCCGGTGCGCCTTCCAGATAGGCATATTCCAGCCCGTCCACGATCTGTGGATCCGCGACCATGTAGAATTTGGTCGCGCTGGTCAGCCGGGGTTCGACAACCAGCGTCAGGTTGCTGAACGGATTGAAATCCTCGGTTGCAGTGGCTTGGATTTCGGCCAGCGCCTTCTGCATCGCGGTTTCCAGTTCCGGCGGGACCAGGACATAGCGCGGGGCCACGTCGATCGGTGCGCCGGACAGGCCCGTCTTGCGCCGCATGGCTGTCCGCATGATGGCCAGCGCCGGGGTGATTTCGCTGTTGCCGGTCAGGTCGTTCCCGTGGCCCGCGTCGTCAAAGACCGCGATGCCGTCAGACATTTGCGCGTTGCCCTCGATCTTGGCCACAAGCTGCGCGGCCTCGAAATTCATCGTAGCGGTGCCCATTGCGGCGGGGACTTGGGTGAAGGCCCCCAGGTCGTCATTGACCAGGATTTGCCGGGAAACCGAGATAATCCGCCCGAAGGTCGAAACCGCGTAGGTTTCCGCCGCTTCGTCGATCGTGCCATGCTGGAATTCCCCGCCCTCCATGACCTGTTTCGGGGCCGGGGCCTCGCCCAGAATGGGCCGCCGCTTGGTCCGGAAATCGCGGTTGGTGGTCTGGCGTGCCATCAGGCGCGCGCCAGACACGGGCGCTTGATAAGACCGGCGCAATTCCCGGTTGACGGCATCGCCCAGGATCAGCGGGAAATCTGACGTGGTGTGCAGCGCCCGCGTGATCATGGTTTCCGCTGCCATGCCGGTTGTGGAAATCCCGGCGCGGCGCAGACTTTCGCGGGCATGATCAGCAAAGTTCATGCCGGCATAAGCGCGGGCCGGTTCGGAAATCTGGTGTTCGGGATGCGACCGGGCAAAAATGGCTTCCCCGGCGCGGGCGATCACAACCGCCGGGTCATTGTGATCCGTCAGGATCTCGGCGCGGGCCGTGCGGGTGCGGGTCTGCGCTTGCCGCGTGGCCATTTCTGCGAATGCCGCGGTGCGGGCATCCTCGGCGTTGGCGTCGGCGTCAATCTGGCCGTTTGCCCATTCATCGCCAAGCCCGGCCAGGCGCGCAATACTGCGGATCTCGCGGTTGGTTTCCGCGCGGTTGGTTTCCGCCGTGGTGGTGGCGGTCTCGATCATTTCCGTTTCCATGCTCGATTCTCCATGTCGAAAGTGTGCAGTAGGGTCGGCCGCGACAGGAACCACGCTCACTTCCAGCGGGGTCCAGCGGGTCGCAACGCGAATTCGGCGTTTCACTCGTGAATCTCCTTCCATTCTTGGACAGTATATCCGATGGAAATTCCGCGAATTGTCCCCTCGGCAATGTCGGCCATGACGGCCTTTGCGGCCTCATTGCTCCGAAACTTGATCAGGCACCAAAGGCCCTCGGCGCGGATTTCCGCCGCCTCGATCACTCCAAGCTGGTCGCGCGTGGTTTCGCTCCGGTGGCCGTCCAGGACGGGACCGCCGATAAGGCGCGACAGATCGGCGCCGGACAGGTCAAGCCGCTCCTCAAACCCGCTGCGGATCACAGGCGCGCCGGTCGAAACAATGGCCTCGATCGTGCGGGCCTGCGGGTCCAGTGTTGACGGGCGCGGCGTGACCGCGCGCAGATGAATGGTCATGTTGCACCTTCCTGCCGCGCCGGGATGCGGTCCGCTTCAATCTCGCGGTCCACTTCATCCGGGTCCCGGCCCCGCGCGGCGATGATTTCGGCACGGGATTTCAGGCCAGATTCCAGCGCCCGAATGTCGGCGTTGGTTTCTTTCAGCGGGTCGATCGTCGGCCAGCCCGGCGGGGTGAACGTGACCTTGTAGTCAGGCGATGCAGCGGCATCGGCGGGTAGGTCCCCGGTAAGCGCTTTCCAAGCAATGAACCGCCGCCATAGCGGGCGCAGAAACTGGCCTTCAATCAGCGTTTTTTGCAGCATTTCCGCCCGGCGGCGGAATTGCAGGGCGCTGAACCGTGCGCTTGAATAGTTGGTTTCGGACAAGTCGCCCGTGAGCATTTCATACGGCAGGCCAAGCGCCGCAGCGATTTCGTGAAGCTGGATTTTCAGGAATTCCGCTTGCTGCGATAGGCCGCCGCCGGGTTGCGCAAATTTAATATCGGTTCCGGCGGGCAGAAATCTCATGCCGCCGGGTTCCAGCGCCAGATTGACCGCCCCGCCGCTTTCGTTTCCGTCGAACCCGCCGGTTCCCCCGTTCAAGTCGATTATGAACCCGGCGAACAGGGCTTGGGTTTTCAGGCTCATCAGCATTGCATCACTGGCGGCGTCGAAATCGGACAGCTTGGCAAGGGCCGGGTGAAGCCATGTCAAGCCCCGAATTTGTCCGGGGTGCTGGCGGTCAAAGATGTGCAGGACCTCATCCGCCGGGATCCGGACGGTTTCGCCCAGAAGGTTAAAGGGTGCGTCCGGCGGGGTCCGGTGAACGTGATAAGCAATCGGTTCGTCGTCGCCGTCGATTTCGACTCCTGCGACAATGGCCCGGTCGCCCTCAAGGTTTCGGGTCAAGCTGGCGTCGATCTGTCCAGCGGGCAAGTGCCGAACCCGGAACCGGTCGGCGCTGGTCACGATTCGGGTGAAGCTTTCGCCGTCGCGGCACAAGGCGCGCGCGACGATCGGCAAGGCCGGGTGAATGATGGCCTCGAATTCGTCGGCCAGCGCGGCGGCGGTGTCCCGGTCAGGATGGCCGGGGCGAACCTGCCAGCCGCCAGCGCCCGCAAGGGCTGCGGTCCAGCTTTCGACAGCGGCGGCGGCAACGGCGGAATTCGCGGCCAGTGCTGCGGCGCGGTGTCGGGCAGGCGTATGCGCGGCCAGAATGGCATTGTTCGGCGCGGCCAGCGTCGGGGTGCCGGACCAGCGCCAGCCGCCGCCCCCGGCCTCGATATGGCGCGCGTGGCGCGGTTCGGGCTTGCCGCGCAGGCGGGCGATCATGTCGCGCAGGGCGATCATTCGGGCGTCCTTTCTGCGGCATCGGCAATCGCACAGACCGCCCGAATAGGTAGCCGGGCGGTATGGCTCAAAGCCCCGCGATGAAACTGGCGGAACGGTTCAAACTCCAAATGGGTGCGAACGTCATAGGTCAGCGGGGTTTGCGCGTCGATTTCCAGATAGAGTTCGGCGGAACGGCGCAGCAGGTCCATTTCCAGAACAGAATTGAATGCGCGTTGCTCGAACACAATCGGCGCGCGCCGGGCGGTGCGGATCAGTGCCGCAAGGGCTTCGATCACGTTCAAGCCGGGGTGCGCCAGATCGGTTAAGGCCGGGAAATCTGACAGTGGCAACGCGGCGGCAATCGCTTCATGGCTGGCCGTGGTGATTTCCGCCTCTTCCATTTCCTTCAGGAAATCTGGGGCCTTTGTTGCCGGGCGGCGGAACATGCAAGCTAGCACTAGGCGCGCAAGTTCAGCGTCCGACACAACTTGCGTGTCAATCGCTCGGGACATGCGCGGGAACAGTCCCCTTTCGCGGAGCACGCGGGCAACCCCGAATGTGTCTGTCCGGGGCAACCCGGTCGCAGCGGTCGCTGTGTCTATGATTTGGTCAAACAAGGAAGCCATGTCGTAAGAATCTCATGAAAAGTCATTCCCGTAAAGGAATTTGTAGAGTCTACAACAAACAGGTAGTTTCAGCGCGTTTCGTCGTAGTTGAAACGTCATTGAAGCGCATTCGCGCGCACTCGCGGTAGTTTCGTCGCAGTTTGCTTGCGCCACAGAATGGGCGATGCTACGTCCTAAAAGCGCAGGGTTCTGACCCGCGAAGCGGCTGGTGTCGAACCGCCGCGCTTTTTTCACCTTACTGATTCGCAGGTTTGCGCGCCACGGCCCAAGGAGGGAAGGCCCGCGCGCGGACGGGGTTGTCCGACACTCGCCGTCTTGTCGGCAAACTTGGCCATGCCTTAGCCGCCTCGGGTTTGCGCCGCAACTCATCGCCGGGTCATCCATTCAGATTTCAGGACCGGCCCGGCCCGCGTCTTGTCGGCCCGGTCACTGGACAGTTCCGCCCGCCGCCGCTCGGGGTCGATCGTGACCAACTGGCGCGCGGCCAGCGCATAGACAGCGGTGTCCAAGGTTTCCGCCCGCCGCCCCGCGATCCGCTCAAACGATCGGACAGGCGCGCCCCTGCGATAACGCACAACCGCGCGTTCGCTGGTAAGTTGCTCATAATAGACTTCCGGCAAGCGGTCGCTGAACCGAACCGCGCCGGGCTGCGCCAGCTTGGCGAATAGGACAGTTTTTGCGGCGTCAACTCCGACGATCCACAAGGGCCGGGGCGCGCCCGTCTTGCTGCGCGTGGCCGATTTCTCAATGATCGGGCGGGCCATGCCGCTTGCGCCCTTGATGGCCACGATCCGCGCGCGCAGGCGCGGCGTGGTGAAGGCCAGAACCTGCGCCATGCTGGCCCCGTCCCCGGCGTCCACGGCGCAGGCGTCCAGCGCCATGCGCCCGCCAAGCGCGTGCGGCCAGCGCGTGCGCAACAGATCGTCAAGGGCCTGCCATGTCTCGGGATCCTCATAGCCGCCCCAGATCACGCGATGGTCCAAAATCAGCGCTTGCCCGGCTTCGGTCCAGCCGGTGAAGGTCAGTTCAAGGCGATCATGCTGGACATCAACCCCGGCGGTCAGTGCCAGAACCTCGGCGGGGATTTTGTCCAGGCTAAAAGGTTCGGCGCGGGCGGCAAGATCGGCTTCGGCCAGTTCCTCGCCCTCGCCTCGCCATGCCTCGCCCAGAATGGTGTTTGTGAACACTTGCAGGGCCTGCGGGTCATCTTTCCCTGCAAGAAATTCCGCCGCCAGCTTGGCCCATGATGCGTTCGCGTGAAGGCTTACAAGGGCATTCATCCGGAACCCGGCATGGCCCTTGACCTCGGGCCGGGTGGTGCGCCACGTTCCCTGCGCGACCATGCCGGGCTTGTTTCGCTCGGCTATCTCGCCTTCACAATGGGGACAACGGAACCGGGCAGTTTCAGGCTGGTCAGGGTCCCAGATGATATGCTGCCAAAGGATTTCGGTGAAGCTTCCGCATTCCGGGCATGGAACCTCGAACACGCGCTGGTCACTTTGCGCATAGGCGCGCAACACATGGCTGGTTTCTTCGTGAACCGGCGTGCTGCCAAGAACAATCTTGCGGTCAGGGAATGACAGGGTGCGGCGCTCGGCCAAGGTGATCGGGGATCCTTCCGCCGTGGCGTCCATTCCATCGGCCTCATCAATCAGCAGGACGCGGGCCGAATGGCGGCGAAGGTTGCGCGGTGCGCGGGCCGCGACGATCTTCAACGAACCGCCGGGGAACCGGCGCGACAGCAGGGTGTTCCGGCCAGCTTCGTCGCGGTCATCGGACAGCGCGTCAGCGACGATCGGGGACGCTGTGAAGATCGGTTCCAGTTCTGACACGGCCATATCGCGGCAATCGGCCTCGGTCGGCAACAGGCACAAAATGGCGCTTGGTTCGTTGGCCACGAATGCCGCGACAGCGCTGGTCAGGATCGTTGAAAATCCGACTCGGACAGGCTTGATCAGGGTGACGCGCTCAATCAGCGGATCCCCGATTGCGTCGGCAATGTCGCGCTGAAACTGCCACAGGCGAACTGGGCCGGGCTGCGCGGTCAGGCCGTCCGGCAACCGGATTTCTTTTTCAATCCATTCCGACAGACGCAGGCGCGGCGGCGGAATCAGCGCGCGCAGGGCCTTGGCGCGGATGGCTTCAATCTGTCCGTGCATCGCCGCCCCCTATTTCGGTCAGAACGTCCCGCAAGGCCCGGTCGATCTGCGCCACATCGGCGGCGGTCAGGTGGCCCAGATCGGCGCGCAGGCGGGACGGGATGGCCAGTAGCTGCGACCGCAACCCGCGCAGAATGTCGGCCCATTCTCGCGCCACGTCCTCGGCCTTGACCAGTTCCCCGCGCAGGCTGGCGTTTTTCAGTTCCTGCGCGTCAGCCTGCGCGCGCGCCAGCCGCGCCCGCTCTCCGGTCAGGGTCAGGCTTTCAGCTTCCCCGCCGCGCCCGGCGGCAATGCCGCGCAGATGCTCGGTGTAGCGTCCGACAGTCTCGGTCAGATCGTAATTGTCCCGGCCAAGCCTCACTGCAAGGTCGCGCTGAACAAGGGCAGTCAAGGCGGCGGGGGATATGCGCAGAAGGGTGCAAAGGTCGGCCCCGCCGATGCGCACAACAGCGCGGTCGCCATCAAGTCCCGGTAATTCCTGCACAATTCTCATTTCAGCCCCTTACAAAATCTTGCAGCGCCTCACATGCCGCGCCTATGCCCCCCGCATACGCTCGGCCCGGAAAGGACCCGCGCAGCGGTGAAGATCAGGCGCGCCCGGCGGGTTGTGCTGCCATAAGCCGGACTTGCAGCGCCGATGGCAGGCCGTCGATCCGGTCAGCCGCATTGACCATGCGGGCGATGGTTGCAGGCCCGCCCCAAACACAAACCATGGTGCTTACAATCTCGGCATGAACCCCGGCCATGATGGCCTCGAGGGGCAGGCCGCGCCCCGTCAGTTCGTCCAGCAGGTCGCGCAGCGCCATTGCGGCTTGGTGCGCGGCCTCTTGGCGGCAGTGCTCGTCGCTTTGCGTGGTGGTCATGGCTTGGTCCTTTCGGTTCGGGCGGCGGTCAGGTGGCGCAGATCAGCGGAATGCGCCCTCGATTGCCTCGGTGGCGGTCTCGATCAGCGCCAGCCAAGCGCCGCGCATGGTGTCCTCGATCAGCAGGTTTTCGATCTGGGTTGCCAGCGTGATCAGGTCGCGCTGGTCATTGGTGCGGATGGCGTCATTGATGCGCAGAACAATGTCGGTGGTGGTCATGGCTTGGTCCTCTCGGTTCGGGTGGCGGTCAGGGTGTCGGCCAGTTGGCGCAGATCGTGGGCGATCTCGCTTTTCTCGGCATGGAACGCTTCGGGGTCGCGGCGTGACGGGATCAGGCGGGCGACACGGCTGGCCAGATCGTGCAAGCGGTCCTGTTCTGGTTTTCTAAGCATTCAGCCCCCCGCCGCCAGAGCGTGCGCCGGTGCCGCTTTGCGCGCCCGGTCGTTGGCGATGTTGACAAGCCACCATGCGAACCGCTCGGCCTTCTCGGTGCGGTCAAGATCGTTCGCAGGCGGTGGAAACTTCCAGGGCATATCCCAGCCCGGCCCCTCGGGATCCGATGCGCGCAGGCCGATTTGCGACAGGTCCGGCAATCGTCGATCGGCAAGCCAGCGGTTCCAATCCGCCTCGGCGCTGGTCCCGCGATGCACGCAGCGGCTGAACGGGACGGGCCGCGCATTCGCTGGCCTTCGGGCTTGGGAATGGTCAGCCTCGGCGGGCCTCGCGTGTGCGCGCGTATTTGGTTTTTCTTTGGTTCTATGTAATACCCGGACAGTTCTGTCCGCCTTTCCGGACGCGGGTGTCCGCCTTTCGGCAGGTTCCGGTGTTCGCTTTTCGGTCTGATAAGCGGACACATCTGTCCGCCTTTCGCGGGGCGGTTCGCTGCGATATGCGGCCATTTCTGCAACCTTTCTCGGGTCTGCGATCGGGACGGTTCCGTCCCCGGTCAGGAAGATGAAGGCGATCCGCGCGCCGCGTCCGCGCCCGGTGCGGGTGTCGATCCAGCCCGCCGCGCGCAGTTCCGCAACCGCCCGCCGGATGCTGCGAACGTCCTTGCCCAGCGTCTCGGCTAGGGTGTCATTGCAGGGGTTGCAGCGCCCGGTTTCGCAGTTGGCGAAGGTGTCCACCAGAACGGTGGCCAGAAGCTTGGCGCGGTCTGCAAGGCGTCGATCGGCCAGAACAGCCCGCTTCCATGCCCAGCGGTTCCGGTGCCAGTCGGTGACAACGGACAGGCTTGCGCGGGCCGGGGTGTTGCTGTATTCCTTCGGTTCGAGGCTCGCCGCCTTTTTCTCTATGCTGTTCGCCCCGGTTGCGCCCGCCAGCGCGCCGGGGTTCGCATTTTCAGGGTCCGGCGGGCGGTTCGCCAAAGCGCGATTTTCTTCAATGTTTTCAATGGAAGCGCTGGCCGGGTTCGCCAGTGCAAGCGATTGATACTTGGAAGCGTGCTGAAAGCCTCCGGGCCTACCATCCCCGCCTGATCCGGGTCAGCCGTCGGATGGTTTTTGTTCGATGTCAGGAGCATTGAAGTGACGGGCCCGCCGCAGCCGTTCGGTGTTCTCATTCCCGAGGACCTGTTTATACAGGTGGGCGCCGGGTAACCGGACCAGGGTCCGGACAGAGCCAGCTCCCTCGGAATTGCTTAAGGCCACCGGAATGCAACCGCTATCGAGAAGGGCAGCACCCGTCACCCCTTTCAATTAGGCGCTTGTTGCCTTCGCGACAAGGGGTTGCGCGTGTTCCCTTTTTGTTCATAATCGTGCCATGATACAGGAGTCCCGCCCCCGTCTTCCCGGTCAGCGGCTTGCGCGTGGCGTCTGCCGCCATCTCATGACCCATGATTTCGTGACGATCGAGGAATTTATCCCCGAACGCGGGCGGCGGGTCGATGTCATGGCGCTCGGGCCCAGGGCCGAGATCTGGGTGATCGAGTGCAAGTCGAGTCGCGCCGATTTCATGAGTGACGGCAAGTGGCCGGGCTATCTTGACTGGTGCGACCGGTATTTCTGGGCTGTCGATGCCGGTTTTCCCACCGATTTGTTGCCCGAGGGAACCGGCCTGATCATTGCTGACGATTATGATGCCGAGATTCTGCGCATGGCACCGGAGAACCGCCTTGCACCGGCCCGGCGCACCGCGCTTGTCCGTCGCTTTGCCCGCGATGCCGCACGCCGCTTGCGGCAGTTTACCGATCCCGGTTCATGATCCCTTGAGCCGCGCGGCCTGTGCTGCGGCGCGGATTTCCTCAGCGATTTCCTCAGCTTCTTCTGGATCGAAATCCATCGGAAGCTCAAGGCCCTGCGCCTCTATGAACAGGCGCACCATACCTTGATCCGTTGGCCCGATCTGAAGATTGGCCTCGATGTCGCGCTCGGTATTGATGCCCATGGAGCCCTCCTGAAGCTGCGCGTTTTGCTAGCCGCTTTGCCCCCGGCTGACAAGGGGCACGCACTCAGATCGGGCTTGCAATCGCGCCCAAGCGCGGCTAAATCGCCCACCAGTGCCGCCTTAGCTCAGTTGGTTAGAGCACCAGATTGTGGATCTGGGGGTCCCCCGTTCGAGCCGGGGAGGCGGTACCATCCCGGCCTAATCTATCAGCACGACCTGTCGCAACGCCCCGCTCGTTCGGTCATAGATCAGGATGCGCCCGTCCTGTGTCACCACGGCAAGCCAATCCTGCCCCTGGGTAAAGGCCGTGGCGCGCGCGCCGTCCGGCAGGGTCAGGCGTTCGGGCAGCGGCACATCGGGCGCCCCCCAGAACCGGGTGACAAAGAGGCCGACAATCACTAGAAGGCCGAGGATCATCGTGGCGGTCAGCACCGTGATCAGCCGCGCGAGGAATTTCAGCATCGCCGGGCTGACCGGCTGAGGACTCTCGGACATGGGGCAGGACCCGCTTTGCTTTGCCATTGGGGCCAACCCGGCCCCCCGCCTTGATAAGGCGCTGGCGCGCGATGTGCCAGAGGCGCTGGCGCTCTCGCGCACACGGCTGGCGCGACTGATCGAGGAGGGGGCAGTGCGCATCAACGGCCTGGCGGTCTTGGACGCCAGGGCGCGGGTGGCCGAGGGCGACCTTGTGGAGATTACCCTGCCCGAGGCGCGCGAGAGCCATATGGCGCCAGAGGCCATCGCTCTCGATGTGGTTTACGAGGATGATGACCTCATCGTGATCGACAAGCCCGCAGGCATGGTCGTTCATCCGGCGCCGGGCAGCCCCGAAGGCACGCTTGTGAACGCGCTGCTCCACCATTGTGGCGACAGCCTTTCGGGCGTGGGCGGCGCACGGCGGCCTGGTATCGTGCACCGGATCGACAAGGACACCAGCGGCCTTCTGGTGGTGGCCAAGTCCGACGCCGCGCATCAGGGGCTGGCCGCGCAATTTTCGGCACACACGGTCGAGCGCGCCTACGGCGCTGTGGTCCATGGCGTGCCGGACGCGGGTGATCCACGCCTGCGCGGGCTGGCGGGCGTGACGTTCGAGTCGGGGGGCGTGCTGCGCATCACCACGCAGCTTGCCCGCCACCGCACCGACCGGCAGCGTCAGGCAGTCGTGGTCCATGGCGGACGGCGGGCGGTGACGCGGGCGCGGGTGATCGAGAGTTTCGGCACACCGGCTGCGGCGGCGCTGCTGGAATGCCGGCTTGAGACCGGGCGCACCCATCAGATCCGCGTGCATATGGCCCATGTGGGCCATGGCCTTGTCGGGGATCCGGTTTATGGTGGCCGCCGCCGCTTGCCCGCCCGCGCCCTGCCCGAGGGGGGGGCAGAGGCGGCAGAGGCATTCCCCCGGCAGGCGCTGCACGCAGGCAGTCTCGGGTTTGTTCATCCGCTGAGCGGCGCGACGCTGCGCTTTGACGCACCCTTGCCCGAGGATATGCGCACGCTGCTTGCTGCCTTGCGTGGTTATGATGACACTCGGACAGAATGATGTGAATTTTCGAAACATCGGGCTGATTTCGACGGACGTGCCGTCATGGTGCGTTAATATCCCTGAAATAAGTTCTCTTGAATTCGCTGGAGGACTGCACAGGTCAGTGACAATGAACAGGATCAGGAGGGACAACAGCATGGGCAATTACGCAAATCTGCCTGCGCCGACCCCGGAAGGCGGCCTCAACCGCTACATGCAGGAGATTCGCAAATTTCCGCTTCTGGAGCCGGAAGAGGAATACATGCTTGCCAAGCGCTGGGTCGAGGAACAGGACACCGAAGCCGCGCACAAGATGGTCACCAGCCACCTGCGTCTCGCGGCCAAGATCGCGATGGGCTATCGCGGCTATGGCCTGCCCGTGGCCGAGGTAATCTCCGAGGCGAATGTGGGTCTGATGCAGGCGGTCAAGCGGTTCGATCCCGAGAAGGGCTTTCGCCTTGCCACCTATGCGATGTGGTGGATCAGGGCCTCGATCCAGGAATATATCCTGCGATCCTGGAGTCTTGTGAAACTCGGCACCACCTCGGCGCAGAAAAAGCTGTTCTTCAACCTGCGCAAGGCCAAGGCGAAGATCGGCGCGCTGGAAGAAGGCGACCTGCGCCCCGAGGCGGTCAAGAAGATCGCCCATGACCTTGGGGTGACCGAAGAAGAAGTGGTCAGCATGAACCGCCGCATGTCCGGCGGCGATGCCTCGCTCAACGCCACCGTCGGTGGCGATGGCGAAGGCTCGATGCAATGGCAGGACTGGCTAGAGGATAAAGACGCAGATCAGGCTGGCGACTACGAGGCGCGCGACGAACTTGAGGCGCGGCGCGAATTGCTGGCGCAGGCGATGGATGTGCTTAACGAGCGCGAGCGTGACATTCTCACGCAGCGCCGCCTCAGCGAAGAGACCATCACGCTCGAGGATCTGAGCGCGCAATATGACGTGAGCCGCGAGCGGATCCGCCAGATCGAGGTGCGCGCCTTCGAAAAGCTGCAAAAGCGGATGCGCGCGCTTGCGCAGGAAAAAGGGATGCTGGGGGCGCACTGACGCTTGGTGGGCCGATGGCTCTCGTATATGAGGGCGCGGTCCAAGGTTGAGGCGGAGCATGGGAATCTCGGGGCGCAGTCTGGCACTCATACTGGTCATGGTCGTGGCGGCCTGTTCGCCGCGCCCTGTGGCCATGCGCGCGGTCCCAGATCCGGCGGCCACCATCGTGCCGGTGTTTGGCGTAAGCGGACGCAGGCTCGACACCGGCGGTTCGCTCTTCGGCAATGATCGCCCGCAAGAGGTGCAGCATTTCCGGATCGACGTCTCGGTGCCGCCTACCCACCGCCCCGGCCGGATCGCCTGGCCCAAGGTGGCCCCCGACGCCGCAACCGATTTCGTCGTGACCGAGGCGGGTGTCTATCCCGATGCGCGCGCGCTGATCGCGGACATGCGCCGCACCGTGCCAGGCCAGGAGACGCTGCTTTTCGTGCATGGCTACAACAGCACCTTGTCCGAGGCCACGTTCCGCATGGCCCAGATCATCACCGATTTCGAGGTCCAGATGCCCGGCGTGCTCTTTGCCTGGCCCTCGGCGGGGGATCCGCGCGGCTATCTTTACGACCGCGACAGCGTTCTTTTCGCCCGTGACGATCTTGAACGCACGATCCGCGACCTGACCGCGCGACCGGGCGACCGCGTGTTTCTGCTGGCGCATTCCATGGGCTCTCACCTGACCATGGAGACGCTGCGCCAGATCTCGCTCAAGGGTGACCGCCGCCTGCTGGACCGGCTGAGCGGCGTGGTCCTGGTCGCCCCCGATATCGACCCGGACATATTCGCCCGGCAGGCCGAGGTCATTGGCACCCTGCCGCAACCGTTCCTTATCTTCATCACGCAGCGCGACCGCGCGCTCACCTTTTCGGGCTTCATAACCGGGCGCAAGCCACGGCTTGGCGTCATCGCAGAGGCGGGCGAGGTCGTGCGCCCGGATGTTCAGGTTGTGGATGTGACCGACCTCTCCGAAGGCGGTGCCGCGCTCAACCATTCCGTGCCGCTCACCTCGCCCACCGCGATTTCGCTGCTCAACGCGGTGATGACGCGGGCCGAGCGCGAGGGGCGCGGCCTTCTGCGCGCTGTGGCAGAGCAACTGCCCCTTATCCCGACCAGCCCCCGCTGAGACACCGCGCGGCGGATCTCTTCGACGATATCGACACCCTGGGGGGCAATGACGTAATCACCGGTCTGCCCGCGCGCGGGTGGCAGGCAGGTATATCGGGGTGGCCTTCCGCGTCCCGAAGGTGCAACGGGCGCAAGCCTTGGTCGGCTCGCGCCCTTCCGCGCCCTCACATCGCCGCGTGAAAGAGCGCGGTGAGGTTGTCTTCGGTCAGCGTCACCGGATTGCCGCCGCAGGACGGATCGACAATCGCACCCCTGACCAGATCGGGAATGGCCGCCTCGGTCACGCCAAGCGCGGCAAGGCCGCGCGGTATGCCGAGGCTGTCGTTGAATTCCTGCACGAAGGCACGGAACCCGTCGAACCCGCCCGTAATGCCCAGATAGGCCGCCGCCCGGTCGAACCGCTCGCGGATGGCGTCCGCGTTGAAATCGAGCACGGCAGGCATGCAGACAGCATTCGTTGTCCCGTGATGGGTGTTGAAATAGGCCCCCACCGGATGGCTCATGGCATGGATCGCGCCAAGGCCCTTCTGAAACGCCGTCGCCCCCATCGCTGCTGCGCTCATCATCTGTGCGCGCGCCTCGATATCGGTGCCGTCCGCATAGGCACGCGGCAGGTTTTCGATCACCAGCCGCATACCTTCAAGCGCGATGCCCTGGCTCATCGGGTGGTAATGCGGCGAGGAAAACGCCTCGACGCAATGGGCAAAGGCGTCAAGCCCGGTGCCCGCGGTGATCGCGCGCGGCATGCCCACCGTCAGTTCCGGGTCGCAGATCACCACCGTGGGCAGAAACTTGGGGTGAAAGATGATCTTCTTGGCATGGGTGGCCGAGTGCGTGATGATGCTCGCGCGCCCCACCTCCGAGCCGGTCCCGGCGGTGGTGGGCACAGCGACGATGGGGGCGATGGTATCCGCGTTGGCCCGCGTCCACCAGTCGTCCACATCCTCGAAATCCCAGACCGGCCGCGTCTGCCCGGCCATGAAGGCCACGCATTTGCCCAGGTCCAGCCCCGAGCCGCCACCAAAGGCGATCACCCCGTCATGCCCACCCGCCTTGTAGGCCGCGACCCCGGCGCTCAGGTTGACCTCGTTCGGGTTGGGATCGACCTCGGAAAAAAGCCCCGGCTCCAGCCCCGCGTCGCGCAGGATATCGAGCGCGCGCGCAGTGATCGGCAGCGTGGCAAGCCCCCGGTCGGTGACCAGAAGAGGCCGGGAAATTCCTGCTTGCGCGCAGGCGGCGGGCAGTTCGGCGATGCGGCCAGCCCCGAACTTGATCGCGGTCGGATAGGACCAGTTGGCGTTGAGGGTCATTTCGTCACCTTCTTGAGATGGTAGGATTTGGGGCGCGTCAGGTTGTGATAGCCGATGACGGACAGGCCGCCGCCGCGCCCCGTCTGCTTGCAGCCGGTCCAGCACAGGCCGGGATCGAGATAATCGGCGCGGTTCATGAACACGGTGCCGGTCTCGATCGCGTCGCCGATCCGGGCCGCGCGGTCGATGTCGGCTGTCCAGAGCGACGCGGTGAGGCCGAAGTCGCTGTCATTCATCAGGGCGATCGCCTCTTCGTCCGAGGAAACCGGCATGATCCCCACCACGGGACCAAAGCTCTCGTCGCGCATGACGCGCATCTTGTGGGTCACATTGGTCAGGATCTGCGGCGTGAGGTAGCAGCCCCCGTCATCCTGCGGAAAGGTCTCGATATGCGCCACCGCCCCCATCGCCCGCGCCTCGTCGATCTGCGCGCGCACCTCTGCCGCGAAACGCGCATTGGCCATCGGCCCGAGCGTCGTCTCGGGGTCGAGCGGGTCGCCAAGGCGATAGCCCCGCACCAGCGCCACGGATTTCTCCACGAAGGCGTCATAAAGGCTCTCATGCACATAGATCCGCTCGATTCCGCAGCAGCATTGCCCCGAGTTGAACATCGCCCCGTCGATCAGCGTCTCCACCGCCGCGTCAAGATCGGCATCCTCCATCACATAGCCCGGATCCTTGCCGCCAAGCTCCAGCCCCAGCCCGGTGAAGGTGCCCGCCGCCGCGCGCTCCATCGCCTGACCGCCGCCCACGGAACCGGTGAAGTTGACGAAATCGAACGCGCCTTCACCGATGAGCGCCGAGGTTGTGTCGTGATCGAGAAAGATGTTGCGGAATACCGCCTCCGGCACGCCCGCCGCATGGAAGGCGCGCGCCATGCGCTCACCCACCAGAAGCGTCTGCGTCGCGTGCTTGAGCACCACGCTATTGCCCGCGATGAGCGCGGGCGCCACGGTGTTGATCGCGGTCATGTAGGGATAATTCCAAGGCGCTACCACGAACACCACCCCGTGCGGCACCCGCCGGATATAGCGCCGGAACGCGGCGTCCTCGCCGACCTCGATATCGGCAAGCGCCCCTTCGGCGATCGCCGCCATATGGCCTGCGCGCTCGTTGAATCCACGAAACTCGCCGCCATAACGCACGGGCCGCCCCATCATGCGCGCCAGTTCGGGCACGATCTCGTCGTTCATGTCGCCCACGGCGGCCACGCCCGCCATGACCAGCGCCACGCGTTCCGCCAAGGGGCGCGCCGCCCAGCCCGCCTGCGCGGCGCGGGTCTCGGCCACCGCCGCGCGCGCGCCCTCAAGCGCCATCGCCTCGCGCGTGGCAAAGACCGATCCGTCGATCGGGGAAATGCATGTCAATGTCGTCATGATCGCATCCTTGATCGCGGGCACCTCGCCCGCCTCTTCATCGTTCCCTAAATACTCACGTCCGGCGTTGCCGCCCTCACGCCCGTTCGAAACCGCGCGCCACCTCGTAATCCGTCACCACCCGGTCGAAATCCTCGATCTCCACCTCCGCCGCGCGGGCGTAGTGGTCCACCACCTCGTCGCCGAATGTCGCGCGCAGGAAATCCGATCCTTTCAGCGTCAGATACGCGTCGCGCAGGGTCTGCGGGATCAGGCCGGTCTCGCCGCCATAGGCATCGCCCACTGTCGGCGGGGCCAGCTCCAGCCTGTCCTCGATCCCCTTGATCCCCGCTGCCAGCATCGCCGCCATGGCGAGATAGGGGTTGAGGTCCGATCCGCCGACGCGGCATTCCACGCGCACGGCCCTCGACCCCGCACCGCAGAGGCGGAAGCCCGCCGTGCGATTGTCCACCGACCAGATCGTGCGGGTGGGGGCGAATGTGCCCTTTTGGAACCGCTTGTAGCTGTTGATATAGGGGGCGAGGAAATAGGTGTAATCGGGGGCGTATTTCAGCAGCCCGGCCATGTAATGCTTCATCAGTTGCGACATCCCGAGGCTGTCCTCGGGATCGAAGAAGGCCGGTTTGCCGTCCTGCCAGAGCGATTGATGCACATGGCTTGACGAGCCGACGCGCCGGTGATCCCATTTCGGCAGAAAGCTCGCGGCGTGGCCCTGCTGATGGGCTATCTCCTTGACTGCGTGCTTGGCGACGGTGTGGTAATCGGCCATGTCGAGCGCGGGGGCATAGCGGATGTTAAGCTCCTCCTGCCCGGCCTCGGCCTCGCCCTTGGTGTTCTCTACCGGGATGCCCGCCGCGAACAGGTGATTGCGCAGCGGGCGCATGACGTGCTCTTCGCGCGTGGTCTGGAGGATGTTGTAATCCTCGTTATAGCCCGAGATCGGCGCAAGATCGCGATAGCCAGACTTGCGGATCTCCTCAAAGCTCTTCTCGAACAGGAAGAATTCAAGCTCGGTCGCCATCATCGCCTGATAGCCCATGTCGTCAAGCCGCGCGATCTGGCTCTGGAGCATGGCGCGCGGGCTGTGCGGCACCGGTGCGTGGGTGTGGTGGTCGAGCACGTCGCAGAGCACCATCACCGTGCCGTCGAGCCAGGGCATCGGGCGTAGCGTGCTCAGGTCCGGCTTCATGGTGTAATCGCCATAACCGCGCTCCCAGCTTGTCGCGGCAAAGCCCTCGGGCGTGGTCATTTCCAGGTCGGTTGCCAGCAGGTAGTTGCAGCAATGGGTTTCCTTCCAGGCGCTGGCAAGGAAATGCGCGGCGTGAAACCGCTTGCCCATCAGCCGCCCCTGCATGTCCACGAGACAGACGAGCACGGTATCGACCGCGCCCGCGGCAACCTGCGATTTCAGATCTTCGAGACTGAGGGCCATGGCGGCGTCCTTGTTTTTCTATCGCTATTCTGTCGGTCTTGCTGCGTGGTCCGGCCCCGGTTTTGCGGGGCCGGACACATCTTTTCCGGCGCGGCTCAGCCGTTGGTATAGGGCGGGCCGGCCTGGTTGATGACCTCGTTGTATTCGCGGAAGATCGACACGATCTTCGCCTCGATCTCGCCTTCCTGCGCCACCTCGTTCCAGAAATCCTTGGCAGCGTCCTCGACCACGGCCCATTCCTCGGCAGGCACGGTGCGCAACGCCAGCTTGTCGCCCTTTGCCCGCAGCCGCGCCTCGCCGCCCCAATACCACTGGTTGCGATAGGTGTGGCTTGCCTCGGTTGCGGCCATGACCAGTTGCTTGAGGTGATCGGGCAGGTCGGTCCATTGCCGCTGGTTCACGAACCAGGACCCGATCCAGGCCCCCGAGATGTTGTTGGTCAGGAAATAGTCGGTCACATTGGCCCAGCCGACGGTGTAGTCCTCGGTGATCCCCGACCAGGACATGCCGTCAAGCTCGCCGGTCTGCACCGCGACCTCGGCGTCCTCGTAAGGAATGTTCACCGGCACCACGCCGAATTTGGCCAGGAAACGCCCCGCCGTCGGAAAGGTATAGAGCTTGAGCCCGTCGAGATCGGCGACCGAGGTGATTTCCTTCTTGGTGTTGAAGTTGCACGGGTCCTGTCCGGCGGCGGAAATCCACTGCACGCCGACCTTGGCATATTCCTCGCGCCAGATATCGGCGAGACCGTATTGGTCAAAAAGCACCGGCACATCGAGGATATGCTTGGTGGCAAAGGGGAAATAGCCGCCGAACTGCCGCAGCGGCGTGGGCGAGGCCATCGAATCATCGTCCGAGTGCACCGCGTCGATGGTGCCGCGCTGAAGCGCCTGAAACAGCTCTCCGGTGGGCACGATCTGATCGGCATAGAACAGCTCGATCTCCATCTCGCCATTGGCGGCCGCGTTGACGTAATCGACCATCGGCTTGGTCACATGCTCGCCCAATGCCCCGCCGGCATAGGTCTGCATCCGCCAGCGGATCGGGGCCTGTGCCTTGACGATGGCGGGGCTGGCCAGCGTTGCCGCCACGCCGACCCCGGCGGTGGTGAGAAACTTTCTTCTGGTGGTCATGTCTTGATCCTCCTGTTGGTTGCTCGAATGGGTTCGCTCCATTGGCGGAGTTCTCGGGTTATTCCATCATCCATAGACCAGTTGTGGCAGCCACAACGCGATCTGCGGAAAGATCATCACCAGCGCCAGCGCCAGCGCCATCACCAGCACGAAAGGCAGGATCGAGCGGTAGATGTCGCGCAAGGTGATCTCGGGCGGGGCCATGGCCCGCATCAGAAACAGGTTATAGCCAAAGGGCGGCGTCATATAGGCGATCTGCGTGGTGATGGTATAAAGCACACCATACCATATCAGATCAAAGCCCAGCGCGCCCACCAGCGGCACATAAAGCGGCGCGACAATCACCAGCATCGCGGTATCGTCGAGAAACGTTCCCATCACGATAAAGCTGAGCTGCATCAGGATGAGGATCATCCAGGGGTCAAGCCCCAGCTTCTGGGTGAACAGGCTGTCGATCGCCTTGACCGCGCCCAGCCCGTCGAACACCGCGCCAAAGGCCAGCGCGGCAAGGATGATCCACATGAACATACACGAAATGCCAAGCGTCATGCGCACCGAGGTTTCGAACACGGCCTTTGTCATCCGCCCCTTGAGCACGGCGGCCATGAAGGCGGTCATCGCGCCGATGGCAGAGCTTTCAACAAGACTCGTCCAGCCGTTGACGAAGGGCACCATCATCGCCGCGAAGATGAACAGCGGCAAAAGACCCGCGCGCAGAAGCCGCAGTTTCTCGCGCATCGGCATGGCGCGCTCGCTGGCCGGGAGGACCGGGCCAAGATGCGGCTGCACCCGGCAGCGCACATAGATGTAGATCACAAACATCGTGGCCATCATCAACCCCGGCACGATCCCGGCAAGCCACAATTGCCCCACGGGTTGCCGCGCGATCATCGCATAGAGGACCAGCACCACAGAGGGCGGCACAAGGATGCCAAGGCTCGATCCGGCCTGAATGACGCCCGTCACCATGATCTTGTCATAGCCGCGCCGCAAGAGTTCCGGCAGGGCGATGGTGGCCCCGATCGCCATGCCCGCCACCGAAAGCCCGTTCATTGCCGAGACCAGCACCATCAGGCCGATCGTGCCGATCGCCAGCCCGCCACGCACCGGCCCCATCCAGACATGGAACATTTTATAGAGATCGTCGGCGATGCGGCTCTCGCTCATCACATAGCCCATGAAGATGAACATCGGCAGCGTCAGCAGCGGATACCATTTCATCAGCTTGATCGCCGAGGCAAAGGCGATGTCGAACCCGCCCCTGTCCCCCCAGAGCAGAAGCGCCGCGATCACGGCAACAAAGCCGATGGCGCCAAAGACGCGCTGCCCGGTAAAGAGCATCACCATCATGGTCGCGAACATGAAGAGCGCGATCATCTCATAGGGCACTGGGAACCTCCTCGCCGCGCAGGCGCATGATGTCGCGGCAAAGCTCGGCCAGCGCCTGCAACAGCATCAGGAACACGCCGAAACAAAGAATCGTCTTGATCGGCCAGATCACCGGCCGCCAGACGGTCGAACTGCGCTCCAGCACGCCGGTTTTCGCGGCGGCGGCGTCGCGCCCCTCGGTCACGAAGGTGCGCAGAAGATCCCAGAAGAAGGCCAGCGGTTCGGTGCCGAAATAGCCCAGCGAATAGGCGGTGGAACTGATACCGCCATAGAGCAGCACGCCGAGGTAGAAGAGCAGGAACAGAACCGTCACACTGTCCATCCAGGCCTTGCGGCGCGCCGACCAGTCGCCATAGAACAGGTCCATCCGCACGTTCGATCCCATCTGGATCGAATAGGGCCCGCCCAGAATATAATAGGCCACCATCACGAATTGTGCCGTCTCCAGCGTCCAGAGCGCGGGGCTGAAAAACGTCTTGGACACCGATGACCAGAGCAGCACCCCCATCAGCGCAAAGATGAGATACATCGCGATCCGCCCGATAAAGCGGTTCATCCGGTCGATGCCGCGAATATAGCCGCGCATGAGGTCACGCATTCTGCGGCTCCCCTAGTCCGAGCGCGGCCAGCGCCGGGCGGAGCAGGGCCAGGATTTCGCTGGCCATCTGCTCTTGCGCCGCTTCGCCGGTCAGCAGATCCTGCCGCACCTCCAGCATGACATTCGGCAGGCCGCCCGCCAGTCCGTGCGCCCGCAGCGTATGGGTCACGCCATCCTCGGGGCCGTAGGGCGCGTTGCGTTCGATCCGGCGATGCGCAAGGGCAGGGGCATGGGCCAGCATCAGATCGGCCAACCGCGCATCGGCGTCATGCAGAATCCCGATTTCCACCGCGCGCGGGGTGCCGAACCATGTGGGCGTAAAGCTGTGCACCGTGACAAGGGCCACGGGCGACTTGCGCCCCGCGATGACACCAGAGAGCGCGGCGGTGAAGGGATCATAAACGGCGCGGGTCCGCTCTGCGCGGGTTGCCGCGTCAAGCCCCCGGTTGCCCGGCACCATGACGGTTTCGCTCTGCTCGGGCATGGCGCTTGGGGCTTCGGGGGGGCGGTTGCAGTCATAGACCAGCCGCGAGATGCGCCCAGCTACAAGCGGCGCATCGAGCGCCATCGAGAGAAGCCGCGCCAGCGGCTCCGCGCCGGGATCCCAGGCGGCATGACTCAACTGCGCCGCCGCATCGAGGCCAAGCCCGCCATAGGCCGCGGGAATGTGATTCGTCGCGTGTTCGCAGACAAGAACCACCGGTCCGGTTCCGTCGGCATTCAGGATTTCAACGGCATTTTCGACGGATTCGGCCATGTTCTCCCCTCGCGTTGGAAAAAGCTTTCCACGCGAAAGGAATTTCGTCAATATTTTTCCAGAAACTTTTGCGCCGGGCCCGCATGTCGCCGCCTCTTGCCCGGAAAACCGCCATCGGAGGGCCGCCAGTGACCGATCCCGCGCCTCAGACCAAGGCTGCCGCACCAACAGTTCGCCAGCTCATCCGTCAGCACTATCCGGCCCTCACCCAGTCCGAGCGCCGATTCGCCAACGCGCTGCTGGAGAATTACCCCGGCGCCGGGTTGGCCTCGATCACCGCCGCCGCAGAGGGCGCCGGGGTCTCGACGCCGGTGGTGGCGCGGCTGGTGCAGAAACTGGGCTTCAAGGGCTATCCCCAGTTCCACCACGCGCTCTTGCAGGAGCTTCAGGCCAAGGTGTCCGGCCCCGCCGAGCGGCGCGCGGTCTGGGCCGCCGAGGCGCCGTCCTCGCATCTTCTCAATCGCTTCGCCGAGGCAGTGACGCAGAATCTCGCGCAGACCTTCGCCAATATCGACACTGACCAGTTCGACGCGGCGGCGCGGCGGTTGGCGCGGGCGCCAGGGCTTTATGTGGTGGGTGGGCGCATCACCCGCTCGCTTGCCGAATATGCCTTTACCCATTTCCAGGCGATCCGCGAGGGGGTGCGCCACCTCACTGCGGCCCCGGCAAGCTGGCCGCATTATGTGATCGACATGGCCGAGGGTGATGCCCTTCTTATCTTCGACATGCGCCGTTACGAAGAGAACCTCTTGCGCCTCGCCCGCATAGCGGCCGAGCGCGGTGTCCGGGTGATCCTTGTCACCGATCAATGGGCCAGCCCCATCGCCGGCGTGGCGGAAACCACCTTCAACTGCTGGGGCGAGATTCCGTCAGCCTGGGACAGCAATATCGCCACGCTCTCGCTCGTCGAGGCGCTCATCGCCGCCACGCAGGAGGAACGCTGGCCCGACGCGCGCGACCGGTTCGAGCGGCTTGATCGGCTGTTCGAGATGACCCGGCTCTTTCGCGACCCGTGATCACATGTAGCCTTGCACAAGGCTGGCCGCGATCAGCGACCAGCCGTCGGCGATGACAAAGAACGCCAGCTTGAACGGCAACGATACGATCGCCGGCGGCACCATCATCATGCCCATCGACATCAGCACCGCCGCGATCACCAGGTCGATGATGAGAAACGGCAGGAAGACAAGGAATCCCACCTGAAACGCCCGCGCGATTTCCGACAGCATGAAACTCGGCACCAGCACGGACAGCGGCGCATCAGGGCCGGACGCGATGCCCGCCGCGTCCGGGCGCAGCGCCGCCATGGCGGCAAACGTCTCGCCGTCGAGCCGCGCCGCCATGAAGCCACGAAACGGTGTGATCGCCCGCGCAAGCCCCTCTTCCAGGCTCACCTCCTCCGCTACAAGCGGCGCAATTCCTTCGGTCCAGGCGGCGCTGAAGGTTGGTTCCATCACGAACCATGTCAGGAACAACGCGAGGCTTACCAGCAGCATGTTGGGCGGCGATTGTTGCAACCCGATCCCCTGCCGCAGGATCGCCAGCACCGTGATGATGAACGGGAATGCGGTGATCATGATGGCCAGCCCGGGTGCGAGGCTCAGCACCGTGATCAGCGCGATGAGCTGAATCGTGCGCGCCGAGACCGAGCCGCCCTCGCCCAGCGAGATCGACAGGTCCTGCGCCAGCGCCGGGCCCGTGCCCAGCCAGAGCAAGGCGAAAAGGACCAGCGCCCCGATGAGTGCGCGCATCCCGTTCAATTCAGCCCGTCCCGCAGGTCGGCCACCTCCGTGAGGCGCACCGCAAGCTGTCCCTGCGCATCGCCCTCGACCTCTTCAAGCAGGCCGCGTGCGATCAGCCGCTCGCCGATGTAAAGCTCGACCACGTCATCGACCCGCCGGTCGAGCGGCAGCACCGCATCCTTGCCCAGCTTGAGAAGATCGCGGATGAGCGGGCGCGCGCGGCCCACGCAGACCGTGATCTCGATGGGAACGCCCGAGAAGGGGCTGGCGATATCGGCCCCCGAGGGCGTGCGCACGGTGGCGGCGTCGGTCATGCAATGGCCTTTCGTGGCTGGGTCTCGTCAAAAAAGCCGCTCACGGCGGCGGTGATGCTGTCGATGACCGCAGGCAGGTCGATCTCGGCCTCGCTCTCGCCGAAGCGCAGATAGACCTGCCCTGCGCCAAGCGTGTCATCCGCGACGATTGTCCCCTCGATGCCGCCCTCCATGAGGTGCTCGAGGCGCGGCATGTCCTCGGCCGAGGCGGCGATCTCGACCGGCTGGCGGCCCTGCGCGCGCGCGAAATCATGCAGCATCTCCACGATCCGCGGCGCGAGGCTCTCTCGTGCCAGCTGCGGCAGCACCGCGCCGGCCATTTCCATCAGAAGCGGGCGCAGCGCGGCCATCACCGCGCCATGGGCCTCTTCATAGGTAAAACGCAGATCCTGAAGGTTTTGCGCCAGATCGGTGGTGATCCGGCGCGAATCCTCCGACTGTGCCTTGACCGCGTCGTCCCAGCCCGCCTGATAGCCCTTCTCGAAGGCCGCGAGCCGCTCTTCCTCGAGCGAGATATCGGTCATGTCGAGGGTCACGCCCTCGCCCTCGCCGGTCTCGCCAAATTCCTCCAGCAAATGCGCGATCGACATCAGACCCGCTCCTCCTCGCCCTCAAGCCATGTGCGCAGGATCTCGACCGTTTCCTCCTGCCGCTCACCGATAAGGGCGCGCAGCCGTTCCACCGGGTCTTCGGGAAAGCCCATTGCACCGGACAGGCCGCTTCGGGCGTCGGGATTGTCGTTGAAGGCGAGCGCCATGCCTGATTCGTCGAATTCGCCCACGTCGATCTCACCGGTGAGGGCGGGCGCGGGTTCTGCCACATCAAAGGCGGGCGGCGGGGCGAGTTGCACAGACGGTGTCGCCGGCGGACGCATCAGCACCGGGCGCAGCACAAACAGCCCCAGCACAAGCGCCACGACAGCCAGAACGATCGCCTGCACCAGCGACATCGTGTCGACCGCCAGCCGCTCCCAGAGGCCGGGCACGGCCATGGCACCCTCGGGCATGAGCGTCTCGAAGGGCAGGGCGCGCAGCGTCAGCACATCGCCGCGCCCGGAATCGAGCCCGACCGCAGAGCCGACAAGCGCGCGCAGGGCTTCGAGTTCGTCGTCGGGCCGGGGCACCGGCGCGCCCGTGCCGGGATCGGGCAGGGCATTGACCAGCACCGCCACACTCATCCGCCGGATGGCACCGGGCGCGCGCAGGATCTCGCGTTCGGTCGAGGAGACCTCGTAATTCACCCGCTCGCGGGTCTCGTCGCTGCGGCTGGTGGAGGGTGCGCCGCCGCCCGCCTCGCCTTCGGGCAGGTTCGAGGCGACCGTCACGCCGTTACCCTGATCGGAGGCGTTGCTGCTGCTCTCTTCGGTGTCGGTGCTGATTGCCACGCGGCTATCGGGGTCCACGCGCCGTTCGCGGATCGACTCCGTTTCCGTCACCGTGTCGAGTGTCACCTCCACCACCGCGTTGCCGCGCCCCACGCGCGCCTCCAGAAGCCGCAGCGCGCGCATCCGCAGCGCCTCGGCGCGCTCGTCGGGGGCGTTGGCCGGAACCTCCTCCGCGCCGACAAGCCCGCCCTCCGAATCGATCACCGCCACATCCTCGGGCGTGAGCCCCGCCACCGCCGAGGCCACCAGGAATTGCAGCGCGCGCGCGTGCCTGGGCAAGAGGCCCGCGCCCGTGGTCGTCACCGCGACAGAGGCCGATTGCCGCAGGTTGCGCTGAAACGGGGCGGACCCGCCCGAGGCCAGATGAACCCGCGCAGCCGTGATCGCCGGATGGGCCACGATGGTGCGCGCAAGTTCGCCCTCCTTGGCGCGCCAATAGGCGGCGTCGAACATCTGCGAGGTGGTGCCGAAGCCCGACAGCCCGTCGAGAAGTTCATAGCCCCGCGCCGTGCTCGACGGCAGCCCCTCTCCCGCGAACACCATCCGCAGGCTGTCGCGCTGCGCGCTCGCGACATAAATGGCGTTGCCGCGCACCTCATGGATGATCCCGCGCTGGTCGAGCGCGGCCACCACCTCGCCCGCTGCCGCGCCCTCCAGCCCGGCATAAAGCAGGCTCAGGCTCGGGCTTGCGGCCATGCGCGCAAGCCCGAGGATGGCGGCGAACACGCCAAGCGTCGTCACGCCCACGATCATGCGTCGCCGCATGTCGAGCGAGTGCCATAGGGTGAGGAACTGTTGCACGTCGAAGCCTCCAGATGACCGGCCTTCTGCCGTTCGTCGAGGTCATCATTCGCTCATCGGGCTTAAGATTCGGTTAGCCTCTCTGCGCGATAGTGCCCTTGCGAGAGAAAAGAGGGCATGGAATGGCTGAAACTGATGAAGCACCTGAAACAAAAGGCGAAAAAATCAGGGGTTCACGCTTTCCACTGATTCTCGGGCTGGTTCTGGCGGTGCTTGGCGGCGTTGGTGGCTTCCTCGCCGTGCGCGCGGGGCTCTTGCCCGTCGGCGCCTCGGGCGTTGCTGGACCGGTGGCAGAATCCACGCCGGTCGTGGTCGATTTCGGCAACCTTGTCTTCGTGCCGGTCGAGCCGCTGGTCGTCTCCTACGCCGAGACCGGGCGCAGCCGCCACCTGCGGTTCCGGGCCGAGCTCGAGGTGAACGCGGGCCAGTCGGCCGAGGTGGCGCGGATCATGCCGCGCGTGGTCGATGTGCTCAATACCTATCTGCGCGCACTCCGCCTCACCGATCTGGAGGAGAGCAGCGCGCTCTTGCGGCTGCGCGGCCAGATGCTGCGGCGCGTGCAGGCGGTGGTTGGCGAGGGGCGGGTCAACGACCTTCTTGTCATGGAATTTGTGCTGGACTGAGGGGACGACATGGAACTGATCGCTGATATTCTGCTGGTCGCGGGTGCGCTGGGCGCGGCGCTCTACTGTCATGTGCTGGCGCGGCGGCTGAGCCGTTTCAACGATCTTGAAAACGGGGTCGGCGGCGCGGTCGCGGTGCTGTCGGCGCAGGTGGACGATCTCGCGCGCACCCTGCGTGCGGCCCAGACGGCGGCCAGCCATTCCACCGGCTCGCTCGATGCGCTCACCGAGCGGGCCGAGGGCGTGGCCAAGCGGCTGGAACTGCTGGTGGCCTCGATGCACGACCTGCCCGATGTGCCGTCTCCGCCACCACCTCCTCCGCCCGAGACTGGCCCGATCTTTCGCCGCCACTCGCCCGAGGGCGCGGAGGGCCGGACATGAGCGGCATGCCCCGCCGCCGTGCGCGCGGCACGCTCACGGTCATCGCCGCGTTGCTTCTGGCGTCCGCAGCAGTGCGGGTGGGCGACGGGGTCGGGCAGGCCATGGCGCGTGCCACGCCCAAGGCGCCGGTGGATGTCCTCACCGGGACCGATGGGCGCTGCGAGCAACCCGCGGATATTCAGGTTCTCCTGGATACGCTCAAGGAGCGCGAGTCCCGGCTTGTGACCCGCGAACGCGCGTTCGCGGACCGGATGCAGGCCCTCGCCATCGCGGATGAGCAGATCACCATCCGGCTCGCGGCGCTCCAGGAGGCCGAGGACTCGCTCCGCCGCACCCTCGACATCGCCGAGACCGCCTCCGAGGACGATCTCGACCGGCTCACCCGCGTCTACGAGACGATGAAGCCGAAACAGGCCGCGGCACTGTTCGAGAAGATGGATGCGCGTTTCGCCGCCGGGTTCCTCGTGCGGATGCGGCCCGATGCGGCGGCGGCGATCATGGCCGGTCTGAGCCCCGAGGCCGCGCATATGTTCAGCGTCGTGCTCGCCGGGCGCAACGCCGGGAGCGAATGAGCGGCCGCTCTTAACCGGCGGGTAACCCGAGGGTGACAGAATAGGGCTACGGCGTCGAAACGGAGCGGGTGATGATCGGAATTGTCGGTATTGCAGTTATCCTGGTGATGGTCTTCGGCGGCTATCTTGCTGCCGGCGGCAAGATCGGGATCATCCTCAAGGCGCTTCCTTTCGAGCTGATGATGATCGGCGGAGCCGCCATCGGCGCTTTTTTCATCAGCAACGACAGCACCATGATCAAGCACACGCTCAAGGATATCGGCAAGGTTTTCAAGGGTCCGCGCTGGAAGCCCGAGGATTACCGCGACCTGCTTTGCCTTCTCTATGCGCTGATCCGCCTTGCGCGGCAGAATGTGGTGGCCGTCGAAGAGCATATCGAGAACCCCTCCGGATCGTCTATCTTCTCGCGCTACCCCCGCATCCTGGCGGACACCGAGGCAGTGGCGCTCATCGGCGACACGATGCGCTCTGCCTCGATGAATTATGACGATCCCCACCAGGTCGAGGAGGTGCTCGACAAGCGGATGGAGGCGCACCACCATCACGCGCTCCAACCGAGCCACGCGCTTCAGACCATGGCCGACGGGCTGCCCGCGCTGGGCATCGTCGCCGCCGTTCTGGGGGTGATCAAGACCATGGCCTCGATCGACCAGCCGCCGGAAATTCTCGGCAAGATGATCGGCGGCGCGCTGGTGGGCACGTTTCTGGGCGTGTTTCTGTCCTACGGTTTCGTCGGCCCCTTTGCCACCAAGCTGCGTGAGGTGGTGGAGGAGGACGCGCATTTCTACCGCCTGATCCGCGAGGTGCTGATCGCCAACCTCCACAATCACGCGGCCAATATCTGCATCGAGGTGGGGCGCCAGAACACGCCCGGCCATAACAGGCCAAGCTTTGGCGATCTCGAGGAGGCGCTCAAGGCGCTCAGGCAGGAGGCAGCATGATCCGTGCCGGGCTTCTTGTCCTGTTGGTTCTTTCTGGCGCGGCTGCCCTTGCTCAGGGCGTGCCGGTGCGTTCCGGGGCCCATGAGCGGTTCGATCGGCTGGTGATCGACCTGCCGCGCCGACACGACTGGCGGATCGAACCGCACGAGGGCGGCGTGGCCGTTGTTTTCGAAGAGCGCGCGCTGCGTTTCGATCTTGGCGCCGTTTTCTCACGCATCGGGCAAGCGCGCCTTCGCGCGATTGCCGCACCCCAGGGGCAGGGACGGCTTGTGCTCGATCTGGCCTGTGACTGCCCGGTGCGACCGTTCTGGCATGGTGCCGCCATGCTTGTGCTTGACATCTCCGATCCTGTGCACCCGCCCGACGCCTCCATGGCCTCTCGCCGTCCCACCGCTCTCGCCGTGCTGCCTGATGCGCCTGTATCCCCCGCGACCGAGGCCATCGCTGCCCGGCTCGCGCCGGCTCTGGCGGTTGACGCCGTGCCGGACGGTGACGTGGATACGGCGCCGCAGGGCGATCTCGGGCAGATGCGCGCGGTCCTGCTGCGTCAACTCGGTCGCGCCGCAAGCCAGGGGCTTGTCTCCGCCGCACCTGATACATCTCCGCCGCCGCCGCTCGGACCTGCGTCACCCTCGCCGCAACCCGCCAACGATTCTCCGCCAGACCCGCCTGCCGCCGACCCTGACGGTCACCTTGCCCTGCGCGCCGTAACAAGCATGGATCGCGATGTTGGCGCCCGGCCTTCGGGAGGGGCGCCTGATCCCGTGGCCGGGTGCCCCTTGCCGGGGCGGCTTGATGTCGCTTCCTGGGGCGGTCCGCAAGGGCTGCATGCCGGAATCGGGCGGCTTCATCGCGGGCTTTATGGCGAGTTCGATCGAGTTGATCCGACGGTCGCGCGCGATCTCGCGCGCTTCTATATTCATCACGGTTTCGGGGCCGAGGCCCGCCAGAGCCTCGGGTTGACCTCCGGGGGGGATCGCGAAATCCGTCTGCTTCGTGATCTTGCGCTTGTTGTCGATCAGCAGCCTCTGCCCGCCAGCACGGATCTGCGCGGTTTTGCAGGGTGCGGCGAACCTGGTGTGCTCTGGGCCTTGCTCGCAGCCGAGCAGATAGATGAGACGCTGGTTTTCGATCACCGTGCCCTGCAACGCAGTTTTGCGGCGCTGCCTGACGGCTTGCGCCGTGCCCTCGGGCCGGGCCTTGCAAGGCGGCTTGCCGCCGTCGGACATTTGGAAACCGCCGATCACCTGCAACGGATGGTCGCGCGGGTCGCAATGCCGGGCGATCCCGCTGCCGGGCTGGTGCGCGCCGATCTTTCGGCCCGCGCGAACCCGCCGGATCCCGCCACGCTTGAAACGGTCCGCCGTTCCAACAGCGCGCACGCCGCCGAGGCGTTGGCGCTGACCATCGAGGCGGATCTTGCCCGTGGCGCACCGGTCGCCCTCGAACAGGCGCAACTTGCCGGTGCCTTTGCGCAGGAACTGCGCGGCACGTCGATGGGCGACAGGCTTGCCGTGGCCCATGTCGCGGCACTCGCGTCCTCGGGGGCCTTCGCCGAGGCGGTCGCCGCGCGTGAACGTCTCGCACCGGATCCGGCCCTGCCGCCCGCCACCACCATGGCCGAGAGCATTCTGTGGCAGGCCACGGACAAGGCCGACGACATCACCTTCCTGCGCCACGCGCTCGCGGAGCGGCTGGTTCCGGCCGGATCGGTCACTGCGTCGCTTGCCGCCGGGATTGCGCGCCGGCTTCTGGACCAGGGTTTTGCCGAGGCCGCGGACCGATACCTTGGAGGGGCCCCGACCGATCCCGCCCTGCGGCTTCTGCGTGCGGAAATCGCGCTCGCCCTCCAGAGACCGGCAGAGGCGGAACTTGCGCTGCTTGCCATGCAGGGGGGTCTGGCCGATCAGTTGCGCGCGCGCGCGCGCGTGCTGCATGGCGATCACGCCGCGGCCCGGAGGCTGTTCGCGGCAAGCGATGCCATGTCAGAGGCAGATCGCGCCGCCCTCTTTGCGCGCGACCCCTCGGCGCTGACACAAGCCGCCGACCCGCTGATGCACGATCTGGCGCGTGTTCTGGACGGGCCGAAGTCCCGTTCGGGTGATGATCCGGGGATGCGGCTTGGCCAGCAGCGTGATCTGCTGGCCGAGTCCGGCGCCGCCCGCGAGACCCTGTCGCGTTTGCTGGCCGCGAGTCCACTTCCCGAATAGGCCACCCGACCAGAAAAGCGGCCGAACGTGCCTTTGCTTACCGAATCTCAACCTCTGTCGGTGACGATCACGGTGATAGCCCCATGGCCCCCACATCCCGGATCTCTGCCTTGTTTCCAGTTTCGCGCCATCTTGCTCTCGCCATTTTTGTCCTGTCGGCCTGCTATCTCCCGCAGGCTGCCGAAGCGCGTGCCGCTTTGTGTGACGCGGCTGCGCAGCAGGCCGCACGCAGCAGCGGCGTGCCGCTCCCCGTGATGCGGGCAATTACCCGGGTCGAAACCGGGCGCGATCATGGTCAGGGTCTCGACCCCTGGCCCTGGACCGTCAACATGCAAGGACAGGGCCATTGGTTCGCCACCCGTGGCGAGGCGGAACAGTTTGTCGCCCACGCTCTGGCGCGCGGTGTCCGCAACCTTGACATAGGTTGCTTCCAGATCAATCACCGCTGGCACGGCGCGGCCTTCCGCTCGCCGTCCGAAATGTTCGATCCGTTGCGCAACGCGGCCTATGCCGCGCGCTTTCTCAAGAATCTCCACGATCAGAGCGGCGACTGGTCGGTGGCCGCTGGCTGGTTCCATTCGCGCACGCCCGCGCTCGCCCGGAAATATCGCGCCCGGTTCGAGCAGGTGCGCAAAACCCTGTCCGAACCGGACCGGGTCGATCCGGTTTTCCCGTCCCGCACCGAGGGCGTGCCGCGCGCCGCCGCCAACACCTTTCCGCTCATGACCGGTGCCACCGCGTCGGGTGCGCATAATTCGCTCGTCCCGCTGGCCAGGGGCGCGCCAGCGCCGCTTGTTCCCGGGCTCGGCGCGATGCGCGGGTCCTGAGCCATGCCCCGCCTTGCGCCCGCCCAACTCTTTCAGCCGACCGTGCTTCTGGCGCTCGCGCTTATGGCGATCATTGTGATGATGATCCTGCCGATGCCCGCCTGGGTGCTTGACATGGGGCTTGCCGCCTCCTTCGCCTTGGCCATTCTCATCTTTACCATCACCCTGTTCATCGAGCGGCCGCTCGATTTCTCCTCTTTCCCGACCATCCTTCTGGCCTCGCTGATGCTGCGGCTCTCGCTCAATGTCTCGTCAACCAAGCTCATCATCGGGCAGGGGCACACCGGCACGGCGGCGGCGGGCAATGTGATCGAGGGCTTTGCCAATTTCGTCATGGGTGGCAGCGTCTTTCTCGGGCTTGTCGTCTTTGGCGTGCTGCTCATCGTCAATTTCCTGGTCATCACCAAGGGCGCGGCGCGGATGGCCGAGGTGGGTGCGCGCTTCGCGCTCGACGCCATGCCCGGCAAGCAGCTCGCCATCGACAGCGACATGTCCGCCGGTGCCATCACACATGACGAGGCGCGCGAGCGTCGCGCCAGGGAACAGCAGGAAACCACGTTCTTCGGCTCGCTCGACGGCGCCTCGAAATTCGTCAAGGGCGATGCGGTCGCGGGGCTTCTGATCACGCTTCTGAACCTGTTGATGGGGCTTGTCATGGGCACGGTTGTTCATGGCATGCCGCTTGGCCGTGCGTTCGAGACCTATGCGATCCTGACCGTCGGCGACGGGTTGGTGACCCAGATTCCTGCGGTGGTGATCTCGATCGCTTCGGCGCTTCTGCTCGCGCGGGGCGGTACCCTGGGCGCCACCGATGCCGCGATGATGGCCCAGATCGGGCGCCATCCGGCGGCACTGGCCACGGTGGCGGTGCTGATGGCGCTTTTTGCGCTGGTGCCGGGACTTCCGTTCGTGCCTTTCATCCTTGGCGGGCTGGCGCTTGGGGGCGTGGCGTTCACGGGCTTTCGCGCGCGCGCACATCCGTCCATCCAAGATACGGCGCCTCCGGTGACGCCGTCGCCCGAGCCGTCGATGGGCGACATTCTGGAGCTTGACGACATCCATGTCGAGTTCGCGCCCGATCTGGTCAACATGGTGCTTGATCCCGGCGAGGGGCTCGATGCGCGCATCGCGAACATGCGCCGTCATGTCGCCACGCGTTTTGGACTGATCCTGCCCGAGATCCGCCTGACAGACGATTCCGCCCTGCCAACCGCGAGCTATGTCATCCGCGTTCACGGAGTCGAGCAGGCGCGCGCCGAGTTGCGTGCGGAATATCTGCTTGCCCTCGATCCCGAGAGCCATCCAGATCTGCCGCCGGGCGAGACGGTGCGCGAGCCGGTTTACGGCGCGCCCGCGCGCTGGATCCCGCCCGCCGCACGAGACAGCGCGGCGCTTGGCGGCGCCACGCTCGTTACCCCGACCGAGGTGCTCGCCACGCACCTGCTCGAGGTGATCCGCCGCAACCTCAGCCGTCTGCTGACGATGAAGGCAATGCGGCGGCTGCTGGACGAGTCGGTCAATCTCACCGATCGCCACCGCGCCGAGGCAAATCGCAAGCTGCTCGAAGAGATGATCCCCGACCGCATCGCGCCCGACCTCCTGCATGCGGTGCTGCGCCTGCTGCTGGCCGAACAGGTGTCGATCCGCAACCTGCCGTTGATCATCGAGGCGGCGGCCGAAGGGCGGCAGGGCGCTGCCTCGCCCGAGGCGGTCTGCGAACATGTCCGACAGCGGCTTGGCTTTCAGCTTGTCGCCGAGCTGACCCGTCCAGACGGCACGTTACCGCTCATTCAGCTCGCGCCGGAATGGGAGGACCGGTTCGCCACCTACCAGATCGAGGCCGAGCGCGGGCGGCTTGACGTGGCGCTGCCGCCAGATCTTTTCAATGCGCTCACCGGGGCTGCCGCCGAGGCGGTCAAACAGGCGCAGGACAAGGGTATCGCGCCGGCCATCGTCACCTCGACGCCGCGCCGCCGTTTCCTGCGCACGGCGCTCGCCGCCAGACAGATCGGCGCGCCGGTCCTTTCCTTCGAGGAAATCGGTATCGAGAGCAGACCGGCGCTCGTCGGGATGGTGGCGGCGTGAACGCGCTCGGGGATCTCGTGCCGCTGACGCAGGACCTGCTCTGGCTCTACGCCCTTGTGTTCCTGCGACTCGCGCCACTCATCGCGCTTTTTCCCGGCTTCGGCGAGACCGAGGTGCCCGTGCGGATCAAGCTCGGCCTCGCCCTTGGCCTCTCGGCCATCGTCACGCCCGCCGTCGTGCCCGACCTGATCGGGTACCTCCCGGCGACACCGAATCTCGCGCGCCTCATCCTGACCGAGACCGGCATCGGATTGTTTCTCGGGCTTGGTATCCGCCTTTTCCTGCTGGCGCTTCAGACTGCCGGAGCCATCGCCGCGCAGGCGACCTCGCTTTCGCAGATTCTGGGCACTGCCGGGATCACGCCCATGCCCGCCATGGGGCACTTTCTTGTGACGGGCGCGCTGGCACTGGCGATGATGCTCGGGCTGCACCTGCGGCTCGCGGAACTGGCGGTCACGAGCTACCGCCTCCTGCCTCCGGGCGCGCCGCCGCTTGCGGCGGCGGTGGCAGAATGGGGCATTGCGCGCGTGGCCCATGCCTTCGGCTTCGCATTCACGCTCGCCGCGCCCTTCGTTATTGCCTCGACACTCTACAACCTCACCCTCGGCATCATCAACCGCGCCATGCCACAGCTCATGGTGGTCTTTGTCGGCGCGCCCGCGATCACCGGTGCGGGGCTGGTCCTGTTGATGCTGCTCGCGCCGACGATGCTGGGCCTCTGGGCCGGTGCGCTCGGCAGTTTCCTTGCCGATCCGCTCGGGGGACGCTGATGGCCGAGGGGCAGGACGAGGGCGACAAAACCCATGAGGCGACGGCGCAAAAGCTTGAAAAGGCGCGTGAAAAAGGTGATCTGGCGCGTTCGGCGGACCTCAATACCGCAGGATCCTACGCTGGCTTCGTTCTGGTCGCGCTGGCCGTGGGCGCAGGTTCCATATCAGAGGCCGGTTCGCTCATGATGCGCTTTCTTGACCAGCCGGACCGCCTCGCCGCGCTGATCTTCGCGGGCGGCTCGGGCGCGTCCGTATTGGGCGGGCTGATGGGCGGCATCGCGCTGGCGCTCTTGGTCTGGTTCCTGCTGCCCGGCGCGGGGGCGCTCCTTGTGGTGGTGGCACAGCGCAGCCTTGTCTTTGCGCCCTCGAAGCTGGAGCCGAAGCTTTCGCGCATCAACCCGATCGAGAATGCGAAAAACAAGTATGGCCCCGGCGGGCTGTTCGAGTTTGCCAAGAGCGCGGTCAAGCTGCTGGCCTATTGCCTGCTTCTTGGCACCTATCTGACCGGGCAATTGCCGCGTCTTGCGGCCGCGCTTCATGCCGCACCTGGCCAGATCGGGGCACTCATGGTGCGCATGGTGGTGGAGTTTCTCGCCGTGGTGCTTCTGCTTGCGCTTGCCATCGGCGCGGTCGATTACCTCTGGCAGCATTTTGACCATGCCCGCCGCCAGCGCATGTCGCACAAGGAAATCCGCGACGAGCACAAGGAGAACGAGGGCGACCCGCACATGAAGCAGAAGCGCCGCCAGAAGGGTATGGACATTGCCGCGCGGCAGATGATGGCCGAGGTGGCGGGGGCGGACGTGGTGATCGTCAACCCGATCCATTACGCTGTCGCGCTGAAATGGAACCGTTTGCCGGGCGCGGCCCCGGTCTGCGTCGCCAAGGGCGTCGATCACATGGCTCTGGCGATCCGCGAGACGGCGCATGTGCATGGCGTGCCGGTGCATCGCGATCCGCCTGTCGCGCGCGCGCTGCACGCCGAGACAGAACTGGGACGGGAGATCGATCCTCGCCATTACCGCGCCGTCGCCGCGGCGATCCGTTTTGCCGATACGATGCGCCGCAAGGCACGGGCTTTCGGATGAGGGGCATTGATTCCCGCGCGCTCGTCGCGTTGACGGCGGCGCGGCGTGACCGAGAGGCATCGCGGTTTCGCACGGTGCTTGACGACGAGGCACGGCTGCGCGCGGCGCTTGCCCGCCTCGACATGCAGGCTGCGGCGGCGCGCGCCCTGCCGGAACAGGCGGTAAGCGGATTGCGTGAGATCGGCGCGGATCTGTCGTGGCAGGGCTGGGTCGCGCGCAGCCGCGCCGCGCTCAATTCCGAGCTTGCGCTTACCCTCGCGCGCAAGGAGCAGGCACTGCCGCCCCTGCGCCGCGCCTTTGGCAAGGCCGAGACGGCGCGTGTGCTCGCCGCGCGTCATCGCGCCTCCAGACATCAGGACATAGAGGCCCGCGAGGCGCTGCGCCTCGACCATCTCACCCTCTTGCGTCTTGCCAGAGCAAGGGATCACATGTCCTGACGCGCGATCTCGGTGATCAGCACGCCGCGCGCATCCTCGCCCAACAGATCGCGCGCCACCTCCATCAGCATCCGCCGCAGCAGATCGAGGTTGTTGGCATTGGTGAACGCCCCGTCGAAACCGCCGCGATTGGAATGCTCGAACATGACCTGAAGAAAGCCGTCGCGCAGTTTCGGCTCGCGCGCATAGACCGTTTGAGCCGCGTTGGGGCGCGTCTCGACACTGAGCGACATCACCACCATCGCGGTCACCCGGTCGCGCGCGACCACCGGCACGACGAACTGATTGTTGAGCCTGACGAATTCGGTCTGCCCGCCGTTCTGCACACCCTCGGTTGCGGGCGCGGCTGTCTCGGCCTTGTCCCCCTCGGTGGCGGGTCTGGCAAGAAACAGCCCCGCGGCGATCCCGGCCCCGAGGCCGAGCAACAAAAGCAGCCCTGGCACAACTATGCGCATCATATCCCGGCCCCTGTTCAGAACGGCAGGATCGCGTCCAGCACCTGCTGGCCGATCCGCGGTTGCTGCATGTCGGTGATCTGCCCGCGCCCGCCATAGGAAATGCGCGCGGCCGCGATCTTGTCATAGGTGATCTCGTTCTGGCGCGAGATGTCCTCGGGCCGCACGAACCCCGTCACCAGAAGCTCGCGCAGTTCGAAGTTCACCCGCACCTCCTGCGAGCCCTGGATCTCCAGAACGCCGTTGGGGAGCACCTGCATCACCGTCGCCGCGACCCGCAGCGTCAACTCCTCGCTGCGCTTGACCGAGCCATCGCCACCCGAGCGGCTGGTGGAATTCAGCCCCACCGCCCGGTCAAGGCTCGCGCCCTCGGGCAGGCGCCGGTTGATGCGCTGCGGCAGGCCGAGAAGATCCGGCACGGCAAGGCTTTCCGAGCCGTTGCGCGCCCGCGAGGTGGAGTTGGATATCTCTGCTTCCTCGTCGATTTCCACCACCACGGTCAGGATATCGCCCCTCCGCGCCGCCCGCCGGTCACCCAGAAGCGACTTGCGTCCGCCATTCCAGAGCGAGGCCTCCTGCACCGGCAGGCGGGCCGCCTTTTCCAGCGGCAGGCCGGGATCGAGCATGGCCAGTTGCTCGGTCGAGTTCATGGTCGGTGTGAAACCCGGCGGCTTGCCGATATGATCCATCCGCGCGCAGCCCGCGACGACCAGCAACAGCAGTAACAGCACTCTCATCATCCGGTTCCTATCGTGACACTTCGATGCGCCCGTCGGCGGTGACGCGGCCCGTGATCGTGGTACGCGAGGCAAGGTTCATCACCCGCACATACTCGCCCACCCCGGCGCGGACGAGTGCGCGCCCCTCGGTCTCGATCCGCAACCCGCCATGGGTGTAGATCAGCGGCACCACCTGGTTGCGCTCGATGCTGGCGGGCGGGCCGAAGTCGCCCGCGCGGATCGCGCGGCCCGGATAGAGCGCGACACGCGCCTCCTGCCCGATGATCGCGTCCAGTGCTGGCGCGCCCGTTCCGGGACCGGCGCGCAGGATCACGTCCTCGGGCGCGATGATCTCTTGCGGGCGGATAACGCGCACCGCCTCTACCCGATCGGCCAGCGCGGGGGCGGCCATCACCGCGAGGATCGCCACCAGCCTCCGCATCACCGCACCTGCGTGGTCGCCGCGAGCATCTGATCGGCGGCAGTGATGACCTTGGCGTTAAGCTCATAGCCACGTTGCGCCTCGATCAGTTCGGTGATTTCGCGCACCGGATCGACCGAACTGTCCTCCAGAAATCCGTGTCGCAGCGTGCCAAGGCCGTCTTGCCCCGCCGTGCTCACATTGGGCGGGCCAGAGGCTTCGGTTTCCAGAAAGAGGTTGCTGCCGATGGCCTCGAGCCCCTTGGCATTGGCAAAACTCACAAGGTTCAACTGCCCCAGTTCCTGTGCCTCGACCGCGTCATCGAAGAACGCAAAGACTTCGCCCTCGGCATTGATCGCGATGCTGCGCGCATCGTCGGGAATGGTGATCTCGGGGGCGACCGGAAAGCCCTCGGAGGTGACGATCACCCCTTCGGCAGAGCGTTTCAGCCCGCCATCGCGGGTATAGGCCGACAGCCCCGAGGGCAAGGCCACCTCAAGATAACCCCGACCCTCGATCGCCACATCGAGATCGCCCCCTGTCGCCCGCAGCGAGCCTTGCGAAAGCTCCACCGTCACCGAGGCGGGCCGCACACCAAGGCCAAGCTGCACGCCCGTGGGCAGAACCGAGCCGTCCGAGGCCGAAATCGTGCCTGCCCGCGTCACCTGCTGGTAATGCAGGTCGGCAAACTCGGCGCGGCGTGCGTTGTAGCCGGTGGTGGACATGTTGGCGAGGTTGTTCGAGATTGTCTCGACGCGCATCTGCTGCGCGGCCATGCCGGTAGCGGCGATCTTGAGAACTCTCATGGCGCTCTCCTTTCCTCAGCGGGTGAATGTGTCGAGCACGCGGCGGACGCGCTCATGTTCGGCCTCTAGAAAGCTCTGGCCCATCTCGTAGGCACGCTGCACTTCGATCATGCGCGCGACCTGGCTCAGAGGCTCGACATTGGAACCTTCGCGAAAACCCTGAAGGATCCGGCCTTCCTCCACCGGCTCGATCCCGTCCCTGCTCTTGAAGAGGTTGCCGCCCACGCGGGTGAGCGCCGCGCCCTCCACGGGCCGGTAGAGGCCAAACTGCGCCAGCGGGCGGCCATTCGCGCTCAGCGTGCCATCGGCGGCAAGGCCGGGGCGGCCCGCGTCGGGCGGGATGAAGACCGGCGCGCCGCCCGCATCAAGCACGCGAAAGCCGTCCATCGTCACCAGATCGCCCGCCCCCGAGAGCGCAAAGACCCCCGCGCGCGTGAGCCGCTCGCCCTCGGGCGTGTCGATCAGGAAAAAACCCTCGCCCTCGATGGCGAAATCGAACGCGCCGCCGGTGGCCTCGAGCGGCCCTTGCGCCTGTGAGGTCATCGGCGTGTTGCCCCGCCCCATCGACAGCGACGGTGCGCCCTCGGCGCGGGCGACGAATTCCGAGAATATCATCCCCTCGGCGCGATAGCCGGTCGTCGCGGCGTTGGCGATGTTGTTGGCGATCATCTGCATCTCGCGCATCAATCCGGTCTGCCGGGTGAGCGTGACATATCCTGCGGCTTCCATGTCTCAGCCTCCGATGATGAGCGGCACAAGCCGGTCCTGAAAGAACGCAACGAGGGTCTGGGTCATGAACCCCATGCTCAGCCAGAACACGAGCACGATGGCCCCGAGCTTGGGCACGAAGGTGAGCGTCATTTCCTGGATCGAGGTCAGCGCCTGAAAAAGCCCCACGATCAACCCGCCCACCAGCGCCACCGTGAGGATCGGCAAAGAGATCAGCACCGCGACCCAGAGTCCCTCGCGCAGCGTATCGTAGAAAAGGATTTCCTCACGCATGGCCTAGACCGGCATCCGCAGGATTTCCTGATAGGCTTCGACTACGCGGTTGCGCACCGTGATCACCGTCTCGACCGCCAGTTCGGTCTGCGCCAGCGCCTGCACGAGCGCGTGCGGATCGGCGCCGCCCGTCATCGCGGCCTTGGCCGTCTCTTCGCCTGTGCGCAGGGTGGCCGCGAAATCGCGTGCGAGTGCCTGAAACCCGGTTGTGGCCCCGGTCTCTGGTTCGGTCGCCGGGCGCAGCGCGGCATAGCCCCGCGCGGCGGAAACTGCACTCAACTCCATTTCGGATCTCCTTTCCTTGTTGGTTCGTTCAGCGGCGCAAGAGGTCCATCAGGCTCGACGACATCTGCCGCGCCTGATCGAACATTCTGAGATTTGCCTCGTAGCTGCGCTGCGCCTCGCGCGCGTCGGCAATCTCGATCATCAGATCGACATTGGAGCCGGCGACATGCCCGCTCTCATCGGCAAGCGGATGCGCGGGGTCGTAGATGCGGCGAAGATCGCTGCGATCGAGCCGCACCGGTCCGGTCTCGACCCGGCCCTTCGCGTCGGGCCCACGCTCGGGGTTGAAGGCCACGGTCTTGCGCCGGTAACCGGGGGTGTCGGCATTGGCGATGTTCTCGGCCACATGCCGAAGCCGCTGCGACTGCGCCTTGAGGCCGCTTGCCGAAACGCTCAGCGCGTTGGAAAATTCGCTCATCCCTCAGCCCTCCTAGCTGCGTGACATGGCCGTGCGCAGCACGGTCAGCCCGGATCGGTAGATCGCCAATGCGCGCCCGTGCTGGCGCTGCACATCGACCGCGCGCAGCATCTCGGTCTCGAGCGTGACCGAGTTGCCGTTGGGGTCGCGCGCCGCGCCGCGCTCCTCGCGCGCCTCGAACGTCTGCGCGCCGCCTTGCCCGAAGAGATGGCCAGGCCGCGTCGCGCGCATCCCCGGCGGCGCTTCGAGAAAGGCGGAGAACGGCGCGATGTCGCGTGCGCGGTAGCCGGGCGTGTCGGCATTGGCGATGTTCTGTGCCACCACCGCCTGCCGCGCGCCGGCATGACGCGCAAGCGCGTGCGACAGGCGAAAGACATCCAGATTTTCAAACATCGGGGCTTCTCCCTCGATTGGCTTCAACCAAGGCTTAACCCTGATTCGTTTAGAAATCGTTCCCAGGCGATTTTCAGGAGCGGGCGAATGAGACAAACGGCACTGGCGGGCCTTCGGGCCGAAATCTCTGGCCTCAGCGCGGCCTATCCGCTCGGGCGTGTGATCTCTGTCGCAGGCGGGCTCTTGCGGGTCAGCGGGTTGTCGGATGTGGCGCGGCTGGGCGACCGGGTGCGTATTCTGACGGTGCGCGGCGCGATGCTGGGCGAGGTGCTTCAGCTTGACGCGGCCGCGCTGGTGATCCTGCCCGACGAGGCCGCCGAGGGTGTGGCGCTGGGCGACCCTGTGCGCCTTCTGGGGCCGTCCGAGATCGCCCCCTCCGATGACTGGATCGGCCGCGTGGTCGATCCGTTCGGCCTGCCGCTCGACGACCGTCCCCTTTTGCGCGGCCCCAAGGCGCGGCCCCTGCGCGGCGACCCGCCCGCGCCCGCCTGCCGTCGCCCTCTGGGCGCGCGGCTGGAAACGGG
This sequence comes from Roseovarius autotrophicus, assembly GCF_018069895.1. Classification (GTDB taxonomy): domain Bacteria; phylum Pseudomonadota; class Alphaproteobacteria; order Rhodobacterales; family Rhodobacteraceae; genus Roseovarius; species Roseovarius autotrophicus. The sequence continues at coordinate 1,545 of NZ_JAGQDH010000004.1, read as the reverse complement.
CATGGCCGTGTTCAACACGCTTCTGCCCATCGTGCGCGGGCAGCGGATGGGGCTTTTCGCGGGCTCCGGCGTGGGCAAATCCATGCTGCTGGGGCATCTTGCGCGGCATATGCAGGCCGATGTGGTGGTGGTGGCGCTGATCGGCGAGCGCGGGCGCGAGCTGGGCGAGTTCGTGCGCCATGTGCTTGGCCCCGAGGGCATGGCGCGTGCGGTGATCGTGGCCGCCACCTCTGACCGCTCCGCCTTGGTGCGGCGGCGTTCGGCGCTCACCGCCATGGCCGTGGCCGAGCATTTCCGCGACAAAGGCCGCCACGTTCTCTTGATGGCCGATTCGATCACCCGTTTCGCCGAAGCCCACCGCGAAGTGGCCATCGCCGCCGGTGAAATGCCCGCGCTGCGCGGCTTTCCGCCCTCGACCGCGCACGCGATCATGTCGCTTTGCGAACGCGCCGGGCCGGGCGAGGGTGGGCAGGGCGACATCACCGCACTGCTGACCGTGCTGGTTGCCGGGTCCGACATGGAAGAGCCGGTGGCCGATATCCTGCGCGGGGTGCTCGACGGGCATGTGGTGCTCGACCGAGAGATCGCCGAGCGCGGGCGCTATCCGGCCATCGACCTGCTGCGCTCGGTCTCGCGCAGCTTGCCGCAGGCGGCGAGCGATGACGAAAACCGGCTTATCGCGCAGGCGCGTCACCTCCTTGGCACCTATGCGCGCTCGGAAACCATGGTGCGCGCGGGGTTATACGCCGAGGGCAGCGATCCCGCGCTCGATCAGGCGATCCGCATCTGGCCCGAGCTTGACGGTTTTCTTGCCAAGCGCGAACCGGCCGATACGGCCAACAGCTTCGCCCGCCTCGGGGTGATCTTGCGCCGCGCGGGGGCAGGGGGCGAGCGGATGCCCGCACCGCGTTAACGGATTGCCTCCAGCCCCGGCCGCTCTTGCCGTGCGGTGTCATAGGCTGAGCGAAACAGGCCGCCCTGCGCCTCGATCAGGCGCCGGATGCGCGGCCCGCGCCCCTCGATCACCGCGCGCACCAAGGGCCTCAGCACGCCCCGCGCCTTGAGCGTGACGGCAAGCTGATGATCCATCCCCGGCAGGATGAAATGCGCAAGGCCCGGTAACTGCGGAAACCGCAACGCATGGTCAAGCTCGCCTGGCCCGTCACCATGCACGATCACATAGCGGCTCCGCTCGGGGGTCAGCCCGTCGATCCGGTCAAAGTGAAACTGCTCGATCCGGTTACGGAAATAGGACCAGCGCCGCTCGTCCGGCACCACGGCCGGGTTGACGGAATATTGCGGGGTCAGTGCCAGCACCGTCTCGAAACCGAGCATCGCCGACAGGTGCAACGCCATGCTGGCCCCCATCGAATTGCCAAGCGCCACGATCCGCCGCGCGCCCAGACGCCGAGCTGTCTCGGTGATGGAGTGGATGCCTCCCTCCCCTACGGCATCGCAATGTGCCAAGCTTTGGGCGCTGAAACCAAGCAAATCGAAGGAGGCATCCGTGAAAGAAGTTACCATCATTGGCGTCGATCTGGCAAA
>NZ_JAGQDH010000049.1 GCF_018069895.1 Roseovarius autotrophicus | reverse complement strand
TGCGAAAGCGGGCTCAACCCCGTTCCGAACGGTGGCACCAGCGGCATCGCCTCTGCATAACTCCAGCGCAGGCTGACAGTGGTGTGGTAATATTCCAGCCCCACCGTCAGGATCACGCCCACGGCCAGGAAAACCGCCACCGGCAGGCGCGTCGGTCCAAGAATCCAGTCCCGGCGTCGCACTGCCATGCTCGCGACCCAAAAGGCCGTCAGCGCAATGCCTACATCGCCGACCGTGGCCGACAGGCAGAGCTTGATCGCCTCCCAATGGGCCAGTTCGGACAAGCCTGCGAAGGCGGGCACCTGGACAAACTCCCAGACGAAATGCAGCAGGAACGAAAACAGGGCAACGGGCAATTCGGGGACCACCCCCGGCCTTGCCGGGGCGCGGGCCCTGATCGACGGTTCAGCGGCATGGCGCATGTCTTGCCCCCTTCTGTAGGATGTGATCCGGCCCCGCGCGGCACGGGGCGGCGGGGCCGGGCAGGCTCAGTCGATCCGCCGGAACAGACCGGGGAAGCGGTTGAAGGCGAGGCGCTGCACGAGCGAGCCGTCCACTGTCACGATGTCCGCGACGATGCTGCCATCCTCGGCCTCGGTGATCTCGCCGATCCGAAGACGCGGGTTGCCATGGCGTTCGAGCATATCCGCAAGGAAAGCCTCGACCCGGACCTGTGTCATCTCGGTCGGTGCGCCGGACCCGATGCCGTAAAGCGCGCCGGGGCCAAGCGCGTGGCCACCCATCATGCCTTTCATGCCGCCGCCACCCATCATACCGCCGCCCATCATGCCAGCGCCAGGCATGCCCTCTGCCATCGGGCCGCCACGCATACCGCCCATCATTCCGGACATGCCCCCCTCGCCCATCATGCGCATCATCATCTGCATCATCTCGGGGGTCATCATACCCATCATTCCTGGCATCTGCGCCGTGCCCCCTTCGGGCGGCGGCGCGTCGTTCTCTTGTGGCGCGACCTGCGTGTCAGGGTGATGCTCGGCATGATCACCGCTGTCGGTCTGCGCCAGAGCCGGGGCGCTGAGGGCCAGGACAAGGGCTGCGACGAGGCTTGCTTTCGTTTCGGTCCGGGTGGTCATCTGTTATCTCCTGTCGATTGAGGTAAGGGATCGGGGTGGGCGGTGCGCGATGGTGTCATTTCCTGCCAAGCAGGCGCCAGTCGCGCCCGCCATCCTCCGAGGCAAGAAGCTCGCCCATCTGGGTTGCGGCAAAGACGCGCTCGGGCGCCTGAGGGTCGGTTGCGAAATGCAGCAGGTAGCGCCCATCAAAGCCCGGATGCAGAACCTCCCACGCGCCCCCATCCTCGGAGCGGCGAACCAGGCCCTCACCAAGAACGAAGGCATGAATCATGCCCTCCGCCGTCACCTCGACAAAGCTGACCGGCGCCTCGGCGGGATGTGCGCGGCGCCAGGCCTTTGCCCCGGCCTCGCTCACGAAAAGCCCGGTCTCGGTCGCGGCATACAGCCGCTCGGGATCCCGCGCCGAGGCCGCGATGCCGATCAGCCCCGCCGGGGCGCGAGCGACGCGCTTCCAGCTCCGGCCGCCGTCGCGGCTGCGCTGCAATCCGCCGTGATTGCCCCAGACCACCTCCGGATCGGCCTTGCTGATATCCATCAGGTGAAAATCCACCGGCCCGTCCACGCCATCGGCGATCCTTGTCCAGCTTTTGCCGCCATCCGAAGTGGCGATCACGCCAAGATTGCCCCCCCGCTCGGGATGACCGCTGGCCAGAAAGGCCCCCGGCAAGGCCGGATGGGTAACAAATCCCATCAGGTCGTCGCCGCGCCCCGAAACCTGCGCGGTCACGCCGCTTGCGAGATCAAGCGCATGAAGCCCGTTATGCGTGGCGATCAGCAGGTGGCCGGGCGCCTGCCGGTCCACCGCAAGCCCGTGAACATGGGTGCGCGCGAGCAGGTCTGCCAGCGGCGTCTCGGCGCGGGCAAGCGAATCCACGCCGAGCGCAAGAACGCCGCCCAGCCCCAGGATCCCGATCACGGAAGCCGTCACGACACGGCGTCGGGTGATAATCATCGTCATTGTCTTTCTGTCCTTCTTCAAGGGCCTGCGGCGCGGCGCGTTCGGTGCCATGCTGCGGGCCATCTTTTCAATGTCGGCCGCCCCCATGACCGCGATGCATGAAGACATGCATCACGAGGCAGATCGCGAGCGGCAACACGAACGGCAGGCTGGCCAGCAGGTGCACGCGATGTTCGAAGGCCAGCGCGATCCCTGCAACGGCAAGCACGATGCACACGGCCAATCCGAGCCGGGTGCGCATGAAACCTGCGATCCCCCTGCCCTTGGACGGCCCTGATTCCGGGTATTCCGTCATTTCCTGACCTCCAGCCTGGCGCGTTTCAGCAGCAACGAATTGCCGATCACGGAAAGCGAACTCACGGTCATCGCGATGACGCCGATCATCGGATGCAGCAGACCCACGGCAGCGACGGGAATGGCGGCGAGGTTGTAGAACCAGGCCCAGAACAGGTTCTCGACGATCTTGCGGAAGGTGGCCTTGGACAGGCGGATCGCCTCGACCACCTTGGTCAGCTCGCCCGTGACCAGCGTCACGTCGGCGGCCTCGATCGCCACATCCGCGCCCGCGCCGATGGCGATGCCGACATTGGCCTGTTTGAGCGCCGGGGCGTCGTTGATGCCGTCGCCGACCATGGCGACATGCTGGCCATACGTCTCCTGCAACGCACGGATCGCCTCGACCTTGCCTTCGGGCAGCACCCCGGCCCTGACCTCATCCAGCCCGACCAGTGCGGCGACGTATTTCGCGGTGCGCTCGTTGTCGCCGGTGACCATGACGACATGGATGCCCAGATCGTGCATCGCGGCGATGGCGGTCTTTGAGTCCTCCTTTACCGTATCCGCCACCGCGACCAGCCCCGCCGCCTTGTCACCGATGGCGACCAGCATCGCGGTCTTGCCCTCGGTCTCCAGCGCGACAAGCCGCTCTTCCAGCGCATCGGGGGCGATCCCGGCCTCGTTCAGCAACCGCCGGCTGCCGACGCGCACGGTTTCCTTGTCAACCTCGCCCTGCACACCGCGCGCGGTGATCGCCTTGAACTGCGTGACCTCGGGCACATCCAGCCCGCGTTCACGCGCGCCGGTCACGATGGCCTGCGCCAACGGGTGTTCCGACCCGGCCTCGACCGAGGCGGCGGCGCGCAGCACGCGCGCCTCGTCAAACCCCGGCAGGGCATGGACATCGGTCAGCGCCGGTTTGCCGCGCGTGATCGTGCCGGTCTTGTCCAGCACCACCACCTTGATGTCCTTCAGCGTCTGGATCGCCTCGCCCGAGCGGATCAGCACGCCGCGCTCGGCCCCCATGCCGGACCCCACCATCAGCGCCGTGGGCGTGGCCAGCCCCAGCGCGCAGGGGCAGGCGATGACCAGCACCGCGATCATGGCCAGAATTGCGCCCATCAGGGGCGAGATTTCGGGGTTGACCCAGGGCAGGAAACCCGCGCCCCAGATGAGGATCGGGCGCAGCGTATCCGCAAAAGCCAGCCACGCGCCGAAAGTGCCCAGCGCGATCACCAGAACGGCGGGCACGAAATAGCCGGTCAGCTTGTCCGCCAGTTCCTGAATCGGCACTTTCGATCCCTGCGCCTCTTCCACCAGCTTGATGACCTGTGACAGGAACGTATCGGCGCCGACGCGGGTGGCGCGGATCTTGAGCACGCCCTCCTTGTTGATCGTGGCGCCGATCACGGTGTCGCCCGGCCCCTTTTCCACGGGCACCGATTCGCCGGTGGCGATGGATTCGTCGAGATGGCTGTTGCCATCGACGATCTCGCCATCGGTCGGCACCTTGGCGCCGGGGCGCACAACCATGATGTCGCCGGGTTGCAATTCGGCCACGGGCACCTCGACCTCGGCGCCGTCGCGCAGCACCGAGGCCGTCTTGGCGCCCATGGTGATCAGCCGCTTGATCGCCTGGCTGGCGCGACCCTTGGCGCGGGTCTCAAGATAGCGCCCGACAAGGTGGAAGGTCATGATCGTGGCGGCCATCTCGATGAAAGAGGTCATCGGCCAGATGAACCCCGCCAGTCCGATCAGATAGGGCGGCAGGCTGCCCATCGAGATCAGCACATCCATATTCGCCGTGCGGTTGGTCAGCGACCGCCAGGCCGAGACATGCGTGGCCCAGCCGCCGAAAAGGAACACCACCGGAAAGGCCAGCAGCGCGACCATGACCAGATAACCCGGAATGGGCTGCCAGAACATGTGCGGCCCCATCAGGAGCATGATCAGCGTGGTCGGGATGGCAGCGACCCACAGCCGCTTCCAGGCGCGGGCGAGGTAGCGGTCCTCCGAGGCGGCATCGCTGGCGTGGTCGGGCGCCTGGCCCTCCTCGAGCGCGTCCACCTCGTAGCCCGCGCGCTCGATGGCGGCGCGGATCGCCTGCGCGTCGGTCTTGCCCGCATCGAAGGACACACGCACCCGGTGATTGCCGATATTGGTGGCGAGTTTCTCGATCCCCGGCAGACGGCGGATGGAGTCCGCCACGATCCCGGCGCAGTGATCGCTGCCCATCCCCGGCACCGTCAGACGAACCTCGCGCGGGCCGCCCGCCCCTTCGACATCATCGACTTCATAGCCGGCCCGTTCGACGGCCGCCTTCAGATCGGCCGGTTTGAGACGGCCCGCATCATAGGTCACCCGCGCGCGATGCGCGGCGATGCTGGTCCGGATTTCCTGCACACCCTCCAGCCGCTCAAGCGATGTGCGCACGATCCCCGCACAGTGATCGCTTCCCATGCCGGGGATTGTGAGCGTGGCG
>NZ_JAGQDH010000048.1 GCF_018069895.1 Roseovarius autotrophicus | reverse complement strand
GAAAATCCGCTTACATGCAGAAAAAGTGACGAAAGCGAAAAAAAGCTCTTGCGACTTTTGGGGGTCGCCCGTAAATACGCCTTCACCGGCGGCGCTGAGGCGCGGTTGGTTGGGTCTGGGGATTGTGGCACGTCAGTGTGTATATGATCTGGGTCTTGAAAATTGAGGCAGGTTTGGCGGGGCGCGCCGAAGTTCAGGGCGCACTCTGTTGGTTTTGTCTCTTGCTCTTTGACATGATTGGTATCTGAAGAGATATGCGGGCGGTTTGGTCTTATCGACCGGAGACGTCTGTATATCGCGCCACTAGGGGTTTTGGCCTCGATGATGTGGTGTCAGCTTCACTGTTTGAGCGTGCGTCTGCTTCTTTGGAAGCTGATGTACATCAGACAGATGACTTTCAATGCGGGTCGGTCCTGGCCGGGTCGACATTGCTGCGGAGCGATTGGGTGCGGTGTGAATCGCGCTTGAGTAGCGAAGTGGTGGCGCATTGGAGATGTGCAGAGGTTCGAACGTCAAGGATAACCGGGTAACCGGTTTTCAACTTGAGAGTTTGATCCTGGCTCAGAACGAACGCTGGCGGCAGGCCTAACACATGCAAGTCGAGCGCGCCCTTCGGGGTGAGCGGCGGACGGGTGAGTAACGCGTGGGAACGTGCCCTTTGCTACGGAATAGCCACTGGAAACGGTGAGTAATACCGTATGAGCCCTTCGGGGGAAAGATTTATCGGCAAAGGATCGGCCCGCGTTGGATTAGGTAGTTGGTGGGGTAATGGCCTACCAAGCCGACGATCCATAGCTGGTTTTAGAGGATGATCAGCCACACTGGGACTGAGACACGGCCCAGACTCCTACGGGAGGCAGCAGTGGGGAATCTTAGACAATGGGCGCAAGCCTGATCTAGCCATGCCGCGTGAGTGACGAAGGCCCTAGGGTCGTAAAGCTCTTTCGCCAGGGATGATAATGACAGTACCTGGTAAAGAAACCCCGGCTAACTCCGTGCCAGCAGCCGCGGTAATACGGAGGGGGTTAGCGTTGTTCGGAATTACTGGGCGTAAAGCGCGCGTAGGCGGATTGGAAAGTATGGGGTGAAATCCCAGGGCTCAACCCTGGAACTGCCTCATAAACTTCCAGTCTGGAGTTCGAGAGAGGTGAGTGGAATTCCGAGTGTAGAGGTGAAATTCGTAGATATTCGGAGGAACACCAGTGGCGAAGGCGGCTCACTGGCTCGATACTGACGCTGAGGTGCGAAAGTGTGGGGAGCAAACAGGATTAGATACCCTGGTAGTCCACACCGTAAACGATGAATGCCAGTCGTCGGCAAGCATGCTTGTCGGTGACACACCTAACGGATTAAGCATTCCGCCTGGGGAGTACGGCCGCAAGGTTAAAACTCAAAGGAATTGACGGGGGCCCGCACAAGCGGTGGAGCATGTGGTTTAATTCGAAGCAACGCGCAGAACCTTACCAACCCTTGACATGGATATCGCGGGACCAGAGATGGTTCTTTCAGTTCGGCTGGATATCACACAGGTGCTGCATGGCTGTCGTCAGCTCGTGTCGTGAGATGTTCGGTTAAGTCCGGCAACGAGCGCAACCCACATCCCTAGTTGCCAGCAGGTCAAGCTGGGCACTCTATGGAAACTGCCCGTGATAAGCGGGAGGAAGGTGTGGATGACGTCAAGTCCTCATGGCCCTTACGGGTTGGGCTACACACGTGCTACAATGGTGGTGACAATGGGTTAATCCCAAAAAGCCATCTCAGTTCGGATTGGGGTCTGCAACTCGACCCCATGAAGTCGGAATCGCTAGTAATCGCGTAACAGCATGACGCGGTGAATACGTTCCCGGGCCTTGTACACACCGCCCGTCACACCATGGGAGTTGGGTCTACCCGACGGCCGTGCGCTAACCTCGCAAGAGGAGGCAGCGGACCACGGTAGGCTCAGCGACTGGGGTGAAGTCGTAACAAGGTAGCCGTAGGGGAACCTGCGGCTGGATCACCTCCTTTCTAAGGATGTTCCTTGCAGGAAGGCTTGCCTTTCTCGTGGAACACTTAGCAGAAGATCAACAAGCAAAGTTGGTCAAACTCGGGCCAGGCCGTCCTCATATCTCTTCAGACAAGTGATCACAGACCTACCGGTCTGTCTTGGGTCGGTAGCTCAGGTGGTTAGAGCGCACGCCTGATAAGCGTGAGGTCGGAGGTTCAAGTCCTCCTCGACCCACCAAGCCTCCCCCGGAGGTAAGGGGCCTTAGCTCAGCTGGGAGAGCGCCTGATTTGCATTCAGGAGGTCAGGAGTTCGATCCTCCTAGGCTCCACCATCATACCCGATTAGATCGCCAAGCACTGGGTCAGTGCTTGGCCGTCCAATCGGACGAGAGTTTGACATCGTTAAGAGAGATACAATAGCGACGTTGCTGATGTCCCCGCGTGAGGGGTCATCCTGGTTGCTTTCCCTTCGGGGAAAGGCATGTCCGAGCGTTTCCCGCGCCCGTGCATGTATCGCATCCAGCGGCGGCAGCGTCGTCCAAGTCAAGTACACTGACCAAAAAGTACCATCGCAAGATGGTGCGGGAAAGTATGCTTTTGATCTAAGGAAGAGTCTTTCTCTTTCTGGATCAAATCAAGCGCGAGAAGGGCGTTTGGTGAATGCCTTGGCAGTAAGAGGCGATGAAGGACGTGATACCCTGCGATAAGCCATGAGGAGCCGGGAATAGGCTGTGATCCATGGATTTCCGAATGGGGCAACCCACCTGACAGTTTGTTATGATTGCTTTCGAGCGGTTCATAACAGGCTGAAACAGGGACTTGTTGACTGAATACATAGGTCTTCAAGAGCAAACCCGGGGAACTGAAACATCTAAGTACCCGGAGGAAAGGACAGCAATAGCGACTCCCCTAGTAGCGGCGAGCGAACGGGGACCAGCCGAGCCTGATAAGTGACCAGAATGCGTTGGGAAGCGCAGCCAGAGCGGGTGACAGCCCCGTATGGGAAGCTTTGAGGGACGTATCAAGTAGGGCGGGACACGTGAAATCCTGTCTGAAGATCGGAGGACCACCTTCGAAGGCTAAGTACTCCTTACTGACCGATAGCGAACCAGTACCGTGAGGGAAAGGTGAAAAGCACCCCGACGAGGGGAGTGAAACAGTACCTGAAACCGAACGCCTACAAGCAGTCGGAGCCTCGGACTTGTCCGTGGTGACGGCGTACCTTTTGTATAATGGGTCATCGACTTGGTCTATCTAGCAAGCTTAAGCCGTTAGGTGTAGGCGCAGCGAAAGCGAGTCTTAATAGGGCGTTGAGTTAGATGGATCAGACCCGAAACCGAGTGATCTAGGCATGACCAGGATGAAGGTTGGGTAACACCAACTGGAGGTCCGAACCCACACCTGTTGAAAAAGGTCGGGATGAGTTGTGCCTAGGGGTGAAAGGCCAATCAAACTCGGAGATAGCTGGTTCTCTGCGAAAACTATTTAGGTAGTGCGTCATCCGAATACCCTCGGGGGTAGAGCACTGGATGGGTAATGGGGCCCCACAGGCTTACTGATCCTAACCAAACTCCGAATACCGAGAAGTACTGGATGGCAGACAGACGGCGGATGCTAACGTCCGTCGTCGAGAGGGAAACAACCCTGACCTACAGCTAAGGCCCCCAATTCGTGGCTAAGTGGGAAAGCAGGTGGGACGACCAAAACAACCAGGAGGTTGGCTTAGAAGCAGCCATCCTTTAAAGATAGCGTAACAGCTCACTGGTCTAATCAAGTTGTCCTGCGGCGAAGATGTAACGGGGCTCAAGCCACGAGCCGAAGCTTAGGATGCGCGTAGCGCATGGTAGCAGAGCGTAGTGTGACATAGTCTCAATCCTCTTCTGCGGGTTCGCCCGCATCGGAGGACCGAGGCTTTCGATGAAGCCGGGGCGTGAGCCATCCGGTGGAGAGATCACTAGTGAGAATGATGACATGAGTAGCGACAAGGAGGGTGAGAGACCCTCCCGCCGAAAGTCCAAGGGTTCCTGCTTAAAGCTAATCTGAGCAGGGTAAGCCGACCCCTAAGGCGAGGCCGAAAGGCGTAGTCGATGGGAACCAGGTTAATATTCCTGGGCCAGATGGAAGTGACGGATCGCAACTGTTGTTCGCCCTTATCGGATTGGGCGGGCCGCTGAGCGGTTCCTGGAAATAGCTCCATCATGAGATCGTACCCGAAACCGACACAGGTGGACTGGTAGAGAATACCAAGGCGCTTGAGAGAACGATGTTGAAGGAACTCGGCAAAATACCTCCGTAAGTTCGCGAGAAGGAGGCCCGGGTTCAAGGCAACTTGGATCCGGGGGCACAAACCAGGGGGTGGCGACTGTTTACTAAAAACACAGGGCTCTGCGAAGTCGCAAGACGACGTATAGGGTCTGACGCCTGCCCGGTGCCTGAAGGTTAAAAGGAGGGGTGAGAGCTCCGAATTGAAGCCCAGGTAAACGGCGGCCGTAACTATAACGGTCCTAAGGTAGCGAAATTCCTTGTCGGGTAAGTTCCGACCTGCACGAATGGCGTAACGACTTCCCCGCTGTCTCCAACATCGACTCAGCGAAATTGAATTGCCTGTCAAGATGCAGGCTTCCCGCGGTCAGACGGAAAGACCCCGTGCACCTTTACTACAGCTTCGCACTGGCATCAGGATTGTGATGTGCAGGATAGGTGGTAGGCTTTGAACCCGTGACGCCAGTCGCGGTGGAGCCTCCCTTGAGATACCACCCTTCGCACTCTTGATGTCTAACCGCGGTCCGTTATCCGGATCCGGGACCCTGCGTGGTGGGTAGTTTGACTGGGGCGGTCGCCTCCTAAAGCGTAACGGAGGCGCGCGAAGGTTGGCTCAGAGCGGTCGGAAATCGCTCGTTGAGTGCAATGGCATAAGCCAGCCTGACTGCGAGACTGACAAGTCGAGCAGAGACGAAAGTCGGCCATAGTGATCCGGTGGTCCCAAGTGGGAGGGCCATCGCTCAACGGATAAAAGGTACGCCGGGGATAACAGGCTGATACTGCCCAAGAGTCCATATCGACGGCAGTGTTTGGCACCTCGATGTCGGCTCATCTCATCCTGGGGCTGGAGCAGGTCCCAAGGGTATGGCTGTTCGCCATTTAAAGAGGTACGTGAGCTGGGTTTAGAACGTCGTGAGACAGTTCGGTCCCTATCTGCCGTGGGTGTAGGATACTTGAGAGGAGTTGCCCCTAGTACGAGAGGACCGGGGTGAACGGACCACTGGTGGACCTGTTGTCGTGCCAACGGCAGTGCAGGGTAGCTATGTCCGGACAGGATAACCGCTGAAGGCATCTAAGCGGGAAGCCCCCCTCAAAACAAGGTATCCCCGAGGGCCGTGGTAGACCACCACGTCGATAGGCCGGAGATGTAAGCGCAGCAATGCGCTCAGTTGACCGGTACTAATCGCCCGATAGGCTTGATTTGATCCAGTAACAGAAAGACACGGATCAAAAGCATACACAAAACTCAGTTGCTCGACTTGGAAATAACTCTGGGAATTTTACCGGTTTGGTGGTCATAGCACGAGCAAAACACCCGGTCCCATCCCGAACCCGGCCGTTAAGTGCCGTCGCGCCAATGGTACTGCGTCTCAAGACGTGGGAGAGTAGGTCACCGCCAAACCTGTAAAATACCCAGCGTATCTCTCTCAAACGATCCAAAATACAGATACCGCGGGGTGGAGCAGCCAGGTAGCTCGTCAGGCTCATAACCTGAAGGTC
>NZ_JAGQDH010000047.1 GCF_018069895.1 Roseovarius autotrophicus | reverse complement strand
AGCGGCCATCGGCGCGCGCTGCCTCAACCGCTTCACCGCCCTTGGCATGCCCCACAGCATCAGGATCGCGTGAAACAGCCAGGGAAAGGGTCGCAGCAACCTCAATAGATTCCATGCAACAACGCCTTGACGGAGCCTCAAGATATTGTAATTAAACGGAAATGATCGTCTTATTCAGTTGATTACACTTGCCGCTAGAGCGATTCTGGGTGCAAGAAAACGATGCAACTCAGCCCTGGAGACGACGCTATGACAGCCAAGACCGCCCCCGCCGAAGCCCCCAGCGAAGCCCTGCTGCTGGAGATCGCAACCCGGCATTTCCACAGCATCGAGACGCTGGAGACCCGGAACAGCGACCGACTGGACTTCCACGATGTCGCGGTCTGGGCGATCCGGGCCGCCTTGGCAGAGGCCTATGCCGCGGGCCTCGCGGCCGCCGCGAAGCGCTGAAGGAGGGCAGGGACATGACCATCGCCATCCCTTCCGACACGACCCGCATCTTCATCGACCGCGCCCGCTTTGTTCAGGCCATGACCACCGCCGCGCTGCAGGGCCACCTCAATGACCGGAGCCTGAACGCCGAGGTCTTCGAGATGGCAGGCCGGATCGGGATCGACTGCCTGACCGTTGAGCTGGCCGATGTCGTGCCGGTCCTGCAACAGCACGGGTTGATTTGAAACGCCTTGGAAGTAGCAGCTCCATGACCCCCAACTGCCTGCCCGAGGGCGAGGCCCTCGCCGACGTTGCCCGCCGCGAATGTGCTATCGGGTTTGACCTGCGGTTCTGCCGCAGCGTGGCCACCAGCCCCGACGACCGTGACGCCGAGACCGGCGACCCGACCGAGGCGGAATTCGCCACGCTTTACGCCCTTACCGACCTTGGCGAGGCCATCGCAATCCACGATGCCAGCCTGACCAGCACCGGGGCCGACGAGGTCGCCGCCATCGCGCGCGCGCTGTTCGTCGCCATCGTCAATGCGCGGCGCGACCCGCCCGATGCCGCCCAGAGACATGAAGCGGAGCAGACCACGCTGATCGATCCGGACCGGATTTCCTGATCCAACCCGGCGCGATTAGAAAGCACTGATATTGCTCAGAATTGTCTACGTTAATCGGCCCGCCGGAGCGATGGTTGTCGCACGGAAACGATGCAACTCACCCCACGGAGCCACTGCCATGACCACGCCTGCCATCCTGCCCAGCCGCAACCCCGACCACGGATTCTTCGGCACCCTGACGACCTGCCCGCAGCGCGACCGCCGCAGTGTCGAGGTCTGGGTGCTGGCCTCGACCCTGATCGCCACCGCCATCCGCGCCAATAGCGAAGACGAGATGATCGGGATTCGCGACTTTCTCGACAGTCGGATGGGCCGACATTTTGCTGATGATGTCGTCAGCAACATGGTGGGCTGCAACATCGACTGCGAGACAGCGATCAACTCCGCGATCCGCACTTGGCAGGACTGGCGCATCAGCCGCCAGACCGAGCGCTGCGAGGGCATCCCCGCAGGGCTGCCTTATTTGACCGGCTGGGTGCAGCACTTCGCCGTCGCGGCCGCAATGGTCGAGAGCGACTGATCATCCCCGACACCCCATTCCATGACAGGAGGCCAAGATGCCCAAACTCACTGACACCCAAACCATCGTCCTCAGCCGCGCCGCGACCCGCCCCGGCAATCTGGCCATGCCACTGCCCGAGGGGCTGCATGGCGCCGCCGCCCAGAAGGCGGTCACCGCGATGATCACGCGCGGCTGGCTTGAAGAGGTCGAGGCCAACCTGCGCCGAGGCGAGCCGATGTGGCGCGAAACGGGCGATGGGCACGGCACCACGCTGGTGGTCACCGAGGCCGGGCTGCAAGCCATCGGGATCGAGCCGGTGGTGGCGAGTACAATGACCAACCTGCGCAACGCAAAGCTGGAGCTGGTCACCGGGCCCAAGGATGCGCCCGAAGCTTCCCCGAGCCCTGCCACGCCGAAGCCGGTCGCCATCCGCGCTGGCACCAAACAGGCGGAGATCATCGGCCTCATTCAGCGACCCGAGGGCGCATCCATCGCCGAGATCGTCGAAGCGACGGGCTGGTTGGCGCATTCGGCGAGAGGCCTGATTTCGGGCGGGCTCAAGAAGAAGCTGAACCTGCCGATCACCTCAGAGAAGGTCAAAGGCAGAGGCACCGTGTACAAAATCGAGGCTGCCTGATGCCCTGCTGTTATCGCCAGTGCTCGACCAGCCTGCGCAGCGCGTAGCTGCGCAGGAGCGATATGCCGACAAAGACCCCGCCCAGCGCCAAGCTCTCGCCAATGCTGGGGCGCAGGCCGAACCACGGAAACACAATGATCTGCGTCGCGACAGCGAGCACATAGCCCACCGCCACATTGGTGACGGCTTCGATCAGCGACATGCCGCGCGATTGGGTCACATCACCGGTCCTGTGATCTGAAATTCCTTACGGATGACCTTGGCAGTGTCGGTCGCCTGCAGGTCATTGCGAACGCGTGCTGCAATGCGACCGATATTCACGATGATGCAGGCGCTCTCGTCTGGTGTGACAAGGAGTTCCTCGTATTCGGTGTGGCGCAGGAACTCACACGGGGTCTCAATGTTGAGATGGTCGTCACCCGGACGGATAAGCCAAAGCACTCCTGCGCAATCGTCCGGGGCGTCTATGCTAGCCCGCAGAAACGGTGACAGGTGGTTTTGCACCAGCCTAAATGCGATCGACGGACCAAAGCCAAGTTTGCGCAAGTCCTGTGCGGCAGCAACCGACACCACGTCTCTCCAGCTGTACCAGCGCGCCTTTCCGGGCTTGGGTGTGTTTTCAGGCTGAAAGTCGTTGCGGGATATGGCCTGGTTCAGGACCGCGCGTGTGATCGGGATGATCCGAATGAGGTCAGCGTTTCGCCAGATTGGGGTGTTGATGATCATTGCTGTTTTGTCTCCTTGCCAATGGTGGTCTCGTTGCGATTTTCCAACTGTGCCTTTCGCCCCGCCGCCAGTTCCCATCGCCGCACGGCGACGTCGCAATAGACGGGATCCAGTTCCATCGCGAAGCAGCGCTGCCCAGCGCGTTCGGCGGCGACGATCTGGGTGCCGGAGCCGCAGAACGGTTCATAGATCAGGTCGCCCGGATCCGAGAATGCGGTCAGCACCGCCTCGACCAGCGCGACTGGAAATACGGCTGGGTGCGATCCCGCTGCGCCCAAGCCCCCTTTGTGACGCATGATCCGAAACACGCTGTCGGGAATGCGATGGCTTTGGATCGCGTTGCCGGTGCCGGTTTTGGCGTGGACGCTGCCGTCGGCGCCGCGCAGCCCACCGCCGCCGAGGACCTCGCCCGCGTGCTTCGATGGCACGGTCTTGTGCGGTTTGCGGGGTGTGCGGTTGAAGTGGAAAATGAACTCGTGCGACGGGGCCAGGCGACCGTTCCAGTCGCCCGGCAAACCGGGGCCCTGATCCCAGACATACCAGCCAAAGCGTCGCCAGCCAGAGCCGCGCATCCATTCCACCCATCCTTCCCAATAGGGCTGCCACTCACTGTCGCGGTGCACGAGGCCGAGGTTGACCAGAACCTGCGCGTCGGCGGTGACCGGGGTCGCGGTGAACACGCCCTGCATCAGCGCATCCCAATCACTGACCTTTTCCCTGGCCGCGCCATAATCGCGCTGCTGGGCGTAGGGCGGCGAGGTGAACATCAGCGTGGCCGCCTCATTCTGCATCAGCCTGGCGACAGCGGCTGGGTCGGTGGCATCGCCGCAGCAGAGGCGGTGCGTGCCCAGCGCCCAAATGTCGCCCGGCTTGGTGATGGGTTCGGCGGGTGGATCGGGGATGGCATCAGCCGCATCGTCGGAGATTGCCGGGCGGTCGTCGTCGCCCGCGTGCAGCAGCGCGTCCAGCTCATCCTCGGGGATCCCGATCAGCCCCAGGTCGAAATCCTCGGCCAGGAGGGCCTGCAACTCTTGCAAAAGCAGGGCCTCGTCCCAGCCGCCCATCTCCGTTAATTTGTTGTCGGCGATGCGATAGGCGCGGCGTTGCGCCTCGGTCAGATGGCCCAGCACGATGACCGGGGCTTCAGTCAGCCCAAGGTGGGCCGCCGCCAGGATGCGGCCATGGCCTGCGATCAACTCACCATCGATGGCGACCAGCACCGGCACAGTCCAGCCGAACTCGGCCATGCTGGCGGCGATCTTGGCGACCTGATCGGCGTCGTGGGTCTTGGCGTTGCGGGCGTAGGGTTTCAAGCGGGCAAGGGGCCAGTGTTCGATCCGGCCCGGCAGGAGGGGCGCATTCATGCCGCGGGCCTTTTCGCCTTCAGCTCGGCGAAGGTTTCACCGGTGTCGGCCAGCACGGCATTGGCACCGGTAAACTGCTGCCAGCGCTCGATGGCCACGTCGACATAGGCCGGGTTCAGTTCCACACCGAAACAGATGCGCCCCGTGGTTTCCGCCGCGATCAGCGTGGTGCCGGATCCCATGAAGGGTTCAAACACGGCTTGGCCGGGGCTGGAGTTATTCAGGATCGGGCGGCGCATGCATTCCACCGGCTTCTGCGTGCCGTGCACGGTTGCAGCATCCTGGTCCTTGCCGGAGATGTGCCACAGCGTCGTCTGCTTCCGGTCGCCAGACCAGTGGCCCTTGCCCCTGGCGCGCACGGCATACCAGCAGGGTTCATGCTGCCAGTGGTAATCGCCGCGGCTGAGCACCAGCCGATCCTTGGCCCAGATGATTTGCGAGCGGATGGCGAAGCCGGAATTCGCCAGACTATCCGCCACAGTCGCTGCGTGCAGCGCGCCGTGCCAGACATAGGCGACGTCGCCCGGGAACAGCGCCCATGCCTCGCGCCAATCGGCGCGGTCATCGTTCAGCACCTTGCCGGTGCGCTTCGTCTTCGCGGCTCCGGCCTGGTTGCGCCAGGATGGGTCATACTCGACGCCATAGGGCGGGTCGGTGACCATCAGCAGTGGCTTCACATCACCCAACAGCCGCCCAACGACATCAGCGGATGTGCTGTCGCCGCAGATCAGCCGGTGCGACCCAAGCTGCCAGAGATCACCGACAACCGAGACCGGCGTGACCGGCGGCTCGGGAATGTCATCCTCGCCTTCGACAGCACCACCTTCGACCTGATCCGGATCGCGCAGCAGCGCATCCAGATCCTCGTCCGCAATCCCCAGCAGCGATAGGTCGAAATCCTCAGCTAGCAGTCCCGCGATCTCGTCGCGCAGCATCGCCTCATCCCACTCGCCCAACTCGGTCAGTTTGTTGTCGGCGATGCGATAGGCCCGGCGCTCGGCCTCGTCGAGATGGCTGAGCCGGATCACCGGCACGTCCTTCAGCCCCAGCATGGCGGCCGCCAGCACCCGGCCATGCCCGGCGATCAGCTCGCCATCGTCGGCCACCATGCAGGGCACGGTCCAGCCGAACTTCGCCATGCTGGCGGCGATCTTGGCGACCTGGTCTGTGCCGTGGATCTTGGCATTGCGGGCATAGGGCCGCAGCCGTTCGATCGGCCACGTCTCAATCTCGCTTGGCGCGAAGACAAGGTCCATCGGGTGGCTTCCATGTGGGGCAGGGCGGGCCGATGCGCGTGGCGCGATGCCAGCGTCAGGATTGGGGTCCGCGATGTCGGGAAATGAGACACGCCCGCGAGGGGTGTCCTGCGGGCGCAAATCTTCGATGATCAAGGGGTAGGTCAAGGGGGGCAGCTTTGTCAAACGAAAAATGCACCTGGATTCAATGGCTTCGCAGCAGGTGGCTTCCGCTGGTGATGGAGTGGATGCCTCCCTCCCCTACGGCATCGCAATGTGCCAAGCTTTGGGCGCTGAAACCAAGCAAATCGAAGGAGGCATCCGTGAAAGAAGTTACCATCATTGGCGTCGATCTGGCAAAG
>NZ_JAGQDH010000046.1 GCF_018069895.1 Roseovarius autotrophicus | reverse complement strand
GTCAAGACCGCGTTCAAGTCGATGGAAGACGCCTTTGTCAGCCTCGCGCGCACCGGCAAGATCGAGACCGCCGATCTGGTGGATTTCGCGCTGCGCCAGCTTTTCCGGCTGGCCGCCCAGGCGGCGGTGGCGAATGTCGCGGGCGGCGGCGGAGGCGGCGGCCTGCTTGGCGGTATCGTCGGCAATCTCTTCTCGCTGTTCACGGGGCCCGCGCCAGGCTCGACCGCGAGCATCCTGCATGACGGCGGGATCGCGGGCCGCGACGGGCGCGCCCGCGCTGTCGATCCCCGGCTGTTTGCCGCCGCACCCCGGCTGCACACGGGCGGCTTGCTGCCCGGCGAGGTGCCCGCCATCCTGGAAGAGGACGAGCGTGTCCTTACGCTGGCGCAGCAGCAATCCACCGCCGAGACCATCAAGGGTCTTGCGGCCCTTGCCGCGAACCCGCGCGGTGCGAGCCCGGCCGGCGGGGTCGCGCCGGTCATCAATGTCAACGTCATCGGCGCGCCCGCGCAGCCGCGAGTGGGCCAGCCGCGCCAGAACGGCGACGGCACGTTCGACCTGGATATCGTGTTCGATCAGATCGAGGAACGGCTGGCCGGCAATCTCGCGCGCGGGCGCGGCCTGGCACCGGCTGTGGCGGGCCGGTTCAATCTGCGGGGGGCGCTGTGATGGTTCGCTGGCCCTTTCAAGACCGGTTCAAACCGCTGTTCGACAGCTGGCAATTGCAGATGCCGAGCCTCACCCGGCGGACCGAGTTCGAGGACGGCGAGGACCGCGTGCGCCGAACGGCCCATGCCAGGCCCATCCGTCAAAGCCTCGAAATCGACATCAGGCGGCGCGACTTCGCCGTGCTGCGGCGCTGGTATCACGAGGACATAGACGGCGGGCGGCTATGGTTCACGATGCCGGTGCTGGTAGATGAGGCCTATACCGAGGTCGAGGCGCGTATCGTCGATGACGGATCTGGCCCCTTCCGCCTGACGCTTTTCGGCGATCACGAGTATCGCGTGGCGCTGGACCTGGAGATCCGCGCCATGCCGCGCGTCGACGACGGCACCTATTACACGCGGCAGGCACGCCATGACAGATGACAGCCTGCTGCGCGCCTATGCCTACGCCACCGACGATGTCGAGATCGCGACCGTCGAGGTGCGCCACCCGGCGATCGAGGACCCCCGGAGCGGCAGCCCCGGCGTGATCCGGCTGGCGAGCGTGTTCGCCTCGCCTGGCGACATCGAGGCGACGCCCTTTTTCGAGGCCCGGCTCGAGGTCGACGCGCCGCTCCAGCCCGGCGAGATCGTGCCCTTCAATCGCGCCCCCATCGAGATCATCCGGCCCGAGAAGACCTCGAGCGGGGTGCCGCTGGCGCGGTTCCGGTTCTCGAACGTCGATGCGCGCATCACCGGCGCGCTGATCGCCGCCTCGAAATCGCAGGTGCCGGTGGCGGTCACGATCCGGGTATTCACGCAGGCGGCCCGCCTTTCGGGGCAGCCCGAAGTGCTGAGCGGCTTCGAGCTGGTCGATCCAAGCATTTCGGGGGCGGTCGAGGTCACCGCCCGCGCCCCCGACGTGATCAACATTCCTTTTCACACGAGCTTTTACGATGCCCGCTTCCCGCTCCTTGGCCTCTGAGATCGCGCCGCTCATCGGCATCCCGTGGCAGGCAGGGGCCTCGGGGCCGGATGCCTATGACTGCTGGGCGGCGGCGGCCATGGTCGAGGCGCGCCTGTTCGGGCGCGCCCTGCCCGGTCTGACGCCCGAGCGGCGGCGCGGCATCGCCTCGGCGCGGCAGGTGTGGGCACTGAGCCGGATCCCGCGCAACGGCGATATCGTCGAGATGCGCCGCATGGGGCGGGCCAATCACGTGGGCGTCTGGATCGAGGGCGGGATCCTGCATTGCCAGGCGGGCGCGGGCATGGTCTATGACCAGCCCTCCGATATCCGCCTGATGGGCTGGACCATGCGCTATTGGACGCCCGCGCCGCGTCGCGTCCGCAAACGCCGCTGCCCTGCGCCGCGCGCGGTCTATGTGCCGGGGCTCGATCTGCTGATGGCCGGCGGCGCGGCGGTGGCGGAAGACCTGCTTGCCGCGCATCGCGCCGTGCCCGTCCAGGCGCGGACCGGCGACAGCATCGCCGAGGCGGTGGCGCGTGCCGGGCTGGGCGGCGAGCCGCTCGCGGCCTTTCTGCGGCCGCACGGGGCGCGCGACGATGTGCATCTGCCCGAGAATGTCACCGACGAGAGCCTCGCGGCGCTGCTGCGCGACCTGGGCGCGGTGCCGGTAGAGGCGTGGGAGATGACGAGGATCGGCGCGGATCAATGCCTCGTGCTGACCGCCCTGCCGCAGGGCGGGGGCGGATCGAACCCGCTTGCCACCATCCTGTCGATCGCGGTGATCGCGGCCGCGTTCTTCGTGGCCGGGCCGCTTGGCCTCGGCGCGACCCTTGGCTCTACCCTCGGGATCGGCGCGGCGGGCACGACGCTGGCCTTCGGCGCGGTGTCGGCGCTCGGGCAGTTCGTGGTTTCGACCCTGCTGCCGCCGCCCTCGCCGCGCGGTGTCGGCAAGTTCAGCGAGGATATCAGCCCCACCTTCTCCGCCTCGGCCCAGTCTTCGATCGCCCGGCCCGGTGCGCCGATCCCGATCCAGTTCGGGCGGCATATCCACCTGCTTGACGATGTGGCCCCGCCGTTCTCGCGGTTCGAGGACAACAAGCAGATCATCTGCCAGCTGCTTGCCCTCGGCATGGGCGAGCATGCGCTCGAGGAGGTGCGCCTTGGCGATACCGCCGTCTGGCGCGAGGGCGCGCTCACCGGGACGCTGCCCGGTGTCGCCATCGAGCATGTGCCGTCGGGCAATGCCGTCACGCTGTTCGAGGAGGCCGTCTGGACCCAAGGGGATGTGGCGGGTCTGACGCTCGATCCCGACAGCATGGTGGGCTGGCACGCGGCGGTGCCGCGCGGCAGGCGGGCCGAGGCGGTCGAGGTCGATATCGTGTTTCAGCAGCTGGTGACGATCGACAATAATGGCAACAACCAGAACCGCACCGTGCAGATCCGCGTCGAGGCACAGCAGGTCGATGACGACGACGTGGCTCTGGGCGATGTGATCGAGCTCGAGACCCTTGGCTTTACCGCCGCGACCCGGTCGCCGCTGCGCTCGTCGCACAAGTGGTTCGTGCCGCCCGGGCGCTGGCGGCTGCGGCTCACGCGGCTCACGGCCGAGGGGGGCGATCAGACCTTCGATACGGCGCTCTGGGGGGGCCTCAAGGGCATCCTGCCGGGCGGGCGCATCCTTGCGGGTCTGGAGCTGCTCGCCGTGCGGGTCGAGGTCGGCGAGCAGTTCGCGGCGCAGTCGGCACGGCAGGTGCAGGCGGTCAAGACCCGCAAGCTGCCGGTCTGGACCGGCAGCGGCTGGAGCGCGCCCGAACCCACGCGGGAGATCGCCTGGGCCGTGGCCGAGGTGGCGCGCGCGCATGGCCGTCTCGGCGATCTCGACATGGGCGAGCTGCTCGCGCTTCACGAGGTCTGGACCGCGCGCGGCGACCGGTTCGACACGGTGTTCGATCAGTCGATGTCGTTCTGGGAGGCGCTTCAGGCCGTGCTGCGGGCCGGACGCGCGCAGGCCGATCAGATCGGGCGGCGTATCCGGCTCTGGCGCGACGCGCCACAGCCCGTGCCGCGCCAGCTGTTTTGCGAGCGCAATATCCGGCGCGGATCGCTCGTGGTGCGCCCGCGCCTGCCGGTCAGCGACCGGCCCGAGCGGCTGGTGGCGCAATACATGGACGCGCGCACCTGGCGGCCTGCCGAGCTGACCATCGGCGCGATCACCGGGCGCGAGCGCCGCGAGCGGTATTTCGGCATCACCGATCGCGCGCATCTCTTGCGCGAGGTCGGGCACGATCTGCGGGCGGCGCGGTTCCGGACGGTCGAGGTGGAGTTCGAGGTCGAGCTTGAAAACCGGCTGTTGCGGCGCGGCGATGCGATCGTGCTGTCGCATTTCGAGCTGACCGAGGGCCTGGCGATCGGTCTCGATGACTGGCGGGGCCTGACGCTGACGCTGGGTCGCGCGGTCGATCTGTCCGGGTGGCCGGGCAATGCGATCATGACGCTGAGCGCCCCGGACGGTGCCGTGATCGGCCCGTTCCGGGTTGCGCGGCCCATCACCGACCGCACGGACACGCTGACCATCGATCCCGACGAGATGGACCGGATCACCGCCGATCACGGCACGGACCCGCGCGCCTGGCTGGCGCGAAGCGCGGCGCGCGACGAACCGATCCGCGCGGTTCTCGGCCGCGAGGCCGGCATCGAGATGCGGTTGATCGTGCAGTCGGTCACACAGGAGCGTCAGGGGCTCGCGCGTGTCGTCTGCATCGATGACGATCCGCGCGCCCACGATTTGCCCGTGGATGCGGCAGGCGATCTGGATGGGGCCATCATCGGACTGACGCTCGACACGGTCGGCACCCCCGGCGGGACCGAATTGCAGATCGAGGTCGCGCTGCGCGCCGGGTTCGACGGTGCCGACATCCTTTACGAGTATTCGGCCGATGGCGGCGCGATCTGGCAACCCCTGGGGCAGGGCGGGGCCATGTTCACCGCGCCGTTGCCCCAGGGGCTGACCCATATCCGCGTCGCCGTGATCGTCCAGGGCGCGCGTGGCGCCTGGGTGTCGGCCGCGATCGCCCAGGCCGGGCTGGCCGCGCCCGCCCC
Source organism: Roseovarius autotrophicus (assembly GCF_018069895.1). Lineage (GTDB taxonomy): Bacteria > Pseudomonadota > Alphaproteobacteria > Rhodobacterales > Rhodobacteraceae > Roseovarius > Roseovarius autotrophicus. The sequence goes on along the minus strand of NZ_JAGQDH010000046.1, from coordinate 1,540 downwards.
GGCGGCCGAGGTCATCCCCGGCCGCTACGCCGCCGAGGCGGTGCTGCATGTGACCGCCGCCCCCGTCGCGGGCGCGACAAGCTACCGGTTCGAGCTGCGGGGCGTGGCGCAGGCGCTGCTGGCCATCCAGTTCCGGGCGGCGCCCGAGATCGTGCTCGACCGCGATCAGCTGGCCGCGCTTGGCGCGCTCACGCGGCATCTGACGCTGCGCGTGGCGGCTCTGGATGCGGATGCCATTGCCGGTCCCTTCGTCGAGATCGATCTGACGGTGCCGGCCCCTGTGGCCGTCACCGGGCTCGTTTCCCCCAACGGCAACCGGCACGTCTGGACCGTTCCCGCGCCGCCGCCGCCCTTCGGCTGGCGTGTCCGGTGGCGGCAACGCGCTTCGGGAGGCTTCACCGGCGAGACGGTGGTCGCCAATGCGGAATGGTTCCGCAGTTCGGCCTCGTGGCCAAATCTGGTCTGGGTGGCGGGTCTCGATGTCTTCGGGCCAGGCCCGGAGGCGTTCATCGACCACACCCCGCCGCCCGCCGACGACGGAAAGTGACATGTGCGCGCCTTCACCTGATCGCGCCGCGCGCACCCCGCTATGATGACCTCGGATAAAGGAGCCGCGACATGCTGCTGACCACGACACTCACAGGCATCCTGCGCGAGACCGACGGCACGCCGGTGATCGGGCGCGCGGTGCTGATCAACCCGGTTATTCGCGCCGTCATCGCGGTCAGCGACGGCGGGCTCGTCCTCACGGCGGTTTCCGCCGCAACCGACGACGAGGGGCGGCTCGGGATCGCGGCACCCGATGTCCCGTTCGTCCAGGGCGTGGCGCTGCCGGTGGGCGAATACGACCTCGTCATTCTCGGGCTGGATCGCAAGTTCGGCGGCAGGATCACGATCACACAGGATATGGTCGACGCGGGCACCGCGCTGCTGTCGCAGGCACTGGAGCTCGGTCCGCCCGCCGTCGTGCTCTCGGACCTCGCGCTGTTGCGTGCCGAGACGATCGACGCCCGCGACGGGGCTATCCAAGCCGTTGACGGGGCCGTGCAGCAGGCCTTGGACGGCGTCGACGTCATAATTGCGGATGTCGCGCAGGACGCCACCCGCGCGGAGACAGCCGCAGACGCCTCTGCCGCCTCTGCCCTCGCAGCGGAAGCCCTGCTGGCGGACCTTGCACCTTTCTCCGCCGTTCCACCAGCGCCCGCCGTGATTAACAACTACCTGCGGGTCAACAGCGCGGGAGATGGGTTCGTCTATCGGACGCCCGAGCAGGTTCGGGCCGACAGTGCTGCGGCGTGGCGGCAGACGCAGGTTATCGCCGGGACCGGGCTTCTCGGCGGCGGGGCACTGACCGGCAACGTGACGCTCGACGCCCAGACCCTCCTCGACACCGACTGGACGGACGGCGCTTTGACCACGCCCGCGATGATCAGCCCTGCGCAGCTTGCTCAGGTTGGCGGCGGCGGCTGGGAATACTCGCCTGTTGTCGCGACCACCTCTGGCACGGCGTTCGACTTCACGGGAATCCCGGAGGGGGTGA
>NZ_JAGQDH010000045.1 GCF_018069895.1 Roseovarius autotrophicus | reverse complement strand
TTCAAACTCTCAGCCACGATCCGAGCCTTGACCTCATCTGGCCAGCGTCGCTGACCATTGGTCCGTATGTCCACCCCGTAGCCCCTGAGAAACTCCACCGTAGTCGCCATCGCGAAACTCCTGCACCGATCTCCATCGGACACGGCATCGCAGGTCAGACAATCGAACAAAAGGTGAGGGCCAGCGACCGCTTACCGTTGGATGGTTGAGGCGATCATCATCATGGTGATCATGATCTTTCCGATACGGCCGACCCTGATCATCCTCATGAGGATCATTGACATGTACGGCGTTATACCGTACATATATCGGCGAAGGAGATCGATTATGTTTGCGATCAAAACCACCGCACTTACGCCGGGCAAGATGGAGGCGCGCAAAGAGGTGCGCATGCATCGTGCTGATGAAGAGCGCATAAAGGCTGCAGCTGCTGCCACTGGCTTGCAGGAAGCTGACTTTATTCGTCAGGCAGCTCTTCTGCGTGCGCAGGAAGTTGAACAGCGCATTTCTCTCTCCATTCTGCCCATTGACGCATTTGAAGCTTTCAAGGCCGCTGTTGAGGCACCGGGAAAGGTCATTCCCGGTTTGGCACGCGCTGCGGACGCGTCGAAGGGCCTCCTGAAGGATGCCGGCTGAGACCACGGCGGACACGCCCGCCCTCACAATCGCAAAATTCGACAAGACGCTGCATGATCGCAGCGCCTTTTCTTGCGGATTTGCGCCCATTGATAACTTTCTGAAATCCTCGCTTTCGGATCAAATCAAGGCCGGAATGGTCACAGCATGGATCGCAACGGCTGGCGACGATCCCGCCGTGCTCGGCTTCTATACACTCGGTGCAATGGCCGTTCGGGCCAACCTTGGTCCAAAAAAGTGGCAGCGCGCTGGCATACCCGACATTCCGGTCATCTACATCCGCGCCGTAGCCGTGCACGAAAACTCACAAGGCATGGGCCTTGGAACCGCGCTTGTGATCGATGCAATGAAACGCTGCCTTGAGATTGCTGACCAGATGGGGGCCGCAGCCATCACACTCGACGTACTCCAAGACGACCATTTCGAGCGTCGCTGGAAATTCTATGCCGAACTCGGCTTCCAGCCCCTTGAAGATCCCGACAACCCGCACCGCGTTTTCATTCCAATGGCGGATGTACGAGCATCTCTTGGCTGAAGTTCGATCCAAATTCAGAACCGATCCTCCAACCAGTTCGCCACTATCAGGCCCGGCACGCTGTCATGCGCCCGCTCTGCATCGCGGGCGAGATCCAGCCGCTTGCGCAGCTTGACCTGCGGCACCAGCAGAAAGATCGGCACGGTGGTCACGCCGCGCCCCGTTCTGGACCGCGATGCGACAGCGCGCCCGCGCGCATTGAGCCGCCCCTCCGCCACCAGCAGGCTGGGGCCCGTTCGCCGATAGACAAAACGCAGGCGCAGCCCCGACCGGCGTTCCCATTCGTCGGGGGTGATCCGCCCACCGCGCGAGGATTTGCCGGCGGCCGGTGTGGGGATCGCCAGCCAGAACCCATTACTCGACTTGATCAACGGCCCGGTGTCATGCGCGCCGATGATCACCGGTGCCTTGGACCAGACCACCGCCGCCGCGCTGAGGCTGGGTCGACCTTTCGGGAACTGCTCGGAGCGGATGGTGTTGGCGAGGCGCTGGCCCAGCCCTGCGCCGCTGATCTGCGCGCGCCAGGCGGATTTCACGCTGTTGCCAGCCTCGTTCACGGCCTTGCTGACAGCCTTTTCGCCTGCCTTGATCTCGGCGGCCATCATGGCCACCAGATCGGGTGTGATATCGAGTTGCAGCTTCATGATGATCACACCGGGCGCAGATCGACGGTCCAGACCAGCCGCTCGCGGTCGCGCACCGGCTCCCCTTGAATAAGGAACCCCTCGCCCGCGATCTCAACCCGGTCGCCGGGGCGCGGGGCGGGCACTTCGGCCACGCGCAGGTCGATGCGCGTGGTCTCGGACCAGAGCCGGGCGTCGCCAAAACCCGTGATCTCATCCGCGCGGCGAAGAACCGCGCGGACCAGAACCGGTGCGCCGCCATCGGCAGTGTAGACCGCATCAACCCCGATATTGCCATCGGTGAACAGCGCATCCAGCGCCATGGCGACGGCGCTCATCAGGTTCGCCGCGCGCTGCGCAACACCTGCGGCCGGGTGCAGATCGGCAGTGGGTTGCTCTCGATCTCCAGCCGCACCCATTCGTCGCGGTCACGATCGGGGATCATGCGCGCATAGAGCGGCAGGCCGACAGTATTGACCGTCTCAAAGGTGTCGGCAGGCGCGTAGTAGATCTCGAACAGCCCCTCGACGCCTTCAGGGTAGAAATACGCCTTGTCGGTCGGCACGCCGAAGCCCAATCCCCCGCGGTAGCGACGGAAGGTGATACCGCCGAAGCTGACCTCCTCGCCCACCCTGCCCCGCAGATCGGCCGCAGCGGCAGTGTTGAGATAGGTCTCGCGCACCTCCTTGTGGGCCACCAGATCAGCAAAGAAGGCCGAGCCGCATTCGGCGCGCAACTGCACCTGACCGGCAGCGAGCCCGCCGAGGCTGTCCTCGACGCTCTCGATCAGCGCTTGGGCCCGCTTGCGCAGCGCCCCCGATCCGGGGGTGGCATTGTCGAGATCGAAGTCGACCTCGGCCGCAGGTGTGATGTTGAACTCGGTGTAGTAGTTGATCACCGTGGCCCCGTCGCGCGGGTCCTTCACAACGCCCTGAATGCCGTTGAAAAGGTGGAACTCAAACGTGGCCTCAGCATCATTGCGCAGACGACCCATCTTGCGCGCGACCTCGGTCTGCACTTGGCTCACGGCGGTTTCCGAGCCGAAGTCGCGGATCGCCTGGATTTCCGAGGCCCAGAGCACGTCCTGCTTCTTGAACTGCCGGCAGACGAAGGCGCGCATCTCGCGGCGTTCGGGGATCTGGGACTCGTAGGCCGAGCCGCGCTCCGAGAACGGGATCAGCGACAAGGTGCCATCGCGGCTCTCGATCATCACGGTGCGCGTGCGCACGCCGCGGCTGCCGAACAGGCTCGCCCCCGACAGGATCGCGGGCTTGAAGGGGATGTTTTCGAGCGCGCGGGTCAGCTCGATGATGGAGAAGGCGTCGCCTTCAAAGATATCCATGGTGACCACGGCGTGCCTCCTTCTGATCTGTAATTGATGGGGAAGTTGCGCCTTGGCTCAGCGCAGAATGATGCCGAGCGCGGCAAGCGCCGTGGTGGCGGTGGTGATCTGGGCCTCGGTGGCACCCTCGGGGAAACTGATCTCGTGACGATTCACGATGGTAGGGCCCCGGACAACCGCAACACCGAGGACATCGGCATCGGTGGCATCGACAGCGGCCCAGAGGATGCCAGCAGCATTCTGGCTGCCATTCGTGGCACCGGGTGCGAGAGCGGTGTATTTGCCGCCCGTGGTGATCTTGCCCAGCACCGTTCCGGGCGCGAGCTTGCCTGCGCCGGACGCGATCGTGACGGTTTCGCGGGTGTAATCGCGCAGCACTTCCCAGATCAGGAAGCCGCCCGCGTGTTGGCCTTCAGTGAGCGTGGTCATGATGTCAGCCTTTCAGTTTGAATGTGCGGGCGATGACATCGCCCCAAGGGCGTATGGTGGAACTGCGCCCGGGTTGTGGATGATGCGGGTTGATCTGCGGCGCGGCCTCGGACCTCAAATCCAGCAGGCTGGCACGCACCGCGTCGAGGCTGGCCTCCTCTTCCAAAAACCGCCCTGCCATCTGCGGCTGGCCCGCCAGACGGCAAAGGTCGATCACGGCGCGGGCGTGCGCGATGGCTTCGGTGCGGATGGCGCTGGCATCGGGTGCTGCGTTGGCGATTGCAACGCAGCTTTCCGCCCCGCTCGGTTGGGTGTTCCCGTCTGCAACACCCTCGCTTTGCTCACGCGGCGCCGATGGGTCCTCTGCTGACGTTGTGGTGTCGCCTGGAGTGATGTTGTCTTTCCCAACATCACTGTCAGACGCCGCCGGAAGGGTTGCCTCCGTCATATGATCCGGATCGAGTTCAAAACCGTTGGAGGTGGCAACGGTTTCCGCGACGTCCGCGACCAGCGCAGGCGGCGCGTTCCGAAACCGCGCGATATCAAAGCTCGCCGCAATCCGCACCGGCTCTGCCATACGTGTGGCCAGCCCCAGATCCACTGCATCTGTCGCGTCGAACCAGGTCTCAGACGCCATCAAGGCCGCAATCTGCGCTTCCGGCTTGCCAGATTTTGCCGCATAGCCGCGCGTCATGCTGGCCGCGATCTTGTCCAGCGTCCCAGCCATGTCGCGCATATCGGCAGCATTGCCCATGACGATGCCAGACGGGTCATGGATCATCAGGAAGGCGTTTTCGGGCATGACGATCTCGTCACCCGCCATCGCGATGTAGCTTGCCGCCGAGGCGGCGATGCCGTCGATCCAGACGGTGACCGAACCGCTATGACGGCTCAGCGCGTTGTGGATCGCCACGGCATCGAAGACCGAGCCGCCCGGGCTGTTCAGGCGCAGATCGATCGGTACCCCGTCTGGCAGCGCGCCCAGCTCGGCCAGAAACCCCTTCGCGCTGACGCCATAGGCACCGATCTCGTCATAGATCAGCACTTCCGCCCCCGAGGCCCGGGCGCGGATCGTGTACCAGCTCTTCATGATGTCACTCCTGATTGGTGGCGCGATCGGTCGCTACCGCGTCGTCGCCATTGTCGCCCTCGGCCCCATCACCCGGATCGGGCCGCCCTGCAGGTGTTGCCCGCGCGCCTTGTGTCTCTCCGGGGCTGGTTCTGTAACTGAGCCCCAGCTGCCTTGTCCGCGCAGCATCGGCCGCATTCTCGCGGTCGACCTCCTCGACGTCGTAGCCGGTCGCCTCGACCACCTTGCGCCGTGAGGTGATGCCCGCTTCCATCGCGAGGATCTGCGCCTGGATATCCTTCAGCGGATCGACCCAGTCCCAGCGGGGCGGGATCCATTGCACGGCGCGCGCGGCCGCCGGGTCGGGCAGGTCCAGCCGGCCCGCCAGTTGCGCCGTCTCCAGCCAGCGCGCCCAGACGGGGCGGCAGAGCTGATGCGCGATCACCCCGTGCTGCAATTGCTGCACGCGGCGGCGGAACTCGACCAGTTCGGCGCGAAGGCTGGAATAATTCGCCTGCCGCACATCGCCAGTAACAAGGTGATACGGCAGCCCCAATGATGCGGAAACTGCCAGCAGCGTGCGGTACTGAAACGCCTCATAGCCGCCGCCGACATCGGCGGGGCTGGAGAACTTCACATCCTCCCCCGGCAGCAGCACCTGCATCGTGCCAGGCTCAAGGCTGGCCATCGCTGCGCCATCAAGATCAGCCGCACCTTCGCCCATCATCGGGTCTTCCGGCGCGGTCTTGGTGATGAAGCCTGCAAACATCGCCGCCGTCTTCTTCCGGTCGAGTTCCGCGTCGTCATACTGGTCCAGCAGAAACAGCCGCACCATGGCCGGCGCCACATGTGGCAGGCCCCTGATCTGGCCCGCATCAATGGGTCGATAGATATGCAGCACATCCTCGGCAGGCACGCGCACCGTCTGCGGCACAGCAACCCGCTGGTCGGTGCTGTCGCCGGGGTGGCTGCGGCGGAAATGATAGGCGACGCGCCGGCCGATCAGGTCAAATTCAATCCCGCAGCGGATCGGGTTGTCGTTGGCTGCAGTTTCCGTCTTCTCGAAGGGCAGCATTTCCGACTGCAGAAGCTGCATCTGCAGCGGCACCAGCAAGCCATCTTCAGCCCGCCGTGGCCGCAGCCGCACAAAACACTCGCCCGCGACAAACATCTCGCGCGCGACCATGGCCTGCAGGCCGTAGAAATCGGTCAGCCCGTCGGCATCTGCCTCGTCCGTCCAGCCGAGCCACAGCTTTTGTACCCGGTCACGCAGAGCCGCGTCCTCGATCAGCGAGGAAGGCTTGATCCCGTCGCCGACGAGATTGGAGGCAAAAGCCTCGCAGGCATTCGCCGCATAGCCATTGGTGACCACCAGTTCGCGGGCACGGGCCAGAAGGCGCGGACCGCCCGAGGCCACCAGCACGTTGATGTTTTCCAACGGCGGGTTCCAGCCGCGAAGGCGGCGACGGGACATTGCGCCTTCCAGACGGGCGCGCAGTCCGGAGGGACCGTGGCTCCGGGGGAGCCGCGTAAGCCCAGAGGACGCGGGGCCGCCAGTTTCCGGGCGGCGAAACCTGTCAAACAGCCCCATGCTTACAACCCTTTGGTCGTCGTCACACGGATATGACGCACCATGCGCCGCCCCTCAACTGCGGCGATCTCGCGGTCCAGCGCCTCGAGCGCACGGTCGATCTCGGCCACAGAGCGATAGTCCACCGTCTTGCCATCATAGCTGACGCGCGCCACGCCAGAGGACCGCTGCGCCGAGAGGGCGTCACGGCGCGCGCGAAGGTCAAAGATTGTCGGCATGTGAGTTGACCTGCTTTCGCAAAAAGGGTCTTTCATTCCCATTGAACCGGAAGAGAGAATCCATGACCCCAGACGTGATTATGCGTGACCTCGCGCGGAATGACATTTTCCCGAAGGACGCCATGGCCGCTGCCACCGTGCAAAGCGACGTGATGGCACCGGCTTTCATCGCGCTGCTGGACCGGATCAGTCGGCAACGATCCGGTGCCATGTCCGATGACGATCTGATGG
>NZ_JAGQDH010000044.1 GCF_018069895.1 Roseovarius autotrophicus | reverse complement strand
TCGGGCAATCGCCCGAGATGGTCAAGCCGGAGTTGCGATGGGAGATCGAGCAGGGCCTTGCCGTATCGGGTGCCTATATTCAAAAGGCAAGCGCCATCCGTTCGGACTGGTTCCGCTATACCGCCAGCATGGAGGTGGATATCCTCGCCCTTCCATCTGCACAGCTCTTTGCCTTCGACGCCGATTGGCACTGGCCCAAGGAGATTGCAGGCACGACAATGGACACCTACCACCGCTGGATGGAGGTCGTCGTGCCCGCCTCTCTGACCGGGCTTCCGGCACTGAGTGTCCCCGCCGGTTTCGGCCCCTCCGGCACGCCCATGGGGCTGCAACTGATCGGCCATCGCGGTCAGGACGCAGCGGTATTGAACCTCGGACGGGAGTATGAGGCCGCCACCGATTGGATATTGCACGGCCCCGCAGTCTGAGCCTAATCACACTGCGCATCGCAGATCAGGTAGGTTACGACGGCTGCGCCCTCCCGCAACCAAATCATTATAAACACTTGGTCGATGGTATCCCGATACCACAGGTCATTTGCGCGTTCTACATCAACGCCACATCAACACCGACACAGAAAAACAGCATTCGTGTACATTCGCCCGCATTGGCGGGCGCCCGCGCGCACTCGCGGTCATCAGGCCTTGGTAGTGATCCACTGACTCAGGGTCTTCACCTCTGCCGCGCTGAACCACCTCTATCAAACCATCGCCGGGCCGAAATGCCGCAATCGATTCACGTCGTGGGCAAATGCTCTAGCCCTTGTCTTTTGCCCTGCGGTGCGACGCCTTCGCACGCACTGTCTGCGCGAAGGCGATACAACGAAAGAAAAAGACCAAAAGGACCAGACCTGCAAACCAGAACTGCAATGAATTCGGATCAGGTGTCGCCCGATGAAAGCTCAGGAAGTGCGCGTAGAGAAAATAGGCCGTATGCGCGACGACCAGGGCCCAAAAGACCAGTGCCGTCATCTGGACGGTCTTCCAGGACGTTGCGCCAAGGAAGCCCACTGCGCGGTCGCTGGACGTGAGTAGCAGGATGAAACCGATACCAAGCGCGAGGATGCCGATTGCGTTGGCGAGCCCGAAGCCGTGCTGCAGCATGACGTACTGCAGATCGATCGGATGGAGTTCCATGCCGAACAGGCGGAAGAAGTCCCATTCGACCCAGCCGTCGAGGATGATCACCGTGTGCACCGTGGCCAGAACTACGGAGTAGATTCCCAGCTCCCTGCGCCATGCAAGCCATTTCGCACTCGCACGAAAAAGACGCGGCGCGGTACCGACTGTCATCGTCACGGCAAGCAGCAGAACGGCCGCATCGCCGAATGCGCGGTTCCAGCGATGCATCGGGCTCCATTGACCATGCACGAGCGAGAAGCCATAAACGAGTGCTGCGGTCGCGATGACAACGACGACGTGCCGGTTGAGCGTTCGCGGTCGGTTCGATCGGGATGGTGTCATGGGTGCGTCTTCGGCTGTGCTCATCCGGTGTCCTCGTTCAGGATGTGTGTTTCTTGAGTGTGAAATGAGCGCCATCTCCGCCATATGGCGAAAGCAAGCACCGCGATTCCGCCGACAGTGATGTAAGGCCGCATCGGATCGAACCAGAGCATCAAGGCCTCGCCGCCAAAAATCAGCATGAGGAACTTGTTGCAGGTCGGGCAGGCAATGCCGAGAAAGCCCGCCGTGCCCCCTGCCGTGGCGCGCCGGAACCCGCAGGCGTTTGGCAGTGCGACGAAGACACCGGTCAGTACGGCAAGAAGCGCGAGGGCAGGAAGCTCCCATGCACCGACGGGCGTCATCCGGACAAAGAAGGGGTTGATCCAGACTGCGGACGCCGTGCCCAGCGCGATGAATGCGAGCATGGCCGCCATCCAGCCCCGGAGGAATGGATGCAGCTCTTGCGGCCAGGACCAGATCGAGCGCTCATCTGACATGGCAGGCCCTCATCGTGCGGCATGCTCCAGTTCGACGACGTCGCCGTCGAAGATGATCTGGAAGCGCCATCGCCCGCCCATGGGAAAGGTGCCCGTTCCCCTCCACGTGCCGTCGGATTGGCGGAACATTTGCACCGGCGTGCGCCCCATGTCGTGACCGATCATGGTCATCGAGACAGTCGGTTGAACGAATGTCGCGTCATTGCGTCCGTCATCGCTTTCGAACCTCGAGGTGATTTCGAAGGCGCGTGCCTGCCCATCCTCCACTGCGACCATAAGGCGACCGCCGGCGATATCCCTCGCAACCGTTATCTCGGCAGCACTCGGGGATTCGGTTTGCTCGCGATTGCCTGAAAGACCGAAGATCAGGAATGTCCCAATGGTCGCCACGACGACAATGAACGGGATTGCGATGATCCCCGCAAGAAGAACGCGCATGGACCTACAGCGCCACAACCTGGGTTCCGATGCGGACCAGATCGTAAAGTTGCTCGACATGGTGATTGAACAGACCAAAGCAACCGTTCGATGCCTGGCGTCCGATCTTGCGTTCATCGTCGATGCCGTGGATCCGGTAGTATTGCCAGGAAAGGTTCAGCGCGCGGGTTCCGAGCGGGTTTTCCGACCCAGGGCGCACGACTGCGGGTAGCGTCGGGTCGCGTTCGCGCATGTTCGGGGTGGGGATCCAGGTCGGGTTCGGACGCTTCAGCACGATTTCGGTGCGTCCGCGGCGCGTGAACTCCTCGGTCATCGGCACGGAGCAGGGGTAAACCAGATACGTGCTTTCGTCCTCGGACCAGAAATGGACGGCGCGCGATGCGCTGTCGCAGATGATCGCGCCCCGCCGCAGGCTGTCGAAATGATCCCGCCACTGCACGGTCCTGAAGGCCATGGTGTTGCGGCGGACATGTGGGCTGGTGTCGGATTCGATGTCGCCGACAAGGTCTTGGGCGAGAGAGGCACTGGTGCTCATCGAAACAAGGCCGCCTCCCGCCAGTGTCAGCATATGACGCCGGTTGAACATGATGTTCCTCATTCTATTTCTCCTTCATGGTGTTGCAGTTGGTTGCTCGATCAGGGTTTGTTTTCCGTGTCAGTCGATTCCGTTCGCGCGTTGAAGCGCGCGGACATAGGCAATGATGGTGGTCACTTCGGCGCGCGTGACGCCTTCGATCCGGGGCATGTTGCCAAAACGCCAGTGATGCGCGCGAACGCCGTTCTGGACGGCCATGTGGAAAGCTTCGTCGGAGTGATGGCCGGGGAAATAGATACGGTGCACCAGCGGGGGGCGATACCGTCCCGACCTGCGGCATTCGTTCCATGGCACGCCGCGCATAGGGTCGCAAAGGCGCGTTCGCCCAAGGTCTCCGTTTCGGAAAGGCTGGCCGGAACGGCGACTTCGGCCATCGGGGCCGGGACAAGGCCGGCCGGCAAATCGGGCAAACCCGCAACCGAAAGCGAGGCTTCGCCGCCACTGCTCCAGAGGTTCCAGACGATAACGCTCGTCACGGCGAAGAAGACGGCGAGAACGAAGCGCAGGGCAGATCGTCTCATGCAAAACTCCTTTCTTGCCCCTCTTGACGCTTCGATGTCGTATTGAAGCTTTCGGGGATGGGGAAAACCGCAGCGGCATGGTTGCCGCTGCGACCGGCCTCAGGCCGTAACGTCCAGTTCGGTCATCATGCCGGTCATCAGATGCGGCATGTGGTGGCAGTGCAGCATCCAGCGCGCCGCCTCTCCCGCATCAAAGGCGACCGTGACCATCGACATCGGCGGAACATGCACCGTGTCGCGCGTGGCACCGTTGATGCGCCGGGGCGCGCCGATACCCTGACCGCCGATGCCGACCACCTGAAACACATGGCCATGCAGGTGCATCGGATGGGCCATCATCGACATGTTGTGGAACATCAGTTCGACACGCTCGCCGGACCGGACCTGAATCGGGACGTGATCACCCCAGGTGCGGTCGTTGATTGTCCAGCGATAGGGCGACATGGTGCCGCCCAGCATGAGCATCCCACCGCCTGTGGCCTCGCGTAGCGAGAGCGCCTCTGTCGCGCGCAGGCTCGATTCCTGCGCAAGGTCGTAGTCAAAGGCGGGCGTCGCCTCGTCGCCGAGATCGCCAATTCTGGAAATCTGACCGGACGGCGTGGCAAGGATAAGCCCCGTGCGCTCCCGTGCGCCCTCGCGCAGCGCCAGGATCGGCCAGGCACCTTCCGCGCTGGGCAGATCAAGCTCGATGTCCAGCCGCTGCCCCATGGCAAAGCCGAAACGCCTGCCGGCGCGCGGTTCGACGGCATGGCCATCCACCGCCACAAGCCGGCCCTCGATGCTGCCCGTGTCGATCCAGAACACCGTCGCCGCCGCGGCGTTGATGATGCGAAGCCTGACGCGCCCCCCCTTCTCGACCTTGACAACTTCGGGGTCGGCCAGGGTCCGGTCGTTGGCAAGGTAGGCATCAAAGTCGATGTCGTTGAGATCCATCTCCATGCCCTGCATACCCGGCATCTCGCCCGTGCCGGACATCGCCGCGTGATCGCCGCCCATGATCTTGCCCATGATCTTGCTCATCATGCCGTCACCCGAGCCATGGCCCATCGCGCTGTGATCCATTGTGCCATGGCCGCCGCCATGATCCATGTTGGACATCAGCTCGTCGGGGGAGGTGAACGAAAAGTCCTGAAGGATCAGCACCACCTCCTGCCGGTCTGCCGCTTGATCCTCGGCGGAGCGAACAATGAGCGGCGCGGCGAGAAGCTGCATTTCCTGCACGGGAAAGTGGCTGTGCATCCAGTGCGTGCCGGCCACCGGCGCGAAATCAAACTCCCGCGCCTCGCCCGATCGCAAGGCAGGCAGCGGCGCATTCGGAACCCCGTCCTGCGCGTTGGGCGGGATCTGCCCGTGCCAGTGAATGATGGTCTCGACGTCAAGCGCATTCTCAAGGCGGACGTTGAACCGCTCGCCTGGCTCCAGGATCAGCCCTTGCGCCCCAAGCGCATTTTCCAATCCGTATGCCGTTGCCGCGCGACCGTTTATGTCCAGCGTGCGGCGCGTGGCGCGAAGGGTTTGCACTTGGCTGTTGGCCTGCGCAAGCGATCCGGTTGGCAGGGACAGTGCTGCCACCGAAGCGGCGGTTGTCGCCATGAATCGGCGACGGGTGTAGCGAAAATTCATAAGATATGCTCCTGTTTGCCGACAGGATTGTCAGCGATCGGCTTTCCCGGCGTTTCGGCCGGAGTACGATTTTTCAGGAGCGGGTTTTGGGAGGTCTGAGATAAGGAGCGGCCGCAAGACCGCCCATGACTTGTCCAACGAGGAGGTGAAGAGACGCAGACATGAAGAAAGGCGACATGCTCGGGTCCGGGATCAGAGCATGCAGCGCTGACATGCAAGGCAATACACAAGTGCTGCACTCTGCGTCCAGAACGTGACCCGTGCCCTCGCTGTTCACGCAGCAATCCGCGCGCTGCGCGTCAGCGTATTCGTGTTGCTGCTGAACGGCGAAACCCGGATGTGTTGCTGCCGCGTGGCCCTGCAGTGCTGGCGCAAGCGTCAAGATCGCGACGAGAAACATCGCGGCCAGTGACCTCCAGAAGCGGCAGACGCAAGAACCATTCATACTATCAGAATAAGCGCACACCTTTGCGCCGTCCAGCCGGAAAGTCTTAGCCGATCCCAACAAAGACGTGAGCATCGCGGGCCAACGATTGCGTCACCACGCCCGGTTCCGGCAGCCCTTGACCTTCCGGCAACCGGAAAGCCTATCTGTATCGCAGCAGCGAAGTCGGCACGCTTGATCTGCATCAATGCGGGACGAAGCTGTAGCGGATTACTGATGGCTCATGTTTCAGGCGGGACAGGATGACAGCAGTTCGGAACAACGGGAAGACAGGGGCAAAGGGCTGGTGCTTGCTGCGCTGGTTCATGGCGCCGTTGGTCCTGCTGGCCCTCGGTCTCGCGGGTATCCTGATGGCCGGGGCACATCCGATCCAGGATCATTCCGAGCACAGCATGGCCGCCGCGATCTCCGATATCGCGCCCGATGGCCACGGATGCTGCGATGAGGCGGATCCCGGGCACATCACTGGCTCCTGTTTGGGCGTCGGGCATTGCGTTGCCTGTGCGACCGGAAATGCAGGTATGTCTGCGCCTAAATTTTCTCCCGAAACCTGTTTCGGACTGCGACTGATCATCCTTCCCTCCGGCCTTGCCTCCGGGCCGTCCGGGCGCCCTCCAAAAGCGTCCTGATCCGTCTGGCAGGGGCGCGGTCTCATTGAGCCGCGCTGCTGCTGCACGTGCGGGCAGAGCGGGCTTCCACGGCACCTCAGCCTGCTCCGTGAGCAAGGCACCACACCCGGTTCACTGCTCTTTAGTGAGTTCCCGTGTGGTCCGGTAAAGCCGTTCCGGTGACGCAGGCAGCACTTCCCAAGATCAGAAACACACTCTGCCGCGGCACACGGAACCTTCTAGTGAAGGATTCTCTTGATGACAGACCAACCCCATTTCACCACAAGGCGCGGGTTCATTGCCGCTGCCGGGTTCGGCGGCACGGCGCTCTATGGCCTCTGGGTCGGCTATGGTGCGGCGCCCGCTCCACTGGCGCTTTTCGGCGCGGCGCATTCTGCGCCCGCGACACCCCCGGCCGACCACGCTGCCATGTCAGCCGCAAAGGCGGAAACGCTGACCGCAGAGGCATTCGAGCGGCGGGTGCGGGACTTTGTTGCCCGTTTTGGCGAGGCCGATGGAAGCGTGCGGCCTGGTCCTTATGGAACAGGGCATGAGGCAATGGCCAAGGACGCGCCTCAGGACGCGCACGGGGGCCATGCGCCGCAGATGGCTGCTGGTCATGGCGGCCACGGCGCGGCAGAGCACGCGCCCCAATCCGCCGAAGACGCGCATCGCAATGATATGGTCGGGCCGATCGACGTCTGGCTTCAGGCCGGGCAATTCTTCTTTGAGCCAGGGCACCTGCGGCTGGCGGCGAACCAGCCCTACCGCTTCAGGATGATGGCGACCGATGTGGCACATGGTGCCTCGTTCCAGTTCGGCCGGGGCGGGCGGATGATCCGCCTGCGGCCGGGGCAACTGGTGGAAACCGGGATGACCTTCCGCCGCCCGGGTGAATATTTGATCTACTGCACGTTTTATTGCGGTGCGGCGCATGATGCCATGCAGGCGCGACTGAGCGTGACGGAAGGGGGTGCGGCATGAGCGGGCCTCTACGCGACCGACTGGCCACCCTGTCACCCGTCGACCGCCGGCTGTTGCTGGCGATGTCCGGCGTGGCGCTGCTGGTGCTTCTGGGCGGCATCACCGGGGGCGTCGGCGTGGCGCTGGCGCGGGCGGGCTGGATCGACCTGCTGCCAGAAGCGGGATACCGGCTCCTGACGCTGCATGGTGTCGGTATCTTCTTCTACTGGCTCTTTCTTGTGCAGGCCGCGATCCTGCTGGCGCTGGCGGCGGGCGAAGGTGGGCACGGACTGGCGTGGCGCGCGCTCGGCTGGGCCGGTTTCCTGTTGATCCTTACCGGCATGGCGTTCTCGCTTGGTGCGTCCTCCGGCGGCACGCTCCTCCTTTATGACGGAAATCCCCAGCTGGCTGCGAATGAACCCGGTCGGTTGGCGGCGTTCAATGCGGGCTATATCCTTCTGGGCCTCGGGCTGATTGCGATACCGGCAGCGGGTGTGGCCACTCTCCTGGCCGCTGTCAGGCGCGCGTGCGAATTCTCGGCGGTGGGTTTCGCGCTCTTCGCCTGGGCAGGGTTCCTGATGGTCAGCGGCTTCGCCATGGTCTACGTCTTTCTGCCGGGGCTCCTTTGGGCGCTGGGGCTGGGAGGTATGCCGACCAGCCACGGAACCAACTGGCACATCGTCTTCCACAACATGCATTACCTGCCGCTGATGGCCACGGTCGTCGTCTGGTACGTGCTGATGCAGGAAGTCGTCGGCGTGAAGTCGGTCTTCGGCGCGCGGTTTTCCAAACTCGTCTTCGCCGCCTACCTGGTCTTCGTGCCCCCGACTTCGCTCTATCACATGTTCCTCGAACCCGACCTGCCGGGCGCGGTGCGCATCGCGGGCTCGCTTCTGTCGCTCTTTGTCAGCGTGCCGACGCTGACCGCCTTCCTGATCATCGTCGCCTCGCTCGAGATGCATGCGCGTGCCCGCGGCGGGCGGGGGCTGTTTGGCTGGATCCGTACGCTTCCGTGGCGTGAACCCGCGATGGCGGCGGCAGGGTTTGCCGTGGTCAACATGGCTTTCGGCCTGGTTCTGGCCTTCGTGTTGATCCAGGCCGATCTTGCGCCGCTGCTGTCGGACACGTTCTTCGTGCCGGGTTATTTCCACTTCTTCACCGTCGGTACAGTGTCGCTGAGTTTCCTTGCGGCGCTGGCGCTGATCCTGCCGGCGCTGACCGGGCGCGGCCTGGCGCTGCCGGGAGTGGCCCGCTTCATGCCGCATCTGGCGACGCTGGGTCTTCTGGCCTTCGGCGGCGCAGGTGTCGCGGCCGGCTATTTGGGCGTCCCGCGCCGGGTGATCGACGCGGGCTACGGCGGCGAAGCGCCGGCGCTGTGGGCCACGCTGATGGGCGGGGTGGCCGCGGGCGGGCTGGTGATGGCGCTGGCGCTGGTGGTCTTCGCTCTTTCAGTGGCGGCATCCCTTCTGCCCGGCCGAGCGAAGGCGGTGGCCATGTCGCCCCGATGGGACGGGATCGCACCACCACGAGCGGGTGCCGCCGCGCTCGTCGGGCCGCTCGGTGTGCTGGTGATCGTGATCGGCATGTACGGGGCCACGGCGACCGGTTTCGAATTGATGCGCGCGCTTCCCGTAGAGGCGGTGGGTGCCGGGCATGGTCACTGAACAAAAGGAGACGGACATGAAATTCGACATCACCCTCATCTTCATCGTCGCCGGCGTCTGGGCGGCGCTGGCGCTGGCTTATGCACTTGCCCCCTGGTCCGGCATGATCGGCTACGCTTGGGTCTGGGGCTTCGGGGCGGCGCTGTTTCTCTGTCTCGGCCTCGCGCTGCGGCGGGCGGCGAACGCCTTTGATGAGAAGGAGGGCACGCGATGACGCGAAATACCCTTTCCCTGGCCGATCACGCAACCGCCACGCTCACAATCCCCGGCATGGGAAGCGATCACTGTGCGGGGATCGTGCGCACATCGCTTGAGCGGCTGGAGGGTGTGCAGGAAATCCGGACCAGCATCGCCGCGCATCGCGCGCGGGTGACC